>NZ_DF266789.1:0-68239 GCF_000320945.2 Idiomarina sp. 28-8
CCAGCTAATCCCGCTTGGGCTCATCTTTAGGTGTGAGGCCCGAAGGTCCCCCACTTTGGTCCGTAGACATTATGCGGTATTAGCCACAGTTTCCCGTGGTTGTCCCCCGCCTAAAGGCAAATTCCCAAGTCTTACTCACCCGTCCGCCGCTCGTCAGCAGAGAAGCAAGCTTCTCTCTGTTACCGCTCGACTTGCATGTGTTAGGCCTGCCGCCAGCGTTCAATCTGAGCCATGATCAAACTCTTCAATTAAAAGCAGTTCAATCAACTCAATGAATTACGCGTTTTTGCTCACTCCATTACTGAAGTTCGCTGAACACTCATTCAAAAGTTGCAATACAAATAGTTCGTTTTGCTTAACTTCTGCAAGTGCCCACACAGTTTGCTTGGCTTGATAGTATTGTTAAAGAGCGTTGCTTCTTCCGAAGCAGGGAGGCGTATTCTACACGTCCCTTTCGTTTCGTCAACCACTTTTTAACGGCTTTTTTTAAGCCCGGTTGAAACTAAAACGCCGTTGTCAGAATCCTTGCAAATAAGCCTTGCGGATAACTCATGACAACGGCGGCGCATTATAGTGATCTCTCTGAGCCTTGCAAGATCTTTTTAGGCTCTTCTTGATCGTTTGGTCAGATCATCACCAAGTTGGTGTTTTAATCTTCTTTTTCAGACTTTTCTGCTTCTTTTTTAGTCTCTTTATTATCATTAAAGTCTGCATCATCTTCATCGTCGTCGCCTACAACGTGACCCAACTTCAACTTCTTCACATTCTTTATGGTTAATACCGGACCCGATAAAGCGTATAAGAAGAATATAGAGAACAGTACTAAAGATGGTTGCGTCGCAACAATAACGAACACCAGAACAATAACCAGAATCACAAGGAAAGACACTTTGCCTTTCCAGTCTACGTCTTTAAAAGAGTGGTAACGGAAATTAGTGACCATTAACAATCCGGCGCAAATAGTAATAACAGCGGCAAAACCACCCATGTCACTACCTTCGACGCCGTATTCAGCACCCACCCAAACTAAACCGGCAACAATAGCCGCTGCACTGGGTATAGCCAGACCCTGAAAGAAGTTTTTATCGGAGGAGCCAAGGTTCGTATTAAACCTTGCCAATCTTAATGCGCCACCGGCAACAAAAATAAAGGCCGCTAACCAACCAATTTTGCCAAGATCAGCCAGGGCATAGTTATACATGACCAAAGCAGGTGCCATACCAAAAGATACGATATCGGCCATACTGTCGAATTCAGCACCGAAGTCGCTCTCTGTATTAGTCATTCTTGCAACTCGACCGTCCAGTCCATCAAAAACCATTGCGATAAAAATGGCGACAGCCGCTTCAATAAAGCGGTCGTTCATTGATGCCACTATGGCATAAAAGCCTGAAAACAAGCCTGCAGTCGTAAACAAGTTTGGTAGTAAATAGATACCGCGGCTCTTACCATTGGTATTTGAGCTGTCATTACTCATGTATAAAACACTCTTTAGTCACTAAATAGGAAAGTAGTCAGGTTACCACATTAGGGCTTCGAACCGGAAATGCCCGAAGCCCTATCAAATTACTGTGTGATCACTAACCGCTCGTTTTCAACACTTACTTTGATCGGTCTAGCAGGCTCTAGTTCCCCTGACAAGATTTTTTGCGCTAACGGATTTTCCAGCTCATGCTGAATAGCACGTTTCAAAGGACGAGCTCCAAAAACGGGATCGAAGCCGGTTCTGGCCAAATGCGACAAAGCCCCATCATCCAATTCTAGCTGATACTCTTTTTCTTCCAAACGTTTATAAAGAAGCTGTAACTGGAATTCAGCGATAGACCGAATTTCACTCTCACCCAATGGATGGAAGACAACCGTTTCATCGACACGGTTAATGAATTCCGGGCGGAAATGATGCGCCAGCACTTCCATTACCTCGGCCTTCATCTGCTCATAAGTATGCTCTTTGGCATGCTCCTGAATTAAATCGGACCCCAGGTTAGAAGTCATAATAATCACGGTGTTTTTAAAGTCGACCGTGCGCCCTTGTCCGTCGGTTAAGCGTCCGTCATCCAATACCTGCAATAAGATATTAAAGACATCGGGGTGAGCCTTCTCAATTTCGTCCAGCAAGATTACCGAATAGGGTTTACGCCGCACAGCTTCAGTTAAGTAGCCGCCTTCTTCGTAGCCAACATAGCCAGGAGGCGCACCAACCAGACGGGCAACCGAATGCTTCTCCATGAACTCGGACATATCAATACGCACCATGGCATGATCGGTATCAAACATGAAGTTCGCTAACGCTTTAGAAAGCTCAGTTTTACCCACACCGGTTGGGCCCAGGAATAAAAATGAACCAATAGGTCGATTCGGATCGCCTAAGCCCGCACGAGAACGACGAATGGCATTAGAAACCGCATCTACAGCCTCATTCTGTCCAACTACCCGGCTGTGTATTTGCTCTTCCATCTGCAACAGTTTTTCACGCTCGCCTTCGAGCATTCTGTTAACCGGAATTCCCGTCCACCGTGATAGTACATCCGCGATTTCTTCTTCAGTAACACGGTTTTTCAGCAAGCTCATATCCTGCATTTCGGCTTGCAAGGCTAAATCCAGCTGCCGCTCCAGTTCAGGTATACGACCATACTGAAGCTCCGACATACGGTTTAAATCGCCGGCGCGACGGGCAATGTCCATATCGGTGCGAGCCTGTTCCAACTGAGCTTTAATATGCTGGGTGCCCTGCACCGCCGCTTTTTCCGTATTCCAGATTTCTTCCAGTTCTTCGTATTTACGCTCTTGTTCATCTAGCTCATCATGCAGAATCTCCAAACGTTTTTTACTGGCGTCATCCTTTTCTTTCTGCAACGCCTGACGTTCAAGCTTTAATTGAATAATGCGCCGCTCCAGACGATCCAGATCCTCTGGCTTAGAGTCAATTTGCATACGAATGCTCGATGCTGCCTCATCAATTAAGTCGATGGCTTTATCCGGCAATTTACGATCACTGATATAACGGTGAGATAAAGACGCCGCTGCCACAATCGCCGGATCGGTGATTTCGACGGAATGGTGTAGCTCGTAACGCTCTTTCAAACCACGCAAAATAGCAATGGTGTCTTCCACATTCGGCTCTTCCACAAGAACTTTTTGGAAGCGTCGTTCCAGCGCCGCATCTTTCTCAATATACTGGCGATATTCATCCAGCGTAGTGGCGCCAACACAGTGCAGCTCGCCACGAGCCAGGGCTGGCTTAAGCATATTTCCGGCATCCATTGCGCCGTCGGCCTTTCCGGCCCCCACCATGGTGTGCATCTCGTCAATAAACAAAATGATGCGGCCTTCTTCTTTAGAAAGCTCCGTTAATACCGCTTTGAGTCGCTCTTCAAACTCACCGCGGAATTTCGCTCCCGCTAATAACGCGCCCAAATCCAGAGACAATACCCGCTTGTGCTTTAAGCCTTCAGGCACCTCTCCGTTAACGATGCGCTGTGCCAGTCCTTCGACAATGGCGGTTTTACCGACTCCTGGCTCACCAATTAGAACGGGGTTGTTTTTCGTACGGCGTTGCAACACCTGAATCGTCCGGCGAATTTCTTCATCACGGCCAATAACTGGATCAAGTTTGCCTTGTTCGGCACGCTCGGTTAAATCTATGGTGTATTTATCCAGCGCCTGACGCTTATCTTCGGCATTGGGGTCATCTACTTTTTCGCCATCACGTATGTCGTTAATGGCTTTTTCCAGGGCATCGCGCTTTATGCCCTGCTGACGGAAAATATCACCTAACTTGCCTTTGTCTTCAGTCGCAGCCAGCAAAAACAGCTCTGATGAAATATAGGAGTCATTTCGCTTTTGAGCGTACTTGTCACACAGGTTTAGCAACTGCGCGGTGTTTTGGGACAACTGAACGTCACCGCCGGTGCCCTCAACCTGGGGTAAGGCGTCCAGCGCTTTTGACAAATTCGCTCTGAACTGGGGAATGTCCACACCCAGCATCGTAAATAATGGGCGCACTGAGCCACCGTTTTGATCCAACAGTGCCTGCATTAAATGAACGGGTTCTATGAATTGATGGTCACGTCCCAGAGCAATTGACTGGGCATCGGCAATTGCCATCTGAAACTTACTGGTAAATTTATCGTGTCGCATTAGTACTTCCTCACTTAATTCTTTCGTTAGGTTAAATGTGGGTACTTTTTGCGCATTTTCAAGTGATTAAAATTAATTTCGCCAAATAATTGACGCAAATCTAGCGGCCGCTTTCTCCTTGCGCCACGAGTACCAGCGGGTGTTATTACGCACAGTGCATTCGTCGCTTTTAGTAATATTCTTTACTCCCGCACGCAAACACTCATCCGCTGCAATAGAAGCTAAATCGGCCAGCCATTTACTGGAGTGAGCAAGAAAATACTCCACATTAGATGGATGGCGGGCAACAAAAGCATCTCGGACGTCATCTCCGACTTCAAAGACCGAGGCACCAATCGACGGCCCTATCCAAACACGAATCTGAGTCGCCGGAGTTTTAAAACTTGCCAACGCGCTTTTTAATACGCCATCGGCTAAACCTCGCCATCCAGCGTGTACTGCTGCAATTTCCCTTCCGTCATCTGAACAACACAGAATAGGCAGACAGTCTGCGGTTAAAACCGCACAAACACTCTCAGGGGAATCACTGTAGGCGGCATCAGCGATCGCTGATTGAAAAGGCCAGTGTAGAACTCTGTGAGTATGTTGCTGCTGTAACCAGGTAACCGCCGTTGGTAATGCTAATGAGCGTTGCAACACGCGGCGGCGCAGAAGAACGGCTGCAGGGTCATCTCCTACATGCACAGCCAGATTCCCAAAAGCTCTGGTGGTTACTGCCGCATGAACATTCGGCGGCAGTTCCCAGTCAGGCACTATAATGCCGTCAGGCTGACTTGAAACGTTCATGATCAACGCGCAGTTCTTCAATCAAATATTGAAAATCGGTTGGGCGCGGAACATTAAACTCCAGCCAGTCGCCGGTAATTGGATGATGTAAACCCAGCGATGCCGCATGTAACGCCTGACGGTTAAACCCTCGCAAGGTTTGCAATAAACGATCTTCAGCCTGTTTGGGCGGACGTGGACGACCACCATAGGTTAAATCACCGACCAGGGGATGGCGAATATGTGCCATATGCACGCGGATTTGGTGCGTTCGACCGGACTCTAAACGAAGACGCAGTAAAGTATGTGCTCTGTAGCGATCGACCACACGATAATGAGTAACCGCCGGTTTGCCTGATTGCACCACTGCCATATGAGTCCGTTTAGTCGGATGTCGGCCAATGGGTTGATCGACCATACCGCCGGCAGTCATCACCCCATTACAAACCGCTTCGTATTCACGAGTAATATCACGATCCTGCATCATTGAGACTAACTGCGTCTGTGCCGGCACGTTGCGCGCGACCACCATCAGCCCCGTTGTGTCTTTATCCAATCGGTGAATAATGCCCGCCCGCGGTACGAGATCAAGCTGCGGATCGTAATGCAACAAACCATTCAGTAAGGTTTTGTCAGGTGCTCCTGCACCAGGGTGCACAACCAAACCAGCAGGTTTATTAATAACCAGAATATCCTCATCTTCATAAACGATATCCAGTTCCACCGGCTGTGCTTCGTGCCGCTCTTCCCCTTCAATTTCTGCGTCCACAGCGACTAGAGCACCGACAACGACTTTTTCTCGTGGTTTTTCAATGATTTTTGTATCAACGCTTACTTTCCCATCAGTTATCCAGTTTTTTAACCGTGACCTGGAGTACTCCGGGAACAACTCCGCAAGTGCCTGGTCTAATCGTTTTCCAGCTAGAGACTCGGTAACAATGGCTTCTAATTCAATGCTTTTGTTCATATATTGGGTTTCGACTGTCAAAGCCTTTACGGCTGCGTTAGAATGCAAGAATATGCTAGTGTAACGGTTTGCCGGTGCAGCGCCAAAAAAATAAAGGGAATCCTTCATAATATGTTAAGTAATAAGTTAAGCCGAAGCCTCGTTTTATCATCGGTTCTGGGATTAATGTTAGCGGGTTGTTCGAGTCAGTCAGAAGAAGAGCAAGTGGCGAAAACCCAAATAG
Source organism: Idiomarina sp. 28-8 (assembly GCF_000320945.2). Lineage (NCBI taxonomy): Bacteria > Pseudomonadati > Pseudomonadota > Gammaproteobacteria > Alteromonadales > Idiomarinaceae > Idiomarina > Idiomarina sp. 28-8. The sequence continues at coordinate 6,096 of NZ_DF266789.1, forward strand.
AAGCCATGTATGACCAGGCTCAGGAGAGTATGGCTAATGGTAATTTGAATTTGGCACAGGAGCAATTGTCCAGCCTGAACAAGCGCTATCCTTTTGGTCCTTTTGCTCATCAAATTCAGTTAGACCTTATTTATCTGCATTATAAACTTGATAATACAGATGAAGCTTTAGCCGCAATTGACCGCTTTATCAGCCTGAACCCAAATCATAAAGATGTCGATTATGCACTCTATATGCGCGGGCTGGTTAATCAGCGTGCGGAGCACAACGCTATACATAATCTGGCTGGTGTTGACCGCTCTGACCGTGACTCGTCTATGGCGGAAGAAGCGTTTAAAGATTTCGCTGAGTTAGTTCGCAAGTATCCGAAAAGCGAATACGCCGCAGATGCGAAGAAACGTTTAATTGCATTGAAAAGCCGCTTAGCTAAAAAAGAACTGGCTATTGCCCAATACTATATGGAGCGTCAGGCATACTTAGCAGCAGCTAACCGCGGCCGGTATGTATTAGAGCACTTTTCAGATACACCGGAAGTAGAGAATGCCTTAGCGATAATGGTAGAAAGTTATGACCAACTGGAACTGCCTGAACTGCGCGAAGACGCAATGAAGGTGCTGAGAGCAAACTTTCCTGAGAATCAGTTAGTCTCAGCCCGCTAGTTTCTTACGACGAATGGCGCGGTAGCTTATACCGCGTCCTCGTTTTCCTCTCCGGTACGAATACGAATGACACGTTCAATTTCGGTAATGAAAATTTTCCCATCACCAATTTTCCCGGTTTGAGCTGTTTCCATAATGGCTTCAATACAACGCTCAACTTCGCTATCCGCAACCACCACTTCCAGTTTTACTTTTGGTAGAAAATCGACCATGTACTCCGCGCCACGATAAAGTTCGGTATGGCCTTTCTGACGCCCAAAGCCTTTTACCTCTGACACAGTCATACCGGCAATGCCGACTTCCGACAGCGCTTCGCGCACGTCGTCCAACTTAAACGGCTTAATAATGGCTTCAACTTTTTTCATCAGTATTTGTCCTATTGACCTTGTCGCTGTAATTCATGGCGATAGTGACTGGTAATAGGGTAACGACGATCTTTACCAAAGTTACGAGGTGTCACTTTAGGCCCGACCGCAGATTGGCGACGCTTGTATTCATTCAAATCGACCAGGCGAACAACCCGGCGCACGTCTTCCTCCGCAAATCCGGCCGCGATAATATCGGTTACCGACCAGTCTCTCTCTACATACAATGCCAGAATGCGATCTAAATCGCTATAGTCCGGCAGGGAATCGGAATCTACTTGATCTGGTGCGAGTTCAGCAGAAGGCGGTCTGTCTATAACCCTTTGGGGGATACAGGCACCCCGGGTATTGCGGAACTCTGCCAATTGATAAACCAGCAATTTGGGAATGTCTTTAATAGGTGCGAAACCACCGCACATATCACCGTATAAGGTTGCATAACCCACCGCCATTTCGCTTTTATTGCCTGTAGCCAGCACCAGCGAACCGGTTTTATTCGATAAGGCCATAAGCAATACACCACGACAGCGGGATTGCAGATTTTCTTCGGTGGTATCGGTTTCTATCTCGCCGAATAATGGTCCCAACTGAGTCATAAACTCATTAAACATGGGCTCAATTGGCACGACGTCGTAGCGAACACCTAAGGTATCGGCTTGTTTCTCTGCGTCTTCCAGACTCATATCTGAAGTATAGCGGAACGGCATCATAACAGCATGAACCTTATCGGCTCCCAGAGCGTCGCTTGCTATCGCCAAAGTTAATGCGGAATCGATTCCACCTGACAAGCCTAATGCCACACCAGAAAAACCATTCTTGGTCACATAGTCACGCACCGCCAACACCAGAGCGTCGTATACATGAGCCAAGTCGTTTTGTTCAGCCTTAGGCTCAAAACCGACACAACGGATACCTTTGTCTTCGTAAGTTACGCTTGCCGTGGTCATTTCACAGTGCGGTAGTTCGGCAACCAGCTCACCTTCTGCATCTAAAACCAGTGAATGGCCATCAAACACCAGCTCATCCTGCGCACCACAATTATTCAAATACAAAATGGGTTTACCGGCTTCTGCCACACGCTGTTTCAACACACCTAAGCGCTGTTCGTGTTTGTTTAACTCGTACGGAGAAGCATTAATTGAAAGCACCAGATCAATGTCATCATCCAATAATTGTTGTAAGGGTTGCGGATGCCACAAGTCTTCACAAATTTGTAAGCCAATGCGCACGCCCTGCCATTCAAACACCTGACTCTGATGGCCCGGAATAAAGTAACGTTGTTCATCAAAAACACCGTAATTGGGCAGGCGCTGTTTAAAGTAGCGGTGCAGGCATTCTCCCCGGTGTAGCACGGACATAGCGTTGAACAACTCTCCGCCAACGGCCTGCGGATGGCCGACAATAACCACACAATCTGAAGCCGCTGCGCTGATTTGTTCTACCGCATTATCCACTGCCTGATGTAGGTCATCGCGGAATAATAAGTCTTCCGGCGGATAACCGGTAATAGCCAGCTCAGGGAACACAATGATATCGTGTTGCTCGCCCTGCTCACGCAGCGTTTTTAAAATTAGGGCGGTGTTGTTGTGAATGGCACCAACTGTAAAGTCCAGCTGTGCCAGGCACAAAGAAAGTTTAGCCATAACTGCTTAGTCCAAATTTGCCACTGCCGATATCGGCACGAATGGTGGCGAATGATATAGCAGCCCGTCTTAACGCGCAAATTAAGCAAGTCGAATGACGTTGTAATCAGGCTGGTTAGTAACGTAAATCGTCCGGAATATCTTTATCCATAGGTGGTTTTTTCGGACGTTTAGCCTGCCCTTTCTTAAACATTCGTAATTGATATACGTACGCAAGAATCTGTGCCACGGCCACGAACAGCCCTTTCGGAATTTCTTTTTCCAGCTCGGTGGTATGGTAAATTGAGCGGGCAAGTCCCGGCGAAGCAACCAGCGGAATTTCATATTCCAGAGCAATTTCACGAATTTTTGCAGCAGTTTCATCGGTTCCTTTTGCAAGAAGAACCGGAGCCTGTACGCCGCCGTCGTCATATTTTAAAGCGACAGCATAGTGGGTAGGGTTAGTTACAACAACGTCGGCCTTAGGCACTTCCTGCATCATTCGGCGATTTGCCATTTCCATTTGTAAGCGACGAATACGCCCTTTAACTTCCGGACTCCCTTCCGTGTCTTTGTGTTCGTCTTTGACTTCCTGCTTACTCATTTTTAAGTCTTTATTGTGTTTCCATACCTGGAAGGGAGCATCAATAACGACAATAAGGAATATCGACAAACACAACAACAGGAACATCCATAGTAAGGTGTCCAGCGCGTTTTCAATCATGGTCGGCATCTGCCCCATAGACATTTGCAGAATGTCGACAAATTTCCACTTAAGCAGAAAGTATGCAGAAACGGCTACCACCATAAACTTAGCTATGGCTTTTATCAGCTCCACCAATGCCTGAACACCAAACATCCGTTTAAATCCATTAAGCGGATTCATCCGGTTAAATTTAGGTGCCATTGCCTGAGCGGAAAAGTTAATGCCACCCAACCAGCTGTTCCCCAGAAAGGTAAACACCACAATAAAGGCAAAAATGGTCAGTATTGGCCAGAGAATTTCTCCAAAGGCAATGGCAAAGGCTTCATACATTTTGCTGGTGTCAAACGCGTGCTGTCGGTCAAGCGTAAACATAATTTCAAAAACGTTACGCACGCCCTGGTACAGCGCCCCACCGAACCAGAAAAACGAAACGGCGGCACTCACCAATACAAAGCCGGTTCCCATTTCTTTGGAGCGAGCAATTTGGCCTTTGTCGCGGGCCTGCTGTTTTCGTCGCTCCGTGGGGTCTTCTGTACGTTCCTGATCAGTCTCAGCCATGCTTACTGCCCTTTGTCAGAGAAAGTCGATTTAAGCACATTGACTACCCAATATCTCGCACATGGTTTGTACCACCCGCGCCCATTGGTTTTCGAAGTGAAAAATAAAGCCGCCCATGGTTAGCCACACAACCACTAATCCACTGACCATAGTAATAGGAAAACCAATAGCAAAAATGTTCAGCTGTGGAGCCGCCCGGGTCATAACCCCAAAGCTTAAGTTAATTAGCAGCAACGCAATGACCCCCGAAAGCATCGCCGTTAAGGCCGCCGAGAACATGTAAACGCCCCACTCCGCAACCGCAAATAAAGCGTCGGCATCCAACCCGGTCATACCCACAGGTATTGCGTCAAAACTGGCAACAACCATATGAATCATTAATAAATGCCCGTCGAACGCGAGAAAAACCAGACTGGCTAACATTAAAAAGAACTGTGCAATAACCGGCACTTGCTGGCCGTTGGTGGGGTCAACCATAGAGGCGAAACCCAAACCAATTTGCATGGCAATAATTTGGCCACCCAGAACAAATGTTTGCAGGAACAAAATGGAAAGCAACCCTAAGGCAACCCCAATAACGACTTGCTGTGCTGTAACTAAGAAACCGCCTACCGACATCATTTCAACGCCCGCATTAATTTCCGGCAAAGCAGGTGAAACGGCCATAATAATGGCAAGAGATAAAAAGATTTTGACGCGGGAGTTCACTATGGTGCCGGAAAACAGTGCCATACTCATGATCATTGATGACACCCGTGTTAGCGGCCACAGGTGTTGTTCCAACCACTCGAGCAGAACAGAAGTCACCAGATCCATTAGCCGACCACTTCAGGTATCCGGTTAAACATCTCGATAGTGAAGTCCATTACGGTTTCAGTCAGGAAGTGTCCACCAAGACCAATAACGGCAAGGGTGACAAGTAGGCGGGGCAGAAAGCTTAAGGTTTGCTCGTTGATAGAGGTAGCTGCCTGGAAAACCGCAACGACCAGACCCACTAAAAGTCCGGGAATAATTATAAAAGCCACCATAATCACTATGGTTTTCAAAGCTTCCTGAAAAATGTCGAGAAACATTTCCGGTGACATATTGCCTCCTAAACCCCGAAACTTCCGGCCAGGGTACTCATGGTTAAACTCCAGCCATCAACCAGCACGAACAACATGAGTTTAAACGGCAGCGATACGATCATGGGCGACAGCATCATCATACCCATGGCCATGAGAACGCTGGCGACCACCAAATCAATAATCAAAAACGGAATAAACAGCATGAAGCCTATTTGAAAGGCGGTTTTTAGCTCGGAAGTTATAAAGGACGGAATAAGCACCGACATAGGCACGTCCTCCGGCTCTTGCACGCCCTCGGTTCCTGATATTTCGACAAAGGTTTCTAAATCGGTTAAGCGTGTTTGCGCCAGCATAAAGGCTTTTATCGGCGCTTTTGCTCTGTCGACCGCCTCCATCGACTGTATCTCTTCATTTAAGTAGGGTTGTAACGCTTTGTCATTTATTTCGTTTAAAACCGGCGTCATGATGAAAAAGCTTAAAAACAGCGCAATGCCCAGTAGCACCTGATTAGAAGGCGACTGTTGCAGACCGATGGCCTGACGCAGAATAGCTAAAACGATAATAATTCGGGTAAATGAGGTCATCATAATGACCATAGCGGGAATGAAGGTCAGCGCCGTCATTATCGCCAAAATTTGCAGCGTTACAGAGTACTCTTCACTACCATCGGGGTTTGTTTTTACCGTAACCGCAGTAAGATCCTGCCAGGCGAAAGCCTGCTCAGGCAGCAAACACAACACGGCTAAAATACAAAGCAGCAACCAGCGGTTCATTGTTCTTGTTTTCCTTCCAGGTTGATATCGCCTGGCAACTCTTTCAGGCATTCTATGCGTTGCTGAGTGACACCAAGTAACAATTTCTGCCCCCCAACATCCACAATGACCAGCCGCTCTTTGGGCCCTAAAGACACGCTACTCAGTACTTTCAGACCAGATGCCCCCTGAAACTTGAGGTTAAAGCGTTTTAACAGCGAGGCTAAAACCACAATCACCGCTAAAACGGCAAAAAGCGCCAAAACCATGGCGCCTATGTCATTGCCTGAAATAATGCCAGCTTTCTCTTCCGCCTTGGCAGCAGAGGGCAACAGCACCAAACTAGCGAAGCTTACGAATACGTTCAATCTGACTAATAACATCGGTTAAGCGTATCCCGAATTTATCATTAACAACAACCACCTCGCCATGCGCAATCAAGGTGCCGTTAACCAGTACATCCAGTGGTTCACCGGCAACACGTTCCAGTTCCACCACAGAGCCCTGGTTCAATTGCAGCAAATTACGAATGCTAATTTGGCTACGACCCACTTCCATAGAAATGGTAACAGGAATATCGAGAATGGCGTCGAGCTTGCGCTTTTCTTCCTCGGTTACCGGCTTATCTTCACTCAGTTCTTCGAGTTCAGCGGTCTGCACGTTATCCATACCAGAATGACTGGACGACTTTCCTGCGCCTTCACCGGCTCCTGATTCGCCACTTTCTTCATCTTCAGCAGCTTCCTGTTCAGCCATTGCTGCTTCCCAGTCATCCATATCTTTATCATCGTTACTCATGTTGCAACCTCACTTTCTCAAGCAGCAATTATTATAAATCAATATCTTCTTCTAACTGTTGTAACTCGGCATCACCACCAATTCGGCGGCCTCCCCGAGTCAACATATGAATATCCGACTTCACGGTTTCAGGGCGCTTAATCTTCTCTGAAATTTTCAAAGCGACGTTGTCTCTTGAACGCCCCATTTTCGCATGGAAAGTCGGTAAATCTTCAATTAGGACGGTTAAGTCGTCTGGCAACTCAAGCGGAATAACATCGCCTTCGCGCAAATCCATCACTTCGCGTAACGACATTTCGGTTTGTGCCAGTTTGGCAATCATTTCCACCGGAACGTCCATAATTTCGTCGCGTAACGCTTTACTCCAGCGCATGTCGGTGTCTTCTTTATCCGACTGCACACCAGCATCCAACAGCTCGCGAATAGGTTCCAGCATGGAGTAAGGCAAAGCAATGTGGAAGTCACCCCCACCACCGTCTAACTCAATATGAAACGAACTAATAACGATAACTTCGGTTGGGCTAACAATGTTCGCCATGGCCGGGTTAACTTCCGAGTCTAAATATTCAAAGCCTACGTCCATAACCGGAGCCCAGGCTTCTTTGTAATCTTCAAACACCAGCTTCAGCAACATTTGAATAATGCGGCGCTCGGTCGGCGTAAATTCACGGCCTTCAATTTTTGCATGATAGCGACCGTCGCCACCGAAAAAGTTATCGACCAGAATGAAGACTAAACGCGCCTCCATAGTAATGAGTGCCGTTCCTTTAAGCGGGCGGAAACGCACCATGTTTAAACTGGTTGGTACGAACAAGGTATGTACATACTCACCAAATTTAATCATCTGGACACCGTTAATTGACACTTCTGCAGTGCGCCGCATCATGTTGAATAAGCTCACCCGCATATGTCGGGCGAAACGCTCATTAACAATTTCCAGCGTTGGCATACGCCCACGAACAATTCTATCTTGCGATGAAAAGTCATAGTCGAGCGCATCCGCAGAGGCGGATTCTTTCTCTGTGTCCTCTTCTTCAACGTCATCAACACCATGTAAAAGCGCGTCAATTTCGTCTTGAGATAGTAAGTCACTCACAGCCATAATAGCTCACTTATTGCATTACCAAGCTGGTAAATAAAACCTGTTCAACAATGGGTTTCCCTGTTACTTCTTCGAGCGCAGAACGAACTTCAGTCAAAGCCAGCTCACGCAATTGTCCTTTACCTTCAGCTGTTTTCAACCTGTCAGCCGTGGTTGAGGAAAACACTTCATGCAGCGTGCCTTCAATTAACGGAATATGCTTTTTCGCCAGTTCTTCACTTTCTTCGCCGCGCACCATTAACTGCGCTTTAATTTGTACTGTTCGCTCACGTGAGTCGCCAGGTACAATGAAAACGAACGGCCGGGGCATGCCAACATAAAGCGCATTGCCAATTTCCGGTCGTGGCGATGACGACGGTGCGGCCGAGCTGCTTTCGCCATCTGCGGCAAAAGCTGATTCGCCCTCAGACGAGCCACCAAATAGCCACAGCACCAACACTACGGTAATGATCAACACAATACCGATACCACCGAAGAGAATCAGCTTTCTCTTCTTACCGCCGGCTTGCTCTTCAGTTTGTTCCGCATCGTTGTCGTCTTTATCTTCTGCCATGCTCTATTTCCTGTATTACCGTCCATCGACAGTTACTATAGCTTGATAGCCGCTTTAGATATACCGTTTCAGACATAGAAATCGACTTGTCCGTCAGCAAGCACACGGCCTTCTTCTAAAGCTATTTCGCCTTCAACAGCCCAGTCTTCCGCATCATTAGCTCCTCCGGCTTGCCCGCCAGCGGTGCGCCCGCCTTCTTTACTTTGCTCTCCGACCTGGGTATCAGCTAAATTGATACCCTGTTGTTCCAGCATTTCACGTAATCGTGGCATGGTCGTCTCTAATGCATCACGAGCCTGTTGTGTCTGAGCCTGAAACTGCACTGATGCCTGCTCACCGCTCATGTTAACGCGAATGTGGACACTACCAAGTTCCGGCGGATCCAGACGAATATCCGCACGCTGGATATTCCTGCTCATCATAATATTGATGCGTTCCTGCAGTTTCTGCGACGCCTCAGTTTGCTGTAAATCTAATGGTCTTTGCAGTGCCTGCAACGTATTCGCCTGGCTGGATTCATTCGCAGCTACGGTTCCCTGCGTGGTTGAAACCATTTGTCCCTGTATTGCCCGCGCCGCACTGGCATCGGCCAAAGCATCGGTGTTATTCCGGAAGACTTGTCCTTGCTGAACCGCATCGGCTACCTTGGTTTCTGCTTCAACAGTTGTATTCACAGAAGCACCTTTAGCCGTTTGCTTGCCCTCATCGCTTTTAACTCCAATATCGCCAGAGCCAGCTTTTTCTTTACCTACTTTAACGTCTGTTGCTGTAATAACCGATTCCGACGCCTTACCCTCTGCCGACTTTTCATTCAGCCCTGTGCGACCTTTCAGTAATTGTCTTACTTCAGCCAATAACTGCTCAGCTTTAGCCGACTGTTCCTGAGTCAAAGCCTGAGGCTTATCTGCGCCGCCATTCTGGCTGGCTAAAATCTTGCGCAATTCGGCGGCGAACTGCTGCAGTTTCTTCTGCTCCGCTAAACTTAACTCGCTACTTTCGCCCTTCGCTTGTTGCGCAGAAACCTGCTGCTCCAGTTGCTTAAGCAAATTTGTTAATTCTTCAGCACTTTGCGGCTTGCCTGTGTTTTTATCCGCAGATGCAGACAATTGAGACAGTACTCGCTCTGCCGCCTCATTCAAAGCCTGAGTTAAGGCTTTTTCATTACCTACTAATAACTTATCAGCATCGGCTTTGGGTAAAAGGGGTTCAAGCAAATTAACTATGAACTTACCGGCATCTTCAACGGCACTTTCAGTGCCTTCGCCCTGCTCTGCGGCCTGGATCAGTTGTTGAAGCTTTGCCTGCAGTGCCTGTTTATCGCTATCGGTCATGCCGGCCAGCAGCTCATCGGCAAACTTCTGCCGCTCGGCATCGGTCATAACGGCATCGCCCTCGCCTTCATCGGCAGAATCCAGCTTAGCCATTAAAGCTTCCAGCATTTCCGCCAGTTGCTCATCTGTCATTTTTAATTCGCCATCGCCCGCAGCAAGATCAATCTCGTCACTAACCACGGTTTCGCCTTCAGAGCTAACTTCAGCACTTTCCTGCTTCATTTGCTGCAACAATTCCCATAAATTTCGGGTCACCGGCTCGCCAATATTTTTGCGTTCAATGTCTTTGCCTTCAACCTCACCTTCACCGTCATTACCGGCTTTCTGGTAAGCTTCAATTTTGGCGGCCAGTTGTTGCAGCTCTTTATCGCCACTATTTTGTTGTAGCATCAGCCGCGAGAACTCACCGCTATCACCATCGGTGCTCTTTAATGAAAGATCGTTACCTTTACCAATACGTGCAAAGTTGTCGGCAGACTCGGTTAAATTAAGCAGCTGTTGCATAGTTTTATTCCTGAATTAAGTGCTTATTGACGCCTTGCTTAATAATACTTCGCAATGCGCTTGCGCTATTTTCAATAGCTGAGCAAACAATATCTAGTAAGTATCTAAGCAAATTTCGTTCCAACTATTTTCTGGCGCGAATAAAACGCTGGCTGCTAAAATCGTCCAGATTATTTTGTTCTTTTCTGGCTTCTGCTATTTGCTCACGCTTGCGCTTTTCTTTTATTAAAAAATCTATCGACTCGCGCTTGCGACGCTGCGCCAGCCAACGATCTTTGCGCTGTTGTAACACTTGCTGCAACTTAATAATATCGTGATGCAACTGTTCAACACCTTCATCTAATTTACCGACAAATGCGTGATACTGCCCTACCTGAATTGAGGCAATCCCGCTTTGCCCGCGATGCTGCAACTGATTTAAGTAGTCGAGTCGATATTTTGACATACCGTCCAGGCGCATCTGTTGCTCCTGAACCTGTTGCTGTACCTGAGAGAAATCCTGTGCAGCTTTATCTTCGCGCCTCTGTTCCAACTCCAGTAACATTTCCAATTGTGCCAACTCAGCCATAAATTACATGCCCGCTGACTGTTTCTGCTTCGGATTGACTAGCTGATTAAGCAGCAACAAGCTTTCATCATAGTTCACAACTTCCCGCATTTTCTGTTGCAAAAACATACTTACTCGCGGCTGCATTGCAATAGCCTGATCGATAGCAGGGTCACTTCCTCGGGTGTATGCGCCAATAGAAATCAAGTCGCGATTGCGACGGTAACTTGAGTACCACTGTCTAACTTTAATCGCCTGTTGCATATGCTCTTCCGAAACAACCTGTGGCATAACCCGGCTAATAGAAGCTTCAATATCAATTGCCGGATAATGACCGCTGTCGGCCAGTTCCCGGTTCAGTACAATATGTCCGTCCAGTATTGCTCTCGCGGAGTCCGCAATAGGATCCTGCAAATCGTCGCCCTCGGTCAGAACCGTATAAAACGCGGTCACAGAACCTTGTCCGTCGCCGCCATTCCCTGCTCTCTCGACCAATGCTGGTAACTTAGCAAAAACAGAAGGCGGATAACCTTTGGTTGCCGGTGGTTCACCCACAGCAAGGGCAATTTCCCGTTGCGCCATGGCGTAACGAGTCAGTGAATCCATTAACAGCAACACATTCAGACCCTGGTCACGAAAATATTCGGCAACCTGAGAGGCTGTTTCACAACCACGTAAACGAATAAGCGGCGACTGGTCAGCAGGCGCTGCTATTACAACCGCTTTTTCTCGACCTTCTTCACCGAGGATTTCTTCTATAAATTCTTTTACTTCCCGGCCACGTTCGCCTATCAGGCCAACTACAATCACATCCGCCGTGGTACCGCGAGTCATCATGCCCAACAGCACACTTTTACCCACCCCACTACCGGCAAACAGCCCCATTCGCTGCCCCTGCCCCACGGTTAAGCAGGCATTAATAGCCGTTACGCCAACGTCCAGCGGCTGCTTCACCTGACGTCGGTTCAGTGGGTTCATGGGTTTGCTTCGGTAGGTTTTTCCGTCAGAAAAAATGGGGCCTTTATCATCAAGGGGCTCGCCACGAGCATCAATAACACGACCCAGCAGTTCCATACCCAGCGGCAATTGGTTTTTGCGGTTTAGTGGGCGTACTCTGGCTCCGGGAATAACGCCATGAGCGTCTTCGGTGGGCATTAAGTAACTGATGTTGCCTTCAAACCCCACCACTTCGGCTTCAATATCACCACTGTCAGCCTCAACCGCCACACTTGAACCCACCGGAGCACGGCAGCCAACGGCCTCAAACATTAAACCAACCACGCGGGTAAGATATCCCGACACAGCCACTGATGGCTTTTGGATACGCTCACGTTTTTTGCGTAGTTGTTTCACTAACTGCTCAGAAGCGCTCATGGGTTAACCTTTTAATTTGGAGAACACATCTTCCATACGGCTGGTCAGGGTGTAATCTATGGTGGAGCTTTCTGTAGTAACCCGGCAACCGCCGCGTTCCAGTAAATCGTCTTTATTTAGCAACCAGCCTTTTTCTTTCAGTTCATCTTCGCTGAATGTACTTTGCAAAATAGCTAAGTCTTCTTCATTCAGATGAATAATGACCCGCTGATCAGTAACCGGTAAGACCGCAATAGCTTCGCGCACGGCTTTGACGATGAGTTCTTTTGAATTAGCAGCGACATCCAGACAGATGACCCGCGTCAGCTCAGTGACCATATCAATTAGCTCGTCCTGCACCGCTTCAGTGATACGTTCATTCGGATGAGACAAACTCTGCAGCAAAACGTCTAACTGCTGCTGTTGCTCCTGCATGGCCTCTTTACCAGCTTCAACACCCTGTTGCTCACCCGCTTCAAAACCATCTTTTTTGCCAGCTTCGAAGCCTTCGTCATGGCCTTTCTTAAGGCCTTCATTGCGGCCTTCGTCAAAACCTTCTTTATGACCTTCTTCGCGTGCAGCCTGACGAATTTCTTCCAATTGTTCTGCGGTCAGAGGCTTAAGCTCTTCTTCCTGCTCGTTGTCCGCTTCCGGCGGTTCATATTGCCAGCGCCGGGGTTTGTTTAACGCATTTACCTGAGAGCCCTGCTTAAGCTCTTCCGAGGTCATGTCAGGTAAATCCCAAAGCTGGGTTGCGTCTTTATCATCCGTCATTATGCGTTAAACCCTTATAGGAATTCGTCACCGCCACCGCCGCCAAGCATAATTTCACCTGCGTCAGCTAAACGGCGCGCCGCTGCCAGAATATCTTTCTGCGCGGCCTCTACATCACTAATACGAATCGGCCCCATAGCTTCAAGGTCATCACGCAGCATATCGCCGGCACGTTTCGACATGTTCTTGAATATTTTCTCCTGAACCGCGTCGTCCGCACCTTTCATCGCTTTTTGCAACGTTTCACCTTCAACTTCACGCAGCAAGGCCTGAATACCACGGTCGTCGACTTCCACCAGATTTTCGAACACAAACATTAAGTCCTGGATACTCTGGCTCATCTCTTCGTCCTGCTCGCGAATAGAGTCCATCAACTGGCCTTCGATGTTGGTATCCAGATAGTTCATAATATTGGCCGCCGCTTTCAGGCCGCCCATCTTCGCCGCCTGAGCACCAGCCTGCCCGGCAAATTGTTTTTCCATAATTTCGTTCAGTTCCTGCAAGGCTGCAGGCTGAACTTCTTCTAAGTTGGCTATTCGCATCATTAAGTCCAGACGGACTTTGTCCGGGAACTGCGCCATAATTTCGGCACTTTGTTCGGGGTCAAGGTACGACAGGACAATGGTCTGGATTTGCGGGTGCTCGTTACGGATAATAGTGGCTACCTGCTTAGAGTCCATCCACTTCAGTGAATCAAGACCTTTCGAGCCGCCGCCCATGACAATCTGTTCAATCAGGTTACCGGCTTTGTCCTCACCCAGAGCTGAAGTCAGTGCCTTACGCACAAACTCTTCACTCTTGAAGCCAATATTGGTGAACTTCTGAATATCTTCCAGGAACAAATGGTGTACAGCGTTCACTTTGTCCTGGTTAAAGTCTTCCAGGCTCGCCATGGCCATGCCCACTTTCTGCACCTGTTTAGGTTCCAGGTGTTTTAGAATCTGAGCCGCATCTTCTTCCGATAAGCTAAGCAGTAAAATAGCCGCTTTCTCAACACCTTCTAAAGTGTCGACATCAAACTCAACCTTACCGCGCTTAGTTCTAGTATCTTGATCAGGCATCTTCGTTCAACCACGCTTTAACCACTTGTGAGGACAGCTCAGGCTCGTTGGCAACCAACGCGCGAACCGCTTTTAACAAGTCTTCATCTTTGTGCAAGTCAGGTAGTTGCAGGCTACCATCAGCCCCAAACCCAACTGCACTCTCATCAAACTGTGAGGATAACAGATCAATGGTTTCGTCGCCCATCGATTCCTCATCGGAAAATGCATCGGCATCATCTTCTACACCCGATTCCGGATTCATCAGTTTCTTCAGCATTGGACGAACCACCGCCAGAATCAAAACCATAATAACCAGTGCGCCCATCACCAGACGGAAAGCTCGCCAGAACCATGGCTCTTCCCACACAGGCGTCTCGCCGGCACCTAAGTCAGGCAACTGCGCGAACGGTACCGATACGACTTCGATGCTGTCACCACGGTTAATATCAAAGCCTAAACCACCTTGCAGCAAACGGCGAATATTAGCGATTTCTTCAGCGCTACGCGCTTGTGTTTCGCCTTCACCCGCTTCATTAGTTATTGCTTCATGGTTAACCGCAACAGAAACACTCAAACGCTTAATGGTACCGGTTTGGTTCCGGGTATAAGTGACTGAATTATCAAGCTCATAATTACGGGTTGCTTCACGGTGGCTGCTGCCATTAGTGCCGCCACCTGCAGTTCCTGCTCCGGCTTCTTCCGGAATGTCAGACTCTAAAGGAGGTTGATTTGTGAGTGCTCCGGGAATACCACCAATGGCGCTACCGACAGAGCGGTTTTCAACCGTCATTTCACTGCGAATAGCCGGCATATCAGGGTTAAATTGACGCTGAGTTTCTTCACGCTGAGTAAAGTCCATAGTCACGTCAACCTGTGCGGTATAGTTGTCATAGCCCAGCACGGGAATCAAAATACTGTCTATTTTTTCTAAGTAGGCCTCTTCGCGTTTTTGTTCAATTTGATACTCACGCGAACTTTTAGCCGCCAGTGCACTTTGCGAACCAGAGTTAAGCAGACGTCCGGCCTGGTCAGTGACCGTTACATGCTCAGTACTAAGTCCGGTCACCGACGAGGCAACCATATCAACAATAGAGGCCACTTCTTCTTCGCTTAATGAGGTGCCACCGCGCACATTCAACATAACCGATGCTTTAGGTTGCTTTTCGCGACGGGCAAAGACATTTTCTTTAGGTACAGCAAGCAAGACTCGTGCAGCAGAAACCTTTTTCATTTCCTCAATAGCACGCGCTAACTGAACTTCACGGGAATGAATAAGACGTTCACGCTCCAGTCTTTGACTAACACCAAAGCCCGGTTCGCTCATTAGTATTTCGGAGCCGTTATTGGTCGAGTTACCGTAATCAACACCAGCACGAGTCAGCTGCAACTTAATAGCATCGTAGTTTTCTTCCGGTACTGAAACCGTGTTGCCTTCCACCTGGTATTCAATGCCGTTTGCATCCATGTAGTCGAGGGTGCTGATCAACTCCTGCGTTTCTAACTGACCTAATGGACGATAAGTTGACTCTTGAGCCCACAACATAATAAAAACAGCAATAGCAACACAGATAGCCAGCGCCAGCACGACAATAACCTGGCGCAGCATGTCAAAGTTACCCAGCATCGTCATAATGCCGGTTTTCTCACCGCCGTCTTCATTACCTGAACTGTTGTTATCAGGTAAGTCAGTATCTTGTACCATTAAATCTGTTGATTCAGCCACGACTTATATCTCCAATGATGCAGCGGTTATACCGGCATTGACATTATTTCTTTGTACGCATCAACCACTTTGTTGCGCACCTGAACCGTTGCCTCAAACGCTATACTCGCTTTCTGGCTGGCTATCATGGTTTGTTCAAGGGTGACATTCGGGTCACCGAGTTCCATGCGAGTTTTTAAATCACCTGAGGTTTGCTGCAGTTCGTTGACGTTATCCATTGCGCTTTTCAGCATATTGGAAAAATCAGCCTGAGCGGTATTGCCTTGCAGGGCGTTCACATTCGTAGGCTGATCACGCTGGGAAGCCTGCGTGGCCATCGATTGTAACTGTTGATAAAGTGCGTTTGCTTCCACTTTCATAATTAACCCCGTCAAAAATTCATCACTGACTTTATTTAAGGTTAGTTATGCAAACAGAATGCCAACTTTTGGTCGCATCGGTAAGATACAAAGAAAAGCCCTGAGAAACAGGGCTAGTGATAATGCTCGAGGTATTTCAGTACAGCGTTACGAGCCGGTTAGAGTCAGCCCCTGCTCTCGTATTTTCGCCAGCTTGTAGCGCAAAGTCCGTGGACTAATACCAAGCTCATCGGCGACAGGTTGGCGTTTTCCCTGATGACGTTGCAACGCCTCTTTGATAATTTGATATTCCTGATTGAAAAGCGACTCATCGAGGTTTTCCGACTTATCTTCAGGCGTCTCTATTTGTTCCGGAAACACGCTAGCGGTTTCCACCGCGTCGTTCAGTTCCAGCATAAGATCCTGTGGCTGAATTTCTCCATCGCGATGCAATACCAGAGCTCTTTGCACTACATTTTCCAGCTCCCGAACGTTGCCCGGCCAGGAATAGCGCATTAACTGTTGAACTGCTGCCGCAGCGAAATTGACGGGCGTTTTAATACCGGAACGTTGTTTATGTCGCTGCAGTAAATTTTCTGCCAGGGGAACGATATCCGCGGGTCGCTCACGTAGAGACTTCCAATGCAGGGGAAACACGTTTAGTCGATACATTAAGTCTTCACGTAATAACCCTTCGCGCACCGCCTGTTGTAAGTCTCGGTTAGAGGTAGCTATTAACCGGACATCCAACTGTATGGTTTTACGCGAGCCCAGACGCTCCACCTGTCGCTCCTGAATAACCCGTAATAATTTAGCCTGCAAGTGCATAGCCATTTCAGTGACTTCGTCCAGCAGCAAAGTACCGCCCTGAGCCAGTTCAAATTTACCGGGAGAAGACTGATTAGCGCCCGTAAAGGCACCTTTCTCATAACCAAATAACATGGATTCCAGCATGTTTTCAGGTATCGCTGCGCAGTTAATGGCAATAAAGGGCCCATCTGAGCGATCCGAATGCTGGTGAATATAACGCGCCAGCACTTCTTTACCGGTACCGCTAGGCCCAGTGACCATTACGCTTGCTTCACTACCCGCAACTTTTCGTGCCATAGCCAGCACTGCCTGGCTGGAGCCTTCTTCTGCGACCGGCTCAATATCGTTAATTGCACCGTCGGGCAAATAACGCTGCACCAGTGTTTGTAGCTTTTCAATTGAAAACGGCTTAGTCAGATAATCGACAGCGCCTTCACGCATAGCAACGACTGCGTCATCCACCTTTGCAAAGGCCGTCATCATAATAACCGGAATGTCGTATTGCTGGTTATTCATGCTACGCAATAACTGTAAGCCATCAATTCCCGGCATTTGCACATCGCTGATAACCAGCGCCACTGACTCTTTTTTTAGAATAAGTAAGGCTTCTTCGCCGTTAGCGGCTTCCAGGCACTGACAGTCAGCCAGTTCCAGTGTATCGATAATTGCTTCACGCAGCGATACATCATCTTCAACAACCAATACTTGTCGCTCAGCCATAACGTACCTCTTTCATTATATTTTCTGACCACTCATATACCGGCAGCACTAGGGTAAAACGACTGCCTTTATTTGGCTGGCTTTCCCAGTCAATTAAACCGTTGTGTGCTTTTATCACCGTTTGGACAACCGCCAGACCTAAACCGGTACCGTTCGATTTTTCAGTGAAAAATGGAGTGAATACACTGCCTTGCTTTTCAGCCGGAATGCCGCAACCAGAGTCAATAACAGAAACTTTCCAGTTACCATCATCAACATCGGTTTTTAATAGCACTTCCTGTCCGGGCCGGCTGGCATCAACAGCGTTGTTAACCAGGTTCTGCATTGCCCCGATCAGAGCGGTTTGATTAGCTCGCAACACCACACCAAAGTCAGGATCAATACAATTGATTTTCACCTGATGCTGCTCAGCGTAACTTTCTGTGTTCATCAGCACTTGCTGGATCAGGCTATTGGTACTGAGTTCTTCCAGCATGGGTTGCTCACCGCTTTTGGCAAACAACAACATATCGTTCACCTGTTGTTCCAGCGAATGCAGACGCGACAGTAACTTATCGGAAAAACGCTGTTGTTTGACCGCAGAAATACTGCCCTGCTTTAGGTTTTGCGCATAAAGAATTGCGGCAGACAGAGGCGTTCTTATCTGATGTGCCAGCGAAGCCACCATTTTTCCCATGGAAGACAAACGCTGCAAATGACCGATGCGGTTTTGCAGACGCCGCGTCTCGGTCAGGTCTGTCAGCACAATAAGCTGCCCTGGCTTTTCATTCACAACTGAGGTGTCTAAACGAACCCGTCTGCCGTTACGCAAAGACACTTCGTGCCAGTCATCCGCTTTGGGAGCAAAAAGTTCACTCACCAGTTCACGCCATAAAAACTTTTTCAGAGGGTGTCCTAAAAGGCTCGTGGCATTGTCATTGCAATAATCCACGACCCCATGACTGTCCAGTAAAATAACAGCGTTGGGCATGGCATCAATAATTTGATGGTAGGTGGCCATACTGACATCTCCAATTAACAACTATGGAGAAGCTAATGCAAAATAGATGCCAGTATAATTCTCTTTATTTTCAGTTAATTACGTAGCTTTTGGATTGTCAAAAGACTGACGCTTTGAATTTAATCTTTCTGAATTCCGTACTTTTTCATTTTCTCAACTAAGGTTGTACGGCGCATACTGAGTAAATCGGCCGCTTTAGCAACTACCCAGTCAGATTTATCCAACGCCTGCGCTATCATTCCCGTTTCAATTTCAGTTAGCATATCTTTCAAATTGACCCCGTCATCGGGCAACTCAGAATCAGCAGCACTATGTGTGTCGTCATCAAGTTCTTCATCTGACTCACTGAAAATGGCACTCAGCGCTTCGCGCTCCAGCATTTCTTCGGGGTAATCTGGAGTTGGTGCGTCATGTTCAATATGCTGATATTTTGGAGGTAAATCAGGCACGTCAACCAGACTATCGGGGTGCATTATAGTCAGGCGTTCTATCAGGTTAGTCAATTCCCTTACGTTACCCGGCCAGCGGTGATAGGACAACGACTCCAGAGCACGCTCAGTAAAACGCACCCCTACGCCCCGCTCCTTTTTAAAACGCTGGGTCAGTTCTTGCAGCAGTAAAGGTACGTCTTCCTGACGCTCGCGCAGAGCCGGAACCTCAATAGGAAAAACATTTAAGCGGTAATACAAATCTTCACGGAATTTACCGTCAATAATCATTTGTTCCAGTTCGCGGTGAGTCGCCGCAACCACTCGTACATCGGCAATAATACTTTTACTGCCACCCACACGTTCGAAGGTCCGCTCTTGCAAAACTCGTAGCAGCTTTACCTGCATGGGCAATGGCATATCGCCAATTTCATCCAGAAACAAAGTGCCGCCCTGAGCCAATTCGAAGCGGCCTTTACGCGCACCGATAGCACCGGTAAAAGCCCCTTTTTCATGCCCGAACAATTCACTTTCTAATAAGTCACCCGGAATTGCACCGCAATTCACCGGCACGAAAGGCCCGTTACTACGTCCGGACAAATCATGAACACCGCGAGCCACAACTTCTTTACCTGTTCCTGACTCTCCCAGAATCAGAACATTCGCTTCTGTTACCGCTACCTGTTCAATCAACTGACGTACATGTTTCATTGTACGCCCGTTACCAACTAAGGTTTGCTCCAGCTTACCTCCGCCCGGGTGCCGCTTTCTTGCCGCTTTAGCAGGCATTTGCTGGTGATAAGCCTGACAGTAATGCAACATATTCGATAAGCTGGCGTAATCAAAAGACTTTTCCAGAGGGCCAATAACATTCGCTTTCTGTAACGCATTGTGCTGATCATCTGTGGCACAGATAAAAGGTAGATGCGGCGCATCGCCGGCTAATTGATGCAAGTTCTCAATGCCATTACCAGCAATCACACAGAGAGCATCAGCAGCACGAAGCTTTAGAGTGTCTGAAGGAGATATGACTTCAACGGTTTCGCCAATAAAGGTCAATACCGTTTCAAAATGCTGACGACGCTCTGGTTGCTGTTCAACCAGGTAGACTGTTCTTGTTTTTGTCATAGACGAGTTTACCGCAACGTCCTATTCCACACTTCCTAACACAAACGTTTCACCCGCACTGGACAGATACCACTGTTCTTGTCCATCGACAGTTCTTGACTCTGCGTGTGAAACCCACTGATAGAATACATTGCGATGTACTCTCGCTGTTAACCCTCGTTGCATCACAATGTAGGGCACGCCGTTTTTCATTGTGAGAGAATGTTCAGAGCTCAATACCAGAGTATCACCGATGTTGGTGGTTAACAGTAATAATTGCTGCCCATTTTCTTCTAATTGACTCCAGTCGACAACGACAAAGGGCGTATCTTCAACCGTAATCTTAACTTTTTCGGCAGGTGTTATTAAAAAATACTCACCGTCTTCAACCACTAAAACGGACGCAAAGAGTTTTACCAATGCGGAGCGCTTTATCTGGCTCCCCTGATAAAACCAGTCGCCATTTGAAGCAATATGAATAGGGATCTCACCACAATAAGGCGGATCCCACAACTCGGTTGGTGCATGTTGGTGTTTTTCTAGGTCAGAAATTAATCGGTTAAGTGACATAAATCGAAACTTAGTCGACCAGTTTTTTTTGTCTCAGTAGATACCAAAGCGTGGCTTCAGTACGATTCGATACTTTAATGGCTTTGAATATTGCCGACAAATGCACACGAATAGTACCTTCAGTAATGCCCAGAATGTTTGCAATCTCTTTATTTGAAAGCCCCTGAGCCAGCAACTGCATTATTTCCAGCTGACGTGGTGATAAAAAGCTCTCAGCTCCACTGGACTTGTCTCTTGGTTCATTCAAATGAGGGTCATCAGGAATGTGACGGTCACCATTCAGTAAAGCCCGAATAGCCAGTTTAGCCTGCTCAGCTGAACTGTCTTTTGGCAAGTAGCTGCGAACTCCGGCAGCCAGTACCTGACGAACTTCCGAAATGGAGCGCGGGCGCGTAAACAACACAATATGCGTACGTGGAGCCACTTTTTTCAGGCGTTGCAGCGCAGGTCGAATTTCGGCGTCCGGTAAATCCATTTCCAAAAAAATCAAATCATAATCATCGGCCGATAAATAACTCTCAGCAACTTCAAACGATTCTGCTTCGTATATCGAAGGCTGATTCGCATAGTTTGTGAGAATTTGTATAAGACCTGCGCGCATAAAAAACTGCGGGTCAATAATTAGAACTTTCATCTTGAGATCCAAAATAACGCTTATTCAATTAACTTTTAGCATACCGAAAATATAACAGACAGCAAGTTTTTTACGGACAATACCGGTTTTGAAAAAGCTAATGTTAACTTAGTTAACAAAAAAATCAGCGAACGCCTAGTCGCTTGTACAGTAAAAACGCTATAGTGTTGCCCAAGTTATTTTCTACGGAGTTTTATTGTTATGCGACGTATTACCTGCCTGTTTATCGGCCTCAGCTTATCGGCTTCAGCCATTGCCGACACCTTGTATACCAACATGAAAGGCTACACTCTTACCAGCCCTGCCGGCGAACAAGCGGTGTTGCAGCAGTTTTCGACCATGCTGGTTGAACATGGAAAAATTCAGGCTATTGGTGGTAACGCACTTGCTGAGCGTTTTACTGACACTGAACAAACCGTTGATATGCAGGGGAAAACTGTTCTTCCGGGGTTAACTGATGCCCATGGACATATCCAGAGTCTGGGCACCAGCTTATTACAGGTGGATTTACGCGACACTGACTCGGTTTCTGCAGCGGTCAAAAAAGTTCATACCTATGCTGGCGAGCAGCCAGAAATGGAATGGATAACAGGCCGTGGCTGGAATCAGGAGCAATGGCAACAAAAAGCTTTTCCCAGCGCGGCACATCTTGACGAAGTGGTCACTGACCGTCCGGTTTGGTTAATACGCGTCGATGCGCACGCTGGCTGGGCCAACAGCGAAGCCCTGCGTCGTGCAGGAATAGATAAGGATACAGTAGCCCCGGAAGGCGGTGAAATTGTCCGTGACGAACAAGGCAACCCAACCGGTGTACTGATCGACAATGCAATGCAATTGGTTGAGGATGTTGTTCCCGAACCATCGCTTCAGCAACAACGTGCCGCGTACGAACTCGCTTTTGAGCATTTGATTAAACTGGGCATTACCAGTGTCCATGACGCCGGTATTAATGCCGATGAGATATCCGTTTACAAGGGGTTGCACAATCAGGGCCGTATGCCTCTGAGGGTCTATGGCATGATAGCCGCTACCGAACCTAAATTGGCGCAACTTTTGGCAGAAGGCCCTTACGAAAGTGACGACCAGAAACTGACCATTCGTAGCGTTAAAATATACGCCGACGGTGCTTTAGGGAGCCGCGGTGCGGCTTTGCTGGAAGACTACAGTGACGACCATGGTAACCATGGCCTGATGGTCACTTCAGAAGAAAAAATTCGTGATCTGTACGAGCTTATCATTCCTCATGGCTTCCAGATAAATACTCACGCTATTGGTGACCGGGCCAACCGCGTTGTACTGGATAACCTGGCAGAAGTTTATAATGAACTTGGTGGTCGCAATTTACGTAACCGCATAGAGCATGCGCAAATTGTACATCCGGACGATTTAAAGCGTTTTAACCAGCTCAATTTAGTTGCTTCCATGCAGCCTACGCATGCCACCAGTGACAAGAATATGGCAGAAGATCGTCTTGGCGCGGCGCGTATGGAAGGAGCTTATGCCTGGCAAACACTGCTGGATCAGGGCACGGTTATTGCTGCCGGCTCAGACTTCCCGGTAGAACTCGCTAATCCATTTTACGGACTGCATGCAGCGGTTACCCGACAAGATCGTGATGATATGCCAGCCGGAGGTTGGTATGCTGAAGAGAAAATGAGCCTGCAGCAAGCGCTGCGCTCATTTACCATCGATGCCGCTTACAGTGCCTGGCAGGAGAAATCTCTGGGCTCGCTGGAACCCGGTAAATGGGCTGACTTTATTGTCGTAGATCAAGACCCATTT
The DNA here is from genome assembly GCF_000320945.2 of Idiomarina sp. 28-8. Lineage (NCBI taxonomy): Bacteria > Pseudomonadati > Pseudomonadota > Gammaproteobacteria > Alteromonadales > Idiomarinaceae > Idiomarina > Idiomarina sp. 28-8. The sequence goes on from NZ_DF266789.1 coordinate 28,942, forward strand.
GCCGTCGACTCCAGTGATATCTGGCAAACTCAGGTTGAACAAACTTACGTTGCGGGCGAACGAGTTTATTAACAGGGACGCATAAGTATGAACGATGACTTTCTATTTTCTGATGACGAGCCTGATATAGCGGAAGAAGAAGTATCGGAACCGTATAATATACTCATTGTCGATGACGACGAAGAGATACACACCATTACCAAAATGGCATTAGGTGAATTTAAACTCGACGGTCGTCCGCTGAAATTTCATTCGGTTTATTCCGGCAAAGACGCTATTGCGTTTTTACAGGACAACACCAATATCGCCATGATGCTGCTGGATGTAGTGATGGAAACCGATCACGCCGGACTCGATGTTGCCCAGTGGGTACGCGAAACCCGGAAAAACCGGCTGATACGCATTGTTCTGCGAACAGGACAACCGGGGCAGGCTCCCGAAGAAGATGTCATTGCCCGTTATGATATTGATGACTATAAAGAAAAAACTGAGCTCACATACCGCAAGCTGGTTACTCTGATGTATTCCTGCTTACGGGCTTATCGTGACTTAAACGCTATTGAGCGCAACAAACGTGGTCTGGAAAAAGTCATTAACGCGTCGGCTGAAGTATTTTCTGCGCGCTCAATGCAAGCCTTATGTCAGGGCATACTGGAGCAACTTGTCGCGCTAATTACTCTGTCTGATGACGCCATGTATTGCCGCATTGATGCGCTGACCGCCAGTTCAGATACTGACGACCCGTTTGAAATTATTGGCGGCACTGGCGAATATGAAAGGGCTGTAGGGCAACCCGTACACGGCGAAATTGACTGGGGTATTGTCCGCCCTATGCAGCAAAGCCCGCAGAATGTTGATTTTCGTATTGTTGACGGTAATTACTACGGTCTGTACAAAACCAGCAGTTCACGCCAGTACTTACTCTTTATTCGTGGTGTCCGTGACTTATCTGAGCTGGATCAAAATCTGCTGGGGCTTTTTGTGAATAATAGCTCCATTGCTATAGATAACCTGCAAGCCACAGAAAATGAGCGGGAAGCACAACGGGAACTGCTTTATAGTGTCGGCGAAGCCATTGAAAAACATTCTATTGATGAAATTAGCCACCATGTTAAACGTTCCGCAGAAATGGCTGGCCAGCTGGCGATATTCTCAGGCGCAACTCATGAACAGGCCGAAGCGTTAAAACAGGCCGCATCCGTTTATGATATCGGTAAGGTCTCTGTGCAAATGGAGTTAGCTCAACGCGCCGACGTATTGAGTATTCACGAATATGAAGAAATTATGCAGAAAGTCATTCAGGGGCATGATTATTTACGCCAGACGGATTCAGCAGTTGCTAAAATCGCGGCCCTTATTGCTCAGGATATTCACGAACGTTGGAATGGCACAGGCTTTCCCAGCCAGAAATCGGCAAAAGCCATTGACCTTAACGCCCGAATTCTGAGTATTACCAGTCACTTTGACGCCCTGCGAACGCAGCGCAGTTATCGTGATGCAAAAGAATCTGAGGATGCCGCAGATTATCTGCTACAGCACAGTGGTAAATTCTTTGATCCAGAGCTAGTGGGACTTATGCTGGATAATCTGGATGCGATGGAAAAAATACGTCAGCGCTTCCTGGACAAAAAACAGGATACGCACCTTTAGTCCATTAAGGAGAGGTCATGGATTTACAAGCAATGCGTCGGGAATACGGGTTAGGCAGCCTGCACCGCGAGCAACTGGAAGCCGACCCGATAAAGCAATTTGAAAAGTGGATGCAGCAGGCAATAGACAGCAATTTATTGAGTGACCCTACCGCCATGACACTGGCAACGGTGGATGCTGAACACGTGCCCAGCCAGCGTATCGTGCTGCTTAAAGGTTACGACCATACCGGCTTTCGGTTTTATACCAACAAAAACAGCCATAAAAGCCAGGACATAAGCAAGAACCCTCAAGTTGCCCTGCACTTTGCCTGGCTGCCCTTAGAACGGCAAATTAGTATTATTGGTAGTGCAATCCCCCTTGATGATGAAGACAACGACCGTTACTTTCACTCACGCCCCAAAGAGAGTCAGGTTGCAGCGCTTGCTTCGCAACAAAGTCGCCCGGTAGAAAGCCGCGACATACTGGAAAGCCACTATCAGTCACTACTGAAAGACTATGAGAACGCGGAAGTTCCGCGCCCTCAAAGCTGGGGCGGCTACAGCGTTCATCCGCAACAATTTGAATTCTGGCAAGGCGGCCAGCACCGTTTACATGACCGCTACCAGTACAGCAAAGACCGCGAAAACTGGCGTATTACCCGTTTACAGCCTTAGGTAAATCCACACCACAGAACTCGGCGCAGCGTTGCAAAACTTTTAAAGTAGCGCTGCTGTAGGAAACTCCCTGTTGCAGCTGCTCACGTTTGCGCTTCTGCGCCGCTTCCCCCGGAATACGCACCGGCTGCTCAGCAACCGCAGGAGCACTTTTACGGCTGTCTGCCAATAAGTCATCCACCTGCTGTAAAAACTTTTGTTTTTCACCAAAAGCTTCGGGGTCAATCACTTGTACCCATATTGAGTTCGCATCGCCGTCGTCACTGCCCTGTCTGCGCCCGTACTGACTTAACGCCATCGACCAAATTTCACTAAACAAAGTGAGACCGTAGCCTTTATAACCCAGTTGCTCACCGCCCAATGGGGCTATTGAACTGCCCGGTGACTCAAAGAAAGTTAGCGGATCATCCGTCCATTCACCATCAGGCTTTATCAATGCTTTATAAGGCAACCGAGTACCGTTCGCTTTAGCCTGACGAACCTTGCCCGCTGCAGTCATGGAAAAACTGATATCAAACAACAGAGGGTCATTTGAACTCGGAACGCCAACCGCAAAGGGGTTAGGTGAAAACACCGCTTCTTTGCCCCCAAAAGGTGCTACCGCGCGTTGTCCGGGAGTCGAGCACATTAAGCTCACCACCAGCCCCTGATCTGTAGCAATGCTTAAATAGGCCGCGAGCGCTGCAACGTGTTGGCTCCGGCGTACAACAACGGTACCGGTACCGGCTTGCTTCGCCATCTTGCAGGCTGCATCAATAGCCTGCGGCACCACGTAAGGTCCGGGCAAAAACTGGGCGTCCCAGTTAGCCACCGCAGCGCGCTCACTCAGCACCACCGGCAGGCCTTTTGCCAGACTCTTGCCGTCGCGCAGCCACTGGCAATTATTTAACAGACGAATTAAGCCATGAGTACTAAACCCCAGTAAATCACCTTCCAGCAAGTAGTAACCAAGGTTACGCGCCACCTCACCCGAAGCCCCTGCTTCAGCTAAACAGGCACGCGCCCAGTCCGATAATTCTGAATAATCAAAACGTACAACATCAGTGCTCATGAAATTTCCTCTTGGTCACGGCATGCAGGTCGTTTAAGCTACGCATAAGACATTATCAAGGAGTAGAGATTGTGTCATCTGTTAACACAATAAACCGCATTGCCATTATAACCAGTGGTGGTGATGCCCCCGGTATGAACGCCGCACTCCGTGCCGTAGTTCTCGCTGCTGAAAACTATGGCATAGAAGTCATGGGGTTTCGCCATGGCTATGAAGGCCTGCTGAATAACGACTTTGTAAAACTTGGCCGTGAAGACGTTGAACACATTTTGCAATATTCCGGCACCATTATTAAAAGCGCCCGCAGCGAGCGCTTTAAAAGTGAAGAAGGCGGACGGGAAGCCGCAACGAATTTAGACGCACACCAAATTGACGCCTTTATCGTTATTGGCGGCGACGGTTCGTTCCGTGGTGCTGAGCACCTGGCTAACTTCTGGAAAGGTCCCATTGTCGGTATTCCGGGTACCATCGATAATGATCTCTTTGGCACAGATAACACTATTGGCTATGACACGGCAGTAGAAACCGCCATGGACGCGTTGGATAAAATCCGCGATACCGCCGAGGCCATGGATCGTGTCTTTATTGTCGAAGTTATGGGGCGCAACGCCGGTTATATCGGTATTAGCAGCGCTATGGCCAGTGGTGCCGAGCGAATGATTCTGCCCGAGCTGCAAAAAGATAAACCATTAACGGTTGATGCGCTGGTTAAGCACATTGAATCGGTACAGCGTGTTCGCGGTGACTCGAGCTACGTCATGGTGTTATGCGAAAATCAATGGCCCGGTGGTGCGGTTCGACTTGCGGAACAGTTAGAAAATCGTCTTAACTTACCTTGTCGTCCCTGTTTACTTGGGCACGTTCAGCGCGGTGGACGCCCTACGGCAATGGATCGCATTTTAGGAACGCGGCTAGGTGTGCATGCGGTTGAACTCGTTCGTCAGGGAAAAACAGCGGTTATGGCCGGTGTTACAGCGAATGAGCTCAGCGAAACACCATTAACTGACACCTGGACAAAACGTAAAAAGCTCAGTGAAGAGCTCATTAATATTCAACAAAGTCTGTTTAATCCGATCAAAAAAGATCGCAATAAATCGACTCAGTGAGAGAGGTCTGTAACGATAATGCCCCTAACGCCACTAACGGTGCCACTACCTGTACCATTAAATGACCCGAGCCGCCCATTTTTCGGCGCGGAGCACAGCACCGACTTACATCCGGGACATACCCATATTCTTGGATTTGGTTTTGATGGTACCGCCTGTTTTCGTAAAGGCACCCGAGAAGGGCCCGACGGTTTACGCGCGGTTTCTGAGGACATTGAATCTTACTCGCCGTACCTTGACGCCGACTTAGAAGATCAAAGCTTCTACGACTTAGGCAACCTGCGTCTGGGCTTCGATGACGATGAAGAAAAGCAATGGCATCACGCGGTTCACGACTTTAACGCGATATTTGATTCCGTCGACCTGGCTCAGCAAAAAATTAAACTGCTGACCTTAGGCGGTGAGCATTCTATTTCTTATGCGCCTATTGTGAAGTACTTGCGACAATACCCCGATATGGTGTTGCTGCATCTGGATGCTCACGCTGATTTACGCGATGGCTTCCTCGGCTACCATTATTCGCATGCATCTATTATTCGTCGTTCAGTCGATCACTTTGGTCCCGGCCATGAGCTCATTCAATACGGCATTCGCTCCGGGACACGCGACGAGTACCAATGGATGAAAGAACACAAAACCATTCGCAGTTCGCGTAAAGACTTTCTCGACAGTGTGGAAGCTATTGCTAAAGACCGTCCGGTTTACCTGACGCTGGATCTCGATTATTTCGATCCTTCTTTTTTACCTGGCACAGGAACTCCGGAGCCGGGCGGTGAAGATTTCCATTCCTTTGTCAGCCTGATGAAACTCCTGCGCCAGAAAAATCTGGTGGGTGCTGACGTGGTTGAATTGTCACCACAAATAGACCCAACCGGTAACTCCGACGTGTTCGCCGCTAAAATTGTGCGCGAATTATTACTCGTTTTACAACAGTCGGGAGCCTGAGATGTCAGACTGGAATATTGATCAAGCAGAAGAACTGTACGGTGTTAACCGCTGGGGCGCGGGCTATTTCTCCATTGGCGAAAACGGCAATATTCAAATTCGCCCCAACCACCGCCTGCCAGATGTCACCATTGATATGAAAGAAGTAGTGGATGAAATTATTTCGGAAGGTATTCAGTTTCCAGCCGTTATCCGTTTTCATGACATTTTGCGCTCGCAGGTTGAAATCATTAACGAGACTTTCGGTAAGCTGATAGCTGACGCCAATTACCAGGGGCAGTATTGCGGTGTATTTCCCATTAAAGTGAACCAAATGCGCGAAGTGGTTGAAGAGATCATGGACGCAGGTGAACCTTATAACTATGGCCTTGAGGCTGGCTCTAAGCCGGAGCTGATGGCAGTAATGGCGTACAACGACAATCCCGATGCGCTGACGATTCTCAACGGCTACAAAGACAAAGACTACCTGACTCTGGCACTGCTTGGCCGTCAGTTGAAACGCAAAATGATCATCGTTATTGAAAAGTTCAGCGAACTGGAAATGCTGATCCCGTTGGCCAAACAAATGGGTGTTGAGCCCATGATTGGCCTGCGCTCAAAAATGATGGTAAAAAGCTCCGGTAAGTGGGCTGGCTCCAGCGGCGACCGCGCTAAGTTTGGTTTAAGTATTGCCGAAATTCTGAATGTTATTGAACGGCTGCGCGAAGAAGACATGCTGCACTGTGCCAAGCTGCTGCATTTCCACATTGGCAGCCAGTTGTCCGATATTCGTAAAATTAAAGAAGCCGTCAACGAAGGCGCGCGTCTGTACGCCAAATTAGTACAGGAAGGCGTGCCTTTAGAATACTTGGATATCGGCGGCGGTCTAGGCATCGATTACGATGGTACCAGCACCACCAGCGACTCCTCACGCAATTACTCCACAGAAGAGTACGTTGCTGACGTTGTCTGGGGTGTGAAGCAAATTTGTGACCTGGAACAGGTGCCCCACCCTAACTTAGTCAGTGAAAGTGGGCGTGCGATGACCGCGCACCACAGCTGCGTCGTCACCAACATTGTTGGCGAAATGAAACCGGCCGGTACACAATTCAATATCAGCGCCAGCGAGAACGAACACATTTTAGTTAAGAACATGCGCGAACTGCACAGCTCCGGCGACCAGTTCCACCCGCAGGAACGTTATAACGACGCCGCCGGCTATAAGCAAAATGCCTACGAAGCCTTTAAACTGGGTATTTTATCGCTGAATGAAATGGCCAAGCTGGACACCATGTACTGGCAAATACTTACCGACATCCACCACTCACTGGATAAAGACAGTTACGTTATTCAGGAACTGGAAGAGTTGGAGGATATGCTTGCCAGCCAGTACCTATGTAACTTTTCAGTATTTCAGTCAGCCGCCGATACCTGGGCCATTGGGCAAGTATTGCCTATCGTGCCTATTTCGCGCCTGAACGAACAGCCCGAAGTGCGCTGCTCTATTGCCGATATTACCTGCGATAGTGACGGTAAGCTCAGCAAATACATTGAAGGTACTGAAATTAGCGATAATATTCCGATGCATAGCCTGCGCAAAGGCGAGGACTACCACGTAGGTTTATTCCTCACCGGCGCCTACCAGGACGTTATGGGCGATATGCACAACCTGTTTGGCCGCCTGACCGAAGTGCATGTGTACTGTCACGACGATGAACCCGGCGACTTTTATATTGAAGAAGTGGTACCGGGAACATCGGCCGAAAAAGTACTACAAACCATGCAGTACAATACCGAGTACATGGCCAAAACTGTGAAGAAACAAATTGACCGTCAGGTACGTAAGGGCTCACTAGCGCCACGTGAAGGTGTCCGCTGGACAAACTTTTACGAGCACTGTTTAGCCGGCAGCACCTACTTACGCGTTGAATAATTCACCAAAACAGGCGTGTAGTGCGCAATTACTGAGCAAACAGTAAAAAAGCAACGAAAAGCGGTTGACTCGAAACCGAAAAAAACGTTTAATACACGCCGTTGCCCGGATAGCTCAGTCGGTAGAGCAGAGGATTGAAAATCCTCGTGTCGGTGGTTCGATTCCGCCTCCGGGCACCACATATTGCAAGGCCCCGCTGGAAACAGCGGGGCTTTTTTGTTTTAGGCATTGTGCCATTTTTGTACCAACCAAGCCTTCATCAATGCAAAGATAAAAAAGCACGCCCAATAACGAGCGTGCTTAAATACTTCAACTTATTCTACATGGGTTCCTTTAAAACGTTGTACTAAGTAATACAACGCTGGCAGCACCACCAAAGTCAATAATGTCGACGAGACAATGCCGCCGATTACCACAGTAGCCAGTGGTCGCTGTACCTCAGCGCCGACACCGGTATTAAATGCCATAGGGACAAAACCCAGGCTAGCTACGAGAGCAGTCATCAGTACAGGTCTTAACCGTTGTTGCGCGCCTTCAAACACCGCATCTTTCAACGGCAGTCCGTCGCGCAGCAGTTGCCGTATGAATGTCAGCATGACCACGCCGTTCAAAACCGCCACGCCCGACAGTGCAATGAAGCCGACTGCAGCGGAAATTGATAGCGGCATATCGCGCAGCGCTAATGCGAATATCCCGCCGGTCAGCGCTAAGGGAACGCCTGTAAATATGACGAGTGCACTGCTCAGCGAATTAAACGCACTGTATAGCAGGCCAATAATTAATAGCAGCGCTAATGGCACAACCAAACTCAACCGTTGGGAAGCTGATTGCAGCTGTTCAAAGGTACCGTCGTAGTTAACCCAATAACCTGCTGGCAAATCAACCTCAGTCGTTAGCGCATCCTGAACATCTGCCACAAAAGAGCCCAAATCACGATCTTCAACATTCGCACTCACAATAACATTGCGTTTGCTGCTTTCTCGGTTAATTTGGTTCGGTCCACTTTCCAAACTCAATTCGGCGACCTCTCCCAACGGCACATAGCGCAGCTCAGGGTTGCCGGCAGGCAGATCAATAGGCAGTGATTTAAGCTGTTCAATGCTCTTACGCCATTCTTTGTCGAGACGTACCATTAGCTTGAAGCGTTTATCCCCCTCGTAAATAATCCCTGACTGAACTCCACCAACCGCAGCTTGAACTGCTCGCTGTACATCAGCGACTGTTAGGCCTAATAACGCTAAATGATCACGCTTAGGTATCACTGAGAGTGTCGATAAACCCGTCATTTGTTCAACCCGAACATCAGCAGCGCCATTAACGGTGCGAATGACTGCGGCGGCTGAGTCGCCTAACCGTTTAAGCGTTTGCAAGTCATCGCCATAAATACGAACCCCCAAGTCAGCTCGAACGCCTGCAATAAGTTCGTTAAACCGCATTTCAATCGGTTGAGTGAACTCGTACTTATTACCGGGAAGCTCTTGCACAGCAGTTCGTATTTCAGCAACCAGTTGCTCTTTGGTTTTTTCTGGGTTTAGCCAGTCCTCACGCTCCTTTAAAATAATAATGGTATCAGCGACGCTCGGTGGCATAGGGTCGGTCGCAACATCCGGGGTACCAATTTTTGAGAATACCAGTTTAACTTCGTCAAAGCGTGACACCACAGACTCGACATCTTTTTGCATTGCTATAGATTGCTGCAAGCCAGTCCCCGGAATGCGCAAGGCTTGCATGGCAATATCGCCTTCATCAAGCTGTGGCAAAAACTCAGTTCCCATGCGACTCGCCTGAAACATTGATACCGCAAACAGCCCAAAGCCAAGCAAAATAATGACAACTGGAAGCTTCAGTGTTTGCCGTAAAACCGGCTGATACACTTTGCGGGCGGCTCGCATTATTCGGTTTTCACCGTGCTTAATATTGCCACGGACAAATATTGCAATAGCAGCGGGTACAAAGGTAACGCTGAAAATCAGAGCCCCTAAAAGCGCGGCTACGACAGTAAACGCCATGGGATGAAACATTTTGCCTTCAACACCACTTAACGCAAATATGGGCAAGTACACCAGCATAATGATAAGCACACCAAATACCGCAGGGTTAAATACCTCACGAGTACTATGGGTTACTTCAATTAAGCGCTCTTTAGTGGTAAGTACCCGGCCTAAGCGTTGCTGTGCAATTCCAAGCCGTCGCAAAGCGTTTTCAACCACAATGACCGCACCATCGACGATAATACCAAAATCAATTGCGCCCAGGCTCATTAAATTACCAGACACCTTGTTGGCGACCATGCCGCTTACCGCAAACAGCATACTCAAGGGAATAACGCACGCCGTAATCAGTGCTGCACGGACATTTCCAAGCAGAATGAAAAGCACCACAATAACCAGCACCGCACCTTCAAACAGGTTTTTCTCGACCGTTGCAATAGTTTTATCAACGAGAGAAGTACGGTTATACACCGTTTCAATCACCACCCCGTCTGGCAAGCTTCGTTGCACCTCCTCAATTTTATTGGCGACATTCTGTGCAACGATGCGACTGTTTTCGCCAATAAGCATCATGGCCGTGCCCAATACCACCTCGCTCTCGCCCGAGGTTGAAGCGCCAGTGCGTAATTGTTCTCCCAGTTTGACCTCAGCCACGTCACTCACGCGCACCGGTGCATCATCACGTTTTGTCACGACCACATCACGAATATCGTCAAGTGTCTTAAGCTGTCCAGGCGAACGCACCAACCATTGCTCACCATTTTTCTCGATATAACCGGCACCAGCGTTTCTATTGTTAAGATCCAATGCTGCCAAAAGGTCCTGCATGGTCACTTTATAGGCCAGCATACGACCGGGGATGGGAGCCACCTGGTATTGCTTTTCATAACCCCCCACACTATTAATCTCGGTAACACCGGGCACCTTGACCAGTTGCGGCTTAATGATCCAATCCTGGATGGTACGCAACTGCTCGGGCGTATACGCCTCGCCATCGGCATTGGTAGCCCCCTCTTTCGCGCGTACTACATAATTAACAATTTCACCAAGGCCGGAGGCTATTGGCCCCATCGTCGGCTCGATACCGTCGGGTACTTCTCCCCTTACCTTTTGCAATCGCTCACTGATTTGCTGTCTAGCCCAGTAAATATCGGTGCCCTCTTCAAACACCACGGTAACTTGCGACAACCCATAGCGTGAGATCGAGCGGGTGTAGTCCAGCTTTGGTAAACCTGCCATCGCGGTTTCCACCGGATAAGAAATACGTTGTTCGGTTTCTAATGGCGAATAGCCTGGCGCTTCTGAATTTATCTGTACCTGAACATTGGTAATATCCGGCACAGCATCGATGGGTAGCTTTAATGTGCTATAAACGCCCGCAGCTGCTACTAACAAGGTTGCGGCAAGCACCAGCCATCGACGATCAACCGCAAAGCGAATGAGTGCATCTATCATTGTTTACTCTCCCTAATGGCTTTGGCCTGCGCCTTGTTTTAGAATGTCAGCCTTTATCAAGTAGCTGTTTTCAACGACATAACTTTCGCCATTCTCAATACCCGATAACACCTCGGTGTATTCACCGTCAGTTCGGCCTAACTCAACTTCCCTGGCTTCGAAACGATTACCCTCTTTAATAAAAACAACGGGGTTATTTTCTAAACGTTGAACAGCATCATTGTTTATCGCCAAGCTCGCGTTAAAGCTGTCTGTAACGACATCCGCTTTTACGTGCATTCCCGGTCGCCAATGCCCCGACTGATTGGGCAACTCGATAAGTGCGCGTGCAATATGTCCGCCAGTCATTTGTGGCGAGATATAAGACACAGTTCCTTCGACGGTTTTATGATGATGCAAGTCGTACACATAGGTCGTTTGCTCTTCTTCTAACGACTCAATGTTCTCCGGGAACGCTGAAAGCTCTACCCAGACCGATGATGGATCCAGGACTTCAAATAATGGCTTTTGCTCAACCACTTCACCAACATTGGTAAAACGTGCAGTTACCTCTCCGCTAATTGGGCTGATGACTTCAAATGCCGTGCCTGTCGTAACATTCTCAACAACAGCCAGAGTTTGCCCGGCTTTTATGTCATCGCCGATATTGGCCTTTAGTGACGTAACAATACCTTTGTACTTCGCTCCGATATGCACAATATTGTTATTATTGGGGGCTATTACACCGAAAATTGTTTGCTTTACTCGAATGCTTTGAGCGCTCGCTGTTGCCAACGTTAATTTCGCGTTTTCTATTGCTGCATCACTTAAATTGGTATGGGGTGCTTCATGCTCTTCGTGTTTTTTCTCATAAGCCAATACGGGCAGTGAAAAACTGGCAATGCAGATAATTGTAATCAATGTGTTGAGTTTCATTGTTGTACTCCTAAAAACGGCTGTCCGGTCATGCGCTCTAATTCGATGATGTCGCTGTAAATCGCATGTTGACGGGAGATTTTTTCATACTCGAGTTTTGCTAACTCTGTTTGCGCGTCTAACACTTGCAACAAAGAGTGCGTTCCGCGTGCGTAACCCTGTTGAGTTTGTGCGAGTAACTGTTCAGATAGCGGCATCAGTCGCTGGTTTATCTTTTGCAGATAACTTTGGTGAGTTTGCAAACTGTGCACTAGCGATAAAGCCAGTGATTTTAGTTGCTGCCGAACCTGTTTTTGCTGCGCCAGGATAGACTGATGCAGTAATCGGCTTTGTTTTATGCGACCGACGTTAGGGTCAGTGAACTGCAATGGCATCGATGCCTGGACGATTAAACCTACATCATCGAACTCATTATTGTAGCGAGCCCCGACACCAACGGTAATATCCGACTTTGAGTCCGCTGCTAACGCTCTGGCTTGCGCTTGTAGAAGTTGCTCAGAGTCCAGTAAACGCAAATACTCCGGCGCCCGATTAACAGCCGATAACACGTTGGCTTTTTCCGGGAGGCTTAGCGGAAAAGTAAAGTCTCCAGAGACGCGCGTAAAATTGAGCTCGCCTGCCCACATTGAAGCCAGTTCAGCTTGTTGCTTTTTCAGTTTACCGTTCAACTCGTCAGAGAAAGCGTATTGGCGCTCTAACTGTAATTTAATGCGAATAACCTCGGATTTAGGCACCGCGCCAGCTTCTACACGCTCCTGTGCCACTTTTATCAGTCGCTCAGTTCGCTGAATTTGACGCTCGCTGGTATGCGCGACTTGCTGAAGTTTTAAAATGTCATAGAAACGCTGTGTGGTTTCTGCCAAAACCTCAATTTGACGATACTCAAACTCTGCTCGCTGAGCTTTCTCTTTTTCGGTTGCAGCTTTAACTCGTAACTGCCGTTTGTCCCCTAACTCTATGAGCTGAGAAAAGGATACGGTCAATTGTGAGTTACTGATACCTTCTAGCCGTCCTGAGCCGGCAAAGTTTTCTATTTCCGCAGATACCCTTGGGTTCGCTGAAAACTCAGCCTGCTCGATCAGTGCTCCTGCAGCTCGTATTTTATAATCATACTCCAGTAACTCAGGGTTATTCTTGATCGTTTTTTGTAACGCTTCTTTCAGCTTTAAATCTGTCGTCGCAGCCGTCGCCACAGGCACTAGCGCACCTAAGCAAAAGGCTGCCACGAAGTATAAATACTTCATGTTGCTTCTCCATTAACTTATAGGTTTTAAAAAGTCTAAGTTAACGGTTACGCGTTTGGTGGAGGTACAGGGGGTTGGTGAGTCAGGCTTTGGTCAAAACCTATCGAGTTTGAGTTGGGTGCCAAAATAACAGGCACGGCTGAAATTAAGAGGTTATAACCAGTAATGCAACTAATATGAGGTTGTGTTTGTTGTTTACTATCATATATTGATTTATTTAAGTCTTGATTTTCACGCTCAATTTCTAAGACTAAGTCATACGCAACTCCTGCACTCTTTATTGAAGACTGACTGAAAGTACCAGCCACAGGAGCACAGGCAAAAGAGCTATGAATGAGCACAGTCAGTATTAAAAACCAAGATATTTTCATTCAATTACCCTACTCAATATAAATTCCTAATCCATCCAAAATAAGCTCGGCCATATTAATTATTATACTTACTATTTACTTAGAACCCGGTAGATTCGGTATCATTGAGACCTGCAAGTTGCTTAACAGTAATAGGATAACTCCTAGGGTAATTGCAATATCGGCAATATTAAAAACTGGCAATTGCCACGTTTGCCAACCTAGATGAAGGGAGTCGACAACATAGCCACGAAACAGTCGGTCAATGAGGTTCCCAACCGCCCCCCCAAGAATCAGCCCGTAGCTAATGCCATCCCGTTTACTTACTTTATTAAAGATCAACCTCGTTAAAGCCACAGACATTAGCAGAGCAACCCCAATAAAAAAATAGCGCTGCCAACCTCCACCATTTGAAAGCAGGCCAAATGCCGCACCAGTGTTCCAAGTGTGTACCCAATTGAAAAAAGGGGTCAATGAAATCGAATCACCGTAAGCTATTGATTGCTGCGTCTGCCACTTGATCACTTGGTCAAGGACTACAGTTAAACCAGAAATTAACAGAGAAATATAGGGCGAAAATCCTTTATCAACGCAGGACATTCAGTTCCCCTTCAGTGCAAAAATGCGTCTTGACCCGTTAAGCACGATTAAACCTGCTATGCTACCTATAATAAGATCTGGGTAATTCGACCCGGTCAACGCAACGAGGATGCCAGCGATGATTACGCCAAGGTTAATCACTACATCATTAGCTGAAAAAATCCAACTTGCTTTCATATGCGCACCACCTCCTCTATGTTTGGAGATAAGTAGAAGACAGATGGTATTGCCAATCAACGCGACAAATGCAATCCCCATCATCGCAAGTGACTCAGGTTCACTCCCGAATACGAAGCGTCTCACAACTTCTGCAAGTACACCCAGAGCCAAAACCAGTTGTAGTACGCCAGCTAGGTGCGCAGCACGTATTTGCATATTAACACTACGCGCTACGGCATAAAGAGAAAGCCCGTAAACTGCCGCATCGGCAAAATTATCTAAAGATTCCCCAATCAAACCAGCAGACTGCCAAAGCAGTCCGGCAGTCATTTCCACCAAGAACAGAAGAGTATTGATGGTGAGCAACCAACACAAGGTGCGGGACTCCTGCTTATCCGAACTTGCCGAAAACTCCTCAGCTTTGATTGCCTCGGAGTCCGCAGCAGTGTCTCTTTCAAGCGAGGCACCCAAACCTAGAGTCTCTAATTTAGAAGTAATAAAGGCTGTCTCACCATCATGTAATACCTTCAGCCGACGGTTTGACAAGTCGAAGGATAATGAATGAATTTCCTCAAACCCATTCAGTGCCAAGCGAATCATTCGTTCTTCTGATGGGCAATCCATTTTTGCTACAGAGTAAACGATGAGCCGTTTACCTGACTCTTCGTAGGCATTTTTTGAGTCGCCATTTGTTCGAACCGTATCAAAGGAACTAGCCATCGTATTACTTACCTTAAATATATAGTTTCACAATTAAAAACTATAAAGTTACTATAAGGTCAAGAAATTACTTAACTAGATAGGAAATTTTCTTATGCGTATTGGTCAACTAGCAGACTTATTAGGAATTCAAACCCAGACAATAAGGTTCTATGAAAAAAAGGGTTTGTTACCTTTACCAGCTCGTAGTTATAACGGATATCGAGTATACACTGAAAAACATTACAAAAGACTTAAGTTTGTATGTAGCTGCAGAGCTATAGGCCTTTCATTATCTGAAACCCGCAGATTACAAGATTATCAAGACAATCCACATCAACCTTGCTCAGCCGTTAATACCCTGATTGATGAACACATAATGCACATACGCTCTCAAATTACTTCTTTGCAAGATCTTGAGAAGCAACTCACTTCAATTAGAACAAGTTGTACTGGCCAAAGCAAAGTTATTGCGTGTACAATTCTTAATAAAATTGATGAAATAGAATCTGTTAGTTGTAACCGAGACGTCTAAATTTCCGGAGGTTACACAACGTACTTACACAATTTTTTAAGGTTGTCCAGCGGAGCTTCGTTAGGCTACTGAGTGTCTAGTGAACTAGTGGCGATTCAGAATGCACTAGTTGAGAACTATTTTTAATTAATGTACCGTTAAGCTGCTTATTTAGAACTGTAGGTAATGATGCTTAGACTCGGATTTTTAATACTGGTGCTTGTTGCTGTTCTGACTCAAATCAGTCAGGCGGTTGCTGATGTGCATCAATCTCACCAGTCCTCTTCTGAGCAACACCTCAATTTTGAGCATGACGAATCGCACATCGATAAGCGAAACCTCCCTAAAAGTGGCGAAATCAGCTTTGACTGCCATCACTGCTGTCACTGCCATGGCTCATTTCATTTATATGCCATGAAGACTGAAAAAACTCTCGCGTTACCACGAATGGGAACAATGCGCCCTGGGTACACCCAGTTCTACACTAATCCACTGTCATCACCACTGTTCCGGCCTCCCATCTCCTCATAACTGTCTAATAAGCTGCTATAGCAGCGCAAAAAAATCATTATTTTACGCAGTAATATGACTGAGGAGTCTATCTATGGGTCCGTTTTCGACACATAGCAAACGCTTGTTTATTGCCGTAAGTCTGGCAATAAGTTCAAGCTACGCCAATGCACAACAGTTGCCCGAGCAATGGCAACAAACTGTGCAGCAACACCCCAGTGTTGAAGCCGCTCAACAGCAGGCTGAAGCGCTGATCCAACAGGGCAAGCAATTAAATCAGCCTTTGTACAACCCTAGTTTATCGTCACGCTTAGAGCGCGAAGGTGATATCAATAATTACGGCGTTGGTCTAAGCCAAACGCTGGACTGGAGCACTCGCAATGAAGCACGAGCCAGTCAGAGTGACGCCATGACGGCTATGGCAGTGAGTATTTATCGCCAGTCGGCGACATCGCATGCTAAAACTCTGCTGAATGCCTATGTGCAATGGCTGGATGCAAAAAAGCGTTACGCACTCGCCGAGCAGCAAAAGAAAATCGTTAAACAGGCGATAAGCCTGGTTGCCGAACGGCGTAAAGCCGGAGACTTAGGTGCCGTCGACGAACAACTGACGGTACTCGCACTAAGTCGGCAACTGCAACAAACGGCAGCGGCTTATCAACAACTGCAATCCGCTGAAGCAGAGTTAAACGCTCTGCTAACAACGTCTGATGTCGGTCAACTCTCCATTAACGAGGAGCTATTTAACGTTGAACCTGCGTTAACGGCTCGTTGGCAACAACATCCAGCGTTAAAAGCCGCTTACCTGCAATGGCAATTAAAGCGCGCCGATGTCGACTGGAAACGCTCGTTAACCACCGCCAACCCAACCGTAGGCGTCGAAGCGGGCGAGAGCGATAACGAAACAGTAGTTGGCTTATCATTCAGCATTCCACTACAGATTCGCAATAACTACAGCGATGCAGTACGCGCAGCCAATAGCGAAGCTGTTGCTGAAGAAAAGCGTTTGATTGCGCTACGCCAACAATGGCAAGCAGCACTGAAGTCGTCCCTTAACAACTACCGCTTTGTTAAAAAACAATGGCAAAACTGGCAAAGAGACTTTCAATCTCGGCAGGATGAGTCGATGCAGGTGATTGAGCAGTCCTGGCTCGCCGGAGACTTATCCACCACCGACTATCTCACCGCCATGCAACAGCAGCTCGATAGTCAATTTGCAGGTATAGCGCTGCAAACACAATATCGGTTGGCCGCCATTGAATGGTTGTACCGTTCGGGCGAACTCAGTAAAGCGCTGACGTTATCGCCGTTAAGCCAGCAAACAAACGCAGAGATTGGAGAGTAAACGATGTCAGTAAAACCTTTATACGCAGCAATAGCACTTGCGCTGAGCTTTTCGGTTATGGCGCAGGATAAACACGGACACGACGAAAAAGAAGATACCCACAAGGAAAAAGGCAAACACGAGCAAGGTGAACATAAGGAAAGTGCAGGCGTGGAGCTATCCAGCAAGCAGCTATCCATGGCAGATATCACCACGCGAACCTTGCAAACTCAAGTCATTGAATACCCGGTTTATGCCCCGGCCGAGGTGGTTGCCAACGACTTTAACAGCTATATCGTGAGTCCGCGCATCGATTCGACCGTGCTCAAACGTTTTGTCAGTATTGGCGATCACGTCGAAAAAGGTGAACCACTAGCCACACTCTTCAGCGCCACCATGGCGGAGGCGCAAAGTCAGTATTTGGTCACACTTAACGAATGGCAACGCGTGCAGTCACTCGGCGAGTCAACGGTGGGTGAAAAACGCTTTGTTGAAGCGAAAAACGCCTTTACCTCAGCGCAAGCGCAACTCAAAGCATTTGGTATGTCAGCCAGTGATATTAAGCGTTTAAGTAAACCTGACTACCCTATCGGCGAATACCAACTGACCTCAGAAATTGGCGGGATTGTGGTTAGCGATAACTTCAAGCAAGGCCAGCAAGTTAATGCCGGTAATCACTTGGTTGAAGTGCTGCAAGAAGAAACCTTGTGGGTTAATGCTCGTCTACCAGGCTCAGCTGACCTTAGTGTGCAGTTTGGTGATCCTGTTACAGTGAGTGTCGACAATCAGCGCTTTGCGGCAAAAGTCATTCAGGAAGGCCACACAATAGACCATAAAACCCGCACCCGAACGGTACGACTTGCGGTAAATAACGAAAAGGACCAATTACACCCTGGTTTATTTGCGGATGTTTATTTCTCAGTCAAGTCGGATGGACCGGTGCTTGCAGTTAAGGACTCAGCCTTAATGCGGGCACCTGATGGTGACTGGCAGATATTCATTGAGCACGAACCCGGAAAGTTTGAACCGAAGAAAGTCGAATTGGTTGATGAAAAGGGTCCGTGGAAAGTCATTCGAGGCGTTAAGGAAGGCACAGAGTACGTCGATAACGGCGCGTTTTTCGTTCGCTCTCAAATCGCTAAAGGCGGTTTTGACCCACATAACCACTAACAGGAGGTTGTATGTTTCAGCGCATTATTCAGTTTGCTGTCGCTAATCGCCTGTTATTGGTATTGGCTTTATTCAGCATCAGCATTGCGTCATTTTTTGTTATTCCCAAACTTAATCTGGATGCCTTCCCCGATGTTACCAACGTTCAGGTAACGGTAAATACGGAGGCCCCCGGGTTAGCAGCGACCGAAGTCGAGCAGCTGATTACCTATCCGATAGAGTCGGTGATGTATGCTCTGCCCGACGTCAAAGAGGTTCGGTCAATCTCAAAAACAGGTTTATCGGGCATTACAGTGGTGTTTGACGAGAGTGTCGATATCTACTTTGCCCGGCAACTGGTGTTTGAACGACTGCAGGCGGCAAAGGAGTTGATACCCGAAGGCGTAGGTACACCCGAAATGGGTCCTAACTCCTCCGGCCTAGGCCAGGTTTATCAGTATCTGCTACTTGCCGAACCGGGCTCCGGTGTCAGCAGTATGGAGTTACGCAGTCTAAACGACTATGTGGTTAAACTGCTACTAATGCCCGTTGAGGGAATTACCGAAGTCTTGTCCTTTGGCGGCGAAGTTAAGCAATATCAGGTTAACCTCAATCCCGCTAAGCTGTTGTCTTACGACCTTACCCAGCAAGACGTAATGGGCGCGGTCAACAAGAATAACGGTAACGTTGGTGGTTGGTATATGCCCCGCGGTCAGGAGCAGTTGGTTATTCGCGGCACCGGTTGGTTGGATAGCGGTAAAAAAGGCCTGCAACAAATACGACAAATACCGCTCAAAACCGTTGACGGCGTTTCCGTAACACTGGGCCAGGTTGCCGACGTCGAAATCGGTAGTGAAATTCGCCAGGGGGCGGTCTCAATGTCGCGTAAAGTCGACGGCGAGGTCAACCAGCTGGGCGAAGTGGTATCGGGTATTGTGCTCAAACGCATGGGCTCGAATACCAAAGCCACCATCGACGGTATTAAAAAGCGCATTCCGCTTATTCAGCAAGCATTACCCGAGGGTGTCACCTTTGAGCCGTATTATGATCAGGCCGACTTAATACAAAAAGCCGTATCTACGGTCGCGTATTCACTGCTCATTGCCTTTGTGTTTATTATCGCAGTATTAGCACTGTTTTTGCTCAACATACGCGCTACTTTTTTAGTGTTACTGTCCATTCCCGTTTCTATCGCCATTGCCCTAATGGTAATGTCCGCGATGGGCATGTCGGCTAACCTGATGTCGCTGGGCGGGATAGCTGTTGCCATTGGTATGCTGGTCGACGGCTCCGTGGTGATGGTTGAAAACATCTTTAAGCACTTAAGTCGTCCGGATAGTGAACATCATGGCGACGCCGAGCAACGCACAGAGCACCGCGACCCGGATCCTCAGGCAGCCAAACTCGACAGTCATGGTATCAAGCTGCGAGTTAAGGAAGCGGCTAACGAAGTGGCTCGACCGGTATTCTTTGCCGCCATGATCATCTTGGTGGTCTTTATGCCACTGTTTAGTTTTCAGGGTGTTGAAGCTAAATTATTTGAACCCATGGCTATCAGCATTATGTTGGCCATTATCTCCGCGGTTTTTGTGGCCATTATGGTTGTCCCGGCATTAGCCAGTTACTTTTTCAGTCGGGGTATTAAGCCTCGTGAAAATAAACTGCTTAAACCACTAGATAATGGTTATAAAAGACTATTGTCGGTCGCTTTACGCAGTAAAAAGGCCGTTATTACCCTGGCCGGTGTGCTGTTTGTCGGCGCTTTGGTGTTAGTGCCTCGTCTCGGCACGGAGTTCGCTCCCGAACTGGAAGAAGGCACGATTAATATTCGCGTGACATTAGCCCCCTCCTCTAACCTTGAAACGGCCTTAGAGGTGGCTCCGAAGCTTGAAAAAATCCTGATGTCGTTCCCGGAAACCACCTACGCACTCAGCCGCATTGGACGAGCCGAAGTGGGCGGCGATCCAGAGCCTATCAGCAACATCGAGATATATGTGGGCCTTAAGCCGCAATCCGAATGGACAACGGCATCCGATCGCTACGCCTTACAAGAAAAAATGGAGGCAAAACTCGATGCTCACCCAGGCTTGTTGTTTAATTTTTCACAACCTATCGCAACACGGGTTGATGAACTGCTCTCAGGTGTAAAATCGCAGCTAGCCATCAAACTATTTGGACCCGAGCTTGACGTGTTGGCCCGTAAAGGCCAGGAAATAGAAAGTGCCGTCAAGCAAGTTGACGGGGCGGTTGCAGTAGCGATGGAGCAAATAAAAGGTGAAGCACAACTCGTGGTTTCGCCGAAACGCCAACAACTCTCACGCTACGGCTTAAATGTCTCCGATGTACTGAGCGTTGTCGACAATGGCTTGGGTGGCGCTTCGGCAGGCCAGATCATTCGCGGTAATGAGCGCTATGATATTTACGTGCGGCTGGCCAAGCAATTCCGCGATACGCCGGAGTCTATTCGCTCGTTACGCTTGTTAACTCCTTCGGGAGCCTGGGTAACCGTAGGCGAAGTCGCCCACGTCGCAATTGAATCAGGACCACCGCAAATCCGTCGTGATGATGTACAGCGTCGCGTTGTGATTCAATCGAACGTTCAGGGTCGTGACATGGGTAGCGTGGTTGCCGATATTCGGAAGGCGATTGACGAGAAGGTGGATTTACCAACCGGTTACTCAGTCGATATTGGTGGCCAGTTCGAAAGTCAACAACGAGCACAGGAGCGCTTGTCCATTGTCGTTCCCATATCGCTGGCACTCATCGCCCTGCTGCTTTATTTTGCTTTCGGCACCATGGGTCAAGCCATGTTGATTTTGGTGAATGTACCATTGGCAGTCATCGGCGGTATTGTGGCTCTCTATGTGTCAGGACAGTACTTATCGGTGCCCAGCGCCGTGGGTTTCATCACGCTGTTTGGTGTGGCGGTACTAAACGGTGTAGTTCTGGTCGAGAGTATTAACCAGAGAATAACCGATGGGCATGCGGTTAATGATGCCGTGTTTGATGGCGCATGGTCGCGACTCCGCCCAGTATTGATGACTGCAATAACCTCAGCGTTAGGACTCATTCCCATGCTGTTTGCAACCGGTGCAGGGGCTGAAATTCAACGCCCACTGGCTACCGTCATTGTTGGTGGTTTGGTATCAGCTACTCTGCTGACATTGGTTATCTTACCCGTGCTCTATCCTTGGTTTTCGAAACAAAAAATTAAGGATTTAAGCCGTTAGGGTTCAATAGCATTTAAGGGGGCGGTTATTGTCGCCCCCTTTTATTAAAAGAGGAACGTATTATGGGACATCACCATAACCATGATCACTCAAAGGACATGCCGTCCAACCGATTAGGTTGGGCATTTCTGCTTAACTTTGTTTTTACCATTATTGAGTTCATTGGTGGTTTTCTTACCAACAGTACCGCCATTTTAGCTGATGCCGTTCATGATCTTGGCGATAGCCTGTCGTTAGGTCTCGCGTGGATACTAAATAAACTTGGCAAAAAACAGGCTAACCAACACTTTACCTACGGTTATAAAAGACTGAATCTTGCCGGTGCATTTATTAATGCCGTTGTGTTAATCGCAGGCTCTGCCTGGGTACTTGTGGAAGCAATTCCCAGACTCTGGAACCCTCAGATGCCCGTCGCTGATGGCATGATTGCTTTAGCCGTCGTTGGCATTACAGTTAATGGATTTGCTGCTTACAAATTGTCAGAGGGCAAAACGTTAAACGAACGCGTTATTAACTGGCACTTGCTGGAGGATGTTCTCGGCTGGGTCGCTGTACTTATCGTTGGTATTGTTTTGCTGTTCGTAGACTGGCCGATTCTCGACCCTATATTGTCGATTGGCTTTACTCTATTTATTTTAGTGAATGTACTACGCAACCTGTGGGCAACGCTGAAGCTCTTCATACAGGCCACGCCAGACAAAAAAACCTACAAACAAGTCGCGGACGCTTTACTGGAGCTACCTCATGTTGCTGACCTACACCATTTGCATTTTTGGTCACTAGACGGCGAGGAGCATGTATTAACCGTTCATTTGGTGTTAACTGAAAATCTTGATATCGAGGCCCGTAGCGACTTAAAACAGCACATCGATAACGTCCTTGCGCCCTATGCTTTAAGCCATACAACGGTAGAACTAGAAGATCCTGATGAAGCGTGTAGGGACAACTGATAATGAGTGCATTATTTTTATTGAAAACGCTCGGGTTATTTATTGCCACCGCAATTGCCGAAATTGTCGGTTGCTATTTACCCTACCTATGGCTCAAAGAGGGCCATTCCGTTTGGTTGCTCATTCCGGCAGCAATAAGCTTAGCTTTATTTGCTTACTTATTAACACTTCATCCAGCGGAAAGCGGGCGGGTCTACGCAGCTTATGGTGGTATTTACGTGTTAACTGCCATAGTCTGGCTGCGAATTGTCGATAAATCGCCACTATCCAATTTCGACCTGATTGGCACGACGTTTGTGCTAACCGGTATGGGGATTCTTGTGTATGGCTGGCGTTAGCTATAAAGCAATTCAGTTAAAGAACTCCACTCAAAAGTTTTACACAGACTAGCGCACCTTATGTTTGTCCGTGGTAGCGTCCTCAACCCCGTCATTAAGCGACGCCATCAGTGGACAATAGACATCTCCGTGTCCGGCGCTGCATTTTTGCACCAACTCATTCAGCGCTTGTTCAATTTGCTGTAAGTGCGATATCTTTCGACGAACACTGATGAGCTTTTGCTCCCCAAGCTCCCGTGCCTCATCGCAATGAGCGCCATCTTGCAGAGTTAATAGCTCACCAATTTCATCCAGACTAAATCCAAGCCATTGAGACGCGCGAATAAAATGAAGCCGAGCAAGCGCTTGTTCGTCGTAATGTCGGATCCCCCCATACGGCTTTTCCGGCTCGCTCATTAGCCCTCGGCGCTGATAATAGCGCACCGTTTCCACGCCCACGCCGGCTGTTTTGGCCAGCGTGCCAATTGTCATTACGTTGCGTTTTTTTAACATAGCTATTGCTTCCGTAGTGAGGTACGGGTTTAAGATTAACACATTAAAGCAAAATGCCCGAAGGAGTTACTCTTATGTCAAATTCAAAATCTGGTCGGGGCTCTCTTCTCGCGGGAGGGATCGCAGCGACTCTGGCATCTGCGTGTTGTCTGGGTCCCCTCATATTACTTGCACTCGGTGTATCCGGGGCCTGGATTGGGAGCCTCACAGCACTTGAGCCTTATCGACCCATTTTTATTGCCATTGCATTGATTGCCATATTCTTTGCCTGGCGTCGAATATACCGGCGTGCTGATGACTGCAACCCTGATAACACCTGCGCAACGCCAAATGCTCGTAAGAGCTACAAAGTGATGTTTTGGCTCGTTGCGGTGCTTACTTTAACAGCATTGGCTTACCCCTATGTTGTTCCTTTGTTTTACTAGGAGGCAATACACGATGAAAAAAACAATGATAACAACCATTTTATTTTTACTGTTTAGCATGCCCGCATTGGCGGTTGAGAAAACGGTTACGCTATCAGTACCCGGTATGACATGCGTCACCTGCCCAATTACTGTCAAAGCTGCACTTGGCCAAGTTGCAGGTGTGAGCGCCGTCGATGTCCGTTTTGAAGAGCGGGATGCAACCGTGACATTCGACGACGAAAAAACGTCAGTTAAGCAGCTCACTGAAGCAACGACAAATGCAGGATACCCATCAACACTGAAAGCAACGGCACCAAAAAATCAGTCATGAAACATCACAATGCCTTATAGCTGCTGTAAAACTGAAAGACCAAGGAGTAACCGTTATGAGTAATAACAATTTACACATTGCTGTCATTGGTAGCGGCGGCAGTGCGATGGCTGCGGCACTCAAAGCGACCGAGGGAGGTGCCCGAGTGACGCTCATTGAGAGAGGTACTATTGGCGGAACTTGTGTCAATATTGGCTGTGTCCCGTCTAAAATCATGATCCGAGCGGCTCATATCGCCCAACTGCGGCGAGAAAGCCCTTTTGATAAAGGCTTAAGTACCCATACTCTTAAGGTAAATCGATCAGCTCTCCTCGAGCAACAACAGGCTCGGGTAGAAGAACTCCGTGAATCCAAATACCAGAGTATTCTTAGAGAGAATTCCGCCATTACCGTTATTAACGGCGAAGCCCGCTTTATAAACGATGAAACTCTTTCCGTATCACTTTGCGATGGCGGTGAGCAAACGGTTCACTTTGACCGTGCTTTTATCGGCACCGGGGCCCGACCCGCACAACCACCCATCCCCGGCTTAGCTGAAACCCCTTACCTTACTTCGACAAGCGCATTAGGGCTAAGTAACATTCCTAAGCGCCTCGCTATTATTGGAGCCTCGGTCGTTGCTCTTGAATTAGCACAGGCCTTCGCGCGTCTCGGTAGTGAAGTTACTGTTTTGGCTCGCAGTCGGGTGTTATCCCAAGACGAGCCTGCCATTGGTGAGGCAATAGCCACTGTTTTTTATCACGAAGGCATCAATGTGCTTGAGCATACAGAAGCCAGCGAAGTGCGTTACGACGGACAACACTTCATTCTCAAAACCAATGCCGGAACATTAAAAGCAGAACAACTGCTCGTGGCCACAGGCCGCACGCCCAATACGGAAAACCTCGATTTAGAAACCATCGCCGTACAAACCGAGCGCGGTGCCATAACGATTAACGATCGCATGCAAACCTCTAACTCAAGAGTATATGCGGCAGGCGACTGTACGAATCAGCCGAAGTTTGTCTATGTCGCCGCCGCAGGCGGCAGCCGAGCCGCTATTAACATGACGGGCGGTGATGCGCATCTTGATCTCAGTGCCATGCCCGAGGTTATCTTTACTGATCCACAAGTCGCCACGGTGGGTTTATCAGAAGCTGATGCTAAAACTGGTGGTTACGTCACCGAAAGCCGCACGTTGGGCCTTGAAAATGTCCCACGGGCATTGGTTAACTTCGATACCCAAGGGTTTATAAAAATTGTCGCAGAAAGTGGCAGCGGCCGGCTGCTCGGTGTTCAAGTCGTCGCAGGAGAAGCTGGTGAGTTGATTCAAGCTGCTGTAATGGCGATAAGAGCAGGAATGACAGTCAATGAGTTGGCTGATGAGCTCTTCCCATACCTTACGATGGTAGAAGGCTTAAAATTATGCGCTCAAACGTTTACTAAAGATGTTAGCCAATTATCTTGCTGCGCTGGGTGAGATAACCTAGCTTAACTTCACTGGACAGTTACCAATATTTCGGGTTTAGCTGCTGGTTGGTGATAGGTTAAGCTAGTTCAGGAGTGATAATAGTTGTTATAAGCACTTTTTTTTCATTCATATTAGCTCTTATTTGTCTCACTTATTTGACAATAAGTTTTCCTAGATACCTTTGCATCTGACAATGAAAATCGTATTCTCCGGTCTTTAATACTGGCAATTCGATCAACTTTAACTTATTGGTCGGTAAAGTATCGCTGATCCCCAGATCAGGAATAAGCAAAGTTTCAGAGCAACAGATTTAAAGGCTTCCAGTTTGACAACAATCTCATTTAGCCGTTTTCATTTGTTTATTATATAACGTTACAATTAGCCAGCCAGTAATCATAGCTCCCAAGGACCACCCGAATAATCCCGTAACAAATCCACTAAAACTCAAATGCCACTCGAAACCAGAGAGTTTTCCGTGAACCATGCCTTCTGTTAAAGCCATCATGCTAGAGGGCATAATAAGCACTAGCAAGCTACAAACTCCCCATAAAACTGCGAAAGCACCGCCAGCTGCTAAGCCAAATTTCTTTGCATTAAGTTTCATAACTTCCTCCTTAAAAATACCGTTGTAAATTAGATATATTGAAAAAGTACCGCTACTTGCACACTGCAAGTAGCGGCATTTCCAACGGAGAGCTTAATCTCTACTACATTTCCTTTTTTTCTTCACTCTGATGTTCCATCATCTGCTCCATCATCATTTGCATCATATCCATTCTATGCTCCATCATTTTCATTTTATTCATCATATTCTCTTTGCCCATTTGCTCTGCTTTGTCTCCCTTTTTATGTTCTCCTTTGTTCATGCCTTTATCCATCCCATGGTTCATCATTTGCATTCCCTTCTGCATTGACTTCATGTGTTCTTCCATTAGTTTTTTACGTTTCTTGGGATCGGATTCGCTTTTTATTTTTTCCATAGCTTCGCGCATTTCTTGCATGTGCTCATTCATTGATGTCATTTTTTCATGATGCATCATTCCACTCATTGAACCTGTTTTATCATCACCATGTTTATGCTGTGCATCAGCAAAGACAGGAGAGGCCATTAAAGCTGTGATAGTTAAAGCTGAAAGTACTTTTTTCATTTTATTACCCTCTTGACTATGACCAAATTGTATTGGTCTCATTAATTTTACTTTGTTTCACTATCGTTAAATCTTGGAGCCCACGCTGACGTAGACCTCATATAACGGCGATATTTATTGCCGAATCCTTCAATGCCTTCGATAAAATTGAATTTCATCGAATCTAACGGGAAACTTTTAAAGCTCATATTGTGACCTGGACGTTTTAAGCCATTTAACCGACAACTAGCTTTCCCCGATACATTTGCATCTGGCAATGAAAGTCGTACTCTCCGGGTTCCAGTGCTGGTATTTGAATTGGCTTTAATTTGTTAAAAGGCAACGTTTCACTGATTTCCAGGTCAGGGATAAGCAGAGTTTCAGAGCAAGGCGATTGATCCTTCCGCAGAAACCTGAGTTCAACCGGCTTACCTTCAGGTACGTTTATTCTCGAAGGCGAGTAGGTGCCGTTTTCGACGGCAATCACCCAATCACCTTCTCCCAGCTTCATCTGCTTGGGCGTGTAAAGCCAAAACCACCAGACGATCAGTGCGATCAGAGCGATACCAGCAATATTAATAAATAACATATTTATTCTCCTGAATGCGCCAATGTTAAAAGGTGCATTAATGTTTCTTGGCTTTGAAAAAGCGTAACCGGTTAGCGTTGCTCACTACCGTAAGCGAAGAAAAAGCCATTGCTGCACCTGCAATAACCGGACTCAACAGCATTCCAAAAAATGGATACAGAACGCCTGCGGCAAAAGGAATACCTGCTACGTTGTAAATAAAAGCACCAAATAAGTTTTGTTTAATGTTGCTCAGTGTGGCCTTGCTCACCGCGACCGCATCGGCAAGCCCGTGCAACGACCCGCGCATCAATGTAATATCAGCACTTTCAATAGCGACGTCCGTTCCCGTGCCAATCGCGAAGCCTACATTGGCAATAGCTAGTGCTGGCGCATCATTAATACCATCTCCCGTCATGCCAACGATTTCGCCTTCCATCTGCAGCTCCTGAACCTTTTTTGATTTTTCTTCCGGCAGAACTTCAGCGAAAAATTCTTTAATTCCTACTTTTTCAGCAACTGCTTCTGCTGTCGCGCGATTATCACCAGTAAGCATCACTACTCGCACACCGTTATCTTGCAAACGTTTAATGGCGGCTACGGAGTCGTCTTTTATCGGGTCGGCAACTGCAATAATTGCAGCTAACTCATTATCAACGGCAAAGTACATAGGCGTCTTAGCTTCAGCAGCTAAGCCTTGGGCTTTTTCAACAAAGTTACCGAGCTCAACTTGACGTTCACGCAACAGCTTTTCATTACCGAAAAGGAGGGACTTCCCGTCAACTTCTGCCTCCACGCCATGACCAGCGATGGCGTTGAAGTTCGAGACCTTACTTGTCTTAATCCCTCTTTCCCTGGCTGACTCAACTATCGCCTGTGCTAGCGGATGTTCAGAGCCAGACTCAAGTGTCGCTGCAAGTTGCAGTACGGTTTGCTCATCGTACTCACTCGCTACTAATACGTCGGTGACTTTAGGAGAACCAAGTGTAATGGTGCCCGTTTTATCCAGGATCATAGCCGATACTTTCGACGCTGTTTGCAATGCTTCGCCATTGCGAATCAGCACACCTGCCTCTGCGGCTTTTCCTACACCCACCATTACCGACATAGGCGTCGCCAGGCCTAATGCGCAAGGGCAAGCAATAATCAAGACAGTGGTCGCTGATACCACAGCAAAGGCCAGTGCCGGCTCAGGCCCAAAGTTAAGCCAAGCTAGAGCACTGATAACAGCGATAATCATAACGACTGGCACAAAGTAAGCTGAAATAACATCGGCAAGACGACCGATTGGGGGCTTAGAGTTTTGCGCCCGTTTCACCATGTTAATAATTTGAGCAAGTGCTGTATCTTTTCCGACTCTTGTCGCTTGAAACAAAAAGGAACCACTTTTATTTATCGTGCCCGCCACAACGTCATCACCAACTGATTTTTCCACGGGCATGGGTTCACCCGTTAGCATAGATTCATCAACGGTGGTACTTCCCTCTATAACTTTTCCATCAACAGGGATTTTTTCTCCGGGACGAACACGTACTACGTCCTCCTCGAGTACGTCTTCGATAGCGATATCCAATTGTTTATCGTCACGAATCACCCTTGCGGTTTTCGCCTGCAAACCAATGAGACGTTTTATGGCTTCGGACGTGCGCCCACGAGCTTTCAGTTCAAGTGCCAGCCCCAAATTGATCAAACCGATAATCATTGCGGTCGCTTCAAAGTATACGTGACGCGCCATTTCCGGAACCAGGTGCGGAACCAATACAACCACCATGGAATACAACCAGGCGGTACCAGTACCAAGTGCGATCAGCGTATCCATATTAGCGGAATGATTTTTCAAAGATTGCCAGGCACCGACGAAGAAGTGTTTGCCCGAAAAGTAAAGTACACCTAACGTTAGAATACCTACGACTAACCATGTCACACGCTCTGTGGCAGTGGTCACCGTCATTTCACCAACAAAAAGGCTATAAATCATGAGAGGTACACCTAACGACAGCGCAACGGTCATCTCCCGCATCAGCCGCTTGTAATAAGCCCAGTCGGCTTGCTCTTTTTCTGCCAACGCATCACCGTCACTTTCGGACGTGGCTACTTTAGCGCTATACCCCGCCCTCTCTACTGCTTTCACTAAAGCGCTCGGATTTGCTGTTCCAGTCACACTGACCGTTCGCTGGGCAAAGTTCATCTCAGCATTTTCCACGCCGGATACAGACTTTAATGCATTTTCGATTTTGCCAACACAACTCGCGCAACCGGCTCCCTCGATAATGAGTTCCTCAATGGAACTACTACTAACGTCCTCAGTTTTCACACCCATACAAGTGCTCCTTATTTATGGAAAATTAACCAAATCAGGGCTCTTTCCCACAAAGTACCAACGATAAAATTTTCACTAACTACATATCCGAAAATCGGTTCGCAGTTTGCACCATTCGTTTAATTTCATTTTCTTCAACGTTTTTTACTGTTTCTAACAGCTCTTTTGCGCTGTCTATATCAACACGGGAATATAGGTGTTCATACAGTTCTATGACTTGCTCATGATGGTTTACAACCTTCTCCATAATGTGATCGGTATCTAACTCTTTAAAAGGCGAATCGCAGTGCCCATGCTCAACGATGGGATGTTTCCCAATATAGTCATAACACCAAGTGTCTAATGCATTTAGGTTGGCTGTATTCAAAAAACCTTCAACCATTCGCTCTAAGCTAGCTTCATGACCCGACACGTAGCTTAGAATCATCCGAGCTCGTTCATCTTGGTTTTGTTTAGAGCAGTGAGTCACACACTCCTTCAGGTTTTTGTGGAAATCAACGGTCCAACTCAGTACATCTTTGATTGTTTCTATTTGCATTTTTTACTCCTTACCTATAATTAATTGTTACTTTCGTTTGCTTTTGGTACGTGGCGGGCTTCTGTGGCAACTCCACGGTGTATGCTCTGCATTATCTTTAATATTTTGATCAATAAATTTGTAGTATTCCTCTTTCAAGTGAGTCCACCAGCCACTATTTATTTCAACACCAAATATTCCGAGCTTTTCCTCTATCATAGTCAGATCGACTTTAGAGGCATCATAAGCGACCGATAACAAGTTCTGGTCAGAGTCGTAGGCAACGCTATCAAGACCAACCAAGCGATCGATTTCGTTAATCGCTTCGCGAACTTTTTTCACACTCTCAGTGTTTAGCTTTAACGTGCGATTGACTAAGTTAATTTCCCGCACTCCGGCTCTATGATCGTTAGTTGACATCAGTACTGTCCTATTTATTAAAACTACCAATATGCTTCAGTCGACGTTGCCGCGATATTAACGTTGTAACGAGAGTTCTTTATCAGTCGCTGCTCGTTTGTCGTGAACCCAAAGCAATTCATCTATTGGCGAGATACAGACTAAGCCCTCGTTAGATACCCCGGTATGGGCCGCTTCAACTACCAAAAACGCAACGTCACGCGCGTCATCACTGTTCACATAAACTTCGAGCTGTACGTGCTCAACTAAGTGATCATCGTTATAACTATCGAAGTAATAGCCTCGACCTCGAACAGGAAACAATGTAAAGCCGCTAACGCCACACCCAACCAGAGTCTCCTCCACTGCGTCTTGCCGAAGTTGATCAAAAATAGCGGTGATTTTAGATAGGTTCATATATTCTCCTACAAGCCTTAAGTCACTTAACTTAAGAGCTCTATCTAGCATGATTAAATTTCGAAAAAAGTTTTAATTGAAATTCAGCAGGAGCTATTTCGGAGGATAAAAAATATCAAAAGACATTTGCTTAACATTCCCTTCATATGAAAGAGGATGCTGCAAGTAACCAATTGACTTTATTGGCAAATTGAACGGAATTAATACTAAAGGTGAGCTTGCAGAGTTGCACCCCGCATCCATTAAACATGTATCAGCAGAGTCAGTTAAACAATAACAGCACGTTTTACTGGCAGGTTGTTCGTCGTCATCACAATGAATGTTGCTTTTTCTCTCGTTTGCAACATCTGCCTGATTAACGTTGATTACGTGCTCTGCGCTGGAGGCAGTATTATGGACAGGAGCAGCTGGGAAGGATAGTTGAATTACTATTCCTAGCATAAGCACAACTAAAAATTTTGTTTGAGCCATATGTGTGTCCCCAATCCCGAATTTTAACCTAGCATACTTGTTAGCGCACATCATTGATCAAGATCAATGATGTGCGTCTCTTAACTAAAATAATTGGTCTTATACACGCTTAACCTTTTGCCCACGCCACAAGTAGTAAACAGCGGGTAACACGAGCAAGGTTAGAATAACCGCACTGATCATTCCTCCAACCATCGGGGCGGCTATTCGGCTAACCACTTCAGCACCAGTTCCTGTGCTGAACATAATA
This sequence comes from Idiomarina sp. 28-8, assembly GCF_000320945.2. Classification (NCBI taxonomy): domain Bacteria; kingdom Pseudomonadati; phylum Pseudomonadota; class Gammaproteobacteria; order Alteromonadales; family Idiomarinaceae; genus Idiomarina; species Idiomarina sp. 28-8. Next base: position 60,439 of record NZ_DF266789.1, read on the forward strand.
GGCAGTAGACCTGCAATTGTAGAAACAGCCGTCATCATGACAGGACGAACACGAAGCCCAGCCCCTTCCATTACAGCGCGAGAAACACCGTCTTTAGTCAAAGCTTTACCTTGCTCTAGTTGGCGTTGTTCGTATTCGTTATAGGACTGATTAAGATAAGTCAGCATTAATATCCCTATTTCTACGGTAACCCCCGCTAGAGCTATAAAACCAACCGCTACAGCAACTGAGAAATTATAATCTAAAAGATACATTAGCCAGATTGACCCCACCAATGCGAGAGGCAAAGTTCCCAATATAATGGCTATTTCTGTAGCGTTTCGAAAGTTCATATATAAAAGAACGATAATAATCGCGAGCGTTAACGGAATCACGTAAGTCAGTTTTTCCTTTGCCCTTTCCATATATTCGTACTGCCCGGACCAGGTAACTGAATACCCTGCTGGCAACTCGAGTTCTTGTTCTACAACCTTCATTGCTTTTTCAACATAAGTGCCGACATCAACTCCCTCAATGTCGACAAAAGTCCAGCCATTAAGTCTTGCGTTTTCGCTTTTAATTGCCGGCGGTCCAAGTTCAACGTAGACATCAGCCACATCCGCCAAACTAATACGCTGCCCGTTTGGCGTAACTAAAGGTAGCTTCTTTAATTCTTCCGGCGAATCACGGTAATCTTGAGGGTAGCGCAAGTTTATTGGGTAACGTTCAAGCCCTTCAATGGTCTCTGAAACATTCATTCCACCAATAGCCGTGGCAACAACCTGTTGAACATCCTCAATGTTCAAACCGTAACGTGCAGCTTGCTCTCTTTTTATGTCAACTTTGACATAGCGCCCACCTGCCACACGTTCTGAATAAACAGAAGCCGTACCATCTACATCTTCAAGTATCGTTTCAAGCTGCTGCCCTATCGTCTGAATTTCATTAAGATCGGCTCCGGCAACTTTTATACCTACCGGCGTTTTGATACCTGTCGATAGCATATCAATGCGAGTTTTAATGGGGTAAACCCACGCATTGGTCAGCCCCGGAAACTTTACAAGCGCATCCAGTTCTTTTTTCAACTTCTCAGTGGTCATACCGTCTCTCCACTGATCTTTCGGTTTCAGTTGAATAAAGGTTTCAATCATCGTTAGGGGTGCCGGATCAGTGGCGGTATCCGCTCGACCAATTTTGCCAAAAACCGTCTTCACTTCCGGTACCGTTTTTATGAGCTTGTCGGTTTGCTGCAACAGCTCCCTTGCTTTACCAATTGATAATCCGGGATAGGTAGTGGGCATATACATCAAATCGCCCTCATCCAAATCTGGAATAAATTCACTACCAATTTTGTCAATCGGCCAGACACCAACGGCCAGGATAACGAGCGCTCCGACAACTGCTGTCTTGGGGTATTTCAAAATGCCTTTTAAAAGCGGTTTATACCCGGCGATCAATAACCGATTAAGCGGGTTTTTCCCCTCAGGTGTTACCTTTCCTCTGATAAAATATCCCATCAACACGGGGATAACGGTAACCGCTAAGGCTGCACTGGCTGCCATTGCGTAAGTTTTCGTGAAAGCAAGCGGAGAAAACATCCGCCCTTCCTGGGCTTCTAAGGTAAATACCGGCATAAAGCTGACGGTAATAATGAGCAAGCTAAAGAAAAGAGCAGGGCCCACCTCTGAAGCAGAGGCGGCAACCACCCGCCAGCGGTTCTCTGCTGTCAGTGGCGTTTTTTCCATATGCTTATGCATATTTTCAATCATGACGATGGCACCATCGAGCATAGCGCCAATAGCGATTGCGATCCCCCCAAGTGACATAATATTCGCATTAATTCCCTGCCAATACATAACAATAAACGCGGTTAAAATACCCAAGGGTAAGCTAATAACGGCAACCAGCGAGGAGCGCACATGAAAAAGAAATATGACACAGATAAACGCAACAATCGCCAGTTCTTCTACCAAGCTTTTCCAGAGACTTTCCACTGCATCCGAAATAAGCCCCGAACGGTCATAAACAGTGACAATATCGACACCTTCTGGTAGCCCCGACTTTAACTCATCCAGCTTTTGTTTAACGCCGTCAATCGTTTTTTGTGCATTTTCTCCGAAGCGCATTACAACAATGCCGCCCACCGCTTCTCCCTCACCATCTAGCTCGGCTATTCCGCGTCTCATTTGTGGACCTACGCCCACATCAGCAACGTCTTTAAGCAATAAGGGCGTGCCACTTTCATCAACGCCAAGCGGAATACTTTCTAAGTCTGACACGCCGTCAATATAACCTGAGGCCCGGACCATATACTCAGCTTCAGCCATCTCAACCACCGAAGCCCCCACTTCCTGATTGCCTCGTTGGATAGCATTTTGTATGTGAGCAAGAGGAATATCGAATGCGCGCAGCTTCTCCGGATCAACTTTCACCTGATACTGCTTTACCATTCCGCCAAGAGCCGCAACTTCTGAAACCCCTTCGACCGTTTGCAGTTCATACTTTAAAAACCAGTCCTGCATACTACGTAACTCACTCAAATTGTGGTTACCAGTACGGTCAACCAAGGCATACAAATACACCCAACCAACCCCGGTTGCATCAGGACCTAATTGCGGTCTTGCATTAGAAGGCAGTGTGGGAGCAACCTGAGACAAATACTCGAGTACTCGCGAACGTGCCCAGTAAGCATCCGTATCTTCGTCAAAAATGACATACACATAGGAGTCACCGAAAAACGAGTACCCACGAACTGTTTTAGCTCCCGGAACAGATAACATGGCCGTTGTTAATGGATAGGTTACTTGATCTTCTACCACTTGCGGTGCTTGACCCGGATAGCTGGTTTTAATGATAACCTGGACATCCGACAAGTCCGGCAGTGCATCTACTGGTGTATTCTTGACCGCAAAAGCACCAACACCCACGAGGATTAATGTCGCCAGAAGAACGAAAAAACGGTTACTCACTGACCATCGAATGACTGACTTAATCATAGTTATGCTCCTGCTCTGTCGCTTGTTTTTGCTCAGGAATATGAATCGATGTGAGCTGGTACCGTTGCTCGCCGACTTGCGTTATTTCCGCATGCAAGGATAAACCCGTGCTAAGCTGAGAAAGTTCAACATCAGAAGCAACATCGAAGTCCATCGTCATTGCAGGCCAGTCCCATTCAGAAATCTCACCGTGCTCCAGCGTAACCATCGAGTGCTGAGGCATAACACTTTTAACGATTGCTTCAACCCAGACAGCTTCGGCTGCTGCGTCACTTGACATACTGCCATGGCTCTCGTTATCGGCATGAGTGTCGTGTTGCATGCGTTTAAAGTCAGAGGATTTACTGGACTCAGAATCAATCAAAAACTGAGCCGAAGTAACGATGTCATCACCTGCCATAAGACCCGATAAAATTTCAACTCGCGCGCTCCCTAACCGCCCAACGTCAACATTAACTGATTTAAATTTCCCATCACCCAGTGCCAGGACAACTCGGTTCGAATCACCCATTCGGATAAGCGCTTCTTTAGGGATGATTAAGTTTTTGTCGCCTAAACCAGCATTAATGTTAAGATTCGCAAACATGCCCGGCTTTAAAAAGCCATCCGGGTTGTCGAAGTGAATTCGAACTTGTCCCGTCCGAGTTTTAGGGTTAAGTGACGGATAGACGTAATCAACCTTTCCTTGCCACTCTTTACCTGGAGCATACTCAAGGCTCATTTGAACGTCATTGCCTACCTCAACCTGGTTCAATTGCCGCTCAAAGACTTCTGCAATAACCCAAATTTTATCCAGTTGGGCAATGGTCATTAAATTCATACTCGGCGTTACAAACGCCCCTTCACGCACAGTCAGTTTATCCAATACCCCGGACTGCTTTGCTTTTACCGTGATTGTTTTCTGAATTTTACGAGTCTCTTTTAATTTCTTAATCTCAGATTCAGAGACTTGCAGGGCTCTTAGGCGCTCTTCAGCCGCATCTATTAGAACCTGATTACCTCTTTGCGAGGCCAATACAAGCTCCTCTTGCGCATTAACCATTTCAGGAGAGTAAATACTGTATAAAGGTTCGCCGGCTTTAACCGAGTTACCAACCGCTTTTACGAAAAGCTTTTCAATCCAGCCGTCAACACGAGGACTTGCTGTCAGTACTCGGTTCTCATCAAACTGAACGTAACCGACTGTTTCGATATCCAGCTCCAATCTCGAAACGGTGACGGTTGCAGTTGTAACCCCAAGGTTGTTAATGACGTCGGGATCAATTCTCACCGTACCGGGTGAACTCTCTCCCGCATCATCGCCATAGAACGGGATAAGGTCCATCCCCATTGGAGATTTTCCTGGTTTGTCTCGGCGATAATTGGGATCCATCGGAGCCACCCAATATAACGGCTCCTTTTTTGCATTATCCGATGAGCCATCGGAGCCCGCAGTTGACTGCATTAAGTAGCCAATAGCGCCAGCGCCAACTGCAAAGCCTACAGCTAAACTTATAAGAGATTTAGTGACTGTTTTCATTTTAAACTCCTGAAAATAATAAGTAGTTTGCTTCGGCAATTAGCTTTTGGCGGTTGATGGCGATCGCTAATGCATCAATTTTTGCGTTGACTTCCGCAATCTGCGAACGTACCGCCTCGGCAAAGTCACCATCATCATTGTTGTAAGCCGTCAATGCAGCTTCAGACTGGGCGGACATTTGTGGAAGTAGCTCTTCGTGATATAGGGCAGCACGTTCATTCAAGCGGTTTAGTTGTAAAAACGTACTGCGTAAATTGGCTATTAACTGCCTGGCAACCAATAACTTCTCAGTTTTTTTCGCTTCCATTTTAAACTTTGCTGAACGCACCTGCTTATCCTGTTTGTTATCAGTAAATAAAGGGACATCGAACGTCACCCCGGCTGACAGCAAGTTGGCACGGTCATTACCGCTTGGATCGTCGTTTCTATGACCATATTTCAGATTGGCTGACCATTGTGGTTTATAACCTTGTTGAGCGAGCTCGACAGACGTCTCCGACGCCGAAATGTCTTGATCGGTCGCTTGCAAAACCGGGTGTTCTTTTATCAATTCATACAAGGCTTGTTTCGGTACTGTCGAAGGTGATAGCAATGTCTTCTTCAACGTAAGATTCGGAAGGTCATCCGGTAACGTTGATTTCGCTATAACACCTATCCATTCCGACAGTTCGCTTTGAAGTCGCTCCTCTTTTTGTCGCAGTGACGTCAACCTATCATCCAGGCGTGTAAGCTCAAGTTGGGCTCTAATAACATCTTGCTGCCGTGCTTTTCCTTCAGTACTGGTATAACTCGCCTTAGCAGTCGACACTAGCTGTTCAAAAAGCGCTCTATCGAATTCAATCAAGCGGATACTTTGCTGGGAGAAAAAAACATCTAACCACAACTTAGTTACCGTCGTTTCGACCTTAGCAATACGATCCGCTCTCAAAAGCGGTTGTTTTTTAGCTAATTGATTTTTCTGCTTACGAGACAACGATAACGTGTCTCCTCTGGGAAATGCTTGTGAAACACCGACGACTAACTGGGTCATTCCTTCCTGTCTTGAACTAAAACTGTCAACAGGGAAACTGGCAGCCGTGAGCGATATTTTAGGGTCAGGTAAACGGGAAGAGGCTATCGCTTCACTCGCAAATGCCTCTTGAGTTTGTTTACTTGCCGTTAACCAAGGATCTTCTTGTACAGCGATACTCACTGCTTCTTGCAAATTCAAAAGCGGCTCTTGTGCATTAGCAACATTTGGCACCACTACAGTTAGAGCACTTAAATAAGCCATTCTTCTTAAAAGTTTCATATTGTTACTCTCAAAAACTTTGAATTTTTAAATTAAACACAAACCAAGCCATGAGTCAGAGTGTAACGACAAAGACCGTACCAAAGCTTATAGCTGTGCTTTTACCTGAGCGATAGGCGCATCAGGTCGAGAAATTTAGTGTTTTTAAGAGTAGATTGGGGGGCGAAAAAGCGAGAGGGAGTGCTTATCTTTAATATTCGTATCTAAGAATGAGGAAGCGTTAAAAAGCAGTTTCTCAATAGGCGGAACGGTGGATTGCTCAGAATAAACGACAGTAATTGACGGACTGTAACAATGACGCATCATTGAGTCTGGGCAACAGTTATCGGTAAGAGAATGAGACACTTCGCAATCAACAAGATCGCAAACCTGCTCAGTAGAATCGTGCATACATGCCTCTTCCGTACTGATGGTTTGTGAAAATGACATTGTTGTTACTGCTAATAGCAATAGAGCAATGATTAAACGATACATGCGAAGTTTTGTTGTAAAAACATGCATGAAGTGTATCTCTTTTTGCTGATGAAGATCAATCAATTAAAAGAGGTATCCATAACGGGGTAGTCAATCCGGGTGGCAATACGACTTCTATACCGCCACCCAGATTTATTACTAACTTGGACGCATTTCAATTCTAAATGCCAAAGTCATCGAACTTTATGCGGTCTCGCGGAATCCCAAAGTCAATAAGAGACTTTAACGTCGCTTCCAACATCGGCGGAGGACCACACACGTAAACGTCCAATGTGTCTTTGTTTTCACCTGCCAACCATTTCATTGCGGCTTCGTGCACAAACCCCGTTTGACCTACCCACGAGTCTGTTTCATCAACTTCTGAAAGCACTGGTGTGTAGGTTAACCGTTCTTCTCTTTCAAACTCATCCCTATAACAGAGTTCCTTTTCATATCGCGCGCCGTAAAAGAATATGCAACGACGAGGAGAATCTGCTGCTAACTCACTTTGTATTAACGCTCTTAACGGTGCAACACCTGCGCCGCCTCCGATAAAGACTTGCGTGTGATTATTTTGTTTCGTCAGCTGAAAGTCACCAAATGGTCCAATAGCATCGACATGAGCGCCAGGCTCTAAATTACACAAGTAGTTTGAACCGATGCCTGGGGGCACCCCTTCACTTGGCGAGGGCAGTTGTCGTACGTTAAACACAAATCGAGTCGATTGAGGTCGCGTAGCAACCGAGTAATGCCGTGACAATATTGCGTCTAAATGTGGGATACGAAACTGCATAAACTGCCCGGCTTCATAACTAACGGGGCCTGAACTTACAAATGTAAGTTCCATAATGGACGGGGTAAGCTGCCGCTTTGAGTCGAGTGTTAAAACAATATCGCCAACCCCGGCATTATGGAGCTTAACGTCATAATCAGGTGACGTTCTGTGCTGACACGATAAGCGCGTCCCCGCTTCTAATTCAGTAGCGCTCAATAACGCTTTTTCAGCGGCTGTCGGACTCGGTATGCTGTTGCCTTGTAGTGTCACTTTACATAATCCACAAGTACCGCCACCGCCACAACTACTCGCAATTGGTTGCCCTTTCTGCTGAAAATATTCTAGCCACGTTTTCTTACGGTTCGGATTAAAGTCACCGTTAGTAATATTTCGGCCTAAGAGAATTAAGCCCGATAACGAAAACCAAAGAGCGAATAACCCGGCACTCCAAATCAATAAATGGTTAAAACTTCGTCCCCCCGTGTAGTCCATAAAGTGCAGGCGAAACGCCCAGTCAGCTATTGTCCATGGTGTATTACGATGCTCCACCACCTGAGATGACGCTTCATCGACATAGATGCGAGTATTCAGGTCATCCGCCATATCAATGCGAAACCCCGAAGCTTTCCAACCATTCACTTCGTCGCTTCCTGTGACTCTTTCAACCGCTTCAACCTGACCCGGCCCATTGTAGCTACTAAGAGCTAACTGTTTTGCTAACGCTTCATTTGTAGACCACGTTTCACCTGTGTCCGCATTGAAGTACAACAGTCTTTCGTCCGCCAATG
>NZ_DF266789.1:68535-114603 GCF_000320945.2 Idiomarina sp. 28-8
AAGCTCACCCAACGATGAAGCCATTGTATAAACCTTATCATTGGGCACCTCCGCTCTGTTTTCTCTTAAATGTAATCGTATAAAAAAGCAGCACAACACCTGTTATCATTAAGATAAACGTGCCGATAATGAAGGCTTTTAACCACCAGGTTTCTATATCCACGCGCTCATCGTAGTCCATTATGTGAAGCATCCAGACAATATCGAAACCACGCCAAAACGTATGTCGCTTGACTAAGAGATCCCCTGTCGTTTCTGACAAATAAAGACTGGTGTTACCAAAATCGTCATAATTTACCTGCCATAGAGGCAGCAACGTCTCACTGATTTCAGTGGGTGGGTTATCCGTCATATAAACAACGGATTCAATGTCTGCACTTTCTTGTGCGTAGTATCGGTTTGCCAATTCTTTGATATGATGTTGTTTTATTTCAATGCGCTCTAGCGATTTTGCATCCACCAAAAAAACAGCTTTCTCACTTTGTAATTTATAAACAGGCTGTAGCGTACCATCTAAACTAAGAGCCTCTAATGAGGCCTTTTTCGTTTCAGGGTAACGAGTTAATAATTTATCTAAATCTGACACCTCAGTACCTTCAGGTAAAGGCTTACTAATATTTTGAACTAAATGGTCTCCATGAATATAGTCCAAATCAAAAAACACCATGTAGGCGCCACTTATTGTCCAAATGACCATTTGCAAGCCAAAAACTAAAGATAACCAGCGGTGCCAAACTCGCCAGTTACTTGAACGCTTTTTTTGAGCCATGTTCTACCTCAACTTTCATAAAAAAAGGCCGTCGCTCCCAGGGAAAAGCGACAGCCAGTTCGGTAATCAAAAACTGTAACGTACCTTCAGATATAACTGACGACCTAACAAGTCATACGTCATGGTGTCGGTATTTGCGTCCGTCCAGCTTTGAATGTAAGGCGGCTCTTTGTCGAAAAGATTATTGACACCACCTGTCACGCTCAAGTCAGAATCGATGAAGTAAGTGCCTTGTAAATTATGATAAAAGACACTCGGCGCTCGGGCTCCAATATCTCCCGGAGCAGCATTAATATCATCAGCAGGTCCTATGTACTGAACGGAGTAATGTAAACGCCAATCCTGTTTCGTAAAGGTTCCTGAAGCATTTGAGCGCCAATGCGTATAGCTCCCTCTACCGCCGGTAATATATCCGGCATACTCAATTTCGTCTGCTCCAACGAAAGGTGCAAATGTGTATTCATTTAAGTAACTGACATTCCAACTAAAGTCACTTTTCCAACCCAATAGATCCGTGTTGTAAAATAGTGCGGTGTCGATACCTGACACATTTTCAGTTGCCGCATTGGTGGGCTGAGCAGATAAAAAGTCAATATCGCCCGTTAATGAGTCTCTCGTAAAGTGTTCAGGGCTGCAAAATGGATGCGATAAATTTTCTGAGTTATAGCAGACGGATAATTTCGTTGATCCAGGAATTCTTTGGATTGCATTCTCAATATCGATATCGTAATAATCAACCGTCAATTGTAAATTGTCAGCCGAACCAATATCCCATACAAACCCAGCAGTGAAAGTATCTGCGTCCTCCGGTTTTAAATCAGGATTCCCGCCAACAGTAGTAAGCACCGTTGCACCAAACTGTTGATACCCTGCAGGAACGCCATCTGCTTGACAGTTTGCCGCCACAGTCGGGTTCGCGCCGGTTTGGTCCCACCCGTCACACGGATCCGTTGTGGTCAAATTTCCTTCGGCAACACCACCAAAGAGTTCAGGTATGTTCGGAATACGAAAAGCTGTTGACTGAGTCGCACGCACTTTCAAAGCATCCGATACACGCCAATGAACACTCGCCTTGTAATTTCCATCACTACCGAAGGTGTCATAGTCACTGTAACGATACGCTAAATCCAAATTCAATGACTGAACCAATGGCAAATCAGCCAACAAAGGCAAGGACGTTTCAGCATAAACTTCATCGACCGTATAACTTCCCTCTATTGGATCAGCCTGATTGGTATTCATGATACCGGCGACAATTGACGAGTCAGGATTACGCCACCCTTTTTCTTTTCGGTGTTCGACACCAAAAGCGACAGGGACCCATCCAGACGGCATCTCAAATAGGTCACCCGAAATATTTGCTGTTAATGAACGCTGCTCATTTCCACCATTGTCAGTCGTCCGGAACATAATGTAGTCCAAAGCTTCTTGGGACAGGTCTCCATAACCCAACAAATCAATACAAGGAATACCATTGGATCCACAGGTGTTCGGATCTAAACCGGCAGATAAACGCTGCATATTGACAATATTGGTCATACCGTCAATGGCTGTATTACGGCCATAGTTATAAGCTATTTCCCAATTCCAACCAGCGCCAACAACACCGCTCAACCCTACGACTGTTCTGAACGTATTAACGTCTTGGAAAAAGTTTCTGGGCCCGCCTTCTAATAAGCGACGGCCTTCAAGTCGAATTGTTTCGCCCGTTGGGTTTGTTGGGTGGCTAGCATCGAACTCAATACCTCTTAATGTACCAGGCGTAGCCAATTGATCTGACGTGCGATTGTTATATAAAACTTCGGTAAATGCCGTCGTATCTGACGAGAGTTGGTAGTCACCAAAAACCGAGAAATTCCAGTTAGTAATCGGGTTGACCGAGTTTAAATAAGGAAAAGATGCGAAGTTGTGTTTCTCTGAGCTGTACGGTTCATAAAAATCCCCATCGCCGTCAGCGTCTTGGTTGAAGTTGATTCTATCCCCTGCATTTGGTCCCGTGAGGACAGTTGCACGCCCTCCAATGGTACTTGAGCTGCCAATACAATCTAATTGACCGGGCGTTATTTCACTCAAAGCACAACCGGCTTGATCTTCCATATTAACGGCATCAGAGGAGCGATAACCTAAAGTCGCCATGATTCGGCCTTTGTCACTACTGGCTCCAAATATCATATTTACTTTTCTATCTTGGCCTTCACCATCATCTGTCGAGCCTAGGCGCCCTTCGATAGTGAAACCGTCGTAGCTTTTACGGGTGATAATATTCACCACACCGGCTACAGCATCCGCACCGTATATCGCTGAAGCGCCGTCTTTAAGCACTTCGATGCGTTGGATCATTTCAACGGGTATCATATTTAAATCGACGGAGCTGTTTGCACCGGTACCACCATTCACAACACGACGACCATTTAAAAGTACAAGCGTTCGGTTAATACCAAGACCACGTAGGTTAACTTGAGCGGTTCCATACCCATTACCTGTCCAGTAAGCATTGCTCTGACTGCCTGCAAATCCGGCGGAAGCTGACATTCTCTGTAAAATCATCTCTACCGAAGTCATTCCCGAGACTTCTATATCTTCCGCCGTAAAAACCTGAACTGGAGCAGCACTTTCTGCTTCTATCCGCTGAATTCTTGAGCCCGTCACCGTGATTTTTTCAACGTCTTCGGCTTGCGTATTATCAGGCCCTGACTGAGCCCAGACGGTTGTTGTATTGAAGAGTGCCGCAGATACGCCTATAGCGAGAGTGCCGCAGATACGCCTATAGCGACAGCAGACTTAAGTAATTTTTGCATTTTGTCACCTCGATTAAATTATAATTATTGTACTTTCCGATTAGACTTCGTACTGCCATCTAAGTTGTTTAGACAACTCTCAGAATAGAAACCTTAGAATTTTAGTCAAGCTAAAAAGGATTAAAGTTGTATACAAACCCCTTTAATATCGCTGCTTATAGAGCTTGTATATTCAACTTAAACACCTTCTTAAATATCATAACTCTTTAAGAATCAGCTCTTATGAACGGTTAAAAACCCATCAAAAAAAGTTGTCCAGTTATCAAAAAATTTAAAATACATTTTCACTTTTTATGAATCTCTAATCTCACAATTAGCGATACTAATCCCCCTGCGACTGTAATGCGTATAAAAAGATACCCTGTTTAAGTAAGGAGACGTCACGATGAGTCAATCAACTCAAAAATCCACGCTTTACAGAATGTCTACACCTGACCACCAATGCCCTTTCGGTTTAAAAACCAGGCACTTACTTAAAGCCAACGGTTACGATGTGGACGACAACCTATTAGAAAGCCGCGAGGAAACCGACAAATTCAAGAAAAAACACAACGTCGATACTACTCCACAAGTATTTATCGGTGATGAACGCATCGGTGGGTACGAAGAGGTTCGAGCCTTTCTTGGAAAGCCTCTTCCTGACCCTGACGCAACCAGTTACCGACCCGTTATTGCATTATTTATTATGACGGCACTCCTCTCCGTAGCCACGTCATGGTTGTCTTTTGGTCGCGTATTTACCGTGCAAACCATCGAGTGGTTCATCAGTTTCTCAATGGTGGTTCTGGCCTTGCTCAAACTCCAAGACGTAGAGAAATTCTCTACCATGTTTCTCAATTACGATCTTCTCGCCAAAAAATGGGTGCCTTATGGCCGTATTCACCCCTACGCCGAAGGCTTGGCGGGTCTGTTAATGGCAGCGGAATCTGCTCATGTCATTTCCATCCCTATCGCGTTATTCATAGGCATCGTGGGCTCTATCTCCGTGATTAAAGCCGTTTATGTCGACAAACGTGAACTAAAATGTGCCTGTGTCGGTGGCTCAAGTAATGTACCGTTAGGCTTCATTTCACTCACTGAAAACCTCATGATGGTCGCTATGGCTGTCTGGATGTTTTTTACAATGAACTAGAAAAAGAGCGCTATGCGCTCTTTTTCTTAACGCTTTTTACGTAAAAACAAAATCTCACCAGCGGCAATCAATGCCATACCGATAAGAGACGCCCAAATGACCAGCGGATCGCTTGTCCATTTCACCCATACAAAAGCGGCTAAAACGATGACATCTAGCGTGATTGCGCTGATAAGTATGTAACTATTGGCATTCACTTTGTGTCTAAGATGTCGCAATACCCCCCAGTGGATCGCAATGTCCATAACGATATAAAAAATAGCGCCAAGCGAAGCGATTCGACTCAAATCGAAAAAAGCGGCTAAGATCATAGCCATCACAATGGTGTAAACCAGTGTGTGCTTCTGAATGGAACCAGGCATACCAAAATGACTGTGTGGTACAAGCTTCATATTGGTCAACATAGCCAGCATTCTTGAGACGGCAAACGCGCTGGCGATCACACCAGATACCGTTGCGACAATTGCAAAAGCGACCGTCACCCACAGTCCGGTCTCGCCGTAGACGGGTTTGGCTGCTTCAGCAAGCGCATAGTCTTTCGCTTTCACAATCTCATCTATGGACAGGCTCGAGCCAACCGCCAAAGTGACCAGAACGTATATTAACGCGCAGATAATCAACGAAATAATAATGGCACGCCCGACATTTCTCTTAGGTTCAACAATTTCACCGCCACTATTGGTTATTGTTGTAAACCCTTTGTACGCAAGTATGCTTAAAGCAATCCCCGCTAAAATACCGCCACCCGTAGCTTCTTCTGGAATAGCCGATATCGATTCAAACTGAATGCCTGAGGCCCACAAACCACCAGCCGCTAAAATGACCAACCCTAAAGCCTTAATAAAGGCCATAAAAAACGAGAACGTTTGAATAAACTGATTACTCAAAATATTGATAAAAAACGCAAAGATCAGCAAACCCACCGCCAACAAAGGGATAAGCCACTGTGCTTCAAAAGAAATTAGTTGGCTGGTATAGGACGCAAATGTCCGAGCGACTAAACTTTCATTAATCACCATAGAAAAGTACATCAAGAGTGCGAATATCGCCGTCACACTTCCTTTCCCATAGGCTTTACTGAGGAACATCGCAATGCCACCCGCTGACGGATATGCTTTGGCCAGTTTCACATACGAATAGGCGCTGAAACCGGCAATGATACCGCCGCACACAAACGCCAGTACAAACCACTCTCTTGCTAGCTGAGCAACTTGTCCTGTCAGTGCAAAAATACCAGCGCCAATCATGACACCAGTCCCCAGCGACACCGCCCCCCAAAGACTCAGGCTTCCTTCCTGATAATCCTGATGTCCGTGTTCATGATCGTATTCCGCCATAATCAGCTCCTGTGGTTGACGTTAGTTGGACCAGTGTATCCGGATAATTTTCCAGCCAGACTCTGGGGTATTTGAAACGGTTACGGTTTCATTCATCTTTAAGTCAATCTCGCGCCCGTTGTACGCCCCGGAAATACGATATCGAGAAGTGATCACAGCCAGGTTATCCACTTCATATCGTGTTCTTTCTATCAGTTTTGAAGGAACCGTCTGGCTGAACTTGATATCTGACTTAAGATGATGAGCACTGTATTCAGCCAGGGACCGTTCAACGCCACCGCCTTCAAAGATAAGCACATCATCGGAAAGCACGTCTTTAACGACCTCCGTGTCACCTTCAGTCAAAGCCGTTCGAAATGCATCAAGCACAGCAGTCGGCTCAGATAGTTTTTCGGCGCTACTGGGTGCTGAAATAAACATTGCCGAAATCATAAAAACACTCACAAGTAGTTTCATTCTTCTTATTCCTTACATTAACCAGGAGAAAACGCGCTGCTTAGCGCAGAGGCCAGGATAAAAATAGTGATAGCCAATACCATTTCTGCCGTTATCGATTGTTTCAGTCGCTTCGCAGCCGACTCATTATTTAACTGGGGTACCAACGTTAATTTATGCCGTGCGGCGACAAGAAGAATCAACGCCACAAACACAAGCTTCGCCAGCAATACCGTGTCGTATGAGGTTAATGGCAGCTCTGGTATCCATTGTCCGGTTGCACTTCGATACATAACCACACCCGCAATCAGGAGTATCGGAACCGCTGCAGACATATGCCCCCCAAAACGCTCCATAATCACTTTTGCTCTATCAAGCGATACGGAGGTTGCCAGCTTACGCAGTGAATTCAGACTGCCAAACCAGACCCAAGCGACTAACAGATGTATTAAAAGCGCTAGCTTTCCCCACCAGACGGCGTCACTGCCGTGCCCGATACTTAAAAAACTCCACCCCATGAGTCCAACAGCCGCAAGATATAGCATCCACTGTAGGCTTGTGACCTTAACAACCGAGTAAATCATCCAGGCAACAGCAGCGGTTACCTGAAGTTGGATAAACAATCCAACAGGGCCCGTCCATATAAATTGCATGTAGGTCGTGTCAAGCATTCCGGCCAAGCCTTCAGCAGCAAAACTACCGACTTTCAGAAAAAAGTAGAGAAGGCTTGCCAGAAATAGAAGCAACGCAACAACGACATTTGTCCTGCGGTCAGATTGCTTTTTTAAACCGGATAAGTAAACAATATAAGGCGACGCTGTCATCACGGCATTGAGCCAAAATATAAAGGCCAGCGTTAAAACGCTGGCCACACTCCAAAGAGGCATCATTTCACCTCAAAGCTAAAATCACCCGATATTTTATGACTGTCCCCACCCATTGCCGTCCAGTAAACCGTGTAACCACCTGACGCTAAGTTGTTTTTAACAGCAATTTCGTACGCTGCTTTGGGAGTCATGCTCATCGAAAAGTCCAGCGGATGCATTTTACCGTCATCTGAGTGCAGCATAATTTTCGCCAGACGAACATCACCGGAAAAATTCATCGTAATTTCCGTGGGTGACTCGGACAAAGTCGCACCGTCCTCCGGGCTACTGGATGTCAGGCCGACGTGGGCGCTGGCCCATGCACTAAAAAATAACGCGGTACCGAAGACTAATTTAAGTACGTTTTTCATGTTGTTTCCTCTTTGTTTATTATCAATTAAAACCAAACTCTGGCCCCAAGGACCACGCCTGTTTCTGTGGTGTCTTCACCCATTCGTTTCATTTCATCTGCCGTATTTCCTAACGCCCCGTTCCAATACACACCGATGTAAGGAGCAAATTCACGACTTATTTCATGGCGATATCGCAAACCCACGCGCAAGTTACTCAACCCGCTTTGCCGTTCATATTTGTCGGAATCTGTCAGGTTGGCTGTTAACTCAATGCGAGGCTGTAAGTACGAGGTTTGTGTTAGCTGCCACTCGTACTCGGTTTCGCTAACAAATTGGACGTCGCCTTCCTGGTTCACCATCAAAGAGTTGTCCATTTCAAACCAGTACGGCGCCAGTCCCATAAAACTCACGACCGCATAGTTTTCCATAGACGCATCCGACGATAGGGTCCCTCGCGTACCGACACCGGCCTGAAACGACCAAAACGGAGACACCAGGTATCCATACAGCAGCTCTGCACTTTCCAAGTCAGTGGGCTCGCCGTCATCTTGAGTGTTTTCCCCTTCACTTTTGAAGACAACGCGATGGTAGTCGCCGCCATACCACGCCATCATGTCCCAGACGGCGACATTGTTTTCAGCGTCGGTTCTCGCAAGCTCTACCCGGTCAAATAAGACTTGACCCGTGTAGTATTCTTTAATCGGCTCTGGCCAATCGTCTTTCGCGTGCCCTGCTATTGCGGCTCCGGGAAGCAACGCCGCACTTAATAGTAATAATTTACCGTACATACTCGTCCTCCTTATGCGACATTGACCACACGGAACATGCCCGCTTCCATGTGATACAACAAGTGACAGTGAAACGCCCAGCTACCCGGCGCATCCGCCGTTATCAATAACGACACCTTTTCGCTCGGCTTCAGGCTGATCGTGTGCTTTCGAGGGCGTGGGTATTGTCCATTTTCAAGCTCCATCCACATGCCATGCAGATGTATGGGATGGTCCATCATCGTATCGTTTACCATCACTAACCTCAGTCGTTCGCCGTGATGAAACTGAACGGGACCATCCACTTCCGTAAATTCCTTACCATCAAAGGACCACATGTAACGTTCCATATTGCCCGTTAAATGCAGCTCAACCTGGCGCTCAGGTTCTCGCGTGTCCGGCCATTCCTGTGCCCCGATCAAGTCCGTATACACCAACACTTTATGATCAACGTCTTCCAGTCCAATACCCGGTTCATGCAGTCGGCTGACCGGATTCGTTGCAATCATTGCTGCCCCGGCACCGTGCCCTCCTTCACTGTGTTTGATTGTGATGTTTTCAACCGGGAGCTCTTTTTTATGTGTCATTTTATGCGTCATATGGCCGTTATTACCGTCCATAGGCTTCTTATTCATGCCCTTACCTTTCATATCGCCGGACATCGCCATGGCGCCCATGCCCATAGCCGCCATGCCCCGCTCGACGACAGGTCGCAGTTCAGGAACCTCGGCCTCTAAGCCCAACTCCGGTGTTAAGGTGCCTCTGACATAACCGCTGCGATCAAAGCTTTCCGCATAAATGGTGTAGGCTTGATTTTTTCTGGGTTGTACGATGACGTCATACACTTCAGCAACGCCTATGCGAAACTCATCAATTGAGACCGGTTTTACAGGCTGACCATCGGCGGCCACAACGGTCATTTCCAATCCAGGGATCCGCACATCAAAGAAGCTCATCGCTGAGCCGTTGATAATACGAAGCCGCACTTTCTCTCCGGGCTTAAATAGCGCCGACCAGTTCATTGCCGAGTCACGACCATTCATTAGGTAGGTATACGTACTTCCCGTTACATCCGCGATATCGCGCGGACTCATTCGCATTTGCCCCCACATTTCCCGCTGCTTCCACGTCTTTTCTAACCCTTGCTGACGGACGTCTTCAAACGTGTCAAAGATCGTACGCTTGTGATAGTTGTAGTAGCCTTCGGCCACTTTCAAATTACGAAAAACATCGTGCGGGTCTTCAAATGTCCAATCAGTCAAAATAATCGTGTGTTCACGATCCGCCCCAATATCCCCGTCTTTCGGTTCAATTACTAGCGGCCCTAAATGCCCCAGCTGTTCTTGTAAACCCGAATGACTGTGGTACCAATAAGTACCGTTTTGCTCAACATCGTAGCGATACTTATACGTGCGTCCCGGCTTTATTCCCTCAAAAGATACGCCAGGTACACCGTCCATGTTCTCGGGCAATATGATTCCGTGCCAGTGAATTGACGTGTCTTCCGACAACCGGTTAGTCACGTTTAACTTTGCGCGTTGCCCTTCCTTTAAACGGATCAACGGGCCCGGCATTTGGCCATTGATGGTTATCGGTGTTCCCACCTTATTTCCCACGAGTAGTGGGGATTTTGCAATGGTCAGATCGATCTCATCGTTTGTCAGAATCTGATCCTTAAAACTGCGTCCCTGAGGGACAGCCCAAGTCGGCGCCACTTTAGCGATTGCTAAAGCAGACGCCGCAGTAAATGCAGATTTAATGAATTTTCGACGTCCTTTATTAAACTCATTGCTCATGATGACGCTCCTCTTTTGAGGTTAAATTTTGATGACGTTGAATGTCCTTTTTCTTATCAGACGGTTCATCAGAAATCGATGATTTAAACCCTTTTATCGCGCTACCAAGATCGGAGCCCAGGGTTCGTAGCTTTTTGCTACCAAAAAGAAGGATGACAATAACCAGTAAAACTCCTAACTGAACCATACTCATGCCGCCAAATCCCATATCTAAAGCCCTCCATTTGAGAGTGCCTGCTGTTGTTTTAGACTTGCTATCTGCTGATAGGGGATTACTGAGCCGTCCTTTTTGATTTCATAGACCGTATAAGGTTGAAAGCGAGTGCCCATTTCCATGCCGACAGATCCGACAGGCATACCAGGAACCGTTAACCCAATGCCACTTTCTGACTTTTTCCCAGCTAAATAATGAGAAACCAATGTCGGAGGAACATGCCCCTCAAAGACATAGCCATGATCAGAAATAGCGGTATGACAGGATTGGATCTCGGCACGAATACCAGACTCACGTTTTCGTTGAGTCAGATTATTCGGATGCTGTATAGACACACTAAAGTTATCTGGTAAAGCTTTTAACCACTGTTCACAACAACCACAGCTCGGATATTTTAGAACGGTTAGTTGCTGCTCTTCTACATCGGTTGCAGATACAGACACGGAAAACAGCATCGCCAAAACAGCGATATTGCGTTTGATAGGCATAATTATTCACCGATTAATAAGTTTTAAGGAAACACGCCGAGCGTGTGTTAAATTTCGAGTAACTTATTAAGCGATAATTATCGGGGGACGGAATAAATTAGACGCGTGTTTAGCACGAATTGAGGTGTCGATGGGCGCATCGACTTTGGCAGAGAGGTTAACTGCAGCGGCATTAACCGAAGAAGACTGTCCGACAAATAAAACCGAGCCGCCGGAGCAATGCCGAATGGTCATGTCAGCACAGCACGAGTTGTGCTTTTGCGTCTCATGCTCGCAATCGTTTGTGTCGACTTCGTACATCATGCTGTGCTGCATTTGGCTGTTATCATGACATGCGTGAGCTTCTGCCGTTTGCGAAAACGACATCGACACCAATAGCACTGTCATTAATAACAGAATTCGAATTTGCACGAGCACCCTGCTTTTTGCAATTTAATAAACTTTAGTCTAACGTCATTTTAACGCATGTCAAACAAGCAGAGCATCTCAATCAATTTTTGGTAACTGAATAATGACCTCAAAGCCTCTTGGCAATTTATTTTTAAACGTCATCTCACCATGATGAAGTTGTACTATTTTTAGCACGATTGATAACCCCAAACCTGACCCCGATACGCCTGTATGCTCACGGAATCGATAGAAACGCTCACCTAATACAGTGAGAGCCTCCTGTGATACGCCCTCTCCTTGATCCGATATCCGAATTTCAATTTCATTTGCCTGCTGTAAAGCTTCGCATGTTATTTGCGAACCGACAGGTGAAAACTCTGACACGACACCAGAGCCTAGCGTATTAGCCCACGCGCTGTTGCCGTCATGGCTTTATCAGCATCGTGTAGATTCAATTGATCAATGCAACAAGCATGGTAAAACAAGCGTTAGCGGAGATCTTTTGGATGAAACGAATGTTTACGACACAAGAAAAAGAGTTTGTCTTTGATTCCTGGAAAGACGAAGTTGGCTTTAGTGCCATAGCAAAACTATTAGATACGAAGCCCGGAACCATTTTCACAATGCTGAGGGATACCGGTGGCATAAAGCCACCAGCGCGTAAAAAGAACAAAGTACATCTAACCCTTTCCGAGCGTGAAGAAATAAGAGTCTCACTGTCAGCTAAGAAAAGTATTCGAGCAATTGCAAAGTCCTTAGGCCGAGCCCCTTCAACAATATCCAGAGAAGTACAGCGCAATCGTGGCAGGAGGTATTACAAAGCCGTAGATGCCAATAATCGCGCAGGAAGAATGGCAAAAAGACCGAAAAAGTGCTTGCTGTCGGCAACCCCAGAGCTTAGAGCAATTGTGCTGGAGAAGCTTGAGCTTAATTGGTCTCCTGAGCAAATATCAGGTTGGCTTAAACGAGCTTTTCCCCGTCGGCACTCTATGCGAGTTTCAGCGGAAACCATTTATAAGACGATCTATTTCAGAAGCCGAGCAGCGTTGAACCATGTGCTCGCAAAACACCTGCGACGAGGACACAGTTTAAGACATAGTAAAAAGCATTCACGGCGCGGAGAGCGCGGAACCATCAATATTGTCGATGGCATTTCGATCCATGAACGAGCCAAAACTATTGATGCCAGAAAGACTTTAGGACACTGGGAGGGGGGCTTAATCACTGGCTCAAAGAATTCTCACGTGGCGACATTAGTCGACCGAAAATCACGTTACACGATACTACTTAAGCTTAAAGGAAAAGATGCCAGCTCGGTAAACGACGCGTTAATAAAAAAATTCAAGGCATTGCCGAGGCAATTCAAATACACGCTAACTTGGGATCGGGGAATGGAGCTGGCGAAGCATGTTGAGTTCACAGCTAAAACCGGTGTTCCGGTCTACTTTTGTGATCCGCAAAGTCCTTGGCAGAGAGGTACCAATGAAAATACTAACTCGCTTATTCGGCAGTACTTCCCCAAAAAGACGTGTTTAGCCCAACACACACAAGAAGTGCTGGATAAGGTCGCGGCGCAATTAAATAGTCGCCCTCGTAAGACATTGAACTTTAGAACCCCAAAACAGTTAATTGAAAAGAGTGTTGCGTTGACAAGTTGAATCTACAGCGGCCTTTTTTAATATATCCCGTTCCTCCTTAACGCGTTTTAGCTCGGCTTCAAGCTTTGCTATGCGCAGTTGTTCATCGGAGGATTTATTGGTTTTATTATCCTGACCGTATTTAGCACGCCAGTCGTAAAGTGACTTGACGGAAATGCCCAGCCGATCAGCGACGTCATAAACTGAATGACCACGCTCGGTGACCTGCTTGACGGCTTCAATTTTAAATTCTTCGGTATACCGTTTGCCTTTGCTCATAAACACCTCTAGTTTGAGTTACATTGTAACTGTTAAAAGTGTCTAGCAAAGTCTGGGAAGTCCAGAATAAGATAATGAACACCGCGCGCAATAATTCCTTTTACATCCATCGAATGTGTTTTCGGAAAACCCTGTTTTAGGCGGTAAGCTGTTCGCCACAACAAAAACCAGAACGCAAAAAAACCGATGCTAATATGGACTGCTTTTAAAAAATCTTCGGTACTTTCTTCAGCAACAAAAAGCATCATATAGCCGAGCGTGAGCATAACGGTCACAAGAATAACCGTGAACCAGTGATTAATCTTTGATAAGCCAGAGTAGTGGGTATTCATAAAGCCCCCTTTTGATTGTCAGGAATCATTATGAATACCCTTTATTAAGAAAATCTTAAGCGACCAGACTAATAAGCACTCTAGTTGAGACCTTCCGGCACAAAGTAAGCCCGATTTTGATACAGCCAGGATGGCAACAACGCATGTGCCAGTGCCTCTTCGTGTAATTGGCTATTCGTCTTATCATCTGCGACAAAGCGGTTTTTCTGAACGTCGTAATGACCCGTCATATCCTCGCCCGGCGTTAATATGGCCACGCCCTCGTTAGTCATCCACGCATAATTATTACCAAACTGCATCATCGCACGATTAGCGGGTGGTACATCTTTTGCTAATAGATCCTGCCCTATTGCCGGGGTCCAGGCAGAAATACCCGCAAGCGATATAACGGTCGGTAATAAATCAATTTGACTGGCTATTGAGTCGATTTCCCTGGGTTGAATCGACCCACCCAAAATAAGTCCGGGTATACGGAATTTATTAATGGGCACTAATTCGTTGCCGCAGACACGCGTATCATGGTCAGCAACAATCAGAAAAATTGTATCCTCCCAATAGTCACTATTTTTAGCCTTTTTAATGAACTGACCCAACGCAAAATCAGCGTATTTCACGGCATTCTCAACCGTATTTTTTGGCTTTGAATAAAGCTCAATTGCATTGTCAGGAAACTCAAACGGCTCGTGGTTTGAAGAAGTGAAAACCAAACTAAAGAAAGGTTGTCCGGTTTTTTCGTGTTTCTCAAAGCGCTGATGCGCGGTATTAAATAAATCTTCGTCACTGGCTCCCCAGCTGCCCAAGAATTGAGGGTTAATGATGTCGCTTTGCCCCAGTATTGACTGAAACCCGTTAACAGATTTGCCTTAGACTTAAGAGCCAGAGCGTTAAATAACCTGTCTCCAATTGAGTCCGACCTGCCCAAAGAGTTGATCCCGATAAAACAGGCAATTAATAAACTATTACATCAAATTAAGATGTTTTCAGAGCGGGAAAAGCGCTTTATTGCTGATGCGTCACATGAATTGCGCACACCGTTAAGCGCCATTCAGGTACATGCGGAAAATATTATTCATGCTGAATCTCTGGAGGATTCTAAACAGTCCGGTAAAGCTATTTTTCATGCCGTAGAGCGGATGTCGCATTTAGTTAATCAACTCTTGCGTTTAAATCGACTGGATAGTTTGGATAATTCTGCCGACTTTGATGAAATTGAAATTAAAACCTTGGTTTCCTTAGCGATTGATAGCCTACCCATCAATCAAGTCGAGGACTACCAATGGCAAATCGATGTTCCCACAATAAAAATAACATGCAATAACGCGTTAATAGTCAGTGCATTGACCAACCTCTTATCCAACGCAATGAAATTTTCACCGGCAGACTCCACTATACAAATAGAAGCGGTTGATACATCGGCAAGCATTATTATCAAGATAAGAGATCAAGGCAGCGGTGTGCCCGCCGAAATAACTGAACAAATGGGAGAGCGTTTTTATCGATTCCGCGAACACACTAATATCGCCGGCTCTGGTCTGGCTGTCCATCACCTCGAAAATAATACAATTGCACCATGGCAAGATATCATTTAACAATATCCAGCCATCTGGGTTTGAAGTGCAGATAGAGCTACCAAATTCAGATTAGACAGTGAAATTATAGCGTTATCCTAATAAACTCTTTTCTTATATGTGGCTTAACAAGATCCAAAAACCCACTCCAATTAAAGTAATCCCGCCGAACATTTCTGCCCAATGACCTATTACCGCTCCAACAAAGCGCCCTAACATCACTCCCAAAGTAACCATAAGGGTTGTAGCTAAACCGATAAGCACCGCGGCAAGCCAAATATTCACATCAATAAAGGCCAGGCCTACACCAACTGCCATGGCATCAATGCTGATGCCTAACGCCGTAAGAGAAACTTTAAAAAACGATTGTCTGGAGGGTTTGTCTACCTCTTCTCCGCGGGGTCTAAAGCCTTCATAAACCATATGCAAACCAAGGGCCAGCAATAAAAAGAAGGCTACCCAATGATCCCAGACTTCAACATAAGAGGCTGCTGATTTACCGACCAACCAACCAATAACAGGGGTTGTTGCTTCAATCGTCCCGAAAATCACGCCCATTCTTAGTGCGTCGAAAAAGCGAGGACGGTTAAGACTTGCTCCTTTACCGACAGCCGCAGCAAAAGCGTCCGTTGACATAGAAAAAGCAAGTAAAAGAAGAGCAATTAGGTTCATTGAGTTATCTCCGGCTGGGCATTCTGAGTCCACGATACACCCACACGCCCGACCTTCAGCATGGATATATCGATGGTCTCGCCAACCGAGAGGTGTTCGCACCATGGCATGTGGCCAATTATGTTGACACGAACGCTTCCAACTTTGGAAACAGGCTACTCCCCAACGAGGCGCTATATTATCAATTAACCTAAGAATTCACAAACTTTGCTAAGCCTCTAACATTGGGAACTCAAGTCGATTCTTGCAGACCCATATTAATTACGTTATTGTTTAATAGCTTTACAAACCAAGGGCTATAATGTTCAGACAGGGGTTTATCATAGTGATTTTGTTTGCGGTTCTGACTCAAATCAGTCAGGCAGTCGCGGACGTGCACCAATCTCACCAATCACTTCCCGAACAACATATTAACTTTGATCATGATGAGTCCCATCCTGACCAAAAAAAGCTTCCTCATAAAGGTAACGTCAGTTTTGATTGTCATCATTGCTGTCACTGCCACGGTTCGTTTCATCTATATGCAATGAAATCCGAAAAAACTATGGCGCTCCCGCGTTTCAAAACGTCTCGCTCTGGTTATATTGAAATTTATTCTAACCCTTTATCTTTACCGCTGTTTCGGCCTCCAATCTCCTCATAACTGCTTTAAACGCTGCAACGCAGCGGATCAATTCGAATTATTAACGCAGTAAAATGACCGAGGAGTCTCTCTATGCGTCCGTTATCGATATGCGGCAAACGTGTGTTTGTTGCTGTCAGTCTCGTGCTCTGCACGAATTATGTTAACGCTCAACAGTTACCCGAGCGCTGGCAACAAACCGTACAACAGCACCCGAGTGTGCAGGCAGCTCAAGAGCAAGCTGAAGCACTCATACAGCAAGGGCAGCAGTTAAATCAGCCTTTGTATAACCCAACCTTGTCTTCAAGACTAGAGCGCGAAGGCGATATCAACAATTACGCCGTTGGCCTCAGTCAGACCATTGACTGGAGCACGGGCAATGAGGCTCGTGCCAGTCAGAGCGATGCAATGACGGCACTAGCAATGAGTGTTTACCGCCTATCAGCGAGTGAGCATGCGAAAACGTTGCTCAGTGCCTATGTCCATTGGTTTGATGCGAAACGTCGTTATGACTTGGCACAGCAGCAAGAACAGTTTGTGCAACAAGCCATAAAGCTCGTCAGTGAAAGGCGTAAAGCCGGCGATTTAAGCGCCATTGATGAACAATTGACCTTACTTGCCTTAAGCCGTCAGTTACAACAAACCGCTTCGGCTTATCAGCAGTTACAGTCTAGTCAGGCTGAACTCAATGCTCTACTACCCGGTACTGCGGCGAACGAATTGTCGCTTAGCGAGGGTATGTTCCAGTTTGCCCCGAACTTAACAGCGCGATGGCAGCAACATCCGGCCATTAAAGCGGCTTATCTGAAGTGGCAGTTAAAACGTGCGGATATCGACTGGAAACGCTCATTAACCACGGCTAATCCAACAGTGGGAGTTGAAGCCGGTGAAAGCGATAACGAGAATGTAATCGGCCTGACATTCAGTATTCCGCTGCAACTGCGAAATAATTATAGCAATGCCGTTCAGGCCGCCAGTCGTGAAGCGCTTGCCGAGGAAAAACGTGTTATTGCGTTAAAACGGCAGTGGGAGGCATCGCTTAAATCATCGCTAAATAACTATCGGTTTGTGAAAAAACAATGGCAAAGCTGGCAGCAGAATTTCCAGGCTCGGCAGGCCGAATCAATGCAGCTGATTGAGCAATCCTGGCTGGCCGGTGATTTATCCACCACTGACTATCTGACGGCTATGCAACAACAGCTCGATAGCCAGTTCGCGGGTATTGGATTACAAACTCAATACCGGCTTGCCGCCATTGAATGGCTTTATCGCTCCGGAAAACTCAGTGAAACCATTGAGTTACAACCGTTGAGTAATCAATAAAATCACGAACAGATTAGAGAGAAAATTATGTCATTTAAACCATTATACGCGGCAATTGTGTTGGCACTGAGCTTGCCTGTAATAGCTCAGGATAAGCATGGCCACGAAGAAGACAAAGATTCAACGAGTCATCAGCAGGAAAACGGTCATCAAGAAGGAGAAAATGAAGAAGGCTCCGGTGTCGAGCTGTCTCAGAAGCAACAAGCGATGGCCAATATTACGACAGCAACACTGCAAAAGCAGATTGTTGACTACCCGGTCTACGCGCCCGGAGAAATCGTCGCCAACGATTTTAATAGCTATGTGGTCAGTCCCCGCATCGATTCAACAGTATTAAAACGCTTCGTCAGTATTGGTGATCACGTCGAAAAATCTCAGCCGCTAGCAACCTTATTCAGTGCCCGGATGGCCGACGCACAGAGCCAATATCTGGTGGCCTTAAACGAATGGCAACGAGTTCAGTCATTAGGGCAAACAACCGTTGGCGAAAAACGTTATGTAGAAGCGCGGAGCGATTTTTCATCAGCAAAAGCGACACTGCAAGCCTTTGGTATGTCCGATGATGATATCAAGCGATTAAAAGCGCCAGATTACCCCATTGGCGAGTATCAACTAACCGCCGACATTAGCGGCATTGTCGTCAGTGATGATTTTAAACAAGGACAACAGGTCAATGCCGGTAATGAATTGGTTGAAGTTTTGCAAGAGGAAACACTGTGGGTCAATGCTCGCTTGCCCGGCAGTGCTGACCTCAATGTTAAATTTGGTGACCCTGTAACGGTGAGTGTTAATGGCAAGAGCTTTAGCGCAAAGGTCATTCAAGAAGGGCATACCATTGACCATAAAACCCGTACCCGCACGGTTCGTCTTGCAGTCAGCAACGAAAAAGACCAGCTGCATCCCGGTTTATTTGCGGATGTCTATTTTTCAGTGACATCGGATACGCCAGTTCTTGCGGTTAAAGATTCAGCACTATTACGAGCCCCCGACGGAGACTGGCAGATTTTTATTGAGCACCAACCCGGCAAGTTCGAGCCCAAAGAAGTTGAGTTAGTCGATGAACAGGGAGCGTGGAAAGTTATTACTGGTGTCGATGAAGGTACCCGCTACGTTGAAAGTGGAGCTTTTTTCGTTCGTTCACAGCTGGCCAAAGGCGGTTTCGACCCGCATAACCATTAACAGGAGGTTGTATGTTTCAGCGTATTATTCAGTTTGCTGTCGCCAATCGCCTGTTATTGGTATTGGTATTATTCAGCATTAGTATTGCGTCGTTTTTTGTCATTCCGAAGCTCAATCTTGATGCCTTCCCGGATGTCACTAACGTGCAGGTTACCGTTAACACCGAGGCACCGGGGTTGGCGGCAACGGAAGTCGAGCAGCTTATTACCTATCCGATTGAGTCGGTCATGTATGCACTGCCCGACGTAAAAGAGGTTCGGTCGATATCAAAAACCGGTCTGTCAGGTATTACCGTCGTATTCGAAGAAAGTGTCGACATTTACTTCGCCCGGCAACTGGTTTTTGAGCGATTACAAGCCGCAAAAGAGCTGATACCCGACGGTGTCGGCACCCCGGAAATGGGGCCTAATTCTTCGGGATTGGGGCAGGTTTATCAATA
Source organism: Idiomarina sp. 28-8 (assembly GCF_000320945.2). NCBI lineage: Bacteria > Pseudomonadati > Pseudomonadota > Gammaproteobacteria > Alteromonadales > Idiomarinaceae > Idiomarina > Idiomarina sp. 28-8. The sequence continues at coordinate 87,932 of NZ_DF266789.1, forward strand.
CCTGTTACTGGCCGAGCCTGGCTCGGGCGTTAGTAGCATGGAATTGCGCAGTTTAAATGATTACGTGGTTAAGCTGCTGCTTATGCCCGTTGAGGGTATTACTGAGGTACTCTCTTTCGGCGGTAAGGTTAAGCAATATCAGGTTAACTTAAATCCCGCCAAACTTTTGTCTTATGGGTTATCACAGCAGAACGTGATGGCTGCCGTAGAAAAAAATAATGGTAATGTCGGCGGCTGGTATATGCCGCGCGGGCAGGAGCAGTTAGTGATTCGAGGCACCGGCTGGCTTGGCAGTGGTAAGGAGGGGCTGCAACAGCTGCGCCAGATCCCGTTAAAAACAGTTGATGGCGTCTCTGTCACTTTAGGTCAGGTAGCCGATGTCGAAGTTGGCAGCGAGATTCGTCAGGGTGCAGTATCCATGTCACGAAAAGTGGATGGTGAAGTCAACCAGCTCGGCGAAGTAGTATCCGGCATTGTACTTAAACGCATGGGTTCGAATACCAAAGCAACTATAGACGGTGTCAAAAAGCGCATCCCGCTTATTCAACAGGCATTGCCTGAAGGGGTGATTTTTGAGCCTTATTACGACCAAGCCGATTTAATTCAGAAGGCCGTGTCAACTGTCGCATACTCGCTGCTGATTGCCTTTGTCTTCATTATTGCGGTATTAGCGCTGTTTCTGCTCAATATGAGAGCCACCTTCTTAGTGCTATTATCCATTCCCGTTTCCATTGCTATCGCACTAATGGTGATGTCTGCAATGGGTATGTCAGCAAACCTCATGTCGTTAGGAGGTATCGCTGTCGCTATCGGTATGCTGGTCGATGGCTCCGTAGTGATGGTTGAAAACATCTTTAAACACTTGAGCCGACCGGATGTCGAACACGGAGAAGAAGCCAAGCAACGAACGGAATACCGAGATCCTGATCCACAGGCGGCCAGACTCGACAGTCACGGCATAAAACTGCGAATAAAAGAAGCCGCAAATGAGGTCGCACGACCCGTCTTTTTCGCTGCCATGATCATTTTAGTTGTATTTATGCCGCTATTTAGCTTTCAAGGTGTTGAGGCTAAGCTGTTCGAGCCTATGGCGATAAGCATTATGTTGGCCATCGTTTCAGCCGTATTCGTCGCTATTATGGTGGTACCAGCGCTTGCCAGTTACTTTTTCAGTAAAGGGATTCGCCCCCGCGAGAATAAACTACTGAAACCGCTGGATGCCGGTTATAAAAGACTGCTGTCATGGGCACTAAGAAGCAAAAAACTGATCGTCAGTGTCGCTGCAGTTTTGTTCGTTGGAGCATTACTTCTGGTACCAAGACTCGGTACCGAGTTTGCGCCTGAACTTGAAGAAGGCACGATTAATATTCGTGTAACACTAGCCCCGTCATCGAACCTGGAAACAGCGTTAGAAGTAGCGCCGAAACTGGAAAAAATCTTAATGTCTTTTCCAGAAACCACCTATGCGCTAAGCCGTATTGGCCGGGCCGAAGTCGGCGGTGACCCTGAGCCTATTAGTAACATTGAAATCTACGTAGGACTTAAGCCGCAGTCTGAATGGACAACTGCATCTGATCGCTATGCGTTGCAAGAAAAAATGGAAGCGAAACTGGATGAACATCCCGGTTTGCTATTCAACTTTTCGCAGCCTATCGCAACACGGGTTGATGAACTCTTGTCCGGCGTGAAATCGCAACTTGCCATAAAGCTGTTTGGCCCTGAACTCGATACGCTTGCCGCAAAAGGACAGGAAATAGAGAGCGCAGTTAAACAAGTGGATGGTGCCGTTGCTGTTGCCATGGAGCAAATCAAAGGGGAAGCGCAGCTGGTTGTATCACCTAAGCGACGTCAGTTGTCCCGCTATGGCCTGAATGTATCGGATGTGCTCAGCGTAGTAGATAACGGCCTTGGCGGGGCCAGTGCCGGGCAAATCATTCGGGGAAATGAGCGTTACGACATCTACGTTCGTTTAGCTGAATCGTTTCGTGATACCCCCGAATCGATACGTTCACTTAGGTTACAAGCTCCATCGGGTGCGTGGGTAACAATGGGTGAAGTGGCTAACGTTTCGATTGAATCCGGCCCTCCGCAAATTCGTCGTGATGACGTACAGCGCCGGGTAGTTATTCAATCCAACGTTCAAGGTCGTGACATGGGCAGTGTTGTTGCCGATATTCGACAAGCAATTGATGACAATGTCGATTTACCCACCGGCTATTCCGTTGATATTGGTGGTCAGTTTGAGAGCCAGCAACGGGCTCAACAGCGTCTATCTATCGTGGTGCCGATATCGCTGGCGTTAATCGCGTTACTCCTTTACTTTGCGTTCGGAACCCTGGGTCAGGCGATGTTAATTTTGGTTAATGTGCCACTGGCCATTATCGGGGGAATTGTCGCGCTGTTTATCTCGGGCCAGTATTTGTCTGTGCCAAGTGCTGTCGGTTTTATCACCTTATTTGGTGTCGCAGTCCTTAACGGTGTGGTCTTAGTTGAAAGCATAAACCAGCGTCTAACGGATGGTCACCGACTGAACGACGCCGTGTTTGATGGCGCGTGGTCGCGACTGCGCCCAGTATTAATGACGGCTATTACTTCAGCGCTGGGTCTTATACCCATGTTATTCGCAACCGGTGCGGGTGCTGAAATCCAACGCCCATTAGCTACCGTCATTGTGGGTGGTCTGGTATCCGCAACCTTTTTGACGTTGGTTGTTTTGCCGGTGCTTTATCCTTGGTTTTCAAAACAAAAAATTAAGGACTTAAGTCGTTAGTTAACTGGTTATTAATAAGAGGGACAACTGTGTTTGTCCCTCGTACTTAAATAAGGATTTTTCATGGCACATAATCATAAATCAGATGACGGTCATGCTCATTTAGACTTTAAAAGTGGTGACCGCCGTGTCGGCATCGCTATATGGGCTAACGGCCTTTTAACCGTCGCGCAAATTATCGGTGGCATCCTTTCTGGCAGCTTAGCACTCATTGCAGATGCGCTGCATAATTTCTCAGATATGGCGGCATTAATTATTGCATTCGCCGCGCGTAAAATTGCACGCCGTCCCGCAGACTCTCGCATGACGTTCGGCTATGAAAGAATAGAAGTGGTTGCTGCGTTGATTAATTACACCACGCTCATCGTTATCGGACTTTACTTAATTTATGAAGGTGGGATGAGACTCATCGATCCACCAGATGTAGCTGGATGGACTGTAGTTATTATCGCTGGGATAGCACTGATAATAGATGCCTTAACCGCCTTTCTCACTTATTCGATACAAAAAGGCAGTGTAAATATTCGAGCCTTATTCCTGCACAACCTGTCAGATGCGTTGGCTTCGGTCGCTGTCGTTATTTCCGGTACGCTGATCATTCTTTACGACGCCCATTGGGTAGATGCGGCAATCACAATCGGTATCGCAGTGTATATTCTCTACCTTTCTTTTACTGAAATTGGCAAACCAATCCGGACGCTAATGCTGGGTTGCCCGCCAGAATTAGATGGAGAGTTAGTCATTGAAGCCTTGCGCAATATCAACGGAATAGACGACGTGCATCATATCCACCTTTGGCAGATGCAAGAGAATACTTCAGCATTGGACACCCACGTCGTACTCACCGAAAAAGGCTGGTATCGCATTGAGTCCATAAAGACAGAAATAAAAACAGTACTCAGCAAGCGATTCAATATTACGCATTCGACGTTGGAGTTTGAACATCCCGAATTCGCACATAAAGAAGCGGCATTATATGGTCATCAAAAATCGACATAGAATTACCTGTGATAAGCCCACTGAATTTGCGAATTAAAGTTTTTGCGTCGATTTGCCCGTTCTTTACTTGTTGTTACGCAAGTTTCAGCGAAAACCAGTAAAGAAACTCATCGCCACGTCTGATAAAATACGGCAACGATTAATTAACTTAAGGGAAGGGAAGTGATATGTCATCTTGCTGCGGCAGTTCGTCTGGTAGTAATGTGCAAGCCCACATCGATAAAGCGCAGCGACGGTTGTTGTGGACTGTATTAGTCCTTAATGGCGTTATGTTTTTCGTTGAGTTTATTGCCGGTTGGTTAGCCGAGTCCAGTGGGCTTATCGCCGATTCGCTAGATATGCTCGCCGATACGTTGGTCTATGCCGTCAGTTTGTATGCAGTTGGCAAAGCCATTAAATATAAAGCCAATGCGGCCATTTTTAATGGCACGCTGCAAACTTTATTGGCCTTACTGGTATTAGCCGATGTGTTTCAACGCTTAGCATTTGGCAGTGAACCTAATGCCAATATGATGTTATGGGTTGCAGGTCTGGCGCTCGTTGTAAACGTAGCTTGCTTTGCACTTTTATACAGCTCACGAAACGGTGATATTAATATCCGCGCTAGCTGGATCTGTTCACGCAATGACATGATCATGAACGTCGGTGTTATTGTCTCGGCCTTGTTAGTGGCACAACTCAATACGGCTTGGCCTGACTTAGTCATTGCAACCGTTATAGCGATTATTGTCTTGCGATCCGCTATTCGTATAATTAAAGACGCTATAGCTGTAAAAGCCGGCGAGAAAACCGATATATCCGGGTGTTGCGGATAAAACCTTAGTAACACGCTATATAACACGTGACAAAGTATTACATTAACCGAGCAAAGTGGTCTTTGGCTTTGTCATCACGTGCAAGAGTTCGGTGAATACAATAGCAAAAACGAATTGGTTAGCGATCTCATTCGCCGTGCTAAAGCAATTAATGAAAAACTCAAGTCAGCGGAAGCAAACGGATTTACTGATCAATCTCCAGAAGAAATGCTGCAAGAATTCAAACCGCATTTATAATTATGGTTACTTAACGTTTGGCTAACGGCAGGCGGCAACTATTTTTATCGTTTATTTGAGCCATTCGAAAAAATAGCTAGCAACCCACCAAACTATCCTACCATCGATCATATTCGTAGAGGTTACCGCAAGTGTGTTTTTGGTGTTGATAGTATTTACCTTCGGGTTAGTGATAGCAAAATAGAACTAATGGGCATTTTCGGCGGTCAAGATGCAGGGCAGTAACCATGACACTTAACCCGCGCAACAAGACAGTTGTTTCACATCTTTGCTGAACGTTTGGGCACAGAGTTTCAAACCCTCCACCATTGTCAGGTATGGGAACAGCCCATCAGCGACTTCATCAACGGTCATTTTAGCTCTAAGTGCCATCGCTGCGGTTTGAATCAGCTCTCCCGCTTCTCCGGCCACACACTGAACGCCCAAAAGTTGCCCGCTACGGCGCTCGGCTACGATTTTAATGAACCCCAGGGTATCGAAATTAACCAGTGCTCGCGGCACGTTTTCTAGATTCAGTGTGCGGCTATCGGTGTCATAGCCCTGATCCTCAGCCTCTGCCTCAGAGAGACCAACAGTCGCAATTTGGGGATCGGTAAAAATAACTTCGGGCATGGTACTAAGATCAAGCCTGGCATCGCCTCCCGTCATATTAATAGCCGCTCGATTGCCCCCTGCGGCAGCCACGTATACAAACTGGGGTTGATTGGTACAGTCGCCTGCCGCATAGATACCGGAGCAAGTGGTTTGCATACCGCTATCAACCGTTATAGCACCGCGCTCAGTGTCAACGCCAAGCGCCGCTAGGTTAAGCGTTTCAGTATTCGGAGTACGCCCCGTAGCCACCAGAAGCTGATCAGCGTGTAGTACGCCTTGATTGGTTTGCATAGTGTATGTTTGCCCATCATACACAACCTCACTCGCTTCAGTATTTTCAAGCACATTGATATCTTCCCGGAGAAAAGCAGCATTGATGGTTTCACCGATATCCGCGTCGCTTTGCGATAACAGCCGACTACGTGCTAAAACCGTTACTTCACTACCAAGACGACTAAATGCCTGAGCAAGTTCGAGTGCGACCACCGAACCACCGATAACAGCAAGTCGCTCCGGGATATGTGTTAACTCTAGCGCGCTTGTTGAAGTTAAGTAAGGCGTATCGGACAAACCGGGAATAGCCGGTATTGCCGGCCGGGCTCCGGTACCGATGAAAGCGAGGTCAAATGTCACGGTTTGTTCGTTACCGTCGCTGAGCGCAACCCTCAGCGTGCGCTCGCTAACGAACCGCGCCTCGCCTTTGAGGACGGTAATCGCGGCATTGTCGCTAAGAATACTCTGGTACTTGGACTCGCGCAGCTCCTCCACTCGTGCTTGCTGCTGAGCCAATAGCGCCGGCTGGTTCACCTCCGGTGTCTGGGCGCTTAGGCCGTCATCGAACGGACTTTCCCGGCGAAGGTGTGCAATGTGACCCGCCCGGATCATGATTTTAGAAGGGACACAGCCAATGTTAACACAGGTTCCGCCGATAGTACCACGCTCAACTAGTGTCACCCGGGCACCGTGTTCAGTCGCTTTCAAGGCGGCAGCCATGGCTGCGCCACCGCTACCAATCACTGCAATATGCAGATTCTTATCACTCATAAACCTTACTCCTGTGTCACCGAGGCTTTTTTCAATGTGGATGGATAACCCGCATCAGTGGTTGCTTGAGTCAACGCCTCAACGGAGGTTTTCGCATCGTCGAACGTCACCGTTGCGTCCCGCTCTTCATAACGAACGTCGACGGCGTTAACTCCTTCGACCTGTCTCAGTGCCGCTTTCACCGTAATAGGACAAGTCACACACGTCATTCCGGGAACCGATAACGTAACAGTTTGCTTAGCCGCTAAAGTGGGTAAACTAAACAGTGAGAATAATAAGGTTGTGATCATTAATTTTTTCATCGTGTATTGCCTCTTAATAAAAGAAAGGTACAACATAGGGGTATAACAGCGCGGTTAATATAAGCACTGCAACCAGCCAGAACGTCACTTTATAACCCGTACGCACTTTTGGCCTTGCGCAAATATCGTCTGGCCCGCAATTACCAACAGGACGGTATATCCGGCGCCAGGCGAAGAACAAAGCAATCAGTGCAATGGCAATGAATGCCGGACGATATGGCTCAAGTGCTGTCAGGGTTCCAATCCATGCACCGGACACTCCGAGAGAGAGTAACAACAGCGGTCCCAAACAACACGCTGAAGCCAATAACGCTGCAGCGCCGCCCGCAATAAGAGAGCCTCGTCCAGATTTGGGGTTTGGCATAACAATAATCCTCTGCATAAGTGTATTGATCTATGCTAACCTTAGAGCCGTATCTGGGTACGGAGTCAACCGTTATGTCAGAAAAACAAGAGCTGATGACAATTGGTACGCTGGCCGCCTCCGCGGGGGTGGGTGTCGAGACGGTTCGTTATTATCAACGACGAAAATTAATGGCCGAACCCGAGCGACCCTATGGGGGTATTCGCTACTACGGCAATCATGCGCTGCAAAGACTTCACTTTATTCGTACGTCTCAATGGCTTGGTTTTAGCCTGGATGAAATCGCAGAGCTATTAAAACTGCAGGATGGCGTTCATTGTGATGAAGCCAGAGAGCTAGGAGAGCAAAAACTTGATAGCGTTAGACAAAAAATATCGCATTTACAACATATTGAACGCGCATTGAGTGGTCTGGTTCAGCAATGCAGCGCGCAGCAGGGAGCTGTTTATTGTCCTTTAATGGCCTCTCTTAGCGATGGGCTTCAGGATGTCGCAAACGTCAATTTAAATAATAAATAGATATTAGCTAGCTTGAAAAATACCTTAGCCGTAATAATATTGTCAGAGACGATCACTCACTGATAAGGGCTCAACCATGACGTATGTTAAAGCACTATTCTTTATTCTGGCTATTTTCGCCGGCCCAGCAGTTGCCGCTGCACAAGCTAATCCCGCTGAAATGAGCACAAACGGTATGATGGATCAAGGCATGATGGGTTGCAGTATGATGAGTGGCTCAATGATGCTGGTTCCCATCATTTTTGGCCTACTCGTCCTCATTGTACTGGTACTGCTCATTCTTGCCTTGGTTAAATATCTGAGAAGTGGCAAGTCTTGAGGTAAGGAGGCCGGAAGGTAGTGTTCAGAATTCTGTGTCATTTCGTTAAACTAAGCAAAAAAGAGATGACATATGACCAAAACCAATTTCGATATGGATGCCGCTTTAAAGCAATTGCGTGAAGGCAAAGACCTCACGGGCAAAGACGGCATTCTTACACCGCTTATCAAACAACTCACCGAAGCTGCGATGCAGGCTGAGCTTGAAGAGCATCTCAGTGATAAAGAGCAATCTAACCGCAAGAACGGCTCGACGTCAAAAACGGTCAAGAGTCCTGCCGGTAGCTTTGAACTCGATACGCCCCGCGGCAGAGCCGGCTCATTTGAGCCGCAACTGGTTAAAAAACATCAGACGCATTTAACTGATGAGCTGGAGCGTAAAGTTATTGCGCTGTTTTCGCTTGGAACCAGCTATCAAGACATTCGCATGCACATTGAAGACCTGTACGGCATTCATGTCTCAAACGGCACCATCAATGCCGTCACAGATAAGCTTCTGCCGGAGCTTCAGGCATGGCGTGAACGACCCTTAGAAGCGGTTTATCCCATTGTCTGGCTCGATGCCATTCATTATAAAATCAAAGAGAATGGCCGTTTTATCAGCAAAGCTGTTTATACCATTCTTGGCCTCAACATTGACGGCAAAAAAGAGCTTCTGGGGCTTTATTTATCCGAATCAGAAGGCGCCCATCACTGGCTGAGTGTGTTGACCGATCTCCATAATCGAGGCGTTCAGGATATTCTGATTGCCTGCGTAGACGGTTTAAAAGGCTTTCCCGAAGCCATAGAAAGCATTTACCCGAAAGCGGAGGTGCAACACTGCATCATTCATCAAATTCGCAACTCGATGAAGTACGTGGCCAGCAAAAATCAAAAAGCTTTCATGGCCGATTTAAAATGCGTGTATAAAGCCGCGACATTGTCCGCTGCCGAGAGCGCGCTGGATGATTTAGAAACAAAATGGGGCGATAAATATCCCATCGTCATTCAATCCTGGCGCAATAAGTGGCCGACACTCTCAACATATTTTAAGTACCCGGACTATGTGCGGAAAGTTATTTACACAACCAACGCTGTTGAAGCCGTACATCGCCAGTTCCGAAAACTAACCAAAACCAAAGGCGGTTTTAGCAATGAGAGTAGCTTGCTTAAGCTGCTGTACGCGGGTATGTTAAAAGCAACTGAGCGCTGGTCGCACCCGGTGCAGAACTGGAATCTGACACTGTCTCAGCTAACCATCCACTTCGAGGGTCGACTGGATGGCTACATAGATTTATGAAAATTTGGCTGACACAGAATATTGAACACTCTCGCCGTCGGTGTTCATGTGCATTGTTTCGCAATCCACGACATCACACGCTTGTTCAGTCGAATTGTGCATGCATGCCTCATTCGCACTGACAGTGAAAGAGAACGACATTATTACTACTGATAATAACAGTAAACAGATGATTAGCCGGTTCATACGAAACTTTGCTTTAAGCACATAGATGGAGTTTACCCCTTTTGACTGATGAAAATCAATCGTTCTAAGAGCGCGTTCATAATTAGGTCATTGCATCTAAGCAAACCAAGACAACGCCTCGACTTCCTACAGTTCCTCTCTTTGCTCAGCCAGCCCGCTAATTATAGGGCATTTCGGCCGAGCATCGCCGTGACAATGGTCAACTAAGTGCATCAGAGCACTACTCATTTTCTTCAGCTTGTGCGCTTTTTCTTCAAGTTCAGCAATATGTTCCAATGCAAGCCGTTTAACATCGGCACTCGATCGATTTTGATTACGCCATAGTAAAACCAACGCTTTCATTTGTTCGACTGAGAAGCCCAAGTCTCTGGCGCGATGTATGAAACGCAGAGTTTGAACATCATGTTCAGAGTAGTCTCGATATCCGGCGGCTGTTCGAGCTGCTTTAGGTATTAAACCAACCGTTTCATAGTACCGGATCATCTTAGCCGAAACGCCGGTGGCTGCCGCAAGTTTACCAATATTCATACTGACCGCCTATTCATTGACGACTGAATCCATGTTAGACCTCACTAGGTGCCCTGAAACGCCGTAACCTCAATGCATTACCAAGCACAAATACCGATGAAAATGCCATCGCTGCGGCGGCAAAAACTGGAGACAACAAAATACCAAAGCCTGGGTACAGAATTCCTGCTGCTACGGGTATTAACGCGGTATTGTAAACAAAGGCCCAAAATAGGTTTTGCCTGATATTATTAATGGTGGCCTGTGACAACGCGATAGCGTCGGGTACCCCTCTTAGATTGCCTGACATAATGACAACTTCCGCCGCCTCTATAGCGATATCTGTACCAGTACCAATAGCGATACCCACATCGGCTTCCGCCAGTGCCGGCGCATCGTTGATGCCGTCTCCTACAAAGGCAAGTTTTCCATAGTCGCGTTGCAGTGTTTTGACCGCTTCTACCTTGCCTTCCGGCAACACCTCAGCAATAACTTGGTCAATATCCAACTGGCTGGCTATTGCGTTAGCGGTACGCTGATTATCACCCGTGATGATGGCCACCTTAAGCCCTAGCTCATGCAACGCTTGTATTGCCGAAGATGTGCCGGGCTTAATCGGGTCTGATACTGCCAAAATCGCCGCAAGCTGTCCGTCAATCGCAACATATAGTGGGGACTTACCTTTATTACTAAGCGCTTCGGCGCTGTCTGCGAATGGGTCAACGTCAACGCCAATTTTACGCATATAACGGTCCGCACCCACCTTAATTGCTACCCCTTCGACTTCAGCCTCAACACCCAACCCCGTAACCGAATTAAAGTGTGAGACGGTTGGTAACGAAAGGTCTTCCTTCTCGGCCGCCTCGACAATAGCTCCGGCAATGGGGTGTTCAGACTTGGCTTCGACTGCAGCAACACGCGCCAGCACGGTATTGCGCTGAAAGCCTTCTGCCACAACTAAATCGGTCAGCACCGGTTTACCTTCGGTCAGGGTTCCTGTTTTATCAACGGCAACGAATTGAGCGTCTTTCAACAGTTGCAGAGCTTCTCCTTTGCGAAACAACACGCCCATTTCAGCGCCGCGTCCCGTTCCAACCATGATTGAAGTCGGTGTGGCCAGCCCCATCGCGCAGGGACAAGCAATAACAAGTACTGCCACTGCATTGACCAGTGCAAATGTTAAAGCAGGTTCTTTACCCGCCAATAGCCAAATCGTGAACGTTAAAAGCGCTACACCAATAACGGCGGGTACAAACCAAAGAACTACCTTATCCACCAGTGTCTGTATCGGTAATTTCGAGCCTTGAGCTTCTTCCACCATACGAATGATTTGCGACAATTTGGTGCTATTGCCAACGGCTTTAGCAGAAACGCTAAGCGCACCTTTTTGATTGACCGTACCCCCTACTACAGAACTTCCAGGCTGTTTCTCCACTGGAATCGGCTCGCCAGTGATCATTGATTCATCGACGTAACTGTCGCCTTCAGTCACCTCACCATCAACTGGTATGCGTTCGCCTGGGCGCACTTCTACTTGGTCATCTAACTCAACCTCGCTAATGGCTATCTCCACCAACTTGCCATTACGCAGTACGCGCGCTTTTTTAGCCTGCAAGCCGACCAGCCGCTTTATTGCTTGCGACGTCCGCCCCTTGGCCCGACCTTCCATAAAGCGTCCCAACAGGATAAGCGTGACGATGACGGCGGCCGCTTCATAGTAAACATGTACCGTACCCGACGGCAAAACATGAGCGAAGAAGGTCGATATAACGGAGTACCCCCACGCGGCGGATGTTCCTAGTGCCACCAACGTGTTCATATCAGGTGCGCCTCTTAAAAGCGCTGGCACACCATGCTTAAAAAAGCGCAGACCAGGCCCAAATAAAACGAGGCTTGCGAGGGCAAACTGCAGATAGTAACTAACCTGCCTACCAATAACGTCATTAATAAATTGCTGAACGCCAGGAATAAAGTGCGAGCCCATTTCCAAGGCGAACACTGGAACTGTCAGCGCTACCGCTATTAATAATTGGCGTTTTAGCTGCTGTTGTTCAGCATTCTTCCTGCGTGTTGACTCATCGTTATCGCTTGTCGCGTGGTCTCCGGGCTTAGCGCCATATCCGGCCCCATCAACCGCTGCCACCAATGCTTCAACATCTACATCACCCGTCACACTGGCGCGTTCAGTTGCAACGTTGACTGTTGCCTTACTTACCCCTTCAACGTCTTTCAACGCGCGTTCGACACGACCGGCACATGAAGCACACGTCATGCCTTCAATATCCAATTCAGTCGTTTGATTCGGTACTGAGTAGCCAGCCCTCTCTACTGCAGTAATAAGTGAGGCACGATCAACCGGCTCCGCTGAGCGAATATCTGCACGTTCAGTAGCAAGATTGGCCACAACCTCATCAACACCCTCAACCTTTTTGAGCTCGGCTTCAATACGTCCGACGCATGAGGCGCACGTCATCCCTTTTATCGGCAAGCGTATTACTGCTGATTTATCATGTTTATCACTACCGCTCATTGTTGCCTCCTTATCGCGATATTTACCGAATATCTTAAAATATAAACCTTCCAACAATGGCAAGGTCAACTGGCGCTTGTTAGCTTTTTACTTGTTGCATTTCAATGATAAAAGTATTCTTCAATGCAAAGCATAACGATATAAGGAATGGGCGTATATGCCAGCGAATCAGGAAAAAGCATGTATGACACATGGAGCTCTGAAAGAAAATTCAATATTTGGTATGTAGCGTCAATTACCTTGGCCGGTTTTCCGGCAATTATCCTGGCCGGTTGATACCGATTTTTAGCTACCGTTGCTCATTGCCATTTTGCGTCGGTAACTTTCCCCTTCGCAGTGAAGGATTGTTGCATGATGCACCAGCCGATCGATGGCGGCGATAGTCATCGTTGAGTCGTCGAACAGTTCATCCCATTGCTCGAACGACTTATTTGATGTGATGATCATGCTGTGTCTTTCGTATCGATGCGCGATTAGCTCGAACAGCACACTGGTTTCCTGTTCGGTTTTGCGAACGTAACCCACGTCATCAACGATAAGCAGGTTGTATTTATCCAGTTTCAGCAGCTCATCCTGTAAGCGAAGATGCTGTTTCGCCTGCTGTAGCTGTTGTACGATGGCTGAGGCGGCAATGAACTTAACTTTGTAGCCCTGCTCGATAAGTCCATAACCGATGCCACTGGCGATATGGGTTTTACCTAGTCCGCTGGCTCCGAACAATAAGACGTTAGAGCCCAGTTTCAACCAACCGGGTTGGTTAACCAGGTCGATGATCTGATGTTTAGAGATACCGTCGACCAGATTAAAGTCGAAGTTACCGAGGTTTTTTCCAGCCGGTAACTTGGCGTCTTTCAGCAACCGCTGTAATCGCTTATCTTCGCGGTTTGCCAGCTCGATGTGGCAGAGCTCCGATAAGTATTGCTGGGGGCTCCATTGCTCTTTCACCGCTTTATTGCCTAACGCGTCCCATTCTTTAACCATGGTGGCGAGCTTTAGCTGCTTGAGCATGAGTGATAATGAGGCCGTTGCGTTATCCATGCAGGCCTCCCGGTATCATACTGGCATACGCGCTTAGGCTGTGTTGCTTGATGGTAAGTGATGGCTTGTTTGGCTCGATAACTAAAAAGCGTTCTTCACACTCCCGGATGGCCGGTAATTGTCGCTGGGTAATTGACGCGGCAATAAATCGGCCTAATTGACGCTCACAACCACTTTGTTTAGCTAAATGGAGCAGTTTTACCATGTAATGACTGGCTTTATCAGCTGTTAGGGTAGCGTCGACGTACTGCCAGATGGCCTTGTAATTGTCGTCCGGCAATAAGTCATCGCGTAACTGTGAATGGCGGAACGCACGTGGCTTCTTCACCAGTGCATCAATGACGTGCCGGTAATTGACGCTGCGAGCGCGTGCGCCTTTACCGGCATAAACACGCTCAAGTTCGAGTACAAAGTCAGTACCGTAAAATAGCGCTAGTCGGTCATCATAAAGGCGAACCAGCAGCCGACTGTCAATAAGCCGTGATGGCACCGTGTAGGTTACGCGCTTCAGGCAAATCGTGCTTGTCCGCGACACCGTGACATAATGCTCGGTGTAATTGACGCTCATTGTCCGAGGCAGCGGCTGTAATTGCCGCTGCTCGAGTTGGTATTTGTCGCTGATGCGACGATTACGCCGTGCTACCACACTAGCGACAAAGGCTTCATACGCATCACGGCTGTCGAAGTCGTAACTACCGCGGATTTTAAGTGCCTGCTCGACCTGTGACTTAGTATGCCCGTGCGGACCTTCGATAGCACCATTCTCGTGCGCAACGCCCGGGTTGTTGCGGGTTGCTTTAAAACCATAGTGCTTAACAAAGTCATTGAAGCGCTCAGTTAAATCATCAGCCGATGAGTGATTTTTATAAGCTGCACTCAAGCTGTCGGTACGGATTTCCCGGGGCACACCGCCGGCGGCATGTAACGCATTTTGTAAGCCATCGGAGAAGGCCGCAAAGCTTTCGCCACCGTAGATAACCTGGATGAAAGCCCAGCCGCTGGCGGGCATCCGGTAATGGAACAGCATATGTTTTAACGGTTCACCGGCAATGGTGACCGGCGATTTTACATGAGTAAAATCGGTAATGCCGAGTGCGCCGTATTCATGCGTTTGCATAAACACAACGTCTTTAGCAGGTCCATGCAGAGAGCGCCATTTACGGATACGGCGCTCAAGTGTACGACGCGAGCCGGGACTGAATTTATCTGTGTGGTATTCGCAAAGGTGATCAAAAACACCGACAGGCGTGATGTCCGTATCCTGTTCGAGTATAGGAACGACGACGCTATCCCATACCGCTTCAAGTGGATCTTTTCGAGTGCGCCAATGGCGCTTTCCGTCATTCGTTTGTTGATTAACTTTATCAAGACGCCGCGCTGAGCGCTCTGAAATGCCTGCTTTAGCAGCAGCGACAACCTGACTATTTCGTGTTCTGTGTTTCATATAGATCATGACCTGTTGATCCGTGATTCGTGTTCCCGGCACAGTGAACTCCCTCTGTTCTGCTGTGCCGAACCTTATCAGATCAACCGGCCAAGATAATTGCCGCTAGACCGGCCACCGTAATTGTCGCTTAATAATATTTGGTATTTTCACGACACACGAGCTAATGCAAGAGAAATAGAAACTAAGAAAGTATCTTTGAAATATCCTCTACCAGCCGGAGAATAGAGCTTCCTTATATAAACTGAGACAACAGCTTATCGTTACTATTCAAAGCTCAGACAGGTAGTCACAGCCTGAACAAAACCATTCAATCAAGGAAGAAGAATGAATTACCAAGAGTTTCATAATGCCATAAAAAATAAGCCGTTTACCGATTTGTCTCTTAAAGAACTAGCGTTCGTACATTTAAATTATCATCGTGACTGGCTCAGAGTTAAAGGAGGCACACTTTGCTCAAACTTATCTCTTGTTATTCGTGAAATAAGACATGCGAAATTTCAGACCTATTCCAGAAGCTTTCTTCCGGTGGCAGCAGCCTTTACGGTGTTGGACCAAATTGGTTTTTGTTACTCACGCAGTGATATTCCAGTATTCAGCAATTCGGATGCCAGCCCCATAAAGAAGTCTCTGTACTATTTTTGTGGCTTGGGGGATAACGATAGAGATACTAAAGCTTTATATGCCATGAGAAACTCCTTTTTGCATACTTCATCCCTACTATCAAAAGGAAAATGGTCAAACCAGCCGAGTTATAACTTCGTATTTTATCGATACCTTAACATTCTAATCCAACATCCTCTGAGTGACTGGGATGGCGACTTCAATACCTTGAAACTGGAAATGACTACCTACATAAATCCCGAGCGTCTGATTGAACTAACCGAAAATCGGTAGAGAGAGCATTAGAGCTACTATACAATGATAAGCTCGTTGTCACTTGTGACGGTGAGGAAGCAGAGTTTTACTACCGATTTTTAAAGTTTAGAAAAAATGAATCATAACCACTAGAGATTATCTTTTAGCTAGACTTAATCGGGGCCAGAGCACAAATTTATTGCTGCTGAGACACTTTAGTAACACGCAATGTAACAGAGCTTGAACACCATAAATATAAATTATTATAAATCAACCCGTTAAGCAACCAGATCGATTCCGCCTCCGGCACCAAGCATTCTCAAGCCCTGCACGCAAGTGCGGGGCTTTTTGCATTTTAGCCATTGTGCCAGTTTTGTACCAGTAGCCTGATGTTCACATCAGGTGCGATATCTCACCTGACATAAATGTCAGGCTACATGCGCTCACAGAAGGTTAAACGGGTCATCCACAGAGCGGGATGGTTCGGTAAACCAAAAAGCCCCCTCTTCGCTCATATAAAAGTGGTCTTCCAGGCGCACGCCAAACTTTTCCGGGTTAATTACCATAGGTTCATTACTGAAGCACATTCCCGGTGCCAATTCGGTCTTGTCCCCACCGACTAAATACGGCCATTCATGCAAGTCCATACCGATACCATGGCCTGTTCTGTGCGGTACACCGGGTAATTGATAATCGGCTTTTAAACCCAGTTCGCTCAATTTAACCCGAACTGCGTCATCAACCGATTCGCAGGTTTTACCTATATGAGCCGCATCAAAAACAGCCTGCTGTAAGTCTCGTTCATACTGCCAGAACGTCTGTTGCTCTTCAGTCGCGTTGCCAAAGGGGTAAGTACGGGTGATATCAGAGTGATACCCGTGCAGCTTGCAACCGGTATCAATAAGCACCCAGTCGTTTTTCTCCAGCTTCTGCTCGTAATTAACACCGTGCGGGTAGCTGGTTCCTTTACCAAACAGCACAATACAGAAAAACGACCCAGACGCGCCCACCTTTCGGTGTGCTTCATTAATAAAACCTCTAACTTCAGAAGCGGTTACGCCCTCGTGCAGCATGGCACCGGTGGCTCTGTGCACGGCCATGGTCATATCCATAGCCGTCTGAATTAACGCCAGCTCTGCGGGCGACTTATGCATACGACAGGCAGCGGTAATGACTTTTGCGTCACACATTGTTTCAGCTGGCTTGCGCTCTTCCAGCTTCGCTACAACGCTGTATGGTGTGGACTCATCCAACGCCAATTTATAGCCATCAGAAAAATGCTCCGCTAAAAAGTTCAGCAACCGTTCATAAGGTGATTCATGTTCGTCCCACAAAACCGTATCCATGGGCAGTATCATAGCCTGGGTTAATGAACCGACTTCAAACGCGGGCGCTATTAAGGTGACATTTCCCTTAACCGGGATAACGGCGCCGACCAAACGTTCACTGGGGTACCACTTCAAGCCGGTAAAATATTCCAGGTTAGTACCTGCGTTTAAATACATAGCGCTGATGCCTTTTTCCTGCATCAATTGCTGTGCCTTAGCAACGCGCTGCTGGTACTCTTCCAGTGTAATAGGCTTAACACCTTCAGTCATATCTTCCAACGCCCCGAGCGCCTCGTCTAACTTCGCAATTCCTACGCCATGCGCCATAAAACTCTCCTTATTAAGTCTGCCAACAGACAATAGTGGATATCGAACGGTCAATTATGTTCAAACTCACTTGATTAAAGCCGCTAGGTCGAACATTACTCTATAAGCGAGTAATCTAACTCGCGACATGAACAATCTCAACTGACTGTAAACCACGATTTGTTTTCCATTGAATAGATTGCCCTACGGAAAGACCAATAAGCGCCGCCCCTAAAGGAGCAAAAACCGATAAGCTGTCATCATATTTATCTACCTGATCAGGTGCAGTCAGAGTTTTAGTAAACACTTTCCCTGTTTCTAAAACCTTAAAGGTCACCTGCCGATTCAGACAAGCAACATTGGCCGGCATAACATTCGGCTCAACAATTTTGGCGCGAGCCAGCTCAACTTCTAACTCATCCAAAAACTCCCGAGGCAAACGCGTCTCATCTAAATGATGCTCAATAACTGCCATATCGACACATGAAATAACGATGTTAGGTCTAGTATTCATATTCTCTCCCATAAAAAAGGGCTCCGGAGAGCCCTTTAAGTCTACTCATCAAGTTTCTTTTTCTTCTTTTCTTTTCGTTTTTCTTTCAATGTTAATTGTGGTTTTTTCTTTTGTTTTTCTTTACTCATTGGATTCACCTTATCTGTTCAAATGTTTAAATTAATCCGCACTTTGCACAACTAAGTTACTCCAAGGCACTACCCTCCGTTAAATTCATTTCTAAGCATTATCAGATGCGGGACGATTTTGATTTACCGTCAGGACTTCCCACTTTATTGATATATCTTTAACGATAACTGTTGCAATATCTCCTACGCGAAGCCCAAGCAATGTCGAGCCTAAGGGAGAAATAAAAGACACTAGATAGTTGTCGGTATCCGCCAGCTCTGGTGGAACCAACCTAACCTTTACCTGCTCCATTGTTTTCACATTACGTAGAACAGCGGATGCTCCAACTCGAATTCGTTTTTCAATTAACGCTTCTTTTGACTCACTGAATTCAAGCCTATTCAGTAAAATACTAAGCTCCACGGGATCAATCAGCATTTGCTGCCCCGCTTCCTGAAAAATTGGGTTTGAC
Organism: Idiomarina sp. 28-8; assembly: GCF_000320945.2. Lineage (NCBI taxonomy): Bacteria > Pseudomonadati > Pseudomonadota > Gammaproteobacteria > Alteromonadales > Idiomarinaceae > Idiomarina > Idiomarina sp. 28-8. Next base: position 106,463 of record NZ_DF266789.1, read on the forward strand.
GGACAAACCGAGGTTTTACAAAACCTGAATGCACGCTTAAGCACGGCTTTATCTCCAACCGAACTGAACATTAAATTATCTAAAGGGAATAACAGACAGGCCGAACGCTTAAAGCGCGTCCGGCTTAATTTGGAAAGGTGAGAGCGGTACTCTGTATAGAATAGTTAGACTTAAACATGATGTCCTCTTAACAACTGAATCCATCATAGCCCGTTAAAAATTTAAAGCAAGCTCCCGGAATATTCGTCCAGGAATAAATGACTTATAAGGCTTTCTCAGCTATGACCCGCTCTATCCACGCCATTGAAAAGGACAAGTCTCGATGAGTCACATAATATAAGGTGCGATGATGCGTGCCTTCTGTCGGCAAAGCTCTAACTAACCCAGCTTCCAACATAAGTGGTGTTGTGATACTAGGAACGTAGGCAACTCCAATACCTGATGCCACCGAATGAATAATGCTTTCATTGGTATTCAATTCAATAACGTTCGCTGGCTTAATGCCAAGCTTAGCCCAAAGTTTTTCAGTAAGCCGGCGAGTGGCAGAGCCTTTTTCCCGAATAAGCCAAGGCTGTACTTCCAACGCTTTACCATTGTCATCGGGCGGCGCAACTAGCGTCATGCTGTCTTCCTTAAACGGCTTAGTGAGTAAGTCGTCGCGTGAACTTGGACCTTCAACCAGCCCTATCTCGTCCTGAAACGACTCAACTCGGCTGAGTATTTCATCGGTATTACCAATATAAACATTAATTTTGAGCTCGGAACGTTGTTGTTTTAGCACATTGATATAAGCCGGCAACCAATAATTACCGACAGTCTGACTGGCACCTATGTTTAACGTTTCCCGTCGATTACTGTGTAACTGTTCAAAGTATCGTTCGGTGCTGTCACTAAGCGATAGCATTTTTTGGGCTCGCTCGTACAGCCACATACCAGCAACAGTGAGTTCAACCTTGTGTGAACGATGCTTTCGTCCTCTTTCCCGCATCACCAACCGAGTGCCCAGCTGCTGTTCAATATCCTTTAGGTTAATAGATACCGCAGATGTGGTCATATTTAGCTGCACACTGGCCGCAGTGAAACCGCTGGTTTCCGCAATGGTTTTAAACACTTGAAGTTGGCGCAAATTAATCATAAATATATTTTAACTTTATAAAGTTTTATTAAATTTTAATTAATATTGATTGCACTATACTCCAGCCTAAATACAAGAATCAATACAAGGCATAACCATGAACCATCCTATCGTAGGGCTCATTGCAGCGGTTGTATTAGCAATAGGTGTTGTGGAGCTCCATCTATGGCTTCCAGCTATTCAGTCTGTTTCTCCGCTATTAATCAGCATTGGCGTTGGGATTCTGGTCAGCCATATATTACCGGCACGTTGCAAAGAACCGCTCGCTCCTGGATTAAATATCGCTAAAGGATCAATATTACGAGTTGCCATTGTCTTATACGGTTTCAATATTACTTTACAAGCCTTATCTCAGGTTGGTATTTACGGTCTATTCAGCGCGGTTACCATGGTATCAGTTATTCTGTTTGTCGGTATTTGGGCCGGAACCAAGCTGTTTAAGCTTGATAAAGAGCAAGCGATTTTAGTTGCCGTGGGCAGCGCTATTTGCGGTGCAGCAGCCGTTGCTGCGATGGAACCAATCATTAAAGCCAAACCTCACAAAGTAATAACCGCTATCAGCACCGTAGTTGTATTTGGCACGCTTTCTATGCTGCTTATGCCATTAGTGTTTCAATTTTTCGATATCAACGAGGCCCAGTATGGCTTATGGGTGGGCGTTTCCGTCCATGAAGTTGCACAAGTAGTTGTCGCCGGCGACTCAGTTAGCTCAAACGCGGCACACATGGCGGTATTGGAAAAAATGCTTAGAGTGGTTTTATTAGTACCTGTGTTATTAACATTTGCAGTATGGATGAGACAAAAGTCAAAAGGTTCAGACAAAGAAAGTGGTGATAATAAAGTCTCCGTTCCTTGGTTCGCTTTTCTATTCATTGGCGCTATTATCATCAACTCACTGAACTGGATACCGGACGACGTGACGACAGCATTCACAGCAGCTGCCACTTATTTACTGTGTATTGCAATGACCGCTTTAGGCATGCTCACACACATCAGCGTCATCAAACAAGGCGGCGCAAAAGCATTTGCACTCGCCGCCCTGCTTTTTGTGAGTCTGTTCATTACCGGTTACCTGTTAGCTCAGTTCGCCTAGTAATCACGTCTTTTCTCATAGACTTTCTATAGCTAATTAACTATCTCACCTGACGCATTAGCGTCAGGCTACATCAAGTGCGTTCTAATCTCTTTAAGCCGTGCAATGTAATCCTGACTAAAGACATTCTCCGCACGTGCAATGTAAGCCTCTAAATCAACGTACTTAAGCGCATTTTTGAAATAAAACCTATCGGCAAAAAGCTGCATTTTTTGCATTTCAAAAATCGCTTTTATCTGCCCGAAGTACCTTTCAATATCATTAACCATAGACACCATATGCCAGTCGCTACCGTACATTATTTTATCGGCAAGTTTAAAAGGTTTGTCGGCAGTGGCTTCACGCGTTAGCTCTATTTCAAGTCGTTTAGCCAGGCTCTCCTGGGCTTTCTTGCTTTCGACAATTTCGTGCAGGTAGGACAAATCACAATAGACATGCTCGTAGCGCCGACACAGCTCTACAACTTTACGAGCGTAGTTATTCTGATCATTCCATTCGTCTTCCGTATCCGACAGCCAACCCTTAACCCAGCGCCCGTTCATCTTCCGTTTCCCACCACCGGCATGACCAAAGCAGAGTCTCATGGTTTCTCGCTGCTTGTTCTTTTTCAGCGCTTGCTCCCAATAATCCGGGTCTGAATTCAGGCCCGAGCCTTTATAGGCCTGAAAGCCTTCCGGGGTGCAGTGAGTGAAAACTGGAATTGAATACTCCACACAAAAATCCAGAAAATAATCAACAACTCGTTCCACGTTAGCTTCGTTGTCTGCAGGCTTGTAACCCATAGGAGGATAAAACTTGAACCCTGCCTTGCCATGTTCCAATGATCTTTCTATAGCATCACGAAGCACGCGGTCAGAGGAAGATTGAGAAACAAAACGTAAAGGGTCAAAAGCGGAGAAGCCAAGAACTATCCCTTCCGAAAAATTCTCCAACGCCGTCATACGCTCCAACTGCTGATCATAAAAATCGTATTTGGGGTTGTCGTCAAATGGGTAAGCCATATCCATCATGTAATGAAAAAACACATAACGTTCTGAGAAGTTGTCGTAATAGCCTTCTAACCGCTTAAATATCCCGACTTCGCTGCGTAGCATATTCAAGACAAAGTCTATTTTGTCCGCAGCGTCTTCCAGAAACTCCAGCGATTTTCTCAGCATTCGCTCTATCATTTTGTGAATGCCAGAGAACCAACCCGATATTTTATCCTGAGTATGAGACTCTGCGTTGAAAGTCCATTTCGTTTTTATGTAGTCTAACTCAAGTTCCTGAGCCGATTCACTGTCACCATAATACTGGTGTATTTCCTTCAGAACCGAGTACAGCTCGCTGTTAGTGAATTGCTCCTGATAGGCTTCGACTAACTCTTCTGCCAAGTAATGCTCTATTTCAATACAAACCAGATGGGCAAATTCGTTGCAGATTTTTTCAGTGGCGCCTTTTTTCGATGTCACTGAAAACGACTCTAGCCGCTCTTTTAACGTGGAACTGGCAGTTAGGGAATAAGCCAGTTTACTAATCAGCTTTGCCGGTATTTTCCAAATTCCCCAACTCTCAAGAATCCCCTGCAAAGGCACATAGCGAGCGTTAAAAAGGTGGGTATGGGCATCAACAACGAAAGGTAGTTTACTCATGGCCGTATCCGTTTAAAGTAACCTTATTTTTCTAGGTTTTAGTTAAGTTAATAACTCGTAGAAGATCAACCGAACTCCCGATAATTGGTAACTTTTCCTAATTTTTGGTCAGACACACAAAATCGAATAAAAACAAAAATATTAACCCATTGATTTTATTATGATTTATTTATGGCCTAACAATTGCTTTGTTGTCCATAATAAGAGCATAAGAACAACAAGGAACCACAATGAGTGTAAAATTTGAAGACCGCCCACTGGAAAAAGTCCGCGAAGAGACGATTGATCAGTTGGTAATGAACTATGGCCACGGTGAGTTATCAGAAGAAGCCTTTGAACGTCGGCTTGATCACGCCATGGATGCGACTGAACATAGCCAGCTTGCCGAATTGGTAGAAGACCTGGAGCTGAAGCCAGACACATCATACGACAGCATGAAAGAACAGCAGTTCTCGCCACATTACGGCGAAGGACGCATTCAACCAACGGAAAAGGTGATATCCATACTGTCTTCTAATGAACGCTGTGGCGTGTGGACAGTGCCGCGTGAGATCACCATCTACTCTCTGCTAGGCTCTGTAGAACTGGACTTTACCGATGCCATATTTCAACATCCGGACGTTACTATAAAAATTATAGGTGGCCTTTCCAGTCTTGAAGTTTTTGTCCCTGAAGAAATTACCATTAGCACCAACGTGTTTAGCATTCTTGGCTCTACCGAGAATAAAGCCCCGTCTATGGGCAACTTAAAGCAAGCTCCGCATATACAAATTGAAGGCTTCCAGTTGCTTGGCTCGGTTGAAGTGAAAGTCAAACGCACCATAAAAGAGAAGTTCATAGCCTTTGCTAATAGCTTGAAGGGCACCTTTCAATCTCGCTAAAGTCGGGATAGGTGAATTCAGTTGCGAGTCGATGACCGCTGGCCTAATCTAAAAGCCTGGTACGAGCGTATGAAACAGCGCGACTCATCAAAGGTTTAAGGAATAAACATGATTGAACTCTACACCTCAGCGACACCCAATGGTTATAAAGCCACGGTTACATTAGAAGAAATGGGGCTGGACTATAAACTGCACCATGTGCAGTTGCAGGAAAATGAGCAAAAACGCCCGGAGTTTCTGAAAATGAACCCTAATGGTCGTATTCCGGTGATTGTCGATAAAAATAACGATGATTTCGCGGTGTTTGAGTCCGGCGCCATTATGCTGTATCTGGCTGAGACCTACGACAAGCTTAATCCTAAAGACCCGAAAGAACGGTCACGCATGATCCAGTGGCTGATGTTTCAGATGGGAGGCATCGGCCCGATGATGGGTCAGGCAAATGTCTTCTATCGATATTTTCCAGAGAAACTGCCGTCGGCCATTGAGCGCTACCAGAACGAAACCCGCCGATTGTTGGAAGTACTGAACACGCGGTTAGGCGAATCTGAATACTTAGCGAGCGATAACTTCTCGTTAGCGGATATTGCCAACTGGTGTTGGGTGCGTACCCACGACTGGTCCGGTGTTAGCCTTGATGGGCTGGAAAATCTGAAGCGATGGATGAACACCATTAGCGAGCGCCCTGCCTGCCAACGCGGCGTAACAAAGCCGGAGCGAATGGGCGACCCTGACGAACTGGTCAAGAGCGCCCAGAAAATGGTGCAGCGTTAAACCGCAGCCAACTGCGCCAGATACTCATCGTAACTGCCGGCAAAGTCGCGTAAGCCTTTGTCGGTAATTTCGATAATACGCGTAGCCAGAGTCGAGACGAACTCGCGGTCATGGCTGACAAACAGCAAAGTGCCTTCAAATTGTTCCAGCGCCAGGTTCAGCGACTCTATTGATTCCATATCCAGGTGGTTGGTCGGTTCGTCCATCACCAGAATGTTCGGGCGCTGCAAAATCAATTTACCGAAAATCATCCGTCCTTTTTCACCACCGGATAAAATAGATACCGGTTTTTGAATGTCATCAGAAGAAAACAGCATACGACCCAGCACACCACGAATCGCCTGTTCGTCATCGCCCGTTTTTTTCCACTGATACATCCACTCGTAAACGGTCATATCCTGTTTAAACCAGTGCGCGTGATCCTGCGCGTAGTAGCCTATCGCCGCATTTTCAGACCACTTGATGCTGCCTGAATCCGGCGTGTACTCGCCCATCAAACATTTCAGCAAGGTCGTTTTACCGATACCGTTTGCGCCGATAATGGCTACCTTCTCGCCCACTTCTATCGAAGTGCTCAGGCCTTTCAAAACCGCTTCGTCTTCGAAGCTCTTACGCACGTTTTCGGTTTCAAGCGCTAACCGGTAAAGTTTCTTTTCCTGGGTAAAGCGAATGTACGGATTAACCCGACTGGACGCTTTAACCTCATCCAGCTGAATCTTCTCCATTTGTTTCTGCCGTGAGGTAGCCTGCTTGGCTTTCGAGGCATTTGCCGAGAAACGGCTAACAAAGCTCTGCAGCTCGGCAATTTTCTCTTTCTTCTTGGCGTTATCGCTCATTAACTGTTCACGCGCCTGAGTGGCGGCAAACATGTATTCGTCGTAGTTGCCCGGATACACACGCAGCTCGCCATAGTCAATATCTGCCATGTGCGTACAAACCGTGTTCAAAAAGTGACGGTCGTGCGAAATAATAATCATGGTACTTTGCTTTTCGGCTAATACGCCTTCCAGCCAGCGAATGGTGTTAATGTCCAGGTTGTTGGTCGGTTCGTCCAGCAACATAATATCCGGCTCAGAAAACAGTACCTGCGCCAGTAACACCCGAATTTTTACACCCGGCGCCAGCGCAGACATCAGTCCAAAGTGCTGCTCTACCGGTATGCCCAGCCCCAGCAATAACTCACCGGCGCGTGACTCCGCAGTATAACCGTCCATTTCAGCAAATTCGGTTTCCAGATCGGCCACACGCATGCCGTCTTCTTCGCTCATTTCGCCGCTGCTGTAAATGCGGTCCCGTTCTTCTTTTACCGCCCACAGCTCTTCGTGGCCCATAATAACGGCATCAACGACACTGTAGTCTTCGTAAGCAAATTGATCCTGACGCAACTTACCGATGCGAATATTGGGTTCCAGCGACACATTGCCAGCCGAAGGCTCCTGCTCACCACTTAATATACGCATAAAGGTCGACTTACCGCAGCCATTAGCGCCTATCAGGCCATAACGGTTACCATTGCCGAATTTAACAGAAATATTTTCAAAAAGAGGCTTTGCACCAAATTGCATGGTGATATTTGCAGCAGAAATCACGTAGTCAACATCCAGGATCATAGGGTAAAAATTGAGCGCGCAATGTACGTGTTTTTCGCGTAAATTACAAAGAAAGATTCACTATAATAGGTAAATAGATTATGCAAATGTCCTGGACAGACATCTCTTCTGGTTTAAATAGAATCTGGAATGTCGAGTTATGGAAAACCGGAGACGCGCAGATATACCTAAGCCAGGTCATTATTGCTATTACGCTGATTATTGTTGGCGTAATCGTCATACGCTGGATAGGCTCTAGTCTGGTTAAGCGTGCCTTAAAATCCGGCCACGCCTCTCAGAACACCATTTATGCTTTTCGTAAGTTATTCTCTTTTCTGGCTTATGTACTTATTGTGCTCATTGCCCTACCGGTCGCTGGCATCCCTATTACCATATTCGCGGTTCTGGGTGGTGCATTAGCCATTGGTGTCGGTTTTGGTGCCCAGAACCTGCTCAATAACCTTATTTCCGGCATGATATTAATTGCCGAGCGCCCTATCCGCATTGGCGATATTGTAGAGCTGGAGAACGAACGCGGTCGTATTGAAGAAATTGGTAACCGCTGCGTTCGCATCAAACGTTTCGACGGTGTGCATGTGCTGGTACCAAACAGCTACTTTCTGGAACAGCGCGTAGTGAACTGGACGCTGATATCCACTGAAATACGCAGCACAGTCACCGTGGGCGTTGCTTATGGCTCGCCGATAGACAGAGTCCGCGAATTGATGATGGAAGCCGCCAGCCAACACGAGAAAATTGTTCAACGCTTACCTTTTGAGGTTTTCTTCGACGACTTTGGTGATAACAGTTTAACCTTCAACTTACTGTTCTGGACCGAGGTAGAAGCCCCTATGGATATTCGCCGGGTACAGTCTGATATTCGTTTTAAGCTCGATAAGCTATTCGCCGAGAACGATATTGTTATCGCCTTCCCACAGCGCGATGTGCATTTAGATACCCTGAAGCCGCTAGAGATAAAGATGACGTAGCCTGAGGTTCACATCAGGTGAGATATTGGATCGAGCATAAAAAAACGCC
>NZ_DF266789.1:115607-135578 GCF_000320945.2 Idiomarina sp. 28-8
ATAGACGTAGCCTGACGTTCACGTCAGGTGGGATATTGGACCTGACATAAATGTCAGGCTACATCCTACAGCCCTTCTCAATCAGAACTCGTAGCTGTAACTTAAGCTAACCACGGTTCCGACTTCTTTGCTGCGAACTAAAATATCTGACTGAGTCACTTCTTGATCTTCACCCAGCAGGTTCTTAACTTTTAAGCCGATTTTAGAGTTAAAGCTCGGATAATAACTGTAAACCAAATCCAGTGAATGGAAGGGTTGCTCATAAGCGTCCTCACGTCCACCGATACCAGCCGCTAAGATACGCTCACCAAACACGTTATACACCAGTGAGGTCGCATGTTCTCCGTTAGCTGAGTCGTAGTTCAACTGGAAGTTGGCAACGTACTCAGAGTGTCCCGTCATACGCTTAGTCCGGTTGGTTAAGTTACCCGCCAATGCCGGATCAATCGACGCTTCAGAGTCACTCCAGGTTAAGTTACCCGAGGTAAAGAAACCGTTCGCCAGGTAACCTAAATCGTGCAGCCACTCAAGCTCAACGCCATAGACTTCAGCTGATTCACCATTAACGTAACTTAAGGTGTAATCTTCATCGCCCACCTGAAGCACTGACTCAATGGGGTTCTCTATGTCCTTATAGAAAGCCGCAATGGTGTAATTGTCGCCATTATCGGCATAGTACTCAAAGCGTGCATCGTAGTTACGTAAATCACTGCTCTCTAAGCCAGCTCTGCCGAACGTACGAATGTCCGTAATTGGGTCGTAGTAAGCCACCGGCACTGTTTCACGTAAATCCGGACGCACAACGGTTTCGCCGTAACCAAAACGCAGCTGGTAATTATCACTGGCCATATAAGTCAACGATAAAGCCGTGTAGAGGTCGTCTTCAGCAATGGTGCTTTCAAGCACACGCTCAGGATTGAAATAATTATTTAAATCCTGCTCACTAAAAATTAAGCTCGATGTTGCCAGAGAAACCTGTTTAAAGTCTTCATAACGAACACCACCACTTACACGCCAGGTGTTATCGAATATTGCATCGAACTCACCGTAATAGGCATCAATTTTCTGAGCGGCCAGGTAGTCATCCGCATTTGGCGCACCGGGTTCACGGAAAGAAATACGGAAATCGTTGTCATCAATAACATCATCCGTCAAATAACCCGTGACACCTAACACGTCATCTAAGTCGTCCAGCACTGACAAACGCGAACCCGATGCATTGTCCAGACTAAAGCGACTGGTACTGTAATAACGCGCTTTATCAACAAAGTCATAGCCTGCTTTTAGCTCAAGCTCTATTCCAGAAAATGCAAGTGGTAATGACAGGTTACCGCCGTAAGACTTAACGTTATCTTCCATATCAACAAACTGGAAAATAGCACGGTTGTCATCGCCCGTTACGCGAGTTTCAGAGAAGTTACCCTCGGTGTCATAAATATCGTCAAAACGATACGAAACTTCGGTAGGGATATCCGTTTCCGCTTTTGATTCCGTATACTGCCAGTCGAAACCAATGCCCCAATAGTCCATAAGAGTATGTTGGCCGCGGAACTGATCAACGTTTAAGACACGCTCTTCGTATTTGAATTCGTGCTCGCGGTTAGCTATACCGGTTCCAACTATGGTTTTCAGGTTACTACCGTTCGGGCTTTGCTTGATACCAAACTCCGATTCATCTTCCGAGTCTTCTAGATAAATTTTGGTATAACTGACACTGTGTGTATCTAATTCATAACCCGCAGTGAAAAAGCCGTTCAGACGCTCAGTTTCTGTCGTTACTGTGGTTTCTTCAAAGGTGTTGTAACAAGACTTAGAGATGTCTTCGACCGTCGCCAGAGACGTTGAACAATCAGCTGTTGCGTTGTTACTGATAACCGCATTCTTGCGTTCAGAAACATCCCAGTCATTATCGTAGGAAGCCGCGGCTAACACGCCTATAGTTCCACCGAAAAATGACTCGTCAAAGCTATTACCTAAGGTGGCTTTAAAGTCCATGTTAGGGTCTAAAGATTCTTTCTTCAGCACCATGTCTCGTGGCAATTGCTTTGCCAGCGAGGCATTAATTGCTCTTGCCTGATTACCCGCACTATTTCCAGAACCCGTCAGACCGTCGGTATTAACAATATTACGTAGACTAAAGTCACCCTGGTAGCGGCCAATTGCGTCTTTTATGCCTGCCGGAATACCGCTGTCGTCCCGGTTATAGGTATAACCTTCGTCTGCGTTGCTGTTCATACCAACGCCCGCTTCAACACTAAAAACAAAGTCGTCAGGCAAAGAACGCGTACGAATATCAATATTACCACCACCAAAAGCCGCCGGCATAGAAGGTGAAAACACCTTTTGTACTGCCATACTCTCAATAATGGTCGATGGAATAATATCCAGCGGAATCACGTTACGGGTTAAATCCGGGCTGGGAATGCTGGCACCATTAATACGGGCACTTGAATAACGCTCGCCTAAACCGCGCACATAAATAAATTTACCATCGACTAGGGTTAAACCGGTCACCCGCCGTAAAGCCGAGGCCGCGTCGCTGTCGCCAGAACGAGACAACTGCTCGGCACCCAGAATATCAGCCACAAAAGCCTGATTTTTACGTTCCTGAACAACAGCCGCGGCACTACCCTGCAAACGACTGCCGGTGGTAACCACTTCTTCAATGGTCGATTCGCGTTCAACGTCTGCTTCATCGGCTTGCTGAGCCAAAGCTGCTGGCGCAGAGGCAAACAACCCTAATCCAACCGCTAAAGCAACAGGCTTGAGTTTGTATTGATTTTTCATAACCAACTCCTGCAATAAAATCGGAAAATAGGCGCAACACCGTTGCGCCTATTCATTCGCATTCCAACTCAAATTAGTCTGCGTCAGCAGCAGCTACAGCAGTTTCAACCCACTGGTACCACTCAGAGCTTGTATCGTCGTCAGACAATGCGCCGATGAAATCAACCGGAGTAAAGAAGTCATCGTTTAGTGACGTTAAGTCATTCGCCGAGATAGTGATAGAAGAAGTCATATCTGTAGAGATACCGTCGTCATTCAGAACAGTAGCGGAGCCATCAAGAATTTCGTTTACGCCGCCGTTCGGATACCAGGCTGAGTAAGTTTCGCCATCTGCAAAGGTGTTATCACCGGTATTTACGAAGTTGTTAGTACAGGCTAAAACTGAGCTGTAGAAGTCCAGCTCGCCGTTATCTACGCCTGCTTCACCGTCTGAAGTAAAGAAGATACAACCGTCGTCAGCAGTACCATTCTCTTTAACTTTCAGGACGTTATACATTTGACCCTGGAAGTTATCATCAAACTTAGTGGCAATAGATGGATCGTTATCACGTACAGATTTACCATCAGTGGTGATAATAGTTACGTTAGCAATGGTCGGTGCTGACGTTGGTGCCTGGCTGTAGTCTGGACCGTTATTTTTCTCACCGTCGGCTTCAAATCCGCCGTTACCCATGTAGTTAGTATTGCCATCTACCGTCACTGTACCGTGTTTAATAAACAGGAACTGTGCACGGCCTTGCCAACCAGCATCGATGTCCATTGAGTCATCCTGAGTATCGGTGAAAACCACGTTTTTAACATCCGCTTTCCCCCCGAAGAACTCAATACCGTCATCATAGCCTTGATGAATATGGATAAATTCATAAGATGATCCAGAACCAACAGCGTTTAAAGTTAATGAGTTAAGGTCATCGCCATCACCACCATCGCGAGGGCCTGAACCGGCGTACCAAATTTTTGCATATTTCATTGAGCCGCTGCTATCAGTGTTATCATTACCACCGTAATAGCTCACAATACCTTCAGACTCTACGTTACAAGTACCGCCATCGCGCTGTGCATCAGTACACTGGTTGGTAATACCGTTACCGTTAATAATGATGCCGCCCCAATCTGCATAACGTGGCGCGTCGCCAGAAACATTCAGACGGTCAAATGCGTTAGCTGAGGTAAATGTAATTGGCTTGTCGAAAGTACCAACAGCATTTAACTGCGCGCCACGAGCAATCTGAATAATGGCTTCACCAGAGGTGAAGGCCAATGTAGCACCTGGTTCAACGGTCATAACCGGGCCATTCTGGTTAATTTCACAGCTTGTCGTCGTGTCGCAATCGACACCAACTTGCAGCGCGCCTTCAAATACGTGCACACCACCGTCAGGCAACTCTTCAAAAGTAATATCTTCATCAATTTCGATGGTCGCACTGGCGAAGTTTTCATCATAGGTACAGTCTTGACCGTCGTAGGTACCTTCCACGTCGCCGTAACTAGCGCACTCTACGCTGGTACCGCCATCGCCACCATTACCACCGTCAGCGCCGCCGCCATTATTAACCGTTGGTGTAACATTAATGTCGCCGCCGCAACCGGCCAAAAATAAAGCTGTCGTTACTGCAGAGATTTTGAATAAGGTATTAAATTTCATTGGGTTCTCCCGACTTGGATTTTATCCAGTTATGATTTAAGTCGGGATGAAGAGTAAAACGCTTGCATGACAATATTGTGACAACATAAGAATGTAACAATATATTCACATTTAAGTCACTTGAGGTCATGCTGTTGATCTTTGCGCTTGTTGAATAAGTAACCTATATCAATAATGCAAAACCTAAAAAGGAAACCCCATGCGTAAACTATTACTCAGTTGTGTACTGACGACTCTGTCTGTACTTGCTTTACCAGCAGCGGCCTATCAATCCGAAGAGATTATCGTCGAGCACAACGAAGTCGCCGATAATATTTATATGCTCACCGGCGCTGGCGGCAACATGCTGATGTCATCCGGCGATGACGGCGTATTTTTGGTGGATGACCAATACACTCAGGTAGCAGAAAAAATTGCAGCCAAAATTGAAGAGCTTAGCGGTGAAAACGTTCGTTACATTCTGAACACCCACTTCCACGGCGACCATGTCGGCTCAAATATGTGGTTTGCCAATAACCAAAGCTCAACTATTTATGCTCATGACAATGTGCGTGAACGCTTGAGTAACGACGACAGTTTTACGGAAATGGGTCTGCCGGCAATTACTTTCGATTCCGGCATCACCTTCCACTTTAACGATGACACCATTTATGTGTTCCATCTGCCTGCAGGGCACACCGACGGTGACAGTGCAGTATGGTTTAAAAACGCCAATGTGCTGCATCCGGGCGACTTATTCTTTAATGAACGCTTCCCTTTTATTGATCTTGAAAGCGGTGGCGATGTCGACGGCTACATTGCAAACGTCGAAGACTTATTAAGCCGCATTACAGATGATACAGTCATCATTCCCGGCCATGGCCCTTTAGCCAACAAAGAAGACTATCGCGGGTTTCTGGCTATGTTGAAAGAAACCAAAGCCGAAGTTGATACCATGAAGCAACAGGGAATGACCCTTGATGAAGCAAAAACCAAGGGTCTTAGCGATAAATGGAAGGACTGGAGCTGGTCCTTTATTAATGAAGAGCGCTGGATCACAACGCTGTACTAAAGATTAGCCGTTCGTCCGGCGGTTGAAGGTGAAAGTCCATGGCCAGCTCATCGCAGTTGGCCAGCCTTGGGCATAATTCGCAGTCCTTCATCACCTTTTCCGGCAAACTGTCTTTAGAACAATGGCTAAAACCTTGTTGTTCAAAAAAGTCCGGCACCCGGGTCAGCACAATGACCCGGTTCAATTGCAGTAATCGCGCCTTTTTCAATAAATAAGACACCAGCATGCGGCCCTGCCCGCGAACTTCCGTATGCGGATGAACACCCAGCGAGCGAATTTCTGCAAGGCCAGTGGTATAGATGTAAAGCGACGCACAACCCATCACTTTTCCGTCCACTTCGGTCACCGCAAACTCGTTAATCGAGTGTACAATGTCGTCCTTGGCGCGCGGTAAGTTTTCCCCCGCTCCGGCCCAGTGCTGAACTAACTCCAGAATCGCGCCGATATCGCCCAGGTTGGCGTCCCGAATACGAATTTTCTGCTGCTGTTGAGCGCTCTTTAATGCTTCGTTTACGCGCTGCGGCGAGGTTCCACCCAGTGCACAGCGTTTTTCCAGTAAAGCGTCCAGCGTCAGCCATTCATAGACATCCTGCTCAATTACCGGAACAATGGCCTGAAACGCCTCCAGCGGCATATTTTCAAGCGGCTTTTGTGCCTGAATGGCCTGCTGAACCAGCTCTCCGACGTTATGATGCGCCTGCCTAAAAGGTACGCCTTTTGCGACCAGATAATCGGCCAGTTCAGTGGCGTTAGCATAACCACCCTGTGCGGCCTTACGGCAAACATCATGGTTCACGGTTAACCCCTGCAGACTGGAAGTCACCATAGCCAGCGAGGCCTGCCAGGTGATAAAGGCGTCAAATAAACCTTCTTTGTCTTCCTGCATGTCTTTGTTGTAAGCCAGCGGCAGGGACTTTAAGGTCATCATCAACCCGGTTAGCGAGCCCACCACCCGACCGCTTTTGCCGCGCACCAGCTCCAGCGCATCAGGGTTTTTCTTCTGCGGCATTAACGAAGAACCCGAGGTCACGTTGTCTGCCAGTTCAATAAAGCCAGCCTCGCCGGAATTATAGAAGATGAGATCTTCCGCTAAGCGCGACAAATGCAACATCGACAGTGACGCAGTGCTTAATAACTCCACCACAAAATCACGATCGGAAACCGAATCTAAGCTGTTACGAGTCGCCTGGCTAAAACCCAGCTCGCTGGCAATGGCTTCACGGTCCACCGGATACGCCGTACCCGCCAGCGCACCGCAACCCAGCGGACTTTTATTCAGGCGCGTTACGGCGTCCTCTAAACGCTCGCTGTCGCGCTGCAGCATTTCTACATAAGCTAAACACCAGTGCGCCAGCAATACCGGCTGGGCGCGTTGCAAGTGAGTATAACCGGGTATGACCGTGCCCTGTTCTCGCTCAGCTAAACCCAGCAATGCCTGCTGGGTTTGCTGCAACGCCTGTTGCAAAACTTCTGACTGCTGACGACACCATAATCGCAAGTCTGTCGCGACTTGATCGTTACGGCTACGCCCGGTATGCAGTTTTTTGGCTAAGTCACCGACCTTGGCTATCAGTGCCGCCTCAACAAACGAGTGAATGTCTTCATCACCACCGACAGCAACAGCCGCAGGATCAGAACGCACTTCACCTAATAGTTCGTCCAGTGCCTGTTGTAACTGTGCACATTCTTCAGCACTGAGTACTCCAACCTTTTGCAGCGCGTTGGCCCAGGCTTTAGACCCGGTAATATCCTGCTCCGCCAGCACATAGTCAAAGGGTAACGAGTCATTAAACTGCTGAAACGCGGCATCGGGTCCTGCCGCAAAACGTCCTCCCCATAACGCCATAACCTATTCCTTTTGTTGTTTTTGCAACGCCGCAATCCGGCTCGGAAGAGAGAACAACCGAATAAAGCCCTCGGCATGCGCCTGGTTATACACTTCGTCGGCACCAAAGGTAGCAAAATCCTCACTGTATAAACTGTGCGGAGAACGTTTCTGTACCGCAGTTACCGAACCTTTATAAAGCTTCAGAACCACCTCACCACTGGCCGTCGCGCATAACGACTGTGCCGCAGCCATAACCGATTGCTGCAAAGGGGTAAACCAGCGACCATCGTACAATAATTGCGCAAACTGCTCGCTCAACTGAGTTTTCCAGCTGCGACTGACTTTGTCCAGCACCAGCTCATCAACAGCCTGCAACGCAGTCATCATTACAGTACCGCCCGGCGTTTCATAACAACCTCGGCTTTTCATTCCCACCAGACGGTTTTCCACAATATCCACGCGGCCAACACCGTGCTTAGCAGCAATGTCATTTAAAACACTGAGACATTCAAAAGGTGACAATGCCTTGTCATTCACCGCAGTAATTTCACCATTTTCGACCTTAACAGAAATATACTCCGGCTTATCCGGCGCCTGCTCCGGCGATACCGTCATAGTCCAGACCTTTTCGGTGGGTTCGCACCAGGGGTCTTCAAGTTCGCCACCCTCGTGCGAAATGTGCCAGGCGTTAGCGTCGCGGCTGTAGATTTTGGTCGCTGAAGCTGAACAGGGAATATTACGTTCCGCCAGATAACCCAGCAAAGACTCACGGCTGCTTAACTCCCATTCCCGCCAGGGCGCAATCACTTGTAAGTCCGGTGCTAAGGCTGCGTAGCAAGATTCAAACCTAACCTGATCGTTGCCTTTACCAGTACAACCGTGAGACAGTGCGTCAGCACCGACTTTACGCGCTACTTCAACCTGAGCTTTGGCAATTATCGGCCGCGCCATGGCGGTACCCAATAAGTAAGTGCCTTCATAAATTGCACCGGTTTTCAGTGTCGGATACACGTAGTTTTTAACGAACTCTTCTTTTAAGTCCACCACATGGCATTCAGAAGCACCTGAAGCTTTGGCTTTTTCTTCCACACCCTCCAGCTCTTCTGCTCCCTGCCCAACGTCAGCCACAAAGGCCACCACTTCACAGCCATAGTTTTCTTTTAACCAGGGCACAATCGCCGATGTATCCAGGCCACCAGAATAGGCCAGTACCACTTTTTTTACATTGCTCATGAGGCTTTCTCCATAGATTCTGGCAGTGCGGCTGCCGTTGGATTCAATAATAAAGTTAATAAGGCATTTTGCGCATACAAACGGTTCTCCGCCTGCTGAAAACAGCGCGACAGCGGGCCGTCCATGACATCCGAGGTAATTTCGTAGCCCCGATGCGCCGGCTGACAGTGCAACACCGAAGTGGCACCGCTGTGCTCGACCAGCTGCGAATTGATTTGGTAGGGCTGGAAAGTGTCGCGTACTTCGCTCAGCGGCTTATCGTCGCCCATCGACACCCAGGTGTCGGTATAAAGCGCATCAGCCCCTGCAACAGCGGCAATATCCTGGGTTACCACAATGTCAGCACCGCTTTCTTCAGCTTGCTTTTTCGCTTTGCTGACAAGATCTGCATCGGGCTCATGCCCGGGCGGACAAATAATAGTGCAGTTTGCACCCAGTGCGGCGGCAGTCAGCATCAGCGAGTGTGAGACATTGTTGCCATCGCCCAGATACACCAACTTCAGACCTTTCACCTTGCCGTAGTGCTCCTGCAGGGTTAAAAAATCGGCCAATGCCTGACAGGGGTGAAACCGGTCACACAAGCTGTTAACTACCGGCACTGAGGCGTGCTTAGCCAGCTCCTGTAAGGTGTTATGCGACATAACCCGTGCAACAATAGCATCTGCCCAGCAGGATAAATTGCGGGCATAATCAGCAACGCTTTCACGCACGCCCATGCCTTTTCCTTGCTCATTCAAATAAACCGCATGACCGCCCAGCTTTTGCAGGCCAATATCAAAAGACAAACGCGTACGCAGACTCGGCTTTTCAAACAGAGTCACAACGCTCCGGCCTGCCAGAGTCTGGCTGTATTTTTCAGGGTGTGCTTTTTGCTCTTGCGCTAAAGCCAATAATTGCAATGTGTTAGCCGAAGTTAACTCCAGCCCGGATAAACAATGTTTCATCATACTTACTCACTAATCTGTGTGCCTGAATGGGTTTGATTCATTAAATTCCAACTGCCTATTCGCACACATCGTCGTAAGCGCTTTGCTGCGTTAAGTGCGCCGCGAACTTTAACCAGCATGCCATCTCTAATCACGCCGCTTTTTGTCAGTTCATCAATACTCCGGCTGTCCAACTGCTCTATCAATTGGCCTTCGCTATCGAGTACGCCATCAACATCGGTTAGAAACAGTAAATCGGCGTCAAGGTTTGCAGCAACCGCGACAGCGGCGTCATCGGCATTAACATTGAACCATTCACCCTGTTTGCTGAATCCAATAGAGCTTACTAATGGCAGATAACCACTTTTGAGCAGGTTAGTAATTAACTCTGACTCAAATAACTCACAAGTGCCCACCTGCCCCAGCTCGGCGGATTCCCGCCGACAAGAAATACCCGCCTCATACAGAGTTAAACCAATAGGTCGTAGGCCGGCAGCAATGGCCCAGGACATCAACTGCTTATTCGCACAACCGGCCAACGCGCCAACGATATAAGGCATATGTTCTTGTGGGCTGACTCGCAACCCTTCATATTTTTCACTTTTTAGGCCAGCATTAGACAACCATTTCTGGGCCAGAGCGCCGCCGCCGTGCACAATAACAGTATTGTTTTCAATGTCTGACAGGGACGCGAACAGAGCTTTCATCTCATCGGGCTGCTCAAGCAAGCTACCGCCCAACTTTATCACTTTCATACCAGCCCCTCCTCTGCCGCTAAACCAAGCTGCAGGTTTACACACTGAATAGCCTGGCTGGCGGCACCTTTTAGCAGGTTATCAATAGCCGAAAAGGCAATAAGCTGGTTGCCCTGACGATGCCAGCCAATATCCACAAAGGGTTGCTGAACCACATTTTTAATCGCTGGCCGCGCTTGTTTTTCAAAACGAACCAGTGGCTTGTCTGCATAGCATTGATAGGCTTTATCCAAATCGGCGTCACTAACATCATCGTTAAGTTCTGCGTATAAAGTCGCCAGAATACCGCGCGGAAACTGCGCTAAATGTGGAGTGAACAACACCTCGTGCTGTAACTGTTGAGCAATTTCCGGAGTATGGCGATGCTCAAACAGCCCATATGGCTGCAAAGAAAGTTCCGCACCATGACTCGTCAGCGCGGCCTTCCGCCCGGCACCGGTCACACCGGATACCGCATTAATAATAATTTTGCTGTCGCTGAGTAAGCCTGCCTGTTTTACCGGAAGCAATACCATTAACGCCGCTGTAGGGTAACAACCGGGCACAGCAACTAACTGCGCTGCCGCTATCTCTTGCGGATACCACTCTGCCAGCCCATAAACCGCCTGTTGTAGCCACGAGCTCTGCTGATGTTCAAATCCATAAAATGAGGGGTAATCTTCAGTTGCGTTTAAACGAAAACCGCCGGACAGGTCTATGACTTTCAAACCAGCCGCCAGAAACTCAGGCGCCAGTTCCACACTAACGCCATGATCAGTACACAGGAACACTGTGTCAGCCGAGCTTTTAATGAGCTCTTTTTCATGGCTGGATAAGCCCTGCAAAGAAAGCTTCACTAAATGCGCATATTGTGGGTGTAAATCACTCAACAACGAGCCAGCATCACTGCTATGCTCAGAGACATAACAACCCAAAAGACTAAGCGCCGGATGTTGTTCCACCAAGCGGGTTAGTTCGACGCCGACGTAACCGCTGGCTCCGATTATTGCGACTGACTGAGACTGCGCTGCTGTATACTGCATGCGACAAAAACCTGTTGCTGTTTCTGAGTAAAAATGCAGAATAACCGAATAAATATACTTATGCAATAATAGTGAATAATTATATTAAGGATTACTATCATGAGCACCCCAGCCTTACCATCATTCTTCTCAATGTATCAGCAACTCATTGCACAGCCTTCCATCAGCTCTATCGACCCGAAGTGGGATCACAGCAATCAGAAAGTTGTGAATTTACTGGCTGAATGGCTGGAGATATTAGGGTTTGAGTGCGAAATCAATGAACTGCAAAGTCAGCCGGGAAAGTTCAATTTACTGGCTCGCCGGGGAGGAGGAAGTGGCGGTTTACTGCTGTCGGGACATACTGACACCGTTCCTTACGACGCCAGCCGCTGGAACTTCGACCCTTTTAAACTCACTGAACAGGACAACCGCTGGTACGGCCTTGGCAGCATTGATATGAAAGGCTTTTTTGCTTTTGTTATTCAGGCTCTGAGCGAGCTGGACGCGGCTCAGCAAACTAAGCCCGTGATGATACTAGCCACCGCGGACGAAGAAACCACTATGGATGGTGCCCGTGAGGTCAGTCGTTTTGCGAACCTCAAACCCGACTACTGCGTAATAGGCGAACCCACAGATATGCGCCCGGTATACGCGCACAAAGGGCACATGAGCGAAGTAATACGCATTACCGGACGCTCCGGCCACAGCTCCGACCCGGCACTGGGTATTAACGCCATAGAACTGATGCACGAAGTCATTTCAGCACTGGTGAAATTAAAAGAAGAATTTAAGCATAAATATTCAGATTCAAGTTTTTCTGTGCCACACCCCACCATGAACTTTGGTCACATTCACGGCGGCGACAACGCCAACCGCATTTGTGGTTGTTGCGAGCTGCATCTGGACATTCGGCCGCTGCCGGGCTTGTCTGTCGATGAGCTTTACGTTCACCTGCACCAGGCAACAGAAAATATTCAGGCTCGCTATCCGGGGTCAATTGAGCTCATTTCACTGCACCACCCCATACCGGCTTTTCAGCAAAGTACCGACTCCGCATTGGTGCAATTAGCCGAGAAAATTTCGAAAACTCAGGCGCAGGCGGTTAACTACTGCACTGAAGCGCCCTTTCTTCAGGAACTGGGCTGCGAAACACTGGTTATGGGGCCTGGATCGATACGCCAGGCACATCAGCCCGACGAATATCTGTTAACTGAAAGCATAAAACCAACTCAGGAAAAACTAAAAAGTTTACTAAAAAGTTATTGTTTCTCGGGTTAGCGGCCGATAGAAAATGAGCGTTCAAATTTTAAATGTATACAAATTTGCTACACTTAGTTATCAGCAACTGCATAACGAGGAAATAAATCATGCTACGTCAAATTTCCATAGGTATTCGCGCCAGTATCGCTTTCGGGCTCATCGGATTACTGACACTATTATTGGGAATCTTCGCATTGAATCGAATCGGAGCTTTGGGTACTCAACTGAATATCATAACAAATGAGCAAGTTCCGGCTGTTCAAAATGTTAATGATGTCGACCGTGAATTTTTACGAGTGCGCATTCACTCTGCAAACGTATCGGCGTACATCAACGATCCAGCCCGTCTAGAAAATTATAGAAACAAACTTCAAAATGCGATAGACGCTCTTAAACGCAATCAGGAAGAATACAGTTCAAACATCGCAGATCCAGAAGCTCGCAAGCTATTTAATGAATATATGGCTCTGGATAAAGAGTTTTGGGAACTAAATGAACAGTTTAATAAGTTGGTTGACGCGGGTCTAAATAGCGCCATTGACTCAATTAGGGAAAATAGCATTATTCCATTAACAAATGACATTTCAAAAAAGCTCGACGAAATGTTGGCGCGAGAAATGATCCTCATTGATAGTGCAAAAGCAGAAGCTCACAATGTATCGAGTGCAGCGAAAATTGCTGTCATAGTTGCGCTAATCGTTGTGGTCGCTTTGGTAGCATTATTTGCTGTTATACTGACCCGCAGCATTGTCAAACCTATCGGAGCAGCCGTTGATTTTGCCGAAAGCATTGCTAAGCGCGACTTAACGCAACGTATTGAAATTGTCGGCAAGGATGAGCCTGCACAGCTACTTCGTCAATTAGAACGAACGCAAACAGAACTGCGCAATTCTATTACCACCATATCGGAATCGTCGGAGCAATTAGCGTCAACCTCTGAAGAACTAAGCTCAGTGACTGAAGAGTCTACCCGGACTATTCAGCAGCAGTCGGAAGAATTAGAACAGGCAGCAACGGCCGTAAACGAGCTGACCACCGCCGTTGAAACCGTTGCTCAGGATGCTCAAAACGCTTCTGAAGCTTCGGACGAAGCAAATCAACAAGCGCAACAAGGTAATGACCGCGTACGTAAAACGGTCCGTGCTATTGAAGAGTTGTCTCAGGAAATTGGAGACTCTTCAGGTAACGTGACCGAGCTTGCGGAAAAAGTTAAGAGCATTACTAAAGTGCTTGAAGTTATCAGCGGTATTGCCGAACAAACGAACCTGCTGGCACTAAACGCAGCAATAGAAGCGGCTCGTGCTGGTGAATCAGGTCGCGGGTTTGCCGTTGTTGCGGATGAAGTTCGCTCGTTAGCTCACAAGACACAGCAGTCTACCGTTGAAATTGAAGACATGGTTAAAGCTATTAATGAGTCCAGCGACCGCTCTGTCGCCACCATGGATAAGAGCTTAGAGCGTGCTACTAAGACTCTGGACGTAGCACGTGAAGCCGGTGAAGCATTGCAGCTGATTACCGCTGCTGTCAGTGAAATAAACAATCACAACACATCCATAGCCAGTGCCGCAGAAGAACAGGCAAACGTGTCGCGCGATGTGGACAAAAACCTGGTCAGCATTCGTGACCTGTCTAATTCAACAGCCTCCGGTGCAGAGCAAACCAATGCCTCGAGCCGCGAACTCTCGCGCCTGGCCGTTGACCTTAATGAATTGGTTAAGCGTTTTAGAATTTAAATGCCGTAGGCTTATGTAGCCTGATAATTATGTCAGGTGGGGTATCTCACCTGATGTGAACATCAGGCTACAGGGTGCACGTAGCCTGACATTTATGTCAGGTCCAATGCCAATCCAAACGCCCATGTAGCCTGACATTTATGTCAGGTTCAGCGCCGTTCCTGACGTAAACGTCAGGCTACAGTAATAACCCTCCTGAATACTGCTAATTAACAGCATAAATTAGACTAATGGTGCGACCAGCATCTACTCTTAATCCGTGTTAACAAACTAGTAACAACGGATTCAAAAATGAACAATCTATTTAACTTCAGTCAACCCCTTGATGACGATGCAAAAGCGCTGTTCAACGACGAGAATCAGTCTTTTCTCGCTGAGTTAGTCGATACCTTTCAACCACGGTTAGAGTCGCTGTTAAAGAAGCGTCAGCAACGTCAGGCTCAATTTGACCAGGGTCAGTTACCTGATTTTGACTCTGCAACTCAAAACATCCGTGAAGGAAACTGGCGCATTGCCGAACTGCCAGCAGATTTGAAAAAACGCCGCTTAGAAATTACCGGACCGGTGGACCGCAAAATGGTCATCAACGCTCTGAATGCCAATGTCGATTGTTACATGGCCGACTTTGAGGATTCACAATCTCCTACCTGGGAGGGCATGGTTAACGGTCAAATTAACCTGCGTGACGCCAACATTGGCGGCATGACCTATACCGACCCAGACAGTGGCAAGCACTACGAAGTTGGCCCTGATCCTGCACTCCTAATTGCACGAGTTCGCGGCCTGCACTTACCGGAAAAGCACGTGCAGCGTAATGGCCAAGCTATTCCCGGCGCGCTAATGGACTTTGCTTTGTACTTTTTACTGAATTACCAGCAGCGACTACAACAAGGTTCGGGTGTGTATTACTACCTGCCCAAGCTGGAACACAGCGACGAAGCCAAATGGTGGGCCGATGTTTTTCACTTTACCGAGAAAAAATTCAGCTTAAAAACCAGCACCATTCGCGCCACCATACTCATAGAAACCCTGCCGGCAGTGTTTCAGATGCATGAAATACTACACGCCATGAAAGACCACATTGCTGCACTTAACTGCGGCCGCTGGGATTACATTTTCAGTTACATAAAAACCCTGAAAGAACATCCTGAACGGGTTCTGCCCGACCGCCAGGTGGTTAGCATGGACAAGCCCTTTCTTAACGCCTATTCGCGCTTGTTAGTGAAAACCTGTCACCAGCGCGGGGCTTTAGCTATGGGCGGCATGGCAGCCTTTATTCCCAGCAAAGATCCAGCCGAGAATGAGAAGATCCTCGCTAAAGTTCACGCCGACAAAACCATGGAGCGCGACAATGGCCACGACGGCACCTGGATTGCCCACCCGGGCTTAGCTGACACCGTGCGCGAAATTTTTGTCGATGGTATTGAAGGCGACAACCAGCTTCACGTACTGCGTGAAAACAACACGCCGATTGATCAGGCCTTACTGCTGCAACCCTGTGAGGGCGAGCGTACTGAAGCCGGCATGCGCACCAACATTCGGGTATCGCTGCAATACATTTCCTCCTGGCTGAACGGCAAAGGCTGCGTGCCTATCTACGGCTTGATGGAAGACGCCGCCACCGCTGAAATTTCACGTACCTCAATCTGGCAGTGGATCCGCCACGGCAAAACCCTGTCCGACAACACCCCGGTCACCAAAGAGCTGTTCCGGCAGTATCTGCAGGAAGAAGCTGAGGTAGTGAAAAACGAAGTGGGTAAACAACGCTGGAACGACGAACCTTTTGAACAGGCATTAAAGCTTTTAGAAGAAATTACCACAGCCGACGAGCTGGTCGACTTTCTGACCCTGCCCGGCTACCAACAACTCAAGTAATTACAATTAAAGAACAACAAGGAATTATTTATGACAACCCAGAATCTTTCATTCGCACAACAGGTTAAAGAATTGCAAAAGCAATGGGACACCGACCCACGCTGGAAAGGTGTTGAGCGCCCCTACAGTGCCGAAGACGTTGTGCGCCTGCGTGGTAGCGTGCAGCCAGAATACACCTACGCCCGCAACGGTGCTGATAAACTCTGGAAACTCATTCACGGCAAAGCACAGGAAAAATTCGGCAAAGACTATGTCAACGCATTGGGTGCTTTAACCGGTGGTCAGGCGGTACAGCAAGTCAAAGCAGGTTTACAAGCCATTTACCTTTCCGGCTGGCAGGTAGCGGCCGATAATAACTCGGCCTGCAGCATGTACCCGGATCAGTCGTTATATCCGGTCGACTCAGTACCTACGGTTGTCGAGCGCATTAACAACTCATTCGCCCGTGCTGATCAGATACAGTGGTCAAAAGGCGTTACGCCGGAAGACGACAATTACGTAGACTACTTCGCACCTATTGTTGCCGACGCGGAAGCCGGTTTTGGTGGCGTTCTCAATGCCTACGAGCTGATGAAGCGCATGATCCAGTCCGGTGCTGCCGGAGTGCATTTTGAGGATCAACTGGCTTCAGTGAAAAAATGCGGACACATGGGCGGTAAAGTACTGGTACCCACACAAGAAGCGGTGCAGAAACTTTCAGCCGCACGTTTAGCTGCCGATGTTGCCGGTACACCGACACTGATTGTCGCCCGTACTGACGCTAACGCCGCCGATCTACTGACTTCTGACTTTGACCCGAACGACAAGCCGTTCATTACTGGTGAACGCACTGCCGAAGGTTTCTATCGCGTGAAGCCGGGCATTGAACAAGCCATTTCACGCGGCTTAGCATATGCTCCGTTTGCGGATCTTATCTGGTGTGAAACCGCCAAACCAGACTTAGACGAAGCGCGTCAGTTTGCTGAAGCCGTTCATGCCAAATACCCCGGCAAACTGCTGGCCTATAATTGTTCACCGTCGTTTAACTGGAAACGCAACCTGGACGACGACACCATTGCTAAGTTCCAGCGCGAGCTTGCCGCAATGGGTTACAAATTCCAGTTTATTACCTTGGCCGGTGTGCACAACATGTGGTACCACATGTTTGAACTGGCACATGACTATGCCCGCAACGACATGTCAGCCTACGTTAAACTGCAGCAACAAGAGTTTGAAGCGGCAGACAAAGGCTACACCTTTGTTGCGCACCAGCAGGAAGTCGGCACAGGCTACTTCGACGAGCTGACCAACGTCATTCAGGGCGGGCTATCTTCAGTCACTGCACTGAAAGGCTCGACCGAGGAAGACCAGTTTAAAACCTCCGCGTAAAGCGCAAGTCGGCATCATAAGGAAAAACATCCGTAAGCTCACCCTTGCGGATGTTTTTTTGTACGCGGCACCAGTAAGCCGAATCAATTAACTCTGGGTGACGCTTCAATAGTTTGTCGCGGTATTTCGCCTGCGGCACCGCAAATTGCGCCAGCTGCTGCGGGAACACATCGTCCGGAGCAATAGAAACTTCCCAGTCGTTATCCGGTAAGCGTCGGAAGCTCATGTCGGTTAAGTACCGCACTTCGTCGTAGTCATAGAACACCACGCGTTTATGGCGTGTGACACCAAAGTTTTTCAGCAACATGTCACCGGGGAAAATATTCGCCGCCATCATTTCTTTTAAGGCCCGGCCGTAGTCGTCCATCGCCGCGTCTATTTCTTCGTCATTGGCGTATTCTAAATACAAATTCAGTGGCGTCATCCGGCGCTCAACAAACAACTGGTGAATCACCAGAGTGTCATCTTCTATCGAAATAGAATTGCTAATGGTTTGCTTAAATTCCTCCAGTAAGTCCGCAGAAATACGCTTAAGCGGCAATGCCACATCGACAAATTCCAGAGTATCGGCCATACGCCCCACCCGATCGTGCCGCTTAACCATGCGGTAACGGTCAATAACGGTCTGCCGACCAAACTCCTTGGTGCCGCCCAACCGGTCTTTAATGACTTTAAACACATAAGGAAAAGACGGCAGCGTAAACACCGTCATAACCATACCTTTGACACCGGGAGCAGCAGAGAGCTGGTCGTCTGTACGGCGCAAGTGGTGCAAAAACTCGCGATAAAACTCGGTTTTTCCCTGCTTATGAAAACCCACCGACGAATAAAGTTCAGCCAGCGTTTTGTGCGGCATTAAGTCCTTTAAAAACCTGACCAGGGCAGAAGGTGCCTCGGTTTCGACCATAAAGTATGAACGGGCAAAGCCGAAAATGGTCGCCATGCGATCCGACCGGGTAATAAAGGCATCAACATAAAGCTTACCCTGCGAGTTGATCAGCACCGGTACAATAAAAGGATAATGGTTATTTTCAGTCACTACCCGGCCGACAATATACGCCGCTTTGTTGCGGTAGAATGGTGACTTTAGTACGTCTATGCGTAGGTTGTGGGCTTCAATATCCGTTTCTGTTGCGCGCTCAAAGAACTTATCGCGTAGCTGTTCAATATCATTTTCGAAGCTTTCAAATTCACCACCCAGGCCAATATCCTCAAACACCCGGGTCAGTGTTCCCTCCAACCCGTCAACCACCGGAAAGTAAGAGTGGCATTCGTTCTCCACCGGCACCGGAATGTGGTTGGCCAGCACAGTTTCCACAAAAATGTAGTCGTTATTAAAATAGGCTCGGTCAAACACCCGACAAAACACTGAGTTGTAAAAGGTTTCCGCCAGCTCCGCCTGCGGGTGAAACTTCAGCAGTTGCTGGTAACGTTGCCGGGTTGCCCTCCACAGGTTTTCATCAAGTTCATTCCCCACACGGCGCTCGACTTTTGTCGCCGTTGTGCCCACCTGGTGGTCGTAATAATGAATCCGCTCTGAAGCTGCCGACACCACCGCAGTCCAGTCGCGCTTTAAGAAACGTTCACGTGCCCCCTGAGTCAGTGCCTGAAAACGCCGATAGTGGCTATGAAAGCCATCCAGAATACTTTTTGCCAGGGTCTCGGGGCTAATTGTCATGGTCACATCTCCTGAATTCAGGTGTTTAACCTGAAAGTATCCGGAATAACGGCTTTTAATCTCTCAATATCACCTTCCGCGACACCATTCTTCTTGTAGTAAGCAGGCCACTCAACCACCAGCTCCTGAATGTTCTTGAGTAAATTCTTCGCTTTATTAGGGGTAACACCAAACCGTCGGCATTGCGACAACACATTATCAATACTGCCTGCACGTCCATATTCACCAATACCCAAAGCATGTTGCTGACTATTATTAATAGGCAGTACGTCATAGGCGGGCGACAGCTTCCAGCCGCCGAAATTTAAATCCCAGAGTAAGGCATGATTTCTACCGTGGTCGTCTGTGTTACCAATAAACACATTAAATGCCATGCGTTTATAAAGTTCGGTTGCATCCTCAGCACGCTGACTGGTTTTCCTCAGATGCTCCGCCAGTGCACCATAGGAGTATGTTGTCTTTAGCATGGCTTCGCTGACATTTCCTTCGGTC
Source organism: Idiomarina sp. 28-8 (assembly GCF_000320945.2). Lineage (NCBI taxonomy): Bacteria > Pseudomonadati > Pseudomonadota > Gammaproteobacteria > Alteromonadales > Idiomarinaceae > Idiomarina > Idiomarina sp. 28-8. Next base: position 135,243 of record NZ_DF266789.1, read on the forward strand.
AGCAAAGAGTTCGCACTAATAAAATGATGCGAAACATCCAGACCACGACGGTCAAACCGCTCGCTCATCAGTACGTCTTCTTCACCGGTAAGCAACCGGGTGCTGGCAACATTGACTCCTTCCACTTCATTTAGCATTGCCATTGTTGCGCTTTCTACTCTGGCTACGTTGTAGAGGTCGTCGGCGCGGTTAAATTTTAATAAATAAGCTTGTCCTTTATGCTGAAGCACGGTTTTTGGCCTGGCACCACCCATCGACTCGCCGTACTGAAATGCCTTTTTCACCTCAGCAGAGACATTTTCTGAATTCAGAATTGCGTTTTTCCCGGCCAACAAC
>NZ_DF266789.1:135888-157833 GCF_000320945.2 Idiomarina sp. 28-8
AAACACCAAACAGCCCTTTGTTAGCGCGCGTCTCAAATAGTTCGTCCGTTAACGGCAAATGAACAGGATCCAGCGCAAAAGCATCGTTTCGGGCTAAATAGGACTGACCGTATCGAAAACGGCCAATTCTGTTTTCCGGGTCATACCAAATAACACCACAAATAACAGGCTCACTCTCTAACCCTTCGATAAAAACATACGCCTTAGAAGTCATTAGAAAAATCCTCTGAGGTTTTTCGGCGTTTGCGCTGAGGCGCGTTTGCCACCCTTGCATACTGATCATCCAGAACCGGAATAAAATGCTCCAGCAATCCCAGCAATTCGAGAGCGGTAAATAATGTCAGCGAGTTAACTGAATGACCGTTTTCCATACGATAAACCGTATTAACGCCGCAGCCCAGCCGCTTGGCGAAATCCTGCTGATCCATTGTTAATGAGCGCTGACGCTTAATGAGCTCACCAACCGTTTTTAAAAAACCATCTGCACCATTCAATTTAACCACCAAATATCATTTATTAATACTTAATAAATTAATTATGGTGGATTAATAAAAATAAGCAAGTCTCTTTCTTAACCCAGGGTAACGAAACAAGACTGGCGTTATACATTCACCCTATTTATAATCCCGATAGATTTTTTATATTCCACTTATTCTGGATAGCTATGAATACCATCAAAGACATTGATCTGAACCTGCTGGTTTACCTTGATGTTCTGCTGCGGGAAAAAAACGTTACCCGTGCAGCAGCGCAGCTGAATATCACCCAGCCCGCCATGAGCAACGGCCTGAAGCGTTTGCGTAACCTGTTAAACGACCCCATTTTAGTGCGCACCAGCGAAGGCATGGTGCCAACTCAGCGTGCGCTGGACATGCAGGAAGCCCTGCGCGGTGTATTGTATTCAGTTGAAGAAATGATTCAGCCGGTACGTGAGTTTGACGCGCCGACCAGTGATCAGGTGTTTCGTATTATGGCGTCCGACTACGCCGCTTCCACGCTTATGCCTAAGCTGCTGGAAAAGCTCGATGAGCAGGCGCCTCACGTATCACTGGATATCATGACCCCCAGCGATATCAGCTTTCACGACGTGGAGAACGGCAAAGTGGATCTGGCCATTAACCGCTTTGAACAACTGCCACAGTCGTTTCATCAAAAGAACTTATGGAGCGACGAGTTTTCCTGCCTTATCCGCAAAGATCACCCATTGCTGGAAGACTACACGCTGGACAATTACTTAAAGGCTCAGCACGTGTGGGTGAGTAAAACGGGCTTTGGTGTGGGCGTGGGGATGGACCCGCATGACGTACAAAAACTCGGCTGGGTCGACGACGCTTTAGATAAACTGGGCAAACGCCGGAAAATTAAAGTGTTTACCCGTAATTATCATGTGGCTATGTATCTGGCTCGTCAGGGGCTGGTTGCTACCTTGCCAACGCGGGCTGCGGAACTGTATTCACAGGACAGTCAATTGGTTATGAAAGCCCCGCCGTTTGAAATACCGGGGTTAACTCTGACCATGATCTGGTCACCGCTACTCCAGCACGATGCAGGCCACCGCTGGTTCCGACAAGTCGTCGCCGAAACCGCGGCAGCATCTTAATTGCTATAAAGGCTTATTCTTCCCAGAAAAAGTCTTTCCGCTTAAGTGGCTCCGGCAGCAAGCGGTCCATGGTGGTGGCGTCATAAAGTACGCCATTAACCATGGTATGAGTCACTTTATCGGTGTCACGGATGTTCTCCAGCGGGTTGCCATCAATAACGATAATATCCGCCAGTTTTCCTTCTTCCAGTGAGCCCAGCGCGTGATCCATACCAAAGACCTTAGCCGGGTCAATGGTCGCTGTACGCAGAGCTTCCAGCGGTTCCATACCACCCTGCGCCATCATCCAGATTTCCCAGTGTTGCGCTAAACCCTCACGCTGACCATGAGCACCGGCGAGAACTTCAACCCCTAAGTCCTGCAGCTCAGTAGCCACTTCCGCATTGTTAAAGTGATTGTAATGGTTATGCGGCGCTTTCTCGCGGCGCATCGCCTTGCCCACTAAAAACTCCTGCGGTACATATTGAGTCAGTTTCGGATGCTTCCACACATCGGTTTCCGCATACCAGTAGTTCTCACCCCAAATACCGCCATAAGCCACACCCAGGGTTGGTGTATAAGCTACGTCACTTTGCTGCCATAACTGACGAATATCATCATAGATATTGGCTACCGGCAGTGAGTGCTCAACCGTAGTGTGCCCGTCCATGATCATGCTTAAATTATGCTGCAACAACGAGCCACCTTCAGGCACCACCATCATTTCCAGCTCGCGCCCGGCTTCAACCACTTGTTGACGCTGGTTACGGCGAGGCTGGTTATAACTCTTCACAGAAAACGCACCCACTTTCTTCAGGCGCTCTAAATGAAACTTAGCGTCTTCTAAACTATCCACATGTGAAGTGTAACCCGGGCCGTTGGCACCGTATAAAATAGTACCGGTTGAAAACAGTCTTGGCGCGGCAATTCTGCCCGCTTTTTGCAGTTCTGAGGCCGCAAAGAACTCGGTCGTGTCATTAGACGGATCGTGAATTGAGGTCACACCAAATGCCAGGTTCGCGTATTGTCCCCAGTTCTGCTGCGGAATAATTTCCGCCTGGCCCTGACCACCGTGCGCGTGCGCATCGAACAAACCGGGCATAACCGTTTTACCGCTGGTATCAATCACTTCAGCACCAGCTGGCACATCAATGTCTGCTTCAGGGCCAACCGCAACAATCTTATTATTACGCACGACCACAGTACCCTGCTCATAAACGGTATCGCCGTTCATGGTAATGACCTGGCCACCAACAAAGGCAACGGTTGTATCCGGTACCATAGCGTCCTGTTCAAAACCAATGTTCTGGCCATTTTCTACTTTCAGGGTTTCGCTGTCGGTTTCAGCATTAAAGGCTTCAGCCACCGATGTATGGTAAAGCTCCGGCCCTAATGTCCAGTAAAGCTGGTCACTGTTTGCCGTCCAGGATAAGTTTTCACCAGCGCGAACGGACAACTGATGCACCGGCATTTGTTTATCACCCGGACCAACATTAATAACACTGCCACGCTCGACTAAAGGCGTCACAAATACTTTAAAACGTTCAGCAAAAGCCAATTGCTTGCCGTCCGGAGACACACGGAACTCAGTTGCTAGTTCCGACTGATACAAGTCGCGCTGCTCCAGCGTGCGTAAATCAATAGCACTTAAGGTTGGTTTATCTCCCGGTGTCATCAAATAAACCCGGTCGTTACGTGCGCCATATTGCGGTAAATGCCCACTTTCAGCAATTTGCTCCGGTTCTGCATTGGCAGACACCGCTACGCGATAAATACCGTTTTCCAGACCAAACTTATCGGAAATTAAATAACCTCCACGCACCTTGCGGTAAACCACATGCTTGCCGTTTGGAGAGAATGTGGGTTCAACAAAGTTGCCCTGTCCAGTATTCAGCACTTGCTCATCACCAGAACTGATATCGCGAACAATAACCTTTGCCTGCGCTTCGTCATTCCAGCGGACGAATACGACTTTTTCGCCGTCACGTGAATACTGCGGATAGAGTTCAAAATCTTCGCTATTGGTTAAACGCTGCGGCTCACCATCTGGCAACGAACGTTGATACAAGCTGCCCAAAGCTTCGTAAATCACCGCATCACCCTGAGGAGATACTTGCGCCATACGCAACATTTTCACGTCAAACTGGTCAGCTTCAACGTTTTGTTTAAAGCCCAACGCATGCTGTACTTTCTTCTCGGTTTCAACTTTAAACGGAATAATACGGGCGCTGCCGTCATCAATGTTCAGCTTCTGAATATGACCACCGGCCCAGAACACTAATTGCTTCGAATCTGGTGTCCAGTCCATAGTGGGGTAAACCCCATGAATGGCCCAGGTTTCCTGCATGTCGCGTTCCATTTTCCCGTAAACCCGCTTGTGTTCACCGGTTTTCAGATCCAGCACGTACAGCACGCTGTCAAAGTCTTCACGCTTAATGTAAGCCAGGTAACGTCCGTCGGGTGACGGTGTTGGGCGAATAGCCCCACCGGCACCGCTTATCAGCGTTTCAATCTCACCAGTTTCACGCTCAAAACGCTTTATGTCGTAAATACCTTCCAACGAATCTTTACTGTAGTGAAAGGTTTTGCCCGGCGTGTCATCCTGGGAAAAATAGATGTATTTGCCGTCCGGCGAAAACGCCGGCTCGCCTAAATCCTTCTGGTCATTGGGGCGTTCGGTCAGTTGCACACCCGAGCCGCCGCTGCGGTGGTACATCCACACTTCCCCCGCGCCTAATGAACGGCTGGCAGTGAAGTGTTTACGAGCAACCAAAAACTCGCTGTCCGGACTCCAGGCCGGGCTGTTCAGTAACCGGAAAGTTTCTTCGGTAACGGCGCGCACGTTGTTGCCATCGGCATCCATCACCCATATGTTATCGCCACCGCCCTGGTCCGAGGTAAAGGCAATGTAGCGGCCATTTGGTGAATAAACCGGCTGCATATGCCACGCAATACCGCCTATCAGTTTTTCAGCTTCACCGCCGCCAAACGGCATACGGTAAATGTCCCCCAATAAATCAAACACAATGTATTCACCGTCCGGGCTGACATCCACATTCATCCAGGTGCCGGAGTTGACCGATATATCAATGGTTTTAAACTCCCCTTGGGGGTCGCTCACATCCCAGCCCTGGGTTTGCTCCTGTGCCATGCTCACCGGCGCAAAGCTTAAAAGCGATGCAACCGCTAAGGTTATTGTTGTTCTTTTCATGGTATAGCCTCATTAAAAATGTCTTACCTTTGTAAGGAGTTAAGATCCAAATGTCCAGTAGCTAACGTTAAATGGTGAGGAAAGGTCGATTAATGGACTTTAGAGGTCAGTAAGTTATAGTGAGAAAATATTCAGACAACCGGATTGAATATGAACGATGCTTTAGAGAACATCCTCCTCGACGTATCTAAATCGCCAGACATTGACGGTGGCGACTTAGAGAAAGCGTCCGAGCTTATATTAGCCTCTGCTCTGAAAGGGTTGGATATTACCAGGGTTAGTATCTGGTTACTGCAATCGGACAAACAAGCCATGAGAGCGGCTAAACTCATTGACGAGAAATCGCCAAACGCTGAAGTCCCGGTACTTTACAAAAACCAGTTACCTTCTTACTTTCAGGCATTAGAATCCGAACGCACCATTATTGCCAACGATGCCCGCTGTCATCCTGCAACTATAGAGCTAACTAACGGCTATCTTGAGGAAACCGGCGTTTACGGCTTACTTGACGTTCCCTTACGCCATAAAGGCGAGATGATAGGCGTTATGTGCAGCGAAAGTCGAAGGGAAAACCGCACCTGGACACCGGCTGAAGTTGCTTTTGTCGGTATGCTGGCGGACATTTACGGTCGTGCTGTTAGTGCCGCTGAACGAGAACGGTTTGAGGCCCTGCTCATTCAACAAAATGAGCAATTGGAAAGCATGGTAGAAGAACGTACTCAATCTCTGACCAAAGCACTGGATAACTTTAAGCAGGCTCAGGAAAGGTTAATTGAAACAGAAAAAATGGCAGCGCTGGGCAAATTAGTTGCCGGTGTTGCTCACGAGGTGAATACCCCGCTGGGCGTTTCAGTAACCGCCGTAACTCATTGCGAACATCGCCTGAAAAAACTGAATCAGAGTTTTACTGATGGTTCCATTTCACGAAAACATCTGCAGACCTTTATCGACAATACGTTTGAAGCTTACCAGCTACTAAGCAGCAACCTTGAACGCGCCGCAACACTGATTCAGAACTTTAAGAAAACGGCGGTCGATCAGTCCAGTTTTGAGCTGGTGAAATGCCAGCTCAACGACTATTTACACGCATTAGTCTTAAGCCTGAACCCTATGGTGAAAAAGAAAAAAGTCACCATTACTATTCACTGCAATGAAGATATTGTCTTGAAAACTTACCAGGGCGCACTAGCACAAATTGTGACTAATCTGGTCAGTAACACCAACGACCACGCCTTTGCCGAACCCGACGAAAATCATCAAATTGAAATTATAGCCACAGAAGAAGATAGCGGTGTACGTTTTTCTTTTCGTGACAACGGCAAAGGTATGGACAGCGAAACCATAAAAGATATTTTTGAACCCTTTTTCACCACATCTCGCCAGACTGGCGGCTCCGGACTGGGCTTATCCATTGTTTATAATTTAGTAACACGGAAACTCAAAGGTCAAATATCTGTCCAATCAACGCCTGGCGAAGGCACTGAATTTTCTTTTTTCTTACCTAATTTACCTAAATAGGATGTTGTATGCTTAAAGCTCTGCAAAACTTTTTTCAAAACAATACTGCCGCTGAACAGGCCAGCCTGAATAAGGCAGAAGGTATGACAGACGATGCATTCCTTTCACTGGTATTAATGACTGAAATAAGTCTTGCCGACGGTACGTTGTCGGACGAGGAACGCCAGCACCTCTTACATGAGCTTGAGCACGAATATGACATTACGGATAAACAAGCAGAAAACGCTATTAGAAAAGCCGTAAAAACAGTAAAAGAAGCCGCTTCGCTGTACGAGTTTACCGCTCAGCTAAAAGCTCTCGCTTACGAAAAGCGCGTTGAGCTATTGGAAAGTTTATGGGTAGTTGCCTACGCTGATGGCGAGCTTGACCCTTATGAGGAAAGCATGTTGCGCAAGCTGGCAGACTTACTCTACATTAGCCACGCTGACTATATTCGAACCAAATTAAAAGTCATGGATTCCTAAGGTCGACGATTAAAAGCTCGGTCAGCGGCCATTTTAATGGCCGCTTTCTCTCGCCGCTTCCATTTCACTTTCCAGACGAGCGGCTTCATCGGCACGCGGCTTAGTGAAACGCGCTAACCACAGATAGAGTACTGGGGTCAGGTAAAGCGTAAACAGAGTTGCCAGCCCTAAACCACCAAATACAACCCAACCAATTGAGTTGCGTGCTTCAGCGCCCGCACCAGAAGACAGAATAAGTGGCAGGCCACCCAGAACCGTGGATACCAGTGTCATCATAATAGGCCGTAAACGTATCAATGACGCCTCTTCTATCGCCTCCCTAACCTCGAGTCCCCGGTCCCGCAACTGGTCAGCAAACTCTACCAACAATACAGAGTTTTTCGCCAGCAGACCTATCAGCATCACCAATCCAATTTGAGAATAAATGTTCAGTGAAGTGCCGGTCAGGAATAAGGCGTAAATAGCTGCGGCAATGCCGAAAGGCACGGTCAGCATAACGACCACGGCACTGTTTAATGACTCAAACTGAGCGGCGAGTACCAGCAAGACAATCAGGAACGCCAGAATATAAGTCATAGCAATTTCCTGCGAGGTGTCTTCAAATGTTGCGGCTTCCCCTAAAAAGACCAGCCCCATACTATCAGGCAAAACTTCTCCGGCTATAGTACGCAACTGGTCAACAACGTCTGACATAGGCATGTCATCGGGCAACTGCACATCTACTTCTATCGCCCGCCGCTGTGCCTGACGCTCAAGCTCTGCTGACACGCCTTCTTCAATAATTTCGGAAACACTGGAAATAGGAACCAGATCACCGCTGCTTGACGATACATAAAGGTTCTGCATGTCCTGCGGCGACTGAATTAAATTATTACGGGTGCGCAGCATAACCGGAATTTGCTGGTCTCCCACGTTTAAGTCGGCTACGTCATCGCCGTTAATGGCAGCACGTAAAGTTGCGGATATATCATTTAATGATACCCCCAGCTCCGCGGCTCGACGACGGTCAATTTTAACCCTCAACTGCGGCTGCGTCGGTTGATAGGACACATTAATGTTACCCAAATCAGGCATACGTTCTTTAATAATGGCGGTAAATTCACGAGCAACCTTAAAGATCTCGTCATAATTTTCGCCGGTAATTGCCATTTCCAGGCCGCCCCCCTGACCTCGCAAGTTCAGGCTGTTGTCACCAAAGGCCTGTCCCGGTGCACCTGGAACCTGACTCAACGGCTCCCGAATATTATTAATAATTTCCTGTTGGCTAATATCCCGCTCTTCCCAGGGTTTCAGATTAGCCGTAATGAAAACCAGGTTAGGATCCCACTGCCCAACAACCGTATAAATCGACTCTATATCACCGCTTTCTTTATATTCCAGCAGCACTTCTTCCAGCTTACGAGCCTGACGATCCATAAACTTAAGGCCAACCCCGTCAGGTCCGCGCGAGAATACCCGAACCGCTCCGCGGTCTTCATTGGGCATAAGTTCGCTGTCAATTTCATTGTAAAGCAGCGCGCCGCCGCCAGCAGACAGCAAAGACAGCAGCACCACAACCCAGCTGAAATCCAGTGCTTTATGCAGCGTTCGTTTATAAAACCGTTTAAAGCTGTTACCAATGCCTGCAAACCGGTTATTTTGCCCGGCTGATTTAGGCAGGCGAGCGGTAAAAGCGGGCACCAGAGACAAAGCAACAAAAGAAGAAATGACCACTGCCGCCGCAAGCACACCACCAAATTCGCGGAATAAACGCCCGGCTGTTGAAGGTAAAAACGCAATAGGAACGAAAACCGCAACTAACACCGCTGTCGTTGCCACTACCGCAAAAAACACCTCGCGTGTCGCTAATACCGCTGCAGCACGGCTGCCAAGCCCCATACTGCGGCGACGTTGAATATTCTCAGTAACAACAATGGCATCATCCACTATCAGACCGGTCGCCAATACCAGCGCCAGCAAGGTCAGAATATTAATGGAAAAGCCCATCAGCCAAATAGCCGCAATAGCGCCGAACAGCGCAACCGGAATGGAGAACGCAGGAATAATAGTCGCGCGAAATGAACCGATAAAGACCCACAGCGTAGCCACAACCAAAACAATAGTAATAGCAAGGGTGGTCACCACTTCAGCTACCGAGGTACGAATAAACTGCGCATCATCATTAGTAATGCGCATTTCCATATCAGGAAAACGCTCACGCAGGCGATCAAGAACAGCAAGTGCCTGATCAGAAATTTCAATAGTATTGGAGCCCGCCTGACGTATTACCCCCAAACCAACAACCGGTTTACCGTCAAGACGAACAAAGCTGCCAGCATCAGCCGGTGCAAAATAAGCCTGTGCGACATCACCAATACGTGTGTCATCGCGGACAATTATGTTCTCAACTTGCTCTTCGGTAATGGCTGTCGCGTCAGCTCGTATAATTAATCGCTGGTCGGTTGAACGCAAACTACCAGCCGGTACGTCAAAAGGCGCCAACCGTAACGCATCTGCAACATCGGTAACAGATAAGCCAAAGCTGACAAGTTTAAGGGGGTCGAGATCCACCCGCAGTACCCGCTCGCGGTCACCGTTCAGCCGCACATCAGCAACACCATTTATAGCCAAAAATGCCGGCGACAAGTCGGTTTCCAGGCGACGCGTGAGCTCCTCCTGCGTCAGAGTATCGCTGCTAACCGCAATATCCAGAACCGAGCGCGCGTCACTGTCTGCTTTTTGCACATTAATTTGTTCGACATCGTCGGGGAGTTCGCGACGCACCTGGTTGACCGCTTCACGGACTTCTGCCGCAACCACATCTAAATCAACTCCGGGGCGGAATTCGATAGAAATACGTGCGCTGTTTTCTTCACTCGAAGACTGTATCGACTCCACACCCGAAACACGAGCCGCCGCGCCTTCCAGAATGCTGGTAACCTCGGCGTCGACCGTTTCTGGTGCGCCCCCCGGAAGTGTCGCACTCACACCAACAACAGGCCTGTCGACATCCGGCAGTTCACGTACTTCAACCCCCATAAGCGCGGCCAGACCGGCTATGGCAATAAGTACGTTGAGAACAACAATCAGTACCGGACGGCGAATGGAGACCGAAGGTAAGTCGTTCGCATCCTGCTGGTTATTCAATTGCTGGTCTGACATTATTCAACCGCCTCTTGCGTATCGAGAGTGGTTCTGTCAAAGGTCACTGGTTGGCCTTCACGCAGGCTTTGAACACCTTCAACTATCAGTAAATCATCACGTTGAATATCGCCTGAAACTAACACACGACCAGCCAGACGCTGTTCTATTTGCACGTCAACCCGGTGCGCTTTGTCGCCCTCAATAACCCAGACGAAAGGATTATTAACCCCCCAGGATAAGGCCGCTTCGGGTATTGAAGCGAACTCTTCACCGGCAAGTTCTATAGCTGTTCTGAAACTGGTTCCCGGCAGGAAGTCGTCGCTGTCATTATTAATTTCAGCACGAGCTCTGTACATACGGCTGGTCGCGTTAATACGAGAATCCAGTTCAATAATTTCGGCAGTTACCGGCGTACCCGAATAGCGCCAGGGCTCGACTTTAAGTTCTGCTCCGTCCTGCAACAGGGAAACCGCGGCTTCAGGAATACGAAAATCAATTAATAAGGTTGAACGGTCATCTAAGGTTGCGATAGCCGTCTGTTGGTCAATACGATCACCGACTTCTACGTCAGTAATGCCAATAATTCCGGAGAACGGCGCGCGAATAAAACGGTCTTCCAGTTCAATTTTAGCGTTATCCAGTTCTACCCTTGCTAAATCTCTTAATAAAATAGCGTTGTCTAGCTCAGACTGGGGCACAGCCCCCTGTTCGCGACTAGTCCGTAAACGTTCTACCGTACGTTCTGCATCGCGTAAGTTAATTTGTGCCTGTTCTACTGCCACTTGCTGACGACGGGCATCCAGCTCGACCAATAGTTCGTCTTTCTCAACTTTGTCGCCAGGATTAAAATTTACCGCGACGACTCTGTCGCCAACAGCAGGGTAAATGGTAATGGAGCGCACAGCTTCGGCCGTACCAACTGCTTCTACCCGGTTACGTTCACGCTCAAAAGTCACTTGTTGCGCTAAAACCAGCGCTTCGCGTGAGCCAAATTGTTGTGCCCGGCTCGTTTCACTTTGTAGCGAGAACAAAAACACTAAGGTAATGAGTAAAAACTTCATAACGGTCAAATGAAGCTCCAAAAAAACTGCAGCCACGTAGGCTGCAGTTATTACTAGTCAATTTGCGGTTAAGCAATGTTGCGAAAATTACTCTTTAATCGCAAAGCTGCCTTGCATAATTGCTGAGTGGCCAGGGAAGGTGCAGAAGAATTTATAATCTGTATCTGCACTCATGCCTTCTGTAGAAAACGTCACTGACGTTTCTTCACCACCACCAATAACGTCGGTTGCAGCAATTACAGCATCAGAATCTGGTACATAGTTGTTATCCATACCCGCTGACATACCTTGTTGTACAACAGACTGCATATCACCAGCTTCACTCAGTACCCAGTTGTGACCCATGACTTTTTTATCCAGTTTACCTGTGTGATGTAAGGTTACTGTTACTTCGTCACAGCTAGCCGGTACGGACATCTCTTTTGTATCAAATCTCATGTTGTCATTGCCATCTATGGATAGCTCACATTCGTTAGCCTGCGCGGCGTTTGCGACAAACAACATAGAGCCTAGTAGTGCGGAAATTATGTAACGCATTGCAATACCTCTTCGGTTAGTATGAAATGATTCCTTTCTTATATACGTGATATCTCGCATTGAGATTACTTTAACGAGAATTTATATGACGAAACGTCCTTTTTCGCCGCAATCACTCCTTGCTCAGGGTGGTAGTCACTCTGACAACGAAAATGGAGTAATTATCCCTCCAGTATACACATCAACGACTTATCTGCGTGATGACGACAATCAATATCGCAGCGGACGGGTGTATTCAAGGGCTGACAATCCCACTTATCGTCCTGCCGAAAAGCTATTAGCAGAGTTAGAAAATGCGGCAGATGCACGCCTGTTCGCCTCGGGCATGGCTGCCGCTACCGCCGTTTTTCAGGCATTAAAACCCGGCGATAAGGTCATTGCGCCAAAAGTGATGTACTGGGCTTTGCGCAAATGGCTGCAAACTTTTGGCGTCGATAGCGGGCTGGATGTTCGGTTTGTGGATACCACCAATTTAAATGAATTACGCGACGCTATTGCTGAAAGACAACCTACGCTTATTTGGCTGGAAACGCCGGGTAACCCTCTGTGGACAGTAACTGATATTGCCGCCGTAGCTGATATGGCTCGCAATTGCGGATCTCTGCTTGCAATAGATTCCACAGTGGCAACCCCCCTGCTGACCAAGCCACTGGATCTTGGCGCCGATATTGTTATGCACTCCGCCACCAAATACCTTAACGGCCACTCAGATGTTATTTCCGGCGCACTGGCGGCTCGTGAAGATAACGCGTTCTGGCAACGCTTAGTGGCTATTCGAGCCCAGTCCGGAGCCGTACCGGGGCCACAAGACGCAGCACAACTCTTGCGTGGCATGCGCACGTTATTTTTAAGGGTACGGGAAAGTTGCCAAAGTGCCTTATATATTGCCGAGCAACTGGAGCAGCACCCACAGGTTATTGAAGTATTGTATCCCGGCCTGAAAAGTTTTGTCGGCCACGAGATAGCCGTTAAGCAAATGCAAGGCGGTTTCGGCGGTATGCTGTCTATTCGCTTAGCCGGTGGCGAAAAAGCTGCAATTGCCGTTGCCGCAAAAACTCAGCTCTGGCACCGCGCTACATCATTAGGCGGCGTAGAAAGTCTGATTGAGCATCGCGCCAGCATTGAAGGACCAGACACACCGGTACCGCTGGATTTATTGCGTTTATCGGTAGGCATTGAAAACGCCGATGACCTGCTGAACGATTTACAGCAGGCCATCGATTTAGCGCATTCTTAAATACTTACGCGCTTGTAGAAGCGATATTCCGGTTTCCAGAAATTGTTGTCGATGCGCTCACGCAGCGTGTCGTCATCAATTTCCAGCGCTAAACCTTCCTGCTGCGCCACTTTACCCACCGCAAAAGCAATGTCTTTGCTTAACTGAGTTAAGTCGTTAAAAGCTGGCAACAATGCTTCGCCTTTACCATTAGCGCTGGGTGACGCATTAGCCAGTGTCTTACTTGCTACACGCAGCATTTCATCGCTAACCCGTTCGGATTTAACCGCTAACACCCCAAGACCAATGCCCGGGAAGATATAGCTGTTGTTACACTGCGCTATTGGGTATATACGGCCGTCATACTCAACTTCACCAAAGGGGCTGCCGGTTGCGACAATAGCTTTACCCTCACTCCACTTCAGTACATCCGCCGGGTGCGCTTCCACATGTTTGGAGGGGTTGCTCAGTGGGAAAATAATGGGGCGATCAACATTTTTGGCCATAGTCGAAATAACTTGCTCGGTAAAGAGCCCCGCCTGACCAGACACACCAATTAAAATGTCAGGCTCAGCACAATGCATCACATCCAGCAGCGACGGATACTCACCGCTGTATTCCCAGGCGTTTAAATCATTGGTTTTCTGCGCCAGCGCCTGCTGGAAGTCACGCAGGCCATCCATGGTATCCATAACCAGACCAAAGCGATCGACCATAAAGATTTGTCTCTTCGCCTGCTCTTCCGTTAAACCTTCGGCGGTCATCTGAATCATAATCTGTTCTGCAATACCACAGCCCGCAGAGCCAGCACCAACAAACACCACCTTCTGTTCACTAAGCTTTTTACCTTTTTGGCGGCAAGCTGCCAGCAAGGTGCCCACCGTCACAGACGCTGTGCCCTGAATGTCGTCATTAAAGCAGCAGACTTCATCACGATAACGACGCAATAAAGGCATGGCGTTAGGTTGAGCGAAGTCCTCAAACTGCAGCATCACGCCCGGCCAGCGTCTGGTCACCGCTTTTATGAATTTGTCGAGGAATTCATCATACTCGTCCTGCTCAATGCGTTTATGGCGGGCTCCCATATACATTGGGTCTTCCAGAAGCTTTTCGTTATTGGTACCAACATCCAGCATTACCGGCAGCGTATACGCCGGGCTGATACCACCACAAGCGGTGTACAGCGACAGTTTTCCGATAGGAATGCCCATGCCGCCTATACCCTGGTCACCCAAGCCCAGAATGCGTTCGCCGTCGGTCACGACAATCACTTTCACTTTTTGCTTAGTGGCATTGCGCAGAATATCGTCTATCTGATCACGTTCAGAATAGGAAATAAACAAACCGCGTGAGCTGCGGTAAATGTCTGAGAATTTCTCGCAAGCATCACCCACGGTTGGGGTGTAGATAATCGGCATCATCTCTTCCAGATGATCCGTAAGCAAGCGATAGAACAGAGTTTCGTTATTGTCCTGAATAACGCGCAGATAAATGTGCTTGTTAATGGGCGTTTCAAAGCTCCGGTACTGCATGTAAGCCCGTTCAGCCTGCTCTTCAATGCTCTCATAACGAGGCGGCAACAAACCCGTCAGGTTAAACGCGGCACGCTCTTCCTTACTGAACGCACTGCCCTTGTTCAATAAAGGGGTTTCCAACAAATTAGGGCCAGAATACGGAATATAAAGCGGACGCTGCGTCTGCGGCATAAGTACAAACTCCTGAAAGCCAAAGTAATACGAATATCATAGCAAAACGCGGCTGCGATTCACATGTTTCGCTGGGCTTGGGAGGAAGCGGCTGTTAAGGCGCATGTTTCGCTGGAGCGTTGAAGGGCTTTATGCCAGAGACGCTGCAAGTTCATCCATGAACGCTTGACGAAGGCCATCCATGGCCTTCGACACTCTGACATAAAGCCCTTCAACACCCGTAACGCTTACATGCGCCTTAACAACCGCTCATCAAGCTTCAGTTCGATCTAGTTCGTAATCCATAACCAGGCATTCCAGAGGTATATGTAAGCCGCTATGGAGTCGTCGAATCATAGGCAGCGTTAAACGCCGTTTCCGATTTAAAACCTCACTAACCCGACTCCTCTGACCTAAAAATGGCACCAAGTCAGAATCTTTCAGACCCTCCTGATCCATTCTGAATTTAATCGCTTCCACAGGATCGGGCGCATCGATTTTATACTTCGCTTCTTCATACGCTTCGACCAAAGTCACCAGAATATCAAGTTCATCAGCCGCTTCTGTGTTGGGTTCAGCATCCCAAAGCTCATTAATACGAGCCAGTGCACGCTGATGATCCTCAGCTGTTTTTATGGGCTTTATATTCATACCCTCACCTCTAAACTGTTTCTGCATTAATTGCATCGTATTGCTCGTGCGTGCCAACGAAGCGAATGTAAATCATCGAGAACTCGTACTTCACCGCGACAATAAGTCGGTACTTGTTTCCATGAATATTAAACACAACCCTATTGTTAGCTATAAAACTCGCGAAGAGTAGCCCTTGATACAATTCTCATGAACGTGCTTATCCCCATACGCATTTCCCATTATGGGAAAAGTTTAAAGTTTGTCAATAAAATTCCCACTCTGGGAAATTGATGCTTTTATTCATTGATAATAGCCGCATTTAAAGAGGAAAAAATAAGAGAAGGATTAAAGAGGCATAAGAATTAAAGGAGTAAGAGGTGTAGCCTGATGCTATTGCATTATAAGAAACGTAGAATAGCGAGTGCTTCAACGGTTACCAGTGATGCTTTGGAGGTGTGCAGCGCCATGGATGGTGCTGCTCAAGCCCTACAGGGACGTACTCGCGGGCGTCCTCCAAAGCCCCACTGATAACCTCAGCACTCGCGTTGTCCTCGATATCTCACCTGACATAAATGTCAGGCTACGTGGGTCCAGGTTAAAGCTTCAGGCCCCAGCGGGTGGCGGTGCGTTTGACGGCGTCGACATTTTCGGTGGCGATAATGTGCAATGGCGTGGCATCAAACTGGGCGCTTAAGTCCAGATGTTGTTTTAGCCAGGCCAGCATGGCTTCGCCGGAATGAATGGTTTTGGCACCGTTGAAATACGCAGAAATGCTCTCGGCAATCAATGGGAAATGGGTACAACCCAGCAACACCACATCGGGTTTTTCAAGCTTGCTGAAATAATGCCTGAAGGTTTCCTGCAGTATCGGGCCGTCGTAGAGCTCTTCTTCAACGATAGGTACAAACAGTGGCGTGGGCATGGCGTTCACCTGGTTGTAGCCCAACGCCTGTATCTGCTGCTGATAAGCGCCGGAGTTTATCGTCGAGCGAGTGGCTATAACTAACACCCGGGCGCTGGTATCAATGCCCTGCAGTTGTTCCAACGCCATGACACCGGGTTCCAGCACGCCGTACACCGGTTTATTGGAAAATTTCTGCATTTGCTCCAGCGCAGTTACACTCACCGTGTTACAGGCCACGACCAGACAATCCACATCGGCGCCGTTAAAAAACTCTACCGCCTCCAGCGCATAGCGCGTAACGGTATTGCTGTCCTTGCTACCGTAAGGCACCCGGGCTGTGTCTCCGTAATACAGAAGCTCGCTGAAACAACCACTTTGTTGTAGTGACCGCGCCACAGTTAAACCACCGACACCGCTATCAAAAACTCCGACTTTCATGCCCGTCTATTCCTTGCAGTTTACTTTTCCAAATTTACAGTTTTAAGGCGCAGCGCGTTAGTTATCACGAACACACTGGACAATGCCATGGCACCCGCGGCCAGCATTGGCGACAGCAGAATACCGAAAAACGGATACAGTACGCCTGCGGCAACAGGAATTAGCGCGGTATTATAAGCAAAAGCCCAGAATAAATTCTGGCGAATGTTGCGCATGGTGGCTTCAGACAACGCAAAGGCCTGTTGCACAACAGTCAGGTTGTCCGACATCAGCACCACATCGGCCGATTCAATGGCCACATCCGTACCAGTGCCAATAGCAAAACCTACGTCTGCAGAGGCCAGTGCCGGTGCGTCGTTTATACCGTCACCTACAAATATGACCTGCCCCCATTGTTTTTTCAGGCGCTTAACGGCATCCACTTTGCCATCGGGTTTTACATTGGCGACCACTTCGTCAATTCCCAGCTCTTTGGCAATACGTTTTGCGGTAGACTCAGCGTCACCGGTTACCATGGCGGTTTTCAGACCATCGGCGTGTAAGCGTTTAATCAATTCTTTGGCACTGGCTTTTATCGGGTCGTCCTGGGTAAATACGGCCGCCAGCTTACCGTCTATTGCGACATAAATCGGGGTGCGTCCACTCTCTGACCATGTTTTAGCATCCGCAGGCTCAGCATCCAGCGCAATGTCGTTGTCCTGCATCAGCTCGCTGGTGCCAATGTAAAGCGTTTTACCATCTACTTTTCCCGTGACACCCAAACCTGAAATGGCCTCAAAGGTATCCGGCTCGCTGACTTTAATGTCCTGGTCTTTGGCATAGTTGACCAAAGCTTCTGCGGTGGGATGTTCTGACTTAGCTTCAACCGAGGCTGCCAAGGTCAGCACCTCTTTTTCGCCAAACTCGCTTAGGGTAATCCACTCTGTAATAGTCGGTTTGCCTTCGGTCAGTGTACCTGTTTTATCAAAAATAACGCCTTTGGATTGTTGTAACGCCTGCAAAGCACTGCCTTGACGGAATAACACGCCCATTTCCGCACCTCGGCCGGTACCCACCATAATTGAGGTCGGTGTCGCCAGCCCCATGGCACAAGGGCAGGCAATAATCAAAACGGCGACTGCATTAACCAACGCAAAAGTGAGTGCTGACTCACTGGCAGCAAAATACCACACCGCAAAAGTCAACAAAGCCACCAGCATGACTGCAGGTACAAACCACAAGGTAATACGGTTCACCGTGTCCTGAATCGGTAACTTACTGCCCTGCGCCTGCTCGACCATACGGATGATCTGCGCCAGCACGGTTCCCTCGCCGGTAGCCGTTACTTTAAAACGCAAAGTGCCTTTTTCATTCAGCGTTCCGCCAACAACTTTGTCTTCTTTCTGCTTATGCACTGGCTCGGCTTCGCCGGTTATCATGGCCTCATTGACATAACTGTCACCGGAAGATACTTCGCCATCCAAAGCAATACGCTCACCCGGGCGCACTTCAATTTCATCGCCCTTGCCCAGCTCCGCAATATCAACTTCCGTCACTTCGCCGTCGCGCACTACCCGCGCCGTCTTGCTTTGCAGGCTCATCAGCCGCTGAATAGCATCAGAGGTGTGGCTTTTAGCCCGTGCTTCCATAAAACGTCCGGCCAGAATCAGGGTGACAATAACCGCCGAGGCCTCAAAGTAAACGTTCACTGACTCGCTCGGTAACCAGGTTGGGAAAACCGTTGCCACGACAGAATAGCCCCAGGCCGCCGTTGCGCCCAGTGCCACCAATGAGTTCATATCCGGTGCGCCCCTGAATAACGCAGGAATACCCAGTTTATAAAAACGCGCGCCGGGAACCGCCAATACCACCGTAGTAAGTACTAACTGTATCCACCAGCTGATTTGTAAGCCGAGTGAGTTATGTACCCACTCGGAAAATACCGGCACCATATGGTTGCCCATGGCCAGTATAAACACCGGCAACGTCAGCAAAGTCGAAAGCCATAACTGGCCTTTTAACGTACGCATTTCCTTTGCCTGTTGCTCACGCTGCTCACGC
Source organism: Idiomarina sp. 28-8 (assembly GCF_000320945.2). Lineage (NCBI taxonomy): Bacteria > Pseudomonadati > Pseudomonadota > Gammaproteobacteria > Alteromonadales > Idiomarinaceae > Idiomarina > Idiomarina sp. 28-8. Next base: position 154,298 of record NZ_DF266789.1, read on the forward strand.
ATTTGCTTGTCGCGGTCGATCACTTCATGGGCATCGTAGCCCGCAGTTTTCACCGCCTGAACTAAGTCATCCACCGAAAGCTTTTCAGAATAAGTCACTTCCGCACTGTCCGACGCCAGGTTAACCGAAGCATCTTCAACGCCGTCTAAGCCATTTAAGGCCTTGTCGACACGACTGGCGCACGAACCACAGCTCATGCCTTCCACACTTAAACGAACAGATTTACTCATTACTGCCTCCGTCGGCTTCTGCCGGTTTAAGCCACAACAGCAGCCAGAACACCACCAGTTGTGCCACGCCAATATAACGTTGTATCGCGCCGCGTACTTCAGTCAATTCGGGGTTAATCATTAGCACAAAACCTAAGGCGATAATCACCGACAGAAGAACAAAAGCACAACGCACCGGCCAGGTGGTTTTCGGCGTAAAAGTCAGTAAAAGCGTACCTAACGCAAAACCGAAGTAACTGACCATGCTAATAATATTGTGTAATGCCTGAGAACTGGAACCATCTGTCGGGCAGCCTAAATCACAAGGTGCCAGTGCCGCACCGAGGTAAGCCACAGGGTAGAAAAATAGAAGGCTCCAGCCAATATGGCTAATGCCTTTAACGCGTAAATGCGGACGCGCAGTTAGTAGCACACCGAAAGAAACCATCGCCAGCGGAATGAAACCGACCCAGCCAAAAGCGCCAGCGGCAGTGCTGCCGGTCGCGTTAATTTCGCTTATATACTGGCTTACATGAGAAAAGTCGTCTTTTACCCAGGTGGCAACCAATTGCAGACCAACCCAAAATAAGGTCAGAATAATTAACTGCGGCATAACAGGAGAGCTTTTCGTCGGTGTGTTTTCCATGTAGCCTCCTCGGCTGTATTAATGTGATAATCTTTCACTACAGTGTAAACCAAGATGGGAACAGATTGTGAATATTCAAGTGCTTGGCTGCAGCGGCGGACTCAGTGGCGACAATAAAGGCGGCTCTACCTGCATCCAGCTCAATCATAACATTCTGATTGACGCCGGCACCGGTCTGAATCAACTCAGTCTCGCGCAAATGCACCAGGTTAGGCATGTATTTCTGACCCACTCGCATATGGACCACATTGCCGCCTTGCCCACATTTTTAAGCAATCAATACGGAAGTGAGCACTTACCCGTTACGGTTTACGCACAGGCTCACACTCTGGAAAAGCTGCAAAATAATATTTTTAACGGCGATATTTGGCCTGAGCTCAGCAGCATGACCGAAGGCCCTGAGCCGATACTAAAATTTAAAGAGATCCACCCGGGTGAGTGTATAGAGCTTGAAGGTATGGAAATTAAAGCTTTTGCTGTAGAGCACAGCGTACCGACAGTGGGTTACAGCGTAAAAAGTCAGGGCAAACACTTTGTTTTTGCCGCCGATACCATTGCCGGTAAGCAACTGACCGAACAGCTTAACCGCTTAGGCGACATCGACACCCTAATGCTGGAATGCGCCTTTCCCGACGAGTTACTGCATGTTGCAGAAAAAACCAAGCACATGACCCCGACTCTGCTGCAAAGCGCCCTGAATAGCCTGGAACAGCAACCCGCTGAGCTTTGGGTAACCCACTTAAAACCCAGTAACGAAAAAGACCTGCGCAAAACCTTAACAGCCAACCCACCACATAAAAATACGGTGGTGCTGTAGGATATCATTTCTGGCGTGAACGTCAGTCTACACATTTAGACGTACATTACGCGCCCGCACAGCAATATCATTTTCGATAGTTTTAATGAGGCCAACAGAAACCCCTAGAGCTTTAGCTTCGGTTTTGAAGTTTCGGATTTGTTGATAAATTTCATCCAGCATATGGTAAAGCGGCTTGCTGTTTGCAAAACCAGCCTGCCCGGCCATCTGCTCTAACGCGGTTTTATCCGGACAAGCTCCGTTACCGTTAAATGCTGTCATATGTTCGCCATAAGAAGACGGACTATAAACAATGTCGTAACACGGCGATAACCGCCATTCGTCCTTATCATTGGCGAGGAAACTAAAATTCTTCGAGTGATCATCCTCATTCACAGTCATATAATTAAATAATGCCCGCTTAACCAGTTTTTGCGCTTCATCAACGCCGCACATAAGTCGCGTAGCCTTAATTAAGTCCACGTAATCCAATGAAGGCTCCCGGAAGGAAGCATCAAGTAGACCTGAGGCTGACAGCATGTGGTAGCGACCGTTTTCAGAGCAATCAAACCGCGTCTGCTGCAACCAAAACTGACCGTTACCCGCGTCGATAAGCTCAAACTCAGGCACCTGAATTCCAACGTTTTTAGCCATAGTTAAATATAAGTACTCAACCAGGCTTTCTTCGTGCTTTAGTAAAAAACGTTCCGACGTCAGTTTCACAATCAGCTTTTGCCCTGTTGCGTTCGGATCAGTCGAGTACTGGCCATTGCTCAGTAAGGTCGCATTTAATTTCGGGCGCGCACCACCAGAGCCCCCGGCCGCCTGTAGGTGCTCAATAAGATCCGTTTCAGTACCTTCAAACTCTTTTATCGCTTCCTGACCCAGTTTCCGTAAGGCAATATCTTCACTGTTACCTTCCCTTAAGGGAGTTTTCGGCTCATAGGAAAGCGCCCCCAAACAATCCGAACTAATAACAGCCAGACGCTCCAATGCGGATATTCTCTGTGGGTTATAGCCATTTACTCGAAACACTCTGTCCATCAGATAAAGCCCCCAACCGTCAGGCAGGCTATCCGCAAACACACCGTGTAAGCCATAATGAGGTTGTCGTGGGGCTTTTTGAAGCTCAGTTATCGCTTTTAGATTGAAAGGTGACAAGGAGGTTTTGTGTTGGTTTAAATAGTCGTCGTGGTACTGAAAGTAAACGCCCGATTTATTTTCAGCCAGAGTGCCAACACCAACCCGCTTACCATCCGACAAAGTGCGTATTACCTGAAGAGGCGTATCAAGCATTTTTCAAAACCTCATCTATGGTTTTAGGGGCTTTTTCCTGCTCCAGAAATTCCCTGAGTTGGTTGAGTTCACCCAGAGCTTCGACCAGCATTAAAAACTGACGCAAAGAGATGTTTCCTGTGCGCTCAAACTTACGAACGGTCCCATAGGGCACACCTGATTTTGCAGACAAAGCTTCAACCGACAGCTTTTGCGCTTTTCGCAGCTGCTTAATATGCTCTTTAAGATCAAGCTGAGTATCGTATGCCGTGTTTAGGTTAAGCGTCATAATAGTAACAATTTAAGCGTATTTTAAGTATTAATTGTTACTATTGTAGCAGACCCCTTGAGCTAGCGCTATTCCTTATCTGATTTTCATATCAGGCGAGATATCCTGGATAGCAGGATAGCGAGCGCCCAACGGTTGCAGGGACTATTGATGAGGTGTGCGGCGCGAGCTGCAAGAGGCATCAAACCCGTGGGCTTTCTGCTGTAGGAGTGTCGAAGGCCATGGATGGCCTTCGTCTAGCCTTCAGGGATGAACTCGTAGCGTCTCCGTAAGCAGTAGCCTGACATTTATGTCAGGTGGGATATCGTTCCTGACGTAAAC
>NZ_DF266789.1:159070-176984 GCF_000320945.2 Idiomarina sp. 28-8
TCCCGCAACCCAGCCGGTTAGCCGAATTGCGGTTTGCGCCGGGCGCGTTACCCGAGGTGCTTACGGGCGTTGCGGAACATGCGCATCCACGGGCTGTCTTCGCCCCATTCATCCGGGTGCCAGCTATTGGCTACGGTACGGAACACGCGTTCAGGGTGTGGCATCATTGCGGTCACACGACCATCGTCACTGGTTACCGCAGTAATACCTTTCGGTGAACCATTCGGGTTGGCCGGATACTGCTCAGCTACTTCGCCCCAGTTATCAATGTATCGCAGTGGAACCTGGCCACTTTGCTCCAGCTGAGACTGCTGCTGAGGGTTAGCAAACTCCGCACGGCCTTCACCATGAGACACCGCAATTGGCATACGCGAACCCGCCATGTCACCTAAGAAAATCGACTTAGATTCCTGCACTTCCACCAGACTAAAGCGCGCTTCAAAACGCTCGCTGCGGTTAGTCACAAAACGAGGCCAATGCTCAGTTCCCGGAATTAACTGCTTCAGAGTCGACAACATCTGACAGCCGTTACACACACCCAGTGCCAGTGTATCGTTACGCTTAAAGAAAGCTTCAAACTGCTCACGCGCACGGTCGTTAAATAAAATAGATTTAGCCCAGCCCTCACCGGCACCTAATACGTCGCCATACGAGAAGCCACCACAAGCAGCCAGTGCCTGCATATCTTCTAACGACACACGACCAGCCAGAATGTCGCTCATGTGAACATCAACCGCTTCAAAACCGGCACGGTCAAACGCCGCGGCCATTTCGTAATGCGAGTTCACGCCCTGCTCACGCAGAATCGCCACTTTCGGCGCAACGCCCTTAGCAATATAAGGCGCAGCAATATCCTCAGAAGGATCAAAAGTTAAGTCGGCCAGTAAACCCGGGTTATCGGCACGTTGTTTCAGACGGAATTCTTCGTCAGCACACACTGGGTTGTCACGCAGACGCTGCATGTGGTGCGTCGTTTCTGCCCATACCGTACGCCAGTGCGTACGGCTCTGGGCTAATACATTCTGTTCGTCACGGGTAAAGACAATGGCATCTTCATGCGTTGGCTCACCAATGCGTTTCACACAGTCGCCCAAACCAGCGGTTTTATAGGCGTCCATGACTTTTTGGTACTGCTCGTCACTAACCTGAATAACAGCACCCAGCTCTTCGTTGAACAGAGTCGCTAAGTTATCCTCGCCTAATTCGTCCAGCGCTACTTTCGCACCACAGTTACCGGCAAAGGCCATTTCCGCAACAGTAGTGAATAAACCACCGTCCGAGCGGTCGTGATACGCCAGTAAACGACCTTCGGTTACCAACTGCTGCGTGGTGTTAAAGAAAGCTTTAAAAGCTTCAGTGTCGTCCAGGTCTGGCGTATGTTGCCCCAGTTGCTGGTACACCTGCGCCAGTGCAGAGCCGCCTAAACGGTTCTGGCCTTTACCTAAATCAATCAGTACCAGATGCGACTGACCTTTGTCGGTACGCAACTGCGGTGTCAATGTAGAGCGAATATCATTCACCCGGCCAAACGCCGTAATAACCAGACTCATTGGCGCGGTCACAGCTTTGTCTTCGCCGTCTTCCTGCCACTGAGTTTTCATCGACATCGAATCTTTACCTACCGGAATAGTAATACCCAGTTCAGGACACAGCTCTTCACCGACGGCTTTAACGGCCTCATACAAACCTGCGTCTTCACCCGGATGACCAGCTGCGCACATCCAGTTGGCGGATAATTTAATGCGTTTTAAGTCGCCAATGTCCGCAGCGGCAATATTAGTCAAAGACTCTGCTACTGCCATGCGGGCCGAAGCACCAAAGTTCAGTAATGCCAGCGGCGTACGCTCGCCCATGGCCATAGCTTCGCCATGGTAGCTGTCATAGCTGGCCGCAGTTACCGCAACGTCAGCCACCGGTATCTGCCACGGGCCAACCATTTGGTCACGGGCAACCAGGCCAGTAACACTGCGGTCACCAATGGTAATTAAGAAGGTTTTCTCAGCAATAGCCGGTAAGCGCAATAAGCGATCAGCCGCGTCATTCAAATCAGCCGCTTCCAGATGCAATGGCGTACCTTCGGCCTGCAAGCGGGCCACGTCGCGGTGCATCTTCGGCGGTTTGCCTAGCAGTACGTCCAGTGATAAATCAATGGGCTGATTCGAGAACTTGGCATCGTTCAGTAAAATAGTCAGCTCTTCAGTCGCTTCACCAATAACGGCGTACTCTGCTCGCTCGCGCTCACACAAGGCTTCAAAACGCGCCATGTTCTCCGGAGCAATGGCAATAACGTAGCGTTCCTGCGACTCGTTGCACCAAATTTCCAGCGGTGTCATGCCGGGTTCATCGTTTGGTATCTCGCGCAATTCAAAGCGGCCACCACGACCACCATCACTCACCAGCTCGGGCATGGCATTCGACAAACCACCAGCGCCCACGTCGTGAATAAAGGCAATAGGGTTATCGGCCCCTAGCTGCCAGCAGCGGTCAATCACTTCCTGACAACGGCGTTCCATTTCCGGGTTTTCACGTTGCACTGAAGCAAAATCTAAATCTTCGGTCGACTCGCCCGACGCCATAGAAGATGCTGCGCCGCCACCTAAGCCAATGTTCATTGCCGGACCACCTAGTACAACCAGCTTAGCACCAACCGGAATATCACCTTTTTGTACGTGAGCTTCACGAATATTGCCTAAACCACCGGCAATCATAATTGGCTTATGGTAACCACGGGTCTCGCGTCCATTGTGGCTGTCGACTGTTTGCTCGTAAGTACGGAAATAGCCGGTCAGCGCCGGGCGACCAAATTCATTATTAAAGGCTGCGCCGCCTAATGGGCCTTCCAGCATAATATCCAGCGCCGAAACAATACGCGCTGGTTTGCCGTAGTTCTCTTCCCATGGTTGCTTAAAACCTGGAATGTTCAGGTTAGAAACGCTGAAACCCACCAAACCAGCTTTAGGTTTAGAACCAACACCGGTAGCGCCTTCGTCGCGAATTTCACCGCCCGAGCCGGTTGCCGCACCCGGGTAAGGAGAAATAGCCGTTGGGTGGTTATGCGTTTCCACCTTCATTAAGATATGCACCGGCTCGTGGCTGTAGCCATAGCTCATGCTGTCCGGTTGTGGGTAGAAACGCCCGGCTTCATGGCCTTCCATAACGGCGGCATTGTCTTTGTAAGCCGACAACACGTAGTCCGGTGTGGTTTCAAAGGTGTTTTTAATCATTTTGAACAGCGACTTAGGCTGTTCCGCGCCGTCTATGGTCCAGTCGGCGTTAAAAATTTTATGACGACAGTGCTCAGAGTTTGCCTGGGCAAACATATAAAGCTCAATGTCATTCGGGTTACGGTCCAGTTTGCGGAAATTCTCTACCAGATAATCAATTTCGTCGTCGGCCAGTGCCAGACCTAAGCTGATATTTGCCTGTGCCAGTGCTTCACGGCCGCCAGCGAGAATATCTACCGAAGACAATGGCTGCGGTTCCTGTGAGCGGAATAGCTGCTGCGCGTCGTTCATGTCGTACAACACACTTTCGGTCATACGATCATGCAATAGTAGCGCAGCCTGCTTCAGTTCTTCTGCCGACAAGTCACCCTGCAGATAAAAAGCCACACCACGCTCAACACGATGAATGCTTTTCAAGCCACAATTGTGGGCAATGTCAGTTGCTTTAGAGGCCCAGGGGGAAATTGTTCCAATGCGAGGGGTTACCAGTACCAGAGCACCTTGTGGCTCGTGCGCCGGCATTTCGGGGCCGTACTTCAGTAGTTGCAGCAATACCGAACGGTGTTCGTCGCTAAGTTCATTATGCAAGTCAACAAAGTGCTGATACTCGGCATAAAGCTCTTTGACAGGAATTCCTGCCTGTTTCAGTTGTTCAAGTTGCTTCGTTGTTTTGAAGGCTGATAAGGCAGGTGCACCGCGGTAGATTTCCACAAGCAAGGTCTCCAAAGCTGGGCGATTTTTGCTGGCAGATTATACAGTAGCCTGACATTCATGTCAGGTACAATATCGAACCTGGGGGTTTGTAGCCTGACATTTATGTCAGGTGAGATATCGCTCCTAACGTAAACGTCAGGCTACTCGATTTTCGGGGTACCTTCGCGATTCACTATGCGAAACCACTTTTCGCGGCGCTCAATGATGCGTTGTTTGCGCTTACGAATAACGGCGCGACGTCGGGAGTTGTTTTCACGTCTGAGGCGGTTGGCTTGCATAGACTTAGGCCTTTATTGCTTTGAAATGCTTAATCAGCTTACCGTGTCATGCCGGTTTTTTGCAACGACTTTATGTTCGCTTACCAGCCTAATTTGCGTAACTTAGGCTAATGTGGAAAGATCGGCGGCCGACGCACAAAAGGACCTGTTATGAATGAACTCGAATCTGACGTTTGGTACATAGTACGAACCAAGCCTAAGCAGGAAGAACGCGCCATACTGAATCTGGAGAATCAGGGATTTGGTGTTTTCGCGCCCGAGTTAACTGTAAAAAAGGTTCGTCGGGGTGTGCGTACCTCAGTCGTTGAGCGTATGTTCCCGGGCTATGTGTTCGTTAAGCCCGATGACATTATTGAGCAGTTTTACAAACTGCGCAGCACTTATGGTGTTGCGGGTGTTCTGCGTTTTGGCGACAACATTCCGAAGGTCCCACAAAGCTGGATTGACCAAATGCGAGGGGTTGATCAACTGACCGATGAACAGGCGCCTCAAATAGGCGACACGGTCGAAATTCAGCAAGGCCCTTTCCGTGGATTCCTTGCTAAAATTGTGAAGCTGGACGGCGAATCGCGCTGCTTCGTTATGCTGGAATGGATGCAAAAAGAAGTCAAAGCCAATTTCAGCTACAAAGAACTGCAGTTTCAGTAGCCTGACGTTTACGTCAGGAACGGCATCTCACCTGACATAAATGTCAGGCTACATTCACGGAACCCTTACCGGATATCGTAGGCTGACGTTCACGTCAGGAGCGATACCCCACCTGACATAAATGTCAGGCTACGTCGTACGGAACAGGCTACAGCCGTCCTTGTTCATCTAAATATTTCAATGTGTCGTAAAAACGGCGAATGTTACCGACATAGGTCACTGGTTCATCGCCTCGTGCGAAACCATAGCGAGTGTGGCGGTAAAACTGCTTTTGTCTCAGCAGTGGCAGACGTTTTTTCACGTCCACCCAGCGGTCCGGGTTCCCACCCTGGTGTTCAGTTAAAATCCGCGCATCTTCTAAATGACCGAATCCTATATTATACGCAGCTAACGCAAACCAGGTTCTGTCCGGTTGCGGAATTCTTGCAGGCACCCTATTTAGCATACGCTCCAGATAACGCGCACCGCCACGAATACTTTGTTCGGCATTCAAGCGGCTCTTAACCCCCATAGCTTTGGCTGTAGGCAACGTCAGCATCATCATGCCGCGCACCCCAGTAGGAGAAACTGCCCGCGGGTTCCACAACGATTCCTGATAAGAAATAGCAGCCAGCAAACGCCAGTCAAGCGACCCTGAATGCTCTTTAAAAGTTTCTATATAAACAGGCAGGACACGCTCTACCGCTTCTATAAACAAACTGGTCGTTACATAATTAAATTGTTTTACGTGACCAAAGTGCTGCTCTTTAATATGAGCTAAACGCCCACTAGAGCGAATTTCACCAAAATACTCAATAACCGCGGAAAATAACGAGTCGTCCGTGCCCTGCGGTAAAGCCCAGGCAATATCCTGATCATGCTTTACCGTAAAAGCCACACTTAAGTCGGGATGAAACCGCCGCTGAATATCTAACGCCGTGCTATCGGTAATGGTGTAATCAACCTCGCCGCTAATCACCATTTGCAACAGCTCGACCGCATCGTGATCGCGGGTCTCGCGCCACTTTAGTGTCGGAATACTGTCACCCAGGCTTTTTAAAAACTCATGGTGAGAACTGCCTTCCACCACCACAATTTCACCGTCGGTAATCTGCTGCAAGTCTCGTGGACGTTGACGCGAACCCTGCTTGAAAACCACCTTCTGGCTAATAATGTCGTAAGGCGGACTAAAGCGGAATAGCTGAGCGCGCGTCGATGTCCGGTCCAGACCTGCCGCAACAATATCAACCTCGCCGCGCCGCAGCATGGTAAACAAGTCGTTCACGTCAAAGCGCGGCACCATCTCCAGCTCCACGCCTAAGCGATCAGCAAAACGTTTCGCCAAGTCGTACTCGAAACCCTGCTCGCGGTCATGGTCAAAATAATAACTTGTTGGGTTTATCAAAGTTCCCACCCGCAATACCTGACGTTCCTGAACTACGGACATGGCATCGGGGCGGGTTTGAGGACTGCAGGCCGTTATTACACTAGCGACCAGCAGTAAAATAGCAAACAGCGATACTGCAGACTTCGGCATATTAGAGAGATTCCAAAGCCCAATTCACATAGAGTTCAGTACCGGTTTTCAGTGCGTCTTCGTCAGCGTAAAAATGCGGCGAGTGGTTACTCGGTTCTTCTGACATATCGCGCTCCGGTGGGGTAACCCCTAAAAAGACAAACATTCCGGGTACTTCCAGCGCATAATACGAGAAGTCTTCAGCTCCGGTCACTAAAGGCACTTCCTGTACTTTATCGGCGCCAGCTACCGCTCTTGTTACCGGCAGCATTTCGTCAATCAAGTCTGCATCATTACTGGTTACCGGGTAGCCTAAATCGACATGCACGTGGGCTTCTGCACCATTCGCCTCGGCTGTTTTCTCGGCTGTGTGCTTCAATTTAGCGTGAATATCCGAACGAATATCCATATCAAAATTGCGGATGGTGCCAATTAAGGTCACTTCGTCCGGAATAATGTTATTACGCACACCACCTTCCACAATGCCAAAAGACAAAACAGCCGGGGCTTTGGTGATATTCGTCTGACGGCTGATAATGGTCTGTGCGTTATTAATAATTTGTGCTGAGGTCACGATAGGGTCAACACCAGCCCATGGCGTAGAACCGTGCGCTTGCTTACCTTTTACTTTAATTTCGAACTGATCCGAAGACGCCATCAGCGGGCCTTTACGATAGCCCACATGACCTGTAGGGAAACCTGCCCAGACATGAATACCAAAGACTTTTTCTGGCTTATTCTCAGCAAACAAGCCTTCTTCCAGCATTAACTCAGCGCCGCCCTCTTCGCCTTCAGGCGCGCCTTCTTCAGCTGGCTGGAAGATAAACATAACGTTCCCGGCAAGTTCATCCTTCATTTCGGCTAGCTTTTCCGCCGCCCCCATTAACATAGCAACGTGATTATCGTGTCCGCAGGCGTGCATTACCCCCACTTCTTTACCACGATACTCTGATTTTACCGTCGACTTAAAAGGCACATCTGTCTGTTCAGTAACAGGCAATGCGTCCATATCCGCACGTAACGCGATGGTTGGGCCCGGCTTACCGCCTTTTAGCATGCCTACAACACCGGTATGCGCGACACCGGTTTCCACTTCCATGCCCAGAGAGCGCAAATGCTCAGCCACCATTTTTGCGGTTTCAAATTCGCGGTTACTCAGTTCAGGGTTGGCATGAATATGACGACGCCATTCAATGACCTGAGCTTCTAAGTCACTGCTGACTTTTACCGGTGACTGCTGAGCAGCAGCCTGAGCGCTATAGCCAAAGCTACTGGCCAGCATTAAGCTAATAATGAGCTTTTTCATTGTTCTCTCCTGCATAAGTGCGGATTGTTATTCTGGTACTGGGTAATATCCTGCGCTAAAATCGCCCTCATGACAACCGATGAAATCTACATGCAGCGAGCCTTAGAACTTGCTGAACAGGCACAAAACGCAGACGAAGTGCCCGTTGGCGCGGTATTGGTCATGGACGATAAAATTGTTGGCGAAGGTTACAATCAGGTTATTTCTTTGTCCGACCCTTCCGCCCATGCCGAAGCACAAGCTATTCGTTCTGCCGGTCAGGCTATCGATAACTATCGGTTGGTCAATGCCACCCTGTACGTCACCCTTGAACCCTGTGCCATGTGTGCCGGTTTAATCACTCATGCACGAGTCAAACGCCTGGTGTTCGGCGCAACCGACCCGCGGACAGGAGCCACCGGCACTGCCATTGAGGTTATTAACCACGCCTCCATGAACCATAAAGTCGATGTAGAAAGCGGTGTTTTAGCAGAAGAATGCGGCGACATTTTACGTCGTTTCTTTCGCGCCCGCCGCAAATCCGCCAAAGCTAACGCTAAATAAGCATACCCGTTATGGCGTAAGCCACAGTCGCTGCAAGCCCTGCTAATAAGGCATAAGGCAACTGCGTACGCACATGGTCTATGTGCTCAACTCCCGACGCCATAGAAGCAATAATAGTGGTATCAGAAATAGGCGACGCATGGTCACCGAATATGCCACCGGAAATTGCCGCCGCTATAAATGGCGCGGCCGGCAAACCTAACGTCATTGCCAGCGGTATCGCCAGAGGCAGCATAATGGCAAAGGTTCCCCAACTGGAGCCGATAGAAAAACCGGTAATAGCCGACAGCACAAATATCAGCGGTAACAGCATCCACAATGCCACCGAACCATCCAGAGCAGCGGCCAAAAACTCTCCCGTACCTAAGTCGCGGGTTAAGCCTCCCAGCGCAATAGACAACCACAAAATGACCGCCAACGGCAGAATATTCCAGGCACCTTTTAGCAGGTACTTACCAACATCGACCAAGCCTGCCGGCTGTGTCATCAGAGTTCCGGCTACGGCAATGCCCAGCGCCACATAAATAGCGACAAACACACTTAAAGTGCCGTTGCCGTCAACCAATACGCCGTTCCCGGTAGCCAGCAGCATAACCGGAACCATCACCACCAGCGAAATCAGGCTGGTCATGACTACCGCCGTACCCTTACCAAAACTGGCCTCATCATCCGGGCCATCGCCCCAGGTATTTTTGGAAACCTGATCGGGCACAGCATTCTTTTCAAAGGCTTTCATCGGCCCAATGTTCCAGTCGAACAGCGCCACAAAAAGCGCCAGCAATACCGCAAAAATGGCATAGAAGTTAAAGGCAATAGACTGAATAAACACCAGCAATGGTTGCTCAACGCCCTGGTTCGTAATGAGCGTTAAATTAAACGCCCCCCAGGCATTCAGCGGAATTAAAATACAAATAGCAGCACAGGTAGAGTCAACAATGTAAGCGAGCTTTTCGCGGGCAATGCCCAGGCGGTCATAAATAGGCCGCGAAGTGGTGCCGGAAATCATAATGGTCACGTTCGATTCAATAAAGACCACGACGCCCAGTATCCAGGTCATTAACCGTGCCCGGCGCTTGTTTTCTATCCACTGCTTTTTTTCCAGCTTCAGCACAAACTCTTTAAACGTACCGCCATTTTCCAGCACGCCAAACAACGCACCAATACCCAGAGTAAAAAACCACACCAGCATATTACTGGGGTCGATAAGGGTGTCCCAGGTGCTGTTTAAAGTGCCGTAAGCAATATTGTCAGGAGCAGGCCAGAACAGCAGTATATTGGCCAGAATAATACCGCCAATAAGCGCCAGCAGAACTTTTCGGGTAACTATGGCAAATACAATTGCCAATAAGGAAGGTAAAAGACTGGTCCAGCTCAGTTCCATTAGGGTGCGTTTGTAAATGTCTGATACTGGGAGGTTAAAACAATAAACCGCCGCGGGCAATACCAGCGGCGGTTTATTCATAACACTAACTCATAACCTGACATTCCGTAATCTGAAATGCCACCCCGTAGCCTGACATTTATGTCAGGTGGGATATCGTTCCTGACGTAAACGTCAGGTTACGTCCGTTAGAACTTGTATTCTACGCCTATGCGCACAGACCATAGTGAAGGTTCACCCTGGCGTGACTGAACGTTTGATACGTCGCGGAAATTGTTGAACTGGTACTGACCCGCGTCATTAATTTCAACGTCAGCAATATTGATGGCGCGTGGGAATCGAGCTTCATACAGCACGCCCCAGTCGTCGTTCAGCATATTACCTAAGTTTTCAATAACGAAGAAGGCAGATGCTTTGTGTCCGTCCATAAAGCCTGGTAATTCCTGCTCAACACGCAAGTCCACTTTAGTCCACCATTTGCTGTTGAACTCGTTACGTGGTGCTATGCCGCCCGCGTATTTGCTCAAACCAGACTCTTCAAGGAAGTCGAAGAAAGCACCTGTTTCAAATGGGTTACCATCACCGTCTGTACCGACGGCAAAGTTTGGATCATCCAGACCTGTTGGTACGTAAAGCAAGCTACGTCCCTGATAGGCTATGTCGCCAAAAGGACCATCGCTCATTGTATAAGAGAACGGACGACCTTTGTTGCGTGTACCAAACAAGGTCACAACAGTTTCGTAGCCATCAAAGAACTCTTTAGTGTAGTTCGCTTTAAAGGTAAAGCGGTGCGGTATTTCGTAGTTAGACGTAGAAACACCAGGATTCTGAGCGTTAGCTGTTGCCAGATTCGTGTAGTTAGAGAACGACACTGAACTGGTCATTGGGTTAACGTCTTCCGCTTTGTTGTAAGCATAACCAAAGGTCCAGTCCAGACCAAAGTCATGAGTCTTACTCAACGCCAGTGAAACAGTCGTCTGTGAGCCTGAATCACCATCAACATTCGTCAGCAGGAAGTCATCGCCCTGGTCACGTCCATCAGTAGACAACTCTTCAAAAATTGGACGACCATCTGGTGCCGTATCAACCTGCTCCAGACCCATGTTGTAGATAACTGCAGCATCTTTCTTATCAGTATATAAGAAGTCAGCCATCAGAATGTAATTATCCGGCAAGGTGTAAGTTGCACCTAAAGCGTATTTCCATTCTTTTGGTAATTCGAAGTTAGGGTCCATAGTATTAATTGGGCCCTGACCACTTGCGTTAGCCACCTCGTCGAACAGCTCTTGAGGAACATCATAAATTGGACGGCCTTCGCCAGTGTGCGGCACATTAAATAACGGCTCGTCTGCAAAGCTGCGAGAAGCCTCGTACTGAGTTACACCGTTATTTGAGTAGTTATTAGAAATCCACACGTTCGGGTTACCGCCAGAATACAAGCCAACACCACCGCGAACTTCTAAGTCCGGGTTAACAAACCAGTTGAAACCAAAACGGGGTTGCAATAAGTCCTGACCATCCATGTTTTGCTGGTTAGAGAAGCCGTACAGTTCCTGGTTCAATGGGTTATTCACCGGCAAGTCATCGCTGGTATACCAGTCATAACGCAAGCCATAAGTGAAAGTAATGTCCATTGGAGCGTAATAGTATTCGTCCTGAACATAAGCAGTATTTACCGCGTAAGCAAATTCAGCGGCTGCGTCTTGCGGATTGTTAGTACCGGCAGCGCTTTCATAAATTACAGTACTCGGTGTACCCGCTTCAAAGTCATCAATAGAGCCGAAACGGTACTCACCCTCTGCTTCCTGAACAAACAGGTTAAACACGTCATATTCTTCGCGCTCGATACCGGCAGAAATAACGTGATCACCGGCTAAGTAGGTACCTTTTAATTTGAAGAAGGTCGTATCGTATTTCAGCTTGTTCGCATGACGAGAGTCATCCGCACCTAAGTAAACCGTTGCGTCATTAACACCAATCTGCACTTCACCGAAATCGGTGCCGCCCAACGGGTTAACACGAGCATCTAACTCAGAGTAACCAATACGTGCTTCAGTCGAGAAGTTATCACTCCAGTCAGAGTATAACTCACCAACATAAGAAGTGAACTTAGCGCCACGCTCGTAGAAGTGGTTAGAAAACTCTAACTCGTCTGAATCACCATCAGACTCCGCAATAGAATAACCGTCGTTATAGTTGTAAGTTAATGACGCACGATGCGCATCATTAATATACCAATCTAACTTAGCAAGGAATTTTTCGTCTTCGACTGGCATGCTTGCCGGAAAACCACCAGGATTGTATCCGTAAACATTCTGTGCAATATCAGCGATACGCTCAACGTCAGCCTGGCTTACGCCAACAACTTCTGTCGCCGCACCTGAGCCTTCAGGACCACGATCAAAAGTGTCAGAACCTTCCAGTTTTTCGTACGCAGTAAAGAAGAATAATTTGTCTTCAATAAACGCACCACCAAGGTTGAAGCCATAACGTTTTTCGCTGAAGTCACCAACGTTAATACTGTCGCCTTCCAGCTCGTCACCTTGCAATGAATCGTTGGTGTAGTCATAGAACACACCACCGAACATTTCGTTGTCGCCAGTTTTGGTAACCGCGTTGATATTACAGGCAGTGAAACCACCGTACTGTACATCAAATGGTGCAAACTCTACCGCAACCTGCTCAATGGCATCGTAAGAGAACGGCATGCGTTCAGTCGGATAACCGCTGCTGTTCAGGCCGAAGTTATCATTCATACGAACGCCATCAACGGTCAAGCTGTTAAAACGAGGGTTAGCGCCGCCACACTGAATAGCACCAGAGTTCGTTTCATTGATATAGATGCGCGGATCAATCGACACAACATCACGCAAGTCACGGTCACTCGCCGGAGCGTTTTCTAAATCCTGAAGATTAAAGTTTGCAGCCGGACTGTTGCTACCATACAACGCATTGCTGGTCATAGAACCAGTAACGCTTAAGCGTTCCATCTCTTCCTGAGACTGAAGCATAACATTTACATTTTGTGAGTCACCTAAGGTCAGGTAAACGTCTTCTACAACCTGGGTGCGGCCGTTTGGACCTTCCACCACGATAGTGTACGGACCACCAACCGGCAAGCCCCGTGAAGAGAATGTGCCTTGCTCGTTTGAGCGTAAGGTTTTGGTTGTTCCAGTACGGTCATCGCGCAACTGGATAGTCGCGTTTGATACAACCTGTCCGGACTCAGTGGTAACAACACCACGCAGGCTGGATGAAGTTTCCTGAGCCATAGCAGCACCGCTAAGACCCATAGCAATAGCAGCTGCAACAGCTGTACGCTTGAAAGTAGAGTTAAACATAGTTTTGTTCTTCCCGATTTTGGTTTTGGGTATTTATGCGAGGAAGAGGGTAAAGCTTGTTTATGACAATTTAGTGAAAGTACTCCAAAAAAAAAGCCCCACAAAATTGTGAGGCTTTTATTTGTTTTAGTTTGTTTTTTGCTTTAGAAGGTATAACGAACACCTAATTTAGCGCTCCACGAAGAGCTGCTCATATCAACCGAGCTGTAATTATTTGGATAGTAGCCATTATAGACTGAGTCAATCTGGTACTTGCCTTCATCACTTAAACCACCAAAGTCATACAGGGCAACTTGCGGGTAAGTCAGATAGCGCTCAACACCCCAGTCACTGTTCAGTAGATTAGCAAAATTATCAATTGTTAAGTATAGAATTCCTTTGTGCCCATCCATAAAGCCCGGAATTTCCTGCTGGATACTTAAGTCGATATCCGTTACCCACGGTTGGTTGTGAGTATTGCGATCAAGGATATAGCCCTCGTCACCGCCATAGGCGATACCGGCGTTATCGAGTAACATTTTAATTTCATCCCAACTGATTGAGTTATCCCAATCAACGTTAGGATCTTCGCCGTTAGCTGGAATATATGGCAGATAGGCCGACTGAGTATACATACTCTCGAATGAACTATCCCCAAAGTCACCATCTTCGAACATACCCATAATATAGCTGAACGGACGACCTGAACGACGTTCAAAGAATAAGTTAAAGCGTGTTTCATAGTCGGCAAAAAACTCTTTCTTGTAACCCAGAGTAATTTTCACACTATGCTCAACTTCGAAGTTGCCCGTCGCAGAAAATGCCTGGTTACGACTTTTAGCGACGTAGTGCTTATAGTTGCTTGCCGCCTGGGACGATGAACCCGCGCCATTGTCTTCAACATCCTGATACGTATAGCTGGCGGTGAAACTTAAACCGTTATTCCATTGCTTAGCTAAAGACTGTGAGAAAATAAATGCACGACCGTCATCAGGTGAGTTAGTCAGCATAATATCGTAGTTCTGAGCTCGGTCACCGTCGTAGCGAGACTCATAAATAATACGCTCACCATCAGCAGCATAACCCACTTCTTCTATAGCGGTATTATACCAAACGGGCTGATCTTCTATGCGTTTATACATAAATGACGTTGTGGCATTAAACATGTCACCTAAGTATGGAATATCCAATTCATAGTCGAAGGCTAATTGGGCGCGCCAATCGCTAGGTAACTCAAAATTTGGATCAGTAAAGTTAGTGCTACCGTTACCTTGTTCCATAGAGTCCAGAATATCTTCCGGAACTTGAGTAAAGTCCACATCCGTACGACCATCGAAGTAGTTATTGATAACACTCGTCGGTGCCGAAACTAAAGTCACGCCATCCTTTGTAAATGGATTGGTATACCAAACATTCGGCACGCCACCATAGAAGCGACCAATGCCACCACGAACGACTAAACTGGTATCTGTATAGTATTTAAAGCCAACACGAGGCAAAATAATGTCCAGACCATCAAGATTCTCTTGGTTTGTTATTCCTTGCTCAGCGTAAGCCTGCTCGAAGTTTTCATTCAGGGTAGGCTTATCACTCGAACTCAAACGCTCATAGCGCAGGCCACCATTCACTTCCAGGTTAGGCGTAACGTAGAATGTGTCACCAACATAAAGCGCATAAGTTGTTCTATCAACTTCATACGCTGCATCTTCTGAATTATTGGTATACGCATTCTGATAAGCGAAATTACGGTTTCCGTTATCGTCAATCCCCACTACGCCTGCGGCAAAGTCTTCAAGAGAATCAAACTTCCAGTAACCTAATGAGTCGGGAACAAACTTATTATATAGAGTCAGTTCTTCAACTTGCGCACCGAATACAATTTCATGTTCTCCGTACAAGTACGTTGCATCAAAGTTGAAGGTTAAGTTGTCATTCTTTGCGACATTCGCATGGCGATAACGGTCACGTCCAAGTTCAAATGTCGGCCCGCGCTCTTCAAGGTCGACTTCAATGGCACCCAGGCTCGAATTGGTCAAAGAGTTGGCTTCAACATCTTTATATGTGATGCCAATTTCTGTAATGAAATTTGCGGACCAATCACTGTACAAACGTGCACTGACATTGTTCATGCGAGTATGGTAGGTATAACGACGTGAACTCAACGGAATCGTCGTACCACCGGTAGCAAACTCACGCTCATCAGCATTATCCTGCCACTGATAGGTGACATCAAAACGGTGGTCATTATTAATATTCCAACTGAGCTTAGTCAGCCACTTGCGGTCTTTACTTTCAGGGTCACCACCGAGCGAATCACTTAAACCGTAATTGTCGAGAGCACTCATGAACTCGTTAAATTCGGCTTCAGTGATATAAAACTCATTAGTCGCACCACTGTTTTCAAACCCGTAATCAAGGTCAACTTCGTTTGTCCACTCTTCGTAATTCGTAAAGAAGAACAGTTGATCTTTAATAATCGGACCACCTAGCGATAACCCAAAGGTTGAAATCGTATCATTCGATTCAACACTTTCCTCTCGATAGGTACGGTAGCCGTTATCGTCAGTCTGACGATAGTTTTCACGAATAACGTCAACGTCACCTTTTAAATCTGGGCTTGTGTATTCGTAAAAAACTTCGCCTTTAAACTCATTAGTACCCGATTTAGTAACAGCATTAATTGTGCCGCCAGAAAAGTCGCCTTTTTTTACAGAGAAAGGTGCAGCATCTACAGATATTTGTTCTATAGCGCCTAAAGAAACCGGAGGTTGCTCTGTGGGATAGCCACCGTAATTTAGACCAAAGTCATCATTCTGGCCAATCCCATCTACCGTGATGCTGTTCATACGAGGGTCGCCACCGGCAATCGTCATCTCGCCCGACCCATTAATAGTAACCAGAGGGTTAATGCGAGCTACGTCTTTTAAGTCACGGTTAAGGCTTGGCATGTTATTGATCGTATCTTCACCAAAGCTACTGCTGGCTCCGCCACTTTCCATCAGTATCGCAGAGCCAGTTACCACCAAACGTTCCATATCAGCAGATTCAAGCTGACGTGTTAAACGGTAAGTATCCCCAAGATTTAAATAAACATCCTCAAGAACTGCATCACGATATTGCTCAGAGTCCAGAATAACCTGGTACGGCCCGCCAACACGTAGGCCTTTCGCGATGAAAGTACCATCTTCGTTTGTTGTAAATTCATTCACCGTACCTGTTGGCTGGTGAATAATAACAATTTTTGTGTTTGCTGCAGGGTTACCCTGTGGACCTGTGATAACACCACGCATAGACGATGATGTTTCTTGAGCAAAAGCGCTTGTCGAAATTCCCACAGCTAAAGCAATAGCTGCAGAAATGCGACTCACCTTGGAGTTCATTCTCATGAGTTATTTCCTAGTTTTTTAGCAACGATAAAAAGAAAGTGTTGAAAAGGACGAAATGAGGTAAAGAAAAAATATGACAACTTAGTTAACATGCGTGAAGCGGAAGAACTCTTTTGCGAACGCAGAAGGGGAAACTGGATCGTTCGCTTACTATTCGATGAAGAGCCGCGGCATAACAGCTGATTCATTACCGGGAAACTCATAGCCTGAAAAGTATTCAGTACGCGGCAAGAGGTCGGAGCTGTATGGGATCGGGCTGGTTTCATTACACTTCTAAGACATTTTTGTGTCAGATATGTGACATATTTTAGTCAATTTATTAGCTCTTGCCTAGTCATCCGGGAACCTTTATTCTCACTCACTGTCTTAGGC
Source organism: Idiomarina sp. 28-8 (assembly GCF_000320945.2). Lineage (NCBI taxonomy): Bacteria > Pseudomonadati > Pseudomonadota > Gammaproteobacteria > Alteromonadales > Idiomarinaceae > Idiomarina > Idiomarina sp. 28-8. The sequence goes on from NZ_DF266789.1 coordinate 175,738, forward strand.
TGCTCTCAAACGGTTATCCCATGGGCTTTATACGGTTTTTATTAATTTTAACATTCGTTGTTCTTATGATTCCTACCTCTTTTAATGCAACCGCCGGTTCCGGCAAAGGCGAACCAGAAACCATACGGGTTGCGACTTTTAATGTCAGTATGGACGCATCTAATTACCTGAGCGATAGCGAGCTCCCGCAGTTAGACAAATCTCCTGTACCAGAGGTGTTACAGCAGGATCATAGACAAATTCGTGGTATTGCCGAAATACTGCAACGTGTACGACCGGATATCGTTTTACTGAACGAATTCGATTACGTTGATAAACAGGTTGGCGTAAATGTCTTTCAGGAAAAGTACCTGTCAGTTTCACAGAACGGACAAAAAGCAATTGAGTATCCTTATGCTTATATTGCTCCGGTAAATACCGGTGTGCCCTCGCCTTTTGACTTAAACCGCGACGGCAAGGCACAAGGCACCGGCATCGACGCCTGGGGTTTTGGTTGGTATCCGGGTCAGTACGGTATGGTCATTTTGTCGAAGTACCCACTGCAAGTCGATAAAGCACGAACCTTTCAGCACTTCTTGTGGAAAGACATGCCCGGCCGCCATATCCCCTACGTTATGAATGACCAGAAAAAGCCAACTGACGAACAATGGTACCCCGAGGAAGTTATGGCGCAGTACCCTTTAAGTTCGAAGTCGCATTGGGACATTCCGGTGCAAGTGGGCGACAAAGTCATTCATTTATTGGCTGCTCACCCGGTACCGCCAGCATTCGACGGCCCGGAAAACAGCAACGGCATGCGTAACTACGATGAAATTCGCTTATTCGCTGACTACCTAACGCCGGGTAAAGACAATTATATTTATGATGATAAAGGTTCACGCGGTGGGCTTGGTCAAAATGAAAGCTTTATTGTTTTAGGTGACATGAATGCAGAGGCTGGCTCTGGTGGTGTTGATGGCGCTATAGAACAATTGCTGCAACACCCTCGGGTAAATGACGTTAAACCCCAAAGCCACGGCGGTGAACAGCACTCACCAGACAAACAAGGCTCGCAGTATCATACAGCGGCCTGGCGCAAGCGCGTCGACTACGTGCTGCCGTCTAACGATTTAGTCGTTAAAGACGCAGGCGTGTTCTGGCCTGTGGGTGATGAGGCTGGCAGCAAGCTAATGCAAAAGCGCAGTGCCTCTTCCGACCATCGCATGGTCTGGCTGGATATCGTTAAATAGCCTGACGTGGCCGGATAC
>NZ_DF266789.1:177840-360556 GCF_000320945.2 Idiomarina sp. 28-8
GACGTTTACGTCAGGAACAATATCTCACCTGACATAAATGTCAGGCTACAACGACACACACCACCTCTGCAGCCCTTTATTTTACTGAACCTTTACAGTTAAAGGGCTGCTATTTAGCCTTCTGGGTGCCATAATACAAATGTCATATCCAAGGAGGCAAACTATGAAAAAATTGATACTAACAACAGCTCTACTCGCAAGCGGCTCGCTTATGTTTTCAGCAGCCAGCAAAGCTGATGATCTAAACTATGTTAGCGGCGGCTTCTCCGATTTCTACGATTCCGATTTTTACGTAGAAGGCTCCAAAACTATCGCCCCAAACTGGGTGGGTGAAGTACAGTTACAAGATATGGGTGACTACTCACTTCGTGCTGGTGCTAAATACTTCATGGACATGGGCGCAGGCAAGCAATTCAATACTTTCCTGAAAGCCGGTGTTAGCCACTATGACTTTGGCAACTACGACGACACCAGCGCTTATGCCGGTATCGGTACCATGACTAAGTTAAGCCAGCAGACCACAGCTATTGTGGATGCCGGTTATGACTGGGGCTTAGACGGCTTTGCATCAGTTGGCGCGCGCTTACGCTACGCCTTCACTGAGCAATTCTCTGCTGACGCCGGTTTCCGCGGAAACTTCAACAGCATCGACAACGAAGTGCATTTAGGCGTGACTTACCACTTCTAAAGGTTGGTACACGTATTCGGGTATCTCACCTGATGTGAACATCAGGCTACAAGGATTTCGTAGCCTGACATTTATGTCAGGTGGGGTCTTTATTCCCACTCGATGGTGGCAGGTGGTTTACCTGAAATATCGTAGGTGACACGGGAAATGCCGTTCACTTCATTGATAATCCGGTTTGATACCTTTTCTAGCAACTCATACGGCAAATGTGCCCAGCGCGCGGTCATGAAGTCGATAGTTTCTACGGCGCGTATGGCAATAACCCAGTCGTACTTACGCTGATCACCCATAACACCAACAGAACGTACCGGCAGGAATACCGCAAAGGCCTGACTGACTTTGTTGTACCAGTCCGCATTGTGCAGCTCTTCAATGAAAATCGCATCGGCACGGCGCAGTAAATCACAGTACTCTTTCTTAATTTCACCCAATACACGAACACCCAAACCAGGCCCCGGGAACGGATGACGGTACAGCATGTTGTAAGGCAAGCCTAACTCAAGCCCAATTTTACGCACTTCGTCTTTAAACAACTCGCGTAGTGGCTCAACCAAACCTAACTTCATGTCTTCCGGCAAACCGCCTACGTTGTGGTGCGATTTAATAACATGCGCTTTACCGGTTTTAGAACCCGCAGACTCAATTACGTCAGGGTAAATAGTGCCCTGCGCCAGCCAGTCTACTTCGGTCAGCTTACCGGCTTCTTCATCAAAAATTTCAATGAAGGTGTTACCAATAATTTTGCGCTTCTTCTCCGGGTCGTTCTCACCTTTCAACGCATCTAAAAAGCGGTCTTCTGCACGTATTGGCAAAATGTTCAGACCATAGTGGTCGCCGAACATTTCCATTACCTGCTCTGCTTCGTTCAGACGCAGCAAACCGTTGTCGACAAATACGCAGGTTAGTTGCTCGCCAATAGCGCGGTGCAGCAGCATAGCCGTTACCGACGAATCAACACCGCCAGACAAACCAAGAATAACCTTGTCACTACCTACCTGTTCACGGATACGCTCAATAGCGTCATCGATGATTTTTGCCGGTGTCCATTGCTTCTCACAGCCACAGATATCGCTGACAAAATGCTCCAGCATACGCATGCCCTGACGCGTATGAGTCACTTCCGGGTGGAACTGCACACCATAAAACTGGCGTTCTTCATCAGCCATGGCAGCATACGGGCAATAAGAGGTTTTCGCTACGGTGTGGAAGCCTTCCGGAATCATTTCCACTTTGTCACCGTGGCTCATCCAAACATCCAGTAATGGTGCACCAGACTCAGACACAGCGTCTTCAATAGCTTTAAACAGAGGGCTTTGCTCTACCAGTTCAATTTGCGCGTAACCGAATTCACGCTCCAGCGAGCATTGCACCGAGCCACCCAGCTGGTGTGCCATAGTCTGCATGCCATAGCAAATACCAAACACCGGAACACCGGCGTTAAATACGTATTCAGGCGCACGCGGTGAACCTTCTTCAGCTACGCTTTCCGGGCCACCGGATAAAATAATGCCTTTAGGCGCAAATTCACGGATGTCGGCTTCATCAACATCCCAGGCCCAAAGCTCACAATAAACGCCAATTTCGCGAATACGGCGGGCAATCAGTTGAGTGTACTGAGAACCAAAATCTAAAATCAATATTCGGTGGTCGTGGATATCTCTAGTCATTAGTCATCCTGTTAGTAGCCTGACATTGATGTCAGGCGCTATCTCGTTCCTGACGTAAACGTCAGGCTACGTCAATCAAATTATGAACTGCGGTAATTCGGTGCTTCTTTGGTAATGTGCACATCGTGTACGTGTGATTCGCCCATGCCGGCTGCAGTTACTTTTACAAACTGCGGCTTAGTGCGCATGTCATCAATTGTCGGACAACCGGTTAAGCCCATAGCTGAACGCAGGCCGCCCATTTGCTGATGAATAATCGCAGAAATTGGTCCTTTGTAAGCTATACGCCCTTCAATTCCCTCAGGTACCAGCTTATCGGCTTCATCGCTCTTCTGGAAGTAACGGTCAGACGAACCATTACGCTGGTTCATAGCACCCAGGCTACCCATACCACGGTATGATTTGTAATAACGTCCCTGGTAAAGCTCAACTTCACCCGGCGACTCTTCCGTACCGGCCAGCATGCTGCCCACCATCACACAATGCGCGCCGGCAGCCAGAGCTTTAGCAATATCGCCTGAGAAGCGAATACCGCCGTCAGCAATAATCGGAACACCCGAGCCTTTAATGGCATCTACGGCATCGCTAATAGCGCTAATCTGCGGCACACCACAACCCGTAACAATACGCGTAGTACAAATTGAGCCCGGACCAATACCAACTTTAACCGCATCAACGCCCGCTTCAACCAGCGCCTTAGCGCCAGCGGCCGTTGCTACGTTACCGGCAATAATTTGTAATTCCGGGTAGTCTTTACGAGTTTGCTTAACGCGGTCTAAAACGCCCTGAGAGTGCCCGTGCGAAGTATCAATAAGCAATACATCAACGCCCGCCTCAACCAGTAATTGAATACGTTCTTCTGTGCCCGCGCCAACACCGACAGCAGCACCAACACGCAATGAGCCCAGTTCATCTTTACAAGCGTTCGGTTTGTTTTCCGCTTTTTCAAAGTCTTTCAGGGTGATCATACCCTTCAACTTGTGCGCGTCATCCACAACCAGAATTTTTTCAATACGGTGTTTGTGCATAAGCTGAAGAATTTCTTCGCTTTTTGCCGTTTCGTGCACAGTGACCAGGCGATCATTGCCGGTCATTACGTGGCGAATTTCTTTGCTGTCGTCGTCTTCAAAACGCGTATCCCGACCGGTAACAATACCAACCAAGTCGCCATTACCTTCAACCACAGGAAAACCCTGAAAGCCATGCTCGGCAGTCAGCTTTTTAATTTCACCAATGGTGGTAGTAGGTCTTACGGTAACCGGGTCAGAGACCATGCCACTTTCGTATTTTTTAACTTTACGAACGTGCGCGGCTTGTTGCTCTGCGGTCATATTTTTGTGGATAAATCCGAGCCCGCCTTCCTGCGCCAGCGCAATTGCCAGTGCCGATTCAGTAACGGTATCCATCGCAGCTGAAACCAAAGGAATATTTAAAGAAATTCCACGCGTTAATTGCGTGCGTAAATCAGCGGTATGGGGGAGAACTTCGGAATGACCGGGAACGAGCAAAACGTCGTCAAAGGTCAAGGCTTCTTGGGCAATTCGCAGCATGTGCAACACTCCGTGACTGGATTCATGTTGCGGGTGGATTTTACCCGTTTAGTGCGTGGAATGCAAGTAGCCTGACTACGTTGATTTCGTAGCCTGACGTTTACGTCAGGAAAGATATCTCACCTGACATGAATGTCAGGCTACATACCACTGACTGATGAAAGTAATCGCTCAGAACCAGGAACCACCACACTATCAAAGTATTCTTTTTTCACCCCCATAGCTTCTGCTTCTTTTCTATAGGTATCATGATTATTCAGAAGGTTCTGAAGTGCCCGCCTTAAGCTGTTATTTACGGCATCAATTCCATAATGGGTGTGAGCTTCCGCGTACGCCTCGGGTGGTATCTCCCCCCAGTTTTCAAACATAACAATCAAATCAAATATGTCTTTATAAGGTTTCTGCATCCACCTATCAGCATTTGCCAGAAGCTTGGTGATAAAACATGAAGTACGGTCAATAAAAGGCACATTAAATAAATCTGCTTCATTCCCTTTTTCTAACGCATAGTTATCAAAAGCTACGAACTCAAGCTTAATTCTCACACCATCAACATCCAGAAAGGTGCGCACACCATATCTATCAAACGAAATATCGCGAGAATAAATAAAATCCTCTTTTACCAGCTCACCTAGCGTTCTATTAGTTACCTGTTCTCTTACCGCTCGAAATGATTTTTTGTCTCTACAAAGAAAATCGATATCAACAGACTCACGATACTCGCCAAGCTCAAGAGCAATGCGAGTGCCACCGCCAAAAAGAATTGAGTGTTCCGTTAAGTAATGGCTATTAAAATTAACCAGGCAACGCTGAATTAACTGGTGGTGTTTACGCTGGTAAGTGCTCATAAATTTTTACGCTGCACTTGGGAGAAAACCGCCTGCATCTTTTGCCAATTTATCAATTAGCTGACGCTCGCGCTTAAGCAATTGCCTTTCTTCGACAAAACGCCAGCGAGTTTCATAAATATCCAATGCTTCTTTAGGCGTTAAGTATTTCGTATTGGTATCCCACAGAAGCTTGTCGAGCTCTGGATAATAAGCACGATCAATCTTGTCCATCAAGCCTCCGCTTACTCTTAAATATTGATACTAGTTAGTCTAATTAAGTGATTAGTATTTGTCCACTAGGGTATCCAGCACACACCGCCTTTTAACTGGGGTTCAGGCTCGGGAATAAACTGACAAGTAGAATAGCCTGTTTGAGCATCTTTTTCGGCCTTCTTATTGTAGCGATGCACAGCATCCAGCAGTTCTCTCTCATCGGTAATGGTTTCACTACTGTACACCACATAACTCGCTGGCCCACCACATGCCTTTTTACCTATTGGCAGTACCTTACAGCTATCTATACTTTGCGCTTCCGGTTTACCAATAAGTTCTGTAATATCGGCCATAGTAACCGGAGTATCTGTTGCTGACTGAGCGGTGCTGCAACCCGCCAATAGCGCAGCTGTTGCAAAAGCTAAAAGTAGTTTCATGTGTTTCACCTATAGGTTCCTTTCAATCTGCTCAAGCCGCTCAGCTAACCAGACTTTAATAATAGATTGTCTTGTTACTCCAATGCGGGCAGCCTCTTCATCTAAAGAGTCTAGCATCCATTCAGGAAAATCCACATTCACTCGCTTTTGTTTGCGCATGGGTCTTTTCGCCTTTTCCAGCTCAAGCTCATCCATAACGTCTTCATCTGAATCAAACTTTTTGTCAAATTCACTCGCTTTCATAAAGCTTCACCTCACTATGCCTAGAGCGTCTGACAGAAATAATTCTGATTGCTCTTGTTCGATAAGTAATCACAGCTGACCAATGCTTTCCTTTGTACTTAGCTATAACTAAATAACGCTTTTCATCTTCAGTTTTAGCCGGAATTTCAATTAACTCCGGGTCATTCCAAAGAGATTGAGCAGAGTAAAAATCAATTCCATGCTTTTGCATGTTTGATAAACTCTTTGCTCCATCAAACTCGAAAACCAACATTAAATATATACCATTTATGAATAAAAATTAAACTTAAATGGTATTAAAACGTCATTACTAAATCACCCGACGAAAGCGTATTTAGTCATGAGATATTACATCAACGACAGAAACATAAAATCACCGATACCGATTAATTTATATTGAAAAACACTAAAAACGACATACAGTCACTTTATTCGGTGAATAAAAGGAGATGGTATGCCTTGTATCTACACAAGCGAAATCTTATAACAAAAACCTAACGTAACAAGCATTCAAAAAACACAATCTATCTGCTGGCAGCCCCCAAAATCATGCGCTAAAGTGAAGCTACATACACTTTTGTAAAAAGTGTTTTAGCAACAATAAGAGGTAGTACCATGCGTTTTAAACAGTCCCTTTTAGTCTTAGCAATATCCGGCGCGCTCACGGCGTGTGGCGGAAGCTCAAGCGACTCTACCAACGACAATACAAGCGGCGAAAACAACAACGGCGACACATCAACCACAACAACGACCGTTGTCAGCGAAGGTGTGATCACTGGCTTTGGCAGTGTGTATGTCAATGGCCAGCGATACGGCTCTGACAATGCCACTATCGCGGTCGGTAACTCGCCAGCAGCCGATGAAGCGCAACTAAGAGTGGGCATGGTAGTCACTGTCGCCGCTTCTGCATCCGATGACGGCAACGACCCGGAGGCAGAGCAAATCACTTATGAAGAAAGCCTGCAAGGCCCGGTTGCCTTCATTGACAGAGAAGCAGAGCAAATTGAGGTACTGGGTCAAACGGTTATTTATGATGAGTTAACTGAGTTTGAAGAAGCCGATATTAACACTTTAACCATTGGCGATTTTGTCGAAATAAGCGGCTACGTCAATGAAGACGGTGCGTTTTACGCTACCCTGGTTGAGCTGGAAAACGATGAAACGGAAATTAAGCTCAAAGGCAACGTTGCCAATTTAAACACAGACACTGAAACGTTTACGCTGGGTGAGTTAACCATTAACTATTCTGCAGCAGAATTTGACGATATGAACGCCGACGACCTTGCTGACGGACTGTTCGTGAAAGTCGAAGGCGAAGCTTACGATAATGAGTCCATGACCCTCACGGCAGATGAGGTCGAGAACAAAGAGCAGAATGGCCTCGACGAAGACACCGATGAAATCACCATTGCCGGTATCGTTAAAAACTATGACGCCGATGCCGGAACGTTCTCAGTAAATCAATACGACTTCGTCTTGGGTGAAAGCACTGAGTTTGAAGACGGCACTGCCGATACCTTAGCCAACGGTATTATCGTAAAAGTCGAAGCCGAGTTTGACGGTGAGCAGTTGGTTGCCGATGAGATAGAGTTCAAGGCCCGGAACGCGCGCAGTAAAGTCGAAGGTCAAGTAACAGACATTGACAGTGAAGCCATGACGTTTGTGCTTAATGGGACAACCTTTAGTATCACACCAGAGACCCAGTATGAGGATGAATCGGACTTAGACGAGCGCCGCTTCACATTTGAAAACATTGCTGCTAACGACTGGCTGAAGGTCGTCTCGCGTCAGAACCAAGAAGGCGATACGGTTGCACTGAAAGTAAAACGCATTGACGAAGATGACCGCGACGGCGAAGTGAAAGGCCGCGTGACGGATGTTACGACCGACGGTATGCGTGTCGCAAATGTCGCCGTACGTTTTGCCGACAACGTAGAATTTGAAGACGATGACGGCACAATTTCTATTGATGACTTTATTGCATTAGTCGAAAGCCGTAATGCGGTTATTGTGGAAGCCGAACGTGAATACGTTAACGGCTCGCTACTGGCCACTGAAGTTGAGATTGAAAACGTTAGCGGAGAGGATGACGATAGTGACGATGAACGTCCTGGCAATACAGGCAAAGCAGAATTTGAGGGCGCCGTAGAATCTATTGAAGGTGAGTTTGTTTTTGTGAACGGCAAAAAGCTTCGCTTTGCTGAAGACGCAGAGCTTGAATTCAACGATGGAAAAGTCGACGTCGCAACATTTATCGCAGCCCTTGAAGTCGGCACGGTTATTGAAATAGAAGGCCGCTGGGTTGAACAAAGCTACATCCTAGTAGAAGAAGCCGAAATCGAAAACGACAACGGCGAAGAATAATACCCTTCCAGTTACGCTTGGTTCAGTGGCTAAACCGCCACTGAACCAAGTTGCGCTTTAAACATTAAAAGCACTTTGCATGGTCAACTGCTCTGCTCGCCTTATTCCCCTTAAAATTATCCAAGATCCAAAAAAACCTCTGTGTTAACATTTAAATAATATATGCTTCATAAGTAATCTAGGTATTTAGTTAATTTCAGCGCATTCTGTAGGTTTCATGTCTAAATTGAGAAGAAACAGTTGTTATTTGATCGTCAATAACGACGGTCGCGTCATAGGTCAGTGCAACGGTAACCATGTTGATGGAACGCCGCCTGAACGCGTAACTGCTTACAGTAAACATACCCATGAAGCTGTTTCCTGGGATACTCTCATTCAAGACAAAAACGCTCCCGTTGAAGTTTATATAAACGCATTAGATAAACAGTTTGATGTAACCGCGACACCAATGACTATTGAAGGTATTCCATGCTGCCTGGTCGAATTTCTCAGTAATGACCCACACGGTTCTTGTTACTTATCATTGCCAAGCTCTCATCGACTCAATAGCATTATCGAAAGCACTGATGCTGGCACTTGGGAATGGAACGTACAAACTGATGAACTCATTATTAATGAGCGATGGGCGTCTATGGTCGGCTACACCATCGAGGAACTTAAACCAATCAGTACTAAAACCTGGCTCAGTATCCTCCATAAAGCTGACCATGAAAAGTTTCAGCGAGTTTTCCAGTCGCATGTTCTTGGCAAAACATCTTTTTACAGCGCAGATTTAAGACTAAAGCATAAACAAGGGCATGAGGTATGGATCAGGGATCACGGCAAAATTGTTACGCGCACTGAAGAAGGTGAGCCAGAGTGGTTCTCCGGAACGCATATTGATATTACAGAACTAAAACAGTTAGAGCGTGAACTTAAAAGCAGCCAAAAAACACTTCAAACTGCACAAGAAATAGCTCAGCTGGGCTATTGGTCTTTCACACTATCGGATAACTCATTGACCTGGTCACCCATTATTTTCAATATGCTTGGCCTCAGCCCTAAAACAACAGCAGCATCCCTGTCCTTGTTCAAAGAGCTGTTACACCCTGATGATGAGAATCTTTTTGAGGACAGCCGAGAGCGTTTATTTAATTCAAAAGTCTTCGATAAGACTCACCGTATCCGACACTCAGACGGACACTACTTATGGGTTCATATATATGCTCAATGGCAGCAAGATGGAGAGGTATTAGTTGGGACCATACATGACATTACCCAACAAAAAGAGCTGGAGCTAGAACTACTTAATCAATCACGTATTGACTCGTTAACGGGCCTAGCCAACCGGCGCTATTTTATTGAGCAAATTGAGCGCGCAATTACACGCTCAAAAAGAACATCAAGCCAGCTTTCTCTGCTGGTCATCGACGTTGACCTTTTCAAAAAGATAAATGACAGATTCGGTCACAGTACAGGCGACCGCGTCTTAGAGAAGTTGGCAAAAATTATGAGCGAAAGAGTTAGGAGCTCTGATCTTGTCGCCCGTATTGGTGGTGAAGAGTTTGCTGTCATGTTGCCAGATACCACTATTAATGACGCATTCAAACTCGCTGAAGAATTGAAAGAAGCCGTTAACTCTCAACCTATACAACTTAAAGACAATCAACTTTCTCTTTCTGTCACTATTGGAGTCAGCAGCCTATCTGACGAAAACTCAAACTGGTCCTCGCTCTATGGCGAAGCCGATAATGCCATGTATCAAGGCAAAAAAGACGGCCGAAACCGTGTTTTTATCACTAAGTAGTAGCGTTTTCCCAATAAAAGAGTGTTACTTTTAAATCGCGCAAACCCCGAGATCTGTCAGACGCTGGGTGCCATTGGGCTTTAGTGAAAAAGAGATATTCTCAGTTTTAGAATGGGATATATCGACGTACTATGATGAGTACGGAGAGGCCACCAATGGCGGGTATTACATTCTGCCTCGTTTCAACCACTACCAGCTGGCAGAGCGCCCTGAGTCTGAACCTTATGAGCCTCAGTCTGCAACAAAGTCTCAGTTAGAAAAGGTGGATGTCTCTAACACAGATAAATCAAGCAACTTGGGTTACACCATTGTGGATCCTCAGGCGGCAGCAACATCGACAAGCAAGCATTAATACTGCGTTGTGAATGACATAAATGTCAGGTCAGATCCGGCCCTGACGTTCACGTCAGGCTACCTCACCGGGCAATAAAATGCGGGTTCAAATAGTCTTCTTTTTGGTTATACAGCAGCGGGGCACCGGCAACGGTTGTAACTTCTCCGCCCGCTGCACCTAGTACCGCATGGGCTGCGGCGGTATCCCACTCACTTGTAGGTCCTAAGCGCGGATAAATGTCGGCTTTGCCTTCTGCTACCAGGCAAAATTTTAGCGAACTGCCTACTCCCAGCATCTCATACGGTTTGTCTAAAGCATCCAGCCAGTCGGTAGTTTCCTGCGACGGATGTGAACGCGAGCCTACTACGCGCAAGGTTTCCGACTTCCTCGAGGCAACGGAAATAACTTTGTCGTTTAAGAACGCTCCGCGGTCACGCTCGCCGGTGTACATAGCATTCAGAGCCGGAGCATACACCACTCCTAAAATGGGCACGCCCTTTTCTATCAAAGCAATGTTCACGGTAAACTCGTCGTTGCGCTTAATAAACTCTTTGGTGCCGTCAAGCGGGTCGACTAACCAATAGCGACACCAGTGCTTACGCTGCGCCCAGCTAATATTCGATGACTCTTCTGAAATAACCGGATACTGAATATCCAGAGCGCGCAAACCATCACAAATGATATTATGCGCGGCTAAGTCTGCTTTTGTCAGCGGGCTGTCGTCGGCTTTTTTCTGCACATCAAAGTCATCGCTTCGGTAAATGTCCATAATGGCAGCGCCAGCCTCGCGGGCTATTTCCTTTACTTCTTTAAGCATGAATCATTCCGTTAAGTCACGTCTGTAATGAAAATGGGTTGAGAAATTGAAGAGCTCAGAAATCATCATCAACGGCCTTTTGCGGTTTACGCGCTCTTTGCGGCAGCAGAGCAAGTTTCTCCTCGGTACGCTTAATGTTATTCGCTAATTTTGGAGAAGACAGTTCTGCATTGAATAGCGGCACACCGACAATACTGGCCACCTCGAATACGGCACCTATTTCACACTTAGGATCAGCCTTTTCAATACGCTGAAGCATACTTCTTGAAATACCTGCGCGCTCTGCAACTTCCTGAGTACTAAGCTTGCGCTCAATGCGCGCAGCACGAATAAGCCCAGACAGTAGAGTCAGGGCTTCTTTGGTGTATTGTGAGTAGGTACGTACTATAGATTTTGGCATGCAATTGATTTATATATAAACCATTAAACTGCTTAATGAGTTACTTATAAATCAATTTAGTTTGCAGCCGCGAGTTTGTCAAATGTTTTGCGGGCTTATCTCTTCGTAGCCTGATATTCATGTCAGTCTACATCGAAAACAAAAAAACCGCATTCAGGCAAAACCCGAATGCGGTTTTCACTTAATCATACTACAACTTAAAGTGTATGAGGCTTACGAAGGTTTTCCACAATCTCAACTTTAATGCTGTTAACACCGCTTACACTGCGTAACTCATCACGCAGTTTTAACATATTGGTGCCGTCAGGCGCTTTAAGCATAGCCAGGTTTAAACGTGAATAAACACGCTCAACCGTCAAACCAAATTGAGACGCTAAAGCATCAGCGTCAACATCACTAGCTAGAACAGTAATAATTCCTGATACATATGCCTTCTCACCAGTAATGCGGTTAATCATTTCAGTTCCGGCTAACAACACATTATCTTCATCTCCCGAAAGCTTTGCAGACTCAGGTAGCTTAGTGAAACTGTATTGCTGATAATCGCGCTTTGCATCCATTTGAGGTAATTGCTTTTTAGCCGGTTGTTGTTTTTTCATCGGCTCAGGAATTTCCTGTGCCGTGGCCGATACAGCAACTACGCCACTGACGGCCACCGCTAATAGTGCTTTTGTTAAATTCATATCACTTTGCTCCTATTAATGACCGAACGCACGAACGCTAACGGTTTCTAAAACTGAAGGTACTGAGTTGTTTGATACCGGTAGGCCACTAAGGTTCAAGTCTTCACCATTAGTATCAACGAAACGTACCGTCCATTCACCCGCGAGACTTTCACCATAAAAGGCATTTGCCAGAAATACAGTATCTTCAAGAATATATGGGCTACATTGGCCATTAGCACCAGCTAAAATTTCCTGACGACCCGACAGTAGCTGAGTAGTTGTACCCGCCGGAGAAGTTACTTCAATAGCTAAATCTGAACCTGCAGTACTGTAAAAAGAACAACCAGACCCATCAAAGTCTACGTTGCTAACCGTTAACGAGAACTGTAAGCCTTCTAGCGTCATGTCATCTTCGACAGTGAAACTATAACTGGCTCCATCAGCATCGTTATCAGGAATATCAATCGCTGTTTCTGGTGAGACATTCATCCAGTCAGTTTCAATTAGCTCAGCCATTGAACCGGCTTCCATTTCTTTTGCCATTGCGACAGCTGCACCTGCATTAACACGGCCAAAACCGTATTTCAGGTTAAACGGATAACCAGCCGAGTTTTCAATCCAGCCAGGGTCTGCAACAAACTCACCGCCGTTAACTTCAATAACAACAGCTTCGTCTTCTACGTCTACTTGGTCAGCAGTATTTGCCATAATATGGCGAATTTCTCGCGCGCTCAGCGCAGGGTTTGCAGAGCCAATTAAAGCAACTACACCCGTCGTGTTAGGAGCCGCAGACGAGGTTCCATTAAAGGTACTAGTAAAGTTACACGACGGATTCTCCTCGTGACCCGGGGCATTAAAGTTGCTGAACGCTTCAAAATACCCAGGAGCTCCCGCTTGAGCATCAATTGCATCCTGATACGGGAAGCTACTATACCCCTGTAAACAAGTTGACTGGTCAGTTGTGACCATAGCCGGAGCAAATTCACCATATTCACCCGCTGGCGCAGAAATAAACGTATTAGCTCCCGCAGTTGAATAACTTGTGTGGTTACCATCAGAATTCACAGCTGCAACAGTTGTGGTATAGAAGTTAGCATTTGAAGGATCCATATTACCATTTAAGCAAGTAAGACCCGTGCTGATAGCACCATTTACAGCACATAATCCCCAAACACCACCGTCAAAGGAGTTGCCAGCCGACTTCACGTTAATAGCGCCAAGGCCATTACGTAACGCAGTCGCTGCGTACTTTTCAAACACTTCGTCCGTTGGAGATGTGTAATAAACATAAGGAGCTGAGTAACCGTAGCTGCGGTTATAAGCTATGATAGGATCGCTTTCAGAAACGCCGCTGCCTGGCAAACCATGGATTAAAGCTGAGTTCAGCTCGTTCTGATCAACATTTCCACCCAGGTAGTTAGCTCCGAACACTTGAGCCTGCGGAGCTACGCCGCGTCCACCCAGGCCATTTCCAGCAACGGCTGCAATCAAGCCCGCAACAGAGGTACCGTGATCACCGGTGTTGCTCAACGTATTAGTAGGATCCATTTTATTAGTTGCATCAGGATCAAAGTTTAATGACATATTTGGCGCAATATTGTCACGCAAATCCGGGTGCTGAATTTCCAAACCAGAATCAGCTACACCAACAATCATTCCCTGACCAAAAGCACCTTGCGCATAAGCTTCAATAACGTTCATGTCTTCGCCGGGAACATAAATGCTTTCATCAAAAAATTGGGCTAGCGCATCTTCTTCTGTCCAACCAAAATTGTTTACTAAGAAGTCCAATGCCGCCTGTGTTTGAGTGTAAGTTTTCTGACCGGTGTTATTTAAATGCCACTGCTGGTAAGCCAGCGGATCACTTTTAATAGTCGAGCTTTCAACCGTCACCGTTTCAGTGGTGCTTAATTCGCCGTCACTAACCGTAATTTCAATTGTCGCGGTTTCAGCACGCAACGGAATATACGTGAACTCCCCTTCACCATTAATTTCCACATTGCCTGGCGCAGTTCCGTCTTCAGGAGCCACAACCGATGCAGAATAAGTAACATCACTACCGTTAGGATCGGTAGCAGTTACTTGACCTGTCATAGGTTCCCACTGAGTTCCTTCTGCAGCAACTTCGACTGCCGAAACCGTTGGTGCGTAATTATCATCGTCACTGCCACCGCAGGCTGCTAACCCCATGACAACAGCAGCTGATAATGCCGTTAGTTTAAATTGTTTTATTGGCATTTTTACCTCGTTATTGTTGTTCCCCTTAAAGGAACGACACTATAACGAGACTGTTGTAATTTTGTAAATAAAAAATGTAACAAACCTTTAACGGAAACTTAATTTCAAAACAACAATCAGGCTACATAATCAAATCACCGCATACGCTGAATGATGGCGTCGGTACTCTCGTCAAAGGACTCGTCGCTTTCGCCGTCCAGTACGCGCAGTACGTCCATGGCAATTTTCTTGCCCTTTTCCACGCCGGGCTGGTCAAAGCTGTTCAGGCCCCAAATAACGCCCTGGGTAAACACTTTGTGCTCATAGGCGGCTATTAAGGCGCCAAAGCTCTCGGGGGTCAGTTCGTCCATTATCAGCAGGTTAGACGGGTGCCTGCCCGGATAATGGTCACTGGGTGAACCGGCATTCTCGCTGCCGTCCCACATTAAACGCCGGTGCGCCAGACAGTTGGCTACAGCCAAACGCTGCTGCTCTGCAAGACCACTGCGGGTAGCTTCCGAAAAGCCCGGGGCTTCGCGTTTAAGCACGGTGACAAAGTCCGCAGTAAACTGATCATAACCCTGATGCAAATGCTGGAAAAACGCGTGCTGTCCGTTAGGTCCAAAACCGCCCCAAATAATAGGGCCAGTGGGGTAATCAATGGCCTCATTCTCGGCAGTGTACTGCTTACCATTGCTTTCCATATCCAGCTGTTGCAGGTAGTTAGGTAACATACGTAAGCGACCGTCGTAAGGCAAAATGGCTAAGTTATTAATGCCCAGTTGCTCGCGGTTATACACCCCATACAAAGCCAGTAATACCGGCAAATTTTCTTTCAACGGCGCGCCTAAAAAGTGTTCGTCCATGGTTTTTGCGCCTTCCAGCATGCGCTCAAAAGGTCTAATGCCAGTGGTTAACGCTATGCTCAAACCTAACGCCGACCACAACGAAAAACGCCCACCTACGCCTTCGCCAAAGGTAAACTGCTGAGCCGGTGGTATACCGTAATCCGTCATTCCCTGTACATTGGCCGACACGCCTATAACGTGGTTTGCCAGCCATTGCTCCTGAGTTAACTGAGGCTCTACCCATTTTCGTACTGTGTCCACATTAGCAAAAGTGTCTACCGTGCCAAACGACTTAGACGAAACAATAAATACGGTAGTTTCAGGATCAACAATAGGCAACACGGCATACAGCTGGCCGCCATCCATAGAGGACACAAAATGCACCTGCAAATCGTGCACTGCGGCGTCATCCGCAAATTCACGCAAGGCAAAAGCGCCCATCTGCGG
The DNA here is from genome assembly GCF_000320945.2 of Idiomarina sp. 28-8. NCBI lineage: Bacteria > Pseudomonadati > Pseudomonadota > Gammaproteobacteria > Alteromonadales > Idiomarinaceae > Idiomarina > Idiomarina sp. 28-8. The sequence goes on from NZ_DF266789.1 coordinate 193,347, forward strand.
CCCCAGGTCAGAGCCACCCACGCCAATGTTCACTACGTCGGTAATGGGTTTTCCGGTGCTGCCTAACCAACGGCCGGAACGCAGCTTTTGCACGGTATCCACAAAGCGGGTTTTGCGGTTACTTTGTTTTGCCACCGCGTGCACGGAACGGCTGAGTACATGAGTGACCGGGCGGTCTTCGCTTATATTGCGGTATTCGCCGCGGCACAGTTGCTGGCGGTGTTCATCGAAGTGTTCAGGTAGGCGTTTGCCGGCCGTTTCAAGCAGTTCGTCCACTGAAAGTTTTTGGTAGCTGGTATCTAAAGCTAAGTAAGGTCCGTTTTTAATCATTATTTCGTCCTTTTATACGTCAGGCAACATCGGTTTCGTCTTCACTACAGGTGCGGTGTTTATTCCAAATAACATCACAAATCTGGTTGTCAGCTGGTGCGTAGCCGGTTGGGGCGTCCAGCAATAATTGACGCAGCTCGTCTATCGCAAACCGCTGACAGGCGTCATCCAACAGTCCCAGCAGTTTCTCCATTTCGTCCCAACTTAGCGACTGCTCATTGGCACGCAATATACGCGAGTGGTCACTGGCTTCCACATTGTCGCCAATTAGCAGTTCTTCGTATAGCTTTTCACCCGGGCGCAAACCACTAAACTCTATGGCAATGTCACCATGCGGGTTCTTCTCGGTACGCTCTTCGAGGCCAGACAAGCGGATCATTTTACGAGCTAAATCGACAATTTTAACCGAGTCACCCATATCCAGCACAAACACCGAGCCGGAATGTCCCATGGTGCCAGCCTGTATCACGAGCTGCGCAGCCTCGGGTATGGTCATAAAAAAGCGGGTAATATCGGGGTGCGTTACGGTGACCGGCCCGCCGTGTTCAATTTGCTCTTTAAACAACGGCACCACGGAGCCCGACGAGCCCAATACATTACCAAAACGCACCATAGAAAAGCGCGTTTCGCGTTGGCGTTGTGCCAGCCCCTGCAATACTAATTCTGACAAGCGCTTGGTGGTACCCATGACATTAGTGGGCCGCACGGCTTTGTCAGTGGAAATTAACACAAACTGCTTAACACCGGCAGAAATAGCGGCTTCCGCTGTATGCCAGGTGCCAAACACATTGTTGCGCACGCCCTCAACCATATTGTATTCAACTAGAGGTACATGCTTATAAGCCGCGGCGTGGTATACGGTGTCCACAGCAAAAGCTCTCAACACAGTTTCAATACGATTCCGCCGCTGAACCGTACCTATAACCGGAATAATCTCAGCGCCAATGCCCTGCTGCTGACAAATTTGTGTTAACTCGCGCTCAATGGCGTATAAAGCAAATTCCGACAACTCATACAGCACCAACGCTTTAGGCCGCTGTTTCAGTATTTGGCGGCACAATTCAGATCCAATAGAGCCACCCGCCCCCGTTACCAACACGGTTTGCCCGGTAATATGCTTTTCCATTAACTGTGGCGCAGGAGTCACCGGGTCACGCCCTAACAAGTCTTCTACGCGCACGTCCTGTAGCTGGTCAATCGACAAGTCGCCATTCACCATATCGGCCATGCCGGGTACGGTTTGTACTTTTACCGGCAGGGCTTCCAAAGCATCCAGAATTTGACGGCGCCGCGAGCGCAGCGTGCTGGGCAAAGCCAACAAAATACGTTGAATATCCAGTTCTCTAGCCTTATCCTCAATATTGCCCGCAGCTAATACGGGCATGCCCAGTACCGAAGTCCCCTGCAACTTCTTGTCATCATCCACAAACAATACGGGATGAAACTCACTGCCGTTGATCAACGCCTGCGCTAACTGTCGACCCGCCGAACCCGCACCATAAATAATCACCCGCTCCTTTTCCCGGCTCATCGCCCGCTGATACCCCTCGCGTACCACCAGACGACTACCGCCAGTTAATAACAAGGTAATGAGCACGTAATTCACAACCGTCGATACCGGTAAAGCAATACCCATCAATAAGGCACCGATCATCAGCACCGCACCGCTGAATATAACCGTCAAAAAGACCAGGCTCAGTATTTTAAAACCAACATAACGAACTACGGCCCGATACAGCCCAAAGCGGATAAAGGCCAGTAAGGTAATGGCTAACACAATACCGCCGAGGATCACCCACTGCGACCAACGTAGCGGCATAACGGCATCAAAGTTCAATAAATAAGCAGTAACCATGGCAATGCTGATTGATACCACATCAACCACCAGACCAATGCCCCGCTTCACATTGCGGGGCAGCTGCATTAACAGTTTTAGCGCCTTCAAAAAATACTCCCTTCTTTTAAAAGCTCGAAAAAATTAAACCACATTAACGATTATAGAACGGCGACCGGTCATCCGTATAATCATACAAGCGAGTTCTTCGGTGCAACTGCTGTCCGCCATTACGCGACAGCGGTACCCAGCTAAAGCCAATGCGTTGCCGCGTGTGGCGTACGCTCATTAAGTCAAACGGAATGCTAATGAAAAAGCCCTTAGTAAAACTGCCCTCCCCATATTCTTCCGCCGAAACATTAGTAAAGGCCGCGTAAGCACCAGCAATAACGCCACTGTCAAAGCGTTTCTGCAACGTCACATTAACGCCTTTGTCACCCGCCAGGAATTGGCCCGCATCCAACTGCAATAAAGTATCTGACAACCACGGCATTTGATAATAAGCACTAACAAAGCCAGTCGTCACTTCATAATCTAAGAAGCCGGTACCACCTGTAAAGTTCCGCTGGCGTACTCGGTTAATATGCGCCCCAAAAGCCCATGGGCTGTCTATAGGCCGGTACAATATCTCAGCCCCGGCACCACCAAACATCCGCTCAAGGTACCCTGCGTACGCCATGGCGAACCAGTCCTGACCGAGCCGTTTATGGTAAGTCACCTGCGCAGAATCTAGCCACACGTCATTCTTAATATAGCGTCTTACCTGAGTACGCACTTCTGGCAACTCAGAAGGCCCACCACCTAAAAAGTTGAATTCATCGTAGTTGTTGGCCAGGTTAAAACCCGTTTCGGCAAACACTTCAATATTCTCTGTAAGCCAACGACTACCAAATGCAAACACACCCAGCTGATAGGTCTGGAAGTTTTCCGGGCTACCAAAGTCCTGCTGGAAAAAAGGCTTCAACCCGTAACGGTTAGCAAACTTGTAGTCAGGGTTCAGCTTCCAGTCATCGCTGTCTTTACCCGGTGTTTCGTCAGGGTAAATACGTGTAAATAACTCTTCGGTTCCATCAACGCTTTTACCCGGGTCTTCATTACGAATGCGGCGTTTAAATTCCTCGGCATTAACCTGAGTATTCACACTAGGGTCAAACAGTACCTGATCAACCATATTATAAGTTTTTACTGATTCAGGAAGCTCTGCCGCCATAATACGGGCAGCGCGGTCATAGGCTTCATCACTGTTACGAAAACGACGATGATAAGCATACATAGTTACTTCTTCATCTGTTGTTGCCGCAAAACGAGCGCCACCAAAAGCGCCCTGCTTAGTCATTTCGCCGCGCATAGCTGCCCAGTCAACGTCATCCAGATTGTTCGCTTTCGGTTTCTGAGGCGGGGTTTTAGGCGGCGTGGTTTTCACCTGGTTCAACTCGTTAAAGTTAGTACGCAGGCTAAAATTAAACATTAGCGTATCGCCACGCTCATAACTTAACTGTACATCGAAGTAATCGGTTACCTGATAGTTCGCTCCAAAGTTCCAGCGGCTGTCTACAACGATAGGCACGCCAGCCTGGTCACGGCTGTAATCGTTACCTTCGTACTCGGCCTTTAAGGTTAATGGCTCCCAGGGGGTTTGGTACTCTATACCACCAAACAAAGCCATAGATCCGGTAAACCACTGGTCATATTCCAGTTCACCGCCCTTTCCACTAAAACCTGTCTTTCTGGTACAGTATTCGTCCGACACTTCACAAAAAGGGTTAGACACATCATCGTATGTGCCTAAACGTCCAAACCCGACCCCTAAGCTAATATCGACTGGGCCAAAACGTTTGCTCCCTACAATATATTCGGCATCAAAAAGCCCGGTGCCGGCTAAATCTCTTAAGCCCACGCTCACTTCAGGTAACCAATAACTTTCCTGCCATAAGCGGGCTTTTACATCAAAGCCTTTGTCCGTCAATATTGAGTCGCCACTAAAGTCTGGCACATCACTATATAAACGGTTAGGAAAACGGGTATAAAACGCAGTGGTCTCAAGCCAGGGCAACAACTGCAAATTCACCGAGTAACGGCGATACTCTTCCATATCGGAGTAACTAATGGCTAATTCACCCTCTTTAGCCATACGAGCCGTAGGATTTTGCATTAAACCTACCGAGCCATAATTATTATAACTAGGCGACAAATCCTGACGCGACCAGTGCCGTTCTGGTGTAGGCTCTGAACTTACTTTGTATGAAGGCATATTAGTTGTGGAACGAACCGACTCATCCGCAACAAAGTGCTGCAACAAATCACGAATATCGGTATTCAGACTCTTAAATTTAGGCGGTAATTGGTTGGGTTCAAAACCTAACCACAAAATATTACCAGGTAACAGCTCTGTCGCATCCTGCTGAAAGTAACTCCAGTTGCTCTCCAGCTCACCTGCAACCGATACTTTTAGCGCCTGAGTTTTATTGTGCGCTGCAAGCAACGCCGAATTGTTCTCAATACTATGTATCCAGTTAGCCACGGTTTTACCCGAGTGAAACTTATATTGTCCGGGCTCTGCAAAAAGGCCATAGGCATAAATCACTTCGGGCCTGTCGGACACCACCAGTTGATACTGGCCTTCAGGCAGCAATGGGTTATTTGCCAAACGTTGCCGCGCCTGCTCTATGCTAACAGCACCGGTTAGTTGTTTACCTAACCGCCAACGTTTTATTTGGTTAGCAACTAAAGCAACGGCATCTGCTTTATCAGTTTCTCTGCGGCCGCGCCAATAATCTTCAAGTTCAGCCAAATTGCCAAGTACGGCACGTTTTTGTGCATCTATCTGGCTCTGATCATCCACTTTTATTAAGCGAGCTGTCGGCCAATAAATATTTTCTAACAAGCCCTGCTCTTGCATTGCAGACAACGCCTGCTGCAAACGAACCGGGCCTTCAAAGGTAATTTTTTGCGTTTTAGCGGTTACCGGCATAGCCACCATTACAAGCGCAGCCAGGGTAAAAGAAAGTAACACTGTTTTTTTCATGAACGGGCTCATTTCGCTACTTTATTAGAATAATCACGACCTATCCAGGTCACTTGAGTTAATGTCAACGTCACTTCACCAGGAAACAACTGCTGCTCGCTTTTCACCACATGCCCATCGCTTTCAACCCAAAAGCGGTTAATAAAGGTTTCTCCGGTTAATTTAAAGCGCCCTTTCTCTTCTATTAAAGTGACATCAACTTCACCAAAGGGCAGATCCAGAGTTTGCTCTTCCTGTACATAGAACTGTGAATTTACCGTGCGGCTTAAGGTTTGCTCTTCGAATTGGTAATCGTAGTCACGCTGCCAGCTCGTTTTGCATTTCGCTGGTTGGGTAATAATGCACTGCAATGGATCCTGGCTTAAATTGGAAGTGGCCAGTAAGTTCTGGCGTAAGTCCTGAGTTCTTATAACGCGGCCATTGCGTATTACCAGCGTTTCCTTTTCAGCGGTTACAAAATGTCTTTCACCGGGGTTATCAATAAAGCCCAGCACAATAAGTGTACGCGGAAATCCTTCCCATTGGGCGTACATAGCTGTATAGGGAAAGTCCTTTATTTCTTCAGGAGTGAGTTCGGCGTCTTGTTGCTCTTTAAAGGCGTACTCAACTGTTTCACGAACTTCGTCCGTAACTGCGGTGCAGCCAGAAACAATAACGGCCCAAAAAGTGAGTAAGCAATAGCGAATTAACATGAATGAATCTCTTATTCCAACAAAGTAAACAGCACCATATAACGAACAAAAAAATACCGCCCGAACGGCGGTATTTTATCACAAACTTTTATAAGCCAGGCAAGCGAAGCGCTTCACTAACCGACTCTATGCTATTAACACTTACTGTACTGGAACAGTAATTGTGTAAGTGTTAGTACCAGTACCAGTTACAGTTACAGTGGTCTCTGGGTTCTCGTCACAGTCCGGACCAGTACATCCGTCATCAATAATTGGACTAGAAGAGCTGTCAGAAACCGCGGCTACAGTTGCTGCTGCTGCAACACCTGCAAAAACCAATGCCTGAGTAGATAAACCACCAATACCGGCAGTTGAAGCAGAGGCGCCAGCTGTACCGGTTGATCCTTCTTCCTGTGCCATTGCCGGCGCGGCCGCTAAGCCTAACGCAGCAACAGTTGCTAATGCTAAAGTTTTCATAATATTCACCTCACTCCAGAGATATAGATACATGTATCGCTGTGACTGAAAACACTCCAGTTAACAGCAACTTTAATAGTATGCCGCACCGCATTAAATTGCAAACTAGATTTACAGTCGTTTTCACTTACAATCCATTAATCGCCGCGATTGCAATCGCCGAATTATAGATGATACCGGTAACCTGAGACCAAAGCTCAAGATCATCTGTATAGGTGGTATCCATTGGCACAATAATAGTATCGCCCGGGCCTAATTGCGAATTCCCGCTAAAGCTGAACCAACTGCTGCCGTCATTGTATGGCTCTATTGCACCGTTGGCTTTCACAATATAAATACGCTCTTCGTCGGCTTTTTCTTTGATACCACCACTTTGCTGAATATACTCGCCCACGGTAAGCTCCGGGTCAAAACGATATGAAGTTGCCATTTGCACTTCACCCATAATGCTAACCGAATCAGTGTTAGAGGGTACATGCAGCGTATCCCCGTCTTTTAACTGCACATCATTAGCACCATTGCTACTGAGTAACTTGGGCAAGTCCATAATCAGCCGGCCAACCGGCTTTGCCGATAACAAGTCAGACAAAAGCGTTCGCATTTCACTGTAAGACACACGGCTGTCACCGGTTCCTGTCATCATATTACCGGCTACTTCCTTTTGTAGTTCTTGAGCCAATATACGCTTGCGTTCTTCTTCCCGCTTTCGAAGTTCTTGACGAGTAAAAATGGCGCCGTCTATAAAGGCATGCTCGGTAAAGCCACCGGCACGCTCAATTAGCTGCGTTAACGTTTCACCACGCTTAATGGCGTAAGTACCGGGGAACCGGACTTCACCACGCAACGTCACCTCATAAGTATTTTGCCATTCAGGGATACTCAATATGTTCAGCCTGTCACGGCCCTGAATTGGTACATCAGTTTCACCATTCAGTACATCTTTCAACGCTACCGTTAAATACTCGGTTTGACCCGAGCCATCACCAAAGCTGAATCGAGTCACCTCGGCACGAGCCAGATACGCGGAATCTTTCACACCACCTCCGGCTTCTAAAAGCCGACTAACACTGGCATTCTCAACTAACGGATAGACGCCCGGATAATTCACTTCTCCGGCGACATAAACCAAAGGAGCACTTGCAGAAGTCGAACTTTGCTGCCGAAGACGAAGCATAATTGGCTCTAAAAGCTTCTCTCGGGAGTACGCCGCTAAATTCGCTTCTGATATCTTAGTGTCATCCCTATCGGGCTTACCAAAAAGAGCCGTGGCTTCTTTTACTTCACCGGTATCCGGTGTTTTTACATTAGCACTTTTCAGCTTTTGCTCTTCAATGGCCCTCTCCCGTTTGCTCATTGCAAAACGAGAAAGTTGCTGTGCTTCTTCTTGTTTCGTCTGATAGCGGCTAAAAATAACAATCTGATCGCGTTCATGCAGAACAAGATTTTCTTCTGCATCCCCACTTATCGCTTCAGCTACGTTAAATTGATAAAGGCTAATGTCCCTTTTCGGTCCGGTTTCTCGTACCACTAAACCGTAGTCTAAATCAGCCTGGTCGAGCAGTGCGTAGCGACTATCACGCAAAACATCGTTTATGCGTAAGCCTTCTTCCCACTCATAATAACCTGGTCGCGACACCGCCCCAACAAGCAATAAACTGTTATCAAGTGAATCCGATACTTGTCTTAAAGTCAGCACATCACCGCCTTTAAGGGGCTGACTCAATTGCTTATCAGAGGTTAAGTCAATCGATTTGATTAGACGTTTACCATTAGTAATTCGTTGTAACTGCGCAACAGACAAATACGCATCTTCCCCAGCTCCGCCAGAAAAACGCAAAGCATCATGTATTGTTTCGTCACCTTTTAACTCATATAAAGCTGGCCGCTTTACTTCTCCTTTCACCGTCACCATCTCGCCCCGGGGTGGAATGAAGACCACATCGCCGCTTTGTAACAAAGTATCGCCCGACGCATCGCCCTCTAGAAGTAGATTGTATAAATCAAATTCAGTAATCACTTCACCCGCTCGCATTAATCGAATAGATCGTAATGAAGCAATATCAGACACACCACCAGCAACATAAAGTGCTTGACTGATTGTCGATAATGAACTGACCGTATAGGAACCAGGCTTATACGCTTCGCCCGCTATGAACACCTGAATCGATCGCAAACTACCCATCGAGACGGCAACATTAATTCCAATCATGCGCTCTTTTACCTGACTCTGAATCAACTCCTTCATTAAACTGTAATTCAGTCCGTTTAATGTCAGTTCTCCAACACCAGGCAAAAATACTTTCCCTTCACGATCAATTGTTAGCTCATAGCTCCGACTTTCCTTACCAAAAAGCTGTACTTTTACGGTATCTCCCACTCCCATAATATAATTTGAAGGAACGGGTGCATACGAGGTAGGCGCAAAGGTTTGAGGCTCCCCGGCGAACAAATCATAACCAAAAGGCTTAGGTTCCTCTTTTCTTTTAGTCCTCTCCCGTGCCTGCTCCTCGTTACTTTCTGAACCGTTACTGTTTTGGCGCGGAGTGACTACCGGCTCTTGTTCACTTTGCTGTGACGAACTCGATGAACTATTAGTCGAACCATTCAACAGGCCAGGGTCAACACCATACTGACGTGCCAAAGCTTCTTGCTGGGCCCGGGGGAGCTTTTTAAATTGCTCTATTTGGCTCTGACTTGGCATAGACTGCGCGCTAGCCGAATTCATTACTCCAAAAGTTGAAGCAACCAATAGCAGCACCGCACAGTATAATGCCGAACCAGACAAGAAAGATTTCAACGAGACCAAAGTATTTCCCCTTTATGCGTTTTTTTAAACACTTCAATAATCGCAGCATTTTATAAGTTAACTAACAAAAAAGCTACGGTAGTCTTTTACAATAAGACGTTAAAGCTTGTCCTCCAGAGACGATAGAGTTACCGGTCGCAACTCTGTTACATATTGTGTTCCACAACTCTCTTAATATTCATTGCATTAACCGCTCAAAGGCACTCCCATCATTCCGTACAGCATCCACCACGTAAGGCGCATAGACATCATAAAGCATGCGAGTTGAACTGTGTCCTAACAGTCTGGAAACAAACAGCGGGTTTTCATGAGCCGCCAGATGCAATACTGCGGCTGTATGCCTAGTGACATAGGGCGTCCTTGGAGCAATGCCTATTTTTTCAAGTGTCGGGTACCATACTTTATTGGACACTTCATACATTGTTACTGGCTTACCTCCTTGGGAATTGAAAACAAAATTCCCTTTTGAGGCTCTACTATTCATTGTTCGTTTAAGAGCCGCGGCAACGGTTGGCGTCATTACAATGTCTCGGCGGGACTTTGGTGTTTTTACGTCAGTTAACCGGCCCCGCACATAATTGAACCGAATGTGAATCAACTGATGGTCAAAGTCGATATTTTCCAGCTGCAACCCATGGATTTCACAGCTTCGCATTCCTGTATGAAAACGAACCAAAAAATAGTCGTGCCAATTTTGGGGGACTGCGCTCAAAAACGACTTTACTTGTTGTTGGGTCATTGGCCGCGGATCGCTTGGCTCCTCTCTCAGCGGCTTAAGTTTTTTTAGCGGATACTCGAAGTCCCATTCTTCAGATGCCAGGTAGAGTAAACTGATCAGTGGGACAAGAATGATATTTATTCGTTTATTAGACAAACACCGGCCACCTTCATTATTAACACGCTCACACAACTTACTTCTAAACCGCTGTACCTGAGCTAACGTAATATCACTGACAATGGTGTTACCGAATTCCGGTAAAAGATAGCGGGATAACGTTGACTCCAAGCTTTCACAGTAACTGACTTTCCACTCGTGACGCTTTCGCTCGAACCACTGCTGCGCGTAATCAGAAAATAATGGCGCCACCTGATCGGGTTGTTTTGCGCGTCTCAGTCGTGCGTATTTTTCTAACTTCTTTGACTCAGGGAAGTGCTCTGCATAATCAAAAACTCCCAAGGCCAACTCCGCATTCATCTGTTTTACGTGCTTTTCCAGCTTTTTCTGATTCGCAGGCGTTGCGAGCAGTCGTGATGACTCTCTAAATCGCGTGCCAAAGCAGCAAATATCATATTCAAGAATATTGTCATGCCGTGTGCGCAAGTGAATCATAGCTAAGCTTCCTTCAACCTATTAACGAACACTGTATATTTATACAGCATTCTAAAGAAAGGTCAAATTTCGAACAAAGCCTTATCAAACCATTGGCCACGTAGATTGTTTATCGACGTCTGTCGAGGAGCTCCGTGATCAGAGCGAAGCGATGTCGCTGGGTCGTTCACTAGTTGAGCTCATTAAGAGTCACCGCTCAGTCGCGCATCTAACAACACTGTGTTTTTTGACTGCTTCGATGAAAACTCTATCGTGATCGCCTCTCTTTCTTTCTCGAAGGTCATTAACAGATCCTCGTCGGCAAATAATTCGGTTGCTCGAAACATCAACGCGCGACTGACTTGTATCGTTTCATGAGTAAATGCGGCAGCATCATCAACTTTCAATGCGACCCGGTGAGCTGCATAGCGAGATTTGTTTGCTAACGATACTTCCAGTACCGGCTCTCCAGTTAACCTCAAATTCAATGGGTACTTTTGAGAAGCAACATCAATTTCTTTTAAGGCATGAATTAACTTGTTCGCCATTACCACGATCTTACCGTCTTGCTTTAAAAGCCTCAGCGGTGTTAATTTCCTATCTGCCTCCCCCAAATCAATCCTAAACTCCATTGAGTCTGAATAGACGACAATCTGCGAGCGAGAGAAGCGGATACCACTATTTCTCTGACGAGCAACAATCGACAGCGCATGATTCAGAAGGCCAAGTTTATCCCGCTTCACCGTAAGCCGGAGTGGCTCTTTACTGACATTGCCGTGCGACTCAGCAGCAAATGCGCGTGCGAGCACTTGAAACTCTTTTCCTTTGATGAGCAACGCTATCCCTCGCGGAAACAAAGATATATTACCGACGACAGAATTTCCGCTGGTAGAATGGCGCGTTAATTTTAACGTTCGCTCGAACAACATAATGTCTTTGTGCTCAATCTGATAAGAGAACTGATATTCATCTCTCAGCCCGACTGCTTCCATCCGCTCGTTACGCTCAATCACCTGAGCCCTCATACGATAAACGACCTGCTCACTATGCATGGTTTCATCTTCAAAAAGCCCCCGTTGCATGAGCGTTTCTGACAAATGAGTTGCACCAGAGAGCACCAGCTGCTGATTTTCTAAGTCAACCTCGAGCTCTAGATACGGTAGCTTCTTTAGCTGTGCGCTAAAGCGCTGCATGGCTGCCAAATCGATTTTAAGTAATGCGCTCTTTGCTTCCTCTTTGTAAAGAATGGTGCGCTTAACTTCAGAGAAACCTTTTTTCAATCCGGGAGGCGTAGCGATAGCAAGACAATTCTGCAAAAGGTCGACTTCCATGACGGCCGAATGGTCGACGTCAACATTGTTTCTCGTTTTTTCAGAGAGCTTCATCATAAGCTCTATTGATTGCACTAAGTTATCGTTGTGTATCGTTAACTTCATTTCTTCGTCTCTTCATCAACTTGTCGAAACGCCGCATAGAGCTCTAAAGAGCATAAGAGGTTCGGTAGTTTATCCCATAGCGGCCAGCGTAAACGGTACGGTTTTATCCGCATTTCAACTCGTGACGCCTCCTTCTTTTGCTCTGTTTCTTTGATCCTGACTTGATAATCAACTCTTTCAATAAGTGATCTCCACGAGCCATCATCACAATTCAGCTCCATGATGCAATCCCCTAAGCCCAAGATTCTAAATGCACGAAGTATCTGCTCAGCATCGCGCTTATTGCTGACCGTCTCTTTTTTTAAACACCTTTTCAACGTGCTGATTGCATTTTGCTCAACCGACAGCCAACGCTGCGCTGTCATTCGCTCTTGAAAACGGATCCAGGTCGGGAAAGCTCTCGGCGATAATTGCTGTAAAAACTGTACATTGGGAAGCTCAGTTAACCCTTCGAAATAGCGTTGTACGTGCTTACTTATGGATAAATGACTTAAGGGGCGATACTGGTAATCATAAAGCGCATCAATGAAGTCACTGAACGTGATAACCGTATCAACAGTCTGAACTGACCGTTGTACCTGCGTCGTGAGTTTTCTCGCATCCGCTAACCCAAAAATCGCTGTTTTGAATAGCGCTTTTTCTTTGTTGTTACTCGTAAACACGCGTTTGATCGTCTCGAAGCGCGCGTTCGTCTGCGGCAACAGATTATGCAATACGCTTTTGTTAAGCGGTGAGGCGCGCATAGAGCTTAATTCAAATGTCACCAGGTCAAAAAAGTGGAGGTAGCTTGCTGCTGAGGTTGCTGGCGTCGCGTGACCTAACATCATCGCTAAAAAGTCAAGGATTGGAAAATAACTATTAAGCGCTCTCCCTTCCGCTGACAAAGCCTGCTTGATACGCTCTAACTGCTTAGAGGAGAAAAGTTCGTGCGGCTCTATGGCTTGAGTCCCATTCAGGCTCTTTTGTGCTAAAAAATATTCAGCAACGTTAGCCTGGATGGACGGAAACGCACCTTGCGCTAAAACAAGCAATAAATTATTCGCTGCGCAGTGACGTAGCGAATGAACAACCAGATCGGGGATCTGAGTTTGCTCACGCAAAAGCGCGATAAAATCGCGCTCATGGACTTGCACGGCGTTCGAATCAAACAGTCGCTCATGGGTTTTAGAGCGCGTCTCAATGTAATTCAAAAGCGACAGATACAACGAGTTTGGCAGTAACGCTAGAGGCAATTTACGTGGCGCATTGGTCGTTTTTCGACCGGCAAACTTTGTCACATAAAGCACATCGCTCTCGACATTGATATCATCAACGGCAAGCAGTAACGCTTCGTTGCGCCGTAAACCACAGTAATAACAAAGTTGCATCATTAAAACAGTTTGTTCACGCGCGCTTGAGCGCATCGCAAGAAACGCATGACAAGTCGAGTCAAATAGTTGCGCAGGAATGAAGTGTGCTCTGACACTCTCTATCGTTACGCCGGCGAGCTCAAGCTCATCAAAGTCATACAATCGAAGCTCTGATATTTCATGAACGTACTGCAAAAATCGCAGCACCGTGCTCTGCTTATCAGCACCTTCAAGATCAGAAATCGAATCACCTAAACGATGCGTGAGCTCATAGAGCGCATCAACGCTCGATTGCGCATCAGCTAACAAATCCTCATCGCTCAATGTTTCAACCAAAAACACGCTGAGTGTCGACAGGTAGCTTCGTATCGAGCTTGCTTTTAGTCGCTTTTTGCTCGCGCTGCCATGCAGGAGCAAATCAGCGCAAAAAAGTGCCAATAATTGCGCTAATATCGATGGCGCCTGCTCCGCATCTTCACCCAATGTGTTGAAAAGCAGTCGCTCTATCTCAGAGCGCGCCCTCTTGAGCGCTTTGGCGCTTCTGCCAGGTATGTACACTTGCTCTTCATACGTGGATAAAATGCGACGCAGTGCATCAATCAACTGCCTATCGACATTCCCGGCGCGGTGCTCCGGCGAAAATGCAAGTCTCAGCCCGGAATCAACACCAAATGTTTTTTTATCGGATGTGTCACCCGTCAATGCCGCAATCGCTGTCTTGCGTTGCCGCTTACGCTTGACATGATGCGTTTGAGCCCCGCGTTCACTCGGGCCAATTTGACCTGACAGCGCCAATATTAATGACTCGTCAGACAATACTGTTGTAACTGTCGATAGCGAGGTTGCAACAAGCGGTGTTGTCTGAAAGTTAAGTGCCAATAGCGCATTATCAACCGACAGCGCGGTAGAAGCCATCGCCGGCTCTGTCGCCCTTATCTTCTGCCACCACTGCTCAAATGCCTTGTTTAAAAATTGCTTTTTTGAAGCCTTAATCGACTGCGCTTGGCGTAGGTGCAACAAACTTTCTGCGTCTAACCATACCCGCTGACGTCGCGGCGCTTCTATGAGTACTGATGCTCTGTTTAAATCGCTGAAGCACAATAAATCGCTCTGCTTAGCCTCAAGCACCAACGCTAACGTCTTGCTATCGCTGATGTGCGAGCGTTTGGCAATGGATAAGGCGTGTAACAAATAGCGCTGGGGGTCGCTAAATTGATGAAACACTGATGAGACGATTGCGTCGTCAAGCTTTCGCTCGAGCAATGATTGGAGCAAAAAGACAGGGTTATGCTCATTAATGAGCGTTTCTCGTTGCTTTAAGGGTCGAAACTCAACAGGCTGAATTAACACCTGATGTTCGCTTTTAAAGTGATAAAGCGCACGCATACTCAGCCACAGCGCTTCAAGCAACTCGTGAGTATTGGCATATTGATAGACACTCAGTGCGCGGCGTTGTAGATAGTTTTCCGCAACTTGTTTACTTGCGTTAAGCGCGTCGCGGCAATGCTTATTTAATACCGCAAACACAACGTCGACTTCGTTGCGCACTAGCTTATGCGAGCTGCTTAGCGCACTGGCGATATTTGTTTGAGTAAAATCGTTCATAACGCACTTTCCAACCGATTTATTAGATCGAGAACGCTTGCGTCGTTTGCTGTTATGCGCTCATTGTCCGGTTGCATACGCGCCCTTTGCTGCGCGGCAATGTGGCGGATATCAAACAGACTGTAATTCGACAACAAACCGGCGCCAGAGCGCGAATGATTCATAAAGCCATTGAGCGAGGTTTGAGAAAAGTCATCGAGCGATGCATTAAGAAACGCGTTCGCCGCAACATGGCGAAACGCCTGCGCCGATAGCTCATCATCAATAAGCGTTTTAATTTGTGCATCAACGCGCGTTTTTGACAAATGCTGCCAGCGGCATGTGCCTGACTTGTCAACCGACAATAACATTACTAAAGCCGGTGGCCGCTGTATCGCCAGGCGAGCAGACAGCGCGTCGCACAATGTGCTGGTCGAACAAAGTAACTGACACAACGCATTGGTTAATACAATAAGGCGTCGCTCATCTTTATGATGAGCTCGCTTATCCCGAACGCTTAATAACCCACTGTTTTTGTCAAAATGGCGATGCGCCGGAAAAGGTTTTGATACGGGTCTTAGCGCAACACGGGTTGCTATACGCATATAACAATAAAGCGCAACATTATTGAATGCTTCGATAATCGCTTTATCATCGATTTGCTGTGCCAGTGTGTTAATTAACTGCTCGTATAAAAGTGTTAACGCGTCATCTTTTATCGAGCGATCGGAGCCTTGTCGTTCGTTATCGGCAAAGTCAGACAAACCTGAGTCAGATTTATTTTCGTGTGTATCCTTGCTATCAATACGTATACCTACGTTGTCGACAAAATTATCCCAAGCGCTTAACAGCGTTACCTCGAGCTCCTCGTTCGTCACGTTGATATAGTGACTTTGCACCGTACTCTGATTTTTTAAGAAGTTAAGAAACGTTTCGGGGGCTTGCTCTCGTGCAAACTGAAAAAATGTTGTTTCAAATGCGCGTCGGGTGACGCCTCTTTTTTTCAGTCCGGTCTCGTTAAGTACATGATTAATGAAACGGCGATAACCTTTTTCATCGACTAACAGTACGTTACTAAGCACCGCGTCGTTACGCTCGGTTGAGTTGCTTTTATTTCGCAGCACGATATTTAATAAGCTACCAAGAGGGTTTGGCAGCTTTACCTTTAAATTTTTACAGCTCTCTTCGTATAGATAATCATCAGCGGGGAGGCTCGTGTCAATGAGCGTGGCAGGCAATATCAGCTGCGCAAATATATGCTTTCGCGCTCTGTCGAAATCGTAACGCAGCACCTTCACGTCATGCGCATCAGCATGCTTTTTACTCGAGCTTCTCCCACTGACGTTTTGCAAATAAAACGCATCGACATCCGATAACGTCAACATTTTGAGCATGAGGCGCAAAAGAATACTTGCTAATTCCGCATCCACGTCTTCCAGTTCACCGGAAACAAAACTTTGACTGATGTATTCTAGCGCTGTGCGCAGCTCGCCAACGGTTGCGCTCGAAAACGAGAAAGGAAGTGCTAATTCATGCTTTCTCAGCGCATTGCTAATAGCCGACTGTTGAGCCTGATAAGACCGCTTTCGTTGTGATTGCGTGCGCTCAAGATGCGGCGTCACTTGAGTAAAGCGCCCGACTTCCTCACCCGCTTGGTTTGTCGTTTGCATTAACGCAATATCAGCCTCATCCATGCGGACCTCTGCGAAGGTATGCTTGTTCGTCGTATCGATGATGCTATTCTTACGAAGCGCGGCTAAATCGATCCGCCGCTGCTGTGGCGGCTGAAAATAGCGCGCTGCTTTGTTTAACGTTTTATTGTTATTTCTTAACGCAACTTGACGTAGGTCGCGGCGCAGTTCGGACAATGTACTATCGAGTGCAAATTGTGCCGTGATACCTCGCGCTTTTAACTCATCAACACGACAGCATTCAGACGAGTCGACTTTTAAAAACGCATTATAAAACTGCAAACATGCCGCGTAGTCGTTAAAGCCGCGCGCACTGCATAAATGCGCGAGTAAGATATAAAGAAGCTCTGAGCGTTGTGACTCAGCGTATTGCTCCGACGCATCAGGCAATAACGACATCGTCGAGAAAAACGGATGCTCCTGCAGCTGCGAGTGCAAGTCTTTGCGTCGGATGTTTTGCATAACAGCGCTCGTTCGTTTCTCTGCATCGAGTCGGCCAATAAATACGCGATAACGATTCATCTGGTATGCGCTTAAACTTAAATTGACGTCGATAAAATAGCGACAGAAGAGGCCTAGTTTTGCGGCGTGCTCGCCGATACTGTCGGCAGGGTAGTGAAAGTGCGCAATCATCTCCTCAAGCAGGCTATCGTCGACATTACTCATCATCAAACAACTCACTGCCAAAGATTTCGTTTGCCTCAAGTGCGTTTTTTAAACTTGCTCGCGGCGGCCTCGCCTGATTTTTCGATACCGTCAGTTTTCCGCCTTGGAATCGCATCTTTTTAATTGCTGTCGTTATCGCGTCAGTACTTACTCCAAATACATAAGACAAGCGATTAAGACGGAGTAAGGCCGCTACTTTAAATTGCTTAACTCCAAACTTCTGATGAGCATAAAGTTCGAATGCGTTTGTGACACTTAGATGTTGCGTGATCGTGCTATCAATCAGGACTGTGTGAAGTTCGTGCTCGTCATCAAAGTTAAGGAGCGCAAATGTCAGCTTTAAGTCCTGAAAGCGCCGACTGAGCTCGCGAAGTAACAAGGCCTCATCGAGCGCAATATATCTCGTATCTAACTTCGCAACTCGCACGCAATACAGTGACTTACAAATGCGCTCTAATAAGTCACGCTCAACAATTTCGTCAATAAAGCGACTAACGCGAGCGACGGCTTCTAAATTAAATTTTCGTGCGTCAAATGTTATCTCACTCAACTTCAAGCGTTTTTGTCTCATAGCAACCGTTTTTTTAACTGCATTTGAAACGAGCTTATCGCTTTTTTGAGCTTTTTGAAGTCCGTAGGTCTGGCTAAATTAGCCGACCTAGTACCGGCTTTCAAAAACGGTATCGTGCAGCGTATATAACAAAATATTTTTTATAAAAACCGATGGTAAGCGCTCACTTTTAACACCTCCCCCTAATTTTATAAGGGTTATTTAAAATTATTGCTTTTTTAAATGATTACTTAGACTGACTCTCCGAAAGTAACATTTTGTTACAAACTTCTTCGAAAAAAGTTTTTCTACGCTCAAATACCGTCAGGATTTGTCCATAGAACGCCATTGATCTGTAAGAAAGTAACTCCAACCACACAACCGGCCAAAATAATTGCCTCTGAGAGGGTTAAAGGCTTCGGGCATCACTGTCTACGAAGCCCTCCGAAGACTGAGAGCCCCTATCTGGCCTGATGGGCTTTTCTTTCGTACCTTTGGTCAGAAGCTTACCCGTAAGTGCGTTAACGTATGAATCACGTCTGGGAGTTATTCTCTGACGCACCGAGTCGATTGATACCCCAGATACCGATACCAAAAAAGATTATTAATCCAACAATTAGCATCAACAGTAGCCATAATTGTCCAGTTGTCATAGCACGTAACCCTTTTAAAAATAGTCTCTCGATGAGAAGATTTTCTGAAGATTTAACTCTAATCATAACGCCTTAATCAGGATTTTTGCTAAAAATTTAAAGACGCATCATACTAGTCAATATCAGCATCGCTGATGACTATTCGCTATTAATGAGGTAATTAAAAAAAATAACGCTCGATAATCCGTTGCCTAGAAAAGGGGCGCAGGGAATGAATGAGACAACGGCAGAAAAATTAAAGCCTTCACACAAAGAGTCGGAGCTTTTGCTTGGGCTCAATGAATATACCAGTCAGGCGCAAGAGCTAGCCGAGCCAATTCTTTAAACAGAAGGAGTGTCGAATGAACCGTCAGACCCCAAATAGTGAACAAAAAACGAAAGACGATAAGCCGGGACATGTCAACAAGTACAGCCTTGACGAGTTATTATCAAAAAGCCCGGCTGGCAGTTTCAAACTCAACTCTAAAGATAAGCAGTGGTTAAGTGGCCCGATTGTTGATGACAATAACGTAAGCTGAGATAAATAGTTCTGCTGATAATGAGTAGAAGTGGTATCGAGTGTGTTTGCTGTTTAGTCGCAGCACTGAGTAAAACGACTTAACCGACTGCATCAAGAACGCGTGTCTTAATCCTTGCTTTTCCGACTTCCCGGAAAAACGAAAAGTGTTAGTGCAACCGCGACTACCAAGACAAATGGTGCGGCACCGACAAAAATCGCTTCGAGCGTATTCATTTTTGCTTCCTCAAGCACAACAACCGATTTAAGTAGTTTAGCGCAAGATTTCCGAATGTGTAAAAGCTTTTTGCCTTGGTCATGAACACTCCTTATCGGCATATTAGCCTCGTTTTAGATGTGTCCGTAAAATCTGGGTAGAACCCGAGCAGACCGATTAGTTAATTATGCGGTAAGACACTGATTTGGTATTCAGTAAACATCATTGGATAACACGACATTTATGCGATAGTATTAGAAGGTATTACCTTTTAATACTTAGGTAGGTTAAAAATGGCAACATCCGTAAAACTGAATGATGATATGAAAAAACGCGTACAGCATTTGGCAGATGTTCGTCATCGTTCAGCACATTGGATCATGCGTCAGGCGATCCAGGATTATGTTGAACGAGAAGAAAAACGAGAAGCTTTTAAGCAAGACGCACTTCGTGCCTGGGAAGATTATCAGCGTAATGGCTTGCATTTGACGCAAACGGAAACCGATGAATGGTTGTCCATACTTGAATCGGGTGACGATGCCGAACTGCCAACGTGTCACACGTGATCTGGTCTCCGGCCGCCTTAGCAGACGTTCAACGTCTACATGATTTTTTGCGAGATAACGATCCGATAGTGGCTCGCGAGGCCGTCAAAAGCATTCGTAAGAACGCCCATATTTTGGCTTACCAACCTGAGATTGGCCGTCCGCTGGATGATATGCCTATTGAATTTAGAGAGTGGCTCATTGATTTTGGCCAGAGCGGTTATGTCGCACTGTACCGTTACGATGGTATTAAAACGATTATTCTTGCAGTTCGACATCAGAAAGAAGTTGGTTATTCGTAAGTCTCCAGCGGTTTTTGATTCCGGCTCATTTGTCGGTTCACACCAAGCGAAAGCCTGAAAGTTTGGGTTGTTGACACCATTGCTCAGAGAACTTAAATGAAGCCGCTAATTGAAAAGTAAAATCCCTATCGTTCAATTTTAATGCGTAATGCTGGCCGCATTCTGAACAAACTCCTGTGGATTTTTCAAACTGACGGTATATTTAGCAGTTCCATTAACCTGTTTGAGTATCCAGGTAACGACGGATTTCATACAAACCAAGCAAATTTCCCGAAAGCATGATCGCTTTCGGAGAGTTTTCTCTAAAAGCCCGGTTTGGCTTGTTCAACCATTCCAGTCTATGTTCGTCTTGATGCAATAAAATACGTAATGCTTTGTGAATGCCGAGGATAAGCGATACACGAGTACGCCGATCAGTGGTCAGTTTATTACGCATACTGCCATTTTTCATCCGACGAAACGTTGCGACTGGAATGTCGCCCAAGATCAGCGCTTTCTCTGCGTCGGTAAAGCCCCATAACTTCAATATACGGACAGCAATATTAAAAGCCACCTGATCGTCTTCAACTTTTTTTCCCTCATGAGCCGCCCGAAACAGAGTCGGGTCAAACGTTAGTGCTTGAGCATTTGTAGATAACTCTGTCATAAATTGCGCCTGTGTATCCGGAGCTTTTGGATAATTAATATCGGTAAATAACTTCTGCTCACACATAGCTAAGCGTATCAGCATTCGCTCTCTAGCCCTAATGCGAGCATATATGAACGTACGAGAAACGAAAACCCGCTAGCATTGTTTTCCCCTTCAGTGGGAGCATTCACAGTTAACCTTCTCCCCGCGCTGAAGCGCGGGGATTCCACAGAGGTATTATAGTCCTTAGACCCGGGCAGCTAATTCACTACCTTTTCTCCTACAAGACGATCCAGCCTGACCACGTGGATGTTCCTGGCCGCGTTCGTATCCCAACACTCATGCGTGAAACCACACGCATCGCAGGTGCATCCGCTTACTCCAATCCCGTCCATATCTTCGGACTGCTGTTATAGATAGTTCTAGAGCTCGAACCGATTTTTTTGGGGAGGGAATTTTTCGTGCTCAGCTTTAGCATCAACGACAACATTGAAGTACCTGTGATCCCTTGCATCTCCATTGAACGCGGCACTTCAGAATGTATACTGTGATAAATCGTAACTGTCCCAGACGTTGAAATACAGACCATTGTGGAACACAAAGTCCATTCTTCCATTTTACCTGCCTGATATTAATCAGTACCCAGCCGAGCGAGCGTCGCACGTCACCTGAAAATTTAACCGAGCCAACACCAAAATCTCCCATAGCTGGGCCACTTTGACCACGAAGCCGACTTAAGTGGCCCAGTTTTGGGATAAATTACACTGACCAAAGCCGCTCCAAGACCCAACCTCCCATAGCTGGGCCACTTTGACAACGAAACCGGCTTAAGTGGCCCTGCTTTGGGATAAATTACACCGACCAAAGCCGATCCAATGCCAAAACCTCCCATAGCTGGGCCACTTTGACAACGAAACCGGCTTAAGTGGCCCAGTTTTGGGATAAATTAGACCTATCAAATCCGATCAAATGCCAAAACCTCCCATAGCTGGGCCGCTTTGACCACGAAGCCGACTTAAGTGGCCCAGTTTTGGGATAAATTAGACCTATCAAAGCCGATCCAATGCCCAAAACCCCATAACTTCGACAAAATGAGAAAAGAACTGGCGTAGTCTGTGATACTTGGAAAGTCCAAATCACTAACTTATCGAGTATCGGTAAGGTAGTCCATAACCCCCCTCTTTCTCAACGCTAGTAGCAACCGTTCAAGAATGTAAAAACCGTTGCATTTCTCGCTCAAAGTTACCAGAAGCCATATAGGATAGTAGTTGCCGAAGCTCGCTTTGTATGCGTGAGCTCCAGTGTTCCAAACGGTGTCTTGAATGTTCCACTTCTGCCCGTCATCATTAACGTGGCATAATCAAACATCTGCTGACTAATCACACCGTATTTGCTGAGAACAGGCTCTAAACTTAAGTAATTAATACTCGACAGCTATTTGTAAATTTATGCCATCCTCTCTATCGTGACCGCATAGTCCTCAACAACTTTTAGTTGCTGTTCTGCCAGGCTTTTAAAGTGGCGACTAATAACACGGCTTCCCATCACACGGGACCAAAAGTCATGTGCCGCTGCATAGGCGGTTTCCCAACAAATCTGTGGGACATTCGGGTGAAAACGTATGTTAAACGGCTCCGATGGTAAATCACCTGCACTGGTCGGAGCGTAATGCATTGGCAGCATGTCATAAACCGGAGCTAACTCATAAGGTCGCCCACCCAAATTAAGTGCGGAAACGTTACCTAAATGCATGTCGGAATTTGCGATAAGTTGCCCAAAAGCCCAGGCAACCTTGCATCGCGTCACCGCTTCTTCGGTGATAACACCTTGCTGATTCAAAGCGTCTGCAATTTCAGGCCAATGCCCATTAGCCTGCCCCACAAACTCTAAATCCAAACTCGCAAAGGATATCACGCCAACTCGCCCCCCTTGTGGAGTTCGGTCAAACCGCTGAGAAGCAAGCAACGTTCTTCCATCAATATTGAAAGTGCGATTATGAGCAGCAACATCGGAAATTACGGCATTAAGCGCTGCAGCTGATAGTGCTTCTGAGTTAAGTAAATCAGCCCACCGATTCGCGACTGAATCAACCTCAGTTTGCATCACCCTTCCAGAGAATTTAACGATACATTCTCCCTCATCAAGGGTTGCAATGAATTTAGGCTGTTCACCTTTAGCCGATGAATCAAAATGCTCACCGCGGGCTATGGCATCAGCCTTGATGCCTGCTTGCTCATCGTTAATCGCAGTTTCCTGTGGAGTCTCTAACCATCGGGAGTATGCCACATCGCCCACTAAGAGATTACCAACATGGTCTTGCGGAAACTTCGCCAGAACCGCAAGTGTCGTATCTTCCGACCATTTATTAGGATCAGAATCCAGCCGCTCGCCTTGACTCCTAAGCTGTTTAGCAAAGGAGCGTCCCAGAAATCCTTGCGGTCTCATATCGGACAACCACCATGGCAAAGACTCATAGAACTTCCACTCTGACAAAACCTTGCTGTTATCGTTATCCGAACGAAAATATTCCACCAAATAACTATCATCCGGATATACGATATGTAGCAGCGCTATTTTCTCCGCCTTTCCATTATCATTAACACGATAAATTGGCAGTACAGATTGTCCCGGAAGCATAGGCAAGGTGCGTCGCAGTAGCCAGCGAGTAGCACGGCCTTCGCCTGCTTTTATCACCACTTGTGAACCCAACCGACTCAGCCGCCGCGTAACCGTTGTTGCATCAACCCGCAAACCACGAGCAAGCTCAGCCGCCGACATCGGTCCAGACTTCAATGATAAAATTATGTTATCGGCAACCTCAGTCATGGATTAAATAGCTCTCGTTATTACTAAAAAACAGTAAAAAAATCGAATTCCGCATAGATAATGCAGGCATAAAAATAACTATAAGACACTGTTATTCACTAATTATTTAATAAAAACTACAAGTTTTCGCAGGCTTTTATGCATTGATTTATAATGTTCGTTTAATTGTTATAGCAGATGCCAGTAGATTTGTCAGTAGGCATTTGGATTGTCTTCTTTGAAATTAGCTAAGTTAAATTGAATCACCTCTCTCTTCGAGCCATCACAAGCGAATACAACTATCTTTTTATGATTATAAATTAATCGAAAAAAACATTTCTTAGTAGTTTATTCACGATGCTTTTCCTTAAAAAACAACAGCTTGACGAAGAAAAGCAATATCGATAGACTCAATCGTGAGCTCAAAAGCTGATTAAATTTTCAGCAAAATAGAGCTCAACCCCAGTTACAAAAATGAAAAAAGGACTCACAAAATGTTCATTGCAGTGCATAAAACATGGCAAATTAACGATGCGTTCACGACTGCGTTCGATGATAAAGATCTCATGCGCTTTAACTTTGTCGAACTCACCGTTAACGCAGAAAGGTTTATTGTTGAACTAACCTTTCAGGAAAAAGATACGGATTCTGATGACGAGTACACAGTTACAAATGTAAGCGTCGCATAAACCACACAACCGGCCAAGATAATTGTCGCTGAGATGATTTCGGTGCCACCCGATCACGCGTTTCGGTTTAATCCGGTCACCGATTTCGGTCTATCCGAACAGCCTGTGGTGGGTCAGTTTTATTGACCGTTTTTGTCGGCGTTGATGTTCCAGGCCAGCAGCGAGTCGAGGTCATCATCGTTATTGAGCAACGCCAGTTGCTCGAACAACATCATGAGATAGTCGACCGGCATCAGGCCGTTGGCCTTGGCGGTTTCGACCATGCTGTACAAGATGGCGCTGGCCTGAGCGCCGCCGCGTGAGTTTGAGAACAGCCAGGCTTTACGGCCGATAACGAAAGGTTTTATTGCGCGCTCGGCACGGTTGTTATCGATATTAACGTGGCCGTCATGCAGGTAAACCTGCAGCTTGTCCCATTGTTTGAGCGTGTAATGGATGGCTTTGCCCAGCAGTGACTGCGGGTTGACCTGCAGCGCCGACTTATCCAGCCAGGTTTTTAGCTTGTCCATAACAGGCTGTGCTAAGGCGTCACGTTTTTCCTGCTTTTGCGCCGGGCCGTCGTCTTTGATTTTCTGCTCAATGCCGTACAGCTTCTGGATAAAGCTCAGCGCCTGGTCGGCTTTACCGCTTTTGCCTTTGCCCTGTACGGTTTTGGCCTCAATGAACTTACGACGGGCATGCGCCCAGCAGCCGGCCAGCTGTGAACGGGTTTGCTCATAGCCCTGATAGCCATCCACCTGCAGTGGACCGCAATAGTCGGCTAAAAACGCAGCGGGATGGGCGCCACCGCGCCCGTCCTGATAATCATAAAGCACGATGTTCGGTGATTTATCCGGCCTCGGTTTATCGGTGCCACAGCCGTAAACCCACATGTAGCATTTGGATTTATCCACATCGAGCACGTTTAAGGTCGTCTCGTCAGCCCAGAGTGCGGGTTGTTTCAACAGGATGTCGCGCATGCGCTGATAAAGCGGCCGCAGTTTCTCGCTGATGGTCAACATCCAGCGACTCATGGTTTGACGGCTCAGCTCAATACCGTATTGTTTAAACATCGCTTCCTGACGATACAGCGGTAACCCGAACTGGAACTTGGCGCTGATGATTTGTGCCAGCAAGCTCGGCGTTGCGATGCTCTTGGGCAGTATGCTCGGTTTAACCGGTGCGATTTTGACAGCGGTTTGGGTGCCGTGCTTTTCGCACGCGCGGCAGCTGTATTTCGGACGTACATGACGCAGCACTTTAATGCTTGCCGGAATAAACTCCAGCTCTTCGCTGGTTTCCTCGCCCATGCGGTGCAAGTCATGACTACAGCAGTCGCAGACTTTGTCTTCGTCTGCGATATCGTGCAGCACCTCTTCGCGCGGCAATGATTCATCAATGCGCGGACGGCGAGGTTTCTGACGAGTGTAAGTAATGGTCTGGCTTTGGTCTTCGGCGACTTCGTCAGTCGTCGCTTCAAGAGCGTCTTCCAGCTCATTAAACAACTCGCCCTGACCGGGCAGTCCTTCGCTGCTGGCACCGAAGCGTTTTTGCAACGACAGTTGCCATTGCTCCATCATATAACGGATTTTCTGTTGCCAACGTTGCTCTTCCAGAGCCATTTCTGTCTGGAGTTTTTCGCGTTCCGATTGCAACTCGAGAACCATTTTTTGCAGGCTCTCAACATCATCCGGGAGTTGTTTAATATCGCTCGTTTTCATGGGGGTTATTATACCCCAAAAGCGCTGGTGAAGCCTCTGTTTTAGCGGATTTACTTAGACCAATTCGTGATCGCAAAACGGTTTTTATGCAGGATCCTTATAAGCCGTTTTCGATCAGGTTGTGGCACTAAAATGCAATGGCTGATGGCCTTTCATCAGCGTGATATCCAGGCCCTCGAGCAGCCACTGCCATTGCTGTGCGCTTAAATTAAGGACATCGCTTTTTACCTTGCGCGGCCATTTAAACTTATTCTTTTCCAGGCGTTTATACCAAAGACAAAAACCGGTTTTGTCCCAGTAAAGCGCCCGGACTTTATCGCGCTGACGGTTGCAGAACACAAAAACAGCGCCGCTGAACGGCGAGCGGTCCATCTCGGCTTCGACAATGGCGCTGAGGCCATTGATGCTCTTGCGAAAGTCGACCGGCTGCTTATACAAATAAATCGCCGGCGGCTCGACGAACATCTTCATACGCTGAGGGCTTTGACCAGCTCGGCCACCCAGCGGGGCGATACCGACATCGGTAATACTAACTGCGCATCGCCGACGCGAACCTGCATGGCCGCCGCGGATGCCGGCGACGACTCAGTCGCCACCCTTGCAAAACCGGTACTCTCGGTTTCTTGCTGCAACTGACGGCGGCGCTGACTAAAGTAGTCCGGATTAATACCCCGAGCTTCACAAAACGCCTTGCGGCTTAGACCGCTTTTCTCAAACTCATTAATTAGCGCCTGCCACTGCGCTTTAGAGCGGTATGCTCGACTCATAAATCACCTCGTTGATTAGAACGTGGCGATAAATTAGGCTATCTGCAACGTGGTGGCTAGGCGTGGTTTATGTGACGTTTACTTACAAATCAGTACTTAGCTGCTACCTGGCGGGAAGCCGTTGAACTTACTAAAGTGGAAGGTGTTTTAAAAAATAGGATATCGATCATCATTCCGCGTTTCGCAAATCGTAAAGAATGTGATAAATACGCGATTCAGGATATTGACGAGATTTTTCGTGTAGAAAACACCGAAGAAAACGGTGACTTCGGTATTCTATTTCGACTTGCTGACCAGAGCGAATATTTTACTCATATTTCCTCAGACGATAAAAAATATACAATTAAAGACTGCGTGTATAGCAATAAAGAGTCGTAACTGACGCTAAAACACCAAGTTCAGTACGGATCTTCGAAACGTCAAAAGCCAGGTGTCAGCTTAGTTTGTTGTTAATGACCATTGACAAGTTTGTAATCCCCTCAAAAAACGCATCATTTATAATGCTGACATTACTAAGTGGTGAGTTATACTGCCTATAACTGTATTAACTTACCACTTAAGTATGAAGCAAGCACCAAGAGAGACGGTGACTTCGGTATTCTATTTCGAACAACCGAAAAAACTGAATTCCTGAACTTGAAATTTACCCCAAAAATTGTGATCACTTTGGTGTGATGGGAATAACTCTCCCAAACTTACCCCACTAATTGTGCAGAAAAAGCCTTTTTTAACGATTTTTCACTGAGCTGATCACAAAATTTGGGGTAAAACAAAGCTTTCAAGCTTAGAGTCGTACAATTATTCATCACCCATCTCAATTTGTGGGGAATCGGGGAGCTTCTTTATGGGGCATTTATTAGTTTTGCACAATTTCTGGGGTAAACGCCATTCTCTCATCCGCTGATCATTTATTCAGCGGCATTTATGTGATCCGCATGTTGGTACATAGCGGTTATCATCATTACCTGCGGGCTTTTTGTCATCTTTTATCCCAAAAATTGTGATCACTTTGGTGAGATAGAGCTAACTTTCCCAAAGTTACCCCAAGAATTGTGCAGAAAAAGCCTTTTTTAACGTTTTTTCAATGAGCTGTTCACAAAATTTGGGGTAAAACAGAGCTTTCACGCTTAGAGTCGTACAATTATTCATCACCAATCACAATTTGTGGGGAATTGGGGGGCTTCTTTATAGGGCATTTATTAGTTTTGCACAATTTCTGGGGTAAACGCCATTCTCTCTCAGCCACTGATCGCTTATTCAGCGGCATTTATGTACCCGCATGTTGACGCATAGCAGTGATCGCGAGTACCTGCAGGCTTTTTGTCATCATTTACCCCAAAAATTGAGCAAAAAAGCATTAAAGTTTGTTTTAGTAACCCAGCCAACCCGATGCTACAGCTTGCTACGGCAAAGGAGCGAACCTGCTCTTTAAGGTCAATTAGCTCCTTGATGCGTCCAGATAACGACGGATCTCATACAGACCAACGAGCGAGCCTGAGAGCATGACATCTTTCGGTGAGTTCTCCCCAAAAGCTCGGTTGCAATTTTTGATCCATTCCTGTTTATACGCGTCCTGCAAGAATAAAATTCGCAACGCCTCATGAATACCGAGGATCAATGAAACACGCGTGCGACGGTCTGTTGTCAGCTTGGATCGCATCCTGCCACTTTTCATCCGACGAAAGGTTGCGATGGGAATATCCCCCAACACAACGGCTTTCTCTGCGTCCGAAAATTCCCAAAAGTCCAGTATACGAACGGCAATGTTGAAAGCCACTTGGTCTTTTTCCACGGTTTTCCCTTCGTGGTTTTCCCGAAACTGCGCAGGATCAAACGTTAATGCTTGTGCGTGCATGACTCAACGCCTCTATCAAATGACAGTTAGAGTTTAACGCTATCAAATGATACTGCAAGTGCTCGTTATTTATTTTTCGATTTCGATACCGCCATGGTTAGCACTCTTTTTTGTGTAGTCCAATGTAGTTGATTGCTAAAGGATAAACCGGAGCCGCGCATGGTTGTGTCCTTAAAATCTGGATAAAGCCCTACGCCTGCCTTTAGGTCTACAAATTATTACTTAAAAAGTAACTTTATGTAGACCTATGACTAAGTCTGATAAGCTATTAAACGCATTGGCGAAAGCGGTTAGTGTCGGCGGTGGCGTTCACAGTGCAAATGAGCTTGCTTTTATGTTGGGCGTGCCTTGTGACCCTGCTTTTAGAAAGTTCCTCGCTGATAGCGTAAAGAAGGGCTTGCTAAGACGCGTCGTAAAAGGCTTTTATGAAAATACGATCACACCGCCAGAGCCAGAAACAGCCATTTGGTGTTCGGGCGATATCGCGCAAATAACTGCGAACGGTGTTTCGTGCTATGCCGAGTTGGCGGCTGATAGCCCGGATACTGTGACCCTGTTGGTGTAACACATGAATATCCGCTAGTGACTCCTGATTTAACATTGCATCTCAACCGCCGTTCTTTTTTCAGACCAGGCGGTCATTGTGCCTCAGGTGGGTCAATTTTAAATTGCCGTTAGTGGGTCAGTTTTACATTGCCGGTGACAATCATTCCCGTAGCGTTTGATTTTAGATGAGGCAACCGAGCTTGCTAGGTTTGACTTTTAGTGAGTCAATGCGTCTGAACTATTAATTTAACGAGTTAAAAAGTCCGCACGCATAGTAAATAAATGTTATTTTTATTTATCGCACCTATTAACAGGTGCTATTATTGAAACCTGTTTTTGGCTAGGTGATCGCTATGCAAGTGAAATTCTCCGAGGATGTCATTCCTATATCAGACCTGAAGATTAATCCAGGAAAGGTAGTTGGTCGAGCAAAGGATACGCATCGTCCAATCCTGCTTACTAGTCGTGGCCGCGGCATGGCTGTTGTCCAGGGGCTTGAAGATTACGAGAAAACCGCAGAAGAATTGCGATTTGTAAAGGCGGTGGCCCTGGGGCTTATGGATGTTCGTGAGGGCAATACTGTATCGCTGGAGGACGCCAAGGCAACGCTGGGCATCAAGTAGATGGAGTTAGGCATCGCGCAGTCAGCCCTAGAGGACTTGCAGACTATTCAGGAGTTTTACAGAGAGCAGGATGTGCCGCATATCGGTGATGAATTCGTCGCTGCTATCCTAGAGCATTGTGGAATGCTTCAAATCCACCCTGATGCTGGCCGAGTTGTTCCTGAATTCAATCTGGAGAATATTCGTGAGTTGATCCACGCGCCTTTTCTTCTTGTCTACCTTAGGCAAGCAACAGAAGTTGTGCTCATTCGAGTCTGGCGTAGTGAGAGACAACTTGAATTAACGGAGACTGAAACTTGACCTCCTCACCGTCGTGAACGACGGTTATCCCCAAGAGCTATTACAGTTCATGGCGATTTACAGCCTAAAATCTTCATGCAGTTTCGACCAATGATGTCTCAGTACTTGCTTGTGCTCTCGATGCATCGGCAACTCAGTTAATAATTTAGGCCAAACAGTCCGGGCTTTCTCTAAAGTATCCGTGAGGTGTACTTTGACAGCTTGCCACGGAAAGCCAACACGATTAGCCCAAATTTCGAACGATGCCATGCTCACGTCATACCAATTTTTGTTTTTGGCCATATTTAACGCGAATTCCTTCTCGCCTTTGACGTAAGGTATTGTTGAAACTATATCATAGGCAGGAGATAACATGGGCCGCTGAGGGTTGGAATATATCACCGACCAGTTCTTAAGGTGTGCATCACCATTGGCAAGTAATATATTCACAAGTATGCGCCTAGCCAGTTGCTGGACGTCTTTTAAGGCTTGATGGCTGTAGGAATAGAGCGCATCCGCAATCTGTTCATAGTTGTACTTTTCATATTTTGCATAGGAGTATACTTGGAATATTTGAGCGAAATCTTCAGTGTGCACTCGTTTCCCATTGTCCCTATCAAATCGCTTGATTGCGTATGCGTATTGTTCGTTCGGCAATTGAATATTCGGTAGATTATCCAGATTAGATAATTCAACCAATTTTATCTCTGGAATATCAACGCCTGCAGCCTCTGCAAGACGCATAGCCGAGAACTCATTAAAAGGCACAAACTGATGCACAGTGGATGGTGTTTTAATGATCCAGCTGTCATCATTGGCATCAGTGCCGATATTGAATCTGCCATCTTTGTTGCGAACTGAAGAGAATTTCATTTGTACGCCGGCAAGGGAAAACTTGTTTTGTTGGGTGGCGACATCAATTTGTATAGCTTCAACTTGTTCACGATGATCAAGCGCCCAAACTGGGAGCTGACCTGCAATTATCGGAGATGCAATAAGACTTCCCGGCAAACTCCGGCCCATATGCGCCATTAGCGGGAATTCATTGTCCTCATGCACTTTAAGCGACTGTGCCATCCAGTGTCTTAATGCCCCTTCGGGCAGAAGATTGGATAATACCGGCGGCAAACGTTGCGAACTGATAACTGGTTTACCAAGAGCCTGTTCATTCACCAATTGGGACATCGTAAATGTGTTGCGTTTCTTTGCAGGCAACGCCACATAATCAGGCGAAAAGACTAAAATGTTCTTACCGCCCGAATAATGAGATATGACACCAATTTCTTGGTTATTAATACTGAGACTGAGGCCTTCGACGTGCTCTATGCGTTTCGTCTTCATCTTACCTAGTCCTCGAGATGCTTGTGTCTGCTAGCCCAAATACTCTCTGTCTCTGAGTTTGCTGGAGTTGTACTTTTACCATCAACATCTGACGGATCTACAACCGCGAGTTCCAAATCTAAGCCAGCAAGAATGCGCAATAGCGTTGAGACTTTTAAATCCTGCCCAGACTCCACCCGTTGATACTGTTGCTGCGACATTCCTATAAGCATGCGCATGTCTTTTTGTGACAACTTTCTTTTCTTGCGCTCTCTAACTAATCGTTCGCTCAGTTCATTTAATGTCTTCATAACACAATCCAAAAATTGTTTTCATTATTTAATACAACTTATACGCTGTATAGAAACAAAAAACAATCATTTTGTTGTTATTTAGATTTAACACAACTCTGGTGATGTATTTAGCAGCAATTACGGTGGCCGGTCCGGCCAAGATAATTGTCGCTAAGATGATTTCGGTTTAATCCGATCACCGCTTTCGGTCTACCCGAACAATTCTTGGCGGGTCAATTTTGTCACTGTGACTACTCACCGCACTGCCGCGACCCATGTATTAATACGAAAGGACCGATTTGTAGATAAGCGGAACGATGCTCTCTTTGGATTTCCCAGACTTTACTAGACACTTTTAACTCTTTAAAAACCCGGTAGCCTTATACGCTCGCTTTGCGGCGTTAGTCGTCCTCGTTGTCCGGTTCGTCTCCGTATAAGGCCTCGAGCTTTTTTGACAGCACCAACAGGGCGCTCGTTTCAGCTAACGCTTTAGTCTTTGCGACGAACCTCGGCCTTAAGCTTTTTAATTTCTTTGGTCGTTTTTTTGCGCTCCTGCTTGACCTGCCGCTCACTGTCAGCAGTGCGACCAAAGCCCTGCAGGCAATCCGTACGCCACTGTTTGACCTGCTCGGTAAATAAGCCTTTTTCACGACAATACGCCGACAGCTCAGCTTCAGATAAGCCGGCGGTTTCGATAACGATGGCCAACTTGTCTTCAGCGGACCATTGGTCAGCCTGTTTTTGATGTCCGGGCCGACGCCGAAATCAATGTGCGGATGATACCGAAATGCTTGTCCGGCTTAGGCCGAAATCACTGCCCGGATGACCCCGAAATGCGCACTTTACTACCCCTTGTAATAATCACTAGTGAGTTCATCAGTCTATATTTGAAATTGCTTGAGAGAAAATTGCTTCAAGCAGAGACAGATCACAATTAACGCCCGCAACATTTGCATCTATCCAGTGGTCCTGCGATATATTAGGCCAAGACAGGTCGTAGCCCAATACGAATAGCATTTCCTCAAAAAAGAGCCGCTGGACTCGACCATTTCCTTCTCTAAAAGGATGAAGCAAATTAATCTCACAGAATAAGTCAGCAACACCAATTATTAACTCTTTTTCTGTTTGCAAGTGTTCGAGTGAAGGAACTTTTTCAAGTAGTTTGTTCGACTCTGGTTCAATACGTGGCCATGTGCAGAATCGCGTCGTACCTTTTGAAATATCAACATCTCTCAATTCGCCCGCCCATTCGTAAACGTCTTGAAATAGGTGATGGTGTAGCTGCTTAAGGTGAGGTAACGTGAAATCGGAGAGTGTTAGGTGTGGCGCAATATAATCCTTGGCGCGAGCGGCACTGAATGAGGCTTCAGCTTCTTCTAGCTCGCTTGGCTCTCGAATATCAAGAAGGTTCTTGAGAACATCTGAGTTGGGGTAACAATATCTGTCTTGAGCTACCCCGTACTTATCTCGCATACTTTTGCTTTAATTCAGCAACAGTCAGATGCCTATTCGCTTCTTTAAGTTTCAACCCTTCGTAGCTTAGGCTTGTCTCGAAGTTTTTCATATTCGGCGTGAACCGAGCCTTACGAGTTTTGCTCGTCTTTAAAATAGCATTTGTCATGGATTGTACCCTCCTAACACTATAAATCTTACCATACCAGACAAAAAATAGCCATGTGGACTCGCGTGAACGATCGCTTATTGCCTACGAGCTCCATGGGCATTGAGATGTATAATCTGGTTATAACGCTTTATAATGATGACACTCTTTCACGAGGTGGCTCGGACGGAGATCAACGTCCGACTCTACGCACATTTACTCTTGAAAACCCTTGTTTTCAAGAGTTAAAACCAAACCAGCCTAAAAAGCCACAAGATAGATTCGCCCCCCTGCTTCTCGATGAGCGTGAGCCGTTATTTTTGAGCTTGCGTTACAAAAGACATTATGATTAATTGCGTATCCAAAGTTCAATAAAAAGGATATTTTCATGCAAGGGACTGGAAGCCAACGAGAAAAGGCAATCGAACTTTCCTCCCCTAGCGCTATTTACGACGCTATTAGTCAACAACTGACAAAAGTGATCGATTCAACTTCAGCTGATTCCAGCGCTCCTGAGCTTAAAGAAGTAAGCCAAAAGACACGCTCACAGCTTCAAGAACTTCAGCAATCACTTCAAAACCAGCTCTCTGAGTTACAAAGTAATGCCGAATGGGATACATTTACCATCGCTTTTTATGGAGAAACCGGCGCAGGAAAATCAACTCTCATCGAAACGTTGAGGATTTTATTAGATGAGCCGACAAAAAAAGCGACTCAAAAGGTGTTTAAAGCCTCTTACAGTGGCTATGTGGATGCGCAATCCGCCCTCACTCATTTACAGCAAAGTATTGAAGAGAGCACCCTCAAAATGAATGAGCTAGAGGAGCAGCTCAAGGCAATTGACGATAACCATGAAAAGAGCCGACGTGAGTTAGAAGCAGAGTATCAGGAAATTGAGGCGTCTCTCCAGTCAGAGCTTGAAAAGCTCGGCACATCACTCGAGTCTAAAGAGCAGGTAGTTCGCGAACTGTCACAAAAAGAGCAACAGCTCACATCAGCCATTCACAATAAGAGGCAACAAACGTCACTTTGGCAAAAGCTTATACTTTTATTCAAAAAGCTACCTGAAGAAGTGGAGCTGATGTCGCTTCAAAATAAACTGACCGAGACAACTCAACAAGTCGACGCGACCCGTCAACAGTTTAACGCGCAGCAATCAAAGAATGAGCACATTCAACAGGAGCGCGCTAAGAAACTTGACGGTTTACAACGTAAAACAAGAGACGCTAAAAGTGAGTTACTTAGCCAAAAAGCGGCTATAGAAGCTCAACAACGAGCTTTTTTCGATGAAGAGCAGCAACTCGAAGCGTCTCTTGAAGAAAAACACGCCGAATTGGTCAATTCCGCTGACGGGGAGATCATCGGAAATGGACAACCTGACTTTACAAAGCAAACGCAACGCTATGACTTCACCGTCAATGGACAACCTTTCGCGTTATTGGATGTGCCTGGTATCGAGGGTAAAGAAGGACAAGTGGTTCATGAAATAGAAAAAGCGGTGCAAACCGCGCATGCCGTATTTTACGTCACCAATAAGCCAGCTCCTCCTCAAACAGGGGACAATGAACGAAAAGGCACACTTGAAAAGATCAAACTGCACTTAGGAGCGCAAACAGAAGTCTGGACAATCTTTAACAAGAAAGTCACGAACCCGAAATACACACTCAAGAACCGACCACTTTTGTCAGATGATGAGAAAGCCAGTCTCCTTACACTTGAAGACACCATGCGTGAGCACTTGGGCTCTCATTTCCAAAGCGCAATCTCACTATCTGCATTACCTGCGTTTCTTGCATCGACAGATTGCCTGGAGCCCAACTCTGAAAATGAGAAGCGCCGAGAAAAGTGTCTACAAGCGTTTTCTGAAAGTGAGCTTATTGACGCATCAAAAATTCATGCCTTTATCGATAAATTAAAGCTTGAGCTTCTGCCTAACAGCCAAGCGAAAATTCAGCAGTCCAATTTCTACAAAGCTAAATTAGCGGTAGATAACACGACTGATGCACTGGATGTATTATCAGATACGTTCAGCACGCTTACCGATGAACTTAACAGCACTCAAAACAGCTCCCAACATCAATTAAAAACAAGCTTCTCTGCGTTGCAAAAACGTCTTCATTCACGCGGTGAATCAATGCTACAGCGGTTTTCACGACGTGCTCGCCAGTCGACCTATGAAGCCATCGAGAAAGACATTAGTAATGACGCTTTTAAGCAGGCATTAAAAACAGCAATAAAAACGGAACAAGATGTTTTAAATCAAAAGCTCCCCGACGCAATGGAGCATGAAATAAAGCGCTTCCAAGAGGA
Source organism: Idiomarina sp. 28-8 (assembly GCF_000320945.2). Lineage (NCBI taxonomy): Bacteria > Pseudomonadati > Pseudomonadota > Gammaproteobacteria > Alteromonadales > Idiomarinaceae > Idiomarina > Idiomarina sp. 28-8. Next base: position 228,703 of record NZ_DF266789.1, read on the forward strand.
TGTCGCTGATATTCTTAAGCGATTTGAAGAGCAGACACAGGAGCTGAGCAATATTTCAGAGCAGCTTAGCTCGTCAAAACTGGACGAGAAACTGAACCTAAAAATTAAAATAGATAACGGTATCAATGTGACCGGTTTAGTTGCTTCAGTTATTGGTGGTCTTGTATCAGCCCCTTTCACCGGAGGGGCTGGCCTTTACTTCGTTATTGCTTCTGCCGCCGGAGTCGTCGTATCGGTCGCTAAAGCCGTAGCCAGCTTTTTCAGCAGTAGCTACAAGATGTCTCAGCAAAGGAAATCTACTGACGAAAACTTACATAAAGTCATGGACCAACTTAAGCAGAGCCTGACGGAAAACTTAGATAACGCCATTCCTGAAATGAAAAGCATAGTGGAAGATCTCGACAAAGCCCTGGAAAACCCAACAAAACAGGCAAAGAGACGTCATCAGATGATTCAGCAAGCCAGTGTCAGACTAAAAACATTGTCTAACCAAGTTAACGCATTAGGAGTTATGTAATGGAAAGTACTCTCAACAGTTTTAAAGAGCAGCAATCAAAAACGCTGAGCTTGCTTGCAAGGCTTGAGACTTTTTTAAGAGAAGGCGGTGATGTTGGTATTGATATTGACCCAGCACTTATCGACAAAGTAAACCAGGCCTCAAAAAATTTGAATGACGAAAAACTCAAGGTTGCCCTAGTCGGAGGTTTTTCAGAAGGGAAAACGTCAATTGCAGCTGCCTGGATGGAAAAACTCGATAAATCCAGTATGAAAATCAGTCATCAAGAGTCATCGAATGAAGTCAAAGTCTATGACATCGGTGAAGAATTTGTACTGGTTGATACCCCGGGATTGTTTGGGTTCAAAGAGCAAGAGAACTCAGATACTCAGCAAATAGAGAAGTACAAAGACATCACTAAAAAACACGTGAGTGACGCTCACTTAGTCTTGTATGTAATGAACTCCACGAACCCGATAAAAGATAGCCATAAAGACGACTTGCATTGGTTATTTCAATCACTCGATATTTTACCGAGAACGGTGTTTGTATTGAGTCAGTTTGACGAAGTTGCCGATATTGAAGACGAAGAGGACTATCAAAATAACCTTCACATCAAGCAGGAAAACGTTACCACTCGATTACAGGACATATTGTCTTTAACAGAAGCAGAGGCGAGTCAACTATCAATCGTGGCGGTTGCCGCAAACCCATTTGATCTCGGTGTTGAACATTGGTTACAGAACAGCGGCGAGTTTAAAAAGCTCTCTCACATCGAATTACTTCAGCAAGCAACCAATGAAAAAATTAAAAACAATGGCGGTTATGAGTCATTAGCTCTTGATATGCAAACCAGCGTTGTCCGTGATGTTTTGCATAAACAACTGCCTGAAGCAATTGAAGCAGACCAAACCATTTCAGAAGAAGTTGAGAAGTTACAGCAGTTACACAGTCGTCTACGCGGCCAGTTAACAGATACTAACGATGAAATTGAGCAAACACGGATCAACCTACGCGAGTTTATCAGCAACTACTTTTCTGATCTTATTTTGCAAGCTCAAGGTTGTAGCTTAGAAACGATCAATGAGTTTATTCAGCGTGAATTTGGTGACGAAGGCATTATCATCGAAACGAACTTACGCAATGAATTCAGTCGTCAAATGGGGCCTATTAATCTCCAATTAGAAAAGATGCAGAGCAGCTTTGATAATGAACTCAGTCATTTCGATAAAACCTTACGCTCGATGGGAAAGTCAGGTATTAACCAAGCCGCTAAAAGCAATATAATAAATAATAAAACAATTTTAGCGGCACGTGATGGTGTGGTCAGCGTTGCCAAAACGCTTGGGGTCGACATCGCTAAATATCTAAAATTTAAGCCCTATGGAGCGGATAAGCTGGCGAAAGGCGCTAACGGTGCTTTAGCATTGTTAGGTTTAGCAATTGAAGCATGGGACTCATACGACAGGTACCAGCGTGAAGAAAAGTTTAATAATTCTATCGGGGAGTTAGTTGAAGGGTTTGAGAAGCAACGGAGAGAACTACTTGAGCTTATCAATTCGGATGACTTTAAAGCGCAGTTCTTTGGAAATTATCAGGCACTGATAATTCAAATTGAAGAGCTTAGTGTTCAATTAGAAAAAACACGTGAGCAGCAACAGCGATTCCATGACTGGCGAGCAGAAGCCGAATCGATTGCTAGTCAACTGCCTACGCAAAACGCTAACGAACAGTTAAATGCCTAGTATGAAAATAAACGTCAATAACCAACGCTTCTCGGTGAGTCGCTACTAGAGAGACTAATTTGCGGGGAAAAGTCATTTAAAGCAAGGTGATAAGCACGCTGATCATTTAGTGAGCTAGGATCAGTAGCTGCCTTGCATTAATTTCTGCGGTAAAATATTTGACTGATAAAGGGTCTAGAAATGAATTGCAAGAGCCGGAACGTTTCAGAAGTTTCTCAACGAGAGAGACAGGGTTTAACCACTTGTAAGGCGTTCCTTCTTGGCTGCCGAAGTATAAGTTATAGCCGTCGATGTATACTCGCGTACGCAATACTGTCATCCCTGAAATGAAAAAACCGACCTAAGGCCGGTTTTCCCGCCCATATCCAGGGATCTGTATGTCGACGCGCGTGGATAATGGGTAAGTTGTTTTCCTATTCTAATGTTTACAAACGGATTTCACCAGAAAAGGAGTAAAACCAAAACTTGAACTCACTAGCCCATCTCTTAAACCCGAAACTCATCCGGCAGCGGTACGGCTTTTCGTGCTTTCATGTCAAACAGCACTGAGGTCGCCACGTTCTCCGCCGCAACCTCACCGGTGTCACTTAAGTACATGATTTGGCGATAGCGAATCGACTTATTGCCCAGCTTCTCCACCTCGCAATCAATATGCACCAAAGTGCCTACAGGCACCTCGGCGACATAATCAATTTCATGACGCACATCTGCCCAGCCAAGGTGTTGCTTGCGCGCCTCTGCAGCGTTATGTCCAAGGTGGCGCATAAAATGTTGCATGGCATCATCGAACATCCCGACATAGTGCCGGGTGTTCAAATGGCCCATTTCATCGCACAACCAAGGATGCACAACCCCTTGAAAGCTCGTAATAGCCTCGTTATTTGGCATTACCGTCACCCTCTATCATCGCTTTAATGCGCTGCCAGGCATCTAGAGTTGCCTGCTCATCGTAAATACTCCCGGCTTCAACGTTCGCCGGGTTCGGTTCAGCGTGGTCAAACGTGTGTGTCGCGCCCGGGTACACCACGTACTCAAAGTCCCCGGCATCTTTCGGGTGTGAATAGTTCACGCATTCCGCTTCGTCAATATATCTATCGTCGCTGCCAAGAAACATTTGCGAGTCGATATCAACCGACCATTGTCCACGGCAGGTGCCGTAAAACATAAAGGCGCCATCAATCACTGCTTCGTAATCCGTCTCCGGCCAGCTGGCCAGGCTTAGCGGCGCTTTTTCGTCAGACAGTTGGCGCAAAAACGTCCATATGGTTCCCGCACCATGCGAAAACCCGGCCAAATAGACATTATCCTCATCAAATTCATCACGCTCTGACAAAGATTCTATCGTTGCAACAATATCGCCGGAGCGCTCCCAAGGCGTCATCTTTTGGAAGTTACAAGCATCGTTCCAGTCAATGTCGCGACCGCTGTAACTATCAACAGAAATTACCGCCACACCCAAGCCATTAAAACGTTCAGCCCAATCTTCTTCATGGCTTGTCGTTGAGCCACTGCACCCATGCAGGAACACAAGGGTTGGGTAAGGTGCTGCGGTTTCATCATCCGGCAAGTACACGTTTTCGTGCGGCAATAGCTCCGCCTGTAGCTGCGACAATGGCTTAGGTGAGACCGTTTGCTCGGCATGTTGTTGCGCTTTGGCGATCCAGTCTTCCTGAATACCATTATCAACCGCGTCTTCCAAACTAGCCCGGTTATCGCCCACATCGGATGCGCAGCCACTCATGATCAACACAGCGCTCAGCGATAGTACAGCGCCTATGGTTTTATTTATCATTCTTCGCTCCTTCTTCGTTATTCGCTTCTTTGACCGATACCACCAGCTCTGGTTTAGCGAGTCGTTGGCCAAAGTCGTCGTTTAATTGCTTCAGTAATGATTTGAACAGCACTAACAGCACCGGAATAAGCGGCAATGCCAACATAACGGTCGATGCTTTTACCGTGTCTAAAGCGTCAATCACCAACAGTCCCACCGCAAGAGCGGCTAAAATAGCGGCCCAGGCAACGCGGTTCCACCGGGCAGGCTCTTCTTCCCCCGCAAGGTTCTTCGTACTGATACTGGCAAGCACATACGCCGATGAGTCCAGTGTTGTCGCTAAGAACACAAAGCTCAGCAAGGTAAACACCGTAATCACCAGAGTACTAAACGGTAGCGTTTCTAATATTGCGACCACCGTCGTCGGTATACCCGACGTGCCCAATATGGACGAAACATCCAATGCGCCGGTCAACTGAAGGTGCTGCGCATACGCACCACATACTGCAAGGAAGGTCATGCAGCCTAAGCTGCCCCAGCTGAGTGTGCCAAGCACCAGACTTTTTATCGTGCGACCTTTAGAAATTCGGCCAATAAATAAACCCATTAGCGGGGCATACGCTATCCACCATGCCCAATAAAACAGCGTCCAGTTATCCGGAAAGCTATCGCCAGTTATTGGAGCCAGCCAAAAGCTAATTTGAGCAAAACTATCAAGCAGCAGCCCTAAACTGTTCACGGTTAACGACAAAATGAACACCGTTGGCCCGGCAAATAACACAAACAGCACCACGATGATCGCCAGCACAATGTTAATGTCGCTCAGCCAGCGGATCCCCTGCTTTAATCCCCGATACGCACTACCGCCAAACAACAACGCCCAAAAGCCGATAACGCCTAAGCGCATCCCAATAGAGTCTTCTACGTCGAACAGATGGCTCACCAACTCGGAGACAAGCGGTACACCCAAGCCCAACGATGTCCCTGCCCCACCCAGTAAACCGAGCAGGATCAAAGTATCGGTTACAGCCCCTAAAACGCCGTCACTTTGTTTGTTAAAAATGGGACGACACGCTTCAGAAATTCGTAAAAAGGGACGATTACGCACATACAAACGGTAAGCAACCGCGACTGCCGGGATCGCATAAAGCGTCCAGGGCACAAAGCTCCAGTGAAACAGCGTATACATGTGGCCCCAGTTATAAGCTGAGGTGGAATGCGGCTCGATGCCCAGTGGCGGTGTCGACAAATAATAAATTGGCTCAACAAAAGACCAACTCATTAAACCTATGCCGATACCGGCGGAAAACATCATCGCTGCCCAGCTAACCTCCGAATACTCCTTCTCAACATGCTCTCTGGCTAGCTTCACTTGCCCGTAGCGGCCAAAGGCCAGCCACAGTGCAAAAACAAAGGAACCGAAACCGAATAACATCAGCAGCCAACCAAAGTTCTCGGTAATAGCCGACATTGCTTGGTTCGCCCATGCTTGAGATTGCGCCGGTGCAAGGATCAACGCAGCTGCTACAGCAGCTGCTATGATAAACGCCGGAGTAAAAACGGCGACGTCCAGTTTTGACTGTTTCATTAGAACGATTTAGCGACGCTAATTCCGAACGTACGAGGCTCTCCTTGAATAGCGAAGCCAACTCCTGTCAGTGAAAAAGAATGAACAATATACTCTTTATCCGTTAAGTTTTTGCCATAGATAGAGAATTCCCATCCATCCCTCGTTTCCCAAGTAACATTGGAGTTCACTAATGCGTAGCTGTCCGTTTTCGCCGTCTCTTCATTACTGACACTGAAAAACATCTCATCTTGGTAAGTCACATCGGTCCGCCAGTCCAGATTCTGCCCATTATCCAGCAACCACTGATAATTAAAGCCGACTGAACCACTGTGCTCAGGTGTACGAGCCAACGCATTGCCGATAACACTTGGGTCACTCTCAAAAGAGGTGAATTCCGAATCCGTAAACGCATAAGTGGCAAACATGCGCAGCCCATCGGTCAAGAATGCATTCGCGTCGAGCTCGATCCCTTTAATTTCAGCGTCTCCCGTTGCAGTACGAACTTCGCCCGTTTCAATGTCGGTAGTAAAGTTCTGCAAATCCGTATAATCAAGAAAGTAGGCAGCACCGTTCAATGACAGCGCCCTATCGAAAAAGCGAGCTTTAAAGCCAAGCTCATAGTTTTTTGCCTTTTCTTGATCAAACGGCACACTCGCGGCTTGCTCGGTCGCGGCAATGCCGTTATAACCTCCGGCTTTATAACCTTCCGACAGGGTCAAGTAGAGCATGTCACCCTGATCGGTGAAGTAGTTCACTGTCAGTTTCGGGGTAAAGCTGTTCCAGCTTTTTTCCTCAGCAACTTCGTAATTCTCCTGCAAGAAACCTAATAAATCCGGCGCGCCGCTTGCGGTGACCGAGAAGTCTTTCTTATCGTAGGTATAACGACCACCAACGGTTAACCCCCAATGATCGTTCAGGCGATAACTTCCCTCACCAAAAATCGCGTAACTGTCAGTCTCGTTCGCCGCATCCCAGGCACCACGCGAACTCGTATTGTTTACCCCTTGTAACTCGTACATCTTAGTTGAGTCCCAAGCTTCGAGGCGCTCAATGTCTTCATTAAACAAATACACACCCGCTGTCCATTCAAAAGGACCATTAGTCAGGTTCTGTAAGCGGAACTCTTGCGTGATCTGCTCTGACGTTTCGCTGGCATCGTTCATTAACGACGTTCCCGAGTCACGCAAATAGCGCCCGGTTAAATCATCAAAAAAGTAGTAGTCCTGCTTACGGTAGGCAGTAATTGAAGTAAATAAGTAGTCATCGAGATCAACGCTTAAATTTGCCGACAGACCATAAATTTCTCGATCCGTTGAACCATCTTTGTACAGGTCGACTTTATCCACCTCACCTTGCGTCGGATAAGGCGAGCCATAAACCTCGTCATAATGAGTAGCCGACCGTGCCCCAGGCCCATTTAAAGTATCTTTCGCATAATCCGCAATCACCATCAGATCAGCAGATTGGGACAAGTTGAAATCAAGTTTTCCCCGGAAAGACTTGTTGTCCTGATCGCGTAATTCAGAGCCGGTATACACATTATCGACCCAGCCGTCACGTTGACGAATTGAGCCGGCAAAGCGACCGTTAACATCATCAGCAACTGGGCCACTGACCATACCTTGCAGCTCCATCAGGTTATAACTGCCAAGAGTGCCTTTTACTTTTCCTTCAAAAAAATCGGTTGGATCTTTGGTTATAACGCTAATTGCACCGCCGGCAACATTACGCCCATATAAAGAGCCCTGGGGGCCTCTTAAAACCTCCACCCGCTGAATATCAAACATATCCGAGCGAAATCCACCAGCACGGCCTGCATAGACATCGTCGATAAATACCCCGACCGAGGCATCATCACCAACTGAGCTTGAGTTTGTCCCCACACCGCGAATGTATGGCTGAGGTGTCACCGGGTTATAGGTTGAAATCGAAAAGCCCGGAGTCATTCCCGCAACATCTTCAATATCCAGCACATTGGCACGCTCGATAGTCATTGAGCCAATAGCGGTTACCGCCATCGGCACCTCGTTTAAGCTTTTTGACCGGCGGTTCGAGGTCACCGTAATAGTTTCGTATTGTTCGTCCTCAGCTTCTTTTTTGTCTTGATTGTCTTGTGCAAACGACGTCGTTGGAATCATTAGCGTACTAATGGTTAGCGCAACGGCTGATAATTTAAATTCTGATAACGTTTTCATCCTGATCCTTATTTTTTCTTACCTGATATTCCCAGATTGAGTGCCTTGAACGGCAAGAAGTATTTCGTATGTGTTAAGTATGCTATAACTCAGGTAAGATTAAACTTTAGGTTATACGACACTTTATTTAGGTTTTTCTCTTATGGATTCTAATCAGTGTGAATACAATTTCAGCGATAATTTTCTGCCTCCTAAGTTTGGTGACAGCGACACCATCCACATTGCATTCATTTTAGTAGATCAGTTTTCGTTGTTTGCGCTGGCCTGTATTTCAGAGCCTTTGCGGGTTGCAAATCGGCTCGCTGACAAAAAGCTTTTTCAATTTTCATTTATTACAGATACCGGTAAACCGGCAGCAGCCAGTAATGGCATGACAATAGACGTCGACTATCGCATTGACACCTGCCCTACTGACTACCAAACCTTTATTGTCGTATCTGGCTTTGATCCTTACGAGCATGCGTCCAGCCATTTATACGCAGAGTTACGCCGACTAGCCGCCAATGGCTATAGTTTGGGAGGGGTTGATACCGGCTCTCAACTACTCATAAAAGCCGGTGTCATGGGCGGTCAACGCGCCACCATGCACTGGGAAGCTGCCAGTAGTTTTAAAGAAGGACACCCCACGGTGCAAGTCGTTCCAGAGCGGTTTCTCATTGCCGAAAATCGCATATCGTCATCGGGCGGATTAAGCAGTCTGGACATGATGCTCAACATTATTTGGGCCAGCCACAGCTACGAGCTCGCTGCCGATGTTGCCGAGCAGTTTATGTACCATCGCATTTTAGGTGCGAACGACTCTCAGCGCATGAAGCTACGCAACCGCTTAATGACCACCAACCGAAAACTCATCAAGGCCGTATCCCTTATGGAAGAGAACCTCACCACTAACCTCTCAATCAGAGACATTGCTGAGCAATCGCTAGTCTCACAGCGAGAGTTAGAGCGGCTTTTTGTCAAAGAACTGAGTACCACACCGAAAAAGTATTATCGTAAGCTACGCCTTGAGCACGCCAGGCAGCTACTCCATCAAACAGAGCTGTCGGTATTGGAGGTCTCTCTTGCCTGTGGTTTTTCCTCGGCCGCTTATTTAAGCGCTATTTACAAACAAGAGTTTGGTATTCAGCCCAGTAAAGACAGAGGGCTGTTGCAGGCACCTTAAAAAACGACATTCTGTCGAAAAATCATAAGCTGCTCTCGTATTCCCAATAGTTCAGCATCACAAAACCGCTAGCATAGTAGAAAATTTCTCTGCTTGAGGTGAACTTATGAACAACAACGTGATTGTAACATGCGCCATAACCGGCGCAGGCGACACCACAGAAAAGAACCCCGCCGTACCCGTAACGCCGAAAGAAATTGCCGAGTCGACTATTGCCGCCGCAAAAGCCGGCGCGTCCGTTGCACACATTCATGTACGTGACCCAGAAACGGGTAAGCCCAGCCGCGACGTTGCATTATATCGTGAAGTGGTTGATCGCGTTCGCAGCAGTAACACCGACATTGTCTTGAACCTGACGGCCGGTATGGGCGGCGATTTATTCTTAGGTCCGGACAGCGACCCAACACAATTCACAGCCGACACGGATCTTGTCGGTGCTGAAGAGCGCTTGGTTCATATTGAAGAATTAAAGCCGGAGATTTGCACACTCGATTGCGGCTCACTGAACTTTGGTGATGAAAACCTGGTGTATGTTTCAAGCCCTGAAATGTTACGTAAAGGCGCTAAGCGCGTTCAGGAGCTTGGTGTGAAGCCTGAACTTGAAATTTTCGACACCGGTAATCTGGCCTTTGCGAAGCAAATGCAAAAAGAAGGGTTATTGGACTCACCGGCATTGTTTCAGCTGTGTTTGGGCATTCCGTGGGGCGCACCGGCGGATACCACCACCATGAAAGCCATGGTCGATAGTCTGCCAGAAGATTCGGTATGGGCGGGCTTTGGTATTGGTCGTCATCAATTCCCCATGGCCGCTCAGGCGGCACTGTTAGGTGGTAATATCCGCATAGGTTTGGAAGACAACCTGTATTTGCGTAAAGGAGAGCTCGCGAGCAATGAACAACTGGTCGCTAAGGCGGTGCAGCTACTGGATAATTTAGGAGCTGAGCCAATGACGCCGCAGCAGACGCGAGAGAAACTTAACTTGATAAAGGTGGGCTAAATGACGTTACCAACTGCAGCCATTATTGGAACAGGTGTCATTGGTGCCGGCTGGGCCGCGCGTTATCTTGCCAATGGGTATCGCGTCAAAGCCTGGGACCCAGGTGAAAATGCCCGCGAAAAGCTTGAGCTAAGCATAAAGAATGCCTGGCCCTCGCTTGAAAAGCTTGGGTTAAAAGATGGAGCCCGCATCGATAATCTTGAGTTTTATGACTCGCTCAAAGAGGCCTGTGACGAGGCGGACATTATTCAGGAAAGTGCGCCGGAAGTGGTTGAGTTAAAATGCTCGCTCTTAGCGCAAATTGGCGAATGCGCACCAACTGACGCGATTATTGGCTCATCGACGTCAGGCTTTAAGCCCAGTCTATTGCAGGAAAACGTCCCCCTGCCAGAGCGCGTGATTGTCACCCATCCGTTTAATCCGGTGTATTTATTGCCGCTGGTGGAAGTGGTCGGTGGTAAGCAAACCGCAGCTGAAACGATTCAGAAGGCGCAGGCCATCTACAAAGGTTTAGGTATGCACCCGCTTCATGTCCGCAAGGAAATTGACGGACATTTGTCGGACAGATTATTAGAGGCTTTGTGGCGGGAGAACCTGCATTTAGTGAATGACGGTATTGCCACAACAGGCGAGTTGGATGATGCCATTACTTACGGCCCCGGCTTACGCTGGGCGTTGATGGGCACCAATTTGACCTATCATCTGGCCGGTGGGGATACGGGTATGCGTCACATGCTCAAGCAATTTGGTCCGGCGTTAAAGCTTCCATGGACCAAGCTGGAAGCACCTGATCTCACTAATACCTTAATTGACCGAATGGTTGAGGGAACCCAGGAGCAGGCGGCGAACCGAAGCGTAAAAGAGCTGGAGCAGTTAAGAGACAACTGCCTTGTATCAATTATGGAAGCGCTTGCGCAGTATGAAGTGGGAGCTGGGAAAGTCTTGTCGGATTTTCGGAAAACGCTTTAAAAGCGGTTAGAGGTGTCCCGGTAGTTAACACGGAAGCACTCCATTAATCCCGATATCAATTGCGCTGCAGGCTTGCAGCGCAGCTGTTTACCCTAATCTCTATTCAGTCGTTTCCGAATAGATCTCGCGTATAGACTTTACCAGCCACATCCTGAAGCTCTGGTGCCATACGATTCGAGACAATTACATCGGCTTTAGTGGCCTTATTTAAGCAGCTTTAGCACGGTATGAAAACCGATAAACCCTGCTATTCCGGTTTGCCAGTATTTTCATACGTAATTATTCGACCGTGACCGATTTTGCGAGGTTACGAGGCTGATCCACGTCGGTCCCTTTCACCAAAGCAACATAGTAAGACAGTAACTGGAGCGGTACGGTATAAACAATGGGGGCAATAATTTCATCGCAATGACACACGTTTAATACCTTTAACGTGTCATCACCTTTAAACTCCGCATTTTTATCCGCAAATACGTACATCAAGCCTCCACGTGCACGTACTTCTTCCACGTTAGACTTCAATTTTTCTAACAACTCATTATTCGGTGCAACCACAATCACCGGCATGTCATCGTCAATTAATGCCAGCGGGCCATGCTTCAGCTCACCCGATGCATAAGCTTCAGCGTGGATATACGAAATCTCTTTCAGCTTAAGCGCACCTTCCATTGCAATTGGGAACTGATTACCACGGCCTAAGAAAATACTGTGTTCTTTATTCACAAATTCATGGGCCAAATTTTCAAGCTCATCGGCGAGTAAAACCGCCTCTTCAAGTTTTGCAGGGAGTGCCTGTAAAGCTCTCACAATGGAGCTTTGTTGCTGCTCTGACATACTCTGGTATTTGCCTAAGACCACCGTTAGCATTAGTAAACTGGTTAATTGCGTGGTAAAGGCTTTTGTCGATGCAACGCCTATTTCTGTACCAGCTCGTGTCATAAATGCCAAGTCCGATTCGCGAACCAAGGAAGATGTTTCAACATTACAAATGGTCAAGCTGCCTTTATAGCCAAGCTTTTTCGATAACCGCAAAGCCGCAAGTGTGTCCGCTGTTTCACCACTTTGTGAAATAGTGACAAGCAGTGTGTTAGGCTTCACATGAGATTGTCGATACCGAAATTCTGACGCAATTTCTACACTACAGGAAACATTCGCTAACGACTCCAGCCAATAGCTTGCTACCATGCCAGCGTGGTAGCTGGTACCGCAGGCAATAATTTTCACATGCTCAATATTTTTTAAAAGTTCACTTGCGTCTTTACCGAAAGCATCATCCAGCACCGTTTCATTAGAGATACGGCCTTCCATAGTGTTGCGTACAGCAATGGGTTGTTCATAAATTTCTTTCAGCATAAAGTGACGATACTGACCTTTACCTCCAGCATCGTAGGTACTATCTGACTCAACAACGTCACGCTCCACTGGTTGATTGCTTTGGTCAAAAATACTGATATCGGTTCGATTTATGTCAGCAACATCACCTTCTTCTAAATAGATAAATTTACGCGTAACTGGAAGCAACGCTAGCTGGTCAGATGCTACAAAGTTCTCTCCAATACCGACACCTATCACCAGCGGACTCCCTGAACGAGCGACCACTAGACGCTCTGGATTTCGCGTATCCATAACAACCGCACCGTAAGCCCCTTCCAGTTGGCGTACAGTTGCTTTTACTGCATGGAGTAAGTCATTGTGTGTTTTACGTTCATGGTGAATTAAATGAGCGATGACTTCGGTATCGGTCTGGCTATTGAATACGTAACCCAGAGCTTGTAATTGCTCGCGCAGCGCTTCATGATTTTCAATGATACCGTTGTGAACAACGGCTATTTCATTATCTGACAGGTGAGGATGGGCATTCGCCTCAGTGACACCACCATGTGTGGCCCAACGAGTATGAGCAATGCCTGCAATGCCATCTAGCGGGGTATCTTCAATGGCATTCGCCAGCTCCTGAACCTTGCCGGTACGCCGGGTGCTTTGCAGTTTTTGGTTTTTATCAATAATTGCAAGGCCCGCTGAATCATAACCACGATATTCCAGCCGTTTTAAGCCTTCCAGTAAAATGTCACTTACACGACGTTCTGAAGTCGCTCCTACAATACCACACATAATTTAACTTCTTTTTTATTTGTTATAAGTTCAAAAGTGAGCTGTCAAAATGTATTAATCATTCCCAAACAAATCACGTGTATAAACCTTATCAGCAACATCCTGAAGCTCTGGTGCCATACGGTTCGAGACAATTACGTCCGCTTCCGCTTTGAATCCCTCAAAGTCATTCACGACACGCGAGTTATAAAAGTGTTCTTCCTCAAGCACCGGCTCATAAACAATAACTTCAATGCCTTTGGCCTTAATGCGTTTCATCACGCCTTGTATGGCCGAGGCACGGAAGTTATCAGAGCCCTGTTTCATCACTAATCGATAAATACCCACCACTTTTGGCTTACGAGCAATAATACTGTCCGCAATAAAGTCCTTTCGGGTACGGTTTGCGTCGACCACAGCACGCATTATGTTCTGCGGCACGTCTTCGTAGTTGGCTAATAGCTGTTTGGTGTCTTTTGGTAAACAATAGCCACCATAACCAAAACTGGGATTATTGTAGTGGTCGCCAATACGAGGGTCTAAACTAACACCTTCAATAATTTGTCGAGTATCCAAACCATGCACTTCTGAATACGTATCTAACTCGTTAAAATAAGCCACCCGCATAGCCAGGTAAGTGTTCGCAAACAACTTAATGGCTTCGGCTTCCGTGCTGTCAGTAAACAGGGTTGAAACGTCTTTTTTAATAGCTCCCTGCTTTAAAAGGTCCGCAAAAGTCTCGGCGCGCTCAGAGCGCTCCCCTACAATAATACGCGAGGGGTAAAGGTTGTCGTAAAGAGCTTTCCCCTCGCGCAAGAACTCCGGCGAGAAAATAATGTTGTCAGTACCCATTTTCTCTTTCAGCATTTGGGTGTAACCGACTGGAATTGTCGACTTAATGACCATTACGGCATCCGGGTTTATTTGCTTCACCTGGGCTATAACCGCTTCTACACTATTGGTATTAAAGTAGTTAGTTTCGGAATCATAATCGGTGGGTGTGGCTATAACCACATATTCAGCATCACTGTAAGCCTCTTCAGGGCTTAGGGTTGCTCTTAAACTAAGCTTCTTTTCCGCAAGAAATTCAGATATTTCGTTGTCTTCAATGGGTGATTTCTTGCTGTTAATAAGGTCGACTTTCTCATCTATAATATCAACCGCATAAACTTCATTATGCTGAGCCAAAAGTACAGCATTTGATAAACCAACGTACCCAGTGCCTGCTACTGCTATTTTCATAAAATACCCAGTTGTTCGTTCTTATTATAAAAATTTAGACATTATAAAACTGCTTGTACCACTCAACCGTAAGCTTCATCCCCTCTGTCACCGGTGTTGACGGCCTATACCCCATATCGTTTTCTAACTCAGACACATCGGCATAAGTGGCTACAACATCCCCTGGCTGAATGGGCTGAAAGTCTTTTGGTATTTCAACGCCTGCCGCATTTTCAACAGCCTCTATAAAGGTCATCAGCTCAATAGGTTGGCTATTACCTATATTATAAATTTTATAAGGTGCCAAGGAGCTGGACGGGTCTGGCTGTTTAGCGTCCCATTCGCTGGTGACTTTGCACGGATTTTCAATAACGCGCACCACACCTTCAACAATGTCATCAATATAGGTGAAATCTCGCTTCATTTTACCGTTATTAAATACCTTAATGGTCTCGCCATTTAACGCGGCTTTGGTGAAAATAAAGGGCGCCATGTCGGGCCTGCCCCAGGGCCCATAAACAGTAAAAAACCGTAAACCGGTGCATTGTATGCCATACAAGTGCGCGTAAGTATGCGCCATAAGTTCGTTCGACTTTTTGGTGGCCGCATACAAACTGACCGGATGGTTTACACTATGCGAAGTTGAAAACGGCATTGTCTCATTTAAGCCATACACCGACGAGCTGGACGCGTAACTTAGGTTTTTAACGCCGTTGTGGCGGCAAGCCTCAAGCACATTCATAAAGCCAACAATGTTGGAGTCTATATAAGCATTGGGGTTTTCCAGTGAATACCGCACCCCCGCCTGAGCAGCCAGGTTACATACGGCGTCAAACTGCTCTTGTTCAAACAGGGCGTCTAATGTGGGCTTGTCTTCAAGTTTTAACTGCACAAAAGAATAGTCAGGGTATAAATCGGACTGAACCGTTACGCCGTATTCAATGCTACTTTGCTTTATACCGCTTTCTTGTAGGCGGCCATATTTTAGATTTACGTCGTAGTAGTCGGTAATGCTGTCCAGCCCCACCACTTGATGGCCCTGTTTAAGCAGCCTCACCACCGTGTAAAAACCGATAAAACCCGCTGTTCCGGTGACCAAAACTTTCATAAGCTACATTCCAAAATGGTCGTACCTAAGAAACTGTGAAATTGTTATACCGACTTAAAGTATCATTTAGCAACAAAGAAAGGGTTAAGATATTCTGCCTTTTGATTGTATAATAACGGCTCGCCGTCAACAGTCATGATTGAACCGCCCGCAGCATTTAACACAGCGTGAGCGGCGCCAGTGTCCCACTCGCAGGTTGGTCCTAAACGCGGATAGATATCGGCTTTGCCTTCAGCAACCAGACAAATCTTCAATGAACTCCCCATTGCGACCATTTCATATGGTTTTCCTAGCTGCTCGAGCCAGTCGGTGGTTTCTTGCGACGCGTGAGAGCGAGAGCCGACAATACGCAGGATATCCGGTTCATTCTGTTCCACGCTAATGGTCTCACCATTCAAGCTTGCGCCTTTGTTACGTGCTCCAACATACATGGCGTTCAACACGGGGGCATATACCACACCTAAAATCGGTTCACCGTTTTCAATCAAAGCGATATTCACAGTGAACTCACCGTTTCGCTTGATAAACTCTTTGGTGCCATCCAGCGGATCAACCAGCCAGTAGCGGCACCAGTGCTTGCGCTGCTCCCAGCTAATATCCGACGACTCTTCTGAAATAATTGGGTATTGAGTCTCCAGCTCTCGTAAGCCATCGCAAATCACGTTATGTGCAGACAAATCAGCCTTAGTCAGTGGGCTGTCGTCGCCTTTTCTCTGTACATCAAAGTCGTCACTTTCGTAGATTGCCATAATGGCATTTCCCGCATCACGCGCGATTTTCATTACATCTTCAAGCATGGACTATCCCTTTTCCTTTTAAATACTGCACCACTTGCTCGGCAGCTTCTTCAATACTCATTTCATCGGTTTTCAAATGCACTTCCGGTTGCTCTGGCGCCTCATAAGGCGAAGAAATACCGGTAAAGTGTGAAATATCGCCCACACGTGCTTTTTTATAAAGCCCTTTCGGGTCACGCTGCTCGCAGACTTCCAACGGCGTATCAACAAACACTTCAATAAAGCGTTCACCCGCTAATTCGCGCGCTTTTACCCGGTCTGCAATAAACGGCGAAATGAATGCTGTGCCAACAATCAGCCCGGCGTCTAAAAACAAGCGGCTGACTTCGGTAATTCGGCGGATGTTTTCAACACGGTCAGTATCATTAAAGCCCAAATCTTTATTAAGGCCATGCCGAACGTTATCGCCATCAAGTAAGTAGGTGTGGCAGCCGAGTTCAAATAGCTTACGATCAACGGCATTGGCAATGGTAGATTTACCTGAGCCACTTAGCCCCGTATACCACAGCAAAACCGGTTGGTGTTTTTTCTGCGCCACACGATCATCATGTAACACGGCGGCATCATGCCAAACAATATTATCAGTCATAGTTTAAGGTCTTAAAACGGAAACACGAGAGGAATGAGCCATAAGCTCATTGCGATATAAGTAATAGCAACCGGCAGGCCGGCAAGAATAAAATGTTTCAAACGGTAATGAGTGGCGTTAAACACCATCAAATTAGTCTGATAACCATAGGGAGTCATAAAGCTGGCTGAGGCTGCGAAAGCGACGCCCATTATCATCGGAAAAGGGTCAACGCCCATACCTAGCGACAGCGAATAAGCCACCGGAAACATCAAAGCTGCCGCCGCGTTATTGGTCACCAGTTCGGTCAACAGGTAGGTAATTAAGAACACACCGGCAAAGGTCAGAAAAACGCCCTGCCCGGCTAAGGTTATTGAGGCAAAGTCACTCACCGCTGAAGAAAGCCCGGTCGACTGCATGGCGGTTGCCAGACACAATGCACTAGTGACTATCAGCCATATCTCCACCGGAAAGCGGCGTTTTATCTCATTTAACCGCAGGCAGCCCGTTGCTAATAATACTGCCAATAAAAACAACACGCCCATAAACAACGAAGCACCGCTGACTACTGTGGCGGCTATCATGCCGACAAAACCCCAAAGCGTGAGCTTTTCGCGCCAGCCGCTCAGCATATTCTCGGGTTTTACCCCACTCAGCAGGTAAAAGTTTTTCGTTAAGTTGGTGCGGGCAGAAAAATCCGGCCCGGTCGCCAGCAACAAAATATCACCGGCACGTAAGCGCACATAGCCTAAACGTCCGCTAATGCGTTCCCCCTCACGGCGCACAGCAACAACGGCCGCATCAAAGCGTGCCCGAAACCCGGTATCCCGCAATGTTTGACCGGATAGAACCGATTCCGACTTGATCACCACTTCGGTCAGCTGGTGAGTTTCCAGCCCTTTTTGCTCGGCAAACAACTCCAGTCCCGGAAACTGCTTCAGTACCTTCACCTTGCTGACATCGCCGGTAAAAATCAGTTTATCGCCAGCCTGAAGCACGTCGTAACGCGCGACCGGCCTCAGGGTTTGATCGTCACGGTGCAGCTCCGCCAGAAACAGCTCTTCCAGATGACGTAAACCGGCGCCTTCTACGGTTTTTCCGACTAAAGGGGAGTCAGCTGCCAGCTCGGCTTCAACAAAATAGTCAGCACCGGCTGAGGTTTCCTCTTTGATATTGGGCAAAAACCAACTGACAACGTAAAGCACCAATAATCCGGCACCCAGTACACCCGCACCAACCAGAGTAAAATCAAAAAAAGCAAAGCCGCTGTGGCCGGTTTCGGTGAATAAGCTGTTGACGATCAGATTAGTAGACGTACCAATTAAGGTGAGCGTACCGCCCATAATAGCAGCGTAGGAAAGGGGAATAAGCAGTTTAGACGCTGCGACAAAACGGTTTCGCCGTACCGAATTCAACAAAGCCGCAACCACTGCAGTATTATTTAATAACGAGGAAGCTAATGCACTAAAGCCCATCACTCGCCAGGTGGTACCGGCAACCGACGGGCTAAATAAGTAACGCGACAGGGTTCGCAGTAAGCTGGTTTTTTCTAATGCGTAGGAAATGAGTACCAGCATAACCAAGGTGGCTAAGCCCGGGTTAGCAGCGTTATCCAGCAGCGCATCTTGACCAACCCAACCTGTTGCCAAACAAACTAACATGGCCCCGGCAAAAATCATTGCAGAGCGTTCCTGATAGCGGATCAATAACGCTACCATTAACAGCATTAGCAAAATGAGACCTAGGCCGGCTAACGTCATTGAAGCTCCATGCATGTAGCCTGACACTTGTGTCAGGTGAGATATAGGACCTGACGTAAAACGTCAGGTTACTTCAACAAATCCTTCGCTTCCCAGTGTGGGAAGTGTTTGCGAACTAATGCATTCAGTTCTATCTCAAACTCACTGTATTCGTGTTTCTGAGTTTCGCCTTCAGCAGAATCCGATAACGCCTGTTCAATCATGCCCGCACCAACGGTCATATTCGTCATACGGTCAATGACAATAAAAGCACCGGTTTTCGGGTTGCTTTGGTAGTCATCAAACATCACTTTTTCAGTAACGCGAACGTCCACTTCGCCAATTTCGTTGAGCTCCAGCTTCCCGGCTTTGTGCTCAGCAAAGGTATTCACATCTATGCGATGCTGCACTTCCTCGAATTCACCCGTAGTCAGCTTGCTGTTGAACTTTAGATAATACTCGCGGTGCGTTTGCAGTGCATCTTCATTCATCCACACCAACTTAGCGCGGAATCGACTGGATACGTTTGGCAGCGAGTCTTTCTTCACAATCATATCGCCGCGGCTGATATCAATTTCGTCGTTCAGCGTCAGCGTCACCGCTGCAGGCGCTAAGGCTTTTTCATGTTCACCTTCAAAAGTCACAATCGACTTAATGGTAGAGATTTTTCCTGAAGGCAGAACCCGAATAGTATCGCCAACCGCAATGTCACCCGAGGTAATGGTACCGGCAAAGCCACGGAAGTCTGAATTCGGACGGTTCACATACTGTACCGGAAAGCGGAATTCAGCACTGTCGGCTTCGCGCTCAATGGACATACTTTCCAGATATTCCATTAACGGTGAGCCTCGGAACCAGCTCAACTTTTCGCTTGGGTTCACAACGTTGTCGCCTCGCAGCGCCGAAATTGGCACAAAACGAATATCTGGTATATCCAGCGAACCGGCCATTTCCAGGTAGTCGGCCTGAATTTGCTTGTAGGTGTCCTGCGAATAGTCCACCAAATCCATTTTGTTAACGGCAACAACTACGTGTTTTATGCCCAGCAATGAGCAAATAAAGCTATGGCGGCGCGTTTGGGTCTGCACACCTTTGCTGGCATCCACTAAAATCACTGCAACATCGCAGGTTGACGCGCCAGTTGCCATATTACGCGTATACTGCTCGTGGCCGGGGGTATCGGCAATAATAAACTTACGCTTATCCGTAGAGAAGTAACGGTAGGCTACGTCAATGGTAATGCCCTGCTCACGCTCAGACTGTAAACCGTCAACCAGCAGTGCCAGGTCAACTTCGTCTCCCTGAGTACCGGACTTTTTCGAATCTTCGGTAATGGCTGCTAACTGATCTTCAAAAATCATTTTACTGTCGTGTAGCAAACGACCAATTAAGGTACTTTTGCCGTCATCGACGCTACCGCAGGTAATAAAGCGGAGCAGCTCTTTATTCTCGTGCTGCTTCAGGTACGCTAAAATATCTTGTTCAATTAAAGGAGACGCATGGCTCATTAGAAGTAGCCCTCCATTTTTTTCTTTTCCATAGATCCGGCACTGTCACGGTCAATCACGCGGCCCTGACGCTCAGAGGTCGTAGTTAGCAGCATTTCCTGAATAATTTCCGGCAAGGTGCCCGCATCAGACTCAATCGCACCGGTTAGCGGGTAACAACCTAACGTACGGAAGCGCACCATCTTCATTTCGGGCGTTTCGCCTTCCTCTAGTGGCATGCGGTCGTCGTCGACCATAATTAAAGTGCCGTCACGTTCAACCACCGGGCGCTCTTTCGCAAAATACAGAGACGGGATATCAATGTTTTCTAGATAGATGTATTGCCAGATATCCAGCTCGGTCCAGTTAGACAGCGGGAATACCCGAATGCTTTCGCCTTTGCTCACTTTACCGTTAAAAATATTCCACAGCTCGGGGCGCTGGTTTTTCGGGTCCCAGCGGTGGTTTTTATCACGGAAGGAGTACACACGCTCTTTCGCACGGGACTTTTCTTCGTCACGACGGGCGCCACCAAAAGCGGCGTCGAACTGGTATTTGTTCAACGCCTGTTTTAATGCCTGAGTTTTCATTACATCGGTATGCAAGGCACTGCCGTGGGAGAAAGGGCCAATGCCTTTTTCAACGCCTTCAGCGTTAATATGCTCCAGCAACTCAAAGCCGTGCTTTTTCGCCATACTGTCACGAAACTCAATCATTTCGCGAAACTTCCATGTAGTGTTCACATGCATTAACGGAAACGGAATTTTCCCCGGTGCAAAGGCCTTACGAGCCAGATGCAATAATACCGATGAGTCTTTACCCACCGAATACAGCATTACCGGGTTATCAAATTCCGCGGCGACTTCACGGAAAATATGGATGGATTCATATTCTAACGCTTTTAAGTGCGTTAACTTCTCTTCGCTGATCATTGGTTTCCCATCTTGTCTAAGCGTAAATTATTAATCATTGCCGAATAGGTCGCGAGTATACACTTTCTCGGTAACATCTTGAAGTTCGGGAGCCATGCGGTTCGAGACAATCACATCTGCTTCAGCTTTAAACGTCTCAAAGTCATTAACCACACGCGAATTATAGAATTGGTCGTCTTCTAGCACCGGTTCATAAACAATCACTTCAATGCCTTTCGCTTTTATGCGTTTCATAACGCCCTGAATTGCCGAAGCACGGAAATTGTCGGAACCTTGCTTCATCACTAAGCGATAAATACCCACGACCTTTGGTCTACGAGCAATAATGCTGTCCGCAATAAAGTCTTTACGGGTACGGTTGGCATCGACCACCGCACGCATCATGTTTTGAGGTACGTCTTGGTAGTTGGCTAATAACTGCTTGGTGTCTTTGGGTAAGCAATAACCACCGTAACCGAAGCTCGGGTTATTGTAATGGTCACCAATACGCGGGTCCAAACCGACCCCCTCTATAATTTGACGTGTATCTAACCCGTGCATCTCAGCGTAGGTGTCTAATTCATTAAAGTAAGCAACCCGCATCGCTAAATAGGTATTAGCAAACAACTTAATGGCTTCGGCTTCAGTACTGTCAGTAAAAAGAGTGGGAACGTCTTTTTTAATCGCGCCTTCTTTTAAAAGTTCTGCAAACACCTCAGCTCGCTTCGAGCGTTCTCCAACAATAATCCGAGATGGATACAGATTGTCATAAAGCGCCTTCCCTTCGCGCAAAAACTCCGGCGAGAAAATGACGTTATCGGTCCCCATTTTCTCTTTCAGCATTTGGGTATACCCCACAGGTATCGTCGACTTTATGACCATAACAGCATCAGGGTTAATTTGGTTAACCTGAGCAATAACTGCTTCTACGCTGCTGGTGTTAAAATAGTTGGTTTCCGGGTCGTAGTCGGTAGGTGTAGCAATGACTACATAGTCAGCGTTAGCGTAAGCTTCTTCGGGACTCAAAGTCGCTTTTAAGTGCAACTTACGATCACGCAGAAACTCAGTAATTTCATTATCTTCTATGGGCGATTGGTCCGAATTAATTAAGTCAACTTTATCTTTTACTATATCGACTGCTACAACCTCGTTTTGCTGTGCAAGCAATACTGCATTCGATAAACCTACATACCCTGTTCCGGCAACTGCTATCTTCATAACAACAACGTCCTATGTATTATTTTTGTGCCTGCAAAAGTACATCTTTGATAACAGTACAAACCTTTTCTATTTCACTAGCCGTTAACGTCGGATGCACCAGAAACATTAAGCTAGTCTCACCTAGCTCTTTAGCAACAGGGAGTCGCTGCTCAGGTCGATAGCCCGTTCCATCGAACGCTTTTTCTAAATACACTTCAGAGCACGAGCCTTGCATGCACGGAACACCCCGCTCAACTATCTCATTGACTATACGGTCTCGTGTCCAACCGTCTGCCAAGTTTTCAGATTGAACAAAGCAGTAATGCTTATAGCAAGCATGCTCCATGTATTCAGGTACGGCCGGTGTCCGAACACAGTTAAACTCACTACATGCCTCTTTAATGGTTGCCGCATTCTTTTGACGCTTTTCTGTCCATTCAGGCATACGTGTCAGTTGTATACGACCGATAGCAGCCTGCACTTCTGTCATACGCCAATTCGTCCCAAAGCTTTCATGTAACCAACGAAACCCAGGTGGGTGCTCACGCTCGTAAACTGCTTCATAACTTTTACCATGGTCTTTATATGACCACATTTTGCGCCAAAGAACTTCGTCATTTGTCGTAACCATACCGCCTTCGCCGCCGGTGGTCATAATTTTATCTTGACAAAACGACCACGCCCCGACATGTCCAATACTGCCGACTGACCAGCCTTTATATTTCGCGCCATGCGCTTGGGCACAATCTTCGATCACATAAAAATCATGCAACTGCGCTAATTCCATTATCGGATCCATATCCGCGGGTCGCCCTGCTAAGTGCACAACAATAACCGCTTTAGTTCTTTTTGTAATAGCCCCTTTTATGGTTGAAGCTTCAATATTTTGACTATCGCGATCAATATCGACAAATACTGGCGTTGCTCCTGCTGTCACTACAGACGACACAGATGCTAAAAAGGTACGAGGTGTAACTATAACTTCATCACCTTTCCCTACTCCCAGCGCAATCAGCGCTAAATCTAATGCTTGCGTCCCATTACCTAGTGCAACAGCGTATTTAGAGTCCGCAAAGTCTGCAAACTCTTTTTCAAAGTTTCGTCCTTCCCGACCTGTCCAATAATTAATTTTATTAGAAAGTATGACTTGTGAAGCGGCATCAGCTTCTTCTTTAGTAAAAGAAGGCCAGGGGGAAAATGGTGTGTTTAACATACTGTGCTCTTATTATTTAAAAACGGTTTGCCAGATATAACCAATGTCTTTCTTTAGAGACCAATTTTTCATATACTCTAGGTTTATTCGGACTTTATCTGGGAAAATCACTTCTCTATTGTACTTTTCAGGATCACTTTGAGCAGCTAGCAGCTCTTCCTCATCTCTGTATTTCAACGTAGCCGGGCCGGTAATACCAGGGCGAAGTTTCAGAACCTCACGTTCTTCACCTGTAAGCCTATCTGCAAAACCGGGGACGTCGGGACGGGGTCCAACG
Source organism: Idiomarina sp. 28-8 (assembly GCF_000320945.2). Taxonomy (NCBI): domain Bacteria; kingdom Pseudomonadati; phylum Pseudomonadota; class Gammaproteobacteria; order Alteromonadales; family Idiomarinaceae; genus Idiomarina; species Idiomarina sp. 28-8. The sequence goes on from NZ_DF266789.1 coordinate 252,220, forward strand.
AAGCTCATTTGTCCAATTAATACATTCCACAACTGTGGCAACTCATCAATCTTCGTACGACGAAAAAAAACACCAAGCTTTGTAATTCTCGGGTCACCTCGCAAGGTCACAGTCGTCCCGGAAAGTGTCGTTGGTCGCATTGTCTTTATCTTGATTACTTTGAACTTCTCCCCGTTTTTGCCAACACGAGTTTGAATAAAAAAACCATTAGACTTAGTGTCTATAGATGCAGCTACCCATGCTAAAAAAATCAACCACCAAGTAAAAAGTAAACCAATAAGTGAGACTATAAAGTCAAAAACTCTCTTTTTCATTTAAAGCCTTGTAATTTAATGTGAGCGAGTAATCTCTCGAAGCTTTCCATACTTACTCTCGAGTTTATCAAGTTCCTTTTTTATTTTTATCGCGTCATAATCAGCATTCAAGTCTGCTTTTTTGTAGCTAAATTTATCAGGTAATGGAAATTTTTTACTTATACTTAACCCATGTTTTTCACACGCTTCAACAACTCTAGCTATTTCCTTACAAGGGTTCTCGCAAAGCGCCTCATAAGAAATTGACAACATTTTATTACTACATTCGGCATCATCAAGTCTTTTGTTTAACCAGTACACTTGTGAGGCTACAGCAAAATGCTCAGACTCTTTTTCAGCTCCTTCGCATTCCTTTGGTTTTACAGAGAACCAACTGGATTCGCCTTGCCGTAAAGACTTTAAAATTGAAAGAGCGTTAGCAACAGGTTCTCGGTGCAAACGAATAAAAACAGAACCAGGAAATGCATTGTCTACTCTGTCTGGGACTAAAGAATGTCCTAAATATGCAGTAATAAAAGGAGCCTTTCTATTCCCAAAGAAAGTCACCACTTTTCTTAAGTACTTCGCGCGCTTATTCATTTTTTTTAAAGAAGGAGTAGACTTAAGATCTTCAGATAAGTCGCACCCCAGCCACCAACTCCAAAAAACCATACCTTCCGCTGGACCGTCTATTCCCGAAACAAAGCCATGTTGAGACGTGAAGTCAGACTTATGATGTGAAGCTCGTTTAGACGATAAGTAGCCCCCAAGAATAGGAAGTTGATACAAAAGGTTCCAAATATTAGACAAATAATTAACAGATAATCCGTGGCATATAGACTGATAAGTAAGGGTTGAGCCACTTCTTGGGAGAGCAAAAATAAAAATAGCAGGAGTCGTATCTTTATTCATATTTGCAAACAATAAGAATGGCCATTCGAAAACCCGTAAAAGCCTTAGTGGCAACTTCTGTATCAGCCTAGCAATTCGAACGGCTCGAGACTGTCGTTTATCCATCAAACATTAACCCTTTGACATTGCCTACTAATTTCTTCTTGTTTGAGAAGAATCGAAGCTTTTTGGAATGCCTTATAAGGAACTTTGCCTATTATATATCTGAATGGATAACTACAGCTAATTAATACCTTTAGCCAGGGAGCGTATATAACATTCAAAGTTGAGTAAGCTTTTCTGAAGCCAAATTTGGATTCTAAAAAATCGTGAATTTGAGTATCATGACTTAGACTTCTCGCGCCATCAGATACATAGTCAAAACCTCTACTTTCTAAGTAGTACCTGTTCATTTCAAAAAATAGAGCATAAGAAGAATATCTCTTCAAAGAGTTAGGTTCAAACCAAATCGTATTGTAAAAGCATGCTCCCGATTCAACGAAGTTTTCACTAAAAGATACGAGTTTATCATTTGCCAAATCTCTAACTTCCCAGAATTCAGTCTCTGCGGGAAGAGCCTTTACAGCCTCGAGAAACTCATTATAACTAAACTTCCTCTCATGCGTTGAGTATCTACTAAAAGCACTTTCGTAAACTTGATACCCTTCTAACAAGATAATTTCCCGTGATACCGGTTGGCACTTAAACCGCTTTAGCCCCCTTCTCACTTTGCTTCTAGTGTTACTGCTCAAGCTTTCTAAGTCTGTACCTCCAGACTTAACCACATGCCACCAAGGCGTTTCACTATTCTCATCAAAACTCGTTTCCCATCGAGCAAAAGATACTCTCTTATCTCTTAATAAAAGCTTTACTTTACTTACTTCTAGGCATTTAGCTTTAAAAGGAGGAGATAACGGGAAAGCACCATTTTGACTAATCCGAAATTTAACTCCATCCAATAAGACTGTCGAGTAACCAATCAATATTGACTCCGTACCATAAAATGATTCCAGTTTAAAATATCCGTATTAATTAATTGACGGTTCTATTACTTCTTTAAGCTTGAGCGCAAACCGATTTTTACTAAACCCATCAGGTTTTACTGGACTCGAAACACTTGATATAAATCCATTCTCTATTTGAAAAAACGTATCGACTAAATCTTTTACTACAGGATTAACCTGAATTCCAAATCCACTCTCTTCAACCCACTTAGAGACAGACGTTTTATTCCCGCAAATAGCCATGACTCTGCAGCCAGAAGCAGCATATGATGAAGACTTGCTAGGGAATGCGAAACGAGTCACTTCATCAAGGATTGGTAGTATCGCCCATTGATGCTCAGCTACTAAGTTATTCGCTGAAGAAGGTTTCAGATAGCCATGATAAGTAACTCTTTCGTACTCCTTACTTAAACTTTCGATCTCGGGCGAATACACGCCTTTACCAATAAAGGTAAAATTGAGCTTTCCGCCATTATTTAAGTATGCCTTTATTGCGTTTAAAAGCACTGGAATTTGTTGAACGCGACCTGCATTTCCACAAAATACAAAGTTTTTACTTTTCTTTATTCCCTTAATATCTCTCGGTAAATCAAAAGCCGGATTATCAATTATATTAATTGGCCTACCTGTATTTGAGGTTTTCTTTAAATATTCCACCATCTCATCTGAAAGGGTGATGATGCGACTTGCATTTCTTAACGTAATATTGTCTAACCAGCGAAGTAAATAAAAAGAGAGTTTATTCATCGGGTTAACAAGATCAGTAATTTCAGGATGAACATCCTGAACATGATATGTGAAGCTCGCACGAAACGTTTTAGCGTATAAGCAAACCAATAGCGGTATTAAAATCGGCGGATTGGTCGAAACATAAACATGTCTAGGTCTCCCTCGAATCAACGAAAAAAAGACAAACGGAGCAAAAAGTAATGTGTCCAAAACTCTCCTACTTACGCTACTAGAAGAGTTTGAGTAACTTTTTGAGTAAAAAAAACTAACGTTATTTCCTCTTTTAGCTTTCTCCAACTCTCTCTCTATATCAGCGTTAGACTGTGTTATAACACACACTTTTTTCTTGCTACCTGAAAAAAACTCAGCAAGCTTCAGCTTAGCCTCTCCAAGCATTTCATTTTCAGGCCAAAAAGAACGGTTAATAATCGCTAGATCATACTTTTTTTTAAACATTACCAATCGTACCGACTAAAAGAATCCATGTTTTTCCAGTGCGGCGTTAATTTCGCAGTGCCAGTAATTAAACGCACGACTCGCTCTGACGTGTTTCTAATTTTATATTCCTCAGGAATTTCACGTTCTGCTCCAGAAAAGACATCACGAGAGCAGGTAACTATGCGAACTCCGTCAACTAGCATTTGCTTATCCAAGCCTGTTAATGCTATAGCGCCTGTGTCAAGCGCTTCAGGGCGTTCAATGGAACGGCGTAACGTCACTGCTGGAAAATTCAGAATAGAAGATTCTTCGCTTATGGTCCCGCTATCAGAAATAGCGCAAAAAGCATCCATTTGCAGTTTGTTGTAATCAAAAAAGCCAAAAGGTTTCAAGAACTGGATACCTTCTAAGTCCTCAGTTAATCCGAGCTTTTCTAGCCTATTTCGCGTTCTAGGATGCGTAGAGACAACGACGGGGTAGCCATAGGTTTCATATAAAGAGCTTAAGCACTCAAAGACTTTCTTGAGGTTTTCTTTACTGTCAACGTTCTCTTCTCTATGAACGCTAACAATAAAGTATCTATTCTTCTCAAGCTTTAGGGTATCCAAAATATTAGACTTCTGAATTGAAGGTAATACGTGCTCTAAAACCTCTCGCATCGGCGAACCGGTAAGGTAAATAAAGCGATGGGAGAGCCCTTCACTTAGAAGATGCCTTCTTGCGTGCTCTGTATAAACCAGGTTGAAGTCGGCCAAATGATCAACCAGTTTACGATTAATCTCTTCTGGTACGTTAGCGTCAAAGCTTCGGTTACCCGCTTCCATATGGTACGTAGGTACCTTCATTCGTTTCGCCATCATAGTGGCTACAGCACTATTGGTATCGCCTAAAACCAAGACCGCATCAGGCTTCTCCTCAAGAATAACCTGTTCCGTCTTTATTAAAATTTCACCAAGACTTTTACCTAAAGAGGAGGTATCAACATTTAGAAAATGATCGGGCTGACGTACACCAAGCTCTTCAAAAAAGACATCGTTCAATTCATAGTCGTAGTTTTGACCCGTATGAACAACTTTATGATCCACTACTTGGTCTAGCGCTGCCATAACGCGAGACAGACGTATTATTTCTGGGCGTGTACCCAGAATAGTCATTACTTTTAATTTTTTCATGAAAGCTCTACCGGTGCGTAGTAAGTGTCAGGATTATCACGATCAAATATCTCATTCGCCCAGAGCATCACAACCATTTCGTCATCGCCGACGTTGGTAATGTCATGACTCCAGCCGGGAGCGGTTTCAACTATTTCGGGCCTATCGCCACTTGTAAAAAGTTCGTGGTATTCGTTAGTTACCATATGACGAAAGCCAAAGTGTGCCTTCCCCTTTATAACCAGGAATTTTTCATTTTTTGTGTGGTGATAGTGCCCACCTCTGGTCACTCCCGGATGAGCTGTAAAGAACGAGAATTGTCCAGAGTCTTTCGTTTTTAGCATTTCGACAAAAACACCGCGCTCATCACCGTGTTTAGCCACTTCGTATGAAAAGCGTTCTTTGGGTAAATAGCTAACATAAGTTGAATACAGCTTGCGGGTAAAACCGTCACCGACTTTCTCTGTAACTAAGGTATCACGACTCTTTTTGAAGAGATTTAAAAGGTCAGCTATACCTCCCACCGTTTCTTCATAAATAGGCAGCACTTGACTAGGCTCACCTACGGTTTCAACTTTTTTCTCGTCTAAAACCAAGCTACGTGCAGCTTTAGCGAACTCATTCACTACGTCATCAATGTAAACAAGCTTTACGTTGGCATTAGCGTCATTGACTTGTATGGGCAGGTCACGAGCTATATTGTGACAAAAGGTTGCTACCATAGAGTTATAGTTTGGTTTACACCATTTCCCGAAAACGTTGGCTAATCTATAAACTTTTGTAGGAACACCATTAGCCTCTGCATAACCCATGACTAACTCTTCGGCTTGTCGCTTACTTTTACCATAAGCATTGTCACGCTCAACCTGAATAGACGAACTATAGATGACAGGCAAGGGTTTAGGTTGAGCGCTTAACGCATTTAGTAACTGTTCCGTAAAGTCAGTATTCCCCTCGAAGAATTCACTTTCTTTTTCAGGTCGGTTTACACCAGCTAAATGCAGAACGCAGTCAACGTCTTTTAATAAATCTTTAAGTTCCGACACTTTATGATCTTTCGTGAACTTAACGTACTCTATATCTTCTATTTCATCGATATGAGCAGTCAGGTTCTTACCGACAAAGCCGTTGGCGCCAGTAATCAATACCTTCATAGCTAACCTTCTGGATTAATATATTCGCCGTTTGCAAACGCACGCATGAAAGGAAGTTTATTCAACAGCTGTTTCATTCCCTCAACATCTAACCGTTCCGTATTATGGGAGTTATAGTCTTCAACCTGCTCTATTCTATTATCGCCCTGGTCAACATACTTAGAATAGTTGAGGTCACGAAGATCCGGCGGTACACGGTAGTAGTCACCCATATCCTCTGCGCAAACCATCTCTTCTCTTGATAAAAGAGCCTCGAAAAGCTTTTCACCATGACGCGTACCCAAAACTTCAATTTTATGCTCATGTTTACGAACAAAGGACAAAACCGCTTTCGCTAAAGTTTCAATAGTCGCAGCTGGAGCCTTCTGAACGAAAATATCACCGTTAGTACCGTGTTCGAATGCGTATAAGACAAGATCAACAGCATCGTCTAAGGTCATCATGAAACGCGTCATATTAGGGTCTGTTATCGTAATCGGCTTCCCGCCTCTAATTTGATCAACAAAAAGAGGAATTACTGAGCCACGTGAGGCCATAACGTTTCCATAGCGAGTTCCGCAAATAACGGTCTTGTTCTCATCTACGTTACGCGATTTAGCGACCATGACTTTTTCCATCATGGCTTTTGAAATACCCATTGCGTTAATAGGGTAAACAGCTTTATCGGTACTTAAACAGACAACTCGCTTTACTTCATTTTGAATGGCTGCTTCAAGAACATTTTCAGTGCCTATAACATTTGTCTTTACCGCTTCCATTGGGTGAAATTCACAGGACGGCACCTGCTTTAGAGCCGCCGCATGATAGATGAAGTCAACACCTCGACTGGCATTTAAAACACTTTGGTAATCCCGAACATCACCTATGTAAAACTTCAACTTTGGATGGTTGTAAGCCTTACGCATATCATCTTGTTTTTTCTCGTCTCGGCTGAAAATTCGTATTTCAGCGATATCAGTATCAAGAAACCTGCGCAAAACCGCATTACCAAAAGACCCTGTTCCGCCCGTTATGAGGAGGGTTTTATTTTGAAACATTAAAAATTCACCTATAAATAACTTTGAAACCCTGAACTAACATATACGGTTAAGCTACCTCATAGCTTAACCACTGAATCAGTTCGTCGACATCCGTTACCTGTTTAATACGGTCATCCCAAAGTGATGGAAATTGTTCATGAAACGACTTGCTATCGTCCGAATCGAAAAGTAGAGCGCAGGACAAACTGCCCGAGTATAGAGCTTCTAGCAATACTGTAGACTTCCTAGCCAAAATCACATTACCTGATATAGCTTGACTAAAGTCGTCAATAATATTTTCAGGAGGCAAACCTAGCTCGATGTAATCATCTTTTGAGTCTAACGGATGCAACTTTAGATACACGTCTATTCCGTTTTCAAGTAAAAGAGATAGTATCATGAGGTTAATGTCCTTTCCTCTAGATTCAGGGAAAAACACAACCCTTGTCTCTACGTTTTCCTTTTCAACCTGACGCCCCAGAAGTTTTTGTACAATCTCTGGAGAATAAATGAAGGTTTGATCGAAGTTTTTATAAATATCTTCATAATACTTTTTTGTAGCCTGTGAATAGCAGTAGAATGTGTCTCCAACCACTCCTCGCGGCAATTGAATTGCATACTCTAAACCATGCGGGTAACAAACCAGTTTAATACCTTTTTCCTTGCAGATGGTTTGTTCTGATAACGCGAAGCGATCTTCCTTGTTACCGGTTACTACTACACTAGGGTTATAAAGATTAAGAAGTTCCGAAAAGTACGAAGTAAAATTCACCTTGTGAGCAAACCGGGGAATGTATAACTTTATCGCGCTAAAAGCGTCGCGTAATGGCAAGTAATTTGACACCTCGCTACTAAGCTTGGGGAAGTCCTTGAAAAAAATAGAAAAAGATCTAAGAAAGGCTATCAACCGATGCTTAAGCGGTAAATTATAAATATTATTTTGCTCTACCTTGCTGAAGGGCTTCTCAGAGAAAAAAGTTACAGCCTCCTTTGTCAGGAAGCGTAATTTATTGGAAGTAGCAAACGTTCTAGCAACGCAGATTTTCGTTTCACATTTAGCGTGTTTATCCACTTTTCTAGGAAATATAAAAAGAATAAAAGAATAAATAGCAGTTACAGTCAATAAAGCTGGGAATGCTACTAACCACCATAACAGTAGGCTTAATGCTTTTGACGTCCCCTTATACTGCCGTCCAGAGCGTGCACCATAATATAAAGTAAGTTCATTTATGTAGTCACTCAGCTGTTCTTCCTTTGGCACTTTCAACTACTCTCGCTCTAGGCTCATTAAAGATTCCATATTTCTAGTAGCACAAATGCCATTTTCAGCTACCCATGATTCCCAGCCCTTTACTTCACTCCAGCCACTTAAAAAGACAAAGTCTAAACCGACAAATTTAGCTGCCTTAAAGTCATACTTGCTATCACCAATAAAAAGAGCAGGTGTAAGAATGTTGCCGTTTTCTAATTCTCTAGTCAAAATATCTTCCTTGGTATCCGGACTACCAAAGATGCCAGCATCAAACCAATCACTGAGACCTCGCATCTGGAAGATCTCCCTTAACTCCGCCTGATCCCCTCCCGACACAATTAGCCAACGGGTATGGGGTGTTTTATTGCGGAGCCTTTCCAAGGCCGGTGCAATAGCGCAATTTTGCAACCCCACCTGAACGTTAGCTGCATAATCCGTTAGTAGTTCTTTAAGGGCAGTTTCAGAGGGCTTTTTGACAATGTAATCTAAAAAGTAGGAAAATTTCTTGTAACGTGACACTCCACCGTTCTTTACATGATACTCAACCAGTTCATCTGCTGCTCTCTCTCCATATGAAAGAGCTGCTCTATAAAATGACTCGGTTTTTACCTTGTTCGAGTCGAGAACAACGCCGTCGCAATCAAATACCAGTGTCGAATAGCTTGTTATATTAAGTTCCATTACTGTGGATTATTCCTAAGAGCATTCTCAACTTTTGCAACATCACTCGGTATATCTACAGCTAAACTACCCGGTTTTGTTTCTATCATCTTAACTTTTTTACCAAGCTCTAAGAAACGCAGTATTTCAATATCTTCGCTTTTCTCCAGCTCGCTTTTTCGACCAAACTCCCTGAAAGCACGCAAGTCTTCTTTGGTAAAGGCATAAATACAAACTTGCTTTTTATATTTTACTGGAGCATTTTTAGGGTCTTTAAAGCCCGGTAAAGCTGCGCGCGACATATACACTAACTCATTTTTCTCATTCATTATTACTTTTGGGATGTTCACACTGTGAGGATCTTCATTTTCCGATAGCCAGCTAAACCCATTAATAATGGCGCTAATATCATTAATTTTGGCATCCCTTACCTTTAATATATCCTCCGGATCAACTAACGGCTCGTCACCTTGCACGTTTAGAAAAATGTCTGCGTCAATTTGCATAGCAGCTTCGGCTAAACGGTCCGTTCCCGTTAACGCTTCATTGGAAGTCATTACAGCCTGAAAACCAAACTCTTTTACTACATCAGCTATTCTTTCATCTTCTGTCGCAACATAAACGTTCTCTCGGCCAACTGCCTTTTCAGAGAGTTCAGCTACCCATACAATCATAGATTTACCTAAAAGCTTAACAAGAGGCTTACCTGGGTATCGACTCGAGCTAAAACGAGCAGGAATTAGAACAACACTTCGCATACAAATATTACCTTTTATAACGCGTAAACAGATTCGCTATGCATTCCATACCGTGTTGGAGTAATTGCAGTTAATGGAATCGATTTTTCACTATTTTGGTATAGCTCTAGTAGCCCATTCATTTCTTGACTTCTTGGGTCATCGGCACCATAACCGTCAAACCCGGCCATTAAAATATTTTTAGCCTCGCCACTTGTTGCAACAGCTAGTGCATAAGCAATAACTAGCGAGTTCGGTAAGGTGCAATGCGTTTCTTCAAATTCGAACTTACCTTCTTCAACATTTAATCCAAAATCAAATATCTTTTTACCCGACAGGGATTTTTGAACCTCAGTAGGAAGTGCCGAACAAGGAGTAATTAGTGGCTGCGGCAACTGGGTATGCCGCTTGCAGTCCGCTAATAACCTTACTGGATGACAAGCCAAACGGAAATCTATCATTTCAGCCTTAACAGCGGTCTGCGTATTTAGTGCCAAAACTAAAGGTTTTTCTTTTGTTATATAACTTTCAAGCGCTACTTTATGCTCCGAAACTCCCGGGCCACTGCCAAGAAGAAGAACCGCTCGATCTTTGAACGTATCAGAAGGAGACCATGCCCCGTCGTGCTTATCGAAATAAAACTGACGTGCTACACCCAGCGCTGTCGGATCAAACTTTTTACCACCAACAGTCCGCAAATGCTCTATTACAGCCAATATGTCTTCTTCCCCATACCTGGGGTCAGATAGCATTTCCTGAACATAAGTTGGATGAATACCGTACTTTCCAGAAAGATAATAATAAGGGTTAGAGCCCCAACCATATTCGTTTTTCAGTGGCTGGAAATATCGACGAATAATAGAAATAAGAGGAATAAGGTTAACTTGACTATTTCTTCTTTCTGCCGCCTCAATTACCAATTCTTCAGTTCGAGAGTTACCAGGGCCTCGTCCCATTCCGGTTACTGTTGAATCTAACCAAGTAACTCCTTCATTAAAAGCCGCCATCGTGTTTTGAAGAGCCAACCCCATATTATCGTGAGTATGAATACCTAAGGCTCCCTTCCAATATTTTCTTAACAACCTAATTATTTTTGTACAATGCTTAGGAGTCATACTTCCCATAGAGTCCGCAAAATACAGTACATCTAGGTCATACTTGGCTGCAGCCATCGCAAGAGCTGATACTTCATCTTCGGTTCTATCAGCTACCTGCATTAAATTAAAGCCAACTTTATAACCTTTCGACTTCAACCAGGTGGAAGCAGGTAAAGCTTTCTCAAACTCATGCACATGGCAGGCTATGCGAACCATATCCACTGGGCTTTTCGGCATTGAACGAGGAAACAGCTTTTGTAAACATTCATCTAACGATAGTTCACCGACTAGCTCTGAGGCATTCACCATAACAACTACTTCTAAATTGTCAGGAATAGATAAACTATCCAAATACTCATCCGTAGTGTAAGCCGAAGCCCCTTTGAACGTCGTATTTTTTAGGGAACGTAAGCCGAGTTCGACTAAATCGATACCGCTTGCCGACATTGCGTCCAGATATTCCGAGACGACATCCGTAGGAAAGTTCCAGCTATTATAGTAACCGCCATCTCTAAGCGTACAATCTAATAACTTCACACTCTATTTCCTTTTTAATCTATGAGAAATCAACAGGCTTTCAAAAAACACCTTATTATTAGCATGGATTGTTAGAGCCACATTGGAGAACATTAGAAACATACTCAATCAACCCTAAAAAATAATAAGAGCTTGTAACAAAAAAGCCTATATTTAAACCTTGTTTAGTCTTGACACAATAAAACAAAAAAACGAAGTACGCTATAATATTAACTCTCATTCCGCCAACTAAGAAAACCATAAAAAACAACAAAGAAAAAAGAACTATAACCGTAGCGTAATCGCGTCTTGAATAAAAAAGAGTTAATACAAAAAAACAAAAATCCTTAGGTACTCGCTCACACCAAAACTGCTATGGTAGGCATTTATCTTAGAAAGTAAGTGTGAGTTAAAAGCCACGAAAACAACTAGCGCCAGGAAGAACGCTACTAAGCTTACTCCCATAGTCTTTTTGGAGATCTTAAGTTTAAAGAACACATTAAGATATTCTCTCGAGTACATTTTTAAAACAACTAAAGCAATTATTATCGAAATTTGTAGGTGTGTAATAACAGAAGAAAAGTAGCTGAACCAGGCTCTCTTTGTCTTCGCGTTTAGCTGAAAGAAAAAAGCAATTAATAAAAAGAAAACAGAAAATTTTAATCGCTCAGCTGACAAGAAAAGGGTCCATGAATAATAACCAAGCAAAACGACTACAAATGAAACAATTGGATGAGCTCCAACTCTATTTAAAGCATAAGCTCCTAAATAGGCCGTTCCTGCATTGATAATTGACATAAAAATATCTTTTTGAATATAGTCGCTGGCTAACCATATAACAAAAAAATGACCTAACTCCATTGAGTGGATATGGCTTCTGTAAAGAAGAAGCGCATCTATAATGCCTTTGTTTTTAACCACCTCGTACGCTTCTCTATAAACCAATTGATCTTCATATAGATAATAAGGTGAGAGGTACATTGAAAACAGAAAAACCAATCCTGCTATCAGGATAAATAATAATCTTTCCTTTTTTAATTTGATCACTACTTCTTCAGCCTATAAAATAATCGCAATAAACTAAATTAAATTCCACGAAAAAGCCGAGAAGTAAAAAATCTAATAAAACGCTTTAGCTTCTCAAAAAATACAATCCTCCTTAAAAACTCCTCGACTATAACTCGAAATGGCACTGCGTTTAAGTTTTTTCTTAAGAACTTACTATAGTAAAACTCACTCATTTGGAAATCACCGACTCTACTGTAATAGAGAGACATCCAGAAAAAAGTATTGGCTAAAGACTTCATTCTCTCCTTAGAGTTTGCTCTAGACCAAACACCACCTTTGTGAACTCTATAAATAGAAGGTTTAATATCATTATGAAACCGACTACATCCATATTGTCCAATCAAAGATATAAAAAATAAATCACCATTTTTTACTCTTTTTCTTTCCCAGATATTCTCATTTAATATATTCCTATAAAGCCAGCTTGCTGTTGGCAATGATGCCTCTCCACGCATTAATTCTTCACCGGAGAAGTTTCTCTTCATTTTAGAAGGTAAATATATATTGCTTTTTAGCTTTCCTTCCTCAGACAATATTACAGCATCGTGTCCACTTATAACGTATTCCCTATTATTCTCTAAGAAAGTGACCTGCTTATTTAATTTAGAAGCATCTGTCCAGTAATCATCCCCTTCGCACATAGCAATATAAGTTCCTAGCGCGCGCCTAGCGTTATATGGCATCAACCTAAAGCCTTTAGAATATTGATTCTCCGACTGATAAATTGGCTTTATCAACTTGGGGTATAGAGCTTCATACTTTCTTATAATATCCGCAGTTCCATCGGTCGAAGCATCGTCATGAACTAATATTTCAATCGGAAAATCTGTTTCCTGCCTTAAAAATCCAATTAAAGCATCCTCTATATAAGAAGCGTGGTTATATGTAATACAATTAATAGAGACTAAAGGTTTGTCGACATCCCCTTTCCATGACGAAATAATTTCATCTTCACTTCTCAATTGAGATGCGGGGATCTGTTTTATATTCTTTTCATTAAGGTTTTTAGTCATATATTTACTACTTTTAATATTTTCTATATCACTTTCAATTACTTCTAAAAGCTTTAAATTTAGTGCTAAGAAAGATGATAGCTTCTGCTTTTAAAACAAAGGTAATAATTAGGAAAGCTGTTAGGATAGAGCAAAATCCTATTACAAAATCGATTAGGACTGTAAAGCTAGTAACCTGTAATAAAAGCGCTGTAAATATAGAGGCTAGTAATCCTGAAAGTATAGGTTTCCCAGCATCAGACAGCTGGAAGGCTAATGAATACCCAATTAGCTTAGAAGAGAAGTACGTATTTGGGACAAGAGCTAATATACTCCCAATAACTTGGCTAGCGGCAATTGCTAATACCCCATAAGGTATAGCTAGAAATAGAAGTGTTAAGTTTACCGCTTTCTTTATCAACCCAAGTTTAAAAACCAAATCTGACCGGCCTTTGACATTCAGTAAATTAATGTTTAAAGCATGCATTGGATATAAAATTCCAACAATACATAATAATTGTACGTACGGAACAGCCTCTTGCCATTTATCACTGAACAACAATCCAAATAATGGTTCAGCTAACCCTCCAAGTAATGCCATAACAGGAGCTATTAAGAACATCATAAGTTGCATTATTTGCCGGTATTTATACCTCAACTTTTCGTTATCGTCCTGAAGAGTCGATAATGCGGGAAATGTAGCTTGTTGTACCGCCCCGCTAAGCTGCTGAGAAATTAGGTTACTAATCTTCTTTGCGAAAAAGTATAAGCCGGTAACCTCGGCACTAAAAAAACGACCAATGACTAATACATAGGAGTTCTGAAATGCGACTTCAAACATGCCTTCAGCTAAAAGATTTTTCCCAAAGCCAAATAATCTTTGAAAAGACTCGAAGCTAAATATCAGAGATGGTCGCCAGGAGCTTGCAAACCAGAATAACGCAGATGCAATAAGAGACTGGCTTAGCATCATTATTACTAAGCTCCAAACACCTAGTCCGTAGTAAGCAGATACTATGGCTAACACCCCAGAAGCTATAGAGGCCGTAGTATTTGCTTTCATTTGCGCTTTGAAGTTCATTGCGCGATTAAGTACTGCCAGCTGAACCACTTTAGTTGCATTAATAAAGACAACTAACCCCATAACTTGTACTAGAGTGGTCAATTCAGGTTGCTTATAAAAGCTAGCCACGTAGGGAGCGCTAAAAAATAAAATAGAGTACGCTATAAAACTTAACCCAAGGTTGGTAAAGAACACTGTACTCAGGTCTTTTTCAGAAACTGACTTGCTTCTTATTAATGCCTGCCCTAAACCCGATTGTACGAATGCATTTGCCAACTCGAATACGACAGTCGCCATGGCGACTAAACCAAACGCCTCCGGAGCTAAAAACTTAGCTAGAAGAAGTATAAATAGGGTTGTCGCACCTCTAGAAAAAAATAAATTGGCTAAGTTCCATAGAACGCCAATGCCAATTTTCTGGTTCATTTTTTTCATCAAAAGCTTATTTTTCTCAAAAGTTCTTCACTTTGACTATGAAATTTAATATTTTTGGGAAGTTCTGTTCTCAAATTATAATGAAAGCTGCACGTTTTTTTCATTAAAGAACTTTTCATAAACTCGTTCAGCATTATCCTGAGAATATTCTTCAAGTCGCCAATTATTGGTGTTAGAGAAGCGCGCCTCACCGGAATACTCAGGCACTTGCTCGGAGTTCACTCCTCCTTGCTCAATGAGTCGGCGAATAATCTCATTATAATAATATTCTGGTCGTTTACAGAAATCTTCATACTGAACCACTAATTTATTGCTATCAGGCAACTCAGCAATGCCGAGCTCTACAGAGTGGTTAATAGCAGCAATCTGACCCGCAACAGACTCTAACGGATCTAAATCTTTAAGATGAGGATATTCCTTTATCTTAAAAGAGTACCAAGTGTTGATGTCACCGTATTGGCGTTTTCTCGCTTCTAGCGCTGATTGGATATTGAAGATAGGATCTCTACGAACCCAGATAAACAAAGGTTTTTCGAACTGCGCCGAAAGCTCTGGGATATTTTGGTTCATTATCATCCCTTTCATCGCGAACGGCTTTTCAAAAATATTAGCTAATGCGTTTAACTCTTCACGGAATCCTGCCAAGTTGCCTTTTTCTCTTAATTCATCCGCCGGCATGTAGTCCGATTCGTTGAATGGTAGGAAACGGCGCCAGAAGTACCAGAATTCATTTGGTGCTAATGCGCCTGTAGTTTTACCATTTTCAGAACTGAAGTTTATATCAGAGCTAAAGTCCAGAATTTCATTGCGAAAATTATAGCGTGCATCAGTCAGCAGTTGCTGAATTTTTGCCCCAACAAGAGGGGCTCCAAAAAAACGGGAAAGCATATTCGTTGGATAAGCAGTAAGACCTGTATTCGCAAGCCATTGCATAAACAATGTACTACCCGAGCGATGTGGTCCCATCAAAAATATTTTTGAGAATCGCTCATCCGAGTCTTTCAAATAGCCTTCATTGGCACCGGCAAGGTTACTATTCAGGTCTTTTAGTAATTCTTCAAGAGCTGAAACTCGTTTATATTTGTTCATTCGGAATTCAGGTGCTGCCATATTAAACCCTTTTACTTTATTGCGAGCAGGTTGACGAGCTTTCTCATATCATCTTCTGTATAACGCTGATCACAAGGTAGGAATAGACCGTTTGTAACCAAATTCCATTCGAAAGAGTTTACCTTTACCCGCCTCAACACTTCAGGCCAATAAGTTGGAATAAATACCCTCTGACGAATCAATTCATCTTTACTAGCTGTTTTTACCTTCGGGAGAAATGGATAGCAAACTGGAGCTACATTTTCGTTAATAATCAAATCTAGATGATTATATTCGCTCAAGTGTTCGTGAAGATATTTCGCATTTTCGGAGCGCGCGGCTTTGGCTCTTCCGTAGTCTAGAGAATGAAGAAGACGCTCCGTTAAGCGAGACATTCCTTGAACAGGCAACTCAGAGATTACTTTCTCTGACTTTAAATATTCTTCATATGCCGCTTCTGGGCTATTTATAAGCCGACTAATAAGATGACTCATTCTAGACTCTGATGAGCAATCTCTTTCAACTGGTTGCTGGATACGCGAGTCTTGCGTATATATCAAGCCTCCATCCGGGAGACCAAAAAATTTTCTCGGAGAATAAATAGAAGCTAGAGATTCAAAAGGTTTAGAGAAGAAAGATTGTGAACAATCAACAACTGTTTTTGTATGACCGAACCTACTTATGCTGCGCTTTACAGCTTCACTACAAAGACCAAAGTAATCTACTATAAGTATGTACTCATCTTCTTCAGGCTCTATCTCACAATCTACATCAAAGTTTGCATCAACCCTATAAAACTCAATAGCAACACCTATAGCAGTAGCTGCTTCTAATACTGCGTCGCAGGTATATGTTGGCAACCAAACTTTTTTTGCTCCGACTGAGCTCAATATGAGCTTTATCGCAGAACGAGCCGAATTCGTTTTAATTACTTCTCTATTGAAGTTCGTCTCAGAGAACGGCAATTCAAGCGCTTGGTATCCTCCAATAGCCTGATCTTGAAAAAAATTCATCACAATAAACTTAGTTTTGAGTTTATACCCTGACTCGACACTTAATTGAGCTCATAGCGTTTCATGTACTCTATTACTTGATCTCGGGAGCAGTTCATTAACACATCAATAATCGACAGATTCGGAACAAATTGACTCCCACACTGCGGGTACTCGACTGCCATGGGGTCAACGAACTTCAGATCGAGCCCAGACTCGGCAAAATCGTCTTTCTCGTATAGCTTTCTACCACCAGGCGCATTCACATAGCAGTCCGCTTCAAATTGATGGCATAAGGTAATTAAACGGTCGCGAGCGGCAGCTGAGCGATCATATTCAAGCTCACTGGTTTTTTTAAACTGTTTTTCTATGCCCAAATAAGAAAAAATATCTTTAAAGCTTTTTTGACATACAGAAGCAATCGAACGTTCGTCAAATTCGAGAGCTCTCTGGATTATAGGAAATACAGCTTTAAAGTAAGGAGCCTTAGAGTAACTTTGTTCTATTGTTTTAAGTGCCTTTTTCACATCTTTGGAAAATTCTAAGTCGGCTATCAATTTATTCGAAGATGCTCCTGGTACTGGAATTGTAAACCGTGTAGCTCCATTTGGTGATAAAATATTATTTCTATTTATATACCCTTGTTTTATATAAGCAACGTCATCGTAAATCAAAAAAAGGTCGACGGCGTGAATCAACTGAAAATAGCCAATATAGGGGAAGAGATATGGCTGCATAACCGCCAGCTTCATTACTTCAGTTCTCCCTTAATCACATTAATAATATTATGTTGCTCAACTTCGGAAAGTTTATTGTAAATTGGTAAACACAATATCCGGCTCGCAATGTCTTTAGATATTGGTTCCGGTTTCCCCGCTCCTAAATATTCCACTGCATCTAGAGAGGGGTAAAAATACCGCCTCGCCAATACACCATTTTCTTTCAGGTTTTCCGCTATTTTCACGGCTCGTTCTTCACTTTCAAATACAACGGGGAAATAAGCATAGTTATAATCTTGTTCTTCTGGCTTAACTTGTAATTGCAACGACTGGCTCAATTCTCGCTCATAAAGATGCCACACAGTAGCACGAGCTTTAAGGTTCTCTTCTATTTCATCCAGAACACATAACCCCATAGCAGCCTGAAACTCATTCATTTTTGCATTAATTCCAAGCTCTTCAATAGCATCGGGCCCCGTAATGCCAAAGCTCATCATTTTTTTTGCTGTTTCTAAGTCTTCTTTTCTCTTAAAGACAATAGCGCCTCCCTCAATGGAGTGAAACAGCTTTGTCGCATGAAAGCTTAGAGTTGCCGCATCTCCATGCCGCAATAAACTTTCACCTTTGTAGTTCACTCCAAAAGCATGCGCAGCGTCGTAAATAACTTTGAAGTTATGCTTTTTGGCTATTTCATCTATTGCTTCTACTTCACACGCATTACCGAACACATGCACTGGCACAATAGCTTTGGTCTCCGGCGTTATAGCTTTTTCGATGTTTTTAGGGTCTAAACACCAGGTACCTGGGTCTATGTCTGCAAACACTGG
This sequence comes from Idiomarina sp. 28-8, assembly GCF_000320945.2. NCBI lineage: Bacteria > Pseudomonadati > Pseudomonadota > Gammaproteobacteria > Alteromonadales > Idiomarinaceae > Idiomarina > Idiomarina sp. 28-8. Next base: position 270,346 of record NZ_DF266789.1, read on the forward strand.
CTCCACGCCTTCCCACTTTAAAGAACTTGCTGTCGCGACAAAACTAAAAGGGGTGGTGATAGCTTCAGGTTTTTCTTCACGGTTAGTTGTGCTAACACCAAGCGCGCGGTAAGCAATTTGCAGTGCAAGCGTCCCGTTTGAAACTAACAGTAGATTTTCAACGCCAAGGTATTCTTCTAAGCGTTTGGTCAACTCTTGTACCAAAGGACCGTTATTCGTCAGCCACTCACGTTCATAAATACCGTCAATATATTTGTCGAGCTTTTCACGGCTAGGCAGGTAAGGTTTTGTGACAGGTATCATACTGAAGACTTCTTAGGCTGCAGACTAAGTAAATATTCGCCATAGCCATTTTTTCGCAAATCTTGACCGGCCTGCTGTACTTGCTCCCAGCTCAGCCAATTTTGTAGGTAGCCTATTTCTTCCAGGCAGGCAATTTTGTACCCCTGACGCTTTTCAATGGTTTCGACAAACTGCGCGGCTTCCAACAGACTTTCGTGGGTGCCAGTATCAAGCCAGGCAAAGCCTCGCCCTAAAAGTTCTACATTTAAGTCGCCACGCTCTAGGTAAGCCTGGTTTATGCTGGTAATTTCCAGCTCACCTCGGTCAGAGGGTTTAACTTGTTTCGCTATCTCAACAACGTCATTGTCATAGAAGTACAGTCCAGTCACCGCGTAATTCGATTTAGGCTCCGCTGGCTTCTCTTCAATTGAAATAGCTCGCTTATTTTCGTCAAACTCCACAACACCAAAACGCTCTGGGTCTTTAACCTGGTAGCCAAACACTGTTGCGCCTGATGTTTGGCTTACAGCATGTTGCAGCTTAGGGCTGAAACCTTGTCCATAAAAAATGTTGTCACCCAACACCAAACACACGCTGTCATCACCAATAAACTCTTCACCAAGAATAAACGCTTGTGCTAAACCATCAGGACTTGGCTGTTCTTTATAGGAGAGTTCTATACCAAACTGTGCACCATCGCCTAACAGCTTTTCAAAATTTGGTAAGTCTTCTGGCGTGGAGATAATGAGTATTTCACGAATCCCCGCGAGCATTAATACCGACAACGGGTAGTAAATCATCGGCTTGTCGTAAATAGGCAATAACTGCTTCGACACGCCTTTTGTTATTGGGTATAGGCGTGTTCCAGAACCGCCTGCTAATACTATTCCTTTCATTCCACTTCTCCTGACTGTGCACTTCCTAGCCGCTCTCGCTGATAGCTACCGTCCTGCACACGCTGGCACCTTTTTTGGTTATCCAGGTACCACTGAACTGTTTTTCGTATACCTGACTCGAACGTTTCTTCTGGTACCCAGCCTAAGTCATTCTTGATTTTAGTAGAATCAATCGCGTAGCGCATGTCATGACCGGGGCGGTCTTCAACGTACGTTATTAGGTCTTTATACGAGCTGTTAATGGGTACTAACTCGTCGAGTATGTCGCAAATGGTGGTGACCACTTCAATGTTTTGCTTTTCGTTATGTCCACCAATGTTGTAAGTTTCGCCCACTTTGCCTTCGGTTGCCACGGTCATTAGTGCTCGAGCGTGGTCTTCGACGTATAACCAATCGCGTATCTGGTTTCCTTTGCCGTAAACGGGTAGCGGCTTACCGTCTAATGCATTTAATATCATTAATGGAATGAGTTTTTCCGGGAAGTGATATGGCCCGTAATTGTTCGAGCAGTTAGTAATAACCGTTGGCAATCCGTAAGTACGATGCCAGGCTCTAACTAAATGATCACTGCTGGCTTTTGAAGCACTGTACGGCGAGCTCGGTTTGTACGCGGTGGTTTCAGTGAATAACGGTAGTTCACCGTTATGAGTATCCGGGTGTGGTAAGTCGCCGTAAACTTCGTCGGTCGATATATGATGAAACTTAAAGGTAGCCTTTTCACTCTCTGGTAAGTTTTGCCAGTAGGCTCTTGCTTGCTCTAACAGCGTATAAGTACCAATAATGTTGGTTTGCATGAATTCGCCAGGACCGTCGATGGAGCGGTCCACGTGAGACTCTGCAGCTAAGTGCATGACAACGTCAGGCTGATGCTCTTCGAATACACGTTTGACTTCGTTTGCGTCGCAAATATCAACTTGCTCAAAAGCATACCGATCACTGTCACTGACTGATGCCAGGCTTTCGAGGTTGCCTGCGTAGGTTAACTTGTCGACATTAACAACGCTGTGAGCAGTATCATCGATGATATGTCGGATCACAGCTGAGCCGATAAATCCGGCTCCACCGGTTACAAGAATTTTCATAGATTATTAGCTTTTCTATTCTTAAAAGTTGGAATTCTAGCGAAAAAAAGCCGAAAATTTTCGGCATTAAAACTCAGGATTTTTTCTTAGAAAGACAAGTTTTGTTGTGTTTGAGACTGAAAAATGGCACTTAAATCTTACTTAATTTATTGATTAATAAGATTAAATTTGCAAATTTAGCAATAGGTCCCACTATTGCAAAATTGCATCCCTTCATTTTTTATTTTTCGTCTTCTTTTCTGAATATGTTTCTGACTAACACAAAGCCAACACTTAAAAAGCCACCTAAGAAGGTACCAATAATGCATATTAGCGCACGCGATGGTTTCGCTTTTTGCTCTGGCACCACGGCAGGGTCTAAAGTTTGGAAAATGTATTCAGGGCGAACATTCGCCAGCATAATGGTTTGTGTTTGCTTTTCGATAAGCTGGTAAAACACTTGCTGCATGTCACTTAACGATGTGCTTTGCAGTTCTTTGTCTAAATATTCAAGGCTTCGCTGGGCTTCCTGAATGTCACGCTCACGCATGTGGTTGTTTATTTCTTCAATAAGCCAAACTACCCACTGTTCAGCTACTTCGGGTGACTGATGGTTTACTGCTATTGTTACGAGACCGGTTGTGTCGTCCTTGCTAACTTCCAGTACACTCTCTCTGAAAACTTTTACGTACTCCCAGCTAGACGGTTCCGGCTGTTTAGGTGGCTCGACTTCTCTGACCCATTCTTTGGTGTCCGGGTTATACAGCTCGTTGTTAAAGACAACACCGCTGCCTCGGTTCCATTCCTCTACCGCCATAAGCTCTGGCAAAATGTCGTACTTTTCGACAAAGCCTTTTATGAAGGCGCGAGACTTTAAAATTTCGAGGGCGATTGTGGTTTTGTCGGTATTACCACCACCGAGATTAACGCCAGCTAAGCTTGCCAGACCACCCAATTGCCCCGCCATTTGCGAGAGTCCGCCACCACTAGCTTCTTCCGTCGGCGCCAAGGTTGCCTCTGACTTATAAATATTCGGCAGGCTTAGCGAGTAAATAACCGAGCCCACGGCGAACACAAAAGTAATGGCAATAATCCACCATTTGCCCTGCCAGATAATGCCAAACAGCTCGCGCAGGTCAATTTCGTCGTCTTGGTAATCCGAATGCCGTTGAGGGTCGTAGTTATGAGTATCGTTTGTCATTATTGGGCCTTCAGGCACGCTACCGCCCATGGGTTGCGGTTCCCATAGGCCGATGGTGCAGATAATTTTGATCAAGCGAGTATGATACCGCACGTAGCCCTTTTCCTACAAAGGCTTTATTGTTAGTAATTGGTGATATTTTAAGCGGTTAGTTCCTTAACTTACATCTTAAATTCCGGTGACCCACCACTTTGCTCGCGTAATAGCTGGTCGCCCATTCGGATCACGGTATCGGTAAGATAGTCGATAAAAACGTCCTGCTCGATACTATTAGCGACCGTTGATGAGTGTAGAAAGCGCTGCATTTCCTGCTGAAAATCACCTGAAGCCATATAAGATGGTAGCTCTTTTAGCCGCCCGGAAAGCGCTTCAAAACCGGTAGTTTGATGATAGTCCTGAAACTTGGTTCGAACTAACTCCGCATCTACCTGTACATTACGCTGATTTAGCCAGGCAATATCCCAAACATCTCGTGCTTTAATCGAACGGCGCAGGGCTAGAGCAACAAACTTGTCAGCAGCAATTTCTTCGAGTGTTTCACAGTTGAGAAGAATGCTTACGTAGGCATCGGGAACACTAGGATAGGTTTTTACAAGCGGCCTTAGAACTTGCGTATGGGCAATAACTGTTGCAACTTCCAATTTCACTTTCTGCCATGGCAGGCTTTTCTTATCAGGCTCGGTTTCAATAGATATTTTCCAACGGCCTACCTGAATAGCTTCTCTATCCGATAGTTTATCGTAATTGGGTTCAGTCACATTGACTCTTAGGTTGTGCCTTTGCGACAGGTCTTCATGTAGGCAGTCACGAAGATGGGCTAGCTGATCAAAGTTAAAATCTGCGCCACCCACAAAACCCAAATCTTCCGATAACCTATTCGATCCATACATCATTCGCAGACAGGTACCACCTTGAAAGGTAAGTTGTTTAAGAAAACCGTGCTTTGCCATTGAAGCTAGCACTTCATAATGGAGCAGCTCTTTTTCAACTGTTGTCGTAAGACCCGCTAACTCCGGCGAATCAGCACAAATTTTTTGCGCAAGAGATTTAATGTTCATAGTTATCACTTCCTTGTCTTGTAATCGCTTCACTTAAAGCATCCTGGTCAACCAATTCGAGATTTCGTCCGACGTTTTTCAAATCTAAGTACGCTCTCTTTATTGTCGCTTCTCTCAATGGATAATCATCTAACGGGTGCGTCTCATTAGTGATTTCCATTGGGTCACGCTTAGTGTGTGTAAGCTCAAGCGTCCCAAGTGGAGTTTTAAATGTCCCACTCCGCCCCGTTGTCATTACAGTGGCATAATCAAACATCTGCTGACTAATAACGCTATATTTGCTGAGTACAGATTCCAAACTGAGGTAATTAAGGCTTGATGGCCGCACCAAATGCGGTAAGTGCAAAATACTCGTCGAGTGGTAATAGTGGCTTTCAGGAAAAGCCCATACTCCCCGACAAACCTTTTGAAGGACGCCTTTTTTTACCAGGTAATTTAGACGGACTTTTAGTGCATCGTCTGAATATTCTGGCATTAACATCTTAAATTGTGGCATAGATACAAGCGCATGATGTGTATATTTTTGCAACGCATGTAACTTACCTTTCAACTGATGTGTGCTCATAGGTATGCATTAGGTTAATAAATTTAATAACCTAATGTATACCAATTAACCAATAAGGTCTACAGTTAGTTATTAAAAAAGATAACCTACTGTAAACTTAAAGACCTCGGTTATTTGGAATGATCCAATATCACCCTTTTGTCCGATAGCGATTTTCCGCCGTTTTTTGTAGTCTGGCTGTTTTAACAAGACGGAACCAACACATGGACGTAATACACCACGGCGCGTTTGAAGGCGTTACGGGCTCTTGCCACGAACTGTTGTTAGACAGTGACCACTCACTTTTAATTGACTGCGGGCTGTTTCAGGGGGCGGAAACTTCAGGCTCGGGAGCGGATTCGAACACGCAGGAAATTGACTTCGATATTAGCAAGGTGCAGGCGTTGGTGGTGACCCACTGCCACATTGACCACGTAGGCCGCATTCCCTGGTTGTTAATTGCCGGCTTTACCGGCCCTATTTACTGCACTAAAGCTACCGCGCATTTGTTGCCGCTAGTTATTGAAGACGCGTTAAAAGTGGGTTTAACCCGCAACGCCGATATTATTGATTCAGTAGTGACTCGCCTGCAGCGCCAGCTACAACCGGTGGAGTATGATGATTGGTTAGAACTGCCCGCCGACTTCGCTACTGAGCGCGCTAAGCTGCGCTTTCGTCAGGCGGGCCATATTCTGGGGTCGTCTTATGTGGAAATTGAGAATGTGAGCACTCACTACCGTGTAGTGTTCTCAGGTGACTTGGGTTGTAAAAACACGCCGTTGTTGCCCGACCCAACTCCTCTGGAACGCGCCGACTTTCTGTTGCTGGAAAGTACTTACGGTGACAAGAACCATGAGTCGCGCCTTGACCGCGAGCAACGCCTGAAGTCGGTGGTTGAGCGTTGTGTAGAGAACAAAGGAACTATTTTAATTCCGGCGTTTAGCATTGGCCGTACGCAAGAACTTTTATACGAGTTGGAAGACATTATTCATAAAGCACGGGCTAAGGAAGCGGAGACTGGTGTCGCAGACCCCGTATGGCACAAAATGACGGTTATTTTAGATTCCCCACTGGCCGCGCAGTATACTAAGCAGTACCGAGCCATGAAGGCGTTGTGGGACGAAGAGGCGTTGGCTCGCGTAGATGAAGACCGACACCCGTTAAACTTCGACCGTATGATGACGGTAGACGACCACAGTGACCATGAACGTGTGGTGAACTATTTAAAAAGCAGCGGTGACCCCTGCATTGTCATTGCTGCCAGCGGTATGTGTACCGGCGGGCGTATGCTGAATTACTTAAAAGCCTTACTGCCCGACCCACGCACCGATGTGTTGTTTGTAGGCTACCAGGCCGCCGGAACCCCGGGGCGCGATATACAAACCTACGGTCCGCGCGGTGGTTATGTCGACTTAGACCACGAGCGAGTCTGGATTAAAGCGGGTATTTATACTTTAGGTGGTTATTCCGCTCACGCCGACCAACAAGAGCTTTTAGACTTTATAGACGCCACCGAAGAGCCGGTGCAACGCATACGCTTAATTCACGGAGAGCCCGACGCCCGGGCTGCGTTGGCCGCGAAAATTCGCGAGCGATATGGCGTGGTTGTTGATTGAAACATCGTACCTGACGTAAATAACGTCAGGCTACGGGTGCATGTAGCCTGATGAGATGGTCCCCTCCCTCTTACGGCATCGCAATGTGCCAATATAGAGGTTCAAGCTTCTATAGAAACAGAGTGGAGAGGACCAATGGCTATTGTAAACAGAATTGCCCTGGATTTGGCAAAGGATTTTATTCAGGTTTTGGCGCTGGATGAAAATGAGCAGGAAGTTTTTAATAAAAAACTGCGCAGCAATAAAGTGTTAGCGAAGCTGGCGACGCTGAGCCGTACGGATGACTGTGAAGTAGCGGTTGAGTCCTGCGGCATGAGTCATTACTGGCGCCGCGAATGTGAAAAACTGGGTTATAAAACGGTGGCGCTGCCACCACGCTTCGTCAAAGCGTATTTGCAGGGTGAGAAGAACGATGCGAATGACGCCCGGGCGATAGCCGAGGCGGCATCACGGCCTAATCGTCAGACGGTCAGGCTGAAAAGCATTGAGCAGCAGGATTTAGCGCTGATGGTGAATCAGCGGGAAGGCTTCGTGCAGACGAGAACGCAGTTCTCGAACCGGCTAAGAGGTCAGTTGGCTGAGTACGGCATTATTTTACCCAAGCGGGTGAGTACCATACTGCAGAGAGTGCCGGAGATACTGGAAGACGACAGCAATGCGCTGACGCTTCAGTCCCGGGACTTAATCAACCGCCTGTATCAAATGCTTCGCACGGTGGACGAAGAGGTTAAAGCACTGGATAAGCGCTTAGCGGCACAGGCTGATAACAACGAAGACAGCCGCAGGCTGATGACGATACCGGGCATCGGCCCGATAACAGCAACATCGTTGTTGGCTCTGATAGGCGATGTGAATGAATTTAAGCGCGGCCGTAACCTGTCGGAATATCTGGGGCTGGTACCACGGCAAAACAGCAGCGGCGGCAAAGACCGTTTAGGTGGTATTACCAAAAAAGGCAATACCAAGCTCAGGACACTGCTGGTGCACGGAGCGCGCTCTGCGCTGCGGGTAGCGCAACAACGTGATGACCGACTGAGCCTCTGGGCACAGGATATTGCCAAACGCCGGGGCAACAATGTTGCCGCAGTGGCACTGGCCAATAAGCACGCCCGGATAATCTGGGCGATGTTAAAGAATCAAGAAGATTACCGAATGACTGCTGCTTAACAGCAACAGCGTTCAGTAAAAGAGCAAAGCGAAGGTTCATTCCTTCCGGGAGTTGCAAACGTAAGCAGGATGGTAAAATAGGGTAAACCGACGGCAACTGAGACTGGATAGCCTCAGTACACTCAGTACGTTAGCCTGATAAGCCAGTTGCCGTGCGGAGTTCATCCAGGCCAGGTGCGCAAAGCGCACCATAAACAGGCCGTATATATGCGAGCGCCCCGACATTTACCACGAGTTGCCGTTGCAAAACGGGAGGGGACCATATATGACGTTTACGTCAGGAGCGACGCCAGAAACTGGGTAAACGGCTTTATATCTTGTTTAACGCTGGCCGCTTCCAGTGCCTGCATATATTCGTTGCGCCTCTCTACGGGAACCACCGTCCACGGGTAGCCACCTGACGCCATCATTAAATTCATAATAAAGCGACCCATTCTGCCGTTACCGTCGAAATAAGGGTGAATATAGACAAAAATAAAGTGACCTAAAACGGCCCGAACGGCAGCGTTGTCTTCTTCTATTAGCAAATCAAAAAGCGTTGGCATCATGTCACGTATAGCTTCGCGGCTTGGTGGTGTGTACTTCGACTGACGAATATAGACAGGGCCTGTCCGGTAGCCGGCCAGATCCGCCTGTTTAATAATACCGGCCGCCACACTCGGACTAAATAAAGCCAAATACCAATCGCTATGCACTTGTTCTAATAACTCACCCGGGTTCTTGCCTTCTAATACTTCCCTAACGGCTTTTTTCACTTCCTGAAACGCGTTCCAGTAACCTTTTGCAGCCATAGCATCCAAGTGCTTTTTGCTTTCATCTGAACCGTCAGCTTGCCAGTTTCCTGAGCGGACAAGCTCAATCAGTTCCCTTGTAACCCGATAACCCTCAATAGATAGTGAATGGTAAGCGTCAGTCACGTATTTTTCCTCTAACTCGGCCATATAGGTGTCAATATCGAGGGGGTGCTTTGGTTGTTCAGGAAAGTGCTTTATTACGCTTTCACGCATTTGTGCCCACATAAGCCTTAATCTATTAGCGTAAGGTGACAAGTCACGGCGACCGAAATTGACCAAAGCTTTTTCTTCAAAAGGGTCTTCTTCCTGCACTTTTAGGTCTGCAGCTTGCATACCTTTTAAAATATTATCGGCAATGACATCCCGACCAATATTTCTAAAAGCCCCGACGAGTCGGCCGCCAATCACACTATGGCTTCCAGCCAACAAAACAGATAACACGTCTGAGGCATCGGTCACCATTGATAAGGCGGTTCGCATTTGAATGGGTGTATTCAAAAACTGATTAGCCGAACAATTCACTAACGCAGCAGGCAAACTGTAAACATTTAAGCCGTTCAAACTCTCAATTTGTTCAGCGTTAGGCATATTCAGTCTGACATCAAAAATAGACGTGTCATGTAAGAAAGAAGTTGGCTTGTTATTTCCCTTGGGAGACCGCACGAGCAACTGCTGAGGCACCGTTTTATCACCAATATGAAAGTTAATTGACTGCTCTGGTGATAAGCACCAAGCGTTGCCGAACCGCTCTGACAAATAGGCACTACAGAAGTCCCAAAACGATGTATACCAAGAGGTGCTGTCACCAGGTTTTTCATCGGGCATAGCTGGTATGTACCAGCCTCGCATAACTTCCTTAATAAACCCGTGCTTTAACAATCGTTCACGATGTGTTCGACTAAGATGCTTTGATTGTATAGCGACAACGCCTGACTCCTGAAGCTGCTTTAACTGCTCAAGAGAGCTTGCCAGTTTTTGTGATACATCGTTCATGTGAGTTCCTAATATGGCTCAAAAACTGTATTAAATTTCGAGTTTAACGCTTTATGTTTTATAGGTTTTAATGTTTTACCATTTACAGGTTTAGAAGTATATCTATTCATAGGTTTTAACGCTAAGTAATCCATCAACGTTAATCGAGAGCGCAGGCATCCTGCATGTAGACTGACGTTTAGAATATCGACTTCTACTTTGTCCTTGTTTCTAAAATGATAGAACTTCAGATCCTCATCATACCAACCAGCATGTTTTCTAAGCTCCTGATAGATGAAAGTTTCCAGTAATTGTTCAAGTAACTCATTATCCTTCCAAAGCTCGTCCGATTGAAAATAGAAGTTCGTCTAATTGAAAGTAAGACATCGGCTAATTATAGATTCATGTGTGCAATATCACCCATTTATCCCATAGCGCTTTTCCGCTAGTTTTTGTAACCTTGTTGCTTTAAACAAGACGGAACCAACACATGGACGTAATACACCACGGCGCGTTTGAAGGGGTTACAGGCTCTTGCCACGAACGGTTTAAACTTCGTTTTCGTCAGGCCGGGCATATTGTGGGGTGTCAAGCCGCCGGTACGCCGTGGCGGGATATTCAGCCCACGCGGACCAGCAAGAACTGCTGGACTTTATTGACGCTACCGAAGCACCGGTTAAGCGCATACGGTTAATTCATGGCGAAGCCGATGCGCGACAGGCGTTGGCGGCTAAGATTAAAGCTCGTTACGGATTGGGCGTAGCCCGACATTTATGTCAGGAGCGGCATCTCACCTGACATAAATGTCAGCTACGAAGAGGTCAGGTAATCTGGGCGATAAACTCTCCGATGCACCGGTAGCGGATATTACGCAATAGTTGCAATTCACCGGCTTTTTGCTCATAAACAGGCACTGCTTCTATCTGCGCAATAAGTTCATCTGCTTGCTGTTGAATTTGAACGCAAAGTTTGTCAATTTCACGCTCTGCAACACGCTTACTTAACCTAAGCTCTTGCGCGAAAACTAACACGTTCTCCCGGGTGACTTGCCCAAAGTTCCTCGCATTTCCCAATGACTGAGACAACTCCTCATTAATATGCTCACCGGCAGCTACGTAAACAGCTGTCGATAAAAGGTCATAATGTGGCATAAGTTGGCAGTCGTTCAAACTGTATGAAAATGTCAGGTTTTTTAAATGAGCATCACCGTTACCAACAAGGAAATTAAACAGCACCCAGCGAAACAAACGGATTGCCGTTTGCGCGGGAGCTCGCGTCATTGCAATTAGACGATTAAGCGCAGTGACGTTACTTGCCCGGTATTTAGCCGATGCAGAGATATCCAAAATTTGACAACCATCCAGAACATGAAGCCGCTTAATGTTTGGTAGTTGCCCAGTACGATCAAAGCGTTCAACAATGTAGACCGGTTCCGGGATGTAATCGATAGCAACACGTGGAACCGTTAACTGGCACTTTTCGGCTAATGTCATTACGAAGTGTTCATTGCGCACAGTAAACCAGTATGAGCCCGGTTCAGAGTGTTCAGGTTTTAAAATATGCGTTGATGGCACCTGCCCGCTTGGCTCAAAACGCTCTTTTCCTTTTATTACCAACAACATTTTATGCTGTGCGCCAGCAAGCGACATGCGCTTACGTTCTTTATTATTGAGCTGTGTTTTCGGCAATTTTTGAATTCGTTGGCTTAGTTCTTTGTCCGACAAGGGAAAGAGTTCACCCGGTGGCAGTTTCTCATCGGGTTTTAGCAAGGTAATAGCACCTGCTGATTCAGACCCTATAGCCTCTAAAAGCGCAAATGCGTCCTCTTTATCCAGTTGATAGTCTTTTGCCAAAACCTCGCGGGCTTTCTCTTCCGGCAACAGGTTGTCAAAAAACCACTGTACTGGACGTTGTGTTCCGGTATCTATGTGCTCTTTTTTGTTTAGGCTTAGCGAAGGCGTTAAAGCGAATCGTTTGGGATCTTTTAGCCAACTTTGCGTGTATTCGAAAACCCAAAGCCCGTTGTGTTCTTTTAATTGACCAACATGCTTGTCATTAATATAAACATTGAGTTCGCGTTCTTCGACAAGTGAACTACTCATGATTGAGGAGTCCGGTTAATTCAGTGAGCTTGTCGCCCGAAGCGCTGTCGGGAATGTCTAAGTAGACTTTTATGCCAAGTGCATTTAGTACATTTAGGGCCTTTTCCAGTTGCACTGTTGGCTTGCCGTTTTCGAATTGACTCACAAAATTAATGCCACAGCCTGCAAAAGCGCCAGCTGTGGTCTGGTCCAAGTCTTGTTGCTGCCGCACGACTTTTGCAATACGCCCAATAGTTTTTGTGTCTTTTGCTTCTAGCAGCATAGGTGCTCCTGCTTTGAGCCGTACCTGATGCAATAGCATCAGGTGAGATGTTAAATTCATCAGATTGAATGAATATAGATCTAAATATGCAGAAAATCAACACTATTCACTCGAAAGAGTGAAAAAAACTAACTTCTCGTTTTTTAAATCAGGAATTCATTAGATTGAGTGAATATCGTAATGATATAATTCAGCATCTTCATACAGCGCAGCATGCTTTGTCTGGTTCTTTTCCTGTACCAGCTTGTGTAGCCTTGTTACTTGGTTCATCGAAATCTTAGTTTCACTTTAAATTGCCAAATATCGCAAAATGCGATATTTTATCAGCATAGGATGCATTTTGAGAATTATCACAAAGAAGCGAGTAAAAAATGCCATGCTTCAATACCCTCAGTGGCAAGCAGGGTTAGATTTATGGTGTCATATTTTTAGTCAAAACTCTCTTAATGCGCATTCTTACAACCAAATTAAAGATATTTGGCGCCGAGCATCCGGTTGGAATACAGACCGAATAGCCGGAAAGCGGCTGAAGAATGAGAACGGTGGCTATGGCACCATATTTGATTTATATATTTTTGATGTCCACGGAAGCAGCTGCCGAATACTTGCAAAACTAGGACACAATACACTCTTTGTAAGAGATATTTTGTCACACTCCGAGTACGATAAGTGGTGTAAGCACAATGTTCACCAGGGCAAATTAAAAAGGTAATGACTATGAACGCTCAACAGGACGAAATGGTCGCACTAGGGCAAGTAGCTTCTGCAATAAGTGCTACAGCAACGGAGTTTGCTGGAACTGCCGTTGAACTTTTTCATTACACTTATACACCCATTCAGTCTGAAAAAGAGCTTATTGATAGAGCCGCTGTTATGGACTACTTAATGGATTTGGCTCAGCACGAAAACGATATTGTGCTAGTGTTTGCTAACGCAATTTCTGATCGCATCGAAGAATTTGAAAATCAAATGGAAATGCCTACTGTTCCAGTTGCCGAGAAGCTAAAAATGCTAATGGAAACCCGCTCAGTAAAACAGAAAGACTTGAAGAATATAGCGCCTCAAAGCGTAATAAGCGAGCTATTAAACGGCAAGCGCACTGTCAACCTAAACCAAGCAAAAGGCTTTGCCAGATATTTTAACCTTCCTGTTAGCTACTTTGTTGAATAGATACCGCACCTGACGTAATTACGTCAGGAGTACGACTACAACCGTTCGGCAAGATCAGCGGGCGCAATGTAACGCATAGCTTTTCCTTTGCTGGCTTTACCCACCAATAGCAAGTCTCGCTTGGAGAGGTCGTTTAAATAGGTCCGTGCGGTATTCTCATTACATCCAAGGTTGTTTGCCACGGTTTTCACGGTGAATACCCGCCCCGGGTTCTTCACCGCTTCTTTTAGTATGTCCAGTTGCCCCCTTTTTAGAGCTTTGGCAACAGAGCTTTTTTCAACCCAATTCATGAACTCGAATATTTCTTTTTCTTTGCGCTCTATGTAGTCGCGTAGCGCATCAACGGCCTTCACCACAATATCGACCTGATGATATAGAAAGTACGTTAGGTCATTATCGTCAGTTTCGGTGTATAAAAACGCCCGATCATAGTCGGTACGTTTTTCCTGAATCAGTTTACTAATGGACACATACTCGAACAGCCAATAGCCCGACTTCAGCATAAACCAATAAAACAAAGCTCTTGCAGTACGTCCGTTGCCATCGCCAAACGGGTGAATATAGGCCACCATAAAGTGCAGAATAATAGCTTTGACTAAAGGATGAATGAAGTTATCCGAGTTAAGTTGTCCGTGCTCTTCATTGGCAAACTGACACAGCTTTTCCATGCGTTCCTGTAGGCTACTCGCTTTCGGCGGCACATGCGCTACGTCGTTATATTGGTCGCGTATATCAATATCGTCGCTCGTTCTGAACTCACCCGGAACCGCGTCATTATCGATAGCATTATGGGTCGCTATCTCATGTAACTCCAAAATAAGAGGAATGTTTAACTCATCACTCTTCAGACTGACCGCCCGCTTCATTAAACGGTAGTTATTGGCGATCATTTGTTCGGATTTGTTCTGTGGCTGACGCTCCGATTCAAGCATCTCTTTCGCAACTTTGCGCGTTGTCGACGCTCCTTCCAGTTGCGAAGACGTAATAGCCTCTTCCATCAATAAACTTTGGACTAAATAGGCATTCTTTTCCTGCTTTCCGAAGAAAGGATGATCGGAAACGCTTTGCGAACCTCCGGTCAGCTTATCAATATAATGGAGTTTTGCCTGTAAAGAGTCGGGGATACAGACTTTAAAACAAGGTCCATCATTAGTCAGGCACAACTCCGATAAATTCCGACTCACATTAGTTCTGGCAACTTTGGTTGCTAACCATGCGAGCTCTGCGTTATCGCCCTTGTTGACCCGCCACTTGAATTTGTCCCACGGTAAGTACTCACCTTTCGAGTTGGTGACACTATAAGTTTTCATTGCTTTAAAAACCGCCTCAGGTGGAAATTCTGAAAATAGTTTTTCCATAGAAGGTGGTACTCGAACCCTTGCCATTACTGTTATCCAAAGCGAACAATTGAATTTAAATATAGTAAAAAAACAAAGAAAACACAAATTTTAAAATTTACGTTTTAATATACTCCATAGATAAGTCGGCATTAGTGATAGGATCGACATGTCAGGCTACCACTCAACAACAACGGGTTGTTCGAGGTAGGGGTTGTGGTGTGCGCGCAGGCTTTCTTTGGCTGCTTCTTCGGAGTTTAGTCCGTGGTCGATGCTGCCGTCGTTGTAGCGCAGGGCGAAGGGCTGGTTAAACGGCCGCGAGCGCACGCAGTCATAAAAGGCTTTCAGGGTATGACAGGTTGTCGCTGTCATTTTGCTGTTACTGGTGTTGTCACTGGACATAGTTCACCTCGCGCGTTCAGTCGATGCAGATTGATCCACTGTTGTTCAAAAAGTTCGTTAAAAGCGGCAGCCTTTGCCAGCGCCCGCTGAATGGTGGCTTCATCGGCTTCGACGATAACCTGCAGCCGCATAGGCCGGTGCACAAAGTCGCTACCGTTATGTACTGACTGCCAGGCCAGCCCCTGGCGCAAGTCACCACCGTTGCCTTCAAAAACACCAATGTCGTTGGCTACTCGGTTATGCAGCAACTTATTGCCGCTACCCAGTTGTTTGGGTTCGGTTACTGAGCAGTAGTACTGCCAGTTTATCCAGTTAGCGACCAGCCCCGGAGCGCTCATGAGCTGAGCCAGCAGTTCACCATTTGGGTCATTTTTACTGTTGTAGTCGTGCAGAAAGTTACTGCCGATGGTATCAGCCGAGGTTAGCCGATCAGCCTGTCCGAAAAATAAGACGTTGTTGTCAGCCAGCCCCCATTCCGGGCGTAGTTCAGCCCAATGGCCGGAACGTGTTTTACGGTCTTTTTCTGACTCGCCGCAGGCCTGGGTTAGCTTTTCTGTTGCTGCGCGGAACACTTGTTTGACGCTGTCCGGAACAGTATTGGACAGCCAGATAACCTTATCGGTTACGGTTTCATGCATAGCGGAATGGAACTGAGTAGCGTCGGGAATAGCAACGCCCTGCTCGCGCAATTGTTCACGAATATCCTGGTTGTTAAGCAGCCGCACTAATACCCGGGCACTTAACGCACCGGTTTGACCACCGCAGGCGCCGCAGTTAAGTCCTGCTCGTTGAGCATTGTTGCTGTGATGCGAGCCATGCCCGACCAGCACAATATGCCTCGCGAAGCGAGTAAACTGCATTCCCGCCAGAGCCTGCTGGCAAATACTCACCAACGATTCCATTGACGCCTCGCCGTTATGCTCACAAATGCTGCCGTCAGCAATGTACGCATTATTAGCTGTAGCCAGTTGTCCGGGCACTCCGGTGAGTAAGGACTTCAGTTTACTTAAGCCCAGTGCTTCAACGCCGCTGAACATGGAGACCGGCGCATTGAACATATTGCTTAATAAGGAACCAACCGATTGCTTACGCGCTGGTGCTTTAATGTAGTACGCCGGTTGCAGTAACCCCGGTACATGAGGAACATTGCGACCTTTACGCTGAATGGCCAGCGGCACCCCAAAGAACCCGGCAAAGCCTTTGCTTTGTACTAAGCTGCCCAGGCTTTTCCCAGCCTGTTCCAGCGCACGACGATAACGCTCTGAGCGCACATCAATACAGAACACCGCCTGCACGTCCGGCGCGTTACTCTCTTCTACTGTGTCGGGTTTAAACTGCAAAGTGTTTAGCTGCGAGCGTTCGTAAACCGCCTGCCATTGCCACAATAAGCTGTTGTGCTGCTCAATATGAGCCACCTGCCCTTCACAATTTTCAACTTGCGCGCTTAAAGCCTGCTGCAGCTGCTGATAAACCTTAGTATTGGTGCGCTCGGCCAGCTGCCACAGAATGTATTCCCAGGCCAGACGAATGCACAGCAGTTCGAATACCCACTGGCTGTCCTGACGAGCGTCCTGATAGGAAAATGCCGCGGCCCAACCCCATAAGTCACTGATAAGCGCCTGGCTGTAACAGCGTAGAGCGTAATCTGACGCGTCACTTAAAAAGTTGTCATGGCACACTTGAATAAGCTTGTGTGGGTCATCCGGCAATTGTGCGAACAACTCGGTGAGTTCAGCCTCGTCCATTAAGGTTTCAATGCCGCGATCGGCACGCGAAATAGTCAGCCAATGCTGATACAACGAGCTGTCTTTACCGGCCTGCTGAAAGCGGGTTGGAAACTGCATGAATAAGCCACAGGTTTGGCTAATTTGCAGCACCACCTCGTCGTTCCAGCGCATTTTGCGGCGGCGCCGCGTGTATTTGTCCACCAACTGGCTGAGGTTACGCCACTGCGGCAGTTGCGCTTTTAGCAGGGACCGCTGCTCCAGCTCGTTTACCATTTTGTTGGTGACCAGCGCTGCGTCTATTCGGTTTTGCTGCCATTGTTGCCAGTAAAAGTCCGGGCTCATGAGCAAACGTGTACCGGCGCTGTAACGCCAGTGCGCGGCAACCCCGGCCACCGGCTGCTGGCGGTAATGCCAGAAGGGGTTAACCGCTATCCACTGAGACAACGGCCATTGTGGCGCAATGGCTTTACTCACCTGCCCGGCAATAGTCGCTAAACGATTCGCTGCGCTCATGAGTGTTTCTCCTGCTGAATGCGACCCTGCCGCTGGTAATAGTGAATGGGGTGACTGGGCCAGAGCCACAGCACCAGCCGCGTTAACCATTCGTCTAGATACAACCCGGCGTTTAAGGTAATGAACCAGCGCTGGCTAAGCCGGTGCGACGGCGTGTGATGCACCAGCCAGTAGGTAAAGGCGAAGGCGTTAAACATAAGGGTTACAGCAGGCTCCAGCCAGACGTTACTGAATGGTGGCTGCGGCTCAATAATCTGATGCGCCAACGCACCCAGCAAAAGGTAAACTACGACAGTTAACGCCGACACCGCAATTCGCAGAAGCTTCTGATGCAGGTTCATCCATAAGGTAGTTAGCGCCATGGCGAGTAACGCCGACGGAAGCCATTTAGGGTTACCGAGAAACCACCAGCAGGCAGCGGCAATAATGCCCTGAAACACCATAAAGACAACGCCAATACGCCACAACGACCGGGCCTGAGGCTGCTTTATTATTGCGACCTCGCTTACCGACAAAAACGCATGGGCTTTATAAACCGAGTGCGCCACCAGGTGCAGTAGGGCTAAGTCGTAATAACCTAAGCCAATTTCCAGCAGCATAAGCCCCATTTGCGCGCTGGTAGACCAGGCTAAGCGCACTTTTATGCTAATGCGGGTGGCCATAATAAGAGCGGCAAAGCAGCACGACGCTGCCGACACCAGACACAGCAGCCACACGGCCGGCGCGCTGTTACTCCATAGCGGTACGGTTGCCAGCAGTAAAAAGCCGCCAAGGTTAATAATACCGGCATGCAACAAAGCTGAGACCGGGGTCGGTGCTTCAACCACCTGGATAAGCCAGCCATGCAAGGGTAGCTGGGCGCATTTAATGAGAGCCGCCATAATCAGGCACAACGCGGCAATGTGCTGAGAAAGGTGCGTGGGGGCAGTGCCGAACTGCTGCAAAACCGTGTCCAGCTGCAGACTGCCGGTGGTTAAGTACATAATAATAAACGCCGTGCCCAAAAAGGTTTCGGAGCAGCGTGCCAGAATGAATTTTTTGTGCGCAGCCAGTACGGCGCGGTCGCGTTCGGGGTAGAACATAAGCAGGCTGTGCAACTGCAGGCTTATTGCCATCCAGGCGGCGAAAAAGACAATAAGGTTATTGCTGACAATAAGAATGAAGACCGCTATAAGGCAGCCAACCAGCTTGGTGACGAATGAGCGGCGGCGCGGATCCAGCCGGAAATTTCTGAAGGCGTAACGCGTAACGACCCATGCTAATACTGCAACCAGCACCAGTAAAACCGGTCGTATGCCCGATAGTGTCAACCATTCCGCCATGAATGCGCCTCGTGTGTCTTGTTTGGAGCAATTATGGGTGCTGGCTTGATGTTAAGTAAAATAGATATAAACTATAAATTCATTCGTTTTAAGTGAACGGTTGGTGAGCCCGATGAATTATAAGCACCTTTATTACTTTTGGCACGTGGCAGAAAACGGGCATTTAACCCAAACCGCGCAGAAGCTTCATGTGTCGCAGTCGGCGTTGTCGGCGCAAATAAAACAATTGGAAGAGTGGCTGGGTACGCCATTGTTTGAGCGCACAGGTCGTAAGTTAGTGCTGACTCAGGCCGGGTACATTGCGCGCCAGTATGCCGACCGAATTTTTCACGAAGGTGAGAACCTGGTTAACCAGCTAAAGCAAGGTATGGACGGCAGTGATTTGGTTGTGCGCATTGGTCATGCCTCGACCATGTCGCGTAACTTTGTGGAAGCTTTTATTCACGAGCTGGTGCATCAGCAGGACGTTCAGTACCGGCTGCATTCAATGACGCCGGACCAGTTATTTAATGAGCTGGCGGATCATCAAATTGATATTGCGCTGGCCAATACCAGTGTGCGCGGCAGCGACAAGCAACTGTGGCAGAGCCGCTTACTGGCGCGGCAGCCGGTGTCTGTTATTGGGCCTCCGGGTCGTGACATTGAGCAATTAACCGATGTGGCTTTGACCAATAATAACTGGGTGTTGCCGCCGGAAAATATGCCGTTGCGTGCGGCTTTCGATATGCTCAGTGCGGAGTACAACTGGCAACCGCGAGTGCTGGCCGAGGCCGACGATATGGCAATGTTGCGCCTGTTAGCCAGGGATACCGGCGCGCTGGCAGTTATTCCGGACGTTGTGGTGCGGGACGAGCTGACCAGCGGGCAGTTGAAGCGCTATTTAACCCTGCCTAATGTATTCGAGCATTTTTACGCCATAACCCTGAAGCGCCCATTCGAACACCCCATGGTCGCCAAGCTGCTGCAGCGGTTTGTTTAATGTTACGTGAACTACACCCACCGAATGGGCTGACGCCCGTGTTGCTGTAAATAATCGTTGGTTTTGCGGAAATGGTTGGCGTCGAAGAACCCGCGATGTGCTGACAGCGGCGATGGATGCGGCGCGGTCAGTATGCAATGTTTGTTGCCGTCAATAAGCGGTATTTTCTTCTGCGCGTGCGAGCCCCAGAGCAAAAACACCACATGATCGGTTGCGTCCGACACCTTGCTGATAACGGTATCGGTAAAAGTTTCCCAGCCCCAACTGGCGTGACTGTGCGCATTACCCTGCTCTACCGTAAGTACGGTATTCAGCAACAACACACCCTGCTCGGCCCAGCTGGTTAAATCACCATGCTGCGGTAAGACAGTATCGGGGTAGTCTATGGCTATGGCTTTAAACATGTTGCGCAGCGACGGCGGAAACTTAACGCCTTCGGGTACTGAAAAGCTCAAACCATGCGCCTGACCGGGCCCGTGATATGGGTCCTGTCCCAGAATAACCACTTTAATATTTTCCGGGTCGGTGAGCTTAAGCGCATTGAACACGTCTTCTTTGGGCGGATACACTACGGTTTCCTGCCGCGCCTGCTCTACCCGCTGCCACAGCTGCTGAAAATAAGGCTTCTGCTTTTCTTCGGCTAAAAGAGTGCTCCAGGGCATGGTCTTATTCCTTTGTTTTGTGTCAGGCTACAATTAATTACGTTTCATAACCATTAGGGTTTTGGCGTTGCCACCGCCACGCGTCTCTCACCATATCTTCCAGGCTGTGTTGTGCCGTCCAGTTTAGTTCTTGCTGAATTTTCGCGGTATCTGCCCAGAATGCCGCTAAGTCACCCTGTCTTCTCGTTTCAAAGGTAAAAGGTACTGACACATTATTCGCCTTCTCGAAGGCCTTAACCATGTTCAGCACCGACACTGGCTGACCGGTTCCTAAATTGTAGGTATGTACTCCCGAGTGCTGCGCACATTTCTCAGCAGCCACCTGGTGGCCTCTAGCTAAATCGACTACATGAAGATAATCACGCTCGCAGGTACCATCCTCGGTCGGGTAGTCGTTTCCAAAAATGGATAACTTGTCTCTTCGCCCTATGGCTACCTGTGTGATAAAAGGCAACAAATTATTAGGAATACCTTTTGGGTCTTCACCAATGAGTCCACTGGGGTGCGCGCCAATAGGATTAAAATAGCGAAGTAAGCTGACCGACCAGTCCGGGTCTGCATGAGCTAAGTCGGTGAGTATACGCTCCACTATGGCTTTGCTCTCCCCATAAGGGTTGGACGTACTGCCTCGCGTCATAGATTCAACATAAGGCACAGGCGCTTCAGCGCCATAAACCGTTGCTGATGAACTAAAAATGATGCTTTTCACTCCAGACTTATGCATCGCCGAACATAAAGACAAAGTTCCGTTTACATTCGTATCGTAGTACTCCAGAGGCATGTTCACGCTCTCGGCTACGGCTTTTAGTCCGGCAAAATGGATAACGCTATCGATGTCGTGAGTTGCTAAAATTTCCGCTACTTTAACGGTATCGCGCACATCGCCCTGAATAAAGGTCAGCGGCTTGCCCGTAATTTCCTGCACTCGCCTCAGACTCTGCTCAGAGCTGTTAACTAAGTTATCCAGCACAACCACCTGGTGCCCTGCAGTGAGTAATTCAGCCACGGTATGAGAACCAATATAACCCGCGCCTCCGGTGACTAAAATTTGTGACATAACAGTCCAGACTTGATAAACATTGCCTTCCATTTTAGCTAATTCTTTACAGGATAACGACCCAATTCTGCTACAATTGCCACAGATAAAACACTAAAGGCTTTGTATGAAAGTAATGCATTTTGTCACCGGAGGCTTCTCCGGTGGCGCAACCCAAGTCGCTCTATCTTTGGTAAAAGCTGGCCAGGAGCAGAGTGATATTGAGAACGTATTGATTCTACGTCGCAAGGCGCATATGCCAAAAGCTCGCGTTGAGCAGTTGAAGCAAGACGGACTGAAAATCGAAACCGTAAACAGCTGGACGCATATCACAACAATTTTTGCACTTGTACATTTATGCCGTAAGCACAAACCAGATATTTTTGTCGCCCATGGATTCAGTGAGCACTTATGGGGGCGAGTTGCTGCTGTGCTTGCACGTGTGCCTAGAATTGTTCATGTTGAGCACAATACACGGGAGCGTTATAACCGCTTTCGTCTGGCTCTTTCCTCATTTTTAAACCGCTATACCGATGCCATTGTGGGGTGTTCTGAAGGTGTTAAACAAGTTTTACTGGAGCGAGGTTATTTGCCTCAAAAATGTTATGCAATAAGCAACGGTATTCAGTTAGCCCCGTTTGAAAAGACTCCCGCGGCGTGGGAAGTCCGGAAACGTCAAATTGTCATGGTATCGCGCATTGCAAAACAGAAAGATCATGCCACCCTGATTAGAGCAATGTCCAAGCTAAAAGAACGTGGCATTGACGTGCCATTGAAGATAATTGGTAAAGGAAAAAACAAAAATCTTTTGCCATTGAAACGCTTAGTTAGTCAGTGTGGACTATCGGACAATATTGAATTTATGGGGTACCGCTCCGATGTACCTGAGCTGTTAATGCAAAGTCAGATTTTCGTGCAATGCACTCATTATGAAGGTATGCCTTTAACTTTAATAGAAGCCATGGCGGCAGGTTGTGCCGTGATTGGCAGCGAAGTTCCGGGCGTAAAAGAAGTGATAGAACCTGAGCGTACCGGATTGCTCCACGGCCATGAAAATGATGAAGAACTGGCTAACGCTATTGAGCTCATACTAAGCAAGCCGGATTTAGCCAAAGATATGTCGGCCAATGCTCGCAATGTCGCTTTTGAGAAATTCAGTACCGAGATCATGCATGACAATTACCATCAATTATTCAGAGATTTAACTCATAATGAAGTTTAATATTTTTCTAATTAACCTTGACCGCTCAACTGAAAGGTTACAGCGAGCTTCTGATCAAATTGAAAAGACTGGGTTCACGTTTGAACGTGTCCCTGCGGTGGATGGCGCAACCCTTACCGATGAAAAAATAGCCGAGGTGTTCGACGCAGAAACGGCAAAGCGGCGGTTTCAGTACGATTTAACTGCTGGCGAAATTGGTTGTTATTTGAGTCATATAAAATGCTGGGAAAAAATAATCGATGACAATTTAGACTATGCCGTTATTCTGGAAGACGACTTGCTATTAGACCGCCAGTTTGCGTCAGTTATTTCAACTATCCCTCAACTTAAAAGCGACTGGCATTATTTAAAACTGTCTTGCCCTTTTAAACCGAGACCCTATAAAGCCACTGAGACCGTAATGGGCGATGATAACTTAGATGTGTCATTAGTTAACTACAAAAAGAGCCCGACAGGAACCGTCGCTCAGGTCGTAAGTCGCGAAGGCGCGAAGCGTTTGCTGGCTAAAAAGCCGCCATTCTTCCGACCCATTGATATTGATTTACAATGGTCCTGGGAGGTCGGTATTACAATTCAGGGGCTTGTTCCGTATGTTGCTGATGTATCAGACGAGCCTAGCGAAATACAACGCATAGCTAAGCGTAAAGAATTAAAGCAGCGCCCGTTTAATAAGCTAAAAGAAACCGTTCGCTTTAAATTGAAACGTTAACTTCAACTTTTAATTTAAAAATTTTATGACTTTAAATAAAGTTAAACAAAGGGAAGCCGCAATGCTAGCGACAATAAATACCTTATGGATAGGGAAACTGACACGGTTAGAGAAGGTATGTCTTTCTTCTTTTCTTTTTCACGGCCATCAGGTCAATGTGTATTCATACCAGGATCTAGAGGGGCTTCCAGAAGGAATTAAGCAAAAAGACGCTAATGAGATAATTCCTGAGTCTGAGATATTTTATTATGGCCGCTCTGCTAGAAAAGGGCGTGGCAGTGTTGCAGGTTTCGCGAATAGGTTTCGCTATGAATTGTTAAAGAATAGTGCTAACAGTTACTGGGTAGATACTGATGTTTTAGCACTGAAACCCTTTTCTCTAAACGCTGAATTAGATTTCGGCTGGGAAAGTAATAAGCTTATCAATAATGCGGTTATTGGCACTAAAAGCCCTAACCATGAATTATTCAACACATTAAGTAACGCCTGTGAATCGCCGTTCAAGATTCAACCATGGGATAATGTAAAAGTTAAATATAAAAAAGTTATGGCTAAACTTCACAAGAACAGCACCGAGTTTATGCCCTGGGGGCTCACCGGCCCTAAGGCTTTAACAGGTGCGGTAAAGGAGCTTAAACTTCAGCACCTTACTAGCCCTTACTACACTTACTATCCGGTTAGCTATGCCAACGCTTCCTTAATTTTTGAGAGTTCAAAACAATTGGTTATTCCAGATGAAGCTAAGAGTATTCATCTCTGGAATGAGGTATTAAGAAGAAATGGCATAGATAAAGACAATAAATTTAAAAGCGATTCAATTTATGAGGAATGGGCAACTAAGTTAGGTTACTAACCTTAGCTGCCTTTTGCTATGTTGAAATACCAGCGACAAGCTAACAAAACCCTCAGGGTAAATAGAATCTAACGGCTATCCCTGGCCGTTAGATTACTCTGGTTATTCGTCCCGATATTTTTCAAACCAATGCAGAATGTAAGCCACTTTATTCATCAGGTTACTGGGCCGCGCGTAAATACCGTGGCCTGAGTCCTGAATGCGAACCATAGCGGTGTCCACACCTTTCAATTTCAGTGCCTGATAGTACTGCTCGGTTTCTGACATAGGCGTGCGGTAGTCGTTTTCACCGGTCAGCAGCATGGTTGGCGTAGTCACATTGCCGACATAGCTGATAGGCGAATACTTCATGTAATGTTCCATATTCTCCCATGGCAGACCGGGGAACCAGTACTGATAGAAAAAGTTGTACATATCGGCGGTAAGCACAAAGCTGTACCAGTTAATAACCGGCTTAGCCACAACCGCCGCTTTGAAGCGGTCGGTATGTCCGACTATCCAGGCGGTTAGCACGCCGCCGCCACTACCACCAGTAACGTAAAGCTCGTCTTGATCAATAAAGCCTTTGTCGATAACCGCGTCTACGCCGTCCATTAAGTCGTTGTAGTCGTGGCTGGGGTAGTTGTGGTGAATTTCATTGGCAAAGTCCGAACCATAACTGGTACTGCCCCGCGGGTTGGTATAAAGCACCACGTAACCTGCCGCCGCAAACAACTGAATTTCAGCCGCAAAGCGAGGACCATAGTTAGTGTGCGGACCACCGTGAATTTCCAGCATTAATGGGTAATCTTTGTCTTTATCGAAACCCGGTGGGTAGGCTATCCAGCCCTGCAGGTCGATGCCGTCAACACTCGATTTATAGTTAATTTCTTCTACTTTAGCTAACTGCTTGTGCGCCAGTGCGTCTTCGTTTAAACGGGTTAGCTGCTGTACGTCGCCGTCGTTCCACAGTGCCAGCTCCGCCGGACGCATTGGGTTAGAGATGGTGAACGCTATGCGGTCGTTTTTGGCTACGCTGAAGTCACCTCCGCCATATGGCCGGGCATAAGACAGACCGCCGACTCTGTTGGTCAGTTGGGTATGATCTCCGTCTAAGTCGGTGCGCGCCAGCTGTCCGACCCCATTGTTGTCGTAGGTAAAGTAAACACCTTCGCTGTCGCGGTCCCATTCAAACCCGGTAACACTGCGGTCTAAGTCTCCTGTCAGCAGTTCGACGTCGGAACCGTCTAAGTCCATTACATACAAATTAGAGGCCTGAAAGCTCATTTTGGTGTCGTCATAACCGGTAAAAGCAATTTTTTCACCGTTTGGAGAGACTTTTGGCGAACCGTCAGGGCCGTCACGCTCGGTGATTGCAGTAATTTCTTTGGAGCTTAGAGTTAGACGATAAATTTCGCTGTTAACTGGCTGACGGAATGCGTCATCACGGCGGTTAGCTGAAAAGAAAATATGCTTACTGTCCGGCGACCACGAGAGTTGCCCACCGTGATTAAATTCTTCGTCTGTTAGCTGGCGCGGAGAGCCACCGGTTGCCGGAATCACATAGATTTGCTGGTGCCCGTCTTTGGCATAACCACCGCCGTCATAACGGTAGTTGCCTTTATCGATATACTTAGGCGCAGCAGTCCAGTCGGCACCTTCGGGTTTGCCCGGTAAGCTGACCGGAGCCGGTTGTGACTTGGGTGTAAACATGGAAAACGCAATTTGGCTGCCATCGGGTGACCAGCTTAAGCCAGATGGCGCTTGTGTTAGCTGAGTAACTGCCGCGCTGTCACCGGAATCGACCCAGTAAATATGCACTTGCGGAGAGCCGGTTTCGGTTGATACGTACGCCAGGCGGTCGCCACTGGGTGACCAGACCGGCTGGCTTTCACTGCCCTGACTGCCGGTTAACGGGCGAATATCACCGTCTGGCAGGCTGGCCCATAAACGCCCCACTTTGCGGTCGTTGTTTATGTCCATAGACTGACGAACAAATACTGTCCATTCGCCGCTGGGGTGAATAGTCGGTGATGATGCGTATTCCAGCGTGAAGATGTCTTCTAACTGGAGTTTTTCCTGGGCTGCGGCTGTACCTGAAAGCATCAGCGCCGCCGCTGTTATTATCCATTTTTTCATTGTTGTTCTCCCGGAAAATGTAACCTGCCGTGATGTAGCCTGACATTTATGTCAGGTGAGATATTGTTCCTGACATAAATGTCAGGCTACATAATAAAAAAACCGCCTCAGTAGAGACGGTTTTATCGTGATTCACGGTGTGAATCAATGTATTAGAACGCGTATGAGAAGCTAACTGACGCATAATCGCGGTCAGAAAGCGGATCGAGTTCTTCATCAGAATACATGGTGTAACCTAAGCTAACCTTGTAGGTTGACAGGTAGTCGGCTACCAAATTCAAACCTAATGACTTACGACCTTCAATAAAGTTACTGTTAGTTGAGTAGCCGTTTACGTCATGGTTAAACTGAATAGTTGGGTTTAAACCCCAGCCCTGCCAAACGTTTGAGTATTCAAACTGGAAACGGGTGCGGTAACCCCAAGCCGTTGATGTTGCGAAACCTTCGCAGTTTCCAACCTGGCTTTGGAATTGTTGAGCAACACCACTAAGGCCAGCTTGTTCCGCTGCTCCAATTAGCGGACTCATATCTGCTTGAGTTAAACACTTGCCATACAATGGAAGACGACCATAACGTTGTTCCTGTAGCCCAGGCATGTCGTGAACGTTATTCATCGCCACTTCGCCCACGAAAGTCATGCGATCAGAACCCCACAGACGGTCAACGAAACGCACAAAGCTTAACTGGGTTTGGCTAACATCTAAGCGGTCATAACCATGAGCTAAACCGTCACCGCCAAACGCGGTGTTATTAAAGCGGTTTGAAAAAGTACTTGGCACATTTGGACGCAGACCTGTCGTTAAAATTTCGGTGGTGTTAATTTGCACAGGCACGCCATCTCTGTAGCTGTACTCACCTGAAACCGACCACAAGCCTAAGTTAGTACTAAAGCTAAAGCCATAAACTTCGGTGTCCTCAGGGTACTCGAGTACTAACCGGGGGCCATCAATAGGGTAGCCATTAGGAGAAGACCAGGTGAAACCAAGATCCAGAGGCGATACGCCTTGCTGACTAGCTCGAGGATCTTCTATCCAGTTATAAGCCGAAATAATAGGCGTGTTGTTATGCAGGTTAAGATAATAAACGCCGAACTCAGCGCCAAGATCTAACGAATAATAACGAAGGTTTGCACCCCACTGACCACTGTCAGAAGCTTCCAAAGTGGGGTTGCTGCCAATATAAGCACCAGCTTGTACCGATTCGAAATCACTCAGAGCACTGCTAGGGTCGCCCTGAACTAAAGTTGGGTTAAGCGTAACCTTGCCGCAACCCGGGCCACCAATAATATCAACACTCGAGAAGTACGTACCACAACCATCGAGTTTGGTGTTATCCCACTCATACTGGTAAAACGCTTCTAAGTTAAGCGAGTCGGTTAGACCAATGCTAGTACTGAACATTCCTACGGGTAGCAAGGCTTCTTTAACTTCAGCGCCCGGACGACGAGCAGCGTTAACATCTAACGGGTTAATGTCGTTGATGCCATTAAAAATAAAAGAGCTTTCACCCCAGCTTAATACCTGGCGGCCCAAACGAACGTTAGTTGGCATGCCACCTAAGTCAAAGTTAGCGTAAACGAAGGCATCCAATAGTTCGACACCTTTACCTTGTGAGTAATCGTCAAAAATATCGTCATTTAATTTGGTATCAGGATAATAATTGTTACCCGCGTGACCATGCGGCATATTTTCTTCTGAAACCACATGATCGTACCAATAGTTGAAACGAATAAAGGCACCATGACTGCCGCCATCAATGCTTAAATCGTGTACGCCTTTGAATACCGACGAGACTAAGTCACCTTTATCGAAGTTAAGGTTACCGTCGTCGCCGACACTAGAACCTGCCGTTCCGCCAGCCATGTTACCCGGATGAATCAGATGGTTAGCCTGATCTTCCATACGCCACGCTGCGCCGTAAGACAGAATAGAATCGAATTTAATTTCATAATCGCCGACTTCAAAGTCAGCTGCCTGGCCTGATGCTGCAAAGCTCAGTGCAATGGCCGTAGCCAGAGGAAGTTTTTTTAGCATAGTTGTTCTTCTTTTCATTGTGAGCCACCTAATCTTTTTAACTTGTTTGGCGGTTATGTCTGAATCATGTCCGATGAGTTAAAAATATGCAAGTATATGAACACGAAAATATAACAAGTTGTTAGAAAAAGTGCGGGGAAATGTCGCTACTGACGGCTAAAACTGCGCGTCAGTAGCGATTTTAACAGCTCTATAGGCGTTAGATTTTGCTGTTTAATTCCGGTAGTACGTCGAATAAGTCGGCAACTAACCCGTAGTCTGCGACCTGAAAGATAGGTGCTTCTTCGTCTTTGTTGATGGCAACAATGACTTTAGAGTCCTTCATACCGGCCAGATGCTGGATAGCACCACTAATGCCTACCGCAATATAAAGCTGCGGTGCAACAATTTTACCGGTTTGACCAACCTGCATGTCGTTAGGTACGAAACCCGCGTCTACTGCGGCACGTGATGCACCGACTGCAGCGCCCAGTTTGTCAGCTACGTCTTCCAGCAGGTGGAAGTTTTCGCCATTTTGCATACCACGACCACCAGAAATAACGATTTCTGCTGAAGTCAGGTCAGGACGTTCTGATTCTGCCAGTTGTTCTTCAACAAACTCCGATTTGTCGTTGTTAAATACGGAGTCGATGTTTTCGACGTCGCCGCTACCACCTTCTTCTGCGACTGCGTCGAACGCTGTTGCACGAACGGTAATGACTTTGATTTTGTCTTCTGACTGCACAGTGGCAATAGCGTTACCCGCATAGATAGGACGCTTAAAGGTGTCGTCGCTTTCTACCGAGATAATGTCAGACACCTGCGCTACGTCTAATAATGCAGCAACGCGCGGCATGAAGTTTTTGCCGGTAGTTGTGGCCGGAGCCAGAATGTGACTGTAGTTTTTACCTAAGTCGGCTACCAGTTCGCTGATGTTTTCCGCCAACTGATGCTCGTAAGCTTCATTGTCTGCCAGGAAGACCTTCTTCACACCGTCTGCTTTTGCTACGTTTTCAGCAACGGTTGAGCACCCTTTGCCGGCAACCAGTACCTCGATGTCGCCACCGATTTTCTGTGCAGCGGCTAACGTTTTCAGGGTTGATGGATCAACCGCGTTATTGTCGTGTTCTGCTACCACTAAGATGCTCATAATACTTTCGCCTCGTTTTTCAGTTTGTCGACCAGCTCATCTACGTCAGCTACTTTCACACCGGCACTACGTTCAGCAGGCGTTTCAACTTTCAGCAGCTTAATAGTGCGCTTAACTTCCACACCCAGTTCGTCCGGATTTGTGGTTTCCAGCGGCTTACGCTTGGCTTTCATAATGTTTGGCAACGACGCGTAACGCGGTTCATTCAGGCGCAGGTCAGTGGTGACAACCGCTGGCAGATTCAGCTTAACGGTTTGCAGGCCGCCGTCGATTTCACGAGTGACATTAACAAAACCGTCGCCCACTTCCACTTTAGACGCGAAGGTGCCCTGTGGCATACCGGTTAAAGCGCCCAGCATCTGGCCGGTCTGGTTGTTGTCTGAGTCGATAGACTGTTTGCCCAGAATAACCATGTCCGGACCTTCTTTCTCTACGACGCCTTTTAAGATTTTGGCGGCAGATAAAGAGTCTGGCATGTCGTCGGTTTCAACCTGAATGGCACGGTCTGCGCCCAAGGCTAAAGCAGTGCGAAGTTGTTCCTGCACGGCTTTAGGGCCAATAGAAACAACCACCACTTCGTCTGCAGTGCCCGCTTCTTTCAGGCGCACGGCTTCTTCTACCGCAATTTCACAGAATGGGTTAAGTGCCATTTTGACGTTAGCCAAATCGACATCGGACTGATCTGGTTTAACACGCACCTTGACGTTGTAGTCAATGACGCGCTTAACCGCGACAAGTATCTTCATGTTGCCTTCCTTTTTCTGGAATGTTCTGAATGTTGGTTTTTATTATGTTGCCATTATCCTAGACTGGCGTCGATCTCACAAGTTATGGGAGAATAAAACTCTATTTCCGTAAGGGAGAGTTTACATGGCCAGCTGGGAACAGCTTTTTCGTCACTTAGTTCAACAAGCTAAAAGTCTACCAGAATACCCGCCGGAATGTCGTGATGACGATCATCTGGTGGGTGGCTGCGAGGCGAAGGTGTGGCTGTGGCTGGATACCTCTGATGTGGAGGCAGTAGTGATTCGTTTTGATTCGGAGTCACGCATTGTGCGCGGCTTACTGGCGCTTTTGCAACAACGGCTGGACGGATGCCCTGTAGCGGAAATAGCGGCCTTTGATATTGACGCCTTTTACCGAGCCGAAGGCCTGGACAACGCGCTCAGCCCCTCGCGCAGCAACGGCCTGTACCAGGTAGCCAAAACCTTGAAGCTGCGGGTTATTGAGGCGTGAGAGAGCGCTGAGGTTATAGGAACTACTGCGGAGGACGCCCGTGAATACATCCCTGTAGGGCTTGGGCAGCGCCATCCTTGGCGCTGCACACCTCCGCAGTAGCTCCCATAACCGTCGGGCGCGCTCACGATACCTTCAATGTACGGCGCTTTAACCGGGCGGATGCCGGAACCAGGCCAACTTTTAGTCCAAAAGGCTTAAACAGTCTATTAATTACATCACTAGAATAATTACCCAAGTCATTTTCCACTTCCGAAACGGTCTTTCGGGAAGTTTTCGTGAGCTCGGCATAGTCGCTTTGATTCATTGCAGTAATTTTTTTCCTGAACTCCTGCAACGCTTGTCCCTGGCTTATTTCACCCTGTAATAGCTGTAGCGCAATGCGCTCAATAAGAGCTTCTCGCTCTTCGCCGCTAAGCCGGTTATTCTTGCTCATAGCAGCCCCCAGCGTTTCAGTTTTTCTGGAATATTTGCCAGTCCTACTTTGGGCATGGTCATAATACTTCCTGGAACGCCCCGCTTTCTTAACCTACCTTCCAAACCAATAAGTTGCTCAGCGGTTTTATGCAAACCATCGAGCAATTGCTCCGGTTTAATCAAGTCTGAAAGCTCTTCACAAATCGCGCTAAAATTATATTCGCCGCCGCTTTCCATTGGCTCTCCCCAAACGGTCGATCTTGGCACTCCATCGGGGTCTGCTCGCATTGGAGCAAAATCATAAATTGGAGTGAGCTTTATTCCGCTTTCATCTCTGAAAAATGCCGTGTTGCGACCGTGATTATCCGAATTCCCAAAAGCGATATTCAATAGATCCCGCCGTACCCATTCGGTTACAAACGCCTCTACATTAAAATAAGCTCCCTGCTCTTTCACCATGTATGAGTTTTCAATTTTGCTGACTAACTCACGTATTACATCGGCATGACGAAGACGTACACCGGGCGCTCGCTTTAATATTGAGTAGACAGACTCCATAGCCTTACGAGTAACGACGCCATTAACAACTTCAACGTCGAAACGCGGAAGCCAAAGTGACGGAAAGTTATCTCCTTCTTCAAGCCTCATCTGTTCGGTTGCGATGGCGCTAACTCCCATTTCCTCAAGCTCGCAATAAAAGTGATATTCCGCGCGCAGGATATCGCAGTCAATTTGCTTTCGTTGACCTCGGGGAAACTTCACCAGATAAAATGCGTCCTGAGTATTGGTACCGTCTTGAAATGTATCTATCCAAACCTCGTCATTATTATTGCATCGCAGCAATAATTTTGGCGCTTCCCCGCCCGCGCCGGTTGCTCCCCCGGCAATGGCCCCCCGCTGTTGAGCATATTCTAGAAAGCTCGCGTTTCTCTCTACAACGTCGCTGACAGTAAACTGGGGAGGTTTTATAGCTTCGTTCTGGTTTTCGACAGCTTCTTTTATTCTCAAATGTCCAACAGGCGCAATCGCTGCTTTTTCCAGTAATATCAGATTTTGTTCGCTTAGTGGCGAATTGGATATTTCAATCTGATCTACCCAAAACCGTCGTGCCGCACCACTTGGGATAATATCGTCAAGAAAACGAAGCCAACCGGGTTGATCGTCGTCATCAAAGTAAAGCTGAACTGGATGGTTTAAGGAAACAGCATGGTGGTCATCCTGCTCCAGGTGCTCAATAGCGTAGTCCGTTTTATACTGCACTTGTACATCGGGCTCATTCTGCCCGGCTCGTTCAGTAAAAGTTAACATGGCTATGTCCTGCCATTGGCTTTGCAGGTAAGCCTGGATCGTAAGGCTGTTCATAACACACCTAAATTGAGTGATATTACACTCAAAATAGACAAAAAAATCTATTTTTGCAACCTATATCACGCAAAAGATTATTTTTTGGATGTCAATCGCTTCAATAATGTAGCGGTGGCTTGCATGGCGAAGCTGCAGGTGACTACCATGGCGGCGCCAAAGCCGGAGCTGCAGTCCATGCGCATGGTGCCGGAGCCCGGTTTTTGCAGCGTGACTTCGCCTTCGTGTTCACCGGAAATTATTGGATAGCGCAACTGCTCTTCGGAATAGACACAGTCAACGCCCCATTTACGTTTGGGGTTCTTGGAAAAGCCGTAGTCGCGGCGCAGTTGTGAGCGCACCTTAGCCAACAACGGGTCTTGTTTGGCTTTGGCAAGGTCACCGACGCGGATCATACCAGGGTCTATCTGCCCACCCGCTCCGCCGCACACCACTATGCGCAGCTTGCGACGCTTACACCAGGCCACTAAAGCCGACTTAGTATTAACGCTGTCTATGGCATCGAGCACGGCATCGGCGCCGGTTAAGTATTCTTCAAAGTTTTCCGGCAGCAAATAGTCGTCAATTAACCGCACTTCGCAGTTAGGATTAATGCTTTTCACCCGCTGCGCCAATACTTCGCTTTTAAGCTGGCCTATGGTGTTATCCGTTGCCGGTAGCTGGCGGTTAATATTAGTGACACACACGTCATCCAGGTCTATAAGCGTTAGCTTACCAATACCTGTACGCGCCAGAGCTTCCACCGCCCATGAGCCAACGCCGCCAAGCCCGGCGACCACAATATGTAACTGCTGAAACTGCGTTAACGACGCTTGTCCGTATACACGGCTTACGCCGCCAAAACGTTGATCAGGTACTTCTTCACTCATGGCTGGGTTGTTCACTCACATCGTAAATAATAATGCCCACCTGGTGCACTTCACCACGCGGGTTCTTCAGCGGAATTAAGGTGACATTCTGGTACATCCATTCACTCTGCCCGCTTATTGGGCGGCTGTGGCGAAAACGAAAGACGTAAGGACGTTGTTGCCAGGTAATAAACACCCGCGAATTTAACTGCCGCACCCGGTCAATTTTACGCTGAAACCAAGCCTCTTCGATACCCGGACAGCAGCGAAATAAGTTTTTATCGCGTACTTCACTAGGCCGCAGGCCACTGTGATTCTGCATAAACTCGTTCCACATCTGAATGTTGTTGTCGTTATCAATAACCACAATACCGACATCAATGGCGCCCAGAATGCTCAGTTTACTGTGCAGTTCGTCCATATCGTCTATCATTCGTCGTCTCCCTGAAGCCAATGAGCCAGCTGCTGGTCAAGAATTTTCACCGCATCGGCCGGAAATAACAGCAGTAAGTCGAAAGCCAGTTTGTGCTCCGGTAACTGATAACCTATTTCTATTGCCAGAATTTTCTGCCAGCGATGTTCGCCGTGTTTAATCAATTCCCGCATTGACTGATGTTCGCCTAACAGCACCGGCTGCGAAGCTGCAAATTCCACATGCAGTTGCTGGCCTAAGCCGTTTAAACACGCCGAGGACAAAATGGACGCGACGTCCATTAACGACTCAATGCGTTGTTGCTTAATTGAGCCGCTTTCACCAAGCTTAGCGCCCAACAACTTGCCAATATCGTCAATAGAGGCGTCATTAAACAGCGTTAGCGCTTCGCCAAGAATACCGCTGCCGGAAAACCCCTGACTTACCGCGGCCACCTGCTTGTTGGTGTCGATAGACTCTATGGCCATGTGCAGCTCGGAAGGGGCGATAAAATTGACATTAGGTACAGGCAGTTCAATAAAGGTATCCAGCACCCGGGCTAAGTGATCACCTGCTTGCCCCATGGCAACGTTCGATACTTCCCGGTAAACATCCAGCGGATTCGCCGGCGTTTGTGGTGTTTCATCGGCCAGTTTAAGCTGACCCGCGGCCGGTTGGTACAAACCAAATTGCTGCAACAGAGTTTGTATGTCTTCTGGCTTCATTGGCTTTTTCACAAAAGCCATAGCCCCCAGCGCCTGCACACGCTTTTGAGCTTCGGGCTGAATGTCACCGGACACGACAATAACCAAAGTTTCTAATTGCTCTTCTTTTATAGCCTGCAGAGTTTCGTAGCCGTCTTTTACCGGCATGTTTAAGTCCAGAAACAGCACTTCGGCGCGACCTTCGCGCACGCATGCCAGCGCCTGCTCGCCGTGTTCCGCCTGGTGAACCTCAGCATCCCAGTCATCTGGCAGCGTGCGTAGTAGCTGCTTACGCGCCATTTTGGAATCATCGCACAGAGTGACTTTTAACGTCATAGATTCAGGCTCCCGGCCATTGTTGAATGCTTTTATTCTAGCGCACACAGTAGCCTGATGCTATTGCATCAGGTACGATATAAAACATTACGCACAACACAATTTATTTAAAAAATGAAGCAATACTTACAACTGTGTCAACGCATTGTCGACGAAGGGGTCTGGGTTAAAAATGAACGTACAGGCATTAATTGTCTAACGGTTATAAACGCCGACTTAGAGTACGACGTTGCCAACAACCAATTCCCGCTAATTACTACCCGGAAAAGCTATTACAAGTCGGCTATTGCTGAACTTTTAGGCTATTTACGTGGCTACGATAGCGCCGCTCAATTCCGCGATATTGGCTGCAAAACCTGGGACGCCAATGCCAACGAAAACCAGGCATGGCTGAATAATGCGAATCGCAAAGGCGAAGACGACATGGGCCGCGTTTACGGTGTGCAGGGGCGCTCATGGCAAAAGCCGGATGGCAGCCACTTAGACCAGCTGGAAAAGGTCATTAATAACCTGTCGAAAGGCATTGATGACCGTGGGGAAATTGTTACTTTCTATAACCCTGGTGAATTTGAACTGGGTTGTTTGCGTCCGTGCATGCATACCCACAACTTTTCGCTGTTAGGCGACACGCTTTACCTAACCTCTTACCAACGCAGCTGTGACGTGCCACTGGGACTCAACTTTAACCAAATTCAGTGCTTTGCTCTTTTAGCTTTGGTGGCACAAATTACTGGTCACAAGCCGGGCAAGGCCTACCACAAGATAGTGAACGCTCACATTTATGAGAACCAGCTGGAACTCATGCGTGATGTACAGCTGAAGCGCGAACCTTTCCCGTCGCCTAAGTTGCACATAAATCCAGAAATTAAGTCTCTTGAAGATATTGAAACCTGGGTCAGCAAAGATGATTTCACCGTCAGCGGCTACGAGTGCCACGAGCCTATTAAATACCCATTTGCGGTGTAGCGCTGACGTTTAAGGGCTAAAGGCTGATAAACGGCTGTTGGGGCGCATGTAAGCGTTACGAGTGTTGAGGGGCTCTATGCCAGAGTGTCGAAGGCCATGGATGGCCTTCGTCAAGCGTTCATGGATGAACTTGCAGCGTCTCTGGCATAGAGCCCCTTAACGCTCAAGCGAAACATGTGACCCAACAGCCGCTTCCCGCGACCCCCATTTTAAGCGGCGCGCTTTGCACGTACCATGAGAATAATACCCAGAATAATCATTGGCAGGGTCAGCCATTGGCCCATGGACATGCCGAGTGATAATAAACCTAAGTGTGCATCGGGCTCCCGGAAGAACTCAACTATGAAACGAGCCACGCCGTAGCCTAACAGAAACAACCCGCTAACCGCACCAACGCCTCGGGGTTTGCGCTGGAACCACAGAATAACAGCGAACAACAGCAGGCCTTCTAACAAAGCTTCGTATAACTGTGACGGATGGCGTGGCACCGGCCCGCCACTGGGAAAATACATAGCCCAGGGCACTTCTGCCGCACGCCCCCAAAGCTCGCCGTTAATAAAGTTACCAATGCGTCCGAAAAATAACCCCATAGGCACTAACGGAGCAACAAAGTCGCCTACTTGCAAAAACGAGCGCTGTTTTTTTCGGGCATACAGATACATAGCGGCAATAACACCCAGCAAACCGCCGTGGAATGACATACCGCCTTCGTGAATGTAGAACAGGTACAACGGGTTATCGATAAAGTAGTCAAAGTGATAGAACAGGGTATAACCAATACGACCACCGAGAATAACGCCAATAAAACCCCAGAACATCAGGTCGCTGAACTCTTCTTTGCTCCAGTTAGGGTCTGTTTTGGTCTGGCGCATGCCCCAAAAATAAGCGAAGGCAAAAGCCGCTATATAGGCAAGGCCATACCAACGAATGTCCAAAGGTCCCCAAATATGAAAAAGAACAGGATCAATGGCGGGAAATTGCCAATAGTCATTAGACGGCACTGCTTGTACTCCCTGCTTTATGGTTAATTAAAAATAAGTTGTATGGCGACCAGAATTAAAAACGCCGCAAAAACACGCTGTAACTGTTTGACTGGTAATTTGTGCGCCAGTTTAGCACCCAGTGGGGCGAATAGCACCGATGCAACGGAAATCCCTAACCAGGCAGGCACATTAATTAGACCTAAAGCACCGGTTTCCCTACCCGACAACCAGCCATTTAAAATGAACATTACGACCGAACTACAACCAATAACAAAACTGCCGAGCGAGGAAATAGCGATAGCCTGGCGCACCGGTAAGCGCATACGGCTTAAAAATGGCACGGTCAGCGCACCACCGCCAATGCCAACCAGGCCCGATATGGTCCCGATAATATAACTGCCCAGAGCCACTAACCGTTTAGAAACTGAAGTTAACGGTTCGCCAGTTTTCTGCGGAAGTACCATGCGGGCAGCCAGGGCTATTAACACAATTGAGAAAATGATTTTTAACCAGTCCGGATCAACAACAGTGACCAGAAAAGCGCCCGTCATTGCGCCAACCGATAACCCTGGCAATACCCTAATTAGCCAGAATTTCTCCATCAAACCATGTTTAGCATGCGCACGTGATGCACTGGCTGTGGTCATACAAATGGTTGCCAGACTGGTGGCGATAGCACTGGGGACAACCAGCTCCGGCGGCACGCCAATAATAGGCAGTAAATAAATGAGTAGTGGCACAATAACCAGACCACCGCCAATACCCAGCAAGCCGGCTAATAAACCCGCCACTGCTCCGCCGCCAATACACCAAATCCAGGTGGTGAGTAACATGCTTATTTCCCTGCTCTGACAAAACCACCGAGTCCGATGCTTTCCATCTTCTCGGCAATCATTTTGCGAATTTGATCGGGGTTACGTGCCTGCAAAGCTTTAGCCAGCATCACGTTTAACGTGCTGGAACGCACATTACGCAGTATCCAGCGCACCCGGTCGACGTTATAACTGTTCATACTGAGCTGTCGATAACCCATAGCCACCAGCAGTAAAGCACCGCCCGGATCACCGGCTAACTCGCCACAGACACTAACGGGCTTACCAATTTCTTCGCAGCGCCGGGCGATTTCATCCAGGCTGGCTAATACTGCCGGGTGGTAGGCGTCATAAAGGCTGGCAACGCGGCGGTTATTCCTGTCCACCGCCAGCAAATACTGTGTCAGGTCATTACTGCCGACCGAGAAAAAATCGACTTTGCTGGCCATAGCCGGCAACTGATAAATAGCGGCGGGCACTTCTATCATCACGCCCAGCTGCGGCTGAAACAGGTTAACACCCACTTCACAGCCCTGCTCTTCGGCTACCTCAAAATACGCTTGTTTGATAAGCCGTGACGCTTCGTCAACTTCGCTGGTGCTGGTTATCATGGGCAGCAAAATACGCAAATTGCTTTTGCCAATACTGGCTCGCAACATAGCGCGAATTTGAATCAGGAAAATTTCCGGATGGTCCAGAGTTAACCTTATACCGCGCCACCCCAGAAATGGGTTGTCTTCTTTTAACGGAAAATAGGGTAGCGGCTTGTCTCCGCCAACATCCAGCGTACGCATAACCACTGGCTGATCAGGAAACTGATCCAGCACTTCCTGATACATTTCGGTTTGTTCGTCTTCTGTGGGCAATTGGTCGCGCATCATGAAAGGTATTTCTGAGCGATACAGACCCACGCCGTCTATGTTCAGCGTTTTCAGGTAGTCGTGAGTAACATCCAGCCCAAGGTTCAGGTGCAGGCTTATGCGCTGGCCATCCTGCGTTTCTGCAGGCAAATGACTATGCTCAGTAACAATGTCACGCAGTTCTTGTTCTTCTTCGGCTAACTGATGAAACTGAGTTAATACTTGCGCTGGCGGGTCCACATAAATTTCGCCAGTGTAGCCATCCACTGCCAGCAAGCGGTCGGAGAAGAAGTGCAGCTCGATGTCGTCGACACCCAGCACCGCAGGAATGTTCATGCTGCGCGCCATAATAGCGGCATGCGAGTTACTCGAACCATTTAACGAAATGATACCGGCAATTTGGTCACGCGGCAGCTCGGCCAACATTGAAGCAGTGACTTCGTCCGCTATCAAAATGAAGTTGTCCGGCAAGGGCTTGCGTTTACGCTGACGGTTTTGTAAGTGCAACAGCACCCGCTGACCTATGTCACGCACATCGGTGGCGCGTTCTTGCAGATAAGAGTCTTCTAATGCCTCAAACTGAGCAACAAACTGCTCGACCACGTATTTTAATGCGGTTTGCGCGCGCCAGCCTTCTTTAATCATGTTTTCGACGGCGTCGCCCATACTGGCCGCGTCCAGCATGCCCTGGTACACATCGAAAATTGCCAGCGTATCATCCGGCACCTGCCCCGCCATGCGCCTGGACAGTTCTTTTAAGTCGGCTCGGGTACGTGCAACCGCCTGACGGAACTTGCGAATTTCGTGAATGGGTTTGTCGGAACGCCGTGGAGTCACTTCATCTATACGCGCTTCTGGTCGCGACACATAAGCCTCACCCACCGCCACGCCGGGCGAGCCGGGCAAGCCCCTTAAGCTGTGTATCCAGGGTGAGTGCTCACTAACCAGCAAACCTTTGGCATCGGCATGCGCTATAACTGCCGCCAACTGCGCTGCCAAAGTAACAATAAAAGCTTCTTCTTCACGACTAAAACTGCGCGCCACACTTTGATGCACCACCACTATACCCAGCACTTTGCGGCGGTGGATAATAGGAGCGGCTAGTAAGCCCTTATAAATATTCTCGTTGGTGTCGCTGAGTTTTTTGTTGGCGGGATGCATACTGGCATCGGCAATGTTTAGCGGCTCTTCTCGTTGTGCCGCTAAACTGATAATACCTTCGCCAAAGTCGACCCGGACGGGTTTTCCGTCTTCGGCACGCAAGCCGTCACTGGCCGCCATAACAAACTGACGCTGGTCGTTGTCGGCCAAAAACACACTGCAACTGTCGGTTTCTAAGGCTTCGCGCACCTGACTCACCATGGTAGTTAATGCCATGTTGAAATCAGGCGCTTTATTGACGCCCTGGACTATCCTTTGCAATGTAACCAACATCATATTTAACGTTTGCGCCTGTGCTGACGCCCTCCCGAAGCTCGAAATGGCATCGCCTGCGTGGCAAACTCTTTCATCACCCGACGATATACATCGCGCTTGAAGGATACGACCTGCCGCACCGGGTACCAATAACTGACCCAGCGCCAGCCATCAAATTCAGGGTGGCCTGAATGTAAAACATCTACGTCTTCTTCACGACATTTTAGCCGTAACAAAAACCACTTTTGCTTTTGTCCAACACACATGGGCCGCTGTTCACGTCGAATTAAGCGCTTTGGCAAGCGATAACGCAACCACTGTCGGCTGGTGTACAGAATTTCAACCTGCTCCGGCTTTAACCCGACCTCTTCGTAGAGTTCGCGGTACATTGCCTGCTCAGGGGTCTCGCCTTCGTGAATTCCTCCTTGCGGAAATTGCCAGCTTTGCTGGTTAATTCGACGAGCCCAAAATACCTGCCCATGCCCGTTACAGATGACGATTCCTACGTTTGCCCGGAACCCTTCTGCATCTATCACGCGAGCATCCTCAATTATTCTCTGTTACAGTGGATTCTTCCATAAAGCCCGGTTGCGGGCAAATGCTGATTCACTATTTACGAAGATTTAAGTCATGACCGACAAGCCACAACGCCCTCAGTCCATTGATGAATTGTTTCAGCGCGCGGCGGCTTTAGCCGGCCGTACATTTGCTGATCTGGCCGCTGAAACCGAATTAAAGGTACCCAAAGATTTGCGCCGCGATAAAGGCTGGGTAGGACAACTACTGGAGCTGCAACTGGGCGCCACTGCGGGCTCTAAGCCCACGCAGGACTTCCCTGAGCTGGGTGTTGAACTCAAAACGCTGCCGGTAACGCCCGACGGTGAACCGCTGGAAACCACTTTTGTCTGTACCGCTCCTTTAGTAAATATTCAGGGAGTCCAATGGACCACTTCTAACGTACGAAATAAATTACAACAGGTGTTGTGGCTGCCCATTGACGGCCGCCGCGAAGTGCCTTTAGCCAAGCGGGTAGTTGGCAGTGCGTTTTTGTGGATACCTAGCGAACAGGAAGAAGCCTTGCTGCGCAACGACTGGGAAGAGCATATGGACCGTATTGCTTTGGGCCAGGTTGAGAGTATTACCGCACGTCAGGGGGAAGCCATGCAAATT
This sequence comes from Idiomarina sp. 28-8, assembly GCF_000320945.2. Taxonomy (NCBI): domain Bacteria; kingdom Pseudomonadati; phylum Pseudomonadota; class Gammaproteobacteria; order Alteromonadales; family Idiomarinaceae; genus Idiomarina; species Idiomarina sp. 28-8. The sequence goes on from NZ_DF266789.1 coordinate 311,035, forward strand.
CGCCCCAAAGCCGCAGACGGTTCGGCGCTGACCGAGGCCATTGGCCCGGAAGGTACTATAATTGAAGTGCGCCCACGGGGCTTTTATCTTAAGAAAAATTTCACCCGGCAGGTATTGCAGCGGATGTTTATGTAACCCATGGCATCATTCGTTGTACACAGGAGAAATTATGCAATTTGATGTCAGTCCTCAAGCTAAGCGCAACGCGCTAACCTTTTGCGGGTTGGCGGTAGTGTTGTTTGCGCTACTGGTTTTTCTTCACCTGGTGCGGGACGACATTCCGGTTGGTGTTACTGTGGTGCTTGGCGCAACATCCGGCATATTCTTGCTGTTAGGCATTGGTAAAGTGATAGAGCCTCCGGTTTCACTGGTGATAACCGAAGACGGCATTCGTTATTTGCACCGCCGTGGACAATGGCAGATTCGCTGGGAAAATATTATCCGTTACGACGTTCCCCGAGTGAACCGGGTGCTGGAGCTTGAAGACGCCCCCTTTCTGGGGTTCCGGTTGTATCAGGTTGAAGAAGTGCTGGATGATATTTCGCCCCGGCTTGCTTCTGCCTTATTGTTCGAACAACGTCAGTTGCTGACTATGGCGTTGCGGCATCAGGCACCGGAGCGCGAGGATTATACACCTTATTTTGATATTCCGGACAGTTACATTAGCCCTAATGGCACTGTTTATAAGGGGCTAATTGGTGTGTTTGGTAAGCGCATGGAACAAATGCGGGAATTACTTGGTTACGACCTTTACGTAAGTTCCAATGCGCTGGACCGCGACATTTACGATTTTAAAGCCCATTTGCAGAAGTTACAGGCATCGCGTAAGTAGCCTGACGTTTACGTCAGGAGCGATATATCACCTGACATAAATGTCAGGTTACAGGGCGCACAGAACCAGGATCTCACCTGACATAAATGTCAGGTTACGGGAAATTAATGTCCTGGAAGGCTTCCAGCATGGGTTTTTGGAAGAAGTAGCCTTGCATTAGGGTAATGCCACTGTCGCGCAGGTATTTGTACTCGTCTTCGGTTTCAATGCCCTCGGCTATTAGCTGGATACCCAGCTCTTCTGAAATTTGCTGAATGGAACGAACCAGTGTTTGCTTCACTTTATTGTGATTAATGTCCCGAATCAGCTTCATATCAATTTTCAGGATGTCCGGCTGAAAGTCAGCCAATAAATTCAAACCGGCGTAACCGGCACCAAAGTCATCGATGGCGGTTCTGAACCCCTCTTTACGATAAGCTTCAAACACTTCCACCAGAAACTCCTGGCTCACAACCTGTTCCTGCTCAGTCACCTCAAAAATAATTTTATTCCGGTCAAACCCGGTTTTGCGGGCTGTCGATAAAGTGGTTGCCAGGCAGGTTTCCGGTTCGTAAATGGCGTTAGGCATAAAGTTAATGCTCAAACTGCCCGGTAATTGAATACGAGAAGCTGTCTCTATTGCCTTAACCCGACAGGTTTGATCAAAAGTGTACTTGTTGTCTTCAGTCACTTGCCCCAATATTCGTCCGGCACCCTCGCCGTTTTCTCCGCGAACCAGAGCCTCGTGTGCGAATACGCTTTTCCTGGAAATATCGACAATGGGCTGAAAGGCCATTTTAATGCCAAACCCCAAAGGTTTTCGACAATCACAAGATGGGCAAACAGACATGAGCTATCCTTAAGTTGAGTCTTATTACTAAGTATCTTATTAAACCTAGCAGTTTTCAAAACGAACGTAAAAATTATGGCTATCGATCAATAAAAATTGCGTTTTACCAAAAATACTGTATTAAGCATTCAAGATTTACAACAAGGTAGCACAATGACAACAATTGGCTGGCAAGAGTGGGGAGCACTTCCTGAACTCAATATTAATCTGATTCATATGAAAGTCGATACTGGCGCCAAAACTTCGTGTTTACACGCGTTCAAACTTGAACCTTTTGAACGCGACAGCCAGGAATGGTTGCGTATTTTTATGCACCCGGAGCAAGGCTCTTTGCGCGAACAAGTGTGCGAAGCCCCGGTATTTGATAAACGTGAAGTAACCGACTCCGGCGGTCATACTGAAACCCGTTATGTGATCCGAACCCGATTACAACTGGGTAAGTTTGACCAGGCGGTCGAACTGACATTAACTAATAGAGACACCATGAAGTTCCGTATGTTATTGGGTCGACAAGCCATGCGCGGAAACTTTATCGTAGATCCACAAGCCTCTCACTTATTAGGAGAAGAGCAATGAGAATTGCGATTTTATCGCGTAACGCCTCACTTTATTCAACTCGCCGCTTAGTGGAAGCCGCTGAAGAGCGTGGACACGAAGTTGACGTGCTTAACCCGCTAAGATGTTACATGAACATTAATGCGCGTGAATCATCCATCCATAAGCACGGCAAGGAACTGCCCCACTACGACTGCGTTATTCCGCGTATTGGAGCGTCAGTGACCTTTTATGGCACCGCTGTTTTGCGCCAGTTTGAAATGATAGGCAGCTATCCGTTAAATGAGTCGGTTGCCATTTCCCGTAGCCGCGACAAGTTGCGATCGCTGCAATTGCTGTCGCGAAAAGGCATAGGCCTGCCGACAACTGGTTTTGCCAGTCAGCCACAGGACATTCCTGACCTCATTGACATGGTTGGCGGTGCACCGCTGGTTATTAAATTGCTGGAAGGTACTCAGGGCATTGGTGTGGTGTTAGCCGAAACCCGTCAGGCCGCTGAAAGTGTTATTGAAGCCTTTATGGGTCTGCACTCCAACTTTATGGTGCAGGAATACATTAAAGAAGCTGGTGGTGCGGACATTCGCTGTTTGGTTATTGGCGACAAAGTCATTGCAGCAATGAAGCGCCAGGCAAAAGCCGGTGAGTTTCGTTCAAATTTGCACCGTGGCGGCAGCGCGTCACTAGTTAAGCTAACTCCGGCTGAGCGCGCAACGGCGGTTAAAGCCGCTAAAACCATGGGGCTTAACGTAGCGGGTGTGGATATCTTACGCTCTAACCACGGTCCATTAGTTATGGAAGTGAACTCGTCACCAGGGCTTGAAGGTATTGAACAGGCAACCGAGAAAGACGTTGCGTCGCAAATTATTACCTTCCTTGAGAAAAACGCCAAAGCGCATAAAACCCGTACCAAAGGGCAAGGATAAAATGAACGGTTTTGAACTGGCTGGACAATGGGTAGAGCCGGGATCGCATCAGCATATAACTCTGCCCGCGTTGCGTTTGTATAACGACGCACCGCTGGACTTACGCATAGATGTGTTTCATGGCACCAAGCCCGGCCCCGTATTGCTGGTTTGCGCGGCTATTCATGGTGATGAGCTGAACGGCATTGAAGTTTGCCGACGCTTAATTAATACCACCGACGCCCGCACGCTCAGCGGCACTTTAGTCGTGGTGCCTATTGTTAACTTATTTGGGTTTATTCAGCAGTCTCGATACTTGCCTGACCGGCGTGATTTAAACCGTTGCTTTCCCGGCTCGGAACGCGGTGCTCTGGGAAGTCGTATGGCGTATTTGTTCAGTGAAGAGCTGGTCAAAAAGTCGACCCACATTGTGGACTTGCACACGGGAGCTATTCACCGCAGTAACCTGCCGCAAATTCGGGTAGACGTTGAAAACGAAAAAGCACTGGCCATGGCGAAGGTTTTCAGCACGCCGGTTATTCTGCACTCTAAAGAGCGCGACGGTTCCTTGCGGGCTTTAGCCAATGAGCTCGGTATTCCTCTCATTTTATATGAGGCAGGTGAAGGACTGCGCTTTGATGAGGCCTCGATAAGTGCCGGCGTTATTGGCGTACAGAATGTAATGAAGCACTTAAAAATGATGAAAGGCCGCCGTCGTGGTCGTCGTATTACACCTGTCATTGCCCGTCGTTCCACCTGGGTTCGGGCAGAACGCGACGGCCTTATTATTCCCAAAGTTGAGCTAGGACAAACCATTCAGAAACAACAAGTATTAGCCTTAAGCGTTAACCCGCATGGTGGCGAAGGCGATGCGGTTGAATCTCCGGTACGCGGCATTATTATAGGCTGCAGTAATATTCCGGTAGCTAATGAAGGCGAAGCCTTATTCAACGTTGCACAGTTTGATAAAGACGCCATGTCGGACGCTACCGAAAGCGTTGATTCTTTTACCGAGGTTTACGAGAACAAACCTTATGAGCAGTAATTCAGTACAGATTGATTTTAACCGCGGTCTGCGCCATTGTGATAACCAGCACAACCTCTACCGGGAAGTGCTGAACTGTTACCTGGAACAGTTTGCTCCTTTGCTGAATACAGAGGACTTATTAGAAGATGTTGAAGCGGCCCGCTTACAGTTACATACGTTAAAAAGTTTAAGTGCTACTATTGGCGCGACTGACTTGAGCCTTTTGGCTGCACAACTTTTCAAAAACTGGCAGCAGAAGACTTATGAGCAGCGCGCTGAAGCAATTACACAAGTTAACGTTGAATTAGCCGCAGTGAATGAAAAAATAGCAAGCTACTGTAATGAAGTTGTCCTGGACGATTAAAATTAATACAAAAAAGGGTAAACATTCGTTAAAATAGCCCGATAAAAATTATAACAACAATTAGAGTACAGGCGCCCTATGTCCAGTCCGGTCAGTTTCCGGGTTTCTGAAAGAGATGTGTACATCAGTATTGATGCCGGCACCCCTCCCTCAGAGGTCAAAGCAGATAAACTACAGCAAGCTTGGCAGGCTTCTAAGTTTTCGGCTGCAAAATTGCTTGATCCACAAATGCTGCTGCAAACCGCAACAAAGTATTCCCAGCATTACAGTAAAGACTCTAACAGCAGCATTCCCTTTCAAGTCGCTATTGCCGAGATTTTTGACGCTGATTTAAATTTGCAAGTAAGCGACGATGATATGAAAGTCACTGCCAGCGGTATTGTCGGTTATGGCGGCAAAGCCCTGACGCAGGAATCTATCATTGCCAAGCTGAAGGAAAAGAAAATCACCTCGGGCATTCAGCGCAAGGCTATTGACGCCTTGGTTGAACACACTAATGAAGCTCCACCCGGTGCTGAGCTATCGGTTACCGTGGCCAAGGGAAAATACCCTATCAATGGCAGCAATGCCAAATTTAAACCCCTGACAGATGATGCTCGAAAACGCGTGTTACGCCCTCAGTTGCGTGAAGACGGTACGGCGGACATGCGCGATTTAGGAGCCGAAGTCACGGTTGATCCAGACTCTCCGCTATTGCAGAAGATACCTCCGAGCAAAGGTCGTGTTGGTTTTACTGTTTTTGGACGGGAACTGGAAGCCCGGGACGGTGAAGATCGGGACTTTAAACCCGGAGAAGGGACACGCGTCAGCGATACCGATACCAATTTAATTGTTGCTGACCGAACCGGCATGCCTAGTTTTAACGAAAACAGCGTGCAAGTTGATGATGTTATGCAGCTAAACAACGTCGATGTATCAACTGGTCACGTTAAGTTTAAGGGCAGCGTGATTGTCACCGGCAATGTCAGTGAAGGAATGAAGGTAACTTGTACAGGCGACATTACGGTTGGCGGCTATGTCGATTCTGCCGAGCTATACGCCGATGGCAATATCACTGTGCGTAAAGGCTGTATTGGCCACCTGATTCATTCAGGTGACAATGCCGAGCACGACGAAGATGCCGACGAATGGATACCCGATGTGTCCACCAAGCTTGTTGCCGGTGGTTCCATCTGGTGTGCCTATGCTCAGTATTCCTACTTTGAAGCTCAAACCGGTGTGAATACGGACAAACAGTTAACCCATTGCCATGTCATAACCAAAGGACCGCTGGCCATTGGTGGTGAAGGCCGTAATGCCCGCGGCAAACTCATTGGTGGCACTATTGAAACCTGTGATCATGTCTATTGTGGACAGCTGGGCGCTCCGGCTGGCACTAAAACCCGTATTTACTGGTCGCTTCCGCCCGCTGACCCCCAGTCACTTCAGCACTTAAACAGTATGCGTGCGCTGCTGGCAAAAACTCTGGCCAGAGTAAAAGTGGTACAGCAGGGGTTAAACCGTTGCGACAAACTGGAAGATGGCGTGAAAAAACTCGAATACCAGAAAAAGCTAAAAATTGAGTTACGCAAACTTAAAGCTCGCATTGTTAATACCCGAACCAGCATAGATTCGATACTGGAAGCATTCGAAAACCACCCCGTTTTGCGCACTATGGTCAGCAAAGAAGTCTTCCCGGGTATTTTGTTTATCTTTAAAGAGAAAAGTCTGCGCATAAAAGAACATCGAAATGGTACAATGTTCTTACTTCAGGACAAAAAACTACGAGTAGACAGCTTGCTCTAAGCCGTTGAGTATCACTATGTCAGCTGCAATTTTATCTATGCTTGGACGTCAGTCCGGGCAACCCTGGGCTAATGGCTCATTATTGGTTATTCATCCCGGTGGTGGCGAATTATCTGCCTTACCTAATGCCTCGGCCTGGAGTTTTCACGCGGGTCACGCGGCTTATTGGAAAGCAGCCGGGCGCCCGGTTTTTTGCCAAATTCAACCTCCTAACCTTAGTCATTACGACGGTGTTTTATTTCTGGTAGCAAAGGAAAAAGAGCTGAATCAGTATTTACTGGAACAGTTAGCGTCGTTACCAACTGGCACTCCGGTATGGTTTGCCGGCGAAAAACGCTCTGGTATTCAACCTTTAATGAAACATTTGCCTGCCTGGTTACAGCCGCCGCAGAAACTGGCTTCGGCAAACCATTGCCTGCTTTTTGCCAGTGAACGCAATGAGCAGGTTCATCAAAGCGCCTCGGTTGAGGACTACGCCAAAAACATCACTTATGAATTAAACCAGCAACAAGAGTCTTTTGTTACTTTGCCTGGCGTATTCAGTCGTGAGCATATTGACCCGGCAACTTTGCTGTTACTGCAACATATTAAGGATCTACCCAAAGGCCGCGGTATGGATTTTGCCTGCGGTGCGGGAGTTATCGCTAAGCAGTTAGCTTCAGTGGCCACTGAACTTATGGCCTGTGATGTGAGTCCTATTGCCATTGCCGCCAGTGAGATAACACTGGCCAATGAACCAATAACACCCGAGTTGCGTTTAGCCGATGGCATACCGGAAAATGCCGGACAGTTTGATTTCATTGTCAGTAATCCCCCGTTTCACACCGGACAGAGAACCGACTATGAAATTGCACGGAAATTTATTAGCAATGCCCGGCAACACCTTAATAAACAAGGTGCTTTTAGAGTCGTTGCTAACCGTTTTCTGCCCTGGCCAGAGGTTATTGAATCGGTGTTTGGCAACTGCAGTGTTATAGCCGATAATGGCCGTTATCGTGTTTACCATGCAACTTGTCGATAAATAACCCGTTTTTTTGTTTAACTGATGCCTTTTTTGTTAACGCTTTGCTAACATTAGTAAACATATAATTTTTTCAGAGATTGAGCCGTAGACTGAATGCATACCATTTCACTGAAGCGCATACTGATTTATATCGTGTTGTTGGTCACCAGCTTCGCGCTTCTCGTCGGTTTTACGGTTAATATTGTGAGTCAGGTTGCACAATATCAGGAATCATTGCATGACCAGGCTTTGTCTTATTCCCGCATTGTGGCTGGCAACGCTGCCAGCAGCTTAGTTTTTAATGACAACGCTAACGAAAAACAACGCCTGAGTTCATTAGAGAACACCTCGTTTATTCAGCATGTTCATGTCTACAAAATGGATGAAACCAGTAACGAACTGACCTTTTTCTCGAGCTACAATAAAAAAGGCCTGCCCCCTATTCCGGCGCGGTTCGCTAAACTGGATAAACTGACAACACCGCAAACTAACGACAACTACATTGAAGTTTCTCAGCCCGTAGTACTTGACGATGAAGTCATTGGTTACGTGTATTTGCGTGGCTCACTGGAGCAGGCCCGCTTATTCATGTGGCGCTCAATTGGCATTGCCAGCGTGGTTTTCGTACTGACACTGCTACTTTGCTGGCTAATAACTTTGCGCTTGCGAAAGACTATTGTCACGCCATTAGACAGCGTAGTTGATGTGATTTCTCAGGTTGCCCGGGACAAAAACTATTCATTGCGCCTGGCGCCGTCAAAGCTGGTTGAATTCGATATGATGGCGCACGCATTTAACACCATGCTTGATCGTGTGCAGCAACACATTAGCCGGCAGCGCCGGGCCGAAGAAGAAGCCAGTCAGTTAAATACCGAGCTGGAACGTCAGGTTACTCAGCGTACCCAGGCACTAAAAGAATCCAACAGTGAGCTGCTTAAAACACTGGAACAACTGCACCAGTATCAGGGGCAACTGGTTGAATCGGAAAAAATGGCGTCACTGGGCGACATGGTGGCCGGTATTGCCCACGAGGTTAATACACCAATAGGTCTGTCAGTTACCGCTTCCACTTTGCTGCAGGACAAATTAACGATAATGCAGGAGAAATTCGACGAGAAGCGAATTTCAACCTCAGAGTTCGAGCGCTTTTTAAGTGATTGCGATGAAAACCTGCAAATTATTTACCGTAATTTGGGCCGGGCGGCGGATCTGGTTACCAGCTTCAAGCAGGTGGCAGTTGATCAGTCATCAGAAATTGACCGGGATATTCATATTCCGTCGTTCATGAACGATGTTCTTATTTCGGTTAAGCCCAGACGCCTGGATCCGGAGAAATTCCCTATCCGTATTTCATGCCCTGAAGGGCTGACTGTGCGCGCTAAAGCCGGACCGTTAAATCAGGTGCTGATTAACCTTATTGTCAATTCTATGATCCATGCTTTTGAAGGGTATAGCAGCGGACGAGTGGACATTAGCTTTACTATGGTAGGTGATGACAAGCTGGAAATGGTTTATACCGACAATGGTAAAGGTGTTCCCAGTGATATTAACCGTAAAATATTTGACCCTTTTGTGACCACCAAACGAGGTTCCGGCGGCAGCGGGCTGGGTCTGCATTTGGTCTACAATTTAGTGACTCAGGTACTGGGCGGAAACATTCACTTCTTTAGTGAAGAAAAGAACGGCGTGGAGTTTATTGTCCGTTTTCCTGTCACTTTGGTCAGCAATGCTTGAAAAATCTCAAACAAAAGTCATAATGTAACGTCATAACTTTTATAAATATAAGTTCAACACCGTACGCACAGCGACGAACTTTCCGGGAAAATCAACGCTTATGAATGCCAGAATACTGATTGTTGAAGACGAAGTTGTTACGCGCCAGACCCTCACACGTCTATTCCAACAAGAAGGCTACGAAGTTTTTGATGCTGCTGATGGCCTGCAAATGGAAAACATCATGCGTCAGGAACGTGTGGATGTCGTAATTATGGACGTCAATTTGCCAGGTAAAAATGGTCTGGAACTTGCGGAATCCTTACGTGAAAGCGACAACATTGGGTTAATTTTCTTAACCGGTCGTGACAGCGAAGATGACCGCCTGTTAGCACTGGAGTTAGGGGCTGATGACTACCTCATTAAACCTTATAACCCAAAAGAGCTGACAATTCGTGTACGCAACCTGTGTCGCCGTATTGAAGCATCACGCTCAGGCAGTCCGGTTGAAAACAACAGTGTTGAATTCCAGTTCCATGGCTGGCGTTTGAACAGCGACAGTCGCTGCCTGTACTCACCGGAAAACCAAATGTTCCGCTTGCCGAAAAGTGAGTATCGTGCGTTGGAGTTATTTTTATCTAACCCGGGCCGCATTCTTGACCGTGAAACTCTGGTTAAACGTATGCTGGATCGAGAACTGCGTCCGAATGACCGTACCGTTGACGTTGCCATTCGCCGAATTCGTCGGCATTTCGAGTCTCACCCGGAAACACCGAACTTAATAACCACCATCCATGGTGAAGGCTATCGCTTTATCGGCGAGGTTGATCAGCAAGCTCAGTGATGCTCAGCTAACCAGGCATCAATTTGGCGTCGGTGCGGAATAACCGCATCGGCCCATTCAATTAATAAACGCTCAGCTACCGGCCACTCCCACTCTTCTTTCTCAATCTTTTCCATCAGCTTAGATAACTCAGTTAAACCGACTGAACCGCAAGCACCTTTAACTTTATGCGCCTGTTTGCGTAGCTCGTCTTCATTACGGCTTTTAGCTGCCTGATGCAATAATTGCGCATAGCTTTGAATAATACCGTCAAAAGTCGCCAGCGTTGAATTCACGCCTTCAACGCCTAAGGTATCGACGTATTGCTGTAATAACTCGGTGTCTATCGCCGATTTTTCTGCCATCTTTTTATGCTCCATCAATCCAAAACCCTATCCTCGGCGTATTCCTGTTTTGAGTCAACCACTGTGCAGACAGAATCGATTAGGGCAATCGGTGTCACCTGGTGAAATTCTGCGATATAATGCCCACCTTTAGACTGAGCCTCATTGATCAAGATCAAACAGGCCGGACAATATTCACGACACTTGGAGTTCACAACGAATGCCAACAGTTATGCCCGACGTAGCCAACCAAACGCAGGCCCAGACAGAGGGAGCTCTCGATTGGGTTGGCATGAGCAATATTGAAGTTCCATTGATGGTAGCAGCAGCCGGCGTACCAGAACGCCCGGTAGCAGCTAAAGTGGAAGCTTTTGTCAATCTGAAAAACCCGAAAACCAAGGGTATTCACATGTCTCGCTTGTATTTGTTGCTGGACAAAATGTCGACCGAAGGTGAGCTCAGTCACGATACTTTAAAGCAGTTGCTGAATGACTTTATCGAAAGCCATAAAGACATCAGTGATCAGGCCTTTATTAAGTTTGATTTTGACTATCACCTGCGCCGCAAATCGCTGATTAGCAAAAAGCAGGGCTGGAAAGCGTACCCCGTCAGCTTAACCGGCCGCTACGATGCGGGTCAGTTAAAGCTGGAGTTGTCTGTCGATGTCCCTTATTCATCGACTTGCCCTTGCTCTGCGGCTTTAGCGCGCCAGTTAATTCAGGATGCCTTTAGCGAGAAATTTGCCGGTCAGGAACAGGTAGATGCCAGCATCTTGCACGAGTGGCTGGGTTCCACCGAAGGTATTGTTGCAACACCGCACAGCCAACGTTCAGTTGCTGAGGTTAAAGTTGCCTTAAGCGACAGTGTTAATGACTTTCCCATTGTAGAACTCATTGACGCCATTGAAGGGGCTCTTAAAACACCAGTACAAGCCGCCGTTAAACGTGAAGACGAGCAAGAGTTTGCGCGTTTAAATGGACAGAACCTGATGTTCTGTGAGGACGCCTCGCGTCGCTTACAACATCAGTTAAACCAGATGTCGAACTTCCGTGATTTCTGGTTGCGGGTTAACCACTATGAGTCACTGCACGCGCACGACGCAGTGAGTGTCACGACCAAAGGTGTTCCCGGCGGTTACTCGGCGTAATTCGGGTTAAATTAATTCCATAAGCAGCCACAGCTGGCACAGCTTTTGCTTCACACCTCACAGAGCGTCAATTTTCTGATGAGGTGTGAAAAATGGAAATTATCCTGTTGTTGTTTGTTGTAGTGTTAATTGCGGTGGCTATTATTGCCAGCCGAATGTCTGAAAACTATGTACCCTACCCCTATAAGCTAAAAGACGTTTCCTTGTGCACCGCGCAGGAAGATCAGTTTTTGACACTATTGGAAAAGTCGGTCGGCGACAGCTTCCGCATATTCACCAAAGTTCGTTTAAGCGACATTGTTACGGTGCGCTCAGGTTTATCCTCTACCGCACGCAAAGATGCCCACAACAAAGCCAGCCAGCGCATTCTTGACTACGTATTGTGTGATATTCACACCATGCAGGTTAAAGCGGCTATTGAGCTGGAGCCAGGTCAGTCGTCAATGAACCAGCAGAAACGTAACTTATTCCTGAAGAACACCTTATCTGCTGCCGGACTGCCGTTCCTGCGCTTTAAAGCAAAACCCGGCTATCGCGTTGCCGAGCTGCACGACTACATTCACGGTAAAATCCGTCAGGCTGAACATGTTCGTGCCGCGGTACCAACAAATAAAGATAAGAATAACCAGCCGATTGCCGCTTAACTTGCTCCGTGGCAGTATAGCTGCATGAACACGGAACTTTTAACCGACATATTATTATCACCTGTCGCTCTGGCTCTGCTGGCTTTGCTAGCAGAGCGCTGGTTTCCCTGGCCAGAGCAGTGGCACCCCTTTGCCGTTTTGCGGCTAATGGCCGCCTACATGAGCGGCAAGGTTAACAAACCTAAACGCCCGGTCGGTCAGCAACGCCTTGCCGGTTTTTTGGCCTGGTTAACTATGTCACTGCTGGTATTACTGCCAGCGGCCATTGTATTTGCCGGTGCTGAAGTGTCTTTGGCTATTGGCTGGCTAATTTTACTGGTGAGTCTGCGTCAGCAGCCCGTCAGTCACGCCATCAAATTAGCCGATAGCCACCTGCAACGTGGCCGCAAGAATGCCGCCCGCGCCTGGCTAAGCCGCATTACCTGGCGCGACTGCGATTTACTGAGTGAACACGGCATTGCCAAAACCAGTATCGAACTGCGCGCAACCAGTATTCTGGAACACCGCTTTACGCCTTTGCTCTTTTGGTTTGTTGGTGGGCCACTAGCGGCACTTGGAGTACGAACCCTTTCTGAACTGACTCAGGTTTGGCCGGTTGCACAGGCAAAATACCGACATTTTGGTCTGGCAACACATTGGCTTCACACCATAACCCATTTCTTACCTTCATTTTTACTGGCTCTGACTGCACGGTTTATGGCGCTATTTCAGCGTAATAAATTCAGGCTGCAGCCGTTAAAACGTAACCCTTTGTTCTCTACTATTTTGCTCAGCTGGATACAAAGCTTCAGCTATTGTCACCGGGTCAGTTTGGGCGGACCTATACAAGTGCAGGGAATTCGTATCGCAAGACAACGTTTTGAAGGACGTCCCGCCGAGTTATTAATTCCGAGAGCGCCCCGCTGGCAAAGGCAATGGCAGGGCTTTTTCATTGCTTGTCTGGTTATTGCACTTTTTGCCTTGTTCATTTATCGACCCTGAGTGACTCATCGGGTATACTACGCGCCCTAATAAGCAACCGTTTAATATTATGAAAACCATTGATGTAGTCGGCATTGGCAATGCGCTGGTGGATCAGGAGTTTGAAGTCTCTGAAGACTTCCTGCTGAAGCACGATTTAAAAAAAGGCATGATGGAGCTGATTGATGAAGACGCTCAAAACACTCTGATTGCAGAACTTAGTCAACTGGGCGAATTGAAAAAGCAAAGCGGCGGTGGCTCAGCAGCTAACTCGTTGGTGGCTTTCGCTCAATTCGGCGGCAAAGCCTACTACTGCTGTAAAGTTGCTGACGACGAAGCCGGCATGTTTTACCGTCAGGATTTAGAAAAAATAGGCATAGAAACCAGCCTTGACCAACAGAAGAACCCCGGTACTACTGGCCGCTGTCTGGTTATGGTGACTCCTGACGCCGAACGCACCATGCGTACTCATTTGGGCATAACGGCTGATTTATCTACCGTTGAAATTGACGACCATGCCATTGCAGCAGCAGACTACCTTTATATTGAAGGCTATTTAATTACCTCAGAAATTGCGCGTGGCGCGATCCAGCATGCGAAAAAAGTGGCACGGGAAAACAATACAAAGCTGGTTATGACTTGCTCTGATCCTGCCATGGTGAAGTTTTTCCGCAGCGGAATTGATGAAATTCTGGATGGTGGTGTCGATTTAATGTTCTGCAACCGCGAAGAAGCAGAATTATTAACCGGTAAGGACGATCCTCAGGCGGCTTTATCCGTATTACTAAAGCAGGCCGACACGGTTGCTATTACTTTAGGTAAAGACGGTGCTGTAATTGCTAACCGTGAACGTCAGGTACATATTCCGGGCGTGCCGGTTAAAGCCATTGATACCAATGGTGCAGGCGACATGTTTGCTGGTGCTATGCTTTATGGTTTAACGCGTAATATGTCGCTGGAAGACGCTGGTCGTTTAGCCAGCCATGCGGCGGCGGAGCTGGTCACTGAATTTGGTCCCCGACTGAATAAAGACCGACAGCAACAATTAATTGAGCGCATTATGAGCGCCCAAACTGCTTGAATTTACTTAAAATTCACTGACAGAAATCACTGAAAAAGAGAGTCACTATGAGTGCAGAAAATTCACAAGACTACAAAGTAGCAGATATTAGCTTAGCCGAATGGGGCCGCAAGGAAATTGCGATTGCTGAATCTGAAATGCCGGCGTTGATGACTATCCGCCGTAAATACGCTGACAGCAAACCACTGGCCGGTGCTCGTATTATTGGCTGTATTCACATGACCATTCAAACAGCTGTGTTGATTGAAACATTGCTTGAACTGGGTGCCGAAGTGCGTTGGTCATCGTGCAACATTTTCTCTACTCAGGATCACGCTGCTGCCGCTATGGCTGCTGCCGGTGTGCCGGTATTTGCCTGGAAAGGTGAAACCGAAGAAGAATACGACTGGTGCTTAAAGCAGACTTGCCATAAAGACGGTGAGTTGTGGGATGCCAACATGATTCTGGACGACGGCGGTGATTTAACCCTGATGATCCACGACGAATTCCCGCAGATGCTGGAGAAAGTTCACGGCATTACTGAAGAAACCACTACCGGTGTTCACCGTTTGCTCGATATGCTGGAAAAAGGCACTCTGAAAGTACCGGCCATTAACGTGAACGATGCTGTAACTAAGTCAAAAAATGACAACAAGTACGGCTGCCGTCATTCACTAAACGATGCCATTAAGCGTTCTACTGACCACTTATTGTCAGGTAAGAAAGCTCTGGTAGTTGGTTACGGTGATGTGGGTAAAGGTTCTGCCGCTAGCCTGCGTCAGGAAGGCATGATTGTTAAAATCAGCGAAATTGACCCAATTTGTGCCATGCAAGCCTGCATGGACGGCTTTGAAGTGGTCTCTCCTTACCTTGAAGGCAAAAACAACGGTACCGGCGACAACATCAACAAAGCCTTGCTGGAAAACACCGACCTGATTGTGACCACAACCGGTAATATGGACGTATGTGACCGTTACATGCTGGCTGCGCTTAAGCCTACTGCCCTGGTTTGTAACATTGGCCACTTTGACAACGAAATTGATACGGCCTTTATGCGCAAAAACTGGCGCTGGGAAGAAATTAAGCCACAGGTTCATAAAATTTACCGTTCAGACGACGACAACGACTACCTGATTCTGTTAGCCGAAGGCCGTCTGGTGAACTTAGGTAATGCAACCGGCCACCCCAGCCGTATTATGGATGGCTCTTTTGCTAATCAGGTACTTGCTCAAATTCACTTGTTCGAGCAGAAATTTGCCGACATGGAAAATAAGAAGCAGGAAGAATATCTGCGTGTAGAAGTTCTGCCTAAGCAACTGGATGAAGAAGTTGCGCGTTATATGGTGCAGGGCTTTGGCGGTGTTATCACTAAGCTGACAGCGGATCAGGCTAACTACATTCACGTTGATGTGGAAGGTCCGTTTAAGACAGACGAGTACCGCTACTAATGAGCGATATTATTTATCGTGAAATAACGGCTGCCGATATGGCGGCCGTTATTGATCTGGCCAATGAAGTTCATGGTGACAACTACCTGAACGAAGAGAGTTTTCAGCAGTATTTAGCCGGCGGTACCGTTGGTAATGTACAGTTGAACTGGATAGCTCTGCGCGGTGAGACCCCATTGGGCGTGCGCATTACCCTGGCGCCCGGACAATGGCCAATTGATGATTTTTGCACCCCAGACGCCTGGCCAATTCCGGCCGATAAGCTGTGCTACTTTAAATGCGCAGCCGTGTCAGAAAAGGCACGCGGTCTGGGCATAGGCAAAGAACTGTTGTTCCGTAGTATTGAAGCCGCCAAAGAGCTGGGCTGCCGTGGTGGTTTAGCACACATTTGGATGCAAAGCCCCAATAACAGTGCCTATGAATATTTCACCCGCTGCGGCGGTGAAATGATTAAGCAACATGAAAAGCGCTGGTACAAAGCCTCAGTAGAAGACGGCTACTACTGCCCAGTATGCGACGGCATCTGCTACTGCAACGCCGGCGAAATGCTGCTGAAATTCGATACGTAAGGCTCCGAATAGCGAGCGCTGAGGTTGCATGGGCTTGGGGCAGACTGCTCACTTGTTTCGCTTGAGCATTGAAGGCCTCTGTGGCGGAGACGCGACGAGCTCATCCATGAGGGCTTGACGAAGGCCATCCATGGCCTTCGACACTCCACCACAGAGGCCTTCAACACTCGTAACGCTCACAAGTGAACAGTCTGCCCCTTTTGCCTCCCTCATAGCGGCTTAAGTTGGCTTTTTATATGAGGCGGGAGATAGTGAGCGCGCCAACGGTTACATAGGGCTATTGTGGAGGTGTGCAGCGCCATGGATGGCGCTGCCCAAGCCCTACACGGATGTATTCACGGGCGCCTCCACAATAGCCCTTGTAACCTCAGCGCTCGCTGTCTTCCCTCTCCGTTTTATAGGTGGGTGTTTATGTATGATCCTTTGGTTAATGCGCCTCCGGGGCCTCATGATGCTCCTGAGCCTAGTTATTGGCAGCAGCATACGCAGGCCGAGTTTCCGGAGTGTGTGGATGCGCCGGAGGAAGTGGGATTTGCTGTTATTGGTGCGGGTTACACGGGCTTAAACGCGGCTCGGGTTCTGGCCGAAAATGGGCATTCTGTTGCAGTATTTGAAGCCAACCAACTGGCCTGGGGTTGTTCGTCGCGTAATGCCGGGTTTGTGATGAAAAGTACCGGCCGACTGGGCTTGTCGGCCTGGGCTGAACGCCTTGGTGCTGACATTGCGCAAGACATTGCCGATGAACATCAAAAGGCACTGCAACTGGTTGAAGAAACTTTGCGTTATTGCCCGTCGCAGTGCCAGCGCCAAAACGGCGGCTACCTGAAAATAGCGCACCGCAACAGCGCCGTGGCACCATTGAAACAACAATATGAGCAGCTTAAAAAGTTTAATCAACCCGTTGAATGGCTCACCCAAAATCAACTCTCGGGGCTTATTTCAAGCCCACAGGCCCATGCCGCATTGCGTTTCACCGACTGCTTTGCTCTTAACCCCATTTTGTTAGCAGCAGCTACCGCGCGAAGGGCAACTGCCGCTGGTGCGCAATTAGTTGAACACTGCCCGGTAACTCAGGCAGTGTCGCTTGGTGGCAAAGGCGTGTATCTGCAAACCGCCAAAGGCTCTGTACGCGCCCGTAAGCTGTTGGTTTGTTCTAATGGCTATACCTCAGGGAAACTGTTGCCGGAGCTTGCCAGCCGCTCGCTACCGGTACTCTCAAGCATTATTACCACCCCACCTCTGAGTAACGAACAGGTTGAGAGTATTAAACTTTCACCTCAATACGCCATAATGGATACACGCATCCTGAAGTATTACTTCCGCTTACTGCCCGATAACCGCTTATTGTTTGGTGGTCGTGGTGCCATTCAAGGGAAAAGCGCAGAGAAGCCGATATATGCTAAACGCTTACTGCAGGCATTACACCAGACTTTCCCGCAACTGCGAGAAGTGAACAAGTGGGAGTATTTTTGGAGTGGCTGGGTCAGTGTGTCACTGGACGATTACCCGCGAGTAGGCAAAGTGAAAGATAATATCTACGCCAGCATGGGTTACTGCGGCGCCGGTGTTAGCTTTACCGCTCTGGCCGGTCAAAGACTGGCAGAAGCCGCCATGGAACAGCCCCTGCCCGAGCTGCCTTACTACCAGTCACAACTAAAGCCCTTTCCATTACCACGCTTCCGCCGCCTAGGCCAATGGCTCTACTACCACTACGGCCGCCTACGCGACTGAGGGGGGACAGGGGCAGGCTGCTCACTTGCTTCGCTTGAGCATTGAAAGCCTCTATGACGGAGACGCGACGAGCTCATCCATGAGAGCTTGACGAAGGCCATCCATGGCCTTCGACACTCCGCCACAGAGGCTTTCAACACTCGTAACGCTCACAAGTGAACAGCCAGCCCTTCTAATCTCTCTCATCACAGCTTAAGTGGCTTCTTAACTGAAGCGGAAGATAGTGAGCGCGCCGACGGTTACACAGGGCTATTGTGGAGGTGTGCAGCGCCATGGATGGCGCTGCCCAAGCCCTACAGGGATGTATTTACGGGCGTCCTCCACAATGGCCCTTGTAACCTCAGCGCTCGCTATTCAGCCCCGCTACAGGCCGAAGACGATTTTTTCGCTTTTGAGCATTCGGGCTATGTATTTCATTAGCAGCAATGCGGCTGCCAGGGTGGCAATTGCGCTGATGACCGTTCCCATGACATTCACGTTCTCACCGCGTATCAGTGACAGAAAAGCCTGATGCTGACCGGTTAGCGGGAGATAGTAGAGAATTAGATTTTTAAGCCGTGCAAATTCGACACCGAATGACGCTGCCATGGGAATGATCAATAAGAAGCTGATGTAGGTTTGTGCTTCTTTGAAGTTTTTCGCGCGAAAGGACACAAACAATTGCAGGGCGGTCGCGAACAAAGCTAGCGGTACCAGCAAAACAAACATTAGTAGCATCATACCCACACTAAAGTTCACGTTCATACCAATTTCGTGTAATGGAACGTAGGCAAATATAATGGGTATGAGTACCAGTGACAGTATTGCCCCGAACAATGAAAAGGTCGTTGCGGTCAGTGCTTTACCGGTAACAATGTCCCAGGTGCTTAACGGCTGACTCAGCAAAAATTCCAGCGAGTTACGTTCACGCTCACCAGCACTGATATCAATAGCCACATTCATACCAGACCAGAATACAGACAAGATAATAAATACCAGCACACTGCCCATAATCAAGGCCGCTTTTGAGCCCCGGGTTGCTAAGTCTTGCTTTTGTAACTGTATTGGTTGCACGACACGCGGATCCACACCCCGTAAAGTCAGACGGTAAGCCGCTATTTGACTGGAGTATGCCTGAACGGCCTGCTCTACACGCTTAATTTCGGTCTGCTGTTTTTGTGCAGACCAATCAGCACGCAAGGTTACCTCTACCGGCTCAGCTTTACTCACACTTTCCTGCCAGTTTTGCGGTAAGGTCAATATTATTGGCGTTTCGGTTTTCGCCCACTCCCCTTCTTTAGCAACAACACCACGTTCGTTCAAAAATTCAACGAGTTGAGGGGCATTTTCTTTGCCTTCAATGGTAATTTCAACGTCTGCTGGGTCGGTCAGTTGGGTTATTAAGAAAAAGAAGGCTACGGCCATTAATAAAGGGCCAAAAAACGCATAGGACATTGCCGCTAAAACAGAACGTTTATCACGAATAGCGTCCCGGAACTCTTTTTTCCATACGGAAGTTAATGCACTCATTAGGCTGCTATCCCCTCGTCGGTACCGATAATTTTAACGAAGGCGTCTTCCAGCTGTTGCTCGCCGGTCATATCGCACAGCTCCTGCGGTGTTCCTTCAGCTGCAACTTTGCCTTTTGCCATCACCACCACTCGGTCACATAGAGCGGCAACTTCCTGCATAACGTGGCTGGAAAACAAGATACAGGTGCCTTGAGCGCGTTGTTCGCGCAACACATCTCTTAAAATTCGGGTACTCATAACGTCAAGACCGCGGCTGGGTTCATCCAGAATTAGATGTTTTGGGCTGTGTACTAAAGCCTGAGCCAATGCGACTTTCATCCGCTGGCCTTGTGAAAAACCAGCAGTACGACGGTCTGCAAGCTCTTTAATATCCAGCTTCTCTATCACCTTCTCAACCGCCTGCTTTTGCTCCGTGCCTTTTAGCCCGTGCAGCCCGGCGAAATAAGCTACTTGCTCGCGTACGGTCAAGCGTTCGTATAAACCGAATTTATCAGGGAATATACCGAGGTTACGGCGTGCATCAATCGGGTTCTGGTTGGCATCAACACCTTCAATCTCTGCTTTGCCGGTATCTGCCTGCAACAACCCGTAAATAATACGCAGACAAGTCGTTTTCCCGGCTCCGTTAGGCCCAAGAAGCCCGGTAATTTCGCCATCTTTTGCCTGAAATGAAAGAGAGTCCAGCGCTTGCACATTTTTGAATGTTTTTGTCAGTGCATCTACGTTTATCATTATTTATAGCCCCGCTGCATTCTGGTTCAGCACAAATGGCTTCAGCCTTTGTTCTTTTAAGCAGCTGCCATCAATATTTTCGATAGAACCTTGCTCGATAAAATCTGCAATGAGCTTATTAGCGCAGGTATGGCTGGCTATGGTATGCCCGGCGTTAGGTGCAATCAGATGTTTACTGTTAGGTAAGGTTCTGTGGGCAATTTCGCCCCATTCCGGAGGCGTCACCGGGTCCAGCTCTCCCGATAACAACAAAACCGGCTTATCACTAACAACCGGATCGGACCAATAAGATGGAACACTCGATGATTGCCAACCCGCACACATGTCGACAAAGGCATCACCGGTGCGGCTGCCAATAAACTCATTGTTGCCGTCCTGAGCGAAAAGCTCAGGAGTCGCCCTTGGCAAGTCTTCGCCACACACAACCGAGAGCATAAGCCCCAGGTAAATACTGTTTTGTGACATAGTACCGCCCATCAGCCCCAGTATTGCATGGTAGTTTCCTTCAGCTGCTGAGTGAATCGCGTAAGGCAATAACTGACGAGTACTGGGGTGATATAAAGCAACACGAATAATTGAGCTAAAACGCCCGGGAGTCAGTTTTATTTCCAGCGGCTCAAAAGAGAGGGGGTCACGCGTTTCCAGCAATATATTCTCAGCTTCAAGCTCACTCATCACCTCATAGTATTCTTGCTCTAGGTTAGGGAACTTCTCATGACACGGGCTTTGTTCGGAACAGTCTTTGAGCATTTCGTCAAATGCATTGGCTCCGTGTTGACCAAAAGGCCCGATGATTACCTGAGGCGGAGCTACGGCATCGAGGGTAGCCGTACGAACTGAGCTCGGTGCTTCACGTAAATAAGTTAGTCCAACGCGCGTTCCATAAGAGCCGCCATAAAGGTTCAGTTGCTCTATACCTAAATGTTCACGTACTCGCTCAAAGTCTTTAACTGCGTTAACCGTATGATATTGCGTTGTGTCTGTATCAGGGTACTGTTCCTGACATTCACGACTCAAGGCTCTAAGGTCCTGCTCATCGTCAGCTCGTATCAATTCATCAGGGCGTTCAATACCACATTCAAGCGGGTGACTTTTACCTGTGCCACGCTGATCAATTAGAAGGATATCGCGCTTTTGACGCACCGCTTCGAACATACGCGCTATCATTGGAGTTAATTCGGTAGCGGCCTGTCCCGGCCCTCCGGCCAGAATGAGCATAGGATCGGCTTGCGCTCCTTCCTGAATAGCGGGAAGAATCGCGTAGTAAATACCAATATGCTTGCCGTCGGGTTGTTCGTAATTTTCAGGAACTGAAACTGTGCCACAGTGCAGTTTCTCTTGCACGCCGGGTAAATAACAGCCCGAAGCTTCATTTATTTTTGTCTGTGCCTGACCGCTATGCGGTATCAGTCCCAGTAACAGTAGCGATAATGCCATCCATTGTTTCATAGCGGTTCCGTTTATATATGCAACGGATCTATTGTCGTAGAGAACAGGGGAGAATTACAAGGTAAGTCACTGATTGATTTGTTAGAAGATGTAAAAAAGCCCGCAAAAATTGCAGGCTTTTAGAAAATAATTTTATTAGTGCCTAACTTACAGGCCAGCGCGATCTTTAATTGCTACTGCAATTGCACTGCTGCCATGACCGTTAGATTGCGCCCATTCGTAGTCGCCAGAAGCTTTCAGTTCATCTACTGACAAGCGACCAACAATGAACTCACCAATGTCTTGTGAGCCATTTGACATGGCAAATTGCAATAAGCTCTGACCATTACACTGAATACCACTGTAAATATCGCGTACGCGGACACGAGCATCACGTAATTTTTTACGCATACGCATGGTGTCATCACCCTGTACGTATGTGCATAAGCTTAAGGCTAATTCATTTGCCTCTGCGCTCTTTGAAAACGTTACGCCAGTTGCCGCAACGGCAGCCATCATGGTGCCTAATACAATTGCTTTCATCTAAAACCCCATCACAAGATTGTTCAAAAATTCATCAAGATGATACTACGAACTCAAGCCTGCTGCAATGGCTTAAAATACATGTAAGTTACTGAATTTATAACTTCTTATTAACTTACTCTGTCGAAAATAAGAGTACTAAAGTTATGGGAGTTGCGCTCATCAGCGGCAAAGTTTTGCCGCTCTATCTCTTGCCAGTCGGCGACTTGATGATAATCGGGAAAGTAAGTATCACCCTCAACATTTAGTTCTATTTTAGTAACATATAGTCGGTCTGCGAGGGGTAAAAATTTCTCATAAATTTTTCCACCGCCGATAATCATGAGTTCCTCAACCGGACCTGCAGCGGCTATTGCCTGTTGCACCCCAGACACCCAAACCACCTGACTGTCCTGATTTTCCGAACGATCCGTTCGACGGCTTAGAACGATATTCTTGCGGCCGGGCAAAGGACGACCAATTGACTCAAAAGTCCGGCGCCCCATAACAATTGGCTTACCTAAGGTAATTTTTTTGAAATATTGCAACTCGTCCGGCAGGTGCCATGGCATTTTGTTATCTTTTCCAATAACCCGATTATCGGCCATAGCAACCACGAGTGATATTTTCATTCGGCGATATCCTTAATGCGTAGCCTGACGCTTACGTCAGGACCAAGACCTCACCTGACATCAATGTCAGGCTACTTCTGATAAATAACTTCGACGTCGTGATCATCGTCATCGTCGTCGTCATCTTCGTCATCCATCTCTTCTTCAAGAACTTCTTCGTGGTAAGTGTCCCACATGAACTCAACCGGGTCGGCTTCTTCATGCTGCTCAGTGTCAGGTGCTGGCAATGTTTCAAGATAAGACATTACCTCACGACAAAGCGCGTCGCTGCCACGCCCTTCCAGAGCTGCGATTTGGAACACCGGGCCGTCCCAGTTCAGAGATTTAACCAGCTCGTCTACTTTCTCCTGAACCTCTTCGTCCAGCAGCAAGTCGACTTTATTGATGACCAGCCAGCGTGGCTTTTCAGCCAGTTTCGGGCTGTATTTTTCCAGCTCGTTGATAATAATACGCGCCTGCTCGGCAGGGTCGGTTTCATCAAACGGGGCTAAATCTACCAAGTGCAGTAATAAACGACAGCGCTCTAAATGTTTTAGGAATTGTATGCCTAGTCCAGCACCTTCGGCCGCGCCTTCAATAAGACCGGGGATATCGGCAATAACAAAACTCTGATGCGGAGCGGGACGCACAACACCCAGGTTTGGTATCAGGGTGGTAAACGGATAGTCGGCTACTTTAGGGCGTGCTGCGGAAACCGAGCGAATAAAAGTCGATTTACCGGCATTCGGCATACCCAGCAAACCAACATCAGCCAACAACATCAGTTCCAGTTTTAGCGGGCGTACTTCGCCAGGAGTACCATCGGTTTTTTGTCGTGGCGCACGGTTTATACTGCTTTTAAAACGCGTATTACCCAGACCATGGAAACCACCTTTGGCTACCATTAAACGTTGACCATGTTTCGTCAAATCGCCAAGAACTTCGCCAGTATCAATATCGGTAGCGCGGGTACCAGGAGGAACCGGCAGCACGATGTCGTTACCGCGCCTGCCCGTACAGTTTTTGCCCATACCGTTTTTACCGCGTTCAGCTTTATGAAAACGTTCAAAACGATAATCGATAAGGGTATTCAGGTTCTCGTCTGCTTCTAGATAGACATCACCGCCGTCGCCACCATCGCCGCCGTCAGGGCCGCCTTTGGGAATATATTTTTCGCGACGGAAACTGATACAACCATTACCACCGTCACCCGCGTCTACGCGGATTTCTACTTCATCAACGAATTTCATCGCAATCTGCTACTTATCACTTATAGAATACTGTGCAAAATTCTAGCACATATGAAAAAGCCCCGCCGTAAGGCAGGGCTTTCAGAACCGAAACTTTTCAGTTTATGTTCGCATTATTAGTCAGTAATAACGCTCACAAATTTACGGTTTTTGCTGCCCTTCACATCAAAAGACACTTTGCCTTCTGAGGTTGCAAACAATGTGTGGTCTTTACCAATACCAACGTTCGCACCAGCGTGGAACTTAGTACCACGTTGACGAACCAGGATGTTGCCTGCTAACACAGACTCACCACCGAAGCGCTTAACACCGAGACGTTTACTCTCTGAGTCGCGACCGTTTTTAGTAGAACCACCAGCCTTTTTATGTGCCATGTCGTTACTCCTTAATTAGCTGTTGATACCAGTGATTTTCACTTCCGTGAACCACTGACGATGGCCTTGTTGACGGCGAGAATGCTTACGACGACGGAACTTAACGATTTTAATTTTATCGCCACGACCGTGATCAATCACTTCCGCTTTCACTTTACCACCGGACACGAACGGAGCACCGATGTTTACATCGTTGCCGTCAGAAACCATCAAAACCTGGTCGAATTCAACTACATCACCGGTAGCTGCTTCCAGTTTTTCCAGGCGGACGATTTGGCCTTCAGACACACGGTGCTGCTTACCGCCACTTTGGAATACTGCGTACATATTATTCTCCACAACCCTATTGGGCATCCAAATTCAAATCAGGGCGCGAATTGTACGTAATCCAGTCAGCGATCGCAACCCTTAATTTGAACTTAAAAGCGGCACCGCTTACCGCGGATTGAGTTTCCGCTCTGCTATAAATAGTGTACCATCCCTTTTCCGTTAAATTTTGTAAATAAACAGATATCTATGATGGATATGCAGTCCATTAACGCATTAGCCAAAGACGACATGCTTGGTGTTAATGCATTAATAGGTGAACAACTTCAATCGGATGTTGCCTTAATTAACCAGTTAGGCCTTTATATTGTCAACAGTGGCGGTAAACGCTTACGGCCGCTGCTCGCCATATTAGCTTGTCGGGCTCTGGGTTATGAAGGTAACGACCACCGCAAACTTGCTACGATTATCGAGTTTATTCATACCGCGACTCTGCTTCACGACGACGTCGTTGATGAATCGGAACTGCGCCGCGGACGCAAAACCGCCAACGCAGTGTTCGGTAATGAAGCCAGCGTACTCGTTGGTGACTTCCTTTATACCCGCGCTTTTCAGTTAATGGTCGATTTAGACTCACTGCGGATTCTGCGGATTTTAGCGGATGCCACCAACATCATTTCTGAAGGTGAAGTACTGCAGTTAATGAACTGTAACGACCCGGATACCTCAGAAGCCAGCTACTTTAATGTTATTTACGGCAAAACCGCCAAGTTGTTTGAAGCAGCTACAGAGTTAGCCGGTGTCTTAACCGCACAAGACGAAAAAGTAACCCAGCAACTGGCCGACTACGGTCGTTACCTGGGCACTGCTTTTCAGCTGGTAGATGATTTAATGGATTACACTGCGGACAGCGAATCTATGGGCAAAAATGCGGGTGATGACTTAGCTGAAGGTAAGCCAACGCTACCGCTTTTATACGCAATGTGGCATGGCAACGACGTAGAACAAAAGCTGATTCGTGAAGCCATTGAACAAGGCGACGGGCGTGAGCACTTACAAACCGTGCTAACCGCTATGGAACGAACGGGAGCCTTGCAGTACACACGCG
This sequence comes from Idiomarina sp. 28-8, assembly GCF_000320945.2. Taxonomy (NCBI): domain Bacteria; kingdom Pseudomonadati; phylum Pseudomonadota; class Gammaproteobacteria; order Alteromonadales; family Idiomarinaceae; genus Idiomarina; species Idiomarina sp. 28-8. The sequence goes on from NZ_DF266789.1 coordinate 336,574, forward strand.
ACAAAGCCTTAGAAGCCGCCGAACAAGCGCGTGAATCCCTAAGTGAACTCCCAAACTCCGACTACAAACAAGCCCTGCTCACCCTAACCCACCTTGCAGTCGACCGGGTGGCGTAAGAAATGCCTTGGGGGAGCGGGTTCTGTTTCGGAGGACGCCCGTGAATACATCCCTGTAGGGCTTGTGTAGCGCCATCCATGGCGCTACACACCTCCGAAACACAACCCTTCCCGCTTTAGGCATTTCCAATAAGCATCCATGGCCTTCGACACTCCGCCATAGAAACCTTCAACACTCGTAACGCTCGCAATCCAACAGCCTGCCCCATCAACCATTTCCGTAGCCTGATGTTCACATCAGGTGAGATATTTGAACATTGAACCTGACGTGAACGTCAGGCTACATACCTTTCAGAGAAAGTAATGTGGAAATATTGGGGGGTTGGTCAGTATTGGCGTAAAGCCATTGCGGGTTATCTGGAGAAAGTGTGCAGCGCCAAGGATGGCGCTGCCCAAGCCTTACAGGGACGTACTTGCAGGCGTCTTTCGGAAGATAACCTGCAATGGCCAGCCAATGCTGGCCCGCCCCCAATGTTTCAGCTTAGCTGGCGAAGTCGATGCCAGTTTGGATGTCGCCTTTCAGGCCGTCTAGCATTTCGTCCATGCATTTTTGTTCGAATGCACTGAGTTTGCCGTAAGACAGGATTTCTTCTGCGCCGTTTTTGCCTAAGCGTACTGGCTGCGCGAAGAACTTAGCGTTGTCGCCCGGGCCTTCTACGTAGGTGCACTCGATAGTGTCCTGACCTTGCAGGCCTTTCAGCAGTGACAAGGCAAAGCGTGCTGCTGCCTGACCCATAGAAAGGGTTGCTGAACCGCCGCCAGCTTTGGCCTCAACTACTTCGGTACCTGCGTTCTGGATACGGTGAGTTAAGTCTTTGATTTCTTGCTCTGTAAACTCAACGCCTTCAACCTGAGACAGCAATGGCAAAATGGTTGTGCCGCTATGCCCACCGATAACTGGTACGTTAACGTTTTCCGGGTTCAGACCACGCAACTCACCAACAAAGGCTTCTGAACGGATAACGTCCAGCGTAGTAACACCGAACAGTTTACGCTTATCGTAGCAGCCTGCTTTTTTCAGGACTTCGGCAGCGATTGGAACCGTGGTGTTTACTGGGTTAGTAATGATACCAACACAAGCGTTAGGACAGTTTTCTGCAACGCCTTGAACTAAGTTTTTAACGATGCCGGCGTTCATGTTGAACAGGTCAGAGCGATCCATACCTGGCTTACGTGGTACGCCGGCAGGAATCAATACGATGTCGCTGCCAACTAATGCTGATGCTAAGTCGTCTTTACCGAAGCCTGTTACTTTCACGTCGGTAGGGATATGACTTAAGTCAACCGCCACACCTGGAACTACTGGCGCAACGTCATACAACGATAATTCTGAACCTGCTGGTAATTGGGTTTTCAGAAGTAATGACAATGCCTGGCCGATACCACCGGCCGCACCTAATACGGCTACTTTCATCTCAGACTCCGTTTTTGTTGGTCAATTTAAACTGCTTAAAAATGCAGAATTTGGGGCAAAACTGTACTCCTATATCAATAAAAATACAACTTTGCGCGATACACATTCAGCACTCGAATAGCGCATCTTTATGCAGTACACTGTCTATTATTATAGCACGTAAACAGCATAGGAATTTGACACTCACATGGTGCAGGACACGTTACTCGAAGCTTTTAAAACTTTGCTCCGCGAAGAGCGTTATGGCTCTCAAGGGGAAATTGTTAACGCCTTAAAAGCCGAGGGCTTTGATAACATTAGCCAGTCTAAAGTGTCGCGCATGCTGAGTAAGCAAGGAGCGGTTCGTACCCGCAATGCGAAACAGGAAATGGTCTACTGTTTACCGCCTGATTTAGCCGTGCCTTCCACCCGGGCACCATTAAGCCAGCTTGTACTGGATATTCAGCATAATGATGTGATGGTCATTATTCGCACAAGTCCGGGCGCCGCTCAGTTAATTGCGCGGTTGCTGGACTCGGTCGGTAAAAAAGAAGGTGTACTTGGCACTATTGCTGGTGACGACACGATTTTTATTGCACCGCTTAAAGTTGCTGATATTGAATTCACTCTGCGAAAAGTACGCGAGCTGTTTGCGAATCAGGCGGTACTGCCCTCTTCATAATCCGCTATGTCTTCGGCAACTTCTTTGTTCGCTTCCATAAAGCGCATTGAAGGAACAAAAAAACCTGAGCTGGACACGGCTTGTGAGTAATCTAGTAAAGGGTCGTAAGCTCCCTGTTCGTCGGCGTAATAACGGTTCTTTAGCCACTGAACAACCATTTTAGGCGAATGGCTAAAATACATTGCCAGAAGCCCCTGTTCGCGCAAGTCGCCCCAGGGCATATTCTGCCGCAATAGTGGAATAGGCTGTTCGCTACTATCAATTAAGCGACTTTTCGCAGCGTGAGTGACACCTTCTATTTTGGCTTCTGATAAACGTTCACCAGATACTTTCTCGCGTCCCATTAGCAGTTCCTGCTTTTCAGGGCCTAAGTAGTCCCAACGACGCAAGTCATGCCGAAACTTCTGTACGAATAAGTAGCTGCCGTCGACAAAGTCCGCATCGTCCTGCGCCTCAACTAAAGCGACTTTACGCTTGCGCATACCCCGCGGGTTATCCGGAGCATCGATAAAGCCGGTTAAGTCGCGGCCGTCCAGATAACGAAAGGAACGGATTTGCTCAGCCACTTCAATGTCGTAGCCAAACCATTCCATTAACGTACGTCCCGCCAAGTAGTTAGCGTCAAAACGATCACAACGAATCTGTATAACAAGATCATAGGGGTGTCTTGGCGCTTCACGGTCGCCATCTCTGAGCTCGGGAAAAGCCTGCAAGTGCAACGGGCGCTTATGCGGATAGAGAATATCCCAGTAGTCCGCCCCTATGCCAACAAAGCCTGTTAACATGCCTTCAGAGAAACGGGCGTCAAGATCGCGTAAAATTGCTGGAAAGCGAGCTAACTTGCGACGTAAACTTTCAACGTCGTCGCTCATGACGTGACAAAACAACGTCAGACCATGCAGATTAGGTTCCGCGTAGACTCCTGACTGAGCTTTATCCACCCTATTCTCCCATTTAACTGTTATTTTTGTGGGTTCGTTCTATTCGCTTTTACATTAATTAGCGTAAGAGGCATTATAGAATGCCTGTATTCGTTATGACACCGCAAGGAAAAATCATGCGTAATCTGATACTTATTTTTGGTTTGCTGGGCGTTACTGCCTGCACCACCACAGCTGATAACCAAACCCAGCGTAGCAGCACACAGCAACAGAGCCCTGCTGCCGAGTTTCATCAGCTGGCTGACACTATCTGGGAAGAACTGAATAAGTCCAGCGATACTGAGCTGACCGATATGTCACCGGAGGCGTTAGAAAAACGCTATCAACAACGCTCAAAGTGGCTCGAACAGCTTAACGCCGTTAACCTTAACGCGCTTAGCCGGGATGACCAAATTAATCATGCGATGATTCATTATACGTTAAAAAATAAAGTAGATGAGTATCGTTTTAAAGCACACTACATGCCATTGACAGCAGAGGGTAGTTTCCATAGTTCTCTTGCTTTTATGCCATCGTACACCTCGTTCTCTTCGGCTGAAGATTATCAGAATTACATTGCGAAACTGCGTTCCATTCCTCGTTACATGGAACAACAAACGCATTGGTTGCGTAAGGCGATAGAAGAAGGTTATACCCAGCCAGCTTCCGCCATGGCGGGCTTTGAAGAGAGTATACTGGCCTACATTGTACAGGACGCTGATCAAAGCGTTTATTTCTCGCCGTTTTCCGAACAACCGGGCTTTATTAATGACGAGCAATGGAAGCAACTAAAAGAAGATGCCTTAACAGCCATTGACCAGCAAGTCATGCCGGCGTATGACGACTACTTCAACTTTATGGTCACCGAGTATCTTCCAAATGCACGTGAAACCGTTGGTGCCAGCGAACTGCCGAATGGCGACGCTTTTTATCAAAACCGTATTAAACATTACACTACGTTAGATTTAACTGCGGATGAAATTCACCAAATTGGTCTACAGGAAGTGGCGCGTATTCGTGGTGAAATGCTGGAAGCTATTGAAGCAAGCGGGTTTGATGGCAGCTTTGATGAGTTCGTCGAGTTCTTACGTACCGACGACCAGTTCTATCCGGAAACCGCAGAAGAATTGCTGCATTACGCTGCCTGGATAGCAAAAAAGATGGATGGCGAATTACCCAAGCTGTTCAAGACCCTACCACGGAAGCCATACGGCATTGCCCCGGTTCCTGAAGAAATAGCACCGAAATACACCACAGGTCGCTATTCTGGAACGAATCGCGACGACCGCGCCGGTTTCTACTGGGTCAATACCTACGCACTGGATCGCCGTCCGCTTTATCAGATGGAAGCCCTGACATTGCACGAAGCCGTTCCGGGTCATCATTTACAAAACGCGATTGCCGGCGAGTTGGAAGATTTACCAGAGTACCGCCAGCAAACCTATATTTCTGCGTTTGGTGAAGGTTGGGGTCTGTACTCTGAGTACTTAGGTCTGGAAGCCGGTTTCTATGAAGACCCTTACAGCAACTTTGGTCGTTTAAGCTATGAAATGTGGCGCGCGGCGCGCTTAGTGGTGGATACCGGTATGCATGCCAAAGGCTGGAGCCGTGAACGCGCAATGGACTTTATGGCCAACAACACCGCGTTGTCACTGCATAACGTGAAAACCGAAATTGACCGTTACATTACCTGGCCTGCACAGGCACTTTCGTACAAGTTGGGCGAACTGACCATTAAGCGTTTGCGTGCAGAAGCCGAGCAACAGCTGGGTGATAAGTTCGATATTCGTGAGTTCCACGACGCGGTACTAGAAAACGGCAGCGTGCCACTGAAAGTACTCGAGCAGCACATCAACGACTGGATTGCTGAACAGAAATAGAACAAAAGCCCCGCTATCAGGTAGGGGCAGGTTCTTCACTTATTTCGCTTGAGCATTGAGTACTTCTGTGACGGAGACGCTACGAGCTCATCCATGAGGGCTTGACGAAGGCCTTCCATGGCCTTCGACACTCCGCCACAGAAGTACTCAACACTCATAACGCTCATAAGTGAAGAACCTGCCCTATAAACTTACGAACACACCGCTGACCAACACAGAACGATGACGTATCAGTTTATTGCACAGAGATCTCACTACAAAATCGTTATCTGATAAAGAAGTTCTTGGGTATTCTGTTTCTGTCGTAGGAAGGCCATGACGTAGCTCACCCGGGCTTTCTCATCTAAGCGAAATAAGATTTTATAGTTATCCACAAGCACCACTCGATAATCGACTATACCTAATGTCTCAAGCTCGTGGGAAACAGGAAATTGCAGAGGGTTGGCACCTAGCTTAATTGCGGCGAAATCAAGGAGCTGCTTACCGAGTCGAATGGCCTCCTCTTCACCGAGAAAGGTTTCCATATAACGAGTTAAAGTGGCCAGTGTTTTATAGCTGAGCTCTGTGAAATAGGCATCGTAATTCATCAGTGAGGGCTAAAGCTCAAACGTCTTTGTGCCGAGTTCACGCTCTAACCTTTCTTTCGCTTCGCTAAGGGATAGCAAATTCTGGTTGCGAATATCCCTTTCAGCCAGGTTCATCAGTTTAAGTGTCGCAATAGCCTCATCGCGCTGTCGAGCACTCGCTTCCGACTCAATCCGGTAGACAGGCTTGCCGCCTTGAGTGACCACAATAGGCTCTTCCACATCCAGCGATGCCGCATTTTGTTTAATGTAACTAATGGTTTTTATCTGCATGATTCTCTCCCGACTGAACAGTCTAAATATAGACCACTAATAGACCATAAGACAAGTTAAGTATCGTACCTGATGTGAACATCAGGCTACTGAATATCGGGCACAAAAAAACCGCCGAAGCGGTTTTAGGGAGACTTATTTGGGAATGGAAACAACATTATGACCGGTAACAGGAAGTAGCCTGACGTTTACGTCAGGTGAGATATCCCACCTGACATGAATGTCAGGCTACGCGTCTTCCTGTTACCGGTCATTATGTTTCCATTCCCCATCATTAAGCCACGTTGATGGTTGGGATGATGTTTTCCTTGGCCGCTTTTTCTGCGTCGCGGAAGGCATCCATCTGGTCGAAGTTCAGATATTTGTAGACTTCGCCAGCCATCGAATTGATGTCCTGTGCGTACTCCATGTATTCTTCCGGAGTTGGCAGGCGACCAACGATAGCACCGACAGCTGCAAGCTCTGCAGAAGTCAGGTAAACGTTTGCGCCATCACCCAGGCGGTTCGGGAAGTTACGCGTTGAGGTAGACAGCACAGTTGCGCCTGGTTCTACCCGTGCCTGGTTACCCATACACAGTGAACAGCCCGGCATTTCCGTACGAACGCCGTTACGCTCATAAATGTCATAATAGCCTTCGGCTTCCAGCTGGGTTTTATCCATTTTCGTTGGTGGTGCAATCCACAAATGCGTGTTTAATGGGTCAGAGTTTTTCTCTAACAATTTGCCTGCTGCACGGAAGTGACCAATGTTGGTCATGCACGAACCGATGAAAACTTCATCGACGTTGTCGCCGGCAACTTCGCTTAAGAACTTCGCGTCGTCCGGGTCATTCGGGCAACAGACGATAGGCTCTTTAATCTCGTTCAGGTCAATTTCGATAACCGTTGAGTAGTCAGCGTCTTTATCTGCACGGGTCAGCTGTGGGTTTTCTAACCACTCTTCCATCTTACGGGCACGACGTTCCAGCGTACGCGCATCGCCGTAGCCTTCGTTTATCATCCAGCGCAGCATGGTGATATTAGAACGCAGGTACTCCGCAACCGACTCTTCAGACAAGTCGATAGTACAACCAGCCGCTGAACGTTCTGCAGAAGCGTCAGACAATTCAAAGGCCTGCTCTACAGTTAAGTGATCAAGACCTTCAATTTCTAAGATACGACCTGAAAAAATGTTTTTCTTGCCACGCTTATCAACGGTCAGGTGACCTTCTTTGATAGCGAATGCAGGAATGGCATGAACCAAGTCACGCAGGGTGATACCAGGCTGCATTTCGCCTTTGAAGCGCACCAATACCGATTCAGGCATGTCCAGCGGCATAACACCTGTAGCTGCGGCGAACGCGACCAGACCAGAGCCGGCCGGGAATGAAATACCCAGCGGGAAACGCGTGTGTGAGTCACCACCGGTACCAACAGTGTCTGGCAACAACATGCGGTTTAACCAGCTGTGGATGATACCGTCGCCTGGACGCAAGCTAACACCGCCACGGTTCATGATAAAGTCAGGCAAGGTGTGCTGAGTTTCAACGTCAACGGGCTTAGGATAAGCGGCAGTGTGGCAGAACGACTGCATAACTAAGTCTGAGTTAAAACCAAGGCATGCCAGGTCTTTTAGTTCGTCACGAGTCATAGGACCGGTAGTGTCCTGAGAACCGACAGTGGTCATCTTAGGTTCGCAATAAGCGCCCGGACGAACACCTTCCATACCACAAGCTTTACCGACCAACTTCTGCGCCAGCGAGAAACCTTTACCGCTGTCTGCCGGTTGCTCTGGCTTACGGAATAAGTCTGATGGACCCATGCCCAGGGATTCACGTGCTTTTTCTGTCAGGCCACGACCAATGATCAGGTTAATACGGCCACCGGCACGGACTTCATCTAAAATTACGCGAGACGCATAATCGTATTCAGCGATAACTTCGCCGGCTTCGTTCTCGATTTTTCCTTCGTATGGGTAGATAGTGATGACATCACCCATGTTCATTTTTTCGACGTCGGCTTCAAACACCAACGCACCTGCGTCTTTCATGGTGTTGAAGAAAATAGGCGCAACTTTAGAACCGATGCAGATACCGCCGGCACGTTTGTTCGGTGTGCCCGGCATGTCTTCGCCGATGTTCCACAATACCGAGTTGGTTGCCGATTTCCGTGAAGAACCGGTACCCACTACGTCGCCAACGAAGGCAACCGGGTGACCTTTTTCTTTTAATTCTTCAATTTGCTTGCCTGCATCGGTAATGCCTTCGCGTGGCATTTTGTACATCGCTTTAGCATGCAAAGGAATGTCCGGACGAGACCATGCATCTGGTGCCGGAGACAGGTCATCGGTGTTGGTTTCGCCAGTCACTTTAAAGACAGTTGCTTTAATGGACTTAGCCAGCTCGTCGCTGTTGGTAAACCATTCAGCATTGGCCCAGGATTCAACCACTTCTTTCGCCAGCGCATTACCGGCTTTCATTTTCTCTTCCACGTCGTGGAAGGCGTCGAACATTAAGATGGTTTCTTTCAGTTCTTTTGCCGCCAGTTCAGCCAGCTGAGAGTCGTCCAGCAATTCCACCAAAGTGACGATGTTGTAACCGCCGTGCATATTGCCCAACAGCTTCACTGCGTATTCTTTACTCACAACCGGACTTTCAATTTCGCCCTTAACAACGGCGCTTAAAAAGCCTGCTTTAACATAAGCCGCTTCGTCCACACCAGGTGGTACACGCTCGGCTAACAGCTCGACCAGAAAGTCTTCCTCGCCTGCTGGAGGATTTTTCAGTAATTCCACTAAATCGGCTACTTGCTCGGCATTTAATGGCTTCGGAGGGATGCCCTCTGCGGCGCGCTCTTCTACGTGCTGACGATATTCTTTAAGCACTTATAGTACCTCTCATTTGCTTGCATGAATTCTAGACGGTTCACTAGTGCGGCGCATTATACGGATTTTACTGTTAAATTCCCATGACACGGGGCTATAAAACAGATAATTCAGGGTATAAACGGGGTGAATGCGCCCGGGTTACGGGCGCGGTACTCGTTGCACTATGGCGTACATGACAGGCACAACAAACAAGGTCAGCAAAGTGGCAAAACCGAGACCAAACATGATGACCGTTGCCATGCTGGCAAAGAAGTCATCGAACAGCAGCGGGATCATCCCCAAAATGGTGGTGGCTGCCGCCATGCCTACCGGACGAACACGGCTAACCGCAGCATCGCTTAACGCATGGGTTGCTTCTTTACCGGCGTCAAGCTCAGCATTAACCTGTTCCAGTAACACCACACCGTTTTTAATCAGCATGCCGGAAAGGCTGAGGAAGCCGAGTAACGCCATAAAGCCAAAGGGTTTATCCAAAAGCAAGAGCCCAACAGTCACACCAATAATGGAAAGTGGTACGGTCGTCCACAACACAGCGGCCTGACGAATGCTGTTAAACAGCAGCACGGTGATAATAAACATCACCAGAAAACCTAAGGGCAAGGCACCAAACAACGCTTTTTCGGCTTTACCGGCGGCTTCATGCTCGCCGCCCCAGGTTAATTCGTAACCTAGCGGCAAGTCGATACCCTCAAGCTTAGGCCGGACCCGCTCAAATACTTGCGCGGCCGTTTCCTCACCCAGTAAGTCGTGATCGGCCATAACAGTGAGTGTTCGCTTACGGTCACGACGGAGTATTAAAGGGTCTTCCCAAACCACATCAATTGAACGCGCAACTTGAGCCAAAGGTACAAAACGGTCGAACGCCGGACTGTAAATTTGCAGCTCCTGCCAGTTGTCTAAATCGACCCTCTCTGCCGCGGGTGCACGCTGCACTATCGGTAATAAATCGGTGCCATCGCGGTAAATGCCAATTTGCCGGCCAACAAAATTAGCCAGTAGCAGATTGTTCACGTCTTCTTTTGTAATGCCGGCGCGCCGGCCTGCCGCTTCGTCGTATTCCGGCCGCAACAATTTGGTCGGCGTACGCCAGTCGGAACGAATGTTTACTGCGCCTGAATCCTCGGCAAGAATAGCCTGGGCCTTTTTACTTAGCTCACGCAGGGTACCAATATCCGGGCCGGAAAAACGTGCTTCAATCTTTGCCGGAGTAGCCGGACCAATTTCAACCCGTATCAGTTTGTCCTCAACGTCCGGATGCTCTTCACGAATTCGCTCACGAATGTCACGCATTAACGCATCCATCGCGTCTTTGCCTTCTACCCGTACCAGCAACTGCGCATAACTTTCGTAACTTTTTTCCACCAGATACGTCAGGGTAAATCGCGGCGCGCCCTGCCCGATGGTTGTCGCAACCGAAGTGACGTCACTTTTCTCCAGAAGATAATCTTCCAGGCGCTTAGAGTCCTGTTCGGTATGACGAATGTCGGTACCCTGAGGATACCAGAGATCGACATAAAATAACGGCGTTGTCGATGGCGGGAAAAATGCTTGTTTCGCCTGTCCGAATCCAACCACCGCTGCCACCAACGTCACGAGCATTACCAGCATACTGATAATGCGGTGACGCAAACAAACAGCCAGCATTTTCTTATAGCCACGATAAACCGGATGAGAAAAGACATCGTCCTGCTCATCGCTATTACCAATGTCCTTCGCAGAGTATAAGCGGTCGGCTAAAAACGGAATGAGGGTCAGTGCAGTCACCCAACTCAGCAGCAAGGAGATCAGCAGCACCCAGAATAAACTCCCGGCAAATTCACCAGTGGCGTCTGACGATAAACCGATTGGCGCGAAGGCAATAATGCCGATAACAGTCGCTCCCAGTAGCGGCCACTGGTTTTGCTTGACCACGCTAACGGCGGCATCCACTTTACTCATGCCCCGTCGCATACCAACCATAATACCGTCGGCAATGACTATCGCGTTATCCACCAGCATGCCCAGCGCAATAATCAACGCACCGAGGGAAACTCGTTGCAGGTTAATATCTCCCAGGCGCATAAAAATGAAGGTGCCCAGCACCGTCAACAACAGTACCGTGCCAATCAGCAAGCCACTACGGAAGCCCATGGTCAGCAGTAATGCAATAATAACGATGGCCACCGCCTCTACCAGGTTCAGCAGAAAATCATTAACTGAGTTTTCAACTTGATGCGGCTGATCGTAAATACGGTCGACCGACATCCCTATAGGCTTAGCATACTCCAGCTCATCCATTCGTTTTTGCAGACGCTCTCCCACTTCGACAACATTCACGTTATCCGCAAATGACAATGCCAGCCACAAGGAAGCCTTTCCGTTATAGCGCACCACATGATCCGGAATGTCTTTGGTTTCACGATAAATGGTCGCTACATCACGCAAGTAGATACGCTGTTCAGCGCCGGGGTTACTAATAACCAGCTTTGCCATATCTTCCACATTGGCAAATTCACCGCTGGTTGCAATGCGCAATGCTTCCTGGTCAACGGTTACCCGTCCGGCGTTTGCTACGGCATTCTGAGTTTGCAGCAGCCCAGCAATACGGCTGGGGGGAACCCCAAAATTTGCCAGGCGTGAGCGCGACACTTCTACCACAACCTGCTCTTGTTGCTCTCCCGCAAGAGTGACTTTGCCTACACCATCAACTAAAACCAGTTCACGACGCAAAAAGTCAGCATAATGCTCAATATCTTTGTAGGAATAATCGGGCCCGGTAATGGCCATCATAACGCCATACACGTCAGCAAAGTCATCGCGAATAATAGGCTCGCTGGTGCCAGGAGGAAGCTGACCTTTGGTGTCGTTAATTTTACGCCGCAATTCGTCCCATATTTGGTGCAAATGCTCTTCGCGGTAGATGCTTTTCATCTCAACCGTTATTTGCGACAACCCGGGCTTGGAAATAGACTTAACGTGGTCAACGTAACTTAGCTCCTGAATCGCATTTTCCAGCTTATAGGTTACCTCTTCTTCTACCTGCTGAGCCGATGCGCCCGGGTATGGCGTAATGACCATGGCCTGCTTAATTGTGAACTTGGGGTCTTCCAGGCGACCGAGCTGAGTCAGGGCAACCAGACCACCAATTAACAGGATGAGAAATAACATCCAGCTCGTGGTTTTTCGCTCCATGCTGTATTGAGCTATATTCATTACAGACCCCGTTCACGTTGCCATTCACGCACCTGCTGATTCTCTTTCATCTGATGAACCCCGGCTATGACGATGGTTTCACCTTCTTGCAGCCCGTCAAGTACCGTAAGGCCATCGTTGGTCATTGGTCCGACATTCACTTTACGTTTTTGCACACGCATATCGTCGTTAACAACCCAGACATAGGAAGCGTCATTTGTGTCACTAAACACCGCTTTTGCCGGCACCACCATGCCTATTTGAGAGGAACGCAGTACTTCATTAATGTCGACAATAACTGTTGCCGTCATACCCGGCAGAACATTGATATTTTGCGGTTTAGGTAGTGTGAACACGACTTCGTAGGTATTCGTCGCGCCGTCCGATTGCGAATCCCACTCTTTTAAGTGACCCGGATAAGTGAATTCCGGCGCGGCATCAAAGCGCACTTCAGGCTGGTAATCGATTTGTTTTTTGACCTTGGCAAAAAGTTTTTCCGGTACATTAATGCTGATATCAATAGCATTGCTGATTTGTAAGGTAACAATAGGCTGCTTAGCCTGCACATTTTCATAAGCTTCCACGGCCAGGTTCGCCACAACGCCATCGAACGGTGCGGTCAGTTTGGTATAGCGTAAATTCGCTTTGGCGGTTTCGTAGTTTGATTTCGCAACTGCGAGCTCTGACTCTATCTGGTCAAATTGTCCTTCCGACATGACACCTTCATTAACCAAAACTTTGTTTCTATCGTATTGAGATGATGCCAGTTCATATTGTGCTTTCGCCTGATCGACAGCCAGTTGGTAGTCGGTTGGGTCCAACTGCGCGATGAGATCGCCCTGCTTGACTTCGGTACCCGGGCGGGCTGGTAACTCAGTAATTTCTCCGGCGACACGGAACGTCAGTTGAGCCACTTTGGCCGCCTCTACCACAGCAGGAAATTCACGTAGCCGCGGCCCGTCGGCTTCAGCCACCTGCATAAGCCGCGCGGGACGCGCCTGTTGAGTATCATTAACTTCTGCTTGTTCACTGCACGCCGCTACAACAACAGCGGCCAGAGCGATAGAAAGAGGTTTCAGCCAGCGCATGAATTCGGTTCCGATATTTTCAGGGAAATTTAATTGGAATAAGTTTACCGTAAGTATAGTTACAGTTATATTGAATTAAAATTAAAAAGATAATCAGAAAAATTTAATGAATTTATCTCACCTAAAAATGATGATCACAGTAGCTAACCTCGGTAGTCTGCAAAAAACAGCCGAGCAACTCAACCGCACACAGTCCGCGGTTAGCATGGCTTTAAAAAAACTGGAAGAGAACGCGGGTTTCGCTCTATTTAACCGCGATGGCTATCGACTGGAACTGACCGAGCAGGGGCAACACTTTTTACGCCAGGCAGAAGAAGTGGTGCGCCAGCAACAGCGTCTCCAGTCGCTGGCAACACAGTTGAAACATGGGGCCGAACCCCTGCTGACACTATGCTATGACCATACCTGCGACAGTAAGCTTTGGGTGCCCAGCATCCAGCACATTCAACAGCAATACCCGACTACCGAACTGCACGTAGACGGCGAGTCACAAATGCGGGCGCTGAAGCGTATAGATAACGGCAGTGCCGACTTAGCTTTGTGCCCCTGGCTGCCTTTATTTCGTCAATATGGCGACTTTGAAACCCTGCCGGTAGCACCGTTTGAATTAACAGTTGTGATTTCAACTGCGCTAATGAAAGAGTTTGGTCGTATGCCGCAAAGCCGCCAGGATTTATTAGAGCTGCCTATGCTGGTGCCGCAAAACCTGGAGATAGGCATTAATCTGGATGCAGTACTGCGTCTGCCCAGCCAGCAGCGCATAAGGGTAAATGAGGTTAACACTCAGTTTGAATTGCTAATGGCAGGTTTTGGCTGGGGCATTATTCCTAAACACATTGCTCTGGACGCCCTTGAGCAGGGCAAGTTAGTTGAAATTAGCATTCCCGGATTCGTCCAGCAAGTGCGTCTGGAAATTCACCTAGTGCGCTCTGCAAACAGGACGTTAGGCCCGGCGGCTAACGCCATTTGGGAAAGTTTCGCCTGACGTTAATTTTGGGGGAATTGCGCGCGTGACGATCACAGCACGTAGCCTGACATTTATGTCAGGTGAGATGCCGGGCGGAAAGCTCGGTGCAGTTTGCGTCAGGTGCGGTGGCAGATAGTGAGCGCGCCCGACGGTTGCGGCGAACCATTGAGGAGGTGTGCGGCGCCATGGATGGCGCTGCCCAAGCCCTACAGGGATGTATTTACGGGCGTCCTCCTCAATGGTTCCTGCAACCTCCAGCGCTCGCTATCTTCCACCTCACCTGACATAAATGTCAGGCTACTCCGCGTTATTTCCGCGCTAGATAAAACACGGCGGGGATCACTAGCATGGAAATTAGAGGTGCCAGTACCATACCACCCACCATAGGAGCGGCGATACGCTGCATGACTTCGTTACCAACACCGCCGCCCAGCATTATCGGTAGTAGGCCGACAATAATGGTCAGCACGGTCATGGCTTTCGGTCTAACGCGCAGCAACGCACCTTCTTCTACTGCTGCTTTTAGCTGATTTTTGTCGTATCCCACGGCTTTCCATGCGTTGTTCAGGTACAACAGCATAACCACTCCGAATTCCGCAGCGACACCGGCAAGAGCTATCATGCCGACAATAACCGCCAGTGACAGGTTGTAGTCCAACAAATAAATCAGCCATAAGCTACCGGTTAATGCCAGCGGTAAGGTACCTATCACCAGTAACGCCTGCTGTAGCGAACGGAAGGTCATGTACAGTAACAACAAAATAACCAGCAATGTCAGAGGAATGATTTCTTTTAAGTCACTTTCCACTTGTTGCATGGCTTTATATTGCCCGGTCCAGCTCCAGTTGTAACCTACCGGTATTTCCAACTTATCCATAACGCCACTAACCTGGGTAATATAGTCACCAACCGTGACGCCTTTAGCCGGTTCAATAAAGACCCAGCTGCTTAAACGGGCATCTTCGCTTTTCAGCATGGCCGGTCCCTGAGTTACCCTTATATCGGCGACATCGGACAGAGTAAGCCACTGCCCGGAAGTCGATTTAACCGGCAGGGTTTTCAGCTTCTCGATATGGTCACGTTGCTCTCGAGGATAACGCAAGTTAATAGGAAAACGCTCATTGCCCTGTACCGATGTCGCTATATTTGCTCCACCAATGGCGTACTGAATATGCTCGTGGATATCTGCCTGGGTCAGGCCGTAACGAGCCGCTTGTCGCAATTTCGGCTCTATCTCAATGTAACGGCCGCCGCCGGAACGTTCCGCAATAACGGAACCGGTTGCCCCCTGTTCAGAAAGCGTATCTTCAATACGGGTGGCCAGTTTTTCTATTTCACGAAAATCACTACCGCTCACTTTAATGGCTAACGGGGTTTTAACACCAGTGGCAAGCATTTCAATGCGGGTACGAATGGGCTGTACCCAGGCATTAGTCACGCCGGGTATCTGCACCCGCTCATCCAGCTCAGCAATAATGTCATCTACCGTCATTCCTTCACGCCATTCGCTTTCCGGCTTCAGCGTAATGCTGGTTTCTATCATGGTCATTGGCGCCGGATCGGTGGCGGTGTCAGCACGACCAACTTTGCCGAATACACGCTCAACCTCGGGCTGCGCAGCAATGAGCTTGTCGGTTTGCTGTAACAGCTTACCGGCACTTTCAACACTGATGCCTGGCAGTGTGGTGGGCATGTACATGAGGTCCCCCTCATGTAGCGGCGGCATCAGCTCGTAATTGAGCTCTTTATAAGGGTGCCAGGCAGATGCGGTAACCAAAAGAGCCAGTACAATAATGGTTTTAGGGAACTTAAGCGTAAAAGCCAGTAGTGGACGGTAAAGCGCAATTAAACCGCGAGACAGCCAGTTCTTTTCTTCAGCGGGTATTTTACCGCGCACCAGTAACGCAATCAGCACGGGAATAAGTGTCACGGCAATAATTGCGGCAGCGGCCATGGCCAGAGTTTTGGTATAGGCTAAAGGCTCAAACAGACGCCCTTGCTGGCCTTGCAGCACAAACACCGGAACAAAGCTGACGGTAATTACCAGTAGCGAGAAGAACAGCGAAGGCCCCACTTCGCGACAGGCTTCATTAACAATTTTAAGCCGTGCCGAGCCTTTAGCCACGATTTTGTGCCGCTCCTGATAATTCTGCAGGTGCTTGTGGGTGTTCTCTATCATGACAATGGCGGCATCCACCAGCGCGCCAATGGCAATGGCGATTCCCCCCAGGCTCATAATGTTGGCGCTGATACCCAGCATGTTCATGATCCACACTGCGAACAGTACTGACAGTGGCAAACTGATAATGGCCACCACCGCTGAGCGTGCATGCCAGAGAAACAAAATGCATACCACAGCAACAAAGAACATTTCTTCAATGAGCTTAGTGGTGAGGTTGTCTGTCGATGCCTGGATCAGGCTTGAACGGTCATAGGTCGGAACTACCTTAACCCCCTCGGGCAGGCCCTGTTTCAGTTCTTCCAGTTTGTCTTTAACGGCGGCAATAGTTTGTAGGGCATTCTCTCCATGGCGCATAACCACAATGCCCCCCACGACTTCGCCGTCACCGTTCAGCTCGGTAATACCGCGACGCACCTGCGGCCCAATGCGAATATCAGCCACTTCTTCCAGCAACACGGTACCCTGCTGCTGTGATAACAGTGGCAATGGAATTTTTCGAATGTCTTCGACACTTTTCAAATACCCCAACCCGCGCACCATGTATTCGGCTTCACCCATTTCAATCACAGAGCCGCCCACTTCGTTATTGGCCTGCTGAATGCTTTGCTTAATTTGGTTCAGGGTGAGGTTATAACGATGTAAAGCTTCTGGCTGCACCACTACCTGGTAGGTTTCAACCATGCCGCCAACCGTGGCAATTTCTGCTACCCCCTGCACACTTTGCAGTTCCTGTTTTAAAAACCAGTTCTGCAAGCGGGTTAGTTCGCCTAAATTGAGTTGATTGGTTTCGTCGACCAGTGCGTATTGATACACCCAACCAATGCCGGAAGCATCGGGGCCTAACTCCGGCCGAACTTGATCCGGAAGCTGGCTTTGTGCCTGATCCAGATACTCGTTCACCCGGCTTCGGGCCCAGTAAGGGTCAGTACCGTCTTCAAAAATAACGTAAACGTAAGAGTCGCCAAAGAACGAAAAAGCGCGCACTGAGGTGGCTTTAGGTACGGACAGCATCACGCTCGAAAGCGGGTACGTCACCTGCTCTTCCACTACCGCCGGCGCTTGCCCCGGGTAATTGGTTTTGACGATAACCTGAACTTCCGATAAGTCCGGTATTGCGTCCAGCTTAGTTTGCTGCAACGACTGGAACGCCCAGAAAGCCAAACCTAAGAACAGCAGTAACACCATCCACGAATTACGTATGGAGGCTTCAATAATACGAGCTAACATAAAACCTCCTAGTGGTTGTGTTGTGGCGCAGCAGAGTCGTTGTTGCTGCTATCCAAACCCAGGCCTTGCAAACTGGCCTCGGAATCCAGAAGGAACTGACCCGAAGTGACCACTAACTCACCTTCCTGCAGGCCTTCTTCAATGGCAATTTGGTTACCCACACGCAGTCCGGTCGTGACTTCGCGCACTTCAAATTCGCGCGCTCCGGATTTTACCACCACGCGGTTATTGGCACCGGTGACAATTAAGCTGGCAACCGGCACAACCACAGCATCTTTTACTGCCTCCAGTTCAATATGAGCCGTCGCCCAGAGTCCTTCACGCAGCCGATCAATGGAGTCATTAACCGGAATACGGACTTTGATGGTCTGGGTTACCGGATCAACTTGCGGATAAATGTAGTCAATGGTGTTCATCCAGTGGCCGCCAGGGAAGTGCTCAGAAGAAATATGGGCCATTTGCCCGGTTTTTAACTGTTTGCTGTAACGCGCCGGAACATCGGCAAAGAACCACAGTTGATTATCCTGCGTCAGCGTCAGCAACTTAAGCCCCGGAGACACGTACATGCCTTCCTGAATATCCAGACTGGTAATATAGCCCGACTCAGGTGCGTAGTAATCGACCACATATTCGGTTTCGCCACCTTGTTCCAGAGCTTTAATCTGCGCTTCGCTCATACCGAGCAAACGCAGACGCTGCTGGCCGCGGCGCTTAAAACTTTGCTGACTGTTACCGTTACGGATATCTGAGAGTGAATCAAGTAACTGCAGGTAGTCGTCCTGAGCCACAACTAAGTCTGGTGCATACAGGCTGTAGAGTTTGTCACCCTTCTCTACCCACTGTCCTTCAACGTCAGCATGTAATTCTTCTACCCAGCCTTCGGCGCGGCTGTGGATATGCCGCTGAGCGGACTCCTGCCAGCGTACCTGAGCCTGTGCCATAAGCTGCGGTTGCAGGTCTTTGCGAACCGCTTTTGCGGTAGTTACCCGAATAGCCTGCTGACTGGACTCCGACACGGTGAAGCTTTTTTCTTCTTCATGCTCAGAAGGGTCCTGTTTAGGCTCTTTCTCGACTAAATCCATCCCACAAATTGGGCAGGTTCCCGGCTCGTTCCGAACCACCTGACTGTGCATAGGGCACACGTACTCGGAGCTCTGCTCAAACGGGTTTTGATCTTCTGAATGATTGTGGTTGTGTTCCTGAGCCACGGATAGAAGTGGGATCAGGAGTAATATCGCTATCCAATAACGCATGGTATTTCCTCGAAAACAAAGGTTTAAGACGTAAAAACTGGGCTTAAACTGCGTATTTCGGCGGACGTATCAGCGTTTCAGTAATAACCGGAAGGTTTGAATAAAGGGGATGGGCAGCGTGCGTGGATGCTGCTGGCGAAAGTTGTTTGAATGGGTTCAACAGCGCCAGTTGACCCGCACAATGTTGTTCACACTGCTGGCAAAAGGAGCTTTCACTGTCGCAGTTCGATTGCTCCATTGATATGTCGGACTCATCACAACAGTCATGCTGTGACATATCCTGAGATGACGAAGCACTAACGGTGTCTGACATCGGCATAGCATGCACTGCTGGTGAGGAGAAACTCCCCACCAGCAGTGCTGTAACCAATATCCAGACAACCGTTAATGTTTTCATAGTCCGCTATATTACCAGATAGTAACGCGGTTTTCAGGCGCAACGTACAATTCGTCACCTTCTTCAACATCAAAGGCTTCGTAGAACGCCGGAACGTTAACAACAGTACCATTTACTCGATACTCCGCCGGCGAGTGCGGGTCACTCATAACCTGCTCACGAATTGCGTCTTCGCGATACTTGCCGCGCCATACCTGAGCCCAGCCAATGAACACGCGCTGTTCACCGGTAAAGCCGTCAAGAACTGGGGCTTCTTCGCCGTCTAATGACATTTTGTAGGCTTCGTACGCGATGGTCAGGCCGGCTAAATCGCCGATGTTTTCACCCAGAGTCAGGTCACCATTAACATTAAGGCCTTCAATTGGCTCGTACTGGCTATACTGTTCAGACAGTTGCTGAGTCCGTTCCTCGAACGCCTTTTTATCAGCATCATTCCACCAGCTTTGCAGGTTACCGTCGCCATCATATTTGGCGCCCTGGTCGTCAAAACCGTGTCCCATTTCGTGACCGATTACCGCACCGATACCACCGTAGTTTACTGCCATTTCGGCGTCCATATCAAAGAATGGAGGCTGCAGAATGCCAGCCGGGAAAACGATTTCGTTACGTACCGGGCTGTAGTAGGCGTTGACTGTTTGCGGAGTCATACCCCAGTCTTCTTCATCAACAGGACCACCAATTTTGGCAATTTCTTCCTGATAATTGAACTCGGCGTAAGCTTTGTAGTTAGCAACTAAGTCAGTTGACGAAATTTCCAGTTCGCTGTAGTCACGCCATTTGCTTGGATAACCTACTTTAGGGTCAAATTTCTTCAGTTTTTCAAAAGCTTTTTCTTTGGTTTCGTCCGTCATCCACTCCAAGTTACGAATAGACTGACCATAAGCGTCACGGAGGTTTTCAATCAAACCTTCCATTTTCTCTTTAGCTTCTGGCGGGAAGTACTCTTTAACGTAAACTTGACCTAACACTTCACCTAATACGCTGTTGGTTGCATCAACCGCGCGTTTCCAGCGAGGTTCCTGCTCTGGTGTACCACGTAATGTTGTGCCGTAAAAATCAAAGCGACGCTTGCTGATATCTTCGCTTAACGCAGAAGCGTACTCGTTCACAAGACGGAAGCTCAAGTAGTCTTTCCACGCCTGTAAGTCTACTTCATTAAACAGTTCACCAAATTCTTCAAAATAAGATGGCTGACGAATAACCATTTCTTTTACATCAGATAACTCAGACGTCTCGATAAACTTTTTGAAATCAAAGTTGTTAAGCATTTCAGCAACTTCGTCGGCTGATTTTTTATTGTAGGTTTTATTCGCATCGCGGCTTTCTACGCGGCTCCACTGAATTTCTGCCAGTTGAGTTTCTAACTTCAGAATACGCTCTGCGGCGCCTGCTGCGTCTTCGACCCCAACCATACCCAGAATGTCTTCCGCGTATTCGACGTATGCGTTACGGAATTCTTCGAACTTTTCGTCGTCTTTCAGGTAATAGTCACGATCCGGCAGACCTAAGCCTGACTGAGAAACATACATCGCGTTAATTTGCGGGTCTTTCGCATCTGGGTAAACATAAAAACCAAATGGAACTGAAACGCCACCACGGAACATGCGTGCCATATGCTCAGCAACTGAGTCGTAATCTTCCAGTGCCTGAATAGCGTCTAAGTCACTCGCAATTGGTTTTGCGCCTAGCTCATTCAGTGTTTCAACATCCATATAGGCATTGAAGAAGTCGCCAATTTTACGCTCGTTTGTGCCTGGTTCAGGGTTAGAAGAGGCTGCTGATTCAATGATATCGCGTAAACGTTTCTGATTTTGTTCGCGCAAATCGAAAAACGAACCTACAGATGAGCGATCAGAAGGGATTTCTGTTTTATCAATCCAGGTACCGTTTACATAATGGAATAAATTGTTCTGCGGTTTAACACTGTGATCAAAGTTCTCAAGTACAACGCCAGAGCTCAGTTCTTGTTTTGCTTCTTCAGCCTGCTGGGTTTGTTGTTTTGATTCTTCCTGCTGTGGAGAACAGGCGCCCAGAGTTAAAGCCATAGATACGCCAAGCGCTACAGCGGTTAATTTTTTCATCGGTTATTACCCTTTCTTTTGTGTTCGTTATTTTAACCCCACTAAACTAGCGCATTGTTAAATTCAGCGCAAAAAAAACGGCTGCATTCGCGATGAATGCAGCCGTTTTACCGATGATTTATCGTAACAAAATGTTACTTCTTCTTTTTCGCCTTAGGATTCGGCATATCGGTAATAGCACCTTCCTGAATTTCAGCAGCTAAACCAACTGATTCATGTAAGGTTGGGTGTGCATGAACAGTCAGAGCGATATCTTCTGCATCACAGCCCATCTCAATTGCCAGGCAAACTTCGCCCAACAATTCACCAGCGTTAGTGCCACACATAGAACCACCAATAATACGGTTGTTCTTATCAAAGATGAGCTTGGTCATGCCTTGCTGTGCGTTTGAAGCGATAGCGCGGCCTGAAGCAGACCAGGGGAAAGTCACTGCATCATATTCGATGCCCTGCTCTTTCGCTTCTTTCTCTGTAACACCTGCCCAAGCAACTTCCGGGTTGGTGTACATGATAGAAGGAATGACTTTAGGTTCGAAGAAGTGTTTCTTACCGGATATCACTTCTGCCGCCACGTGCGACTCATGTACCGCTTTGTGCGCCAACATGGGTTGGCCAACAACATCGCCAATGGCAAAGATATGGTCAACATTGGTGCGCATTTGGCTATCAACTTTGATAAAGCCACGGTCGTCGACATTAACGCCAGCTTTGTCTGCGTCAATTTTATTACCGTTTGGTGCGCGGCCTACAGCAACCAGTACAGCGTCGTACTTGACTGGATCTTTTGGCGCTTTGTCACCTTCAAAGGTCACGTACACACCGTCTTTTTTCGCTTCAACATTGGTCGCTTTAGTATTGAGCATAATATTCTCAAAACGGCCTTTGATTTGCTTGTTGAAGTTCTTGATGATGTCGGCATCCGCTGGCGGTACCAGTTGGTCAGTCATTTCAACCACATCGACTTTAGAACCTAATGACGCATAAACCTGCCCCATTTCCAACGCGATAATACCACCGCCTAACAACAGCATTTTCTTCGGAATTTCTTTCAGTTCTAACGCGTCGGTCGAGTCCCATACACGATCATCGTCATGCGGAATAAACGGCAATTTAATGGCTTGAGAGCCCGCAGCAATAATCGCGTTATCGAATTTAACTTCGGTTTCGCCGTCGTCGCCTTCAACTTTAATGGTGTTGCTGCCGGTAAATTTGCCGTAACCGTTAACAACTTTTACCTTGCGCATTTTTGACATCTGGCCAAGGCCACCGGTTAACTGGCCAACCACTTTTTCTTTGTGTTTGCGCAGCTTATCCAGGTCGATTTTCGGTTCGCCAAACTCAATACCTTCTTCTGCCAGGTGCTGAGCTTCTTCAATGTGCTTGGTCATGTGCAGCAATGCTTTTGACGGGATACAGCCAACGTTCAGGCAAACACCGCCTAAGGTGCTGTAACGCTCAATCAAAACAACATCCAGACCCAAGTCAGCTGCACGGAAAGCTGCTGAATATCCGCCCGGGCCCGAACCTAACACCACTACCTGTGTTGTAATTTTGTCGCTCATGTTAACCCCTTTTTTGTCACAGCCAGTTGAGCCACCGGCTGCGCTCAGTCAACGCTAAATGTGGCGCTATTGTAGCGCGAATTTTTTCGTATTTCCTACCCCAATTGGTGCTTAAAGCACCAATTTGCGGATATCTCCCAATACACCACTTAAATAGGCGGTGAAACGCGCAGCCTCAGCACCATCAATAACACGGTGATCGTATGACAACGATAATGGCAGAGTCAGACGTGGTTCAAACTCTTTGCCGTTCCATTTCGGTTTCATCTCGTTACGAGAAACCCCGAGAATGGCCACGTCAGGAGCATTCACGATAGGCGTAAAGGCTGTACCACCAATACCGCCCAGGCTGGAAATTGAGAAACACCCACCTTGCATATCGGTTGCTTTCAACTTACCGTCACGCGCTTTCGAGCTAATTTCCACCAGCTCTTCCGAAAGCTCGTAAATGCCTTTTTTGTCGACATCACGAATAACCGGAACCACCAGACCATTTGGCGTATCAACCGCAACGCCAATGTTCACGTACTTTTTCATGTACAGTGATTCACCCGACTCTGACAAGGACGAATTAAAAGTTGGAAACTCACGCAGGCCTTTGGCACACGCTTTCAAAATAAACACTAACGGCGTTATCTTGAAGCCCAGATCTTTCTTCTTAGCCACTTCGTTTTCTGACTTACGGAAGTTTTCCAGCTCAGTAATATCGGCCTCATCGAACTGTGTTACGTGAGGGATAGTCACCCAGTTACGGTGCAGGTTTGGTCCAGATTTACGCTGAATGCGCGACAACTGAACTTCTTCCACTTCACCGAACTTGCTGAAGTCGACCTTAGGCGGGTCAATAACCTGTAATCCACCGCCACCCTGGCCTGTTGCACCAGCCACGGCTTTTGGACGGGACAGTTCGTATTTAACAAACTCCTGCACGTCTTCTTTCAGTATACGATCTTTAGGACCCGAGCCTTTCACTTGCGATAAGTCGACACCAAATTCACGAGCCACACGGCGTACCGCAGGTGACGCATGCAGAATGCCTTCTTTACGATCGCTACGTTGGCTTGGGTGATCAGGAACCGGCGGCTGGCGTTCGCTACTTGGCTTAACGCTGCTGCCGCTGTCTTTTTCTTGCTTCTGGTCTTTATCTTCGGACTTCTTATCAGATTCTTTATTAGATTCTGATTTCTCTTCTTTCGCTGAGTCTTTCTCTTCAGCTTCAGAGTCATCAGCGCCGCCCGAAACTTTCAGCTTGGCAATAACTGAGCCCTGCGACACCTTGTCGCCGACCTTCACCAGCATTTCTTCAATTTCGCCGTCTTCAGGGCAAGGCACATCCATAGT
>NZ_DF266789.1:360613-469348 GCF_000320945.2 Idiomarina sp. 28-8
CCATCTTCGGCAGAAACAGAGTCACCTTTAGAGACCAGGATTTCGATGATTTCGACATCTTCTTCGTCACCAATATCCGGTACTTCTACGTCGATAACTTTACTGCCGCCACCGGAAGATTTTTTCTCAGGTTCAGAGTCTTCGTCTTTCTCTTCTTCCTGTTTATCTTCCGATTCCTCAGCTTTGTCTTTGGTTTCTTCCTCGTCCGCTTTGTCATCGGTTTTGTCTTCAGCTTCTTCTTCGCTGTCAGACTCATCCGATTCGTCGGCTCCTCCGAAAGCTTCGATCATAGCCAGCACATCGCCTTCACTAATGGTGTCACCAACTTTTACTTTCAGCTCGGTAATTTTACCGCCTGAAGACGCCGGAATATCCATGGAAGCTTTGTCACTTTCGACAGTGACGATACCGTCTTCCTGCTCAACGGTATCGCCTTCACTGACCAAAATTTCAATAACTTCTACTTCTTCGCCGCCCACGTCGGGGACTTTGAGTTCGATTTGATCGGCCATCTCAGTACCTCCTTATGCTAAACGTGGGTTCAGCTTGTCAGTGTCGATATCGTAGTCTTTGATAGCTTTAGCTACCACTTTCTTATCGATATCACCTTGGTCTGCCAGCTCTTTAAGTGCTGCAACCACAATGTACTGCGGATTAATCTCAAAATGCTTACGCAAGTTAGCGCGGCTGTCTGAGCGTCCAAAGCCGTCAGTACCTAATACCCGGTAAGAGGTTGGTACCCAGGCACGAACCTGATCAGCGTACAACTTAACGTAGTCAGTTGCTGCTACTGCCGGTCCTTTTGCCTTTTTCATGACTTGCGTAATGTAGGCTTCTTTTTCTTTCTTCTCAGGATTCAGCATGTTCCAGCGGTCAGTATCCAGACCGTCACGTGCCAGCTCATTGAATGAAGTTACGCTGTAAACCGTTGAGTTCACGTCATACTCTTCAGACAAGATTGTCGCGGCTTCACGTACTTGCTGCAAAATGGTGCCACTGCCTAACAACTGAACGTCGCCTTTGGCCTTATTCTTGGCCTTCACTTTATCCAGTTCGTAAATACCTTTGATGATGCCTTCTTCGACACCTTCCGGCATTTCAGGTTGATGGTAGTTTTCATTCATTACAGTGAGGTAATAGAAAACATTCTCCTGGTCGCCAAACATGCGTTTCAGGCCATCGTGCACGATAACTGCAATTTCATAACCGTATGTCGGATCATAGCTAATGCAGTTTGGCACCGTGCCAAAGTGAACCATGCTGTGTCCGTCCTGGTGCTGCAGACCTTCACCGTTAAGCGTTGTGCGACCGGCAGTACCTCCGACCAGGAAGCCGCGGGTCTGACTGTCACCTGCGGCCCAGACTAAGTCACCGACTCGCTGGAAACCGAACATTGAGTAGTAAATGTAGAACGGAATCATCGGCTCGTTATTTAACGAGTAACTGGTACCCGCTGCAATCCAGGACGCCATAGCACCGAGTTCGTTGATGCCTTCCTGAATCACCTGGCCTTTTTTATCTTCACGATAATAGGCAACCTGGTCTTTATCCTGCGGCGTGTATTTCTGGCCATGGTGCGAATAAATACCCACCTGACGGAACAAGCCTTCCATACCAAAGGTACGAGCTTCATCCGGAATAATTGGCACAATACGTTTACCAATTTTCTTGTCTTTCAGCAGCGCTGTCAGTACACGAACAAAGGCCATAGTTGAGGAAATTTCACGATCCCCTGAACCTTTCAGAACCGCATCAAAAGCTTTCAGTGCGGGCAGCTCAAGCTCAACATCGCTTTCCGGACGACGCACTGGCATATAACCACCGAGCTTCTCGCGACGCTCGTTCAAATACTTCATTTCATCGCTGTCGTCGTCAAACTTGTAGTACGGCAGGTCTTCCAGCTCTTTGTCTTCAAACGGGATATTGAAACGGTCACGCATGTGCTTAACCGCGTCTAAATCCATTTTCTTAACCTGGTGGGCAATGTTTTTACCTTCGCCCGCAGCACCCATGCCATAACCTTTTACGGTTTTCGCTAAAATAACCTGTGGCCGACCTTTGGTATTAGCGGCTTTATGGTACGCCGAGTAGACTTTTACCGGGTCATGCCCGCCACGGTTTAAGCGCCAGATGTCTTCGTCAGACAAGTTGGCGACCATTTCTTCGGTTTCAGGGTACTTACCAAAAAAGTTTTCACGGGTGAACTTGCCACCTTTGGCTTTAAAGTTCTGGTAATCACCGTCAACGGTTTCTTCCATTAACTGCTGCAATTTACCTTCGGTGTCGCGGTACAACAGCGGATCCCAGTAGCGCCCCCAGATAACTTTAATCACTTCCCAGCCGGCGCCATGGAAGTTACCCTCCAGTTCCTGAATGATTTTACCGTTACCACGTACCGGCCCGTCTAAGCGCTGCAGGTTACAGTTAATAACGAAAGTCAGATTGTCCAGCTCCTCGCGAGCAGCCAGACCAATAGCACCTAAGCTTTCTGGCTCATCGGTTTCACCGTCACCTAAGAAGCAGTAAACACGTTGTTTTGAACAGTCTTTAATGCCACGGTCAGTCAGGTACTTAAGGAAGCGGGCTAAATAGATAGCCTGAATTGGGCCTAAGCCCATAGAGACCGTCGGGAACTGCCAAAAGTCCGGCATTAAGTTCGGGTGCGGATAAGAAGGTAAGCCTTTACCGTCGACTTCCTGACGAAAGTTATTCAATTGCTCTTCGGTCAAACGTCCTTCAATGAAGGCCCGGCCGTAGATACCAGGTGACACATGCCCCTGGATAAACAGGAAGTCACCACCATCGTCTTCATTTGGCGCACGGAAGAAATGGTTAAAGCCAACATCGTATAACATCGCCGAAGAAGCAAAACTGGCAAGGTGGCCACCTAACTCTTCGCCTTTTTGCGATGCACGCAACACCATCATGGCGGCATTCCAGCGAATGGCTGAACGAATGCGCGATTCCAGCGTCTGGTTACCCGGCATAGTGGGTTCCTGACTGGCAGGAATGGTATTCAGATATGCCGTGGTTGGCTTATACGGTAAATAAGCGCCATTGCGACGAGCTTTGTCGACCAGTTGCTCTAACAGATAGTGCGCTCTTTCCGGGCCTTCAGCCTCAAGCACCCCCTCAAGAGCGTCTAACCACTCTTGAGTTTCCTGCTGGTCGACATCTTTGTTTAATTCTTCACTCATAGCTATTCCTTACCTTTTTATCAATTCAGGAACGTCGTAGCGAACGTTGAATGCGTGACTGTTCTTTGCCTAAGTTTAACAATGTCTGTTCAATATAGGCTAAATGTTGATGACACGCATCCCGCGCTTGCTCCGGTTTACCGGCAACAATGGCACTAACCAGCTGCTGACGGTGTTGATTCAGTTTTCCCAGCAAGTCGTCACGACCCGCCAGTATTTCCAGGTTCTGCCTAATATTTTCGGCCAGTAATTCCTGCATGCCGTGAATGACATGCAACAAAATAACGTTGTGCGAGGCCTCTGCAATACGGTGATAGAATTCCACTATTGCATTGACCTGATCATCGATGCTGTTAGCCCGGCTATTCTCTAAGTCTTTTATACTCTCAGAAATCCGATCCAGATCGGCCTCGGTGCCTCGTAATGCTGCATAAAAGGACGAGATGCCTTCCAGTGCATGACGGAACTCTAACAAATCAAATTGTGACTCTGGATGTTTGGCCAGTAATTCAAATAAAGGTTCGGTCAGTTGCTCATTCATGCTGTTAATAACATAAGTGCCACCGCCCTGCCGACGCTCTAAGACACCTTTTGCTTCCAGTTTTTGAATAGCCTCACGCAACGACGGGCGCGACACATTGAACTGCTGAGCCAACTGTCGTTCTGACGGAAGCTTTTGCCCGGCACCAAGCCGTCCGTCCACGATCATCTGCTCAAGATGAGCGACGATAGTGTCAGATAGCTTCGTTTGTTTTATGGGTAAATCCGGCATAACGGTAAATTGGTCAGACCAAATGATGCGGTTATTCTAAATCATTTACCCGCTGAACCCAAATTTTTCTCAGCTGGTACAACCTCTAACTAACCCAACCGGTCAGAGTCAAGGCGGCAATAACACAAACCCAGAAAATCTGCTGACGACGCATTAAGCGCAACTGACAAGCAATATGCTCGGTTCTGTCGTCGGGGTGCTGAGGGCTGTCTTCTGCTTTGCTGGCGACATTAAAAAACAGTTTATCCGGTTCGGCCTGCGGGTTCAGACTGTGCTTGACCCAAACGGGAAACGCCCGCGAAAAATGCCCCACAATTAATAAGCCAAACCCGGCTAAGCGAGCCGGAACCCAGTCTGCAAACCACATAAATTGCTGCCAGGGTTTAGTCGACGGCGGTTCGCTTAATTGTTTTTCCGCGTAACGCAGACTGGCGTATACCAGAGCGCCGAAACTGCCAAACAGCACAAAATAGAACATTACCGCGATATATTGCCGATAATTGATCCAGATTAACGAGTCACTGAACTGCTTTGGCTGATGATGTCCGGCAAATTCAGTTAATACTAATTGATGTTTATTAGCCTGTTGTTCGTCACCACGGTTTGCGGCTTTTAGATAAGCCTTATAACTTTTGCGGGCGGGCTCGCAATTGATCGCCAGCAGTAAAGACAAAATACTGACAATAAAGGTCACCATCAGGTTGTCCAACAACACCACTAGAAAACCGACAGCCAAAGCAGGAACCAGCAGCCGAACCAGTTGCAGTGGTTCACTTTCCCACTTTTCGTTTGTAACCCGTGCCGCACTCCAGTGTTGCCAGCGTTCCAGAAAAAACGACCAGTGCAAAAAGGCCGGGCTGTGATACAAACGCTCAACGCTTAATGCAATCAGCAACGCAATGAGGACCATTCATGACTCCTTATAAGGCATTTAAATAGGTTTGCCAGTCAAATTCACTGCCCGGGTCCGTTTTACGACCCGGGGCGATATCCTGATGGCCGACAATACGTCGACGGTTTAACTTGGGATATGTGCTGATTAACGCCTTAGTGACTGCAATTAATTGTTCGTATTGTTGTTGAGTATAGGCACTGTGGTCGGTTCCTTCGAGCTCAATGCCTATACTGAAATCGTTACATCGTCTGCGCCCGCAGTAACGGGACATACCCGCGTGCCAGGCTCGTTTATCAAAAGGCACGTATTGCTCCAGCGTACCGTCCCGGCGGATCACACAATGGGCCGACACCCTCAGCCCTTTCAGAATAGCAAAGTCCGGATGTGCACCGGGTTCCAGTTCGCCCAGAAACAACTGACGGATATAAGGTGTACCATATTGTCCCTCCGGCAGGCTAATACAATGAATGACCAGCAGACTGACTTCAGCGGTCTGTGGGCGCTCATCGTAATGCGGGGACGGATGCTGCACCGCAGTCGTTATTTTATGATTTTTTATCGGGTCGCTTTTCACAGGCTCAACAAAACGGTAAAGTTTGCCCCCTAGTATCCGTATTGTCTGTTAAAAGGTAAAGCCATCTATGAGCCAGCCCGAGCTGCAACTTGCTATTCAGGACGGCGTGCGCGCCGCATTGAAAGAAGATTTATTCGGTGAAGACGCCAGTTTAGATATTACTGCGCAACTGATTCCGGAACAAAGTCAGTCCCGCGCCAGCATTATTACCCGCGAGGATGCTGTGATCTGTGGTTGTGCCTGGGTTGATCAGGTGTTTCGCCAAATGGGCCAACAGGTGGAAATAGAATGGCTGGTAAAAGACGGCGATAACGTGAAAGCCAATACGGAGCTCTGCCGTTTAAAAGGCCCCAGCCGCATTTTGCTAACCGGTGAACGCACGGCGCTGAACTTTTTACAAACCTTATCGGCGACTGCGACCACCACTTATCACTACAGTAAATTGCTAGACGGTTATAAAACGCAACTGCTGGATACCCGGAAAACACTGCCTGGTATGCGTTTAGCGCAGAAATACGCGGTGCGCTGCGGTGGTGGTGTGAATCACCGCATTGGTTTATTTGATGCTTACCTGATTAAAGAGAATCACATTTTCGCCTGTGGGGGCATTACTCAGGCTGTCGCTACGGCCAAACGCCTGAACCCCGGTAAAACGGTGGAAGTTGAAGTCGAAAATTTGGATGAGTTTGGACAGGCTCTGAAGGCCGAAGCCGACGTGATTATGCTGGACAACTTCAGTATTGCAGACATTAAGCAGGCCGTACAGCAAAATCATGACAATGCCGGGCACAGCGCGCAACTAGAAGTTTCGGGGAATATTACCGATGAGCGTTTACCGGAACTGGCTGCCACCGGGGTTGATTTTATTTCCTCCGGCGCTTTGACAAAGAACGTCCAGGCAATTGATTTATCAATGAGAATTTCAGAAGATAGCTAGAAAATGGCGGTGGATAGCCAATAACTTACAGGAAAATAGAATTTACTAATTCGCCCGGGTGAACCACAGTTCTGCTGTTCTTAAACAGGGAGCTGAATTATGCAGGAAGCACATTTTCACCGTTTACCCGTTCTTCGTTTTCCCGATAACGGTTTCAGTCTTATCGAGATGATGGTCGTGGTGGCCATCATTGCCATCCTCTCGGCTATTGCCGTTCCGTCGTACACCTATTACACCCAGCAGGCCAAAGTTAGTAAAGCTTTAGCCCATGCCCAGCCGTTACAGTTGGGTATCGCTTTATGCTGGCAAATTGAAGGGCAGTTAAACCAGTGCAATCAGCCGGGAAATAAAGGCCTACCGGGTTTACCTTCTCCGTTGCCCGATGAACTTAGCGACCTCAGTCTGACCGAGTCCGCTGCCGTGCGCCTAACTCTAAACTCAGTCAATATTAACAATCAG
This sequence comes from Idiomarina sp. 28-8, assembly GCF_000320945.2. Lineage (NCBI taxonomy): Bacteria > Pseudomonadati > Pseudomonadota > Gammaproteobacteria > Alteromonadales > Idiomarinaceae > Idiomarina > Idiomarina sp. 28-8. Next base: position 367,448 of record NZ_DF266789.1, read on the forward strand.
CCACTGCAGATTGAACTGACACCCAACGCCGAGAATACGCATTTAGACTGGAACATTGCCTGTTCCGATTACAGCGAAATGCGCTCAGTCGTGCAAAACTGTGAACAGCAGGTAAGCTACTAATGACTGACTTCGCGCGTTGTTCACTCACTCATCTGGCCGGGCAGACGAGTTCTTCTGAGAATGAGCACGACCCTTTTCTACAACAACATGGTTTGCTGCTTTTTGCTCAGGGGAAAACATGGCTCATGTTAGTACAACAACCCGGGTTTGCCCCGGTCGACGAGGTATTACTGAGCTTTTACAGCGATAAAAAAGTATTGCTGATTCGTGGCAAAGGCAGGCTACCTGGTATTCAACTGCCAAAGGACTCGGCTATCGAATACGTTAACCAGCTACTGCTCTATTGCTCTGAGAAAGGATTATCTGACCTGCATCTGCAACCTCTGAACCAAGGTGTTGTTGTCAGAGGCCGTGAAGCCGGCCAGCTGCGCCGTTTAGATTTTATAGCGCGAGAATTTGCTCAACAGGTTTATTCGCGTATTAAAGTACAGGCCAACCTTGATTTAACTGAGCAACGCCAACCGCAGGACGGCCGCTTGTCCGTGCAATCTCGTGATAACACGCAACTGGAATTCAGATTAAACTGCTGTCCGGTTATCGGTGGAGAAAAGTTGGTGCTGCGATGTTTACAACCAACTCACAACATTACCCCCTTACAGCAAACCGGCCTGCTGGAACAACAGTACGCTTGGTTTGCCCGCTGTTTAAGTCAGACGCAGGGGTTAATTCTGGTGACCGGCCCTACCGGTAGCGGCAAAACTTCAACTTTGTACAGTGCAATGAACCAGTTGGATACTGAGCGCAGCAATGTCTGCAGTGTCGAAGACCCGGTTGAGGTTCCGCTGCCGGGTTGCAGTCAGGTGATGGTGAATACACGCCAGGGACTGACCTTCGCATCGATTCTACGCGCCCTCCTCCGACAAGACCCCGATGTTATCCTTATTGGCGAAATCCGCGATTCAGAGACAGCCAAAATTGCCGTGCAGGCAGCGCAAACGGGTCATTTAGTTTTGAGTTCACTGCATACCAACAACTGCCTGGATACGTTAAAGCGTTTGCATTCCTTGGGTGTTAACCCGCTGGATATTCGCAGCTCATTAAAGCTTATTGTCAGCCAACGTTTACTGCCAGTAGCCGAGCGCCACAACCAAACGGAGAAAAACCGCCAGGCGGTGTTTGAGGTTGTGCCCTGGTTGGATGACTCTGAAGAGCTAGTTCAGAAACTAATCAGCTCGCGAGCCTCCATTAAAGATTTGCGCCACTATCTGGGCCATTTGAAGCTTCCGGATTTTTCGCAGGCGCTACAGCATTATATCGATAGCGGTTTGATTAGCAGTGCAGAGAAGGAGCGTTTCAGTTATGCAGACTCTTAATCACTGCTGGCAGTGGCAGACAGGCAATTCATCCGGGCTGGTTCATGCAGACTCACTGTTGCAGGCGAAACAGCTGTTATCGCAACATCATATCCGTTGTACAAAAATGAAACGCTTATCGAAGCGTCAGAGAAAACTTATTAGGCCTAAATTATCGCTCTGGTACATTCTGTTGCAACAAACCGCCAGTTTACTGGAGAGTGGCCTGCCGCTTTCAGAAGCTCTGCGGCACAGTATTTGTGAAACTAAGTCCAGAAGCCTGCGCTGGTTAATTGAAGATTGTATTCGCAGCATTGAGCATGGCTTCTCTTTCAGTCGAGCACTGACTTATTATGAACACTGGTTACCCAAAGCTGACATAAATGCCATAGCCTGGGCGGAACAAAACGGACAGCTTGCGGATGCGTTACAGCAGTTACAAGAACTGGAAAAACGCCAGCATCAACTGAAAAAGCAATTAACCAAAGCGCTGCGTTACCCCGTCATTGTATTACTCGTGGCAGCTGGTGTTTGCTTCATGATGATGGGCTGGGTTTTGCCTGCCTTTGCTCAGCTTTTTGGCGAAGGCGAACTACCCTGGCTCACTGCCGTTTTACTGAATTCATCAGCTTTTTTGAAAGAGCAGGCATTTGTCATTTTCAGTGCGATATTAGCTGCGGCAGTTACTCTTTTGACCGTTAAAAACAAAGCTCCGCTGTTCTCCCAACGCACACTTGCTCAATTACCCGTTATTGGTCAATTGCTACAGGATATTAAGCTGCAGCAGCTGTTTCACCGGTTGGCAGTAGCTCTGCGTGCCGGTATTGAAACCCGGCAAGCTATTCTCAGCACCGAATCGTCCCTGAACTGGTTGCCCCATAAAGCAGCCTTGCGTCAAATTCATCAGCAACTAGAGTCCGGTAACGGTTGGGTAGACAGTTTCCGTTCCAGTGCGCTGAATGAGCCCCGCACTCTCAGTTTTCTTAAAGTTGGCGAGCAAAATGGTAAAATCGATAATGCCTTCGCCGCACTTGCCGATTTCAAGCAACAACGTTTTGAGGAAAATTGTGAGCGCCTGATTGCACTGGCAGAGCCCTTGCTGATGGTCGTTTTAGGCGGCATTATAGGCACTCTTTTGGTCGCTATGTATTTACCGCTGTTTTCTATGGGGCAGCAGTTTCAATAACTAAGGAATAGAAGTATGGAATACTTGCTTGCTGCCGGATCAATACCGACATTGATGGTCGCGCTGGTGCTGGGAGCTGTTATTGGGAGCTTCCTGAATGTAGTGATCACCCGGCTACCAATACAGCTGGAACGCCAATGGCAGCGCGAATGTGCCGAAATGAACGGAACGCCGGTAACCAAACAGGACCGCTTTTCCATCGCGTTTCCGGGTTCCCATTGCCCTGAATGCAAGGCCTCTATTGCCTGGTACGATAATATTCCGCTGTTGAGTTATCTGGTTTTGCGCGCACGCTGCCGCCATTGTCAAACTCGCATTCCGGTTACCTACTGGCTGGTTGAAATTATCAGTTGCCTGGCGTTTGGCATAATAGGCTGGTATTTCGGCTTCACTCTGCCAGCGCTGGTATATGCTACGGTCTTTTCGTTATTAATTTGCCTGTTCGTCATTGACTGGCGTCATCAGTTACTGCCCGATCAGCTCACTTACCCTTTACTCTGGGTGGCTTTGCTCTGGTCTATCTCTGACTTAAGTGACATGACTCCAACCTCCGCAATTATTGGTGCCGCAGCGGGTTATCTTAGCCTTTGGAGCGTGTTCTGGGCCTATAAGCTTATCACCGGCAAAGAAGGTATGGGCTATGGTGACTTTAAACTGCTGGCAGCTATCACCGCTTTTACCGGCGCGACTCTGTTGCCGGTCACAATTCTTGCCAGCTCGGTTTGCGGAGCCGTAATAGGCCTGATTATGTTACGCCGGCAAAGCCGCTCTCAACCCATACCTTTTGGGCCTTTTCTAATCGGCGGAGGCCTGCTGAGTTATTTCTATGGTATGGAGCTGTTGTTCAGCTACTGGCATTGGTTAGGGGGAACTTGAGTATGACCTATGTAGTTGGTGTAACCGGTGGTATCGGTAGCGGAAAGTCGGCAGCCACAGCTGAGTTTGAAAAATTGGGCATAACCGTGATCGATGCCGATATTGTGTCCCGTCAGGTGGTAATGCCGGGCACCCCCTGCCTGCGAGCAATTGCAGAACATTTCGGTCGAGATCTGCTAACCGACAAAGGCGAGCTTGATCGCAAAGCGCTACGCCAAAAAGTATTCTCTGACCCTGCAGAAAAAGACTGGTTGAACAGCTTGTTGCACCCAGCCATACGTGAGGAAATTCTGACTCAACTGGTACAGGCCAGCTCACCCTATGTAATTTTATCAGCGCCGCTGTTACTGGAAAATAATTTAGATAAGTACTGCCAGCGGGTATTAGTCGTGGATGTTCCGGAAGAATTGCAACTGCAAAGAACCATTCAGCGCGACGAGAGTCCAAAAGAAGAAGTTGAGGCAATAATGAAAGCTCAGCTGAGTCGTGAGACACGACTTCGCAAAGCGGATGATATTCTGAATAACGAGGGCAGTATCGACCAATTACGTCGGCAAGTTAACCAACTGCATCAGCGCTATCTTGCGGCAACCGTTGCACAGGAAGAGTAATCCGCTATCATAGCAACAGAGTTCAACAATCGGCAATCGCATGACATCTACTGATAACGACAACATTCTCTATGAATATCCGCTTCAGGAGCGTATGCGAACTTATTTGCGTTTAGAACATGGCTTCGAACAGTTAAAAGCCAGCCGAGTCTGTTTTGATGAACAGGCTGAACCCTTTTTTAACGCCCTGTTTGCTGTCACCGAACTACTTGAGCGCTGTGACATCCGTACCGAACTGACGAAAGACTTAGAGCTCGACAAACAGCGTTTACAAAAATGGGAAGAGCACCCCGATGTTGACCGCGATGCATTGCGAAGAACCATTAATGAAATTGAGCATTGCATCAACACGCTTCAGGATATTCCAAAGTACTTGCGCCAACTCAAAGACGATGCACTGCTAACGAGTATACGCCAGCGATTCAGCCAGCCGGGCATGAGCGGCTTATTTGAATTACCTCAGCTACATTTATGGTTAAGTCAGTCTGCTGAAGAAAAGCGGCAACAATGTGAAAGCTGGAGTCAGACACTGGCTTTTGTTGAACTGGCTATTACCTTAAAACTGACATTATTACGCGAGCAATCCGTTTTTGCGCCAATACAATTGCAAAATGGTTTCCTGCAGGAAAGTTCAGAGCAACTGCTTGCCATGCTGCGAATTAAGGTCCCCCGCTCTGCCAAGATTTATCCGGTCATCAGTGGGCATCGGCAGCGATTTACGGTACGATTCATGCCTTTACCCGGGGAGAGCAAAGAAACATCCCTGCACGATATTGAATTTGAACTAGCAAGGTGTAGTCCATGAGTATTAGTGTTAACTGCCCAACCTGCCAGACTAAGGTAGAGTGGTCAGAAAAATCCCCTGCCAGACCTTTTTGCAGTGAGCGATGCAAGCTGATTGATTTAGGTGAATGGGCAAACGAGGAAAAAAGCATCCCGGGCGAGCCAGTTGTCATAGCTAACGACGACTATAACAACGAAGAATCAGATTATTAGTTCAGGTAGTAGCCATTAGAGTACGAGTTGCTGTACTAATAAGCGTTCAATGACTGCATAATGCATTCGACAATGGGTTGATTAGCTTCCGGAAACTGGAATGCATCCAGCTGGTTTTTATCAACCCAACACCAGTCCTGACCTTCTAACTGACGCGCTTCACCGCTGTATGAAAGCACCCACCAGACATCGAGTAAAACTCGCTTATCTTTGTACTGATGCTCTATGACGGTTAATGGAGCCATGTCGGTCACATCAATACCGCACTCTTCTTTTAGTTCGCGCTGCAATGCTTGTTGAACATTCTCGCCAGCTTCGACTTTACCGCCGGGGAATTCCCACTTACCACCCTGATGTTGTTCAGGATGACGTTGAGCGATAAAAATTTCGCCCTGTTCATTTTCAATCACGCCTACTGCCACATGGACAGCAGGCGATTTTTGGGTCTCCATAAAAACCTATAGTTTACCGTGACAATGTTTATATTTTTTGCCTGACCCACAAGGGCATGGCTCGTTACGCCCCACTTTTGCGCCTTTACGAACCGGTTGTCCCTGAGCATTATCAGTGTTTTTCTGAGGCTCTTCAGCTGCCGGGCCACTTTGCTCATGGCGGAACTCACGTGGCGCGCTATCGGCTGCTTTACGTTGTTCATCTACTGCGTCCACATCTTCCTGAGCTCGTACTTTCACCTTGCTCAGAATAGTCACAACGTCGAGTTTCAGGGCTTCCAGCATCTCGGTAAAGAGTTCAAAAGCCTCTTTTTTGTATTCTTGTTTCGGGTTTTTCTGAGCATAACCACGTAGGTGAATACCCTGACGCAGATGATCCATTGCTGCTAAGTGTTCTTTCCAGTGCTGGTCAAGGCTTTGCAACATGATGGATTTTTCGAAGCGGCGCAGCACTTCAGGCCCCACCATCTCTTCTTTTTCCTGGTAAGCTTTAACCAGCTCTTCCAGTACCCGCTCCCGCAACACTTCCTCATGGAAATGCTCTTCTTCGTCCAGCCATTGCTGTAGTGGCAGCTCGATGTGGAAGTCACCACGCAGACGCTCTTCCAAACCTTTTAAGTCCCAGAGCTCAGCCAGAGACTGAGGCGGAACGTACTCGCTGATCACTGAATTGATCACGTCGTCACGTATCGCAACGATGGTTTCAGAGATATCACCTTCGTCCAGCAATTCATTACGCTGGTCATAGACAACACTACGCTGATCGTTGGCTACATCGTCATACTCAAGCAATTGTTTACGGACATCAAAGTTACGTCCTTCCACCTTACGTTGCGCATTTTCAATAGCTCGCGTTACCCAAGGGTGTTCAATGGCTTCGCCTTCTTTCATACCCAGACGTTTCATCATGGTTCCAATGCGATCCGAAGCGAAAATCCGCATAAGTGGATCTTCCAGCGACAAATAGAAACGCGATGAACCCGGGTCACCCTGACGACCAGCACGACCGCGTAACTGGTTATCGATACGACGCGACTCATGGCGCTCAGTACCAATAATGTGCAAACCGCCAGCTTCAATTACGGCATCATGCAGTTTCTGCCAGTCTTGCTTTATTTTCTCGATTTTATCGTTAGATGGTTCTTCCAGCTTTTCAACTTCAGCCATCCAGCTTCCGCCCAGAACGATATCGGTACCACGTCCGGCCATGTTGGTCGCAATGGTCACCGTTCCCGGACGGCCTGCCTGAGCAATAATGTCGGCTTCGTGTTCGTGGAATTTAGCGTTCAGTACCGCATGAGGAATTTTCTTTTTCTTCAGCAACTGTGACAAAAGCTCAGAGTTTTCAATAGAAACCGTACCCACCAGCACCGGGCGCTTCTGCTTACGACACTCTTCAATGTCTTCGGCTATAGCTTCGTATTTTTCCAGTGTGGTCAGATAAATAAGATCGGCTCTGTCATCACGAACCATTGGTTTGTTGGTTGGCAGTACAATGGTCTCCAGACCATAAATAGACTGGAACTCGAAGGCTTCAGTATCGGCTGTACCGGTCATACCGGCTAGCTTGTTGTATAGACGGAAATAATTCTGGAAGGTAATAGATGCCAATGTCTGGTTTTCGTTCTGAATTGGCACGCCTTCTTTGGCTTCTACTGCCTGATGCAGACCTTCAGACCAACGGCGACCTTCCATTGTACGTCCTGTATGTTCATCGACAATGACAACCTTGTCGTCTTTGATGATGTAATCCACATCTTTTTGAAATAGATGATGAGCGCGTAAAGCAGCATTGATATGGTGCAGTAAACTGATATTAGCGGCTGAGTATAGCGAATCATCAGCGTCCAGCATGCCTTTCTCTTTCAGCAGCTCTTCAATGTGTTCCTGACCGTGTTCGGTAAGATGCAGCTGCTTGGCTTTTTCATCAATGGTAAAGTCGCCGTCGCCTTGTTCTTCTTCAGTGTCTTCTTTTTCCTGACGAACCAAGTGTGGAACCAGCTCATTCATTTTGCGGTACATTTCTGAACTGTCTTCAGCCGGACCGGAAATAATCAGCGGCGTACGGGCTTCATCAATCAGAATTGAGTCGACTTCATCGACCAAAGCGTAGTTTAATTCGCGCTGAACCCTGTCCTGTGGCGCAAAGGCCATATTGTCGCGCAGGTAATCAAAACCAAACTCGTTATTGGTACCGTAAGTAATGTCGGCCTGATAAGCCGCTTTCTTGTCTTCAGGCGCCATGCCCGGAATGTTGAACGCTACGGTCAACCCAAGGAAGTCAAATAATGGTTGGTTGAATTCAGCATCACGCTTGGCCAGGTAATCGTTCACCGTAATAATGTGAACGCCTTTACCCGGTAACGCATTAAGGTAAGCCGGTAAGGTCGCTGTCAGCGTTTTACCTTCACCCGTTTTCATTTCTGCTATGCGGTTATCGTTCAGTACCATACCGCCAATAAGCTGTACATCGAAGTGACGCATCCCGAAAACACGTCTGCTGGCTTCACGAACGGTAGCAAAGGCTTCGGGTAAAATTTTCTCTATGCGCTCACCATCGTTCAGACGCTTGCGAAATTCAGCGGTTTTCTCTTTTAGCTCGGCATCACTTAACGCTTCAAACTCGGGTTCCAGCAAATTAATTCGCTCAACGTCTTTCTTCATAGTTTTGAGAATGCGATCGTTGCGACTACCAAATACTTTTCGAAACAGACTGCCTAGCATGAGATTGATTTATCCTGTGTTACTTTCCTGAACAACAAAAGCGGTACCTAAAGTACCGCCTACGTTCTAAATAATTTACCGAGTTATTTTGGGTCAGCTTTACGATACACAAACTGATTAGGGTCAATTTGACGGCCGTTACGCAACACTTCGTAATGAACGTGTGGGCCGGTCGAACGACCACTGCTACCCATTTCAGCGATTTGTTGACCACGGGTGACAACATCCCCTACAGACACCGATAGCTTATCATTGTGTCCGTAGCGTGTTTTTAAACCACCGCCATGGTCAATTTCGACCAATGCGCCATAACCGTATCTGTCGCCAGCCCAGGTAACGACACCTGCGCCGGTCGCAATAATTTTGACCTCTTCATTATAACTAGCAAAATCTAAGCCCTTATGCATAGCGGGTGTGCCATTAAAAGGGTCTTTACGGACACCGTATTGCGACGACAGCCAGCCATCTGAGATGGGACGACCCGCAATATAAGCGTCATTAGTAAGTTGGTGATTCATCATCACAGATTCAAGTAGCGATAGCTGTTTTTGTTTGTCAGAGATCTGCGACAGCATACCTTCAATTTCAGTAATGACGTCCGTGCCAGAGCTATGCGGGAGCTCAGCAACTTCTACCTCGGGGCCACCAATAGGCAGCTCCTGATTAAAGTTGAACTCGCCGTTATCGAGATTAGCTACCCCGGCTAAACGCTCACCTAACGCGTCCAGACGACGCATTTGAGCTCTTAATTCACCCAGATACACCGTCATAGCACCCAGACGTTTCTGAGTGTCTTCTTTTAACTCTTTTAGTGCTTGCTCTTGTAAAACAAGCTTTTTCTGCTCTTCCGTGATTTTGTTCTGTGCCACCGCAGGGTCAATACCCTGATACTGCCATGGCTGCCAGCTAGCAAGACCAATAAAGGCAGCAATACCGACAAAGGAAAAAAATCGACGTCGACTTAACCGAATACGAAAACGTATTTTGGAGCCTCGATAAAAGACTGATAAACTCATCCGAACTCTCTTAATATTTGCCTACTACGCAATTATGTCACGACATCCGAAAACACCATCAGAATGGCTTCGTTCAGGTCAAAAAACCTTGTCGTCAACATTACGACATTATGCACAGTTTGCCGCCCAACTTTCGCATTGGCAACAATTGTTTCAACAATGCGTTGATAAAAATACCAGTCAACACTGCCAATTGCTGAATATCCGCGATGGTCAAATGATCATTCAGGTGGATAACGGTAGCTGGGCAACCAGGCTAAAACTTCAGCAAGCGGCCATTATAACGCATTTTCGCCACAATGCGACGGTCCCGGTACAGAGCCTTTCAATTAAGGTGTCTCCGTCAATGAACAGTTTTGAGAAAAGTATTAAAAACCAGAAAGGTTCGAGCAGCGCAGAACGCCTAATGACAATGGCTGAGGGGTGTGATGAGCCGTTGAAGTCGGAATTAAAAGCGTTGGCGGCAAAGTTTACCGCCAACGATAAAGATTAAGCTGTGGTGGTTGCTGGTGACCAAAAAGCGATAGGCGCAGTAGCCTGCTCTTCGTCAAAGGTCACAAACTCCCATGCTGACTGCTGCGCTAACAATGCCTGTAATAGCTGGTTATTCAGCGCATGCCCTGACTTGTAAGCACGCAGGTGACCTAAAATACTGTGGCCACCCATGTACAAATCACCAATAGCATCCAACATTTTGTGTTTTACGAATTCATCGTCGTAACGCAAACCGTCACTGTTCAGAATGCGGAATTCATCCAGCACAACAGCGTTATCAAAACTGCCGCCTAATGCCAGGTTATTTTCCCGTAAATACTCAATGTCTTTCATAAAGCCAAAGGTACGAGCACGGCTAATTTCTTTGATAAAAGCATTAGCGCTAAAGTCGATACTGACGGTCTGGCCTGTGTCTGCGATAGCCGGGTGTTCAAAGTCGATAGCAAAGTCGATACGGAAACCATCGTGGGGTAGCAGTTCCGCCCACTTATCACCGTCTTCGACACGTACCGGCTGTTTGATCCGGATGAACTTCTTCGCTGCTGACTGCTCTTCAATGCCCGCGCTTTGTAGCAGGTAAACAAACGGGTGCGAACTGCCGTCCATAATTGGAATTTCATGCGAATCGACTTCGATAATCGCATTATCAATTCCAACGCCGGCCAGCGCAGCGAGCAAATGCTCGACGGTAGAAACGCGAACGTTTTCCTCATTGATAAGACAGGTACACAGCTGCGTATCACGCACCCAGTCGGCCCGTGCTGGAATATCCACCACAGGATCAAGGTCCACACGACGGAATATCAAACCGGTATTAGCCGGCGCAGGACGTAAAGTAAGGTTTACTTTATTGCCTTTGTGCAGCCCAACACCAGTGGTTGATATCGCTTGCTGTAATGTACGTTGCTTAATCATGGTACTTGTTCACCTACCTTTATATTCGGTTCGCCATGGCTAAAGCCAAAGCGGCCGCAGATTATACGACATTTGTCATGGTTCGATCAAATTTTACGCATACTTATCAAGCGTTACGTCAATTTAGTCGACCTGTTTTCGCAAAAAAGCCGGAATATCCAGGTAATCGAGTTCTTTATCCTGTTTAGCTTTGGCAGCGGGCTGACGTTTTGGTTCCGCTTTTGCCTCCGGTTGCAGCTCTTCCTGCTCCTCGTAACGAGGTGCTGCACCGCCGCGGTCTATATCATTACTCCGATAAGCCGGTTGCGGTTCACGCTTAGGCGCTGTCTGATTGGTATTATTCACCAACGAGATATCGGGCTTACGTTCAGCGCCAATACCTGTAGCGACAACAGTTACGCGCAGCTCATCAGACATTTCAGTATCGATAACCGTACCCACGATCACCGTAGCGTTATCTGAAGCAAAGGCTTTAACCGTATTACCTACGGTGTCCAGTTCTTCAATACTCATGTCCATGCCGGCAGTCACGTTAATCAACACGCCACGAGCACCAGACAAGTCGATGTCTTCCAGTAACGGGCTGTTAATGGCCATTTCCGCAGCTTCCTGCGCACGGTCTTCACCGCTGGCCACACCGGTACCCATCATGGCGGTACCCATTTCTTTCATTACCGCGCGAACGTCAGCAAAGTCGACGTTAATAAGACCCGGACGAGTAATCAGCTCGGCAATGCCCTGAACCGCGCCCAACAATACGTTGTTTGCCGCGCTAAAGGCGTCCAGCAAGCTGGTTCCACGACCCATAACCTTAAGCAACTTCTCGTTTGGTATGGTAATTAACGAGTCGACACTTTGTGCCAGTGCGTTAATGCCTTCGTCGGCTACGGCCATACGCTTTTTCCCTTCAAACGGGAAAGGCTTGGTCACAACCGCAACGGTCAGAATACCCAGTTCTTTGGCAACTTCAGCAACCACAGGTGCTGCACCGGTTCCGGTACCACCGCCCATGCCAGCTGCAATAAAGACCATATCAGCACCTTCTAAGTGGACTCTGATATTTTCGCGGTCCTCTTCTGCCGACTGACGACCCACTTCCGGGTTGGCGCCAGCGCCAAGACCTTTAGTGATGTCCTGTCCTAATTGAATGGTGACATCTGCCGTATGATTACGCAGAGCCTGCGCATCGGTATTGGCTGCAATAAACTGCACACCTTCAATTGATTCTTTCACCATGTGCTGGACAGCGTTTCCGCCACCACCACCGACGCCAATCACCTTAATGACGGCTTCGCTTTCATAATTGTCCATCAGTTCGAACATAATAATTCTCCCTACCTGCTTTTAACGTGCTACCCCAAGTTAAAACTCACCTTTGAACCAACTCTGCACTTTTTGCCAGAGTCCGATCACGTCAGTTTTAGAGCTTTCTTTTTGTGACACAGCGGCATCTTCCTGCCCATACCGTAACAGTCCCACCGCTGTGGCATAAACCGGATCTTCGACGTAATCTCTTAGGCCTTTCATACCCAGAGGAACGCCGATACGAACCGGCATTTGAAAAATTTCTTCGGCAAAATCTACGCAGCCTTCCATTTTTGCGCTACCGCCGGTAATAACAACACCAGCTGCAATTTGCTCGTCTAAACCACTTTGCTGAATTTCATCCCTGACCAGCTCAAACAGTTCCTGATAACGCGGCTCAACCACTTCGGCCAGCGTATGACGCGACATTACCCGCGATGGGCGGCCACCCACCGAAGGCACCTCAATGGTATCTTCCATGCTGACCATTTGCCGCAGCGCACAAGCGTGCTTGGTCTTAATTTCTTCCGCGTGGTTGGTCGGCGTACGGAATATCTTGGCAATGTCACTGGTAACCTGATTACCCGCCGCCGGAATTACCGCGGTATGACGCAATACACCGCCCGCGTATATACAAATATCAATGGTACCGCCGCCTAAATCGACCAGCGCCACGCCTAAATCTTTTTCGTCATCGGTTAATACCGATATACTTGATGCTAACGCCGAGAAAATCAGTTTATCCACCGACAGTCCGCAACGCTCAACCGCTTTTATAATATTCTTCGCCATATCGTTGGCACAGGTAATAATGTGCACTTTCGACTCCATACGGACACCGGACATGCCTATTGGGCTGCGGATACTTTCCTGTGAGTCAATGACGTACTCCTGCGGCAAGACGTGTAAAATACGACGTTCCTTTGCAATAGGCACTGACTGCGCGGCGTGAATCACGCTGTCGACATCATCCTGAGTCACTTCAGCTTCGTTAATCGGTACCATGCCACTTTCGTTCTGACAGGAAATATGACGTCCGGAAATGTTCAAATACACCGATGCCACGCGGCAATCAGCCATTAATTCGGCTTCATCCACAGCACGCTGTACCGATTGCACAACCAGATTAAGGTCATTCACACCACCTTTGTCCATGCCACGCGACGTAGCCGTGCCAACGCCAACAACACTGATCTCATTATCAGGTAATAACTCACCTATAAGTGCAGTCACTTTGCTGGTGCCTATATCCAGACCTACAACCATATTGTGTTCCGATGTTTTCGACATAACCGTCTAACTCTCACTTTTTGCTTCACGCCAGGCCACTGCAGCCCCGGTGTCATATCGTAAATCCACAGTATCGATTTCGTTGTTTTTACTTTTTTCGTGCTCAACGATGCTGGGAAACACATCGATAAACCGCTTAATTCTCTCTAATGTGGCTTCGCGCCCTAACTTAATTTCAATTCCCTGTGCCAGAACCACGTTGACAGCAAAGCGTTCGGTTAATCTCAACGCTCTTATCTGAAAGCCATTAACCTCCAGCATTTGCTGTACCCGGTTAAATTCCTTCCAGGTCTCTTTCACCGCGTTCTCCGGACCGAACAACTGTGGCAAACTGCTGTCAGCTCTCGTTATATCAGCCCGGAAAACTTCCTGATGCTGATTGATAAGTCGATCGCCGTTCCACATGGCCACGGGTTTGTGCTCCGTCACATAAACCGACAACTTATCCGGCCAAACCTTGCGAATAGAGACCTTTTGCACCCACGGCAACTGCTCTACCCGACGCCTTAAATCATCCACATCGGCCGTAAAAAAGCTTCCTAACGGCTCTGCTGTCAATGCCTGCCTAACCTCTTCGCTGGCGGTATAATGCAACTCGCCTTGAACACTTAATTCAGCCAGCGGTACTTGCTGTTCGTCTGTCAGCACTTCGTTTAACTGATAGATACCAACCAGTGCCCCCGCAATAGTCAGGCATAACACCACCACACCTGACCAAAAGTTGACTGAGCGCAGGCGCTGTTCAGCAGCCATCGTTAGCGCTCCAGCGTTTGCGCTAAAATGCGCTCCACTAAGTCATTAAACTGTAAACCAGCAACTTTTGCCGCCATAGGTACCAGGCTTTTTTCTGTCATTCCCGGTACCGTATTTGCCTCTAACAAAAACCACTCACCCGCGTTATTGCGCATCACATCGATACGTCCCCAGCCACTACCTCCTATGGCCGCGAAAGCGCGTTCAGCCAACATTCGCAAACTTGCTTCGTCATCTTCACTTAGCCCTGCAGGACAGTGATACTGGGTATCATTTGCCTGATACTTGGCTTCAAAATCATAAAACTCATGTGGCGTTTGCAGTCGAATAACCGGTAATGCCTTACCTTCCAGTATGCCAATGGTATACTCCGCACCTTCAACCCACTGTTCGACCAAAAGGTCGTCGTCAAACTGTGCCGCATGCTGCAAGGCTAAAGCCAGGCTTCGCCCGTTATCGGCAATGCTCATACCTATAGAGGAGCCTTCACGTGCTGGTTTTACAATCACCCGGCCACCGAGCTCCTGCAACATAGCTTCCACGTTCACTTGCTCTATTTCAGCTTGCGTTACCACCCGCCAATTGGCGGTTGGCAGACCCAGTGAATGCCAAATTTGTTTACAACGCACTTTATCCATACCCAGCGCACAGCCCAGAACATCACTGCCGGTGTATGGCATTTCCAGTATTTGCAATGCCCCCTGCATGCTGCCATCTTCACCGCCGCGGCCATGCAAAGCGATAAATACGCGATCAAACTTTTGCTCCACAAGCTCCTGCAAGCTATGCGCCGCCGGGTCAAATGCGTGTGCATCGATGCCTTTCGCAACCAGGCCTTTTAATACCGCCATTCCGGATTTCAGCGAAACATCGCGCTCAGCCGACGTACCGCCCAGCATGACGGCCACTTTACCAAAGGCATTAGCTTTCATGACTCAACACCTCAGTTGCAATTCGCTTGGCCAATGCGCCGATATTTCCAGCGCCCTGCGTTAACAGCAAATCTCCCGGAGCAAGCACCGATTCAAGAACTTCCGGCATATCATCCACGGTTGCCACATAAACCGGGTCTATCTGCCCGCGCTGACGAATGGAACGACATAATGAGCGACTATCGGCACCGCTTACCGGCGTTTCCCCGGCACTGTAAACTTCCAGCATCAGTAATACGTCAACCTGCGACAGCACGTTAACGAAGTCTTCGTATAAATCCCGGGTGCGCGAATAACGGTGCGGTTGAAATGCCATTACCAAACGACGCTCAGGCCAACCTTCCCGCGCCGCCTGAATAGTGGCAGCAACTTCTGAAGGATGGTGACCATAATCATCAACCAGCATCACTTCACCCGGCTCTTTATTCGACTCTTTATCTGAGATGGCAAAGTTACCGTAATGCTGAAAACGACGGCCAATACCTTCAAATTTATTCAATGCTGACTTAATGGCTTCGTCGTTAATTCCTTCATCTGTTGCTACAGCTACTGCGGCCAGAGCATTCAACACATTGTGCTTACCCGGCAGATTAAGACACACGTCAAGTGGTTTCAGCCCTTTGCGTAAAATAGTAAAGCAGCTCTCACTGGCGGTTTGTTTATAATCTATTGCTCGTACATCAGCGGCTTCGCTAAAGCCGTAGGTCATGGTCTGACGGCCGAGTCGTGGTATTAGATCAGATACGACAGGGTCATCGACACACATAACAGCTAAACCGTAAAACGGCAGGTTATGCAAAAATTCAACATAGGTGTCCAGCAGCTTATTGAAATCACCTTCGTAGGTGTCCATATGGTCTGCTTCGATATTCGTCACTATCGCAACCATCGGTTGTAAATGCAGAAACGACGCATCGCTTTCATCGGCTTCTGCAATGAGGTACTTACTGTTACCTAAACGAGCATTCGAACCGGCACTATTGAGCAAACCACCAATAACAAAAGTGGGATCGCGATCGGCTTCGGCAAAAATACTCGCAACCAATGACGTGGTCGTTGTTTTGCCGTGTGTACCGGCTACCGCAATACCATGGCGAAAACGCATAAGCTCGGCCAGCATTTCTGCACGACGTACCACCGGCACCCGCAACTGGTGTGCAGCTACCAGCTCAGCGTTATCCGCTTTTATTGCACTGGATACCACAACCACACTGGCGCCTTCGATATTGTTGGCCATATGCCCCAGAATCACCGTCGCTCCAAGGCAACGTAAACGATCAGTATTGGCGTTTTCGGCAATATCCGAACCCGAAATCTGATAGCCCTGATTTAACAGAACCTCGGCAATACCGGCCATGCCTGCACCACCGATACCAACGAAATGGATTCGCTGTACCCGGCGCATTTCCGGGACGTTCACAATAGTAAATGGCTGTGCGTTGGTTGCGGTCATGCTAGTCATCGCTCTGTCTATATTCCATACATTCATTCACCAGTCGTTGCGTTGCCTCTGGCATCGCACACTGGCGAGCGAAACGCGCCATTGTCCACAGTTGTTGTCTGTCATGCAATAAACGTTTTAACTGTTGTTTCAATGCGCCTTCCACTACTTCAGTTTGCGGCAATAAAACTGCCGCACCACGGCTTTCTAAAACTTTCGCATTGGCGCTTTGGTGGTCATCCACAGCGTGTGGCAATGGCACCAGAATGGACGCTACGCCCATTACCGCCAACTCAGATATGGTTAATGCGCCAGCGCGACAAATAACCAAATCAGCATTTTTAAAAGCGTCGCCCATATCTTCAATAAATTCGGTGACTTTCAGCGTTTTAAGCACTGATGCACCTAAGTAAGCCTTTTCAGTTGTTGCCTCACGCTCAGCACCACATTGGTGCAGGACATTAAGTTCAACACCTTCTAATGCTTTGACGGCTTCCGGCACGGCTTCGTTCAATACCTGCGCACCTAAACTTCCGCCAACCACCAATATATTCAAGGCTCCGTCTGTACTTGATTTTTCTGTCTGTTCAGCCGCTTGTGCCAATAACCCCTTGCGCAGAGGGTTACCAACAACCGGGTACTGTTGCCATTGCGGGAGAGCAACCGGTAGCCCCAACATAACTTTGTTTGCTCTGGGGGCTAACAACCGGGTGGTCATGCCCGGTATGGCATTTTGTTCGTGCACCACTAAGGGGATGCCCAGCAGTTTCGCAGCTAACCCCATTGGGGCGCAGACATAGCCGCCAAAGGTTGCCACTACCTGTGGCTGTAGTGTTTTCAGCAAGCGTCGACATTGCAGCACGGCTTTCGCCAAAGTGAATGGCATGAACAGCTTTCTTTTCAGCCCATGACCGCGAACTCCAGTCATGCTAATGCTGTGTAAAGGGAAGTTAGCTGCCGGAATCACCCGACTTTCTAAACGACCTTCCTGCGTACCCAGCCAGTCAACTTGCCAGCCGTTGTCGCGCATTTGTTCTGCTACGGCTAAGGCCGGAAAAATATGACCACCGGTGCCGGCTGCTGCTATCAAAACTTTGTTCATTCGGCACCTCCGCGCGGTGCCACTTTGCGACCCAGCATCCGACGTTCATGGTCTATGCGTAACAACAGCCCAACGGCCAGAGCCGATATGATCAGGCTGTTACCACCGTAGCTCACCAAAGGCAGTGTCAGTCCCTTAGTTGGTAATGCACCGGACGCAACACCGATATTCACAAAGGCCTGGATACTAAACCAAATACCGATACCATAAGCCAGATAACCGCCGTAACGTTGCTCCTGCATTAAGCAGCGACGGCCAATAATTAAAGCTCGCCATACCAACATTAATACGGTTGCAATAACCGCCAGCACGCCAAGAAAACCTAGTTCCTCGGCAACAACAGCCATAATAAAGTCAGTATGTGCTTCGGGTAGGTATTGTAATTTTTGAATGCTATTACCCAAACCGGCGCCGCTAAAGTGGCCTTGCCCAAAGGCAATAAGCGACTGCATTAACTGATATCCGGCACCGAATGGGTCCTTCTCCGGTTCCAGGAAGGTGAGCAGACGCTGCATCCGGTAAGGCTCAACGATGATCAGTAAAATTAATGCCAGTACGCAGGTAATGAACACAGCAAAAAACTGCCACAATCTAGCGCCAGCTAAAAACAGCATGGCGACGGTTGTTGCCGACAAGACAACCACGGTTCCGAAATCCGGCTGCATTAATAAAAGCACTGCAGCAATAAACAACAGCGCCAGAGGTTTTATAAAGCCTTTAGTCGCTTCTCTGACTTCGTCTTCCCTGCGGGACAAATAACTGGCCATATAAATACAGAAGAAAAGTTTAGCGACCTCTGCCGCCTGAAAAGTAATTGGCCCGACTTTTATCCAGCGTTGTGCACCGTTAACTTCATATCCCACAACTAAAACCATTAACAGCATAATCAAGCCGAGCAACAACAACTTACCGCTCTGTTGATTCCAGCTATTCGCCGGTACCCGTAAAGTCGCCAGCATAACGGCTAAACTAATCAGAATATAAATGCCGTGACGAATGGCAAAATGGAACGGATTCCCCGTTAACCGGTCTGCCGTAGGTAAAGACGCAGACGTGACCATAACAAAGCCAAAAGCCAGCAACGCCATTGCCAGGGTAAACAGCATACGGTCGTACAGTGGCTGACTGGCTTTTGGTTGAAACCAGTTAATCAGCTTTTGCCAACGACTACCGACATCGGAAGCCGGTATCTCAAGATTTAACTGTTCTTCACGCACTGTTGACATAAAGCGCCTCCACTGCATGACGGAAACTGTCGCCCCGATGCTCGAAGTTCTGAAACTGATCGAAGCTCGCACACGCAGGCGATAACAGCACCATGTCGCCGGTTTGCACTAAAGATGCCGCTAGCTCCACGGCCTGCTGTAAACTTTTTACCTGCCGTGAACCGTTAAACAACTGACCAATGCGGGGACCATCTTCACCTATGGTTAAGAGAATATCGACCCGCTCCAGGGTCGACTGCAGCTCACGGAAGTCTGCTCCTTTGCCGACCCCACCCGCTATTAGCAGTAAACGCCCGTTTATCATTGGTCTCAGCCCCTCAACCGCGGCAGCAGTAGCACCGATATTTGTGGCTTTTGAATCGTTAACCCAGAGCACGCCCTCATTGTCACTGACTAATTCACAGCGGTGCGGCAGACCTTTAAACTCTTTTACCGCACGAACCGCAGCTTCAATATCAATATCTATTGCCTGACACAAAGCCAGAGCTGCCTGCACATTCACCAGGTTATGAATGCCCTGGAGTTGCAATTGATCTGCCCGCAGTACAACACTGCCATCGAAAGTCACGGCAACCGGCCCACTGACACGGTCGATATTTCCAGACAGCAAACCAAAGTGTTTGGGATGCGAGTCATTACCGAAGGTCATTAATTTTCCCGTAACCGGGTGTGGCCAGGTATCCTGCTGCTGACGGTTCAGTATCCAGGTTTTTGCATGAGTGAAAATGCGTTGCTTAGCTTTTACATATTCATCCAGAGTGCAGTAACGATCCATATGATCGGCACTAATATTCATAAGTGCCGCCGCTTTAAGTTTCAAGCTGGAAACTGATTCCAACTGAAAACTGGAAAGCTCCAGTATTACAGCATCGGGGTGCTGCTCCTGCAGCAGCAAGTCGAGTACTGGTACGCCTATATTGCCGGCTGCAGCCACATTTTTGCCGCATTGCTTAGCAACAAACTCGACCATGCGAGTTACTGTGGATTTTCCATTAGAGCCAGTTACCGCTACTATCGGCAATTTTGATTCTTGCGCAAACAGCTCAACATCACCAACAATCGGAATATCTGCATCACGCGCCAAAACGATTGGGTCTTCACGTAAATCGATACCCGGACTGGCAATAATTAAGTCGGCCGCCAGCGTGTCTTCTAATTCCCAATGCCGGTTAAGCAGTTCAGCATCTCCCAGTATTTGTTTTGCTTCTTCCAGGCCAGGAGGGTTTTCACGCGAATCAAAAACCTGAATTTTGATCTCGGCAAGCTTCTGATCCTGCTGCCGTTTATGTTGTAAATAGCGCAGCACAGACACCCCGGTCTTTCCAAGACCAAGGACAACAATGTGTTTTGTATTCTGCCAGGCTATTTTAGTCATTATTTTTTAACGCAACTTCAAGGTTGCGAGTCCTATCAGCACAAAAATGAGTGACAATATCCAGAAACGCACGATTACCCGCGGTTCTGGCCATCCTTTTAATTCGTAATGGTGATGAATTGGAGCCATTCGAAAAACTCGTTTGCCTCTCAATTTGTAGGAACCCACCTGCAGCATCACCGATAAGGTTTCCATAACAAACACACCACCCATAATGAACAGCACCAGCTCCTGCCGAACCAATATCGCGATAATGCCAAGTGCAGCACCTAAGGCCAGAGAACCCACGTCGCCCATAAATACAAGCGCAGGATAAGTATTGAACCAGAGAAATCCGAGACCCGCTCCAACAATAGCGGTGCACACGACCAACAATTCAGCGGTCAGTGGCAAATAAGGAATTTGCAGATATTCAGCAAAGTTCACATTGCCGGACACGTAGGCGAAAATACCCAGTGCAGCAGCCACCATAATGGTTGGCATAATGGCCAGACCGTCCAGGCCGTCAGTTAAATTGACGGCATTACTGGTGCCGACAATGACAAAATAGGCCATGAGCATATAGAGCATGCCCAACTGCGGCATAACGTCCTTAAAGAATGGAACGAGAAGAGCGGTTTCAGCGCCCTGAGTACTGCTCCAGTAGAGGTAAACGGCAGCCACACTGGCAATGACCGACTGCCAGAAATACTTCCATTTAGCGATTAGCCCCTTCGGATCTTTGCGTACAACTTTGCGATAATCATCGACAAAGCCGACAATACCAAAGCCGGTAATAACCATTAGAACGACCCAGACATAACGGTTATCTAAGTCAGCCCAGAGTAGTGAGGAACCCAGAACCGCTGCCAGTATCAATACGCCGCCCATAGTCGGCGTACCACTTTTTACTAAATGACTTTCCGGACCGTCGTCCCGTACCGTTTGCCCTATTTGCAAACGCTGCAAACGACGAATTAATGTTGGTCCTAACCACAACGACAAAACCAGTGCGGTCAAAACACTGAGTATTGCCCGCAAGGTTAAGTAGGAAAACACGTTAAACGCGCTTTCAAACTGGGTTAGGTACTCCGCCAACCAAACTAACATGCGTGCTTATCCTCTACGCTGCCACTGACCGCGACAGCCTGCTGTATTGCTGCAACAACGCGCTCCATATGTGCGGAGCGTGAGCCTTTAACCAGCACTGTGACAGGTTGCTTACCTGTCTGTTCTGTAAGTCTTTGTAAAACAGATTCAACCAGCGACTGTAAGCTACCGAAGTGCTTACCTCCGTGGCCGTTAAAGACCTCGCTGGCACTTTGACTGAGTACGCCCAGACTGTATAAGTTATCAATGCCAGTGCCGATAGCATGTTCACCAATATCTTCGTGATAAGCGCGCGCATCGGCACCTAACTCACCCATATCGCCCAATACAAAAATGCGATACCCCTGATAACTTCCCAGCAAATCCAGGGCAGCTTTAGTTGAGGCAACGCTGGCGTTATAGGTGTCATCAATAATACGTAAGTGGTCACTCACTTTTATCGTTGTCAAACGTCCCTGAGCCGGCTCGACCCTTTGCAGCCCAGTAACAATGTCATCCAGCGATATACCCAGCTCACTTGCCGCAGCAGCGGCTGAAAGCGCATTAAGCACGTTGTGACGACCGCTTAACTTCAGTTCAATACGCTTCGTTTCACCGCCCAAATGCAGAGTAAACGCAGGGTGTCCGTCACTGTTCAATACCACGTCACTTGCATAAACATCGGCGGAGTCGGTTAAACCAAAGCTCTTCCATTTCATGTCAGCACAGGCGCGTTCCCAGCAAGGATAAAACTCAGAATCGCGCGGGGTAATGGCCGTTCCCTGGCTACTCACTCCACGGAATATTTCAGTTTTAGCACGGGCAACCCCGTGTAAGCTTCCGAAACCTTCAACATGCGCTGCACTCACGTTATTCAATATGGCAACATCGGGTCTTACTAAGTCTGTGGTATAAGCAATTTCGCCCGGATGATTCGCACCCAGCTCTACTACCGCGTATTTATGCTTTTCCTCTAACCTTAATAAGGTCAGCGGAACACCTATATCGTTATTAAAGTTACCCTGTGTGGCCAATACCGGATGACGAATAGATAAGATGGCCGCCAGCATTTCTTTTACTGTGGTTTTACCGTTGCTGCCGGTGACAGCCACGGTTTTCGGCGCTACCTTCGCCTTAATAGCCGCACCTAAGCGCCCCAGCGCATGACGGCTGTTCTCGACAATAATCTGGCGGCACTCGCTATCCACTTTCTTTTCGCAAATAATTGCCGCGGCGCCTTTAGCTATAGCCTGTTCGACAAAGTCGTGGGCATCAAAATTCTTGCCTTTTAAGGCTATAAATAACGCGTCGGTTAAATCCGCTCTAGTGTCCGTGGACACCGCATCAATTGTACAATCAGAGCCAATCAGGCGGCCTTCCACCTGCTCCGCAATCCATTTCAGTGATACTGAGATCATGCGCAGTCTCCTTGCAGCCATTCACTGACTACCGCTCGTTCGTTATAGTCAATGCGTTGAGTACCAATAACCTGATAGTCTTCGTGTCCTTTACCGGCGAGTAATACAACGTCATCTTTTCCGGCTTCCTGCATTGCACGTATCACCGCCTCGCGGCGACCCGGCCAAACCTTAACCTGAGTTTTATCCGCAATGCCGGTCAAAATATCTTCAATAATTTGTTCCGCGGGTTCTGTCCGCGGGTTGTCATCGGTAACCACAACAACATCAGCGTAATCTGCCGCGACTTTACCCATTTGCGGACGCTTGCCACGGTCACGGTCACCGCCGCAGCCAAACACACACCACAAACGACCCTTGCAATGCAGGCGCAGCGCACTCAATACCTGATGCAGAGCGTCCGGTGTATGCGCGTAGTCAACCACCACCAGCGGCGACTGATTATTATGAAAGGCTTCCATCCGTCCGGGAACGGGCTGCAAACTGCCACAGGCTTTGCCGATATCCGCAAGAGGCTTATTCAGTTTCAGCAATACAGCAACCGCGCAGAGTAAGTTATAAACGTTGAAACGGCCCAACAATGGAGTTTCAACGACGCAGGATTCACCCTGCCAGTTTAAACTGAACACCGAGCCCTGCTCATGGAACTGAACACCAGTCGCCTGCAGGCATGGTTCGTTGGGGCTGGCATTAAGACTTACCCATAAATCGGCTAAATCATCCTGCTGCCACTGGCTTAACGTGTCGTCGTCGGCGTTAACCACTCGGTTTTGCACGCCAAAGTCAGCAAATAAACGTTGTTTTGCGGCCACGTAATTTTCCATGGTGCCGTGATAGTCGAGATGATCCCGACTAATATTGGTTATGGCGGCCGCCGCATAGTGTAAAGCCTCGACACGGCGCTGTATCAGTGCGTGTGAAGACACCTCCATAGCAACCAGTTCTGCGCCTTCAGCTAATAGCGTAGCCAGACGTTGTTGGACGGTAACGGCATCTGGTGTGGTATGACGCTCAGGTAATAAGCGACCAATAAGTCCACTTCCGGTTGTACCAATAACAGCCGCTTCCATACCCAGAGCTTTTGCCAACTGCGCCATAATGTGAGTAACCGACGTTTTACCATTGGTTCCGGTCACACCAACCAGGTTCATTTTCTCTGATGGATGGCCGAAAAAATTACCGGCGATGCGGGAGAGATGCTCACGAACGCCACTAAAACCGATAACGACCACGCCCCGGCGCTGTTCAACAGCCATTCCCGGAGCTTCAGCAATAATTGCTGCTGCACCAGCATCAATAGCTGCATCAATATAAGCGCGGCCATCGGTTTCATAGCCCGGAATAGCGACAAAAACATCGCCATTGGCTACTTGCCGACTATCGAGCTTTATACCGCTAACGATAACATCCGGAATGGAGAACGATGCTGGCAGCATTGTCAGCAACTCGGTAAGTTTCATCATTTATCACCCCCAAAGCCCGCAGCGTGCACCTGAGTGTCATCTACGTTGTCTGGCGGTATATTCAGTAAGCGCATGGTTTGCGATACAATTTTTGAAAACACTGGAGCTGCGGCCGTGCCGCCATAATAGTCGTCGGTACCCGGTTCGTTTATGGTTACAACCACAACCACTTTGGGGTCGCTAACCGGAGCTATTCCGGCAAAGAGTGCTACGTATTCGTCACCGTAGCCGCCTGTTGCTTTGGTTTTTCGGGTTGTCCCCGTTTTACCTGCAATACGGTAGCCAGGAACCTGCGCCGCTTTAGCGGTACCATCACGCACCACCGTTTCCATCATATGCATAACCGCCCGGGTATTGTCCGGATTAAACACTTGCTCTGCCGGTAACGGTGATTCCTGTCGGAAAATAGTCAGCGGCCGTTTTTTCCCACCATTAGCGATAATGCTGTAAGCATTAGCCAGTTGCAGCGTTGTTGCCGACAAACCATAGCCATAAGCAAGAGTTGCTGTTTCAAAATCTGACCAGCGTCTTCTGTCACCCAGTATGCCAATGCTCTCACCTAACAAGGCAATACCCGTGTCGTTTCCAAAGCCAGCGTCGGCATAGGTTTGCAATAAAGGGTCAATGCCTAAATCCAGTGCGATTTTTGTGACGCCCACGTTCGAAGAATGTTCCAGCACCTCAGCCAGTGACAGTTCGCCATAGTTCCGAGGGTCACTCACCCGGCGTCCACCAATTCTGAGCCAGCCCGGACTGGTATCAATGGTATCGCCGGCTTTATGCCGTCCGTTCTCAAGCGCACTCAGAACGACCAGCGGCTTCATTGTAGAGCCAGGTTCATAGCTGTCGGTTACCGCCCGGTTACGCATGCGGAAAGACTGTAGCTCGGAACGGTTGTTAGGGTTGAAAGACGGGCTATTGACCATAGCCAGCACTTCACCGGTTTCGACATTCAGCACTACCGCCGAACCCGAAGTTGCCTGATTGTAGCGCACGGCTTTTTTCAATTCGGTGTAAGCAGTTGCCTGAACACGTTGGTCGATACTCAGTGTCAGCTGTTTTGGTTGTTGTGCATCTGTCTGGCTAATTTCTTCAACAACCCGTCCTTCTGCGTCCTTGCGATAAACTCGTTTACCCGGCGTACCGGTTAAATGCTCGTCGTACAGAAGCTCCAGGCCTTCCTGCCCAGCGCCGTCAATGTCGGTTAAACCGATTAAGTGAGAACTGATCTCACCGGTAGGATAATAACGGCGTGACTCTGTTTTTAAATACACACCGGGAATTTTCAACTGCTTCACATAATCCGCTTCTGATGGCGTCACTTTGCGTTGCAGATAAACGAAACGTTTTGACGGGTCGTCCACTTTACTGACCAGCTCGTTACGGTTCATGCGAAAAGTTTCAGCCAGGGCCTGCCAGCGACGTTCGTCAGCTAAAGCCTCGCGCTCGGCGATACGTTTGGGATCGGCCCATACGGTTTCTACCGGGACGCTAACCGCAAGTTCTCTTCCGTTACGATCAACAATAGTGCCTCGCTGAACCGCGACGCTGGATGCCCTTAAACTGCGCATATCGCCTTGCAGCGAAAAAGCATCGGGACTTATGACCTGGATATAGGCTGCGCGTGCAATTAACACAGAAAACACACCGAACAGTAAGAATACTGCGGTGTAAAAGCGCCAACGAGTACCGACTGGCTCTGTGCGTTTATTGCGACGATTCACTGCCATGAAACCAACACCTCCTGCTCTGGCTCAACGTCCCGCATGCCCAGTTGTTCCTGCGCAATACGTTCAACCCGGCTGTGTTCAGTCAGCGCGTTTTGCTCCACCACAAGGTGTCGCCACTCTCTATCCAGAGTATCCCGGTGCGATAATAAATCATCACGTTCGCCAGTTAACTGGCGGTTCAAATGGGCGGTATAGACAATGCTTAACGCGTTGCCGATAACCACCACACTCAGAAGTAAAACCCATTTATGCTGCAACAAATCCTGCAGCAACATTTTCATCAGACTGGGGTAGCGCCGCTTAGTCATTGCGAACCCTCCTTGCTATACGCAACACAGAGCTGCGCGAACGAGGATTAACCTGCACTTCCGCTTTACCCGGCTTAATTGCTTTACCAACTTTCTCCAGCGCTTTATCTTTATTGCGCTCGGCTTCAGTTACCGGCAAGCCAGGAGGTAATTGCTTTCCTTCGCTATGTTTGCGAATAAAACGTTTTACTAAACGGTCTTCCAGACTATGGAAACTAATAACCACCAGTCGCCCATCTTCTTTCAGACCAGACAGCGAAGCGTCCAGCGCCTGTTCAATTTGTTCCAGTTCGCGGTTAATGTGAATGCGGATGGCCTGAAAGGTTCGTGTTGCCGGGTGTTTATGCTTTTCTTTTACCGGACTCACGCGGGCAATCATTTCAGCCAGTTCTTTAGTGCGGGTAAACGGCTTTTTCTCGCGATCCATAACAATGGCACTGGCGATACGGCGGGCAAAACGCTCTTCTCCGTATTCTCTCAGAACCCAGCTAATATCGTCCTTTTCTGCGCGATTAAGCCACTCGGCTGCGGTTTCTCCACTGGTGGTGTTCATCCGCATATCCAAAGGACCGTCCCGCATAAAGCTAAAGCCACGCTCAGCGTCATCTAATTGTGGGGAAGATACGCCAAGGTCAAATAGAATTCCGGTCACTTGCTGGTTCAACTGCAAGTCATCAAGTACCTGTTGCAGGTTTGAGAAAGGGGTGTGGATAATTTGAAAACGGGGGTCATCAGCAAATGCTGCAGCCGCAGCAATAGCCTCAGGATCCTGATCCAGGGCAATAACGCGGGCGTCGTCACCTAACTGGTTGAGCAGAGCACGCGTGTGTCCGCCGCGACCAAATGTGGCGTCGATGTATGTGCCTTGCGGATCAGTCGCTAATGCTTCTATCGACTCTTCCAGTAGCACCGAAACGTGTTGCGGTGACGTTGTAATCATTATAATGAAAAGTCTTCTAGTCGTTCGTTAAGAGTAAAGTCACCTTCGCGTTCAACATCCATGTCCTGCGCCACTTGTTCGTGCCAGGCGTCTTCATTCCAAACTTCAAATTTATTCAGCTGCCCGACAAGCATCAGTTTTTTCTCTAAACCGGCGTGTTGTCTCAACGGAGCTGACAGGAGCAAACGACCATTTTTATCCATTTCACAGTCGTCGGCGTGGCCTAAAAGAAGTCGCTGTAAGCGACGTTCTGCAGGGTTCATACTGGATAATCGAGTAAGCTTTTGTTCGATGATTTGCCACTCGGGAAGCGGGTACAGCAACAGGCACGGTTGCTTAATATCAATCGTGCAGACCATTTTGCCTTCACAGTCTAATGACAACGCATGACGGTATTTAGCCGGTATGGCTAACCGTCCTTTGCTATCCAGACTTAATGTTGTTGCACCTCGGAACATGATCCCACCTGATCATTGCGATCCACTATTATCCACAAATCCCCACAATGTTACAGTCTAGGTGTCTCTCTTTCCCACTGTCAAGAAAAAACCTCTCTATTTGTCAGGCCTTGACGGTAAATTTACATTAAGCGGTTGATGCAACGCGTAAAATTATTTTTCCGTTAGAGCTCGTATAATTTTTGTGCGATACTCATTTCAGTTTTGGTGGGCAACGGTAATTAATGAAACGCTACTTATTCGTTATTTTCATCAGCTTCTGCATTCTGGTAACGGGCGTTATCTGGTTTGCTGAAAACCAGCATTCACAGGTAGTAGAGTCACGCAAGCGGGTAGCTACCGAGCGCTTAGGTAAACTTCGCGCCGCGCTGGAAGGTCAGATCAATTCGTCGTTAGTTACGGCTCGTGCACTACAGGCCGAAATTAAGCTCTCACCAGACATTTCTCCTGAACGTTACCGGCTGTTAATGCAGGAGCTTATTGATAGCGATGTTCCGGTACGGCACGTAGCGTTAGCACCTAATTTGATCATTGAGTTTGTTTACCCTCTGGCTCCAAATAAAGCTGCTCTGGGTTTTGACTACCGCACATCTCCACAGCAATTCGAAAGCGTTCAGGAAGCTATTCAGAAAAAGCAAATTGTTATCGATGGCCCGGTCAACTTAATACAAGGAGGCTGGGCGTTAATTGCCAGAGCTCCGGTTTTTATCAATGACAATAAGCTGTGGGGCATGATTGCCGTGGTCATTGATATAGGAGACTTAATTGCCAGCAGCGGCCTGGACTCCGTCAACGACTACCTTTTCGCGTTAAAGAAAGAAAACGGCAATGGCGACCACCTGTTTGACTTCGGCGATGCTTCACTCTGGCAGCAAGATTACGTCGCCATTGAAGTGGCGGTTTCAACCGGCAAGTGGATACTGGCTCTGGCTCCAAAAAATGCAGTTTGGGCCCATCGCGGCAGCATTTATTGGATCATTATTGTGGCCGGACTGCTGTTGTCCTTTTTAATGACCGCCTTTATGTACAATTTGGTGACGGCGCAAAGCCGACTGCGCTCGGCGCTTGTTACTATTGACCACCAGGCGCATTTTGATTCGATTACTGATTTACCGAATCGTCGGGCTTTTGTCGACTACCTTGATCAACTTACCCAGAAAGGCAGGGAACAACACTTTGCCATTCTATTCATCGACCTTGACCACTTTAAAGAAGTTAACGATAACCTTGGTCACGATGCTGGCGACGAACTGTTAGTTTCAGTTTCTGACCGTTTACGAAACCAACTAAGGGGTTCCGACTTCATTGCCCGTATTGGTGGTGATGAATTTGTTGTCGTTATTAACCGTTTTACGTCGCATCAAATAATTAATGACCTTGCCAGCCAAATTAACCGGCAGTTAAGTGAACCTTTCAACTTACGCCAGAACCAAATTCAAACCACCTGCAGCATAGGTATTGCGCTTTACCCTGACGACGGCATCAAAGCCTCTGAACTATTAAAAAATGCCGATCTTGCCATGTACGCAGCAAAAACGGCTGGGCGACGCACTCATTACTTTTTTAACGACGAATTAAGAGAGCAAACTGAACGCCAAAACGCCATTCATAAACGTATGCGTGAAGGCCTTAAGCGGCATGAGTTTTATTTGGTTTATCAACCCATCATTGATTTCAGCACAGGTAAAATTAGTAAATGCGAAGCTTTTTTGCGCTGGCAGGATGAAGACGGAAACATGATTTCCCCGGCTGAATTCATTCCGGTTGCTGAACGTACCGGGCTTATTCATGAACTAGGGCAGTTTGTTCTGGAGCAAGCTTGCGTTGACTGGGCTGTCGTACACAAGTCTGGTTACCCCATTGAGGTCTCAATTAATCGCTCCGAACGTGAACTTAATGATATGGAGTCGGCCAAACGATGGCTGTCCTGCATCAGTCAGCATGGAATACCTAATACCAGCATAACCTTTGAAATTACCGAGTCACTGTTAATGAGCAATAAACAGCGGCAATTACAAATTTTACATTATTTGCGGTCTCAGGGAGTGCAGTTAGCAATCGACGATTTTGGTACCGGCTATTCCAGTATTAATTACCTGCAACGGTATCCTGTCGATTATATAAAAATAGATCGTAGTTTTTTAAGTCAGGCACCTCAAAATAAGGTGCAGGTAGCACTGCTGGATGCGTTGTTACAGGTAGCCAGAGCTTTGGATATTAACGTTATTGCCGAGGGCGTTGAAACCCGGCAACAGTGGGAATTACTGCAGCGACAGAGATGCGATTTTGCACAGGGCTATTTTATTAGTGAGCCATTGCCGCTTAATGAATTATTGAAGTTTCTAAAAGACTGGCAGTTTTAAAACCCTAAAAAGGTGGAGAGCCGGCCGATAAGCCGGGTTCTGTCGTGGACAATCATTCATCTAGTGATCAGGTTGCCCTGACCCTCAAGCAGTCTACCCGGGTTCAACGCGGGCCGCGCCAAAGAACCCCTATTTGACCTTGCTCCGGGTGGAGTTTACCGTGCCACAAACTGTTACCAGTTGCGCGGTGCGCTCTTACCGCACCCTTTCACCCTTACCTGTGCTGCAAGCAGCCATCGGCGGTTTACTCTCTGCTGCACTAGTCGTCGGCTTACACCGCCCAGGCGTTACCTGGCACCCTGCCCTATGGAGCCCGGACTTTCCTCCCCCTGTAAACAGGCGGCGATTGTCTGGCCAGCTCTCCGCGGGGGATTCTACGCTGCAGCAGGCATTAACTCAATCTTTGTTTCACTCATTATTTTTATTCTCAAGCGCCCACTGGTAGAGTTCATTTTTCCGTTCATCGTGAATTTTTGCGGTCATAGCTGCCGCCTTTTTTAACGGCAACTCTTCTAGTAGCAGCAGTAACGTGCGCTTAGCCGCTTCTCCCGGACCGTCACGAACATCCGTTTCCGTCTGTGCAGGTGCTATTAGCAAAACCATTTCACCGCGCTGTTGGTTTGTATCGTCGGTTAAAGCCTGCAACAATTCAGCCGCAGTGCCATTTAAGTATGTCTCAAACTGCTTAGTCAACTCGCGCGCAAGCACTATCTGCCGGCCACTGCCTAAAACCACGTTCATATCAGTCAGCGTATGTAAAATTCGGTGAGGGCTTTCATACACAACAACAGTCCGGGTTTCGGTCTTCAGAGCCTCCAGCTTTGCACGACGTTGCTGGGGCTTTGATGGCAAAAAGCCTTCAAAAGCAAACCGGTCTGTTGGTAACCCGGCTGCAGACAGAGCAACCGTAACAGCGCAGGCACCGGGTAACGCAATAACCTTCAGCCCGCGTTCCCTGCAACGATGCACCAAAACATAACCAGGATCATTGATGAGTGGCGTACCTGCATCACTGACTAACGCCAGCGACTCACCTTGCAGCAAACGCTCGATAACCGCGTCCACACGCTGTGTCTCATTATGTTCGTGCAGGGCGAATACGTCATTCTGTATGCCATAATGCTGCATGAGTTTGCGCGTGTGTCTTGTATCTTCCGCAGCAATGGCTGCAACTTCCGCCAATGTCTTAACTGCTCTTTCCGTTATATCGCCTAAATTGCCGATAGGTGTCGGCACAATATAAAGAATGCCCTGCTCTGCCATAATCAGTCTCTGTTTGTTTCCAACGTCAATGCCGTTTATAGTATCACCGAACAGGCACCAAAGCGGAACCTTACAGTGTTTAGAACTCATTCATTTGTACTTTTAGCTCTAATGGCATTACTGGTATTAACCCAGTGTACCTCGGCACCTGACCGATCAGCAGATAAACCGGCAAAGACGGTCGATGTTGCTGACCAGGAATTAAGCTTAAAAGAAGAAAAATCAGCCCGGGACTGGTTACAGGAAGCCGCTGCTGCAAAAAATGAAGTTGAGCAACACTCCGCTTTAATACGAGCCGCTAATGCTTTTCAAAGTGAGCAACAATGGCAACAAGCGGCCGCTATTCTTTCGCAGTTAAGAGCTCAAAAAATTACTCGTCACAGTCAAAAATATTACCGCCTTGCAAAAGCACGTTGGGCCGCAGAGCAGCAAATTTGGTCAAAGGTGATAGAAGAACTGGAAGATGTCGCCACTCAGTTTAATCAAAGAGAATTTCGCGCTCTTAGTCTGCAACTACTTTCTCAGGCGGCTTATCAGCAACACGACTACTGGCAGTCGCTGGTGTGGCAGGTTGATGCTCAGCGCTTTGCAGAACAACCCAATACAGATACAGTCTGGTCTATAGCCCGTCGGATTAAACGAGAAGAGCTTCCGCAACAGCGCCCTAACGACTTAGCCCTCGCAGGTTGGTGGCGACTGGTGGATTATCATCATCAGGCAATGACCTCACCGGATAGCCTGGAATCTTACTTAAATCAATGGCAGCAAAGCTTTCCAGACCACGATGCTGCGGCACTGGTCGACATCTGGCTTGAACCATCATTAAAGCCGTCAGAAGATGCACCGGAAACCGGGCAGGCATCTCCGGAACCGACCCTCGCGGTGTTATTACCATTATCCGGCCGCTACAAGCAACAAGGCCAGGCAGTGCGTGACGGAGTTATCGCCCGCACCGGTGAAATAAAAAATTTAAGAGTTGTTTTCATCGACAGCGAAACGGGCGATATTGAGTCTCAACAAAAACAAATACAGGAGCTAAGCCCGGTTGGAATTATTGGCCCACTGTTAAAGGACAAAGTAGCGGCCTGGGCGGAGCAACCTCTTGCCGGGATTCCTCAGGTTTACCTTAATCAGATAGACGATGAGAAATTAGCCCCAAACTCATTGACCAATGTGTTTTTCGCATTAAGCCCAGACAGCGAAGCGCATCAAGCCGCGCAACAAATTAACACACAGTTCCCCGAATCGAAGAGTGCACTGATAATTACCGCTGATGGCTCCAGTGGCCGCAGAATGGTTGATGCCTTTAAGTCAAGCTGGAACAATAACGAGGCAGGAGAACCCAGGGTTTCTTACTTCTCTGAACGCGAAGATATGAAAGCCACAGTGGAGCGTTCACTGGGTTTAACTGACAGTCAGCAACGTATCCGCGCGGTTAAGATTGCAGCAGGGAAAATTATTGTCGATGAGCAGGAACGCAGCCGACGCGACATTAGTGCTATTTATCTGCCGGGTAATCTACAACAGACACGTCTGTTAAAACCTTTTATTGATGTCAGCGTTTCCCCGTTTGCAGAACCTATTCAGGTCTATGCCAGCTCTGCTACCCATGAACTCAGAAATCGTTTAGGCGACTCCGATCTTAACGGTATCGTTTTTTCAGATATTCCCTGGCTAATTGAGAATTCGGGGAAAAATATACTGTTAAGTCAGTGGCTTGAGCTACGAAATGGTTGGGGGCTGTCGCTGGCACGTTTAACCGCTATGGGTTACGACAGCGTATCCTTGATCCAACGACTGCAAATGATGAATCGCATGCCAGGGTTGGTCTGGTCCGGCCTAAGTGGCGAACTCCATATTGATAACTCAGTTGTTCAGCGGAAGCTTATTTGGGCTACCTTTAGTAAAGGAGAAATCACCTTAGCTAAGGAAGCAGACAATGCAGGAAGTCGTTACCGGTAAGCGCGCTGAATTACTCTCAGCCGAGTTTCTGAAGAAAAATAACCTTACAATTATTTGCAAAAATTACCGTATTGACGGCGGTGAAATTGATATCATTGCCCGGGATAGGCATTACTGGGTATTTTGCGAGGTGAAATTCCGCGACGATGAAAGCTTTGCATCGGTTATAGAGCAGGTTCAGCCGCAGCAATGCCGCCGGGTTAGACACACGGCTCGTCACTATTTACTCAGTAATAATATCGATGAACATACTGCAGCTATACGTTTCGACGTAATTGCAATAGTGGGTCAGCCAACAAAAATTGAATGGTTTAAGGACGCATTCTGACTATGAATGACGAGTTAATTAAGGCGCTTTTTACAGAAAGCATACAGACACAAATTTCAGCGGTAGAGAGTCTTACCGACGAAATGGCCACAACAGTTGAACTGTTAGTTGCTAACCTGTTGAATGGCCAACGTGTCTTCTGCTGTGGCGACCGCACGACGAGCATCGTTGCAGAACACTTTGCTAACCTCATGACCGAAGGTATGAAATTAGAACGTCCTCCTTTTCCGGTACTGGCATTGACTCTTGGCAAGCAGAAGCAGCTTGCAGCCCTCGGCCAGGCAGGTGATATTTTACTGGTCATAGCGGATAACCAGGGAAATGAGGAGCTGGCATCCGTTATGGAAACCGCTATTAGCCGGGATATGCTTATTATTGCTTTAACCGGCGAGGGTAACGACTCTGTTTCGGGACTGTTGGGCGCTAACGATATCGAATTAAGAGCCCCAAGTTTAAATCCGGCTCGTATACTAGAAACTCAGCTGTTTATTGTCCATGGCTTATGTGAACAAATTGAAAACACGATCTTTCCGCAGGAGCACTGAAGCATATGACGTTATCTAAAACCGCTTTACCCATCGTTTTTATCAGTTTATTAAGTTTACAGGGCTGCGCTGCAGTAGCCGTAGGAGCAGCCGCGGTGGGAGTATCTTCAGCCACCGACCCCCGTACCATTGGAACACAGATAGATGATCAAACTATCGAACTGAAAGCCAACGCTAAGCTGGGAAATGATGAGCAACTTGATGATTCTCGAGTCGTTGCCGTCAGCTACGATACCAATGTTCTTTTAGTTGGCCAGGTTCCGAGCGAGGCTCTGAAAAGAAGAGCTGAAGACGTTATCAAAGACACTAACGGCATCAATAAAATTTTTAACCAGTTGCGTATTGGATCTAAAGCATCCGCTGCTGTACGCGCTGGAGACAGCTGGATAACCAGCAAAGTTAAGCTTAAGTTTGCTAACAATAAGTCTATAGATGCGACTAATATCAAAGTAGTGACGGAAAATGCTGAGGTTTTTTTGCTGGGCCATGTAAGCCAGGCTGAGGCAGATGCTGCAGTAGAGGTAGCACGAAATGTAGATGGCGTTGAGCGAGTAATTAAAGCACTAACCATTAAGCGTTAGTGCTTTTGATTTTTACTTAACAACTTTCAGGTTAGGCTTTTTCTTAGCTGGTTTATGTTCAGCTTCATCGCTGACCGGCTCTTCGTCCTCAAGCTCGGGCATTTTATCCAGTTCGGGCTCGGCCTCAAACATCGCTCCGGCACCGTTCTCACGGGCATAGATAGCTAAAGCCGCCGTCATGGGCACAATCACCTGCATTGGCTGTCCACCAAAGCGCGCGTTAAAGCGAACTTCATGGTCAGCCAGTTGCAGCCCCTGAACCGCTGTTGGCGAAATGTTTAGTACAATTTGTCCTTCACTAACAAAGTTCTGAGGCACAACAGTGCCAACAATAGTAGCATCAACCACTAAGTGCGGTGTCAGGTCGTTATCAACTATCCACTCGTATAGTGCACGCAGCAGATAAGGTCTTTTCGGCGTCATAGTAAAACTCCTCGACGTCGATGAAATTAATTACGCGCGAGTTCTTTCTCTTCATCTGTTAAAGAGTCCTGGAACGTTTTGCGTTCAAACAAACGTACCATATATTGCTTTATTTCTTTTGCGCCCTGACCTTCTAAATCAATGCCGTAGGCAGGCAGACGCCAAAGCAAAGGAGCCAGATAACAGTCAACCAGACTGAACTCTTCACTCATAAAATACGGTGTATCAGCAAAAATAGGAGCCAGAGAAAGAATACCCTCTTTCAGTTCCTGTCTTGCCTGAGCGTCGCCTTTTTGAATCTTCTCAGCCAGGCTGTACCAATCGCGCTCAATTCGGTACATCATTAAACGACTGGTACCACGGGCAACCGGATAAACAGGCATTAACGGAGGATGCGGAAAACGCTCATCCAGATATTCCATAATAATTTGAGCGTTATAGAGCACAAGCTCACGATCAACCAGAGTCGGTTTAGCCTCTGGGTACGGATTAAGCTGTAACAAATCCTCCGGCGTACTCTCGTCGGTCACATACGTAATTTCGACACCAACACCTTTCTCAGCTAACACAAGACGTACCTGATGACTCTTTAAGTCATCCTTTCCTGAATACAACGTCATTACTGAGCGTTTATTTGCTGCAACAGCCATTCCTTTCTCCAGATAATATCAACGGCAAAAGGGTGGCAAGCCACCCTTTCTTAAGTCGTTGTCTAACAGACTGATAAGTCCCGATTATTTCAGGTCTTTCCAAAACTCTTTTTTCAGTAACCATGCCAAAATGGTGAATACCAGCAGGAAACCAAAAACAAACCAACCCGTGCGGCGTTGTTCTAGCAACATAGGTTCTCCGGTATAAACCAGAAAAGCAGTTAAGTCCAACATGGCTTGATCATATTCACTTTCGGATAAACGGCCACTGCCATCGGTTTCAATACCGACGTACATGTCTTTCATTTCACCGTCTACCATGCGTTCTTCGTAAGTCTTTTCAGGAAGCCCTTGAAGTTCTTGCAATACATGAGGCATTCCCACATTTGGGAACACCGCATTATTGACGCCGAAAGGACGGCTGTCATCTTTATAGAATGAACGTAAATAAGTATAAATCCAGTCCGCTCCGCGTACACGGGCTACGTTCGTTAGATCGGGTACCGCGGTACCAAACCAGTTCGCTGCTGATTCAGGATTCATATTATTGGTAATTCTGTCACCGGCTTTGTCGCCGGTAAACTGCAAGTTCTTTTCGCCTAACTCTTGCGGAATACCAAGATCCTCAAAAGTACGGTTATAACGATGGTACTGCAGTTGGTGGCAACCCAGACAGTAGTTCATGTATAACTGCGCGCCGCGCTGCAGTGAGGCTTTATCGTGTAAGTCGACTTCGGCCTTGTCCAAGAGAACTTCAGGGCCCGCCGCAAATACAAGCGACGGAACCAAAGTTATAAGAGCGATTAACAATTTTTTCATTTCGACGTCACCCTTTCTGGTACCGGTTTAGTCTTCTCGCGCTTACTGTAGAACCAAAGCAGCCCGAAGAATGCAAAGTACAGGAACGTAAATATCTGTGCGAATATTGTTGCAACAGGAGTTGCCGGTTGCGTTCCCAGATAACCCAGCACAACGAAACTGATGGCAAATACGCCGAGGTTTAGCTTATGCAACAGGCTACGATAGCGAATAGAACGTACTCGCCCACGGTCTAGCCAAGGCAACAGGGCCAGGAAGACAATAGCAGCGAACATCAAAATAACACCAAACAGCTTGTCAGGCACCGCACGTAAAATTGCATAGAACGGCGTGAAATACCATACAGGAGCAATGTGTTCCGGTGTTTTCAAGGGGTTCGCCGGCTCAAAGTTAGGCGGCTCAAGGAAAAAGCCTCCCATTTCCGGGTTGAAGAAAATAACGTAACAGAACAAGAACAAGAACACGCCGAACCCGAACAAATCCTTAATAATGTAGTAAGGGAAAAACGGAATAGAATCGACAATGTCTTTCTTGTTAGTAAAACGCTCGTGGAACTTAAACTTCGGCTTTTCTTCGTCTGGCACAGAGCCTTTCGGCTTCTTAGTATCGATACCGTCAGGGTTGTTCGAACCAACCTCATGCAAAGCGACAATGTGCAGGAACACCAAAATAACCAGTACTAGCGGCAAAGCAATAACGTGCAATGCGAAGAAGCGGTTTAGCGTCGCTCCGGAAATAACGTAATCACCACGTATCCATAAGGTTAAATCATCACCAATAACCGGTATGGCACCGAATAGTGAAATAATAACCTGTGCGCCCCAGTAAGACATTTGTCCCCAAGGCAGCAAGTAGCCCATAAAGGCTTCGGCCATCAGTACCAGGAAGATGAACATACCAAACAGCCAAATAAGCTCACGAGGCTTCTGGTAAGAACCGTACATCATACCGCGGAACATATGCAGATAAACGACAACGAAGAACGCAGAGGCACCGGTGGAGTGCATATAACGCAACAACCAGCCGTATTCGACATCACGCATGATGTATTCAACCGAGGCAAAGGCACCGTCGGCGCTTGGCACATAGTTCATGGTTAACCAGACACCAGTCAGTATTTGGTTAATTAATACGATGGTTGCCAAAAAGCCAAAAACATACCACATGTTAAAGTTTTTTGGAGCTGGATACTGCGCCAGGTGGATGTTCCAGGTTTTGGTCATGGGGATGCGGGCATCCATCCACTCTACAAATCGCTTAAACATTATGCTTGCCCCTTATCTTCACCCACCAAAATGGTGTTATCGTCGATAAAATAATGTGGCGGCACGACCAGGTTCAGTGGTGCAGGAACACCTTGGAATACGCGCCCTGCGACATCAAATTTAGAACCGTGGCATGGGCAGAAAAAGCCAGACTCAACGCCCTCAACGTGCTCCCCCATTCCGCTCGCAAGATAAGATGGAGAGCAACCAAGGTGGGTACAAATACCAACCGCAACGAAGAATTCTTCTTTAATTGAGCGATATTGATTTGCCGCATAAGGTGGCTGCTGCGGCTCTTGAGAATTCGGATCGCGAAGCCTACCTTCTATTTCACCCAACTCTTCAAGCATGTCCGGTGTACGGCGAACCACCCACACAGGCTTGCCACGCCATTTAACACGGACTAGCTGGCCAGGCTCAGCTTTGCGTATATTTACTTCTACGGGCGCTCCCGCGTTTTTTGCTTTCGCACTTGGGTTCCACGATGCTATGAAAGGAACGGCTACTGCTACCGCTCCTGCACCACCTACCACTGAGGTTGCGACAGTCAAAAAACGACGGCGGCCTTTATCTACAGGCGCATTGCTCATCCATCTATTCTCCAGTTTTGGACGCTCCACGATGCGTTGTCGCGAAGTCGGGAATTAGCTGCTGCTTTGTCCGCTGATGCGGATTACAGAAAATGCTTTGAGATGATAATGAAAAGACACACTTTTTACAAGCTTAATAGCCGCCCTTATTGGTCTATTTCCATTTATTTTTGACATAAAAAAACCCAGCCGAAGCTGGGTTTTGCCACAAAAAACAAAGACGAATTAACGCTTTGAGAACTGTGGACGTTTACGTGCTTTATGCAAGCCGATTTTCTTACGTTCAACTTGACGAGCGTCACGGGTAACGTAACCTTCTTTACGTAATGGACCACGTAAAGCTTCGTCGTATTGCATTAATGCACGAGTAATACCGTGACGAATTGCACCCGCCTGACCGGTAGTACCACCACCACTTACAGTGATGTACATGTCAAACTTTTCAGTCATTTCAACTAATTCTAATGGTTGACGAACAACCATTTGAGCCGTTTCACGACCGAAGTATTCGTTCAGTTCACGGTTGTTAATTTTGATGTTGCCGCTACCAGGACGCAAAAATACGCGAGCCGTGGAGTTTTTGCGACGACCAGTACCGTAGTATTGATTATCTGCCATAGTGTTCTTGCTCCGTATTATATATCCAGTTGTTTAGGTTGTTGAGCAATATGGTTATGCTCAGTACCTGCGTACACTTTCAGTTTACGGAACATGGCACGACCCAATGGACCACGGGGTAACATACCTTTCACCGCTTTCTGAATGACCATCTCTGGTTTCTTAGCAATCAGTTTTTCAAAACTGATTGATTTGATACCACCCGGAAATCCAGTGTGCGAGTAGTACATCTTGCCCTGAGCTTTATTACCGGTAACAGTAATTTTCTCAGCGTTAATGACGACGATATAGTCGCCGGTATCAACGTGAGGAGTGTACTCAGGCTTATGCTTGCCGCGTAAACGACGAGCGATTTCAGTAGCTAAACGACCTAAAGTTTTGCCTTCAGCGTCTACTACGTACCAGTCGCGTTTTACCGTTTCTGGCTTGGCTACAAATGTTTTCATTGTATAAAACCTACATTTTAAAAGTTCACGGACAGTAATTCCGGGCTTCCCCGCGAATCACAACAATAAAAAAATGATAGAAATCATTTAGTTATCTGCT
This sequence comes from Idiomarina sp. 28-8, assembly GCF_000320945.2. NCBI lineage: Bacteria > Pseudomonadati > Pseudomonadota > Gammaproteobacteria > Alteromonadales > Idiomarinaceae > Idiomarina > Idiomarina sp. 28-8. Next base: position 406,896 of record NZ_DF266789.1, read on the forward strand.
GCGACCGCTGCATTACGTTATGTAACACAACGGACTGTAACGTGGGCTGCGCGGATTATAGGAAAAATGCGGTTAAAGATCACGCATTTTCTGAAATTTATGCTTTATGAGCCATTGCCAGATATTCCTGACTTTGCATTTCCTGCAGTCGGCTGACACAACGGCGAAACTCGAAAGTTAACTGGCCTTCCGTATAGAGAGCTTCAATACTCACATCTGCTGACAAAATCAGTTTCACCCGACGCTCATAAAATTCATCAACTAACGCTATAAAGCGGCGAGCCGTATCATCTTTCCCCGCGCCCATTTGCTCAACATTACTAATCAATACCGCATGGTAAAGTCTGGCTATTTCCATGTAGTCATTTTGGCTACGGGCTGTCTTACAAATGGAGGTAAAATCAAAAAATACCACATCGTCACACTCTGCCCGAACGTCAATATCCCGTCCTTCAATTTCAATACAGTCTGATTCGTAACGCTCTTTACATTCAGGCGCTAGCTCTTTGAAGTATTTCCATAAATTCTTATCGGCTTTTTCATCCAGTGGCGAATGAAAAATTTCCGCCCGGGTAAGCGTTCGAAGACGATAATCAATGCCGCTATCCACATTAACCACTTCGCAGTGCTGATTGATGAGTTTAATAGCAGGAATGAAACGTGCGCGTTGCAGTCCGTTTTTATAGAGTTCGTCAGGAACGATGTTTGAAGTCGCTACTAGCACCACCCCTTTCTCAAATAAGTACTCAAACAGCCTACCCAGTAACATGGCATCGGTAATATCCTGCACAAAAAACTCGTCAAAGCAGACAATTCGTGCTTCGGCGGCAATGTTATCAGCCACAATGCGTAACGGATCGCTCTGCTTATCCAGTTGTTTAAGTTCATTATGAACCCGGTGCATGAATCGGTGAAAGTGGATTCGCCATTTACGCTCAATTGGCAGACTTTCAAAGAAGGTATCAACCAGATAGGTTTTCCCACGGCCGACACCACCCCAAAAGTAGATGCCCTGAGGCTGATCCGGCTCTTTGTTAAACCACTTTTGCCAGCCTGGCAGAGTCTGATATTGATGCCACTCAATAAGCTCACCATGCAGTCTTTGCAAATGTTTAACAGCGTTTAGCTGCGCAGCATCTTTCGAGAAATCATTGTGTTCTATATCATACTGATAACGTTCTAGTGGAGACATTTGCTGTTTGGACACTACCACTTCACCTCAGTTGGGATTATCCTATAAGTTAATATGTTACCATGAAGGTGAAGCGCAGCAATCATTCGCCGCTGCGACAGCTTGTTCAGGAGTTAATTATGAGTTGGATTATTGGGGTTCTGTTGGTCGTTGCTGGTGCTATCATTGGCTTTTTTGCGGCTCGTTACAGCCAGTCGAAAGGCCTGTCAGGCGATCTCGAAGAGCAAGTACAGCAAAGTCAGCAGCGTTTAACCGACTACCAAAGAGAAGTTGCCGAACACTTCGCCACCGCAAACGCTATGGTCGAACAATTGGCAGATACCCAGCAACGTTTACAAAGCTACTTAAACCAAAGTGCTGAGCTGCTTGAGAAAAGCGATGTACAAAGTGACCTGCCTTTTTTCGCAGAAGACACAATTAAGCAACTGCGAGTGGCCAATTCATTAAATAAAGATCACCGTTCAGGCCGTGACAGCTATAGCGCCAATGATATTCCCCGCGATTACACAGAGGGCTCCAGCGGGCTCTTTTCAAGTAGTTACGAGCAAGATCAAGAAAAAGAGTCCTCAAAAACATCTTGAAACATTTTTAGAGTGAACTCATATAGCTGACAAGCGGTCTTAACTGGCGACCGTTTGTTAGTGCTTTATTAAGGAGTCACTCGAATCATGAAAAGAGTCTTAGCATTATTCAGTTTAATCTGTGTTGTTAGCTTCACCTCTATACCTTCTGCCCATGCTGGCATTCCTTTTTTTGGCAATGACGACGAACAGCCGACCTTAGCGCCGATGCTTGAGGAGGTAACACCCGCCGTCGTCAATATCTCAGTAAAAGGTAAGCGAGAAGTACGACAACGCCTGCCGGAAGCGCTTCGTTTCTTTTTTGGCCCGGATTCTCCACGTGAACAAGTCCGTGAGCGCCCGTTTAGAGGCTTAGGTTCCGGCGTGATTATTGATGCGGAAAAAGGCTATGTAGTAACCAATAACCATGTTGTAGACGACGCTACAGAAATTCTCGTCACCCTAAAAAATGGCCGTGAGTTTGATGCTAAAGTTATAGGCACTGATGAACGCAGCGACGTGGCTTTGCTAAAGATAGAGAACGGCGAAAACCTCACCGCCATAGAGCTTGGCAAGTCATCCGAGCTGCGAGTCGGTGATTTCGTGGTCGCTATTGGTAACCCTTTCGGGCTTGGCCAGACAGTAACCTCCGGTATCGTTAGCGCTCTAGGTCGAGCAGGTCTTGGCATTGAAGAACTGGAAAACTTCATCCAGACCGATGCCGCTATTAACAGCGGTAATTCGGGCGGTGCTCTGGTCACTTTAGACGGCAAACTCATTGGAATTAACACCGCGATACTCGGCCCTAACGGTGGCAATATCGGTATCGGTTTCGCTATTCCATCGGACATGATGAATAACTTAGTACAACAATTGATTGAATTTGGCGAAGTTCGCCGCGGTGTACTGGGAGTCCGGGGTAACGATTTAACTCACGACGTTGCTCAGGCATTGAATATTCCGGTCAACCGGGGGGCTTTTGTTTCACAGGTCGTACCGGGTAGTTCAGCAGCTGAAGCTGGTATTGAATCCGGCGATGTCATTATCTCAGTCGATGGGCAGACAATCCGCTCATTTTCGGAGCTTGGTGCAATGGTCGGCTCTATAGGCTCAGGGAACTCATTAAAGCTTGGGGTGATTCGCGACGGTGAAGAGCAATCGATTAACGTCACCCTTGGTGCACAGGACATGTCTGTTACAGCTGAGTCAATTCACCCAGCTTTACAGGGCGCTACTCTTGCTGCAACGGATGGAAATGGAATTGAAGTAGAAGAGCTTGAAGAGCGTTCTCCTGCTGCGCGAATTGGCCTAGAGGAAGGCGATATTATTCAGGGCGTTAACAGAAAGGCAGTGAGCTCAATATCGGAGTTGCGGGCAGCAATTGAAGATAAGAGCGGTGTTATAGCCCTTAATATAAAACGAGGCGACAGTTCACTCTTTATTGTGTTGCGTAACGCAAACTGACATTGTGACAGGCAGGTGGTATCAGTGCTATGCTGATACCACCTGATTTAACCGGAAGCTGGTATGCAACAACTTTCTTCAACTTTACGATTTTTACTTCAGTCAGTTGGCTTAGGCCTAGTTGTTGCGGCTATTGTTATTATCGCTAAACCTTTCTGGGCACAGTCCGAATCATTAAGACAAAACGGCAACGAAATTACCTCCTTTAATCAGGCCGTCCGAAAAGCCGCCCCCGCCGTTGTGAATATTTATAGTATGGGGGAAATTCAGGGGTCTTATTATCAACCTCAGTCATCACGTGTCTGGCGTTTAGGTTCAGGCGTTATTATGGACTCTCAGGGATATATTCTGACCGCCCATCACGTTGTCGATAATGTTGATAAAATTGAAGTCGCGCTGCAGGACGGCAGACGCTATGCCGCTCAGTTAATTGGTAGTGACCGTTACACCGATTTAGCTGTGCTGAAAATTGATGCAGAGAACCTACCGGTAATTCCTGTACAGTCAACACGCCGCGTACGGGTTGGTGACATTGTCCTCGCCATAGGTAATCCATACAATATTGGCCAGACAATTACGCAAGGTATTGTCAGTGCCAGCGGCGGTCGGGTTGGTGTCAGCAATTCCTATTCCGATTTGATTCAAATGGACGCAGTGATCAACCAGGGTGCCTCAGGCGGAGCTTTGGTTAATACCGCCGGAGAACTTATCGGCATCAATAACGCCCGCTATAATTCGGCTTTTGGAGATGGCGGCGAAGGCATTTATTTTGCCGTACCCTATGAAAATGCACGCAAAGTAATGAAAACCCTTATTCAGGAAGGGAAAGTGGTACGCGGATACATTGGTATTAGCGTTAATCCAAACTTTAGTGAAGAACAATCACTGTCAGGCATATTAATAACCGGAGTTGAACGGAATAGTCCGGCAGCAAAAGCAGGATTACAACCGAACGATTTTCTGGTGGCTATTGGTGGTGACCCTGTTCGCTCTGCGCCGGAAGGGCTTGACCGGGTTGCAGGTAGTGAGCCCGGCACTAAATTAGAAGTGGAATTTTACCGTAATGAAAAGCGAATGACGACCACCGTAACAGTGGCCGAATTACCCAGATAACGGCTGCTAAACCGTTACTCGTTCAATATCAGCACCTAAGCCCTGAAGTTTTTTCTCAATCCCTTCATAGCCCCGGTCAATATGATAGATGCGCTCGACAACAGTTTCTCCGGTCGCAACCAGACCCGCTATAACAAGAGAGGCTGAAGCTCGTAAGTCGGTACACATAACCTCTGCGCCGGTCAGTTCATCAACTCCGTGACATAGTGCAGTATTGCCTTCCGACTCGACATTTGCGCCCATGCGTCGTAACTCAGGAATGTGCATAAAGCGGTTTTCAAATATCGTTTCACGAATACCGGCGGTACCTTCTGCAATGGCATTTAGCGCACAAAATTGAGCCTGCATATCGGTTGGAAAAGCCGGATGAGGAGCCGTAATAATATTGACTGCTTTAGGCCGGCCATGGCTCTGTATCGCTATCCAGTTATCACCTTTATCAATTGTCGCGCCAGCTTCTTCCAGCTTTTTCAACACCGCATCAAGGCTTGCCGGGTCAATTTTTTCGCAACGCACCGAACCTCCAGTTGCCAAAGCTGCGACTAAAAACGTCCCCGTTTCGATACGGTCGGGCATGACACTATATTCACCACCATGCAGCTTATTAACACCTGTAATATGAATGGTGTCACTTCCTGCGTCGCGGACATTCGCGCCCAGGCTGTTAAGAAAGTTTGCTAAATCAATGACTTCAGGCTCTCGAGCGGCATTTTCTATGACCGTTTCACCCTCAGCCAGTACCGCTGCCATCATTAAGTTCTCAGTGCCGGTCACGCTGACCGTGTCGAGCAAAATCTCTGCGCCCTGCAGACGCCCCTCTACTGACGCTTTAATGTAACCATTTTCAACGTCAATATGAGCGCCCATTTTACGCAGGCCCTCAATATGAAGGTTTACCGGCCGTGCGCCTATAGCACAACCACCCGGCAGAGATACTTCCGCTTTACCGGTTTTAGCTAATAACGGGCCTAAAACCAAAATAGAAGCACGCATAGTTTTAACCAGATCATAAGGCGCTTTGAAGTGATTAAGCGTGGTCGGGTCAATGCAAACGCTATTATTATTCAGGTTGCTATGACTAATGCCCAGGCAATCGAGTAACTCCAGAGTTGTGTCGACATCGTGAAGGTCGGGAACATTAGACAGGGTTATTTTTTCAGACGGCAACAGCGAAGCCATTAAAATAGGCAGCGCGGCATTTTTTGCCCCTGAAATAGTGACCGAACCTGACAAAGGTTGGCCTCCACGTATTTTAAATTTATCCATCAACTAACCAACAACCTTATGGCATCATTAATTTTTTATCACGCGCCCAGTCTTCCGGCGTGTAAGCTTTTATCGATACGGCATGGATTGAACCGTCGGCAATCAACGGGTTTAGAGGACCATACACGGCTTGCTGACGCTTTACCCGACTCATATCTTTAAAGTCTTCGCTGACAGCAATAATTTCTACATTCGCGCCTTCAGCTTTAACCAGAAGCTCTTCCAGAGAAAGCGCATCGTTCAGCAAAGTTTTCAGTTCTTCAGTATTCATTGTTATCTGCCGTTGGCTTAAAAGTTAATAAGACCGCCTAGCTTAACGAAAGCAGCGACTCAACGCCACTAACGCGGGCAATTTGTTTCAGCTGTTCAGATGCTCCGATACAGGTTAACGGACCTTTCCCATCGCCAACCAATTTCAATATTTCAAGCAAAAAAGCCACCCCGGCAGTATCGATAACCTCTACATCGGTTAAATCAACCCGGGTTTCGCTTCCCACCGACCAGCTTTTGCGCTGTGACCACAGTTTAGCAACACTGTGACGAGTCAATGAACCGCTAAAAACCAGTGTCTTATCATCGCTAACCTTCACCGATGCTAACATTAGAGTCCCTCTGCCGGGCTTTCTACTTCGTCATCTGCCTTAATCGGCTCGGAAGCTTTCTTTTCAATCAGCTCGATGGTTTTATCAATGCCATTAGCCCGGATAACCGAAGAAATTTCACTTTGCTTACTGTTCAGCAGACTGACACCTTCAACAACTAAATCGTAGGCTTTCCAAATTTCTTCATCAGAGTCGTATCGTATACGAAAATCCAGACGAATTTCCGGGCGCCCTTCTTCTTTTATTCGCGCCTTCACGACGGCCGAACGTGCATCATCAGAAATTTCCTGACTAGGTTCAAAAGTGACCTTATGCTTGTCCTCGTCATACTGAGTAAAAGCACGGGCATACGTCGCCACTAAGTAATCGTAGAAAGCCTGGTAAAAACGTTCACGCTGTTCTTTTGTCGTGTCGCGCAAGTAACGGCCTAATACTTTCTTCGACGCATACATATTGTCAACATAAGGCATCATCTCATCTTCAACGACTTCCTTTAGATAATTAGGATCTGCGTCAATTTTGTTTCTGTCCGATGCAATGCGATCAAAGGTTTTTTCAGCAACTGCTTTCAATAACTCTTGCGGATCATCGTTACGAATTAAATCGGCTGACGCGGATGCAACCAGTACTAAGGTTACAAAAACGGCCGTTATCCATTGTTTTACTGCCATGGTGCTCTCCTTACCACTTATTCATTGCCCTGACTGAACAGAAACTGGCCTATCAGGTTTTCTAAAACCAATGCTGACTTGGTATCAGTAATGGTATCACCGTCTTCTAACGTACCTACGCTGTCATCAATAAAGCCGGGTTCAAGTCCAAGATATTGCTCACCCAGGAGTCCTGACGTCAACACCGACAATGTACTGGCTTCAGAAAACTTGTCGTAATCTTTGCTAATGCTCATTGTCACACGCGGCTCATAGTAGTCACCCGACAATGAAATATCAGTAACACGACCCACAACCACACCACCGACTTTCACCGGCGAGCGGACTTTCAGACTACCAACATTATCGAACTTAGCGTACAGGGTGTAGCTATCTCCCGATGTTGTCATAGTGCCGCTGGCTGCCCTTAATGCGATAAAGAACAAAGCCAAAATACCGACGACAACAAAAACGCCTACCCATAACTGTGTTTTTCTTGATTCCATGGTTATCCACCAAACATGATAGCTGTAAGAATAAAATCGAGTCCTAGAATTGCCAACGACGCAGTCACAACTGTTGACGTTGTCGCAGCACTGATTCCCGCAGAGGTTGGAACCGAACGATAACCTTTATACAAAGCTATCCAGGTAACAACAAAGGCAAATACAATAGACTTAATAATGCCGTTCAGAAGATCATCCTGCCAATCGACTGCCGATTGCATGACTGACCAAAAAGCCCCTTCATCAACACCCAGCCAGCCGGAGCCAACCAGGTAACCGCCGTAAATTCCAACGGCTGAGAACATCAACGCCAGCAGTGGCATACTAACCACACCAGCCCAGAACCTGGGAGCAATCACACGGCGTAAAGGATCAACCGCCATCATCTCCAGACTGGAGAGTTGCTCGGTGGCTTTCATAAGACCGATTTCAGCAGTTAATGCAGAACCGGCTCGCCCCGCAAATAACAGACCGGTAACGACAGGCCCCAACTCACGTAATAACGACAGCGCAACCATAGGTCCCAGACTTTGCTCAGCACCATAGTCAACTAAAATAGTGTAGCCCTGTAAGCCAAGCACCATACCAATGAATAAGCCACTGACGATAACGATGAGCATCGACAATACGCCCACTACGTACATTTGCTTGATAAAGAGCGGCCATGACTTAGCGGGTTGCGGCTTACCGATAATAGCTCCCATCAGCATAGCTAAGGCGTATCCGATACCCGCCAGGCTATCCAGCACTCGGCGACCGACAGACTGTATAAACTGGATCATCCTTCGCCCCTTAATAAGTCCGTTGTAAAATCGTCATCTGAGTAGTGAAATGCTACCGGACCATCTGGCGCACCATTCAAAAACTGTTGAATAATTGCGGTATCGTTATTGCGGAGTTCATCCGGGGTGCCCTGACCAACAACTTTTTTGTCGGCGATGACATAAGCATAATCCGCAATCGATAACACTTCTTTTACGTCGTGCGATACAACAATAGAGGTCAAACCTAGTGACTCATTCAAAGATTTAATAAGCTTTACAATGACCGCCATAGAAATAGGATCCTGACCCGCAAACGGCTCATCGTATAAAATCAATTCAGGATCCAGAGCTATAGCCCTTGCCAGAGCAGCTCTACGAGCCATGCCACCCGACAGTTCTGACGGCATAAGGTGACGCGCACCACGCAGACCCACGGCCTCAAGCTTCATTAAAACCACGCTGCGAATAATTTCTTCGGGTAAATCGGTATGCTCGCGCAGTGGAAAGGCGACGTTCTCGTATACCGACATGTCGGTGAACAACGCACCACTTTGAAACAGCATGCTCATGCGCTTGCGTAATTGATACAAAGCGTCGCGTTTTAACTGAGGGACTTCCTCTCCGGCTACTTTGATACTGCCGCTGTCAGGCTTAAGCTGTCCACCGATAAGGCGCAACAGCGTCGTTTTACCAATGCCACTAGGCCCCATGACAGCAACCATTTTGCCTTTCGGAACATCTAACGACAGGCCGTCATAGACCCGATGGCTTCCATGCGCAAAAGTCAGATCTTTAAGTTCTACCAAGTTTGTCACGACAGTTTCCTGTTACGAGTTTATCAGCCTTTATTTTAATGGCTGCCGGTAATATCTAATACCGAAAAAGTGTTGCAAATTTTATCAGCGAATTGATTCTATTTCTGTCAATTCATCGACAAGCTTCAGTAAATATTGTGCAAAATCTTCTCGTTCGTGCACGCAGGCGTCACACAAATTGAGTTGCTCAAACAAACGCGCACCATGAACGGCATAAAACAGAGTTTTACCGACTTTACTTCCGGCAATACGTTCCAGCCGCTGCAAAGTCAGTGCTATATGCTCTTTTAACGGACCTAACAACTCCGGATTAGTCGCAGCGGCAGCCAGCATGCCACTGCCTAGTCGCGAACATTCAGCATCCGTATCAAGCGCTGCTAGTAAGATACTTTTTAATTCGCCTTTTGGGTCATCGGCAAACTGATGGTGATATTGCTCACGAAGTGCTTCATAACGTTCAACGCGGCGTTTTAGCATAGCCTGGAGTAAACAGTCTTTGCTTTTGAAATGATAAAGCAAACCACCTTTGCTGATGCCTGTCGTCTGGCTCAAGGCGTCAAACGTCAGATGCCCTGCACCCTCTGCAGCGACCAACTGATCAGCGGCATCCAGAATAGCGTCTCTGTTGCTGGGTCGCCCTGCACCTTTTTTCTCTACCATGGTGTATTCACTTTACCTGCATTTACTTTATCAACCGTCTGGTTGGTATAGTAATTATTTTTGTAATAAAATACAAGATTTACCTGCGTACGGTAGGCAGAGTTGTACCGAATGACGTATTATACAGGGCAAAAGCACAACGCCAGAGGCATGACAATGAAACAAGTCACCCAGAACTTTCGGCTACTGGGCGAACAAGTACTGGATATCGAAAAGAAGGCTATTGAAGGCCTGTATCAATATTTGGATGATAATTTCGATGCCGCCTGCCAAACCCTGTTTAACTGCAAAGGCCGCGTTATTGTCACCGGCATGGGGAAATCCGGCCATATTGGTGGGAAAATAGCAGCAACACTTGCCTCCACCGGCACACCAGCGTTTTTTGTGCATCCGGGCGAAGCCAGCCACGGAGACTTAGGCATGGTTGCAGCTCAGGATGTGGTCATTGCGATATCTAACAGTGGTGAAACGGCCGAAGTGCTGAATATTATTCCGGTCATTAAGCGTCTGGGCGTGCCCTTAATTTCAATGACCGGTAAACCTGGCTCCACTCTTGCCCGACTGGCTGATACTCATGTTTGCATCGCGGTTGAACAAGAGGCCTGCCCACTCGGGTTAGCACCTACAGCTTCTACAACGGCAACGCTGGTTATGGGTGATGCAATGGCGGTTGCGCTGCTCAATGCCCGCGGCTTCACCGCCGACGACTTTGCACTATCACATCCCGGCGGTTCGCTGGGTAAACGCCTGCTATTGCGGTTGCATGACGTGATGCACACTGGCGAGCGTGTTCCGGTTATTCCAGCCGACGCTATTATTAGTGATGCGTTACTGGAAATGTCGCGTAAAGGCTTGGGTATGACTGCTATAGTTGATGAAAACCAACGTCTTGCCGGCATTTTTACAGACGGTGACTTACGTCGCATTCTGGATAACCGAATCGATGTCCATAAGACTCCGATAGCAGAAGTTATGACCCGCTCCTGTATTACTGCGAACGAGGATATGCTGGCCGCTGAGGCATTAAAACTCATGCAGGATCGAAAAATAAATGGGCTGATTATTACCAACGACGATGGACAGCCTTGTGGCGCAATGAACATGCATGATTTACTGCAGGCGGGAGTGCTCTGATGGAATGTATTAATACCTGGTACGGCGACATTGAAAAAAGCCTGTTTAAACGCTTTTCCGAGATAAAGCTACTGGTGCTGGACGTGGACGGAGTGTTCTCCGACGGCCGCATTTATTTAGGCAATGATGGTGAGGAACTGAAAGCCTTTCACACCCGGGATGGCTTTGGTATGAAAGCGTTGAAAAAGTCAGGAGTCGAAACAGCAGTCATTACCGGACGAACCTCACGCATTGTTGAACATCGCATGGAACATTTAGATGTCGGTTTTATTTATCAGGGGCAGAACGATAAAACAGCCGCTTTCGACGAGCTTCTGAAAAAGCTAGGCCTTAGCGCAGAACAAGTTGCTTATGTTGGCGACGATACCCCCGATTTAGCTTTAATTAAAGCTGCAGGTCTGGGTATTGCAGTCCAGGATGCTCACGCATCGGTACAACAGCAGGCCGATTATATTTCACGTTGTCATGGCGGACATGGTGCCGTGCGCGAAGTTTGTGATTTAATCATGCTCAGTCAAGGACAACTGCACCTGGCGACAGGAGCCAGTGTGTGAGCCGACGCGTTACTGTCATTCTCTTTTTATTATTCGGTGCCGGGCTATTGCTTGTCTGGCGCCCTTTTAGCAATGACGCTGACGGTAGCAACGCGGCTACGACACGTACGATGCAGCCTGATTTTACCGCTTTTGGGTTGGAAACGCGGATTTTCGAAAGTGACGGCGTACTAGCTCACAAGATCAAGTCTGAGAAGATGTCTCACTATAACCAGATTGGTCTGACCGAACTTAAGCGTCCGGTTTATACGGTATTTTCTGAACAAGGTGAAGAACTTTGGGAGGTCAGTGCCGCGCAAGGAACTTTCTATGACGATCAAACCCTGATTTTGGAGCACAATGTTGAAATCCTTGCGTTAGAGCCGGATACTCACATCGAGCAAGTGTTAACCGAATACCTGATTGTTGATTTAAAAAATGAATCAATGAGCACCGAACATCCGGTAAGCATTCACGGACCACGACTATTAATTCGGGGTAACGGTATGACTGCGGACCTGAAAGCTGAACGAATGGAGCTAAAAAGACATGTTAAAACGATTTTCCAGCCTGCTGAGTAAACTGATCCTGGTTGCCTTAATACCCTCAGCGGTTATGGCTCAGGGCAAGTCTGACTTTAGTAAACCCATGGAAGTTGAGTCGAGTAAGGAAGAGCTTGATATTAAAAATAACCGCCTGGTTTTAACGGACAACGTTATTATTCGTCAGGGCACCTTATTAATCCGCGCCGATCGACTAGAAGCATCCGCCAGCGAAAGCGCCGAGCAAGCAGATATTTTTATTGCAGAAGGCACTCCTGCTACTTACAGCCAGACGCTGGACGACGGCAATGAAATTAACGCTGAAGCAAAAAAAATCACCTATTTTCAGTCGGAACAGCGACTGGAGCTTAGTGGCGACGCTCGCATCTCTCAAGGTAGCAGTAGCTCAAGCGGCAGTTTGATTACTTATGATTTGAATAAACAAACGGTAACGGCAAGCAGTTCAGGTGAAGAAGACAGCCGTGTTATCACTATTTTTACACCTAAACCAAAAACCGATACCGACGAAAAAAATAACGAGAACCCTTAATATGGCAACTTTACGAGTCAAACATTTAGCCAAAAGCTACAAAAGCCGACAAGTCGTTAAAGACGTTAGCTTGGAAGTAAGTCAGGGGCAGGTTATTGGTTTACTGGGCCCCAACGGTGCAGGTAAAACCACAACCTTCTATATGATAGTCGGTTTGGTTAATAGCGATAAAGGTCAAATTCTGCTGGATGACAATGACCTTACCTTACTGCCAATGCATGAACGGGCACGCCGGGGTATTGGGTATTTGCCACAAGAGGCGTCCATTTTTCGCAAATTGACCGTGCGCGATAATCTGATGGCTATTCTGGAAACTCGTAAAGAACTGTCAACCAACGAGCGTGAAGAACAGCTTGATGCTTTGCTCGAAGAGTTTCATATAGGCCACATAGCAAACAGTCAGGGCATGAGTCTGTCCGGCGGTGAACGTCGTCGGGTTGAAATTGCCCGAGCCTTAGCCGCAGAACCTACGTTTATTTTGCTGGACGAGCCTTTTGCCGGAGTTGACCCTATTTCGGTTATTGATATTAAAAAGATTGTTGAACATTTAAAGCAACGTGGTATTGGTGTACTTATTACTGATCACAACGTTCGCGAGACATTGTCTGTTTGTGAACACGCTTATATTGTCAGTCATGGTGAGCTTATTGCCAGTGGGGATGCAGAAAGTATATTATCGAATCAACAGGTTAGAGACGTTTACCTCGGTGAGCAGTTCACCCTATAACGTGATACCGGGACAGTCATTATGAAGCAAAGTCTGCAGCTAAAAATTGGTCAGCACCTGACCATGACGCCACAACTCCAACAGGCTATCCGCCTGCTGCAGCTTTCCTCGCTCGATCTTCAGTCAGAAATTCAGGATGCATTAGACAGCAACCCGCTGCTGGAGGTTGAAGGTGAAACGAGTAACGACGCGGACCAACCCGAAACTCGCAATATTGAAGAAAGAGACGACAGCCAACGGGAAACATCCGACGTTATAAAAACCCAGGAAATGCCTGACGAACTGCCGGTCGACAGCAGTTGGGACGATACCTATTCCAGTCATACCCCAGCCAACGGCGCAGCCTCTTCAGGTAAATCCTTTGACGGCGACTTTGAAGTCTATCAAGGCTCTACCAGCGAGTCTTTGCAGGATCACCTGCTTTGGCAAATGCAACTTTCTCATTTTTCGGAAGAAGACACCGCCATAGCTGAAGCCATTATTGAAGCCATAGACGACAATGGCTATCTAATGGTTGATGTTAATGAAATTATCGAAGCTGTGCGCCTACCCGAAGTGGAAGTAGAAGAAGTCTGCATGGTGCTTAAGCGTATTCAGCATTTCGACCCAATTGGTGTCGGCGCACGCAGCGTCAGTGAATGCCTTGCCATTCAATTACGTCAACTAAGCGACGACACTGAATACAAGCAGGTTGCTCTATGCTTAGTGACTGAACATATGGACTTACTTGGCAGTCGCGATTTTCGCACCATTCAGCGTAAACTGAAGCTATCGGAAGAAGATTTACGTCAGACTATGCGGTTAATTCAACAGTTGCACCCGCACCCGGGCGAGCAAGTTGCGCAGCAACCCGTTGAATATGTTATTCCCGATGTGGCCGTTACTAAAAAAAATGGTCGTTGGATGGTCGAATTAAACCCGGATAGCGTACCTAAACTAAAAGTGAACGAAGAATACGCGGCCTTGAGTAAAGCAACAAAGTCAGTAGCCGACAGCCAGTACATAAAAAACCATACGCAAGAAGCGCGCTGGTTCATAAAAAGCCTGGAGAGCAGAAACGATACGCTGCTGAAAGTGGCCAATTGCATAGTACAACGCCAACAGGGCTTTTTTGAGCATGGTGAAGAAGCTATGAAGCCAATGGTTCTGAACGATGTTGCAGAAGCCGTGGATATGCATGAAAGTACGATTTCACGCGTAACGACACAAAAATACTTACACTGCCCAAGTGGCGTATTTGAGTTGAAATATTTTTTCTCAAGTCATGTCAGTACAGAGGGCGGTGGCGAGTGTTCAAGCACGGCAATACGTGCTTTAATTAAGAAGATGGTCGCTGCTGAAAATCGCAGTAAACCGTTAAGTGACAGTAAGATTGCTGAACTGATAGCCGCACAAGGTATCCAAGTAGCAAGAAGGACAATTGCGAAGTATCGGGAATCGTTAAACATTCCATCATCGAGCCAACGCAAAAGTCTTTTGTAACTTTGTTAACTGCAGAAGGAAGACGTTATGCAAATTAATTTGACCGGTCATCACATCGATATTACCGAAGCTCTGCGTGACTACGTGGACACAAAATTTGCCAAGCTGGAAAGACATTTTGACCATATAACTAATGTTCACGTCATCCTAAATGTTGAAAAAACGATTCAAAAAGCGGAAGCTACGCTGCACGTGAATGGCGGTGAGCTTTTCGCCGACGCAAAACACGAAGATATGTACGCGGCCATCGACGGTTTAATTAATAAACTGGACCGTCAGGTGATTAAACACAAAGAGAAAATGAAACAACATTAATCCATGCAACTGAGTGAATTGTTAAGCCCCGACTGCACCAAGTGTGCAGTCGAGGGCGCAAGTAAAAAACGACTACTTGAAACCATTAGTCAAATCGTAGCCCCTAAGCTGTCTGGCATTACCCGTCATGACATTTTTGAGAGCCTGTTAAACCGTGAACGTTTAGGCAGTACGGGAATTGGCTTAGGTATCGCAATTCCTCATGGCCGTTTACCTAATGCGAATCATCCGGTAGCGGTATTACTGACTTTAGACGAACCTATCGAATTCGATTCTATTGACAATCAGCCTGTCGATATTATCTTCGCGCTTCTGGTACCCGAGTCAGAGCACGAGAACCATCTACAAACATTGGCCACGGTGGCCAGAAGAATGAACGACAAAGACTGTACCCGCGCACTGCGCCACGCAGATTCTGATAAAGCGTTATATCAATTATTTGTGGGCGAAGGTGAACAGTCGCCATGCAACTGATCATTGTTAGTGGTCGCTCCGGTTCAGGTAAGACAATTGCTCTGCGCGTACTGGAGGATTTAGGCTTTTATTGCGTTGATAATTTACCCATAAGCCTGCTGCCAACGCTGGTACATGCGGTCATCGAGCAGTATCAAAAAATAGCCATTAGCATTGATGTTCGCAACTTACCGGAGCACTCCGAAGAGTTACTGGACTCTTTGAGCTTTTTGCCCAAAGGTGTTGAACCGGAAATTCTGTTTATTGACTCTGATGACAACACCTTACTAAAGCGTTTTGGCGAAACTCGGCGTCTGCATCCGTTGTCGCAAAAAGAACTGCCTTTGCTGGAAGCGCTTCAGGCCGAACATAAAATGCTTGAACCCATTATGGAGAGAGCAACCTGGCGCCTCGACAGCAGTGACTTATCACTGCATCAGTTAAGTGAACAGGTCACTGAACGGGTACTGGGAAGAGCCGATAAAAAGCTGATTATTGTGTTTCAGTCTTTTGGCTTTAAGTATGGTTTACCCAAAGACGCTGACTTTGTCTTTGATGCGCGCATTTTACCCAATCCGCACTGGCAGCCCGAGCTCAAGCTGCTCACCGGCCTGGATACCGACGTGCAGATTTTCTTTCGCCAGGAACCCCTGGTGACTAAGTTTATTTATCAGTTGGAAAACTTTCTCGATACCTGGCTGCCGCACTTTCAGCGCAGCAATCGCAGCTACCTGACCATAGCTACGGGCTGCACTGGCGGTCAGCACCGTTCGGTTTATATTTCTCAGCAGTTAGCCGAGCGTTTTGAACAAAAAGCCGTAAAGGTTCAGGTCAGACACCGGGAACTAAAAACCCATGGATAAAGTTTGCAGAAAGTTAATTATTCGCAATAAACTAGGCTTGCACGCACGTGCAGCAACAAAGTTAGCGCAATTAACGCAGGAGTTTGAGTCGGACATCACGGTGACTCAGGGTGAGCAATGCGTTAACGCTGCCAGCGTTATGTGCCTGATGCTACTGGCCAGTCAACAGGGTAAAACTGTTGAAGTCTGTGCCGAAGGAAAAGACGCACAAGCAGCACTGGATGCCGTTAGTGCTTTGTTTGAAGATCGCTTCGAGGAAGACGAGTAAGCATGATTGCAGAGCTTTCCGACAAAGAATATGCCATGCAGCGCATTCAGGAGGTTAACTCCGCGCTGTCCGATGGTATGTTCGTTGCTGCCCGCCGTATGCTGCATAATATGCCGGCATGCGATGTGGCATTGCTGTTGGAATCCTCGCCGCCCAAAAGCCGTTCCATTGTCTGGAAACTGGTTGACGTAGAAGAACACGGTGAAATTCTTGAGGAACTGAACGAAGAGGTTCAGAAAGACATTATCCGCCAAATGGCGCCGGAGAATCTTGCGGCGGCCACCGAAGGCATGGACACCGATGACCTTGCCTACGTTCTGCGGGGCTTACCTGAGCCAGTCTATCAGCAAGTTCTGAAGTCCATGGACGAAAGCGACCGGGAACGTGCGGAAACCGCGCTCTCATATGCCGAAGACAGCGCCGGTGGTATCATGAACACCGATACCATCACCTTGCGCTCGGACGTCACTATTGATGTTGTGTTGCGTTATTTACGCCTTAAAGGTGAGCTGCCCGAAGCCACCGATAAACTCTACGTCGTGGATCGCCATGAAAAACTCATTGGCGAAATTACTTTAACCCAGTTGTTAACTATTGATCCCAGCCGTCGCATTGACGAAATTATGTCGGCCGACATTACCACCATCCCCGTGACTATGGATGAAACGGAAGTCGCAAAACTGTTCGAGCGTCATGACTGGGTATCTGCGCCGGTCGTCGACAATGAGCAGCAGCTGGTAGGTCGTATTACCATCGATGACGTGGTCGATATTATCCGCGAAGAAGCCCAACACTCCATGTTGAGTATGGCGGGTCTGGAAGATGACGAAGATACCTTCGCTCCGGTATTAAAAAGTACCCGCCGCCGTACCGTATGGTTGGCGGTAAACCTGGTTACTGCCTTACTGGCCGCCATGGTCAGCTCATTATTTGAAGACATACTGGCACAAATGGCTGTACTGGCTATTTTAAACACCATTGTACCCAGTATGGGCGGCATAGCCGGTAGCCAGACATTAACTCTGGTCATACGAGGTATGGCTCTGGGACACATAGGCACCAGTAACTCCCGATGGCTTATCGGTAAAGAGCTGGCTATTGGTTTCTTAAACGGCATTATCTGGTCGGTACTGATTGCGGCAGTCGTCGCACTGTGGAAGCAAGACTGGCTGGTTGGCGGTATTATTGCCTTTGCCATGATGATGAACCTAGTCGCAGCCGCTTTAGCCGGTGCGACCATTCCGCTGGTTCTTAAGCGCTTTAATATTGACCCCGCGCTGGCTGGCGGGGTCATTCTGACGACTGTCACTGACGTGGTCGGTATCTTTGCCTTCCTTGGCTCAGCAACCTTGTTACTGTCTTAGAGACCTGGCTTTTTAATTGCCGGCAATACTCATTTGCTCTAATAACACTGAGCCGGTATGCAGCGCATGGCGTTCGTCGGTGTCATTACCTATAGCAACAATGTTCGCCAGCATGTCTTTTAAGTTACCGGCAATGGTCACTTCTTCTACCGGATACTGAATTTCACCATTCTCGACCCAGAAGCCGGCCGCTCCACGCGAATAGTCACCATTAACCATGTTCACGCCCTGCCCCATCAATTCGGTTACCAGCAAGCCTGTACCCATTTTTTTGCATAGCTGCGCTAACGAGTTGTCCTGCTGTGTCACCCGCCAGTTGTGGATACCACCTGCGTGACCCGTAGGCTGCATATCCAGTTTACGTGCGGCATAGCTGGTTAACAGGTAGGTTTGCAGCACCCCGTCGGTAATAATTTCCCTATCCTTTGTCGCCAAACCTTCTGCATCGAACGGCGAGCTCGCCAGGCCACCGATAATATGTGGTTTTTCCTGAATGCTCAGCCATTCTGGCAGCACCGGCTTGCCTAAATGGTCGAGCAGAAAACTGGATTTGCGGTACAAATTGCCACCGCTTATAGCACTGACCATATGACCAAACAAACTCCCTGCCACATCAGCCCGGAAAATAACCGGTACTTTAGCTGTTGGTACTTTGCGTGCACCCAGGCGCGACAAGGTTTCTGCGGCGGCCTCTTCGGCAACACTCTCGGCAGATTTTAATTCGTGCATTTTGCGGGCAACAGAATAACTCATGTCGCGCTGCATTTTGTCGCCCTCTTTGGCTATCAGAACGCAACTAAGGTTATGTCGCGACTGTAAGTAACCGCCAATAAAACCGTGACTATTCCCATAAACACGAAAACCCGTGTGGCTGCCGTAATGCGCGCCGTCTGAGTTAACAATGCGCTCATCCAGGTTCAGCGCGTGTTTCTCACAAGCCAGTGCCTGCTTTATGGCATACTCTGCGCTCTGGTCACCCGGATGACACAAGTCTAAATCCGGTACATCGGTCGCCATTAATTCGGCCGGAGCCAAACCATTGTATGGATCCGCAGAGGTAAAACGGGCAATGTCACAAGCCTTATCAACCGCAGCGCTAATAGCCTGTTCTGATAAATCTGTAGTTGATGCCGAACCTTTCTGGTTGCCTCGATACACGCTGATACCCAGCGCGCCATCCTGATTAAACTCGACGGTTTCGACTTCGCCCAGACGAGTCCCCACCGAAATACCGGAGCTGTGACTGATTGAGCATTCAGCAGAACTGACGCCTTTTGCTTCAGCCAATCGCAGTGCTTCTTTAACAGCACTCTCTACCTGCTTCATTTGAACCTGTAAGTCACTCAGTTGTACTATCAAAAAACTCTCCTCACTGCTAAACTGACGGCTTTGTAGCGCTAATGAATCGAACTTATGCCGAAACGCCCAGCCGAAAATCCTGAACAATCTGACGACTTCGTCAGCAAGTCCCAAAAAAAACGCGAAATGGCTGAACGCCAGGAGCTAGGGACTCAACTTGTTAATTTAACTGACAGCCAGTTAGCAAAAATGCCTCTGGATGATGAGCTGCGCGATGCCGTTTTACTTGCCCGTAAAATTCGTAACAAGCACGAAGGCTACCGTCGTCAGCTTCAATTTATAGGCAAGCTCATGCGCTTACGTGATATCGCGCCTATTGAGCAAGCCTTGAATAACTTAAAAAATGCGCATCAGCAGCAAACATCCATTTTTCACGAGATTGAAACAACTCGCGATAAACTGCTGCATGAAGGCGACGATGCTCTACAAGAATTCATTGAAGAGCACCCTCATGCTGACCGCCAAAAATTGCGTCAGCTTATTCGTCTTGCCGAAAAACAGCGAGCCGAACAAAAACCACCGGTTGCTGCCCGTCAGCTGTTTGTTTATTTACGTGAGCTGCTCGGTTAATACCGGGCAACTCGCTTATTCGGTACCACCAACCGTCATTGAATCTAATTTTAGCGTCGGTTGCCCAACACCTACGGGTAGACTCTGCCCGTCTTTGCCGCAAACACCAACACCTTCGTCCAGCGACAGGTCATTACCCACCATAGACACCTGAGCCATAGCTTCTGGTCCGTTACCAATAAGTGTTGCACCCTTTATCGGTGTGGTAATTTTACCGTCTTCAATTAAATAAGCTTCAGATGCTGAGAACACAAACTGTCCGGAAGTAATATCGACCTGACCACCGGCAAATTGCGGTGCGTAAATACCCTTTTTCACGCTGCCAATGATGTCTTCCGGACTACTTTCTCCGGCGAGCATATACGTATTGGTCATTCGCGGCATAGGTAAGTGAGCGAAACTTTCACGGCGACCGTTTCCGGTGGTTGCCTGACCCATTAGACGCGCATTCATTTTGTCCTGCATGTAACCACGCAATACGCCATTTTCTATCAATACGTTATAGCCACTGGGTGTGCCTTCGTCATCAATACTCATTGAGCCACGGCGATCATTCAGAGTTCCGTCATCGACGATAGTACAAAGCGGTGAAGCCACCTGTTGGCCAATTTTGCCGGAATAGGCAGACGAGCCTTTACGGTTAAAGTCGCCCTCCAGCCCATGTCCAACCGCCTCATGCAGCAGCACCCCCGGCCAACCAGAGCCCAGTACCACCGGCATATTGCCTGCAGGTGCAGGTTTCGCTTCCAAGTTCACGAGTCCTTGACGTACGGCTTCTTCCGCAAAACGCTGCCAGCGGGCATTGCCGGACGCTTCATCAAGGAAAAACTCATATCCTACACGCGCTCCACCACCGGCACTGCCGCGCTCGCGGCGACCGTTTTGCTCGGTAATAACAGAACAGTTCAGACGAATTAGAGGTCGCTTATCAGTAGCCAACGTGCCGTCTGTCGCAGCAACTAAAACTTCGTCGTAACTGCCGCTCAAACTAACCACCACCTGGCTTACACGTGAGTCCTCTGCCCGCGCGTGCGCATCAACTTTTTTCAGCAATTCAATTTTTTCGTCTTCAGACAAAGTATCCAGCGGATTCAGCGCTTCATAGCGCGACTTAGCCTGCACCGACTTCAGGGCTTCAACCTTTTTGCTTTGCCCCTGACGCGCTATGCCGCGGGCCGCTTCGCTAGTGCGCTGTAACGCTTTTAATGTAATCTCATCGGCATAAGCAAAGCCAGTTTTCTCGCCCTGTACAGCGCGCACACCCATACCCGTTTCAATATGAAACGCGCCGTCTTTAATAATGCCATCTTCCAGCACCCACGACTCGTTGACACTGTGTTGTAAATAGATATCGGCAAAGTCAATATCACCGCTGTATAGCGTGGATAAGGCCTTGCTTATGTCGTCTTGTGACAATTCGTAGTCAGTTAGTGTCATGTCTTTTGTACAACCTCAAATTGATTTTGTTGCGCCACCGGCATTTGTTTTCGTATGGATTCAATATCCGCTACGTCAACGCTGACAGAAACAACACCTTCATCCAGTTCCTGTTCTGCCAGTATTTCACCCCAGGGGCTGACAATAATTGAATGGCCAAACGTTTCACGACCATTTGCGTGCTCCCCCACCTGACCCGGTGCCACGATAAAAACCTGTTGCTCAATGGCGCGGGCGCGAACCAACGCATGCCAGTGAGCTTTTCCGGTAACCTGAGTAAATGCAGAGGGTAAAACAATGATTTGGGAGCCAGCCTGACGCAATGCTCTGAATAACTCTGGAAAGCGCAGATCATAACATACTGCCATGCCAACCACACCAAAGTCCGTTTCTGTGGTTACCACCTTACTGCCCGGCTGAGTCCACTTTGACTCGCGGTATTCCTTAGTATTATCAGCCACATCAACATCAAACAAATGAATTTTGTCGTAGCGATTGAGAATAGCGCCATCGGGGCCAAAAAGAATAGATGCCGCGGAGAATCGCTCACCGGCATCTACCGGCAGTGTACCGCCGACCAGATAAACCTCGTGCTTTTTCGCTAAGGCAGCCAGCTGTTTCTGCACCTCACCATCCTTGTAAGGTTCAGCCATCGCTAACTGCGCACGGTCACCGGCACCGAAGCAACTAAAGGCTTCAGGCAGCACCACCAGTTGCGGACGTGCGGCAGGAAGTTGTTCCAGCAGTTTAGCAACAATGTCTAAATTATCTTGCGGATCCGGGCGACTGCTCATTTGCAGCGCCGTCAGTTGCACTTGTGTCATCGTCTGCCTCTGAATCGGTTGAGTTCTCTTCCAATTCTGGCAAATCAACCGGGCGGCTGTCACGTTCTATTTCTTCAACCACCGGTTCATCAATAGTACCGGTGACCTGATAACGCAGACGCGAAATCACTTTCGCATCGTGCAGTACTTTGTCGATGAACAACGCAGCCAGGCCGCTGGGCGGGTTTACCATCCAGGCAAGAATAATCGGTAGGCTGGAAGTGACCTTCGGCGCATAGGTCAGGTTATAATTTAGCTCACCAGTTTTCATATTGGTCCAGCCACGAATATCCATATCTCCTGCGGATCCCAGTAATCTTGCATCTTCGGTGGTCGCAACACCGTTTTCGATCTGAACACTGCCAGTTAGGTCAGTAAAAAACATTCCCTGCGAAAAAATATCACGAAAATCTAAAGTCAGCTTTCGGAGAATACTGTCCAGGCTCAATAACGAAAAAATACGCGCGCCGCCGTCACTCACTTCGGCCAGATAGCCTTTTTCT
Source organism: Idiomarina sp. 28-8 (assembly GCF_000320945.2). Taxonomy (NCBI): domain Bacteria; kingdom Pseudomonadati; phylum Pseudomonadota; class Gammaproteobacteria; order Alteromonadales; family Idiomarinaceae; genus Idiomarina; species Idiomarina sp. 28-8. The sequence continues at coordinate 429,412 of NZ_DF266789.1, forward strand.
AAATCCCAGACCACTTCCCCGCTCAGCGAACTCCAGTCTGGTTGATACAAGTGGTCACGCCAGTTTAAGTTAAAGTCAATAACGGCAGCACTGTCTCTTACTGCCGTTTCCAGACCATAGTCACGTAATAAATCACCAAGGTCTCCAGCCTCCAAACGTCCCGAAAGCGCACTTAAAGCCTGCTCGTCTGTGTAGCGCCAATAACCTGTTACAGCCAACTCATCACTACCCTTTTTAAGAGCCATTTTTTCTATACTGAAGCCGTCTTCAAGCGGAGCAAGTACTAACTCAACTTCGCCTAACTCATGCTCGTCAATACGACAACTGCGACAGAAAAAGTTAAGTGCGGGTACTTTCTCGAGCCAATTCCAGTCTGTCTTCTCGGTGGCTTCCGGAAGCTCAACATTGCTGCTTAACGCCAAATAATCCGCTCTTACGGTTATCCCTTGCTGTACAAAGCTTTCCGGAATGGTCGCGCTTAGCACCGCATTCTTAGCATCCACCCGGGCCTGCCAGACTGAGTTTTCTGGCCACACCTGGATATCCGCCTGAGCAAATTTCTGCTGTCCCCACTGTAACTGAGGCGTCTCAATACGAATGGAATCGGGCAACCACCCTTCCCCACTACCACTTTCAGTATCAACGTTTGAATCCCCGGCCAACGCATAAAGTACTGAGTACCACTGTCCGATATCTGCATGCGGAAGCTGTGCGTTTATCGCAAAGCCGTTAACCAGTTCATTCGCAGAGTTCACTTCACCAATATCCAGTCTGGCCATTTGCCAGCCTCCACTGCCCGGCTGCCAGCGACTATCCCAGTTAAGACGCTGGTCAATACTTGCTCGTAAACGCAGCTCTTCTCCAGTCCCATTGAGCTGAACCGACAGTTGCCAGTTATCTCCAAAATCTTTTTGCAACGGCGCTGGAAGCGATGTCTCAAGACCGGTCAAATCAAACTGAGACTCCAACGCAACGCCGACATCGTCTGCGTTAAAAGTTAACTGGAGATTAGCTTCACCATTTACCGCTCCGTAGAAAAACGGTTTCCACTGTGGATAAGGCAATTGCTTAAATAAGAGTTCGCTTTGCCAGTCCAGAGTTGTATTCACATTCAGTAAGTAATCCGCCCCGTTTAGCTCTCCCGATACTTTCGTTGGTATAGGCATACCGTACCAGTTAAGGCGCAACCCTTCGGTACTAACCTTGCTGTTGTCGATCTTCAGAATACCTTCAGAAACCGTAAAATCTTGTTGTATGGCGTCAATATTAAAAGACAACCCGGCCAACGGAGCATCAACAGCGACATCGACATCTCGCGAGCTATTTAAGGGGATATCCAACTGAAAAGAACCAGAAACCTCTCCGCTCGGGTCAATTTGAATGAGCGTTTCGGTTACGCTGTCCAGCGGCGACTGCTCAAAAACAGGTAACAACGATTCACCCTTTCCACTAACACTAGCCTGAACCTGCAAGCCCTGCGAAGCATCTGCTAAGTCCTTAATTTGCGCGTCAACCCGGGTTACCTGCACATCTTGTATATGCCCCGCATCGGTCGACATGAATAAGCTTCTGTTATAAAAGTCGAGCTTTACCGGAGCATCGGCTAGCGGAAGCCAATCTGGCTGAAACCGGTAGGTTAAATCATCGAACTCGACCCGCGCATTGAAGACACCTTGATTGGTCGCCGCCGGAAACTGAGTGACAGGGCCTCGCCAAAGTAATTCCATGCCACGAGCCCGACCGGATACTAAGGCTGCGGAAAGATAGTCTTTGACTCCCTGACCCATAATTGATGGCAGCAACTTGCGGGCCGTGTCGACAGAAAAGCCCTGTGCGGTAGAAAGCAATAAGTCAATTTGTGGTGTTGTTTCACTGTCGCCGGACAAACCGCCACTGCCGGTAAGCTGAAAGTCGTCTCGCCGAAGTTGGAGCTGCTCTAAATTTACCCGCCAGTTATCAGCTTGTAACAACCAGGAGCCGGACAAATTAAAAGTATCAATATCCCACGCTTGCTTACCGGAAAGACTGTTTCCCGTAAGGCTAACGTTGTCACCTTCTACTTGCCACAAACCGTGATTCGACAAGCTGCTTATACTGACATCAAGGCCATTAAAACCAGGCCAGCGCTCATTTCCGTCGGCCGACAGGTTGTGGCTTTTTACAGACCATTGCTGGCCGGAGACAGGATGCAGGCGATAGCGCACACTGGCCGTCCCCTTTAACCCCAGGCTCATGACCGATTCCGCCGATATCTTAAAAGGCAGCAGAGGTAGTAACCCGGTAACCTCATCAATTGCGATATTATCTACACTGATATCGTGGATCTCATCCAGTTGCTGCCAGGCTATACGCGGTAATTCAAAATGACCTACCGAGGTATTTACTGTCATTGGCATACTGTTGAGTAGCCAGCCATTTTCTTCCGGCCGCAGCACAATTTCTCCCTCGGGTAACTGCAACCAGTTAAGTTCTTCGGAATTATTGTCTAACCAGGTAATACGGTTGTCTCTTAACTTAACTAATCCTTCAAATAATTGACCATTACGAACATCGAGCCAACCCGTAAAGTTTACGTTTGAAGCTTGTACGTCAATGTCGCCCAGTTGCTCTTCAAGCCAGGGACTGATATCAACGTTCTGTGAATTAACATAGAACTGACCATTAAACTCCGACCAGCGATCACCTCGCAAATCAATAATGAAATCCAGGCTATTAGTCGCAAAGTCTTCCATCCGGAATTGGCCAATCCCCTGGTGCTTTTTGCCTTCATTGGTCCAGGACAGTCGGTCAATATCAATTTCTCGCGTTACGCCCCGCAAGTTTGTCAGTAGCAACTCACCATTATTCAGTGAAAACTTCTCTAATTGCTGCAGGAATAAGCGGTTAACGTAGTCTAAATCTAATTTCTCAGCTTCGTTAGCTGCCGAGAATTTGCGTATATCTACCGCTATGCGGGCGTCATTAAGAATAAACTGCTGCGCAATGAGCTGTTGATCCAGTAAAGTTTTCCAGAAATCGAGTACCACATGAACCTTACCAACACGAACTTGCACAGGCGACTGCTCGCGTTCCAGCAAAACTAAATTATCCAGCACAATGGAAGGGCCTTCCCGGGTCCAGGCCATAGATAAGTCACTAATGCTCACGGGTTGTTGGAAACGAGCTTCCAGCTGCCGTTCAAGTGGTTCGGTCAAATCGGGCAGGTATGGCAGGCTGTAACGCAATAAACTCAGGCCGACAGCAACCAGCACCAGCACAATAGCCAGCGTTAGCCAGAGTTTGTTCAAAATCCACGACAGTGTCCGCATGCGCCTTACATCATTACTACGTCGAATTGCTCCTGATTATACAGAGGTTCGGTTTGTATTTTTATTTGACGCGAAACAAACAGCTCAAGTTCAGCCAGCGCATGAGATTCTTCGTTAAGTAAGGCTTCACTTACCTGTGCAGAGGCATAAACAACGAACTTATCGGCTTCATAAGCTTTATGAACCCGGACAATTTCACGCATAATTTCATAGCAGACGGTTTCAACCGTCTTCATGCTGCCGCGCCCCAGACAAACCGGACACTCCGAGCACAAAACATGCTCCAGGCTTTCTCTGGTGCGTTTCCGGGTCATTTCCACTAACCCAAGCGAGGTAAAACCATTAATGGTTGTTTTTGCACGGTCTTTGCCTAACGCCTGTTCAAGGCTGTGCAATACCCGCCGCTTATGCTCCTCGTCCTGCATATCAATAAAATCGATAATGATAATGCCGCCAAGGTTCCGTAACCGCAATTGACGGGCTATCGACTGCGTGGCTTCGATATTGGTATTAAATATGGTTTCTTCTAAATTGCGGTGACCAACAAACGCACCTGTGTTGATATCGACCGTGGTCATCGCTTCGGTTTGGTCAATAATCAGTGAGCCACCGGATTTCAAGTCAACCCGACGGTCGAGCGCGCGCTGCATTTCATTTTCGACATCAAATAAGTCAAAAATAGGCCGGTCACCGGTGTAATACTCAAGAACTTTGGTTAGTTCGGGAATAAAGTCCTGAGTAAATACTTTGAGCGTGTCAAAGGTGACTTTAGAATCAACCCGAATGCGTTCTATTTCTTCGCCGACAAAGTCACGCAATACACGACAGGAAAGATTCAGATCTTCGTACAGCATGCCCACTTTGCGTTGAGACTTTTTCCGCGCCTTTATTTTCTCCCACAACCGGAACAGAAAGTCAGCATCGCCCCGCAGCGACTGATCTGAGGCACCTTCTGCCGCTGTACGAACAATGAATTTTCCGTCGCTTTTACTGACCTCTTCTGCCAACTGCCGCAAACGTTCCCGCTCCTCGCCTTCTTCAATGCGCTGAGAGACGCCTACATGGTCACTCTTAGGCATAAAGACCAGGTACCGTGACGGTAGGGTGATGTCGGTGGTTAAACGCGCTCCTTTGGTTCCCAAAGGGTCTTTAACCACCTGCACCATAATATGTTGCCCCTGATGCACTAGTTCAGTGATGCTTTGTTGCGGCTTTTCGTCAGGTCGGGGTAAATCATCACCGTCCACCTGAACGACAATGTCCGAGGCATGTAAAAAGGCCGCTTTGTCGAGGCCAATATCAATAAACGCCGCCTGCATTCCCGGCAACACCCGTGATACCTTCCCCATGTAGATGTTACCAACTAAGCCACGCTTTGCCTGACGTTCAATATGGACTTCCTGCAGGATGCCATTTTCAACAAGCACTACACGAGTCTCTGTGGGGGTCACATTCATTAGGACTTCAACGCTCATCGACTTCACCTGTCATTTCAAACATCCGCAATAACTGTTCAGTTTCATATAAAGGTAAGCCAACAACAGCAAAGTAGCTACCTTCAATACGTTTTACAAATTTTCCGCCATAGCCCTGAATACCATAGCCAGCCGCTTTATCATGAGGTTCACCGGTTTCCCAGTAGGCATCTATTTCTTCCTGGCTCAGCGCAGCGAACTCCACCTGAGTTGTAACTAGCGCTGTTTCGCTGGCAACCACGCTGTGACCATTCCAGCGACAAACACTCACTGATGTCAGAACTTGATGTGTCTGACCAGAAAGTTGTTTCATCATTTGACTGAAATGTTCATAACTCTCTGGTTTTTCCATCACCTGCCCCTGAAAGCTTATCAGGGTATCAGAGCCTATCACCAGACAGGGAGTTTGCTGTCGTTGTGCCACAGCCTGAGCTTTTTCTTCAGCCAGACGGACCACATAATCAACGGCATTCTCACTAGCCCCTCTTAGCTCCTCAATTTCGGGAACTTCACAATCGAAGGGCCGGTGCAATAGTGTCAGCAACTCTCGCCGACGGGGAGAAGAAGAAGCTAGCAGCAGGCGCATTAAACCACTCCGAATTGACGACGAACTTTTCGCAGTAAGGGAAACACCCACAACCAGAAAACAGCGGAGGTGAGCACTGGCCAGAAGTAAGAGAAAGTAAACTCAGCGTCGTGTAGAAAAACATTGGCTTCAAACACAACAAAGCGCTTAATAAAAATCAGCACGGCAATAACCAGTGCTTGCTGTATTAGCGCAAAATTACGAATACGCTGAAAATGACGTGCTGCAAAATAAGTGACAACGACCATACCTAAAGCATGAACACCGACAATAGACCCCAGCAATATATCGCTCAGCACGCCGAGCACTAAAGCGGTTCCCATATTTACCCTGTGCGGCAAGGCAATTATCCAGTACAACATAACCAAAGTTGGCCAGTCAGGCCGAAAGGTATCGAATGCAGCCGGCATTGGCATAACCATCAGAGTCAGAGCAATGGTGTAGGTTATCAACAAAGTGATGAAGCCGGGTTTTATCATTATCAATCCTCGTCCTCATCAAAAATGGGCTGCTGCTTGCCGTCGCTTGGCCACAACAATAAAACATTACGCACGCGGTCAAGCGCGCTGACCGGATCCGCTGTCACTTTAGCAAAAGGGAGAGACTCATCTCTGTCAATTTGTCGAATTGTTGCCACCGGATAGCCCTCAGGGAATATGCCGCCTAAGCCCGAAGACATTAGGAGATCCCCTTCTTTTAGCTCGGTGCTATGAGGAATAAACATCAACTCCAGTCGCCCGATATCGCCGGTTCCCTGAGCCAGTACACGAATATCATTGCGCTCAGAGCGCAAGGATATAGCATGACTTTGATCAGACAGCAGCAGCACACGAGCGGTATTACCGCCTACGTCCTGCACTTGTCCAATAATACCATGGCTATCTAGTACGGGTTGGCCTTCGTAGACTCCGCTAAGCGTACCTTTATTAATAACCAACTGCTGTGAAAAGGGCTCTGAAGCAACAGCGATAACCTCGGCAACCATACGCCGGACTGAATCGCGGGCGTCTGAGCCAAGAAGTTCACGTAGCCGTTTATTTTCGTTCTGAAGAAAGCGAAGCTGCTGTTGCTCACCCTGTAATTCCAGAATAGCCCGCTTTAACCGCTTATTCTCATCGCTTAACTGCGACGTAGTTTTTAATGATTCGGAGACACCATCCAGCAGCTGTTCTGGCAAAATAGCCAAATACTGAACCGGAGCCACCAGGGAGTTCAGAAATAACCGAACCGGTTTCATTGCCTGAAGACGGTGGTCAATAAAGATCAGCAGAAACGAACAGGCTAGTGCGAGCACTAGCCTGGAAAATAAGGATGGACCGCGGACAAACAGCGCTTTCATGAATTACTCATAACTGAATAAATCACCACCATGTAAATCAATCATTTCCAGAGCTTTACCGCCGCCTCGTGCAACACAAGTTAACGGATCATCAGCAATAATAACCGGAATGCCCGTTTCTTCCAGGAGCAAACGGTCGATGTCTTTCAATAACGCACCACCACCAGTTAATACCATGCCGCGCTCGGAGATGTCCGACGCCAGCTCTGGTGGAGATTGCTCCAGCGCAACCATAACAGCACTGACAATACCCATTAAAGGTTCCTGCAAAGCTTCCAGAATTTCATTACTGTTAAGAGTAAATGAACGCGGAACACCCTCCGCAAGGTTACGACCACGCACTTCAATTTCTTTCAGTTCTTCACCCGGGAAGGCAGACCCAATTTCGTGCTTAATGCGCTCTGCAGTTGCATCACCAATAAGTGCGCCAAAGTTACGGCGAACATAGTTAATAATGGCTTCGTCAAATTTATCGCCACCAATACGAACCGATGACGAATAAACCACACCGTTCAATGAAATAATGGCAACTTCGGTTGTACCCCCACCAATATCGACAACCATAGAACCCGTAGCTTCAGACACCGGTAAACCCGCACCGATAGCTGCGGCCATTGGTTCATCAATTAAGTAAACCTCGCGTGCGCCAGCGCCCAACGCGGATTCGCGAATCGCACGACGTTCTACTTGTGTTGAACCGCATGGAACACAAACCAAGACACGAGGACTAGGCCGGAAATAATTGCTGTCGTGCACTTGTTTAATGAAAAACTGGAGCATTTTCTCGCACACATAGAAGTCTGCGATAACGCCGTCTTTCATAGGACGAATGGCGCGAATGTTTCCAGGTGTACGACCCAGCATTTGTTTTGCTGCTGCACCAACGGCGGCGATAGATTTTGGCCCACCTGAGCGTTCCTGACGAATGGCAACAACAGACGGCTCGTTCAGAACGATGCCCTCATCTTTGACGTAGATAAGCGTATTCGCTGTTCCCAGGTCAATAGAAAGGTCGTTTGAAAAAAGGCCGCGAATTTTTTTAAACATGAAGCGGTATATCCCTACTTATAAGCTAACAGAGTGACAGCAAAGAGCACAGTAAGTACTCACTGTGCTCTTACAACACGGAATCCAATGTAGTTGGAGTTAAAATCTGACGGAAGTTCCATTTTTGTCGAAACTCTTGCCAAACTTGGTGTAAAGTTCCAGGCTCCGCCCTTAACTACAACACCCTCATCGGTTTCAGCCCACTCCCAGACGTTACCGACAGTATCGTATAATCCCCAAGGGTTACGATGAAAACTAGCTACCGGAGCTGGACGTGTATTTGACCAATCTGTTCCACAGTTACGGCAGTTTGCTTTGCCATAACCAACATCATTTCCCCACCAGAAATCGGTTTCCGACCCGGCGCGTGCAGCGTATTCCCATTCCGCTTCAGTGGGAATGCTGTATTTAAAACCACTTTTTTGAGTTAACCATTCAGCATAAGCCTGTGCGTCGTTATAACTGACGCAAACCACCGGAGAGCTTTCAGACTGTTTGAATCCAGGATTTTTCCAGCTCAGCTTTTCATTAAACTGAGGGCGACCATTACTTAGGCTTGCGCAAGTACCGTTTTTTTCTGCCTCTGTGACATAAGCGGTATCTTCTACAAAGTTGCCAAACTGCTCAACCGTAATTTCAGTATCAGAAATACCCAATGCAGTTGGAATTTCACGTGTTTCGGCCGGACGTTCATTCGGTAAACCATTGCCGACCAGGTCACCCATTTTAAATTTACCCGCAGGAACGACAACCAATTCAGGGCCACGAACATCGCGATACAGAATATCCTGAATTTTTTCGCCGCGAGTAAAAGAGTAATCCGACTTCTCTAATTCAGCCCGAATAGCGGTAGCGTCTTTTAGTAAGATTTTCTCCGCATAGGCAGAGTAACCATACTTAAGAATTTCAATCTGATGTTCACCACCCGGGAGCATAACCTCCAGCGGGGTAGAACCATAGCTAACACCATCGATAACAACTTCATCGTCATACACGTTAGAGCGTATGGTTAACGGGTGCATGACGGAGCTATCAACCGTTTCCTCATCACCCGCTTGCAGCTCCCCCGGCCGTTGCTCCGACGCACAATAGCGCATGTCAACGTTCAATAACGTACAAGCCTGGCTTTGAGGTAACTGTCCACGCAGTTCAACCGCCAATTTAACCCCATAGTTACCCGCGCCACTAAAACCGTTACTAATTGTTTTAGAGCCCAGAATTTGTACATTCGGGCTGGCTTTTTCAATGTTTTCACGAGCGAGTGAGGCCTCACTTAAACCATCCAGAATAGTATCAAGATACTGCTTCGATGCTTTTTGCTTAGCCATTAGTTTGCCGCGATTTTCACACTGTCCCAGTGTCTCCTGGCGGTCACAGCTAATTGACTGACTCACTTCAAGTTCGCCAGTACGGTTAAATTCATTTTCTAAGCGATCGACACGAGCTAAATTACGTTGCTCTTTCAGTGTCTCAATTTCATTAATAAGGCTATGTTTGCTCACACGCGCTTCTTCTACTTCACGCGCTTTCTCACTCACCAGACTTACTTGCTGCTTAATGTCTGCTTTATTCTGCTGGTGAGCCATAACAGCTTGCTTGTACGCCTCTTGAGCGCCAGCAATGTCAATTGTTGGGTCTTCCACCAAACGTTGGTAGCGGTCATTCATTTCCGCCAGTGCTGATTCGCGTTTCGTTTCCAGTTCGCTATTGCGCTCACGCAAGTTTTGTAACTTTTCCCGCAGCTCCCGTTCTTCTTGCTGAAGCGTGTTTACGGTGCCAGAAAAGTTTTCAAAATCGCTCTCTAGAGTCGAAATTTGGTTAGCAATTTCTTCGACAGTCATCTCCTGCTGAGCAAGAGCCGTCGAGGCGAATGTCAATGTAGAGGCCATTACCAGGGCCAGTCGAGCCAATCGCATCATGTTTCCATTCCAAGCTTGAAAAAATAACAAAGCGGCGTAAAAGCCAAAGCTGTAGTCGCACTATCGTTATTGTAATAATTATGAACGTTCGTCAACGTCCGCATTTTTCGTTTAAACTCTGCTTTATGCTATTTGCTTGTTAACAAAAGAGCAAGAGGCATTGTCATCGAATTGTCGATTAATCGTTATAATTCGTTCTACCAACCCATTTCCTGCCAGTAAATTTGACGGTCTCTTCCTCTATAAATACCAAATGTGCCTTCGGCTGTGGGATTATCTGTATACTCTTCTTCATCTTCGTCGTCGTCCCACTCATACTGTAAATAAGGAGGAACTCCGAGTTCGAAAGTAAACTCAGTGCGCGAACCATAAGCCGAAAAACGCAATAATTCGGACAGAGGCAGAGTAGGATCTGGCAATATGCCTTCAACCAGACTGACTTCTGTAGGTGAGTCCGCAAGCTCCGGCGTCACTGCTGAAATGACATTCACGTTTGCCGCCGCAACATTAAAGCAATTAGCATCGGTATTGGTGACGAACCCGCCGCCGTTCCAGTATTCAACGCGCCCGGTTAAAGGCAAGTCATCGACTTCAGCGCCGAAAATATTATCAAGAAGAAAACGGCCGTAAAGTAATCTAGCCTTATCGAGCGTTTTAAATACAGCAGGAACATTGAATTGATTTTGATTGAGCTCAGACACAGTTAAATCGGAAGTTTCTATTTTCGAGTAAAATTCACCACCCTCCTGGTCGTCAATTTGTATACCCAAAGTGTAGTTTTTATAAGGACCTTCCTCTATTCCGGGGGTCCCTCGTTTGTATTTCACGTAAGGCCATGCGCCGTCAGGGCTCGACAACGAACCAACACCTCTCTCCCAGTCTATATCTACTCGTTCACCTTCGTTATCTTTTGGCTCCAATTCATATGCGTCCATTCTCAGGTAGTTAAGCTCTATGAGATCGTCTTCCTCTTTATTAAACGGATAAAACTTAACTTTACCTTTAGCGAGATCGGCATTGTAGTTTTCAGTGATATTGCCGCTTTTATTAACAGCTATTATCCTTAAATCATTATTTAATCGTTGCTCTTGATTCAGATAGAAAAACTTGTTTTCGGACATTGAACATTCGCTGAATAAACCTAAACCATCATATAATTTAAGTTCAGAGACACCATCGACCACGTCGTTTCGCATTAATTTGAACTCGTAAGGAATGAAACGACCTATCTCACTCTCAGTTTCCAACGTAATGGGAGACAAATGATACCCAGGTAAGTAATCCTCACTTTCAATATACGCAACCACTGAAGGGGAGCCTACCTCAGGGTAGCTGATTTCGCTATTGGCAAAAACACTGCCCTCAACTATCGAAAAATTGTTCACATTGTTTAGTTCTGGGCTTCTAACCGCTTCTCTATCGAGAGTCTGAGCCATAAGTTTCAACCTTTCAGGCACCGTTTCCTTACCAAAGTTTGGCGTAACTTCATCGTCATTATTTAATGCACGTAATTCAACTTTAAAAGTTTCCCCAGCTTTCTCGAAAACACCACCAAGGTAACTCTTAGAGTCGTCATTAACTATCCGAATCGGTTTTATACCAATTTTGGCGGGCCGCCAGACAAAAGCTTCCGACGTTCCCTTTAACGTTTTACCATTTGGTAAAGTGGCCTGGGCTGTTAAATTGATAGCCCCAGCATCCTTATAATTGACTTCCAGAGGCGCCTGTCCCTCATTAAAACTCACGGCGATGCTACTGGTGCTATTTTCTGTCACCTCTGTTTCATTAACCAACGCCCCCATCAAACATTGGTCAGGGTCAACACAATTCATACTCATAGATACCGAGCTCAAAGGCTTCGTGACAGCTTGGCAAGCCAGTGTCTGCTTGTTCATTTCCACTGCTTGTAGTCGCAGGCCCAGTTCTTGGGCTGACTTCTGTGCCGGAATATCAGTGTCCTCAAAGTTATCACCACGGGTGAAAATGAATCCGGTATCACTAAACTCAATATTGCAGCTCTCCGACAAGTTGCCATTAATGATACAGCGTGTCGGGTTTTGCGATTGCGGTGTTGTACTCGCATTTTCAACGCTCAGAGAGTAAATTCCAGCGTTAACCTGCTCCAGAAAAGTACTTCCCGAAACAGAAAATTCTACAGGGTTAGGAGTCCATTTCCCTGCCGCTGAATTCAACTTTACCGCAGAGTTATTGGTGTAGAACTCTGTGCAATCTTCGTTAGCACAGGCCGTTATGTCAATATTCGTCCCCGAACAAGTCAAAGCCGGGCTATTATATGAAAGCTGATAGTGATGCACTAATGAAATAGGAGGAACGTTATCACATGGTCCATAGTTATTATTCAGATTACATGTCAAACCGAGAACAGTACCTTCTCCCAAGTCACCCTCATCATCACCATTTTTAGCATTGACATAACCTTCAACAATGGAACGAACCTTCAACTCAACATCCCCACGTGAGTTAATACTCCCATTAATATGCCCTTGTTCGCCCAACGTCACATCATCATCGGCATCGACTGAGCCTTTAACCCCAGATAAAAAACCTAAGTCAACCTCTCCGCCGGATTTGATATCTCCTTCAACCTTTCCTTGTTGCGCCAGAGATACATCACCATCAGCATCCACTGAGCTACCGGCTGTCGCCGGAAAGCCTAAGTCAACATCACCACCCGATTTAATATTCCCCTTAATATATCCCTGCTGTCCCAGCTGTACATCATCATCGGCATTTACGAAGCCCTCAACTCGCGCTCTGTCCCCTAAATCAACCTCTCCGGAACTATTTATGTTGCCTTTAAATACGGCTCCGGAACCCGCACTGAAGTCGGCGGAGCTAGTTATATTCCCTCCAAATACGGTACCAGAGCCCGCATCGAAGTCGGCGGAGCTACTTATATTTCCTATTACTTTTGCTCCGTTACCGATATCGATATCACCGTCGGAAGACAGTGTCGTTATTCCGCCTTGAATATTGGACCCTTTACCAACGTCAACTTCGTCTAATGCGACAATATACCCAGCCACTTCAGAGCGATCTCCCAGTTTAACGGAGTCGTCTGATTTAATATTTCCGCCGAACTCGACATCATCATCACTTTCTATTTTTTTCAGAGATGTTACGTCGCCAGTAATTTTGACCTGATTTTCTATTGAGATTTGGCCATTAGCTCGTACTGAGCCGTTCACCGTGGCCTGGCTTTCTATTAAGAACTGACCATCAGTCCACACTGAACCATTTACCGTAGCCTGACTTTCAATTTTAACGTCTGAAGAGGCGTTTATATCACCATTGACCTGCGCTTGACTCCCGAGCTCGACCTCATCTGCTGATATACCTCCAAGATCTTTCGTTCTGTCGCCTATAGAAACTTCATCGGCTTTCTGGATAGTTACCGCCACAGACGCACCGTCACCAACCGTGAAGTCGCCATCTATACTCAATTGAAGATCTCGCGCGTTGCCACCTTCGTTAACCTTGACTCGGTCACCGAAGGAAACGTCTCCTTTTACATTTATAATAATTGGGGAAGGTGCATTATTTCCTAGTTCAATCACATCATCATTACCGAGTATCAACCCTGAGTTGCATTGATAGGTTTCACTATCCTTCTGGTAATCACAGCCTGGAATTTTGTCATCCTCTGAATCACTCGCCGGGGGGAACTCATATCTTTCTGAAAATGAAAAAGAACTGAATAGTATGAGTATTAAGGCAATTACTGCTCTCATTGAAGTGTCCTCACCTTTATCCCAATCTTCGCTGTAATAGAGTTAAAGATCTTAACTCTGGAGATGTTATTCATATTTTTGTCACTCAGCTTCTCTTTAGATAAGAAAGCGCAATTACCGGACTTAGTGCAGCCGGGTAGATTATAATTAACTGCCATAGCTTGAAACGACGCAAGGGCAACTACAATGAACTGAAACTGCTTCAATATGCTCATCAGTTCTCCACCCTTACGCGTGTTTCAATTGCGAGTTTTCGCGAGGTTTCTTCTCCACCGCCAGTGCAAGAGCCAAGCGACTCTAGCCTAAGATGAACCTCTGCTTCTTTCGACGCTAGCTTATATTCGTATGGCTCTCGGCAAGTCACCGTTGCCTTACAGTTAGTATCTAAATCCAGAACACTGCCACTTTCACTACCAAGAGCAGAACTCCTGCAGATTTCTACAGGATTTTGACTCGGAGAATATAGTTTAACCATTCCACGTTCTAAACCTGACTGCGCAGCCATAAAGCTGCGCACGCCTGAAACTTCAACCACAACACTTTCCGAAGTCGTTTTTACTAAGCTCGACAGGCCAGCAACCAGCGCGCCCAATACTACGATCACAAAAATCGCGACCACTAAGGTGCTGCCTTGCTGTTTCTTTACAAAGTGATACTTCGAGCTGTTAAGGCGCATTGGGAATATGGACCTTTTGGTTAAAGAACAGTGGCTCCGCATGAGACGATTGGTACTCTAAAAATATATGCACAATGTTGTTTCGCATTAACTCCGCGTTGATAACTCTAAACGGTACTGCGCCACTCAAAGAATTCATCAAGTGTTCGCTAATCACAACCCCGTCATCCCCATCGGGAGGGGTTTCCCAGCCGTAATTGCTGTAGCGTATTAACTGCGCTCCTTCCACACAAAAACTTACGGGGGGACTCCCCACGTACATTCTCCTAAAGGGGGACTCTTCAGCAAAGTAACTGTCAGATTCAAGTTCCAAATAGGTTAGGGCTCCTTCACTTTGTGTATCGTTATCAACTTTCGCCCAACGCATTGGCAAGGAGCTGTCATTTTGGTAAATATACATAGTCCGAGTGGCATAAATAAACAAACGGTCATGCAACGTCTCGTCATCAAGAACTTCATCCCATCCGGTCGATAGCGATACAAAGTCCAGCGATGCCGAAGAAGACGAAGAAAAAGGCGCATCGTAATAGGTACCGGCAGCTTTGACGGGTACAAACTCCAGACACTGATTACCATTCATAACTCGCGCACTATTAGGAACAGAATTTCTGAGTTCCCGAGTTATACGCTCGATCGCAAAACGGCTTTGCTCTAATAGTTGAAGACGGGAGGCTCCTGTTGCATACATTTCGGCGCCAATACCGACGAAGCGAAAGGTGAAAGTTGAAATAACAGCCAGTAAGACAATGACAATAATAAGCTCAATTAAGGTAAAACCTTTTACTTTCATTACCAATTGCCCCGCTGCGCCGAAAACTTAATACGCTCATCCTGCGGGGTGACAATAACAAGATCGATTTGCTTTATTTCATCATTAATAACACTGTAAACTCGAACCTCAGCACTAAAGCCTCGATAAAAATCCGGTTCAATATCATTGCCAAAAATATGAGTTAGTCCCGATGTGGTTATTCCCAGGCAATTAAAGTCGTCGACATCGTCAAATTCACTGCGCTCTTCGCGATCGCCATTAGCCTTTTGGTTTGCATCTGGAAAATAATGCTCCGATTCGTGGCAATACGAGTTTGTTGCATCGGGTTCCGGTGGATTAGTGCAATCGGGCTTCTCTGGATCATCAGAGTTACAACGCAAAGTAGACGTGTTATTTCCATCAAACTTTCGCGACATAATGTCGTTCATCAAGCTTTGACCTAACTCAGCAGCACGCACCTGTTGCCAGGGGTCTTCCGTCTGGCGGAATAATGAACCCATTCCCACAGTGACGACCAGAGTAACAATGGCTATAACAACTAAACCAATAACAATTTCTATAAGAGTAAAGCCTTTAGAGATATTAGCGCGCATCAATAAAGCCCTCTTTATTAATGCCTATTATTCGTTCGGCACCCGAACTTTCTTTAAGCGTAATAACGCAACCACCTTCACAGTCTTGAGTCGGTCGGCCTAAGCCATCGAAACCTATTGTAAAATCCGCAGGTGAAAACTCTATGCCGCTATTACTTATTTGCAGGTTGTTCTCGTTATTATAAGGAGGCATACCCAGTGTTGTTTGGGTTACCTGCAACTCAATCGGTTTATCGGTATTTTGCATCGCTTGTTGCTGAATGCTGCGCAAAATACTCATTGCCTGTTGTCGTAAAACCTGGCTTTGCGTACCGGAGCTATCAAAAAAAACGGGAGCTGCGGATACAGCGAGGATACCGATGATCACCAGTATGATGATAAGTTCAATGAGTGTGAAGCCTCTGGACTTCATATGCGGCCTTGGTTTGAAAGCCCGCAGAGAGAACTACGGGCTTCGTCAGTTTTAACAACCTGAATCTGTAACCGTTACAGAGGCTGATGAAATTACAGGAGGCTCTTCTCCATCTGAAGATGCAGCTGTATAAGTTAAATAGCACTCTGAAGCCTCAACATCACCCTCACTATATGTATCTCCACCTATTGATGAAGATTGAGCGACTACGACTGTATCTGTACCAACTTCATAAACCCAATCGTTTGTTAAAGCTGAATCAGCAAAATCACCATCAACAGCATTAATAATTCCGGATTCTGAAGCCGCAGGGTATCCGTAGACTAAGCCCACAGTGCTACCTTTAACTGAAATAGTCTCACCTGAGGCGGCCGATTCTTTTCCTTCGACCGCAGCCTTAGAATAAGTCAGCTGCATAGCGCCCTTAATAGAACCTTCCATACCTTTCAGAGAACTGGTACGAGCATCACTAGAAAAATTAATAAACTGAGGCGCAGCCGTTACTGCTAAAATCCCCAAAACTACAATAACGATGATCAGTTCGATCAGGGTAAAACCTTTTTGATTGCGCATAATTAAAACTCTCAATTGTTGTAAAAAAACTTACTGGTTGTTGCTGTGAATACTCACGCCGCCGTTGCGTGGATTATAAACGAAAGCATTGCCCACTGTCAGATAATCATCACCCGACGGAGCTTCTGTTTCATTTTTTATGGTGTTCGCTAAATAGTAAACACACATATCGTTACCTGCTGCGCTATCTTGTGTCACGTAAGTAAAATAGCGTGTTTCGTTCAGGTTATTAAAATTGGTTGTGACCGTTGGTGCGCCCTGCAAAATAGATTGCATAACACTGACGCAGTCTGTTGCCGCTAAGTTTTCGTCGTGCGCATTTGCATTGTCACCACTCACCGGATACCCCGTGCTACCGTCTACGTAAAGCTGAATTTGGTCCATAGACACCTCAGCCCCGGCTCCCGTGCCACTGGCCCCTTTCGGACGACCGCTCAGTTCCCATTCGCCGCGAACAATGCCAACCGCACTGGCAAAACCACCGGCAACACCTTCTAGGGCGGCGTCTTCAGCATCCGATGATACATCGGTGAAGCGAGGAATGGCAGCGGCTGCCAACAGGCCGAGAATGACTACGACAATAATCAGCTCGATGATGGTAAAACCCTGCTGTTTTTTACTCATTTTAGCTCTCATACTAAAACTCCAATAGAATCCATTTTATTACATTCCTTTAACACTTAACACCGGGTTCCCGGGTTATTTCCGAACAACCTGACCCCGGTCACTTTTATAGGAAAACCAAGGTTTTTGGTTAATTCTGTAATGACAATTCCCGTTCTCTAATTCCGTATCTAAAGCGCTGCCGGGCACGTTACTGCCCAGATGCTGCCATAACTGCAAACATCCCGGCTCAACCGACGGCCACCCTTGTTCATTCATTACTACCGTGGTTTGCTGCGCTTTATTCTCGTACAACAAAGCAATTTCTTTTGGCTTACCACGTCGCATCCACTCGGTTCTGGCCAGCCAAAGCGAGTCTATAAAACGCGAAACCGCAATATCTAACTCGGTCTGACGCCATTTTTGCGGCTCTTCAACCAGAACCATTCTGGCCGCCACTGCAGCCAATACCAACAACAGCAAAACCACCAGAATATTCTGCAGCCGCTGAATACCCTTGCGCTCATCCGTTGCGGTTCTGGTCATTATCGTCCCTGATACGCACTCATCATATCCCACATTGGGGTAAATATGCCCAGCGCGAGAATCAATACCATAACGGCTACAACGGCTATCATTAATGGCTCAATACGCGCTGTTAAGGTTTTGAGATCGTAGTCGGTTTCACGTTCGTAATATTCAGCGACCTCTAACAGCAAAACATCAACCCGGCCGGTTTCTTCACCAACCGATATCATTTGCAAAATTAATGGCGTAAACAGGCCTGACTGTCGGGCAACCCGCGACAGGTTTTCGCCTCGTTCAATGCCGCGGCGCATCTCAATAATGCGCTTTTCCATCCAGGCGTTATCCACCGCTTCAGCAACTAAAGATAAAGCCTGTGTCAGCGGAACGCCGGCACCTATCATGACCGAAAAACTGCGGGCAAAACGACCTAACATGGAACGCATTAAAATGGAGCCAATAATGGGTACTTTTAACTTCAGGCTGTCCCATTTCAGTCTTCCGTTGTCTGTCGCTATGTAATACCTGAGGCCGAAAAAAACACCGACCATTGCAATCAACAACACATGCCAATAGCCGACAAAAAATTCAGACGAGCCCAACAGGGCGCGGGTTGCCCATGGCAGTTCGACATTAAACCGACTGAACATAGAAGCGAACGTTGGGATCACAAAAATGTTCAATACAAACATGGCAATGACGAGCGCGATAAGAACAAAACTTGGGTAGCGGGTGGCTGCTTTTATTCGCTTTCTGGTGTCTTGCTCTTTTTCTAAATAAACCGACAGCTGCTGAAAGGACTCTTCCAGCTGCCCGGTATTTTCACCCACATGCACAATAGCAATAACCAGCCGTGGAAAAACGCCCCGGTGATGTGACATGGCTGACGACAGGTTGCGCCCCCGCTCCAATTGCTCATGCACATCCTGCAAGGTTTTACGTAAGCGCTTGTTCTGGGTGGTATCTGCCAGCCCTTCAATAGCCCGCAACATAGGGATACCGGCTTGGGTCAGTGAATACATTTGACGACAAAATATAATCAGCTCGTCCAGCGACACTTTTTGCTGAAACGCAGACTTTAAACTTTCCCCAAAGCCACTATTCAAGAAGGAAAAGCTCTGACTTTTTACAGAATTAATCGATAACGGTACCAAGCCGCGACGCATCAGTACATCGGCAGCATTGCGCTCATCACTCGCATCCAGTGAACCTTGCTGCAGTTGCCCTGCTTTGTCCCGTGCACGATACCGAAACTGCATCAGATGCTGTCCTCAACACTTTCAGCCAGAAATAAGACTTCGTCGACGCTGGTAATACCTTCACGAGCGTAATCCAGTGCTACGGTAGCCATAGACTGATAACCCGGATGCGCTTTCGCAGCTATTGCAAACTCTCGTGTATTACCATCACGCAAGGCATCCATCATTGGCGTATTCATTTCCAGCAGTTCAAACACACCTATGCGCCCACGGTAGCCGGTATGGTTGCATGTCTGGCAACCAACTCCGCGTTTAAAAGAATAGCCCGAGCTACCCTCACGTAAATGCTCCAGCCACTGACTTTCGGCTTCATCCGGCTGGTAACTCTCTGCACATTTATCGCATACCCGGCGCACCAGGCGCTGAGCTAATATGCCTCGCAACGCAGCAGCGACCAAATACGGCGGTGCGCCCATGTCAATCAGGCGCATGGCACTGGTAATGGCATCGTTGGTATGCAGAGTAGATAAAACTAAATGACCGGTAATAGAGCCGCGCAAACCAATTTCAACCGTTTCGTGGTCGCGCATCTCACCGACCATAATAATGTCCGGATCCTGACGTAAAGTAGTGCGCAGAACCCGCGAGAAATCCAACCCAATTTTACTGTTCACCTGCACTTGCGAAATACGCGGCAAGCGGTACTCAACCGGGTCTTCAACCGTAATCACCTTTTTGCCTTCGGTATTCAGCTCACTAAGTGCACCATAAAGCGTTGTGGTTTTACCCGAACCGGTAGGCCCGGTTACCAGCAACATGCCATGCGGACGTTTAATTAAAGCCCGTATACGCTTAACAATAGAAGCAGGCATACCGGTTTGTTCCAGCGACAACAGCCCGGCAGATTGGTCCAGCAGACGCAACACGCAGGACTCGCCATATTGCACCGGCATGGTTGACACCCGCACGTCGATACTGTGTTTGCGAATTTTAATATTAAACCGGCCGTCCTGCGGCAGGCGTCGTTCAGAAATATCCAGCCCGGCCATCAGCTTCAGACGTAACACCAGCGCATTGGCAATGTTGGTTTCTTCCAGCACATTTTCCTGCAATACACCGTCCACACGTTGGCGAATCCGTAATTTACGGTCGTCCGGCTCAATGTGAATGTCTGAGGCTCGAACTTGCACCGCATCCTCAAAAATGGATTGCAGTAATTTAGCCACCGTGGCTTCATCGGTATCGTCATCGAGGCTTAGCCGCCCCAGCTCAAACTCGCTGGTGTCTTCGTATTCGTCCTGCAGTTGGCTGGCAAAGGTTTCAATTTCTTTGGTGCGCCGATAAAGGTTATCAAAAGCCTGCATCAACTCGCTTTCAGGAACCACGGCAAGTTCAACCTGACGCGGCGCAAGTAACTGATTAATGGCGTCAATTGAGGACAGGTCGGCCGGGTCACTCATGCCAACTAACGCCTGCTCTTCACTGGCTTCTATAACCAATGCCCGATGTCGACGCGCCTGAACTTCGGGCAGCAATTTAAAGGCTTCAGCCGGAATTTTTCGTTCAGAAATGCTGATAAGCGGCAATTTAAGTTGCTGCGCCAGGAATTCGAGTAACTGTTGTTCGGAAATATAGCCCAGATCGGTTAAGGTCGCGCCCAGCTTACGTCCACTAATACGCTGCTGCTCTAATGCCTTTTGCAGCTGCTCTTCACTGATGATTTGCTCGTGAACAAGCAAATCGCCTAATCGCATTTTAAGACGAGGACGCTTCATTGCTCACCTGCTTCAGTTACCTGTAAAGACGTAATTTGCTGCTCAATAAAATCCAGGGTCGGCTGATGTTTTATCCGTTTAAACGCTTCCTGATATGAGGCAACAGCGACTTCTGGCGCGAACTCCTGTTGCGCAACGGCTTTACCTAAATACCAGCGGCCTTGTTCCGGTTCAGACTCGACAAGGCGCTGATATGCGTCAGCAGCTGCCTTGTAGTCGCCCTGTGCCTGGGCTAATAACGCTTGTTTCTGAACATACTGTGGATAGGCACCTGCGTCCGGCGTCGCTTGCTTCAACAAACTTAGTGCCGCAGCAGGTCGCGCTTCTTTCTCCAGGATTCGCGCACTTAGCAGACGAAACTCAAAGTCATTTGGGTTCAGTTTAAAACCGGCTTCTAGCGTTGTTAATGCCTGCGATACCTTATTCCGGCCAAACTGCAAAGCCGCCAGCTTTTTTCTGACTTCTTTATTTTCAGGAGTGACAGCAAGCGCCTTACGCCAATGGTCTTCCGCCGCAGTTAAACGACCCTGTTGCTGAGCTTTTTGTGCCTTCTCAATATGTTGTGCGGAAATTTCTGCTGGCGAGAGCTGCACGGGTTGCTTGCTAAATTCACCGCCTTTTTGCGTCTCGTTTTCGGTGTCTTCAGCGTTAACAACAGGCTCTTCTGGCATGGACTCTGCTTTTTCGGCCTTTTCCGGTTCCGTTTCCGGAATCACAACCGAAGCCAAGTCTTGTGATACTATCTCACTAGATTGCCGTGAATCACTTTCAGAGCGAGGGGTGCGCTCAGCTGGCACTTCTATCACTGCAGTATCAATGAATGGCTCGACCCGCTCTTGCAGTTTTGGCATTTCAGCCGGCTCGCTCTCCGTTACCGTCATTGTGTTTTCTGAACGCGACTGCCACCAAAAAACCACTAAGGCCAGAACAATCAATAGCATCAGCGCCAGCAACCATAACCCTAAACGATGACTACTGCGGCGCTCAACGGCGCTACTCGCCGCCCTTTTCGAGAAGGGCTGCTGCCCCCGACGGTCTAAATCTTTTAAAACTTTATTAATAACGCTCATAGCGAACCACCCATTTGCCAATAACTGAGCGCGGCTGCCGCCAGAAAAAATACGCACACAGACACCGTTACGGGAAGACATACAGAGCGAGTCAATTCTGTATCTTCGGTATCATTAACCGCTAACTTTAAATCCCGCGTCGACAACTGATGACGTCCCTCTCCGTAAGCCAGCAGCAGCATTTTATGACACAGCATGTTAATCAGACGGGGTACGCCACGGCTGCAACGGTGTAATCGCCGAACTAACTTCCAGTCGAATATCGGGGTGCCCTGATAACCGGCCACATCCATACGGTGCGCAATATATTCGGCCGTTTCATCCGCGTTCATGGCAGTTAATTTATGTGAAAAACTGATTCGCTGACGAAGTTGCCTAAAAGCTTTTTGTGATAAACGCTCATCGAGTTCCGGCTGACCCAGTAAAATAATATGCACCAATTTACGCCGTTCAGTTTCCAGGTTGGATAATAAACGCAAAGCTTCCAGACTTTCTTCCGGCAACGCTTGTGCTTCATCAATGAGTATGACCACGGCCTGGCCGTTTTTATTAATATCCAGCAAGCGCTGTTGCAATGCCCGCGCCAGCTGCTGCTGATTGGTCATTTGTCCGGTTTCCAGGTCCAGTTCCTGAGCAATGGCCAGCCTCAGTTCAGCCGGGTCAAGGTATGAGTCTGGAATGTAAGCGGTTTTAAAAAAGTCAGGGATGTCATTTAATAACCGTCGGCACAGAAGAGTTTTACCGGTTCCAACCTCTCCGGTAATTTTAATAAAACCTTCCCCTGTTTTTAACGCCGTTAAAACCACCTCAAAAGCCTCGTGGTGGCTTTTCAAGTCGTAGTAGAACTGCGTGTTCGGCGTTATCGTAAAGGGCAGTTCGCGTAAGCCGTAATGGTATAAGTACATACTACCTTAGTTATTGCTCTATATCCGGGAACCATTCTTGCAGCAGTTCGCGAGATCGTTTCAGTTCATCGCGCCAGGTATCAACACCCACCACAGTCGGTTTCAGTAATATAACCAGCTCTTTCTTTTCCTGGCGGTTGCGACGGTTAGTAAATAATTCGCCCAACAACGGGATGTCACCCAGTAACGGAACTTTGCCCACTTCTTCAGAGTTGGTGGTTTGCATTAAACCACCCAGCACCACAATTTCACCGTTGCGAGCTTTTACTATGGTGTCTGACTCACGAATATTGCTACGAGCCAGCGGCAACACAAGTTCACCTTCTGTTAAGGTAATCACTTTTTGTTGTTCTTCGGTTTCTACCACCGATGGGTGAACGTGCAGAATTACTTCACCGTCATCACTAATTTGTGGCGTTACATCTAATGAAATACCCGAGAAGAATGGCGTTAAGTCAACATTGGAGCTGGATACGGCTCCGCTATTCCCACCTCCAAAGTTAGTTGTGGAATCTACGTTAGTTACGTAATAAGAATCCTCACCAATTTTTATCACTGCTTTCTGATTGTTCGACGCACTAACACGGGGGTTAGACAATACTTGCACAGTGCCTTGGGTTTGCAGCATTTCAATCATGCCGGAAAAGTTATTGCTTTCATCACTATACGTTAACCCGAATAGACCACCTATAGTTGAAGCAGCAGGAAGCGGATCTGTCCCATCAAATCCTACACCGACCCCTACTCCCCAGCCAGCCTTACCATTGTATAAATCACTCCAGTTTATTCCTTGTTGATAACCGTCGTTCAGGGTCACTTCAATAATACGGGCTTCCAGAATAACCTGACGCTGTAAGCGAGACTCCAGCACGGAAATAAAATCGCCAACAGCACGAAGTTTACTCGGCGAAGCTGTAACGCTGACAATACCCGCCTGCGGTGAAAGCACCACATTACCACCACCAATAATACCTTCAATAACGTCCTTCAGGCCGCCCCATAAGTCAGTTTCTGACTGGGTATTAATACTGGAACCGTTGCCTTGCAACTGATTCTGCTCACTCTCTCGACGGTACTCGCCATCGTTATTACCAAGCAGAGGAGTTCCTTCGGAACGAGTATTGCTATTGCGGCTTCCGGAGTTATTCCGCGAGCCCTGGTTACGTTCTTCACTCACACCACCACCTGAAATTTCAGTCTGTGAAACACCAAAGCGGCGAAGCGACAAGTAATCCAGTGAGAACGTCTGAGTTCTTACTCCGGCAGGGTATATTTGAATAGTACGTCCAGCACGACGAACTTCAAAACCGTACATGTCCTGCACGGCATCCAGCGTTTCGTCTAAGGTCACGTCTTTCAGACTTAACGAGATTTCACCACTGACATTGGGGTGTACAAGAATATTATAAGGAGAATCCGCCGCTAACCCGTAAAAGAAAGCTTTAGCGTCGACATCATCTGCCTGCAGCACAAACCGGGGTTCCTCGAGTAAGGCGAGTCCATCTTCCTGTTCTTTATTCACCGTCTGATTTAAAAAGTTACTGACTTCTGCAGGCAACTCTTTTTTAGCCTCTGCTTTTTTCTTCTCAGAAGCTTCGGGTTTCATTGCTTTATTGGCTTCATCTGGAGAATAGCTCGGTTGATAAGCACAGCCGCTCAGTGCCAACAATAACGCTCCTGCTGCAACTTTCTTCATTGTACCGCCCCCGGATTGCCTTTCTCGTTCTGTTTTATCGGCTTAAACAAAGTAATCTCTACTCTTTCGTTGTTCTTCTCTAAAATAACGCTGTTTGGATTAACTGAGTTAACCCGAAATCCATCAATATTTTCACCAGGCTTAACCCATTCGCCGTTAATACGAGCTAATTGCCTCTGTTCTGAATAATAAATTTGAGACAGCTTCATATTCTGTCCCCAACTATCCATTTCTACTGTGGGCTGACTTACTGTAAACGGCGGCTGGGTAGGATCCCGCTCTTGCGAAAAAGCTGATACCGAGACCATAAGTAATAACAACGCAATTCCTTTAAGCACTGATAAACTCCTTATCCGTACTTAGCAGATACCAGACTATCGTAACTTTCGCTGTCGGGTAGTCGCCTACCTGATAGTCAAAGCGGGCCCACTGGACATTCGGGTATTCTTTTTGCAGCGTATCCACAAAGTCGGATACCGCGAAAAAGCGTCCGGTAAATTCCGCCTGCACAGCATGCTGATAGAGTTTAATAGACCCGGTTTCAAATACGACGGTCGGCTCTTTAGCTTCTAAACTATCCATTCCCAGTTCCGAGGCATGACGTAACACACTGTTTAGAAACTGCTTTCGTTGTTGTGCGGGCAATAAAACCTGGCTTCCCGAAAAATCGCCTTTTGCCTGAGTTAACCGCTGCTTCAACTGCTTAATTTCAGCCCTGAGCGGAGCATCAATATCGTTAGCTAACTGCGCCTGCAAGTCCTGCTCTAATTGCTCGGACTGCTCTATTTGAGAAGCAATACGGGCATTTTCCACAGAAAGCGCTTTACTCTGATCCAGCGTTGGGGAAATAACGTAACTCATAAGTGGCAGGGTAATAATTAAAAAACCGGCCAGAGACAACAATGCTCGCTGTCGCCCGGGCATAGAGTTAAAGGTTTCTTGTGCGCGTAACCACCAGTTATTCATTGTTTGATTCGCCCTCGCTGCTTCTGACGCTTTGCAGCAAAAACTGCTGATAACCCTGCTCACTGCGTTTAAGTTCTACAACCGAAAAACGCTTATTAGCCAGTAAGCTCGACTGACCAAATTTATCCATCCACAGCACT
This sequence comes from Idiomarina sp. 28-8, assembly GCF_000320945.2. Taxonomy (NCBI): domain Bacteria; kingdom Pseudomonadati; phylum Pseudomonadota; class Gammaproteobacteria; order Alteromonadales; family Idiomarinaceae; genus Idiomarina; species Idiomarina sp. 28-8. The sequence continues at coordinate 454,743 of NZ_DF266789.1, forward strand.
AAGGCTTCACTGTTTAGCGCTTGCCCGTGTAAACGGATATTTTCACCAGACATTGAAAAATCGGTTAGCCAAATGTCTTCCGGGGTGATATCTGCAAGTTCCTGTAAAAACTCACTAACGGATGAAGACTGGTTTTGCCGAAACTCTGCAATTTGCTGACTGAAACTTCTGGCGTCCTGCAATTCTTGTTGCAACTGCTCTTTTTCTGCCTGCAGTTGCGGGCTTGGCTGCCGCCGGGACATTCTCTCGCGACTGCTCTCCAGGTCATTATTGAGCTTAGTCAGAGTAGCTGACAATTGTTCATTCTTTTGCACAACTGTTGCCTTTTGCCACTGAGTAACACCTACCACAACGAGCAACAGCGCCAGCCAAACACCCAAAACAGAGCTTACCTTTGTTAGTGTGAGCCTCTGCTTTACCGGCTTCAGCTCACTGCGGTACAGATTTACCCATTGCTTCATAAATCGCTCTCAACTAACGCACCTAAACCGGCAAGATCGGAGTAGTCGCCCTCGCGTAAGTCAGCGGACCATTGCGGGTACTGATACATAGTGCACTCTACTGCTAACAGCTCAGCCAGGCTCTTTTCAAGGGACGCCGGCGTCATATGTTCTACGGCGAGAATAATTCGACTAATAGGGGCCTGTCGCAAATGGCTTTCGAAATAATCGACCGAGCGCTGTAGCTCTGTTGCCAAAGGTTCTAAAGCACCAGCTGCTATTTCGCTCTCTATGTATTTAGACACATCGGTCACACCGCGCAGCAAGCGAGTAAACATAAGCCCTTTGGGGGTATTAATTTGTGCAAGGTAATTACCAGCAGGATTTTGGTATAAAGTGAGTTCAGCGTGGTTCTGAGTTTCAGCTAACCGCGGTAACGTCAGTTCAGTAATGGCGATATCCGTTAAGCTCAGGTCATGTTCACTGAATAGCTCAACCCAGGGCATTAAATCGTTTTTATTCGCCGCAACCGCAACCACTTTATCCTGACCGGATGGTTGCTCCGGAAACTCATAATAGTCGGCAATGATTTCATCAGCCGCAAAGGACACTAAGTCGCTTAAACTGTATTTTAAGCTTTCCGAAATTTCTTCCGGATCCAGCATGGGCCTATCCACCTGAACCGACTCGTATAAGTCCGTTCCCAACACCAGGGTGACTTGCGCATGCTTTAACGACAAGCGGGAATATTTACCCAAAAGGGTATCCGCGTGCTTAAGTAACGAACCTCGCTGCACTGGCTCGTAGTCATTAACGATCAATTCGGGGGCGTTAGCAGAGCCTTTAGCAACGAGAAGACGGACGCTGTTTTGCGTTATTTGAAAGCAAATACGGTGATCATTTTGTTTTTGCTTTGAAAATCCTAGCACTCAACAACATCCTTTATTTTATTTTCAACCATGTTAACAGAAACTTTGCAAAGCTCATCAGAAAAAGCGCGGGTTCGCTACAGTTTATGATCTTCGTCATAACCCATTTGTCGCACTACAACTTTAATGGCTAGCCGCGCAGTTTCCATTGCAAATCAGACCCTGCCCAATAAGGCACCATAGGCCCTGTTGCCGTGTCTACCGTTTCAGCAACAGTCCATGGTTGTTGAACCAGTTCAATGGTCTCCGTGTTGCGGGGTAACTGATAAAAATCAGCTCCAAAAACACTGGCAAAATTTGCCAGTTTATCCAGCGCGTTATGCTGACTAAAAAACTCGGCATAAAGCTCAATTGCAGCCGGAGCTGAATAACAACCGGCACAACCACAGGCAGTCTCTTTACTTGCCTGCACATGCGGAGCTGAGTCAGTTCCGAGGAAAAACTTAGGGTTACCGGATAAGGCCGCCTGCTGCAAGGCCTGCTGGTGTGACTGACGTTTTAAAATTGGCAGGCAGTAATTATGTGGACGAATACCACCGACCAGCAAGTCGTTGCGGTTCATCAGTAAGTGTTGCGGGGTCATTGTGGCTGCAACATTACTGTTGGCATTTTCGACAAACTTAACCGCGTCGGCGGTGGTAATGTGCTCCAGCACCAGCTTTAATTGCGGGAAGCGCTCGGTTATCGGAATTAAATGCCGCTCAATAAAGACTCTTTCGCGGTCAAAGATATCAACGTCGCTGTCGGTTACTTCACCATGCACCAGCAAAGGCACCTGATGCTCCTGCATAGCAGCCAGCACCGGAGCCAGAGCTTCTACCGATTTTACACCAGCGGCAGAATTTGTGGTGGCTCCTGACGGGTATAGCTTGAAGCCAATAACATGCTCGTTCGCAGCAGCTTCAGCAATTTCTTCTGGAGTCGTGTCTGCCGTGAGATACAGAGCCATAAGCGGGTGAAAACTCATACCAGCGGGAATTTCGGCCAAAATTCTCTCGCGATACTCCATAGCGGCCGCTACGGTTGTTACCGGGGGTACCAGGTTTGGCATAACCACAGCACGATGAAACACTGCTGCGGTTGCAGGTACGGTAGTTTGTAACATTGCACCATCGCGTAAATGCAGGTGCCAGTCATCAGGTCTTGGAATTGTTAAGCTTTGCATAGTCACTTCTGGCTAAAAAATGAGAAACTCAGTATACCATCAAGTGCCTTCGCTAAAACCCATATTCCGTACTCTATTTGACCGTTTTAGCGCAGCCCCATGGCTTCTTTCCAGTGTTTACGACAACAGGAAACGTAACGATCATTGCCACCAATAGCTATTTGCTGCCCCATGCGTATCGCATTGCCCTGTTCGTCAACCCGCAATGACATGGTCGCTTTGCGACCGCAGTGGCAGATGGTTTTCATTTCCACCAGTTTGTCGGCTATAGCCAACAACACCGCACTACCCGGAAAGGCGTTGCCAAAAGCGTCGGTGCGGATGCCGTAACACATTACCGGAATATTGTCGGTGTCAGCCAGACTGGACAGTTGCCACACCTGCTCTTCACTTAAAAACTGCGCCTCATCAATTAACACACAGTCAATTGCCTGTTGCATGTAGCGAGCCCGGACTACGGCAGCTAAATCTGTCCGGTGGGTGAAAGACACCGCATCGCGACCAATTCCTAATCGGGAAGCAATACGTCCTTTACCTGCCCGATCATCTAAAGCCGGCGTCATTAGCAGGACATGTTGTTGGCGCTCTTCGTAATTGTGCGCCACTTGCAATAACGACGTACTTTTGCCTGCATTCATTGCCGAGTAAGTGAAATATAAAGAAGCCATTTTGTTCTATTTTTTTTAAGTTAATGTGGTCAGATCCTGGCAGAGATTAGCACGATTTTATGGCATTATGGGACAAAGCAACCTTAAGGCAGGAGTTCTCTATGCAATATTCCCCCGAATTTATCAAAGCCATTCCTAAAGCTGACTTGCACTTGCACCTTGATGGCAGCCTTCGTGCCAGCAGCTTAATTGATATGGCTAAGCGCGCTGATATCGAACTTCCAAGCTATACCGAAGAAGGCCTGTTTGATCTGGTGTTTAAATCGCATTACAACAATTTGGGTGAATACCTAAATGGGTTTCAGTATACCTGCGCCGCTTTGCGTGATTTAGAAAACCTGGAACAAGCTTCTTATGAATTAGCCGTCGATAATCAAAACGAAGGGGTGAACTACATTGAGGTACGCTTTGCTCCTCAGCTACTCATGGACCCGGGTAAAGGGGTTACTTTTGACACCATAATGCACGTAGTAAACGACGGACTTTTGCGCGCAAAGAAAGAGTACAACAACCGCGCAGACGTTAAAAACGGCGATAAGCCACCATTTGACTACGGCATTATCAACTGCGCCATGCGGATGTTTGGTAAAAAAGGGTTCTCCCCTTATTACACACAAATGTTTCAGTTAATGCGTGACTTTGAACCTATGCAGGTTATTAAAACGGCCGCAATGGACTTAGTTCGCGCCAGCGTTCGTATGCGTGACGAAGAAGGCATGCCAATTGTCGGGCTGGATATTGCCGGTCAGGAAATTGGTTACCCGGCAGGCGAGTTCAAAGAAGTGTACGAATACGCGCACGAGAACTTTCTGCTGAAAACCGTACATGCCGGAGAAGCTTACGGCGCTGAGAGCATTTTTGAGGCGTTAACCAAGTGCCATGCCGACCGCTTAGGTCATGGTTATTCCTTATTCTCTCCTGAAATGACTCAGGACCCGTCTATTGAAGACCCAAAAGCTTATGGTGAAAGCCTGGCCTCTTATATTGCTGACCGTCGTATTGCCGTTGAAGTTTGCCTGACCAGTAACCTGCAAACTAATCCCGATATTGGCGACATTAAAAACCACAATTTCCAGCATATGCTGGATAACCGCTTAGCTACCATTATTTGTACCGATAACCGTTTGGTTTCTCGTACCACGGTCAGCAACGAATATCAGTTAGCTGTGGATAATTTTGATATTTCGCTGAAGCGCCTGAAAGACATTGTCGCCTACGGCTTTAAGAAAAACTTCTTCCCGGGTCGCTATGTAGAAAAACGCGATTACGCTAAGCAAAACCTGGAGTATTTTGACAAAGTGGTTAAACAGTTTGGGTTAAACGACGCAAGCTAAGTAAAAAACCGTTCGAGTTTAGATATTTTAGACAAGCATGCAGCTGATTAAGTGGCTGCATGCTCTTCCAGGCACTATGGGTATCAATTTTAAGCAGCGCCAAATCGCGTTCCCGCAAACTGATTCAAGAGTTTGTGTACCAAATAGCACACCATCATAGCCGCAATAATTGCGACAAAGGTGCTGCTCAAACGGTAAAGACCGGAATACACCAAGTCTTGTGCCGGCGATAAATACTGACCGAAAAGAATGCCCATAGTGGTCATTGCCCCAAAACCCACTCCGGCTCCCGAAGCTTCAAGTACATGAATGCGGGCAAACAACATCACCCCAAGCCAGAACAACGGCACAATCAACCACAGTATGTCATACCAGCCGTAAAGTAGAACCTGAGCACCTAGACCAAACATAACACCAATTAGAGTCCCTGCCGCTCGCTTGCGCGCGTAAGTTAATGCCCCGTTCCAGTTCATGGGAAATAGCACCAAAATAGTAGTGGCCTGCGCAGAAATAGAATCCTGCAAATCGAACAGCTGAAACACCAAAAACGACAGGGTTGTCACCGTAGCGCCCAAAATAGCTTCATGGCGCACGCGGTTAGGTGACTTGTCCGGCAAAGGCGATGGTGCCGCGTTATGTTCTTTATTGGGTATAATCGCATGCATAACAAAGGCAATGGCTATTGCCAGTATCGACGCAAAGAAGTTACTGGCTATTAAGTTATTAACGTCGGTGCCCGGATAACTGGCGTAATGCAGCATAATACTCAACATCAGTACACCATTTGCGCCGAACAGGAACGCCGTGCCGCGCGCCATAAAAGCAAACCTATACAGAAATAAGACAAAGGCGACCATTGTCATTAATACTGAATGCCCGCCCAGTATCTGCGCCAGAATACCCACTTCCAGTCCGCACATAATCGACGCCGCAAGTATTTGCCTGGCGACCTGCCGGTTTATCATTGGCACTAACCCCAATAGCAGCATTGGTAATACGGTAAAAAACACGCCATAAGACAAGTCAAACAGTGCCGTGACCAGAAAACCGATGGAGCCACCAAAGGCGATTCGTAAGCATTGCCGTAGGCCGTTTTCACTCAAGACTGAAGTTGCCATAGTTCCTTCCTGATCAATAAATGTAGTGTAACCAGCCCAGCAACCGGATTTGCGCTTTCGCGATAGCAGCTTTGACGCTTCCTTCAGGAACTATCTGTACCGTGGCCTTCGCTCCGGCCGGGCGCTCTGAATCCGGTTGTTCTGCTAAACTCAGGTGAACCCGAAGTCGCTGCGCGTCTCGCACCCAACGGTTAGAGTTAACCGGTGCTGCTAAGGCTCCGTCGGCACTTAACTGACCTGCGTTGACACCGGCATCAATGCTCTCCACTTTCACCTCATAAAGCGTGCCGGGTTCAGCATCAAATACCACCAGAGCCTGCTGCCCGGACTTTATGTGCCGTAAATTCTTCTCACGAAAATCGGCGACAATGTCGGCATTGGGTGATACCAGCGCCATTAGCGGCGAGCCTTGACGGGCATAAGCGCCTTCGCTGAGCTTTAGATTACCGACACGTCCGGCATGTTTCGCACGCACGGTGGTGTAGCTTAAGTTAAGCTTCGCTGTTTCTATCGCATTTTCAGCTTGTTGAATAAGTAAGTTGTTTGCATCGTCCTCGGCACCTCGTTGCACTTCTAGACTCTGTAGTTGCGACTGGGCGGCTTCAACATTTGCCAGGGCCTCTAGCTTACTGCTCTGCGCACGGTCATATGCCTGTTGCGACGAACTACCGTCTTCTACCAGATCTTTAATGCGCCGCGCCTCACGGCTGAGCTCTTGAGCTTTTGCCTGTGCTGACTTTAACTTTGCCCGAGCAGTTCGAATTTGGGCATCAAACTGTTGGTTTGACTGTTGCGCCTGAGCCAGTGCCAGCTCTGATTGCTGTAATTGCAGTTGATAAGGTCGCGGGTCAATTTCAAATAGTGGCTCGCCCTCTTCAACATACTGGTTATTATTAACCAAGACTTTCTCTACCGTACCATTCACCTGCGGTGCAACTTGAGTCACCACCCGGGTCACCATTGCCTGCGGGGTTAGCGGCAGGCTCAAGTCGGCCCACAGAAAATAGGCAAATACGAGCACAAATAGCACCAATGCCCGCTTAACCCAACGGGCAAACTTTTCGTCTGCGGTCATACTTTTTCCTCATTATTTTGGTCAAGCTTCTGAGCTTCAGACATGTGATTCGCATTGTATGAAATCATCGCCAGAACCTTCTTAACCGTTTCAATTTCTTCGTCTTCGATATTGGCCAGCAACGCCCTTCGTACTTTTAGAATTTTCGCTTCCATTTTTTTAACCAGCGCATGACCTGACTTCGTCAAAAACACCTGCTTAGCACGGCCGTCGTCCGGGCTTGCTTCGCGCGTAATCAACTCTTGCTCTTCCAGTTGCGCGAGCGTGCGCATGAGTGAACCAAGTTCTAGCTCAAGCGCTTCCGCAAGCTGCTTTTGGCTGACACCATCTCCAATACGTGCCAGTTTCCACATAGCACTCCAGCGCGGGTAGGTTAACCCCAGCGGCGCCAGTTCCTTATCCGCAATAGCCTGCCACTGACGCGCAACGCGACCGAGTCGTTCAGGTACAGATAACTGTCTGAGCTGTTCTTGTGTTAATGTCATAGCAACCTCTTTAGTTAGCACGCTAAGTATAATAACAAACTTAGCGTGCTAACTAAAATGAAAATAGCGATAGGTTTGAACTAAAAATTAGATACAAAAAAAGCCCCTGCAAAAGGGGCTTTTTTCACATGATACAGATACCCGAGCGGGTAAATCCTATACTCGGCAAACTAGAACGGAATATCGTCATCAAAATCATTGTCAGGTGAAAACGGCGCGGGTTCTGCCGGTTTTTGTTGTGACTGTTGATTTTGCTGCTGCGCTGGCTGAGGCGCAGGACGCTGTTGTTGCTGTGATTGCTGTTGTGGTTGACCACCACCGTAACCACCGCCTTGCTGCTGACCGCCACCAAAACCCTGGCCTTGTTGTGGAGCACCACCCTGCGGGCCGCCACGAGAATCCAGCATTTGCATTTCGTTAATGACCACTTCTGTCGTGTAACGCTCTACGTTGTCCTGGCCTGTCCATTTACGCGTTTGCAAACGCCCTTCAACATAAACTTTAGAGCCCTTTTTCAGGTACTCACCGGCAATTTCAGCTAAGCGACGATAAGCCACACAACGGTGCCATTCGGTTTGTTCGCGCGGTTCGCCTGTTTGCTTGTCTTTCCAGGTTTCGCTGGTAGCAATCGACAGGTTGGCTATCGCTGTGCTGTTTTGGGTATAACGAACCTCTGGGTCAGCGCCCAAGTTACCAATTAAAATTACTTTATTTACACCGCGACTGGCCATTAGATTCTCCTGTTCCTTGTACGCGTTACAACTGCTTCAAATTATTAAGCGACCGATGCTTCTTTAAGCAACTGATTAACCGCCTTTTCATCGTAATGTTTTTTATCAACTTTTAAATAAGTGGCCTGATCTTCTTCAACCCATCTTGCTTCCGTAACGCCGGTTACGGTAAGTAACTGCTCACTTAGCTTGGTAGCCTTGCTTTCAGTTAACCCGGGCAATGATAACGAGACACTGGTGACACCTGCGGGGTTAACCATGACTAAACTGATTAGCAACCAACATACTAGCAAGATCAGGCAGAAAACAACAACGCCAGATATCCCAAAAAACTGTAAGACTGAGCCGCCTACGACCCCACCAACAAAAGAGCCTAAAAACTGACCTGTTGAATAAATTCCGCTGGCACTGCCTTTGCTTCCCGCTGGCGCAATTCGGGTGAGTAACGAAGGTAAACTGGCCTCAATAAAGTTAAAGCCAGTGAAAAATATAACCAGAGCAGCAACCAGCAGCCAGGGGTTTTGCCCCGCTATGGCAATAATTAGCAGCGCAACAATTAAAGTAATAATAGAAAACCGCAACCACTGCACAGAATTATTATTACGCGAACTGCTGATAATCATTGGCACCATGAACAAAATGGACGCTGCCAGCGTGGGTAAGTAAAACCAGGCATGAGTCTGACTTTCAAAACCTGCGTTTTGCAGTTGCATGGGTAAAGTCACAAACCATGCCGTTAAAATAGCGTGTAATACAAAAATACCACTGTTCAGGCACCACAGTTGTTTGTGTTTAAGCAAATGCCCCAGTTCTGACAACACGGGTAAGGATTCACGCCTCGCAGAAGTTGTCACCACTTTGGGGACGCTCAGCAACAACACCAGAATGCCCAGAGCGCCACTGGCGGCGGTAAACCAGAACAAACCCGAAAGCCCAATAATATTGCCCAATAAAGGTCCGGCTACCAGCGAAATAGCGAACGCCAGGCCAATGCACATACCAATAGTGGCCATCACTTTCGGCCGTTGTTCGTCACGCGATAAGTCAGCTGCCAATGCCAGAATAGCAGCCGCAATAGCGCCCAGCCCCTGTAGCGCCCGACCAATGGATACACCCAATAGAGTATCAGCCTGAGCTGCCACCGCACTGCCTAGAATAAAGACCAGCAAACCACCGACAATAACCGGCTTTCGGCCAAGGCGGTCAGACAGCATACCTAACGGAATTTGCAACAGTGCCTGTGTCAGGCCGTAGGCACCCAGAGCAATACCGACCCAAAGCGGGGAATAGTCAGGGTAGTCTTGTGCATAAACCGCTAAAACTGGCATGATCAAAAACAGCCCTAACATCCGTATACCAAAGACGGAAGCTAGTGCTAAAGCGGCTTTTTTCTCTGTTTTATTTAATTTTTGCGGCGTCATTTCACTGCTTTTATATCAGTAACATGATAAATGATGCCGTTATTGTACCAGATGCCTAACACTGTGCGATAATAGCGTTTTGTCGTCAGTCATTTACTGAACAACAGACGGGAATTATGGATACTATCGAAGTACGCGGTGCGCGCACGCACAACTTAAAAAATTTCAATCTGACCATCCCCCGCAATAAGCTGATTGTGATCACCGGCTTATCCGGTTCGGGTAAGTCATCACTTGCTTTCGATACCCTATATGCAGAGGGACAGAGACGCTATGTTGAGTCGCTCTCTGCCTATGCACGTCAGTTTTTGTCACTGATGGAAAAGCCTGATGTTGACAGTATCGAGGGTCTATCACCCGCTATATCAATTGAGCAGAAGTCGACATCGCATAACCCGCGTTCGACGGTCGGTACTATTACGGAAATTTACGACTATTTACGTCTGATGTTTGCCCGGGTGGGCGAGCCGCGTTGTCCGACTCACGACGTGCCGCTGGCGGCACAGACCGTATCGCAAATGGTCGATAACGTGCTGGCAGCTCCTGAAGGCGAAAAGCGCATGTTGCTTGCGCCTATTATTCAGAACCGTAAAGGCGAGCACTTGAAAGTGCTAGAAAACCTCGCCTTGCAGGGCTACATCCGCGCCCGTATAGACGGTGAAATTTGCGATTTAAGCGATCCGCCCACGTTAGAGCTGCAGAAAAAGCACACCATTGAAGTGGTCGTTGACCGCTTTAAAGTTCGCGACGGCATGGAGCAGCGCCTGGCGGAATCTTTTGAGACCGCACTGGAACTCAGTGGCGGAACGGCTTTAGTCGTGCCGATGGACGGCGACGGTGATGCCGAAGTGTACTCGGCTAACTTTGCCTGCCCACATTGCGGTTACAGCATGCAGGAACTGGAGCCACGATTGTTCTCATTCAACAATCCGGCCGGTGCCTGTACTACTTGTGACGGTCTGGGTGTTGAGCAGTTTTTTGATCCGGCCAAAGTTGTTGTTAATGCTGAGCTGTCGCTGACAGGCGGCGCAATTCGTGGCTGGGACAAGCGCAACTTCTACTACTATCAAATGCTGCAGTCTCTGGCGAAGCACTACGAGTTTAAATTGTCGCAACCGTTCAACGAATTGCCTGACGACATTCGCGAAAAGATTCTGTTCGGCAGCGGTAAGGAAGAAATAAAATTCACTTACATGAATGACCGCGGCGACAAGGTTGTCAGAGCGCATCCGTTTGAGGGGATTATTCCTAACATGCAGCGCCGTTACCGTGAGACTGAATCACAGGCTGTGCGCGACGAGTTGTCCAAATACGTAGCGACGCAACCCTGTAAAAGCTGCAGTGGTACGCGCCTGCGTACAGAAGCTCGTCATGTGTTTATTCAGGGCACAACCCTGCCGGAAGTTGTTGAGCAATCCATTGGCGACGCACTTGAGTTCTTCCAGCAACTGAGTCTGGAAGGTCAGCGCGCGCAAATTGCGGAAAAAATTCTGAAAGAGATTAATGACCGTCTACGCTTTTTAGTTAACGTGGGACTTAACTATTTAAGTTTGTCCCGCAGCGCAGAGACCTTGTCTGGTGGTGAGGCGCAGCGTATTCGTCTGGCCAGCCAAATTGGTGCGGGTCTGGTTGGTGTTATGTACGTACTGGATGAGCCCAGTATTGGTTTGCACCAGCGCGACAACGAACGCCTGTTAAACACTCTGACTCACCTGCGTGACTTGGGTAATACCGTCATTGTGGTTGAACACGATGAAGACGCAATTCGTCAGGCCGACCACGTTATTGATATTGGCCCTGGTGCTGGCGTACACGGTGGTGAAATCATTGCTCAGGGTCAGGTTGAAGATATTGTCGGAAGTGAAGATTCACTAACCGGCGACTACCTGTCCGGCCGGAAAGAAATAGAAGTTCCCAAGCAACGTCACAAACCAGATAAACGCCGGTTAACCATTCACGGAGCCAGCGGGAACAATCTGAAGAATGTCGATTTCAATTTGCCATTAGGTATTATGACCTGTGTGACTGGAGTTTCCGGTTCAGGTAAGTCAACACTGGTCAACAACACGCTGTTCCATATTGCGCATCGTGAACTGAACGGCGCGACAACGGGCGAACCGGCTCCGTACAAAAGTGTCGATGGCATGCAACTGCTGGATAAAGTGGTGGATATTGACCAGAGCCCAATAGGCCGTACGCCGCGCTCCAACCCAGCCACTTACACCGGTATTTTCACGCCAATTCGCGAACTGTTCGCAGGTGTGCCGGAATCACGAGCCCGCGGTTACAAACCTGGTCGCTTTAGCTTTAACGTACGCGGCGGTCGTTGTGAAGCTTGTCAGGGCGACGGAGTTATTAAAGTTGAGATGCACTTCTTGCCGGACGTTTATGTTCCTTGCGATATTTGTAAAGGTCAGCGCTATAATCGCGAAACGCTGGAAGTACAGTACAAAGGCAAGAATATTCACGAAGTGCTGGATATGACCATTGAAGACGCTCGTGAATTCTTCGACCCGGTTCCGGCTATTGCACGCAAGTTGCAAACCTTAATGGATGTAGGCTTGTCTTACGTCCGGTTAGGCCAGTCAGCGACAACACTCTCCGGTGGTGAAGCGCAACGGGTCAAATTGTCACGTGAGTTGTCCAAGCGTGATACTGGCAAAACCTTATACATTCTGGATGAACCGACCACAGGTCTGCATTTCCACGACATTAAGCAATTGCTGGCGGTGATTCATCGTCTGCGTGACCACGGCAACACGGTAGTGGTTATTGAGCACAACTTAGACGTGATAAAAACCGCTGACTGGATCATCGACTTAGGTCCTGAAGGTGGTTCTGGCGGTGGTGAAATCCTCTGCGAAGGTACACCAGAAGATATCTGTGAAAATGAGCGCTCACACACGGCCCGTTTCTTAAAACCTATGCTTAAGCTGTCATAAAAAGGACGCAATATGTTAACGGAAGACTTTAAAGTAAGATTTTATGAAACCGATGCCCTTGGACACGTCAATAACACGGTTATACCGGGGTGGATAGAAACCGGACGTTTGCCTATTTTTGAGTTCTTTGGAGAAATGTCTCCGAAGACACAAAGCTTAATTGTCGCGCGGCTGGAAGTAGATTACCTCTTACCTATTTATTTTGGCGGTCATGTCACGGTGAATACTTACGTCAGCCGCTTAGGTGGCAGCTCGTTTGATATCACTACCGAAATTTGGCAGAAAGAAAAAATGTGCGCTAAAGGTAAAACGGTATTGGTGTACTTTGATTTTCAACAGGAACGTTCTGTGAAGCTGTCTGACGAATTAAAAGACCGCCTGTCCACCATCACGCATCCGGAGCATTCTCTTGACGCGTGATCTGGTCAGTGGCGGGCAGCAAATACATGCCCCGGATGATCTCAAAAGCCTGCTGGAGGAGATTCATCAGCAGGCCATGAAGATCACCGAGGGGCATGTTGCTGATTACATTCCGGCGTTAGCAGAGGTCGACCCCGAGCTCTGCGGACTCACTCTGGCCACCCTCGACGGCGAGGTATTTAACGTCGGTGATACCCAGGAGCAATTCTCTATCCAGTCCATCTCGAAGATTTTTGGCCTTATGCTGGCAATGGAGCGCCTTGGAGAAGATTTGTGGGACAGAGTTAAAATGGAGCCTTCAGGCCAGGCCTTTAATTCTATAGTGCAGCTAGAGTGGGAAAAAGGCATTCCGCGCAACCCTATGATAAATGCCGGAGCTATTGTTGTTAGCGACGTACTCGTTAGCCGCTACTCTGCCAGTAAAAATGCGGTTTTGAGTTTGGTGCGCACCTTATGCGGCAACGACAACGTTTACGCCGATAACATTGTTCACCAGTCAGAAAAAGAGCATGGCCATCGCAATGCGGCCCTTGCTCACCTAATGAAAAGCTTCGGTAATATTGATGCTGAAGTTGATGAACTATTAGATCATTATTTTTGGCAGTGTGCGTTGACCATGTCCTGCGAAAATCTCGCTCGCTCTTTTACGTTTCTTGCAAATGACGGAATTTGTCCTTTTTCTAAAAAGAAAATTATGTCGAAACGAGACTCTCAACGCATTAATGCGTTGCTATCAACCAGCGGTATGTACGACCAAAGCGGCGAATTTGCTTTTACCGTAGGTGTTCCCGCTAAAAGTGGTGTTGGTGGTGGGATGATTGCCGTCGTTCCTGACTTTGGCGTTATTTGCTCATGGAGCCCAAGATTAAACAGCTACGGTAACAGCGCCCGTGGAATGTACATGGTACGCGAGCTAGCTAACCGTTTGGGGCTTAGTGTCTATTAACGTGTTGTTGTCGGCCGATATATCTGAAACCGCTCCATATTAAATCGTCTAAATAATATTTCAAACTCGCCCTGTCGGCCAAGCTCCCGCAGCAACCTTTGTAAGGTATCTGCGCTGATATTCTTATTATCGCCAACAAGTAAGTGCAGCTTGTATTCCAGACTAACCTTATCGGATAACAATAAACCGTCTACCTTAATTTGATTGGAGCCTTTTAAAGCAGCCAGCAGTTCATCATTGATAATAGTAAGGTCGATTCGACCGCCCAATATCATCTGCAAGTTGATAATTCGGGAATCTGCCAAATACGTCGTATACTTTTCCTGAACTTCATCTGAGGCCAGAAGTTCTCCGCCTAACAGGTAATGATAGCCCTTAACCCCACCTAAAGTTTTGCCATCGTATGTATCGAAAAACGTCTGGTCTCTGTCTGCTTTTTGTAAGGCGACCAGCCGCTCTTGTCCTCTGACTAAAGGCATTGTTTGCTGAAACCCTACTCCACTTTTTTCCCAACCCCAAAGGGGCGATTCGAAGAATATAACATCACAGCACCCTTTCACACTCAGGGCTTTATGACGATTTGCAGGGGGAATCACCTGAATGCGGAATTCGTAGCTGTCCTGATGCTCATTCAACAAACTTATCAGTTCACGGGTAAGATCCGTTTGCAGTACATCGGAAAAATAAGGAGGGTAATCGTAGGCAGCAACATAGACCGGTACCTGTGCTGTAGCAGAACAGCTTAGTCCCATAAAAACGAACACAGAAAAGTATCTGAGTAATTTCAATTGATTGGCTGACTATAAGTTGAGTATCTATCTCAATAGTTCATTTTTTAGTCTTGAATGTCAATACTTGAGCGAGCCTTCGCTTACTTTTGATAAGCTATTTTGATGAAAAATTATGAGCAGGCATAAAAAAGCCCGGCCTAA
>NZ_DF266789.1:470203-486127 GCF_000320945.2 Idiomarina sp. 28-8
AATGGTACGCCTACCTGACGTGAAAGCAGGATGTGCTCACGAGTCTGTGGCATTGGACCGTCTGTTGCTGCTACTACCAGAATAGCGCCGTCCATCTGCGCCGCACCGGTGATCATGTTTTTAACATAGTCAGCGTGCCCTGGGCAGTCTACGTGTGCGTAGTGACGAGTTGGTGTGTCATATTCAACGTGTGACGTTGAAATAGTAATACCACGCTCTTTCTCTTCTGGCGCGTTATCGATGGCTGCGAAGTCTTTCGCCGCACCACCATAAACTTTTGCCAAAACAGTTGTGATAGCAGCAGTTAGTGTTGTTTTACCGTGGTCAACGTGACCGATGGTGCCGACGTTTACGTGCGGCTTCGAACGTTCAAATTTTTCTTTAGACATGATATATCCTCAAACTTAAGTTAAAAGCCCGGCCTCGAAAGAACCGGACCAGACCTTACTTATTTAGCGTTACGCTCAGCCATTACTTTTTCAGCAATGTTGTTTGGTGCTTCAGAGTATTTCAGGAACTCCATAGAGTAGGATGCACGACCCTGCGTTTGTGAACGCAAGTCTGTCGCATAACCGAACATCTCAGACAGTGGTACTTGAGCATTAACTGCTTTCAAACCACCCGGAGCTTCTTCCATACCATCAATAAGACCGCGACGACGGTTTAAGTCACCCACGACATCACCCATAGATTCTTCAGGAGTGATAACTTCAACTTTCATGGTTGGCTCTAACAGAGCTGGGTTAGCTTTTAATGCACCTTTCTTGAAGGCCATGCTACCAGCAATTTTAAATGCCATTTCAGAAGAGTCGACATCGTGGTATGAACCATCATATAGAGTCGCTTTAACACCCAATACAGGATAGCCAGCCAAGACGCCTTGTTGCATCTGTTCTTGGATACCCTTGTCTACTGCCGGGATGTATTCTTTCGGTACAACACCACCTACAATTTCGTTTACGAATTTGTAAATAATGTCATCACCGTTATCGTCTTCTTCGATAGTCATTGGTTCAAGTTTAATCCAAACGTGACCAAACTGACCACGACCACCTGATTGACGTACGAATTTACCTTCGACTTCGACAGACTCACGAATTGCTTCACGGTAAGCAACCTGCGGCTGACCTACGTTACATTCAACTTTGAATTCACGCTTCATACGGTCAACGAGGATATCCAGGTGAAGTTCACCCATACCAGAGATGATTGTCTGGCCAGATTCTTCGTCAGTCTTAACACGGAACGATGGATCTTCTGCAGCCAATTTACCTAAAGCAATACCCATTTTTTCCTGGTCAGCTTTAGTTTTCGGCTCTACTGCAACCGAGATAACCGGTTCAGGGAATTCCATACGCTCAAGTGTGATTTTATGAGCTGGATCACACAGCGTGTCACCTGTAGTAACGTCTTTAAGACCAATCAGTGCCGCGATGTCACCAGCGCGAACTTCTTTGATCTCTTCACGGCTGTTTGAGTGCATTTGTACCATACGGCCAACGCGTTCTTTTTTGTTCTTAACTGGGTTAACAACACCGTCGCCCTGGTTCAATACACCAGAGTAAACGCGAACGAACGTCAAGGTACCAACAAATGGGTCAGTCGCAATTTTAAATGCCAGAGCTGAGAATGGCTCTTCGTCAGACGACTTACGTACGCCTTCAGATTCATCATCCAAAATACCAGTGATAGGCTTAACTTCTGTTGGTGATGGCAAGTATTCAATAACAGCGTCAAGCACTGCCTGAACACCTTTGTTTTTGAACGCAGAACCACAAGCAACCAAACAAAGATCATTAGCCAGAGTACGCATACGCAGGCCTTGCTTGATTTCCGCTTCAGTTAACTCACCTTCTTCCAGGTATTTAGTCATCAATTCTTCGTTAGCTTCAGCCGCAGCTTCTACCAACTCAGCGTGATATTTTTCACACTCATCAACCATGTCAGCAGGGATTTCTTCATAAGTGAATGAAGTACCCATGTCTTCTTCGCTCCAGTTGATGAACTTCATTTTAACTAAGTCCACAACGCCGCGGAAATTATCTTCTGCGCCTACTGGTAGCTGCATTGGAACAGCCTGAGCTGCCAAACGCGTTTTCATTTGGTGTACAACAGATAAGAAGTCTGCGCCTGCACGGTCCATCTTGTTGACGAATACCATGCGAGGAACTTCATATTTGTTTGCCTGACGCCAAACAGTTTCAGTCTGAGGCTGGACACCAGATGATGCACAAAGTACAACAACAGCACCGTCAAGAACACGCAAAGAACGTTCAACTTCGATGGTGAAGTCAACGTGTCCAGGAGTATCGATGATGTTTACACGATGCTCAGGGAATTGCTTGTCCATACCCTGCCAGAAACAGGTGGTAGCTGCTGACGTGATAGTGATACCACGCTCTTGTTCTTGTTCCATCCAATCCATGGTGGCTGCACCATCGTGCACCTCACCAATTTTGTGAGACAAACCAGTATAAAACAACACACGTTCAGTTGTGGTTGTTTTACCGGCGTCTACGTGAGCACAAATACCGATATTACGATAGCGCTCTATGGAAGTTTTACGAGCCACAATAAACTCCTTCTAGGTTAACTGCGAATTACCAGCGATAGTGAGCAAACGCTTTGTTTGCTTCAGCCATGCGGTGAACGTCTTCACGTTTCTTCACAGCAGACCCTTTGTTCTCTGATGCATCTAGCATTTCAGCTGCCAGACGCTGCGACATTGATTTTTCACCACGGGTGCGCGCTGCATCAACTAACCAGCGCATAGCCAGTGCGTTACGGCGTACCGGACGAACTTCAACCGGAACCTGATACGTTGAACCACCAACACGACGAGATTTAACCTCAACCATTGGGCGGATGTTGTCTAAAATTGTATCAAAGACTTCCAGGCGATCTTTACCTGACTTCTCTGCCAGGATGTCCAATGCACCATAAATAATTTTTTCAGCGACTGCTTTTTTGCCGTCAACCATGACGACATTGATAAATTTGGCCAACAATTCTGATCCGAACTTAGGATCTGGAAGGATTTTACGTTGACCTATGACGCGTCTTCTTGGCATCTCAATATTCTCCGATTAATTCAGGGTTTTACCCAAAACGTACGACAGTTTGGCCTTACTAACGGAGAACCGTTAAGATTTAGGCCGTTTTGCGCCGTACTTAGAACGACCTTGTCTACGGTCATTAACACCTGAGCAGTCAAGTGCTCCGCGTACTGTGTGATAACGCACACCTGGCAAGTCTTTTACACGACCGCCACGAATTAGTACGACTGAGTGTTCTTGTAAGTTGTGACCTTCGCCACCGATGTACGAAGAAACTTCGTAACCGTTAGTTAAACGAACACGGCAAACTTTACGCATTGCAGAGTTCGGTTTCTTTGGCGTAGTTGTGTAAACACGGGTACATACACCGCGTTTTTGAGGGCACGCTTCAAGAGCCGGAACGTTGCTTTTCACAACGGGCTTTTGACGGCCTTTACGCACCAGCTGGTTAACTGTTGCCATTCATTACTCCTAGTTTAGTTGATGTCGCTTTTTACCACGTGTATAGAGCGTGAAAAATCGCTTTTTTCTGACCACTGAAAGTCAGATCCCGAAATTCGGGAGCGGAAATTCTAATGGTCATATTTTCGCCTGTCAAGGCTATACAAAAGAAGCCGGCACTTTTACAGTACCGGCTTCTGTACACGAACGTTAAAAACGTTCGCTAATTATTCTGCAGAATCATCACCTGCAGAACTATTTCCAGCATTTAAGGCATCCGCAAGTTGTTGCTCAGCCTGCTCTGCAGTCATAGTTGGCTCGATATCAACATTCAGTTCATCCAGTCGACGCTGCATGCGCTCTTTGTGATATGAGTAACCTGTACCTGCAGGGATCAGACGACCAACAATTACGTTTTCTTTCAGTCCACGTAAGCTGTCTTTCTTACCACCAACGGCTGCTTCGGTAAGAACTCGCGTTGTTTCCTGGAACGAAGCCGCTGAAATAAAGGATTCAGTCGACAACGATGCCTTAGTAATACCCAGCAACTGACGTTCAAATATTGCTGGTTTCTTACCATCCGCTTCCGCTTTTGCGTTAGCTGCTAACACTTCTGACATTTCAACCATCTCGCCTTCCAGCAAGTTGGTATCGCCGGCGCGTAAAATAAGTGCCTTACGCAACATCTGGCGAACAATAGTTTCAATGTGCTTATCGTTAATTTTAACACCCTGCAGACGGTAAACTTCCTGCACTTCGTTAACGATATAGTTAGCAACTGCACTAACGCCACGTAAGCGTAAAATGTCATGCGGTGCTTCTGGACCATCGGCAATAACTTCACCTTTAGTCACTTGTTCACCTTCAAACACGTTCAGCTGACGCCATTTCGGAATCATCTCTTCGTGCTGATCTCCACCATCGGTAGGGGTAATCAGTAGGCGACGTTTACCTTTGGTTTCTTTACCGAAGGAAACCGTACCGGTTTTCTCTGCAAGAATCGCTGGTTCTTTTGGCTTACGCGCTTCGAACAAGTCAGCAACACGTGGCAGACCACCGGTAATATCACGAGTCTTAGAGCCTTCCTGAGGAATACGCGCTAAGGTGTCACCAATTTTAACCTCAGAATTATCTTCCAGGTTAATAATAGCGTTACCTGGCAAGAAGTATTGCGCAGGGATATCAGTACCGGCGATATTAACGTCGTTACCTTTACCATCAACCAATTTCACCATTGGACGCATGTCTTTACCGGCACTGGTACGCTGACCCGTTTCCAGTACAACAATGCTTGAAAGGCCTGTCAGTTCATCGGTTTGACGAGTCATAGTGACACCATCAATTAAATCAACAAACTTGATACGACCTTCTACCTCGGTAATGATTGGGTGAGTATGCGGGTCCCAGTTAGCAACGGTTTCGCCGCCATCTACTGAGTCGCCTTCGCCTTTTTTCAAGACCGCACCATAAGGTACTTTGTAACGCTCGCGCTCACGACCGTATTCATCCGTCAAAGTTAACTCTGTAGAGCGTGACGTAATAACGTGAGCTTTATCGCTGTTCACAACCCATTTAGCGTTGTGCAGCTTGATTGTACCCGGGTTTTTCACCTGGATATTGTTTTCAGCTGTAGCACGAGATGCCGCACCACCGATGTGGAAGGTACGCATGGTTAACTGTGTACCCGGCTCACCGATTGACTGTGCTGCTATAACACCAACCGCTTCACCCTGGTTAACCATATGTCCGCGAGCCAGGTCACGACCATAACAGTGTGCACAAACACCAAAGTCTGTATCACAAGTAATAACCGAGCGAACTTTAACTTCGTCGATAGAGTTTTCTTCCAATACGTCACACATTTTTTCATCAAGCAATGTATTACGCGGAAGTAGCTCTTCTTCGCTGCCTGGTTTCATTACCGGCTCACAAAGAACACGACCCAGTACACGTTCACGCAACGGCTCTACAACGTCACCACCTTCAATCAGCGGTTTCATGTAAAGACCTTCGTATGTGCCACAGTCTTCTTCCATGATCACAACGTCTTGTGAAACGTCTACCAGACGACGAGTCAGGTAACCTGAGTTCGCTGTCTTCAATGCGGTATCGGCCAAACCTTTACGAGCACCGTGCGTCGAGATGAAGTACTGAAGTACGTTCAGACCTTCACGGAAGTTAGCAACGATTGGCGTTTCGATGATTGAGCCATCTGGCTTAGCCATCAAACCACGCATACCGGCTAACTGACGAATCTGCGCGGGGCTACCACGAGCACCTGAGTCAGCCATCATAAAGACTGAGTTAAATGATGCTTGCTCTTCGTCTTCACCGTCTTTGTTTTTAACAATCTCTTTCGACAAGTTATCCATCATCGCTTTCGAGACTTTCTCGTTAGCGGTTGACCAAATATCGATAACTTTATTGTATTTCTCACCGGCAGTTACCAAGCCTGATTCGAACTGTTCCTGAATTTCAGCCACTTCTTCTTCTGCTGCAGAAACAATCTCTTTCTTAGCTTCAGGGATAACCATGTCGTTTATACCAACCGACGCACCCGATACCATTGCGTAATGGAAACCGGTATACATGATTTGGTCAGCGAAAACGACTGTATCTTTCAAACCAAGGTCGCGATAAGCCTTGTTCAACATACGGCCAATCGGTTTTTTACCCATAGCCTGGTTAATCAGTTCAAAAGGCAGACCTTCCGGCATAATCAGTGACAAAATTGCGCGACCACAAGTGGTGTCACGCAGTTCGGTTTTCGTTGTACGATTGCCGTCGTCATCAATGGTGGTATCGGTGATACGTACCCGGACGCGACTATGCAACTCAACCTGACCCGTACGGTAAGCCTTTTCGGCTTCGTTCGGATCTTTGAAAACCATGCCTTCGCCTTTGCCGTTGATTTTCTCTTTAGTCATGTAATACAGACCAAGTACAACGTCCTGCGAAGGAACGATAATAGGATCACCACTGGCCGGCGACAGTACGTTGTTGGTAGACATCATCAACGCACGTGCTTCCAACTGAGCTTCTAAAGTCAGTGGTAAGTGCACAGCCATTTGGTCACCATCAAAGTCGGCGTTATAAGCCGCACAGACCAACGGATGCAGTTGAATCGCTTTACCTTCAATCAGTACCGGTTCAAACGCCTGGATACCTAAACGGTGAAGTGTCGGCGCACGGTTAAGCAGTACTGGGTGCTCTTTGATAACTTCATCAAGTACGTCCCAAACTTCTGCTGTTTCGCGCTCAACCATTTTCTTCGCTGCTTTAATGGTTGTTGCTAAACCACGACGCTCTAATTTGCCATAGATAAATGGTTTGAATAATTCCAACGCCATTTTCTTAGGCAGACCACACTGGTGCAGGCGCAATTTAGGACCAACGGTAATAACCGAACGGCCTGAATAGTCAACACGTTTACCCAGCAGGTTCTGACGGAAACGACCCTGTTTACCTTTGATCATGTCAGCCAAAGATTTCAGAGGACGTTTGTTAGAGCCTGTAATTGCACGACCACGACGACCGTTATCTAACAACGCATCAACCGCTTCCTGCAGCATACGTTTTTCGTTGCGCACGATAATATCTGGTGCAGCAAGGTCTAACAGACGCTTCAAACGGTTGTTACGGTTGATTACGCGACGATACAAGTCGTTAAGATCAGACGTAGCAAAACGACCGCCATCAAGCGGTACCAACGGACGTAAGTCTGGTGGCAGAATTGGAAGTACTTTTAAGATCATCCACTCAGGCTTGTTGTTTGATACCTGGAATGCTTCAAGTAACTTCAGTCGTTTGCTAATTTTCTTACGTTTGGTTTCTGAGTTTGTCTCAGGTAACTCTTCACGTAATTTTTGAACATCACCGTCGATATCAACAGCGCGTAACAGATCCAGAACTGCTTCTGCACCCATTTTTGCGTCGAATTCGTCGCCGTGCTCTTCAAGTGCGTCTAAGTATTCGTCTTCAGTCAGGATTTGACCCTGCTCAAGAGAGGTTAAACCACCCTCTGTAACAACGTAAGATTCGAAATACAGTACACGTTCGATATCACGCAGAGTCATATCCAGCATTAAACCAATGCGCGACGGCAATGATTTAAGGAACCAGATGTGCGCAACCGGGCTGGCCAGTTCAATGTGACCCATACGCTCACGGCGCACTTTAGTCAGTGTAACTTCAACGCCACACTTCTCACAGATGACACCACGGTGCTTAAGGCGCTTGTATTTACCACACAAGCACTCATAGTCTTTTACCGGACCAAAAATACGGGCACAGAACAAACCATCACGTTCCGGCTTAAAGGTACGGTAATTAATAGTTTCAGGTTTTTTCACCTCACCATATGACCAACTACGGATCATATCTGGAGACGAAAGAGCGATGCGAATACCATCAAACTCTTCTGCCTGATTCGTCGGCTTTAAAAGCTTCAGCAAGTCTTTCACGATTTATCTCCTGTCGGAGTTCAACCTACGGGGAGCGCAAGCACTCCCCCAATTTATTCCAGCAACAGCGTCTTAGTTCTGTTCTAGCTCGATATTGATGCCCAGCGAGCGGATTTCTTTCAACAATACGTTGAAGGATTCCGGCATGCCCGCTTCCATCTGCAAGTTGTTGTCGACAATGTTTTTGTACATCTTCGTACGACCGTTCACGTCGTCCGACTTAACTGTCAACATTTCTTGCAAGGTATAAGCCGCACCATATGCTTCCAATGCCCAGACTTCCATCTCACCGAAGCGCTGACCACCAAACTGAGCTTTACCACCCAGTGGTTGTTGAGTAACCAAGCTGTACGAGCCAGTTGAACGTGCGTGCATTTTATCGTCGACCAAGTGGTTCAGTTTGAGCATGTACATGTAACCAACGGTTACGTCACGTTCAAATTTATCACCCGTACGGCCGTCGAATAACCGAATCTGACCAGATTCAGGTAAGTCTGCAAGCTTCAACAGTGCCTTAATTTCTTCTTCAACTGCACCATCAAATACAGGTGTAGCTGTTGGCAGACCGGCTTTCAAGTTACCGGCTAAGCGCATCACTTCATCATCAGTAAACTCAGTAATGTCTACTTTCTGACGGCTTTCGCCCAAGTCGTACACCTGCTGTAAAAAGTCGCGTAATTCAGAGATAGCACGTTGCTGTTTCAGCATTTTTTCGATCTTGCTACCAATACCGCGAGCCGCCATACCTAAGTGTGTTTCCAGGATCTGACCGATGTTCATCCGCGAAGGTACACCCAGCGGGTTCAATACGATATCGACCGGGTTCCCTTCATCATCGTGTGGCATATCTTCCACAGGAATGATGGTTGAGATAACACCTTTGTTACCGTGACGGCCAGCCAGTTTATCACCAGGCTGGATACTACGGCGTACGGCTAAGTAAACCTTAACGATTTTCAGAACACCCGGCGCTAAATCATCGCCTTGAGTGATCTTACGACGCTTAGTCTCAAACTTAGTGTCGAAGTCGTCACGAATTTGCTGGTACTGCTCAGCAATTTGCTCTAATTGAGCTTGTGCGTCTTCGTTGCCTAAGTCCTGAGTCAACCAGCTTGAGCGATCGACGCTCGCCAGTTTTGCTTCATCAAAGCCATTACTTAACAACAAGTTGCGAGCTCGGTTGTAAATACCTTCTTCAAGAATCTTGAATTCTTCTGTCAGGTCTTTCTTAACCTTAGCCAGCTGCATTTCTTCAATCGCTACCGCGCGCTTATCTTTTTCAACGCCATCACGAGTGAATACTTGTACGTCAATAACCGTACCGTTAACACCGTTTGGTACTCGCAGAGAGCTGTCTTTTACATCAGACGCTTTCTCACCGAAGATAGCTCGCAAGAGTTTCTCTTCCGGCGTTAACTGCGTTTCACCTTTAGGGGTGACTTTACCGACCAGAATATCGCCGCCGTTAACTTCTGCACCGACATAAACAACACCGGATTCATCCAGCTTGCCTAATGCAGATTCACCAACGTTTGGTATATCAGAGGTAATCTCTTCAGCACCCAACTTGGTATCACGAGCAACACAGTTTAATTCTTGAATATGGATGGTTGTCATCCGATCTTCTTGCGCTACGCGCTCAGAAATCAGAATCGAATCCTCGAAGTTATAACCATTCCAAGGCATGAAGGCCACACGCATGTTCTGACCCAGTGCTAATTCACCTAAGTCAGTTGACGGACCATCAGCTAAAACGTCACCGCGTGTTACAGGTTCACCTGGGTTCACGGTTGGTTTTTGGTTAATACAGGTGTTCTGGTTAGAACGCGTGTATTTAGTCAGGTTATAAATGTCGATGCCCGCTTCACCCGGGACCATCTCTTCTTCGTTAACCTTAACCACGATACGGCTGGCGTCTACGTAATCGACAACACCACCACGCTTAGCAACAACAGTAACACCGGAGTCAACTGCGATAGTGCGTTCGATACCGGTCCCGACCAGCGGCTTATCAGCGCGCAATGTAGGAACGGCCTGACGTTGCATGTTCGAGCCCATCAAGGCTCGGTTAGCATCATCGTGTTCAAGGAACGGGATCATACTTGCTGCGATAGAAACGATTTGCTGAGGTGCAACGTCCATGTACTGGACCTGCTCTTTACTCATCAGCGTAAATTCGTTTTTATGGCGGCAAGGTACCAAATCTTCAGTCAACTCGCCTTTATCGTTCAGACCTACGTTCGCCTGGGCGATAACGTAGTTGCCTTCTTCGATTGCGGACAAATAGTCAACGTCGTCTGTAACAGAGCCGTTCTCAATACGACGATAAGGCGTTTCCAAGAAGCCATATTCATTCGTACGTGAGAAAGTCGACAGCGAGTTGATTAGACCGATGTTCGGGCCTTCTGGAGTTTCAATCGGACACAAACGACCATAGTGCGTTGGATGTACGTCACGAACTTCGAAACCGGCACGTTCACGAGTCAAACCACCCGGACCTAAAGCAGAGATACGACGCTTATGCGTCACTTCTGACAATGGGTTGTTCTGGTCCATAAATTGCGACAGCTGGCTTGAACCAAAGAACTCTTTAACCGCAGCACTAATTGGCTTCGCGTTAATCAGGTCTTGAGGCATGGTGTTGTCTAAGTCACCCAGCGACAAGCGTTCTTTTACTGCGCGTTCTACACGTACCAAACCGACACGGAATTGGTTTTCTGCCATTTCGCCGACTGAACGTATACGACGGTTACCCAGGTGGTCAATGTCATCAACTTCATCTAAACCGTTACGGATTTCGATAAGTTTTTTCATGACTTCGACGATGTCTTCTCTGGACAACGTGTTATCACCGCTTAAGTCTTCACGACCCAAACGACGGTTGAACTTCATGCGGCCAACAGTTGATAAGTCATAACGTTCTTCGCTGAAGAACAGGTTATCAAATAGAGTTTCGGCGGCTTCGCGTGTTGGCGGCTCGCCCGGACGCATCATGCGATAGATTTCAACCAAAGCTTCTAAGCGGTTGTTGCTTGAATCAACGCGTAAGGTTTCGCTCATGTATGGACCGTGATCCAAATCGTTAACGAACAGCGTTTCAATTTTCTTAATACCCGCTTCGCTAAGCTCGGCGATAAGCTCAAGTGTCAGCACGTCATTCGCGTGACCGACCACTTCGCCAGTTTTCTTATTCGCGTAGTCTTTCGCTAATACTTTTCCGACCATGTATTCTGCCGGCACTTCCATCTCTTTAATGTCCAGTTGCTCCAACTGGCGGATGTGACGTGCGGTAATACGACGGCCTTTTTCGACCAGTACTTCGCCTTCAGCACCTTTGATGTCGAACTTGGCGGTTTCGCCACGCAGACGTTCAGGCACCAACTGCATTTTCACCTTAGTTTTAAGGATTTCAAAGTACGTTGTGTCGAAGAACATATCGAGAATTTCTTCAGTGCTGTATTCCAGAGCACGAAGAATAATTGACGCCGGTAATTTACGACGACGATCGATACGTACAAAAACGTTGTCTTTAGGATCAAATTCAAAATCCAACCAAGAGCCACGGTAAGGAATAACACGCGCGTTATACAGGACTTTACCTGACGAGTGTGATTTACCTTTGTCGTGATCAAAGAACACACCAGGTGAACGGTGGAGCTGAGAAACGATAACTCGCTCTGTGCCATTGATCACGAAGGTTCCGTTTTCTGTCATTAACGGAATTTCGCCCATGTACACTTCTTGTTCTTTAATGTCTTTAACTGTACCGGCAGCTGCTTCTTTATCAAACAGCACCAGACGCAGTTTCACACGCAATGGTGCTGAGTAGGTAATGCCCCGGATCTGACATTCTTCAACGTCAAACGCCGGCTCACCCATGTGATAACTGACGTACTGTAGTTCCGCAGTACCAGAATAACTGGCAATAGGAAAGACCGAACGAAAAGCCGCTTCCAGACCATTATTGGCTTCTGGATCGACTTCAATAAATTTCTTAAATGAATCAAGCTGCATAGACAGCAAATAAGGAACTTCTAAGACCTGAGGTCGTTTACCGAAATCCTTACGAATACGTTTTTTTTCAGAGTAGGAGTACGCCATGGGGTTCCTCAGCTAGCTGATTGATGACCCTAACCAACGAGTGGTTCGATGGTTAAAAACAGATTAATCTTTTATCTGTCGATCCCGTTGTTATTTTTTCGCTTATCTGTATCCAACCTCGGGCAAAATGATACAAGCGATACAGCGCAAAAGGGCTGGTGGTTAATTAACCACCAGCCCAAGGCCTAAAAGGCCATATGTCGTACAAAAGTTAAATTACTTAACTTCAACTTCCGCACCAGCTTCTTCAAGCTGCTTTTTCAGCTCTTCAGCTTCGTCTTTGCTTACACCTTCTTTAACTGCTACTGGTGCAGACTCAACCATAGCTTTAGCTTCTTTCAAACCAAGGCCAGTTGCGCCGCGAACAGCTTTGATAGCGGAAACTTTGTTTGCGCCAGCTGCTTTCAGTACTACGTCAAATTCAGTTTTCTCTTCAGCTGCTGCTTCGCCGCCTGCTGCTGGAGCAGCTACTGCTACTGCTGCAGATGCGTCAACGCCGAATTTTTCTTCAGCTGCTTCGATCAGTTCAACCAGTTCCATTACTGGCATTTCAGCGATCGCGTTTAAGATGTCGTCTTTAGTCAGAGCCATTACTCTAAACTCCTGGGTTTATAATTACAAAAAATGGTTAAAAAACCAACGTATTATTTAGCGTCTTTAATTGCTGCCAACGTTCTAACGAACTTGCTAGGTACTTCGTTAACTGTTTTAACGAATTTGCTAACCGGTTCTTTGAAGGTGGCGAGCAATTTAGCCAATGCTTCGTCACGAGTCGGAAGTGAAGCAACTGCGTCCAATTTTTCTGGACCCATGATGCCATTACCGATTGACAGAGCTGTCACTTGCAAGTTCTTGTTTTCTTTTGAGAAGTCTTTGAACAGACGAGCTGAAGCGCCCGGTGCGTCCATAGAAAACCCATAAACAAGAGGTCCTTTAAGTGCATCGCCCATGTCGTCAAACTGTGTGCCTTCAAAAGCGCGTTTTGCCAGTGTATTTCGTACAACTTTAACGAAAATACCCTGCTCGCGAGCTTTCTTACGCAGCGCAGTCATATCGGCTACTTCGATGCCTCGATATTCAGCAACGGTGACGGCTAGCGCATTTGAAGCAACGTCGTTAACTTCCTTAACGATGGCTTTCTTTCCGGCTAAACCAATTGCCACTGATATCACCTCGTTTTCAATTTGGGACCGAAGTCCCTCGTTACAATTAGGTGGGATAAAACCCACCGCGTTGTCACGGTGATTCTCTACCCAGAGAGCCTGAGTCGGATATCACCATCTGCGTAGGAAATTAAGTGCCACTACTCGATATTCTGAGATTCTCGCGGTACACCTACGGTCTTGGACGGGAGCCTTGTTTTGTTGCGCCTTAGCAACGCCACGGCAGCTCCAACCCATAAACCATTACACTAACCTAACTGAAGCGAATTAAACCGCTGCTACAGTTGCTTGGTCAATGCTCACACCAGCACCCATTGTTGTGGACAGGCTGACGCGTTTTACATAGACACCCTTAGCTGAAGAAGGCTTCGCTTTCTTAAGAGCCGCCAACAGAGCTTCAAGGTTTTCTTTCAATTTGTCATTATCGAAGTCAACACGGCCGATTGTTGCGTGAACAATACCGTTTTTGTCGTTGCGATAGCGAACCTGACCAGCTTTAGCGTTTTTAACTGCTGTTGCTACGTCTGGAGTTACAGTACCAGTTTTCGGGTTAGGCATCAGGCCACGTGGACCTAAGATTTGACCTAATTGACCAACAACACGCATTGCGTCAGGTGATGCTACGACTACGTCGAAGTTCATTTCACCTTTCTTAACTTGTGCCGCTAAGTCTTCCATACCAACGATGTCCGCACCGGCTGCTTTCGCTTTTTCTGCATTGTCACCTGAAGTGAATACAGCAACGCGAACGTCACGGCCAGTACCGTTTGGCAGTACAGTAGCACCACGAACGTTTTGGTCAGATTTACGAGCATCGATGCCTAAGTTTACTGCGACATCAACACTTTCAGTGAATTTTGCTGTTGCTAACTCTTTTAACAGAGTAATCGCTTCATTCACATCGTAATCACGGGCTTCAACTTTCTCTGCGATCATACGAGCGCGTTTTGTTAATTTAGCCATTGATTAGCCCTCCACGTTCAAGCCCATCGCGCGAGCAGAGCCGGCGATAGTGCGTACAGCTGCGTCCATGTCGGCAGCAGTCAGGTCTGGTTCTTTAGTTTTCGCAATTTCTTCTAATTGCTCGCGAGTTACCGTACCAACTTTCTTGGTATTTGGCTCGCCTGAACCACTCTTGATACCAGCCGCTTTCTTCAATAAGAAAGACGCAGGAGGCGTTTTAGTAATAAATGTGAATGAACGGTCTTCGAATACTGTAATTTCGACAGGAACCGGTGCGCCTTTTTCCAGGCTGTCGGTCTGTGCGTTGAACGCTTTACAGAATTCCATGATGTTCACACCGTGCTGACCCAATGCTGGACCAACTGGCGGTGACGGGTTAGCTGAACCAGCAGCTACCTGTAATTTGATAATGGCCGATACTTTCTTCGCCATGGTAATTACCTCTGTTGTGGGTTTAACGCCTCGTAACTTTTCAGAGGAAAGTTACTCCAACGGCTTCCCGTTAAAAAAGGACGCGAATTATAAGTGACTTCGCGCCATAGATCAATCTTTGTCTTGCTGCTTTTTTGATCAGGCTTTTTCTATCTGACCAAATTCAAGCTCAACTGGTGTCGCCCGGCCGAAGATGGAAACCGATACCGTAACACGGCTCTTCTCGTAATCAACTTCTTCAACCGTACCGTTAAAGTCAGCGAAAGGACCGTCGTTAACACGTACAACTTCGCCCGGCTCAAATAAGGTCTTAGGTTTAGGCTTGTCTGCAGAATCTTGTAAGCGGTCGAGGATAGCATCAGCTTCTTTCTTTGAAATTGGTGTAGGACGATCGCTACTACCACCGATAAAGCCAAGTACGCGAGGCACGCTCTTAATCAAGTGCCAGGCATCTTCGTCCATATCCATTTCGACTAAAACATAGCCCGGAAAGAATTTGCGTTCACTTTTGCGACGAACGCCGCCGCGCATTTCCACAACTTCTTCTTTAGGTACCAGAATCTCACCGAATTTATCTTCCATACCGTGCATTTTGATATGTTCTTTCAGAGATTCAGAAACCCGCGCCTCGTAACCGGAAAAAGCCTGTACTACGTACCAACGTTTCTTATCGCTCATGGTTAAATCTCCAATCCGGTTAAGAAGCCAACGACACGTACCAGGATACCGTCAAGGCCCCAGAGAATAAGTGCTACTACAACGGTCGCAACAACAACGATAAGCGTTGTTTGAGTCGCTTCCTGACGCGATGGCCAGACAACCTTTCGAACTTCGGTACGACTTTCTTTCGCAAACGACAAAAAGGTTCTTCCTTTCGTTGTCGTGCTGGCAAAGAAACCTGCTAAGGCAACTAAAACAACCACAGCAATAGCACGGTATAAAACCGACACTTCTTCTGTGTAATAATGATTACCGCCAATAGCAACAACTAAAAGGGCGATTGCGATTATCCATTTCAAACTGTTCAACGAACTGCTTTGCGTCTCGTTATTTGCGCTCATTCTTTAATCCTAGTTGCGACCGGTCTTCGCTTTGAATCAATAAAATCTGGCAGGGGCGGAGGGATTCGAACCCCCAACCGTCGGTTTTGGAGACCGCTGTTCTACCAATTGGAACTACGCCCCTAAATTTGCCTACCCTACAATTGGTGCAGGATTGGACGCGGTATTATACCTATTATGGTTTTTGACGCAAGTCTAGCCGCGCCCTTCTCCGCCCTAGCAGGCATAAAAAAGCCCGGCCAAA
>NZ_DF266789.1:486781-531378 GCF_000320945.2 Idiomarina sp. 28-8
TAAGGTACGCCTACCTGACGTGAAAGCAGGATGTGCTCACGAGTCTGCGGCATTGGACCGTCTGTTGCCGCTACTACTAAGATTGCGCCGTCCATCTGCGCCGCACCGGTGATCATGTTTTTAACATAGTCAGCGTGCCCTGGGCAGTCTACGTGTGCGTAGTGACGAGTTGGCGTGTCATATTCAACGTGTGACGTTGAAATAGTAATGCCACGCTCTTTCTCTTCTGGCGCGTTATCGATGGCTGCGAAGTCTTTCGCCGCACCACCATAAACTTTTGCCAAAACAGTTGTGATAGCAGCAGTTAGTGTTGTTTTACCGTGGTCAACGTGACCGATGGTGCCGACGTTTACGTGCGGCTTCGAACGTTCAAATTTTTCTTTAGACATTGCAGCCTCTCTAACAAAATTCTTCGGTGTGTTACCTAAGCTAAAAAGCATGACCGAGGTTTATTAGGGGCCTAAATTGAAATGGTGCTGATAGGCGGATTCGAACCGCCGACCTCACCCTTACCAAGGGTGCGCTCTACCAACTGAGCTATATCAGCACTGACGGAATGTGGAGCGGGTGGCGGGAATCGAACCCGCGTCATCAGCTTGGAAGGCTGAGGTAATAGCCACTATACGACACCCGCAAATTCACAATTTTATGAGGCCACTTCAAAACCAAGGAAATTGCGTGGTGGAGGGGGCAGGATTCGAACCTGCGAAGGCTGAGCCGTCAGATTTACAGTCTGATCCCTTTGGCCACTCGGGAACCCCTCCCGTGTCTTGCAATTTAAATTGGTGCCGGCACCAAGAGTCGAACTCGGGACCTACTGATTACAAGTCAGTTGCTCTACCAACTGAGCTATGCCGGCACCACCGGTTAGGTGGAGCGCATTCTATGGTACTAGATTTGATAGTGCAATAGGTGCGCGTAATTTTTTTAATTTTTTGTTCTGACTGGTCAGTTTTTATCTACATCGAATAAAAACTGACCGTCTTTTAGTAACATACACTACTTTTTCTTACTGCCCAAATGGGTGACGTAAAACAATGGTTTCTTTACGATCAGGGCCGGTCGAAATGATATCTACCGGTACACCGGTTAACGCCTCGATACGAGCGATATAAGCTAAAGCTTCTGGCGGTAACTCTTTATGCTCTGTTATGCCAACAGTGCTTTGCTGCCAGCCCGGCATTGTTTCGTAAATGGGCTCTACCACTTCATAGTCTTCCGCAGACAGCGGCGGATGCTCTGTCACACTGCCATCGGAGAGCTGATAGCCAATACAAATCTTTAACTCTTCAAGACCGTCTAATACATCTAGCTTGGTTAAACAGAAGCCACTAATAGAGTTGATTTGTACTGCGCGTCGCATTGCCACGGCATCTATCCAGCCAGTACGACGTTTACGGCCGGTCGTTGCACCAAACTCATGGCCTTTTTCACCTAAATGCTGCCCCACTTCGCAATCAAGTTCAGTCGGGAACGGACCACTACCTACGCGAGTGGTATAGGCTTTGACAATGCCTAACACGTAATCAATATAACGAGGACCAAAACCGGCTCCGGTTGCAACACCACCAGCCGTTGTATTGGAAGAGGTCACATAAGGGTATGTACCGTGGTCGATATCCAGCAAAGTACCCTGCGCACCTTCAAACATGATTGATTCACCGTTTTTACGCGCTTTATCGAGTAAAGCAGGTACATCAATCACCATAGGTTTTAATACTTCCGCGAACTCTTCACATTGCTTAAGTACGGTATCGAAATCAATAGCGTCAGCTTTGTAGTATTCCACTAAAGAGAAGTTGTGATAATCCACCAACTCTTTCAGCTTCTCACCAAAGCGTTTCATATCAAATAAGTCACCAACACGCAGACCACGACGTGCAACTTTGTCTTCATACGCAGGGCCAATACCACGCCCCGTTGTGCCAATAGCCTCGCTGCCACGCGCGCGTTCACGTGCCTGATCAAGAGCTACATGGAACGGCAGGATTAATGGACAAGCTTTGCTGATACGCAAACGGTCAGCAACTGGAACATTTCGTTCTTTCAGCATTGCCATTTCTTCCATCAGTGCTTCGGGTGATAAAACCACACCGTTGCCAATAACGCATTGAACATTTTTGCGCAAAATACCTGAAGGAATTAAATGCAGAACGGTTTTTTCACCGTCAATAACCAATGTGTGCCCAGCGTTATGTCCGCCCTGATACCGCACAACCATAGTGGCCTTATCGGTTAACAGGTCAACAATTTTACCTTTGCCTTCGTCACCCCATTGGGTGCCTAGAATTACAACGTTCTGACTCATGATTGCCCCGCGTAAAAAAAATCGGAGCGATCTTACCTTTAATCGGAGGGTTTGTACATCGGAGGTGAGCGCCTGATGGTCACATCAGACGCTCGGTCATGATTACTCTTCGGTTTTTCCCATCATATTTTGTAAATAACGGAAAAAGTCACTGTTCGCATCAAGCACTAACATATCATTGCCAGAGCCAAAGGAACTGCCATAAGCTTCCATGCTGCGAATAAATGCAAAGAACTCTGCATCTTTCTGATAAGCATCAGCGTAGATTTTCGCTGCCTGCGCATCACCTTCACCACGTAATTCACGTGACTGACGTTTTGCATCAGCAAGCATTACCGTTACACGCGCGTCAACATCGGCACGGATAAACTCTGCCTGCTCTTTACCTTCAGAACGATGTTCTGTGGCCACAGCTTTACGCTCTGCACGCATACGTTGATAAATGGACTGACTCACTTCAGTTGGCAAGTTAATTTGCATAACACGAACATCCAGCACTTCAACACCTAAATCTGAAGCACTTTCTGAACCTTGTATTAAAGCTTCACGCATTAACTCATCACGCTCACCAGAAACAATGTCAGAAATGGTACGGTTACCAAATTCACTACGCAAACCGCTGTTAATACGACGAGTTAACAGAGCTTCAGCCTGGAGGTAGTTACCGCCATTAGTACTCAGATAGAAAGTAGAGAAGTCATTAATACGCCACATAACGTAGGTATCAACAATCAAATCCTTTTTCTCACTGGTGACAAAGCGGTCAGGATCTCCGTCTAATGTTTGCAGGCGGGCATCCAGTCTTTTCACTTGTTCAATGAAAGGGATTTTAAAGTGTAAACCGGGTTCGAAAACCATAGCTTCACCAGTTTCTGCATTACGCTCGACCTTACCGAACTGAATTAAGATGGCGCGTTCGCCTTCCTTAACTACATAAACGGAGGAAAGACCCAGAACGACCAGGACCACAACAATTATTGCGATTAGGTTTTTCATTAGTTTCGACCTCCGCTGCGGTTACTGCTGCGCGTATTTTGTGTCTCTGTTCCAGTACTTGAGGAACCACCTGAAACATCTTCAGGAATACGCGTCGGAGAGAATGAATTTGTATTACGACCTTGCTTTTCGAGAAGTTTTTCTAGTGGTAAGTACATCATGTTGTTACCACCTTCAACGTCAACCAGTACCTTAGGCGTTTTCGCATAAAGCTCCTGCAGAGTATCAAGGTAGATACGCTGACGCGTAACTTCAGGTGCGTTTTGATATTGAGGCAGCAATTCTTCAAAGCGAGCAACTTCACCCTGAGCCTCAAGAATAATTTGCTCACGATAAGCTTGCGCTTCCTGCAACATACGACGTACCTGGCCTCGTGCCAAGGGTTCTACTTCGCGGGCATAAGCTTCAGCTTCACGAATGAATCGTTCTTCATCTTCCTGTGCCGATATAGCATCATCAAAGGCGTCTTTAACAGCCTCCGGTGGCCGTGCTGGCAGCAAGTTAATATCAACTACCTGCAAACCAACCGTGTATGGATTCATCGTTTTTTCGAGCATATCCAGAGTATTCGCTCTGACTTCCTCACGACCACGAGTCAGCACTTCATCCATTGTTGTGTGACCCACCACAAAACGTAAGGCACTGTCAGTAGCTCGTGATAAAACACCATCAGCATTTTCTACGTTAAATAAATACGCACGCGGATCAACAACGCGATACTGAACATCCAGCTCCACACGAACCACGTTCTCATCCTGAGTCAGCATGTAGCCATCAGTTTTATCTGAGCGGATGTTGTTTACGTCTACATGTTCTACCGAATCAATAAACACGGGGCGCCAGTGAAGTCCCGACTCAACCAGGGTATGAAACTGACCGAAACGCAGCACAACACCACGGTCTGCTTCTTTAACCGTATAAAAACCAGCGATAAACCAAACAATTATCGCAATAATTGCGATAATGCCGACGCCTTTTGCCGGGATACCTGAACTGCCGCCCGAGCCGCCGCCTTTTTTCCCACCAAAACCGAATTTGGAAAACAGTTTGCGAACTGCTTCGTCGAGATCAGGCGGCCCTTGATCTTTGCCGCCTTGATTTTTCCATGGGTCACGGTCATTGTTATTACCGTTTCCCGGTTGATTCCAAGCCATTGAGTGCTCCAAGTTTTTTAAGAAAACTGTTGCTATAAAAAATTCTATTGCTGCACGACTAAGTCGTCCAGTTGGTCGCCATAAGCCTTGTGTAAACGCTGCCAGTCTACCGATGACATGCGCACTTGCAACGCAAGTTCACCATTTTCGTTAACATCTTCCGATGTCACGCTATTCCAACGGTATAATGTACCACGTAATTTACCCATTGAGTGGGGGATTTTCAGAGTCAGCTCGACCATCTGCGGGCCAAGTATCTGCCGTAAAGCCTCCAGTACTTCCTCAATGCCAAGGTCTTGCTGCGCTGAAACCCAGACCCTTATTGGCCTTTGATTGTCATCGTAATCAATCCGGGGCTCGGCCCCTTCCACTTGATCTATTTTATTACAAATAATTAACTGTGGTACATCGCCAGCATCGATTTCTTCCAACACCTCAGCAACCTGATCAATATTATTTTGCTGCTGTTCGTCGCTGACATCAACCACATGTAACAATAAATCGGCCTCTTGAGTTTCCTGTAGCGTCGCTTTAAAAGCTGCGACCAGGTCATGAGGTAAGTGACGAATAAAACCAACGGTGTCAGCCAGAATCACTTCACCAATATCTTCTACTGCAAGTTTTCTAAGGGTTGGGTCAAGTGTTGCGAATAGCTGATCCGCTGCATAAACGCCAGCTTCCGTCAGGCGATTAAATAGCGTCGATTTACCTGCGTTGGTATAACCCACCAGCGATACGGTAGGAATATCCGCCTTTTTACGAGCCCGACGCCCCTGCTCCCGCTGTTTCTGGACTTTCTCCAGGCGCTTTAAAATATTTTTAATACGTCCGCGAATTAAGCGTCTGTCGGTCTCAAGCTGGGTTTCACCGGGCCCACGTAAACCAATACCACCTTTTTGTCTCTCAAGGTGAGTCCAGCCTCGCACCAGTCGTGTCGATATATGACGCAGTTGCGCTAATTCAACCTGCAACTTACCTTCGTGGGTTCGTGCCCGCTGCGCAAAAATATCTAGAATAAGACCCGTACGATCTAACACCCGACATTTGCAAATGGCTTCCAGATTTCGCTCTTGCGTTGGTGATAACGCGTGATTAAAGATAACAATGTTAGCGTCCAGCAGCTTTACCTGCTCGGCAATTTCTTCTGCCTTACCACTACCAACAAAGTATCTGGGGGTTGGGGAGTTACGACTTGTAGTCATCACTCCCATAGTTTTCACGCCCGAAGAATCAGCTAAAAGTTGTAATTCGGAGAGATCTTCTCGGTCAACTTCCGCGGGTAAATCCACATGAACCAATATTGCGTAGTCGCCACCTTCATACCTATCGAACAAGTTGTTCAGACCTCTCTTTCACCATTAATCTTCTATTTCAGCCATATCTTCGCCAGCTTGTTGCGGCAAATAATTTTGAGGAATACGCGCAGGTACAACTGTTGAAATTGCATGCTTATACACCATTTGGCTAACCGTATTCTTTAATAAGACAACGAATTGATCAAAAGACTCAATTTGTCCCTGCAGTTTAATGCCATTAACTAAGTAAATAGATACTGGTATGCGCTCACGACGTAACGCATTTAAGAATGGGTCTTGTAAAGTTTGCCCCTTAGCCATCTTGGATTCCTTTTTATCGTTATTAATATCCAATGTGTAAATAGTAAGCTACAGCACTGCCAATTTGCAGTTCCCTGTATAGACACACTAGACCAGTAAAGAATTTTTGCAATAAGAAAAACGTTAAGAATTACTCATTTAGTCCAGAATTGGATCTGCGGCCTTGGTCGTCTAATTTCAATCCTTACTATTAAAAATCTCTGCGGGCTGCTGCATTGCTGTCATGACTTTCGCCTGCATATTGAGGTCGCCGGTTTCCAGCCAGTGCACTCCCGGCCAGCCCCGCAGCCAGGTCATTTGTCTTTTCGCCAACTGTCGGGTAGCAATAATTCCGCGTTCGCGCATTTCATCATAGCTTAGCTCTCCGGCCAGGTGCTGCCACATTTGCCGATAGCCAACACTGCGTAAGGACGGAAGGTCCGGATGCAAATCGGATCTGGCAAACAAAGTTGCAACTTCCTCTTTAAAAGGTTGCGCCAACATATGGTCGAAACGCTGTTCTATACGCTGATGTAAAACTTTCCGGTCAACTGGCGCCACCGCAAACTGATAAATGGGTTTAGTTAACTGACCATGACGCTCCCTGGTAAGTTCTGTCAGGGGTTTGCCCGCAATTTCATAAACCTCCAAAGCTCGCAGAATTCGCTGAGGATCGTTAGGGTGAATGCGTTTCGCACTTGTGGGATCAACCTTTTGCAGCCGACTGTGCAGTTCGGCTAAACCTTTCTCATGCAGTTCGGCGGTCAGTTTCTCACGCACGCTGGTATCGGACTCGGGCAAATGGGAAAGCCCTTCCAGCAACGCCTTAAAGTACAACATGGTTCCGCCAACCAACAAAGGCACCTTGCCACGTTGCTGAATATCATCAATTAAAGCCAAAGCGTCTTTTTGGAAGTCGGCCGCCGAATAAGTTTCGGCAGGGTCGCGAATATCCAGCAAGTGATGAGGAACTAAGTTTTGCTCTTCGGCGCTGGGTTTCGCGGTACCAATATCCATTCCCCGATAAATCAACGCAGAATCGACAGAAATAATCTCACAGTCCAGTTGCTCACAAAGCGCCAGCGATAACGCGGTTTTCCCTGAAGCTGTAGGCCCATAAATGGCAATAACGGCGTCCTTGCTATGCATTATTCTCTCCGGGTAACGGCAACTTTTGCAACACATCCGCGCTTTCAGCCAATTGCGAACGCCACTGAATAAGCCAGTGCTCTGCCTGAGTCAGACTGTATGATTCAAGACCGGAAAACTGTGCCAACCAATGAGCCAGTTGATCAGCTTCAGCGCCTTCGGTCAGTAATGTCAGTAATTGGGAGAAACCGCTCACTACATTACCCTGACGTAACATTTCCGGCATTTGCTCGATAATTGCCTGCTCACGCTGAATTTTATACACCACACCGCACTGGTTTAATTGCTGCTGCGGCCACTGACTTGCAGGACCGGGCAGATTCGCCAAACTGATTGCCACAGGAACCAGTAAAGGCTGCCCGTTCAGTCCGTCCTGCAATTGCTGAGTAAGTTTTCTGCTAACACACTCAATGTGAACTTTAGCCAGATTAAGCCAGGCCAGACTGTACTCATTGCGAATAAGAGCATAAACACCATTAAACACCGACAGCACACGCCAGTTTTGTGCCGCTTTAAACTCTGCCTCTGACTCCGTGTTTAGCTGCGTGCCAGCATTGCTTTGATGGGCCCGTGCGGCATTTGGCAACAACGACCCGGATGCTTTTCTCTCACCCAGAAAACTCGCACCTGACGCGCCCCGACAGGAGTTCGACTGGGTCCCTGATGACCGTTCATGCGAGCTGTAAGAATGCTGATGACTCATCGCAGGTTGTCCGTTTTCTGTGGCAACCAACTGGTTTAAAGCCTGTTCAATGCGGGTCAGAATAAAGTCATGCACTTGTCGCTGGCGGTGAAAGCGGACTTCATGCTTTGCCGGATGCACATTCACATCGACTTCTTCTGCAGGCAGTTCAAAGTAAAGTACAAAGGTCGGTACCCGCTCGTTCGGCAAATATTTTTCGTAGGCCTGACGTACCGCATGCGATAACAATTTATCGCGCATCATTCGGCCGTTGACAAAAAAATGCTGAATATCCCCCTGATGCCGACAATGCTCCGGCGGGACTAACCAGCCACTTAAGTGGAAGTCACCATCAACAGCGTCAATTGCTGAAGCCTGCTCAGCAAATCCACCGCCGCAAATTTTCGCCAACCGTTGTAATTGCTGTTTTTCAGTCTGAGCAGAAGGAAACGCTCTTACCGATTTGCCGTTATGATTAAGCTGGAATCCAACTTCAAAACGGCTAAGCGCAATCCGTTTTATAACTTCATCTATGTGGCTGAATTCAGTTTTTTCTGTGCGTAAAAACTTACGTCTGGCTGGCGTATTAAAGAATAGATCCTGTATATCGACGGTTGTGCCGTCCGGATGCGCAGCTGGTTCAACAGTCACTTGCATATCCCTACCTTCGGCCCACGCCTGCCAAGCTTCTTTCTGCTCTGGCGGCTTGGATATTAAGCGCAATCGCGACACAGAACTGATACTGGCCAGAGCTTCTCCCCGAAACCCCAGGCTACCAATATGCTCTAAATCGTCCAGACTCTGAATTTTACTGGTGGCGTGACGGCTCAGTGCCAGTGTCAGCTCCTGCTTAACAATACCACCGCCGTTATCGCGAATTCGGATGCGCTTGCTACCACCCTGCTCTATATCCAGAGTTAACTGCGTAGCCCCCGCGTCTAAAGCGTTCTCGACCAGCTCTTTCACCACCGACGAAGGGCGCTCAACCACTTCGCCCGCAGCAATTTGGTTAGCGAGTTCTATAGGTAATTGTTGAATGGCCATCAGCGACTCGGAATCGTCAGTTTCTGACCGATTTTCAGGCTGTTGCTGGTCAGTTTATTTTCAGATTTTATGGCTTTCACTGTGGTGTTATATCGCTGTGCCAGTACCGACAAAGAATCGCCTGACTTCACTGTGTAGCTAAAGCTACTTTGGTTTGCCAGGTAAGTGTTATCTATTGGGTTACTGACAAAATAACGGCGAATACCATTATAAAGAGCCCGGGCCAGCTTTTGCTGATGAGCATTACTGGTTAACAGCTGCTCTTCACGCGGGTTTGAAATAAAGCCGGTTTCCACCAACAAAGAGGGTTTATCTGGTGACTTCAAGACCGCCAGACTAGCCGCCTGGGGGGTCTTTTTATGCATTTTAGTTATCGTCGACATTTCATCGATAATATGTTTTGCCGCCGTGTAAGCTCCTGCGATGGAACTGTCCATTGACATGTCTAACAAAGTTTCAGCTAAATAAGGTTCATGCCCGTTCTTACTCAGAATATCGGTGACCCCGCCAAGCAACTCAGATTGCTGCTCACGGTTCTCAAGCCAACGACCCACTTCAGAGTCTGCGCGACGTTTGGATAACACCCAGACCGAACCTCCGCTGGGCTGTGGCGTTCGAAATGCATCCGCGTGAATCGAAACAAAAAAGTCGGCTTTGGCATCCCAGGCTTTTTGCGGCCGCTCGTTAAGGCCAACATAGTAGTCCCCGGTTCGAATCAAATAAGCCTGCATACCAGGGTCATCATTAATGAGTTTGGCCAATGCACGGGCAATACGAATAACGACGTGTTTTTCGTAAGTTCCGCGTGGACCAATAGAGCCCGGGTCATCACCACCATGCCCGGCATCAATTGCTATGGTTACGCGCCTGTCTTTCAGCTCTGAAACCGATTTTGCCGGCCCGCTCAGCTCTTTGGATTTACCGGGTAAATCAACCACCAACCGATCTTTATAGGACTCATTAGCTGGCAAGGTAAAAAGGTTAGCGTCGCTTTTAGAGTCCAGCTCAATAACAATACGGGTACTGTTAGCGTTCTTAGGTGAGCTTGTGCGAATTTTATCGACCAGCAGCGATTCTTCGCCCAAGTTCGCCAAACCCGCTTTTAACGAAGTATTGTTAAAATCAATAACCAGCCGGTAAGGCTTTTGCTGATACAACGTAAAGTAAGAATAGTCGGGAGTGTCCGACAAGTCGAAAACCACCCGCGTTTTATCCGGAGATGGCCACACACGCACACTGTCTATACTGTTGTCGGCCCAGGCCCACAAAGGAACACAAGCAAACAAAAACACCCAAAATCGCTTCATCATAATGTTTTAATTATTTGTTGTCCGGCTTCAGTTAGCGCACTGAAAGTAAGTTTACGACCCGTGCCAGCATACTCGATTCTTATCTCAATGTCCGCACCGGGAAGCCAACCATAGCCTTTATCGGGCCACTCTATAAAGTTTAACGTATCTTCAGAAAAATAATCTCGAATTCCCATATATTCGAGCTCTTCCGGATCTGCCAATCGATATAAATCGAAATGATGAATACGCCAGCCCTGAAGCTGGTAAGGCTCAACAAGAGTATAGGTCGGACTTTTCACCGCCCCTGAATGCCCCATAGCCTGAATAACACCGCGACAAAACGCCGTTTTTCCGGCACCTAACTCGCCTCTCAGATAAACCACTAAAGGGGTCTGTAAAACTTGTGAAAATTTCTTCGCAAGTGCTAACGTTTCCTCTTCATCAGCCAACTCACATTGGTGTACCTCAGTCATCATCCCTTCCATATCCGTTCACCAACTGTCGTATATAAGGCAACAGATCCGAAGCTAAGGTTCCCCTCTCACCATCGTTTCCTGCCTCTTCGCCCGCTATAGCATGCCATAGGCTACCCGCAATCAGCGCTTGTGCCGGAGCCATTCTTTGCGCTAATAAGCCCGCGATTAATCCGGTTAACAGGTCGCCCATGCCACCGGAGGCCATTGCTGGTGAACCGCGGTCAATCAAACACCTACCTCTGTCGGTTACCAGCAAAGACCCCGCACCTTTAAGTAGTACCTGCGCACCGTATTTTTCACGTAGTTTTGTTGCCGCAGCAAAACGATCCGACGCTATTTCATCGGTCGTAATTTGCAGTAACCGTGCGGCTTCACCAGGGTGCGGTGTTAGTAATAATTTGGGTGAATGAACGGGGTTACTGGCTAATAGATTTAAACCATCGGCATCAATAACTTTCAGCACATCGGTTTCCATCACCTGCGAAAAAACCTCCTGACTCCAGGAGCCTTGCCCCAACCCGGGCCCCAAAGCAACAGCAGAAGCTTCTCGCAGCAGCGGCTTAAGAGCATCGGTTTCTTTTATGCCATGCACCATAGCTTCAGGCTGAGCTGCCGCAACAATTGCCTGCACCTGCGGATGACACGCCACGGACACTTTGCCCGCCCCCGCACGCAGCGCCGACTGCATTGCCAATATCACAGCTCCGGACATGCCCGGCTGACCACCGACAATTAGCACGTGTCCTTGCTCACCTTTGTGAGTGCAGCGTGAACGAGGCGCTAGCCAGCCGCCAACCCGGCCTGCATTAACCCTGAACCAGTCGGCTTCATTTTGCTGTCTAAACGTGCCGCCAATACCTAAATCTTCAAGTTTTAACTCACCGGTATGCTCTTGAGCCTTCCCGGTCAGCAAGCCGCGCTTTAACGCCACCAGACAGACGGTCAGATGAGCGCGAACCGCCGCACCGGGCACATGACCCGTATCAGCATTCAGCCCCGACGGCACATCCACTGACACCACTGGCGTCGTGCTGCCATTCACCCGCTGAACCCAGCTTACCGGGTCACCCTCAAGCGCACGATTCAAACCGACACCAAATAAGGCATCCACCAACACATCAAACTGCTCGGGCGAGCAATCCAGCAAGGGCTTTTCACTTCCGCCTTGTTCACGCCACGCAGCGCGGGCTTTGTGCGCGTCAGACTCCATTGGCTCCGGCAATTCAACATTGGGTTTAAGCGCAAAAACTTGCACCTGATAACCGGCCTTCTGAGCCAGTCGGGCGACAATATAGCCATCACCACCGTTATTGCCTTCACCACAACAGACCGCAATGCGTGCCGGTGCCGGAAAGTAAGATTGTAGCTGATGAAAAACCGCTTTCCCGGCCGCCGACATCAGTTGCGTCATGTTCATCGAGCAAGCTTCAGCGGCTTTTTGTTCGCCCTGCTGTACTTGCTCAACGCGATAAAGACAGTTGATAAAACGGCTGCCGTCGGTGTCTGTCATAATGGCTCCCTACAATTTGTTTAGTCTGGCTTAAATACCCCAATGACCTGATCAAACTGACGCTGGCTACCACCACCCTGCTCTTTAGGTTCACTAAACCGGTGCTTACATTGCACGCACTCAACTTGTTCGGTATCGTTTTCGATGAAGAGCATGAGTGTGTCCATGGCATCGCATTTGGGGCAAACGGCCCCGGCAATAAATCGCTTCTTTTCTCTAGCCACAACAGCTCCTGTGTTAGAATTGTGAGCAGAACACGTCTATGATACCGCAGCTGAACAGCTGTACAAAATGAAGAGTAGTTTATGATCCGTGCTGAAGCTATCACCTTATTGCGTGGCGGTGATGTTTTATTTGAAGACAGTGACTTACAAGTATTCCCGGGACATCGCGTTGGCTTAGTAGGCCGTAATGGCTGCGGCAAGTCCTCGTTGTTTGCCATGCTGCGTGGTGAACTCAGTGCCGACAGCGGTAATATTCACCTGCCAGCGGAGTGGCGAATTGCCAGCGTAGCCCAGGACACTCCCGCACTGGATAAATCCGCTATCGATTACGTAATGGACGGTGACGCCGAGTTTCGGCAGTTGGAAGCGCAACTCGCGCAGGCCGAAAGCGATAACAACGGCGAAGCCATTGCGCACTGTCACGACAAGTTGGCTTCCATCGGAGCTTATGATATTCAGCCCAGAACCGCCAGTTTAATGGCTGGCCTTGGCTTTACTCAGGAACAATTGCAACAGCCGGTAAAAGCATTTTCCGGTGGTTGGCGTATGCGCCTTAATTTGGCACAGGTACTCATAGCCCGCGCCGACTTAATGCTGCTGGATGAGCCCACTAACCATCTGGATGTTGACGCCATTTTCTGGCTGGAAAGCTGGCTGAAACAGTACGACGGAACCCTGCTATTGATATCGCACGACCGTGACTTTCTCGACTCGGTCACTACCGACATTACGCATATTGAGCATAAAAAGCTGAACAGCTACCGCGGTAACTACTCTCTGTTTGAGCGGCAGCGCGCCGAGCACATGGCTCAGC
Source organism: Idiomarina sp. 28-8 (assembly GCF_000320945.2). NCBI lineage: Bacteria > Pseudomonadati > Pseudomonadota > Gammaproteobacteria > Alteromonadales > Idiomarinaceae > Idiomarina > Idiomarina sp. 28-8. Next base: position 500,026 of record NZ_DF266789.1, read on the forward strand.
AACAAAGCGAGTACGAAAAAGCTCAGGTTATGCGTCAGCACTTACAAGCTTACGTTGACCGTTTTCGTTATAAAGCCAGCAAAGCCAAACAAGCACAGAGCCGTTTAAAAGCTATTGAGAAGTTGCCTAACCAGGCGCCACTGCGCGCCGAAAGTGGTATCGACTTTCACTTTTTAACACCAGAGAAGCTGCCAAATCCGCTGCTAACGCTGCGCGACGCCAAAGCTGGCTATGGTGACACCACCATTCTTGAGCAGATTAAGCTAAATTTGGTGCCGGGAACTAGGTTAGGCTTGCTTGGCCGAAACGGCGCCGGTAAATCAACGCTGATTAAACTGCTGGCGGGTGAATTGGAGCCGATGGCTGGTGAGCGGTTGGTTAACCCAGGTCTCAGCATTGGTTATTTTGCTCAGCATCAGCTGGAAACTCTGGACTTGGCAGCCTCAGCTCTGCTGCACTTGCAGCGCATTGATAAACAAGCGACTGAACAAAAGCTGCGTGACTTTCTAGGCAACTTTGGATTTTCCGGTGATCAGGCCACACGGTCGGTCGAACCCATGTCCGGTGGGGAAAAAGCACGATTGGCGTTAGCCCTCATTATTTACCAGCGTCCTAACTTGTTACTGCTAGATGAGCCAACTAACCACCTGGATCTCGGCTTACGGGACGCACTGGTTGCGGCTTTGCAGGAATACGAAGGCGCGTTAATTGTCGTTTCGCACGACAGACATTTGCTACGTACTACGGTAGATGAATTTTGTCTGGTTGCCGACGGCAAAGCAGAAACTTTCGACGGCGATTTAGATGCCTATCACGATTGGTTACAGCAACAGGCGGCTAATGACAAACGTAGCGAGCAACCCGCTACTCGCCAACGCGATGACCGCAAACAGCAAAAACGTAAGGAAGCCGAGGCGCGACAAAAAACTAAGCCTTTACGCCAACAAATAGAGAAGGCAGAAAAGAATATTCATTCGCTGGAGCTGACGCTAGCCGATATTCACGAGCAACTGAGTGACAGCACCTTGTATGACGATGCCAATAAAGCCAAATTGCAAAAGCTGTTAGACCAGCAGGCACAGGCGCAAAAAGATCTGCAACAACAGGAAAACCTCTGGATGACAGCAGAAGAAGAACTGGCAGAATTAACAGAAGAGTTGCAGCAAGCGGAGGATAAATGATCATTCCCTGGCAGGAAATTGATCAGGAAACCCTGAACAATTTAATGGAATCTATTGTACTGCGCGAAGGAACCGATTACGGCAGTCAGGAGCTCAGCTTTGAAACGAAAGTGGAGCAACTGAAGCAACGCCTGAAGTCCGGCGAAGCCGTCATTGTTTACTCTGAGCTGCATGAAAGTGTCGATGTAGTCAACAAAGACAGTGTTACCGGAAACGAGCCTGACGGGCAATAAATATTTCTTCCCAGGGCACGTTCTGGTCACCCAGAACTAAGAAGTTCGGGTTCAGCAGACTAACCGTACGGTTGTAGGTAATGGGCTCAAAGTTCTCATTCACTATGCGACCGCCAGCTTCTCCTACAATAACTTGCGATGCAGCGGTATCCCATTCTCCCGTAGGCCCCAGACGTAAAAAACAATCGGCTTTGCCCTCGGCAATAAAACAGGCTTTTAGTGAACAGCTACCCGTTGGTAAAGGCTGAATATCACGTTTTGTCTGCAAACGATTAAACACAGGCTCTCGTGCCTGTTGGCGGCTTATTGCAATAATAATAGGGTCAGCCTGAGGGTCACTAAACTTGCGCACGCTTATGGACTGCTTTTCGTTCTCTTTTTGTTTAAAGGCGCCAGCACCTTTGCGAGCATAGTAAAGCGTTTCCCCGACCGGCCAGAAAATAACGCCAATGACAGGCTCGTTGTTTTCTACGTAAGCAATGTTGACAGCAAAGTCTCCGGAGCGGGAAATAAACTCCTGAGTACCATCTATCGGGTCGATAATAAAATAGGCCTTCCATTGACGACGCTCATTATAGTCCTGATGTTCGCTTTCTTCAGAAATAACCGGAATATCAGGGAATGACTGCTTGAGTCGATCTTCTATTAGTTCGCTGGCAACAAGATCTGCGGTAGTCACTGGAGAATCGTCTTTTTTCTCGGCCGTTTTATAGTCACGCAGCTCGTACATTGACAGAATAACGCCACCTGCTTCGAATGCTATTTCCTTCAGTTTCTCCAGCATTGTTTCTGCCACTACTGTGCCTCACTCAGATTACGCAAAAGCATTAACAGCGCCGCAACACTTCGCGCTTCAGAAAAATCGGGTTGAGCCAGCAGGTTGTCAATATCGTTTAATGGCCAGGTCACTTTTTCCAACGGCTCAGGTTCGTCGCCCGGCAATCTTTCGGGGTATAAATCGCGAGCTACGAAAACACTCATTTTGGCGGAGAAAAACTGAGGCGCGAGAGACACTTCCATTAAGAATTCAAGTTGACGGCTGCCGTAACCAACTTCTTCTTTTAGCTCACGCTGAGCAGCCTCTTCCGGGGTTTCGCCCGGGTCAATCAGGCCTTTGGGGAAACCGAGTTGATAGTCGTGAAGGCCTGCAGCGTATTCCCGAATCAGTAACAAAGTTTCTTCATCCAGGCAGGGAACAATCATAACCGCGCCGCGACCGCTGCCTTTCATGCGCTCAAACTGACGCTGCTCACCATTGCTAAATTTAAGATCGACGGCCTCAATACGCATTAAGCGGCTTTGCGCTACAACACGACGAGCCAGAATTTGCGGGACTTGTTTTTCTTTACTCATACAACGGTTCCAAGTCATTGTCTCTCTTTACTATAACGACTCTGCGCACAGAAAACAGTGTCAATTTACGCTTTTCTTATACAGTGCTACTATCTAAAGCCCGTACACCGGTAGTGAAGCGAGTAATATGACTGCAATAAAGCCTGAAACCGAAACAGAATTCGATGTCGTTGTCATCGGTACTGGTCCCGGCGGCGAAGGCGCTGCCATGCAATTGGCCAAAAGCGGCTACAACGTTGCCATAGTAGAAAAACATAAAGCCCTTGGCGGCGGTTGCACGCATTGGGGAACCATTCCATCCAAAGCTTTGCGACACTCCGTCAGTCGTCTAATTGAATACAATAATAATCCATTGTTTTCCGGCCCTGGCTGGCAGAGCGGTATGACTTTCAGTCACATACTGCACTATGCAGAATCGGTTATTCGTAAACAGGTGAAATTACGCAGTTCGTTTTACGACCGTAACGACGTTACTGTGGTGCACGGTACAGCTTCTTTTTTAGACAAGAACCGCATTCGGGTCACCAAACTGGACGGCTCTGTCGATGACTTGATCACAAAACATGTCGTTATCGCTACAGGGTCACGCCCATACAACCCGAAAGACGTCGACTTTTCGCATCCGCGCATTTACGACTCAGATAAAGTGTTGTCGTTGTCTCATGAACCTAAAACCATTCTGATATACGGTGCAGGTGTGGTGGGCAGTGAATACGCCAGTATTTTCCGGGGTATGGGCGTTAAAGTTGACTTAATAAACCAGCGTGAACGCCTGCTTTCTTTTCTGGATGCTGAAATTTCAGATGCGCTGAGTTATCACTTGCGCAACAGTGGCGTTGTCATTCGCCACAATGAAGAATACGAAAGCATTACCGGGCACGATGACAAAGTGGTGCTGAAAACTAAGTCTGGTAAGACCATGGCTGCCGACTGTCTGCTTTTTGCTAATGGCCGTTCCGGTAACATTGAACAGCTTGACTGCCAGGCGGTGGGGCTTGAACCCAACTATCGCGGCCAATTGGAGGTAAATGAAAACTACCAGACCAGTGTCGATAATATTTATGCAGTTGGCGACATTATTGGTTACCCCAGTTTAGCCAGCGCAGCATACGATCAGGGACGGATCTGTGCTTCCGCTATTATTAACGGTAATTGCGACAAAGCACTTATCAGCGATATCCCTACCGGTATTTACACCATCCCGGAAATCAGCTCGGTTGGTAAAACTGAAGAAGAACTGACTGAAATGAAAGTACCTTATGAGGTCGGCCGTGCGCAGTTTAAGCACCTTGCACGGGCGCAAATCTCCGGTGCCGACGTGGGTTGTCTGAAATTATTATTCCACCGTGAAACGCGAGAACTGCTGGGGCTTCACTGTTTTGGCGAGCGAGCTTCCGAAATTATCCACATTGGTCAGGCTATTATGGAGCAGAAAAACGGTGGTAACACCATCGACTACTTCGTCAACACCACCTTTAACTATCCGACCATGGCGGAAGCCTACCGGGTTGCGGCTCTTAACGGTATTAACCGCCTGTTGCTGTAATCAAGATTACTGCCGTTGCTGATTCAGCGGCAGTTCAATCCGCACGCACAAGCCGCCTTCCGGGCGGTTTTGCAGTTTTATACTGCCGTCGTGCCGGTCGACAATGCGCTTAATAATAGCCAGCCCCAGACCGGACCCAACGCCACCACGCGCTTTATCCCCCTGAGTAAAAGGCTCAAATAATGTGGCCTGCTGCTCTTCGGGAATGCCCGGGCCGTCATCCGTTACTCTAAACCAAACACGTTTTTGCTTTTTATCATGCCCGGAGCTGACCACCACTTGATGTTTCCCGTAACGTTCGGCATTTTCCAGCAAATTAATAATGACTCGCTTCATAGACAAGGGCCGTAACCAGACTCTGGGCAACTTGCCTAAATCCAGCTCAAACTGCTTTTGCCAGTTATCCGGAACATTCGCCACAGTTTGCTCTATCAGCTCATTCAGCGACTCTCTGCTGCTCGACTCCTGCTGATCAAGACGAACATAATCGATAAACTGATCAATAATGTCGTTCATGTCGTCTATATCTTCAATAATGCCCTGAGCCAGGCAGTCTTCGCCCTGCGGCATCATTTCCGCAGCCAGACGAATGCGAGTAAGAGGGGTTCTTAAGTCGTGAGAAACACCGGCCATTAAAAGGTTGCGGTCATTTTCCAACTCGCGAATACCGCGCGACATTTGATTAAAAGCGCGAGTCACCGCCACAATTTCGGTCGCCCCTTTTTCAGACAGCTGCTCAGGGAACTCTCCCCGTCCAACTCTTCGGGCGGAGTCCTCCAGAGCTTTTAACGGTCGGTTTAACCAGTTGGCAAATAGCATACCGCCGAACACGCTCAGCAAACCAATGAGTACCAGGTACATCACCAATGGCGAGAAGCGGCCCTGCTGCATACTATCCAGGGGCACGCGTATCCAGAAGTCAGGCGCACGCGGAGGTTTTACCCACAAATAGAATTTATTGCCCTGAGCTACCCGTACTTGCGCTTCACCACCCAGCATATCACTCATGTCATCCGATAAATAACCATAATAGGTTGAGTTACCTAAGCCCTGCTTTTCAGCGGCTTCATCATTAAAGACTTCAATGCCGGTCGCTTCAGTATAACTGGTCATGAGCTCGCGCTCGGTTTCAGCTAAATGCTGACGGGGGATAAACATGGTGCGGATGTGTTTAGCAACCAGCTCATTAATTTGTTCTATAGAGGGTCTGACAACATAATTGCTTACCATCACGTAAGAAACGAGCTGGTTAATAAGCAACACCAGAGCCAGCAGCGCAACCGTGCGGGCAAACGCTGACTTAGGAAAAAGTTTCATCAGGACTTCAGTTGACCATCCGGCACAAACACGTAGCCCAGACCCCACACCGTCTGAATATATCGGGGCTTAGTCGGATCGACTTCCAGCATACGTCTTAAACGAGACACCTGCACGTCAATCGAGCGCTCCAGCGCACTGTAGTCACGACCACGAGCCAGATGCATTAACTTGTCGCGCGAAAGTGGCTGCCGTGCATTATTAACAAGAGCTTTGAGTACCGCAAATTCACCACTGGTCAGCGGCATAGGTGTGTCGCCGCGAAACATTTCGCGAGTACCCAGATTCAGCCGAAATTCACCGAAGGTTATTTCCTGATCTTCCTGCGAGGGAGCACCAGGAGCTTCGGTACCCCGCCGGCGCAGTACCGCTCTGACGCGAGCTAACAGCTCTCTAGGGTTAAAAGGCTTAGCCAGATAGTCATCAGCACCGAGTTCCAGGCCAATAATACGGTCCACTTCGTCGCCCTTTGCGGTTAGCATAATGACCGGCAGATTGTTTCCCTGGCTACGCAAACGCTTGCAAATGGAGAGTCCGTCTTCGCCCGGCAGCATTAAATCCAGTACGAGTAAATTAAAGTTTTCCCGGGTCAGCAAGCGGTCCATTTGCTCAGAGTCCTGCGCCACCCGTACCTGAAAGTTTTGCTCAGTAAGATAACGCTCCAGCAAGCTTCGCAGCCGTGCGTCATCATCTACCACTAAAATTTTTAATGTTTCCTGCATCATCAGTTTTGTTTTCCAAGCTGGTATGCCTCAGCCATAAAGATACACCGCCTGACAGCTTTATAGAAGCAGGCTTCTGTTAGCAAATGTTTCAGTTAACGGTGCCAGTAACGCTGCATTTCAACGTATAGAAACGAAGCCGTCCAGGTAATTAAAACTAAACCAGTTAAACTCTCCACACCAGTTAAAAAGCGGAGTGCTCCCGAAGGCTCTATATCGCCAAAACCAACCGTACTAAAAACCGTGAAAGAAAAGTATAAAGCATCCAAAAAACTTCCATCAAAATTACCGACTAAGGTGCCAAAACCTTCTTCGTGATGCATAAAGTAATAAGCAAGCGCAAAAATAGAAACCTCTACGGTATGCGCTATGATTGCGAGCATGACCCCAAACATCAGTCGAATTTGACTGAACATTCTCATGTGAGTGATCAGCCAGCCTATTCGGTTAAGCGCTTCGTAGTGAAAAATAACCGCTAAGCCGACAATAATCGAGTTACAGATAAAGGAAATTAGCATTGCTTAAACTCGCTCATCAGACATCCAGAAGTGGCTTGGTTCTGGCCTGGCAAAATAGTACCCCTGAAAACAAAAACACCCCATTTCCTGTAGTTTATGCAAGTGCTCCTCCGTTTCGACGCCTTCGGCGATAATGGCTAAATCAAGACTTTTGCCCAGTGCTATCACCGTTCTTACTATAGCTTCATCACTGTTACCGTTTTTCATGTCTCGCACAAAAGATTGATCTATCTTTAACGAATTTAAGGGCAAACGTTTCAGATAGCCCAAAGAGGCGTAACCGGTTCCAAAATCATCCAACGCAAAGGTCACTCCCAGGCGTTTTAGCCTTTCCATATTCGCAGCCGTGTTTTCAATATCATCAATGAGTAAACTCTCGGTTACTTCCAGCTCAAGCAACTCTCCGGGAATACCAGCCGCCGTTAAACGGGCTTCAATATCTTCTACAAATCCGGGGTATTTAAACTGGCTGGCACTGACGTTTATCGCAACACGTCCGCCTTTATCACTTATAGCGTGTTGCAATTTGGGAATGGCTGCCAGTACCTGATTCAGCACCAACCGATGCAGGTCGGGCATGAGTCCCTGACTTTCGGCTAACGGAATAAACTCTGCAGGAGACACCCAGCCAAGTTCTTCGTCGTACCAACGGAGTAACGCTTCAAAGCCCAAACAACGCTGGCTGGCCTCATCCGTTAGCTGTTGGTACTGCGGCTGCAAATACACTTCCAGTGACTCTGTCGTTATTGCCTGTCGTAACCCAGTTATCATCTTTTGCCGATAATTAAATTCGCGCTGTATGCCCGTATTAAAAAATTGCAGCTTTGATGCATTGGTCTCTTTTGCCTGCGACAGCGCTAGGTCGGCTCCCTGAAGTAGATCTCCGGTGTTTTGCGCATCGGAAAACAAAGTGACGCCCATACTGACTGATATCGACTCCGTTTTTTCGCCTAATTGGTAAGGCTCACTTAAACGCTCTACCAACACCTGCAGGCGCTGACGCAGATTCTTATCGTCCAGCAGATTAATACCGCTTTTACTCTTTAACAGCACCATAAATTCATCGGCCCCCAGACGTCCGGCAGTTTCAGTCTGAAGCAGCTCAGACTCCAGTCTCTGGCCAAACAGAACCAAAAGCTCGTCTCCCGCGTCATGGCTTACGCTGTCATTCACTTTCTTGAACTGGTCGATATCCAACATTGCCAGCACACCATCATCTCCGCCATTTTGATAACGATAAAACTCGTCTTTCAAACGCTCCAGCATGAAACGTCTATTCGCCAGGCCGGTTAAAGGGTCGAAGTACGCAAGAGACTGAATTTCTTCTTTCATGCTCTGGTATTCTGAAATGTCAGTACAAATTCCGCACAAGCCAATAACCTTCTTATTGGCATCATATAACGGCACTTTTACAGACCAAAAATGAAGCGGATTTTTTTTGTCAGGCAGAAAGCTCATTTCTTCCTGAGCCGCCCGTTTACCGCTTTTTATTACTTTGTTGTCAAAAACTTTAAGCGTATCGGCGGTGCTTTTATCAAACAAATCGGCATCGGTTTTTCCGATGAAATCACCCAGTTTTAACTGAAACAGTTTTAAAACCTGCTGGTTCGCATACTGATACTTCAGGTCTTTATCTTTGATAAAAATATAAGCTTCAACACTGTCTAAAATGGTATTCAAACGATACTTACTTTCAGCCAGCGCTTGTGTTTTTTCGGTAACCTTGCGACGCAAAAGCAGATTAAACCCAACAACAGTCAAGAATAGTAAGACCAATGCCGTCATTAACCACCAAACGTAAACAGAAATTGTTAAGTGACTTTGCCCTGAACTCCAGCGTTCAATAATTTCATAGTAATCGGAGTTTTCATCGGCTTTTAAGCGCTTTAGCTCTCTGTCCAGAGTTGACAGAATATCTGCATGAGAACCTTTAGGAACGGCAAAGAAAACCTCATTAGGAAGAAACATGATGGGGGTCATTTCAATGGCATATTCTGTCACTTGCTTATCGCCAAAAAGCTGATCCGCCGAAGTGGCGTTGACCTTTCCCGCAACAACCGCATCAAACCCTTCGGCAAGGCTCTGCACCGGATAAAGCTCACTGTTTAGATCAAAATTCTCAATTAATTGTTTTAGATACTCTTCCTGAACAGAGTCCCGCAGTACCGCCACACGTTTGTTGTTCAAATCTAAAAGGTTGGTAATTTTTTCTTCTTTCGGCGCATAAAGCTGTGACCAACTCAATAAAGCAGGCTCATTATGAAAACTAGCCCAAGTCTCTCTTTCATCGTTTTTCACAACATCCGGGAAAATATCAATTCGCCCCTCGCGCAAGAGCTTTAAGCATTGATCCCATTCACATTCTACCGGCACCAGTTGCCAATTATGACGCTGTGCAATAGTCATAAGAAGCTGGCCATGAATACCGCTCAACTGGCCGTATTCATCGAACATGATTTTGGGCGGGTTGTCATAAACACCCACTTTCAATGTTACATCCTGAGCCATTGACCCCGAAGCAAGTAGCAATAAAGCAATAGCAATAAGGTTTCGCAAGAAGGGTGGCACCTAATGTTAGTGAGTTGTATAACCCTAGAATAGGCTCATTTGAGTCATGAGAAAAGACCTAAAATAAAAGGCCCTCCAACAGGAGGGCCGCGCAACTTATAGAAAGCTTCACTTAGAAGCGTTACATGTCTTTATTTCTATCATTTACTTCTTACGAAGATCCTGCAGAGCTTCGTTCATTTTAAACAGAACAATAAGAAGCTCACACCAAATTCTGGCACCAACGCCTCCGGCCAGAGCGTAAAATATCCCTTTAAGGAAGTTACCAAAGGTAAAACCTTCATATCCCATAAACATAGTGCTTACCCCACCAACAACGGCGGCCAAAAGCAAAATCCAATACACAAAGGTAATGATCTTCGGTGTCAGCATATTGTTAAAAAATAGAACGTCTTTCATTTTTTATCTCCTTGTTATATAGGCGTAAACAGTTTTTATAGTAAGAAAAGAATAAGCCGACAGAGTTTACGCAATGTCCGACATCCTTTTCAGAACAGCAACTATCTGTTTGATATTAATCGACTTAGATACAGTTCACAATATCCGGCAACTAGTGTTTACAAAAGAATGTGATAAATCTCACAGCATTGGCCTTTCATTAAGTAACCTGAGTAGCCATATATGGCTTACATACAACCTAATAAAGAGGGAACTCTATGACGACTTATAAAGCGATTAAACTGGTTAAGCGCCCTGAGCCGGGCCCAGTCTCAGCGGACATTTTTGAAGTAACGGAAAAGGAGCTCCCGAAAGCCGGTTCCGGTGAAATATTAATAAAACAGCGGCAAATGTCGCTTGATCCTGCGATGTTTGGCTGGATGAGCCCCGATACAGAGAGCTACATACCACCAGTTGAATTAAACACGGTAATGCGCAGTTCGGGTGTTGGAGAGGTTGTCGAGAGTAACCATCCTGAGTTTGAAGTCGGCGACCGGGTTATGGGCATGATGGGCTGGCAGGAATATGCACTGAGCGACGGAAAAGGTATTAACAAGGTTCAGGCCGACGTACCTGACGAAACTGTACTCTCAGTATTCGCCTTACCCGGGTTAACTGCTACGCAAGGGTTACTTAATGTAGGTAAACCTAAAAATGGAGAAACCATCGTAGTAACAGGCGCTGCAGGTTCAGTCGGCTCAATTGTCGGTCAGATAGCAAAAGCCGAAGGCCTTAAAGTGATAGGTGTTGTCGGGAGTGACGAAAAAGCCAACTGGATAGTCAACGAACTTGGTTTCGACGGCGCGATTAATTATAAAACTGATGATTTGCGCGACCAACTGACTAAGCTGACTCCTGATGGTGTAGATTTATACTTTGAAAATACCGGCGGTCCCATTCAAAACCTGGTGGTTGAACGTATGAACGCGCACGGTCGTGTGGTGGTTTGCGGCATGATAGCCGACTACGATAAAGAAGTGCCCAGCCCCGGACCAAGCTGGGTGCCTGTTATTAAAAAGCGCCTGACAATTCAGGGCTTTACCATGCCAGATCACTTCGACCAAATTCCAAGCTTGCTGCAACAACTGACGCCTTACGTTATGTCCGGCAAAATAAAACACCGTTCGCATATTCTTGAAGGGCTGGAATCAGCCATTGAGGGACTGAACATGTTCTTTACCGGCGACAATAAAGGTAAGTTGATTGTGAAGCTTTAAGCCATTTTATATGCGGCTTTTCAGTGAGGCTATATTACAGCCCTGAAAAGCCGCCTTTCTAATGAACTCGATAAATACTCATCATTAAAGCTCAACATCCAATTCAAAATCTACTGATTCAGTTTCACCCTTATACCAAATTTCAAAGCTTTCCGGATGACCATAAAAATAATAGACATCTACTGGCTTGCCATCTTGGCGCGGTAAACTTAGTGTACTTATCTCAGCTAAGTAACCCTGAGAGTCTTTGGCAAAAACGTGATTGCGCCGTTGCACCAACCGCGACTCAACGTCCTCAATTTCTCTTGGCGTAAACTCCGCATAATCAACAATTAGCTTGTTTCCTTCGATATTCACGCCTGTCGGGAGGTCATTTTTTGCGTAGTTCTCTTTAATGATATTGGGCGCGGTTAACACCGATATATTTGCTTTCACGCGCGTTGGTGGCACACTGAAAAGTTCAGGATCATATTCCAGCCGACTAACGGTGAAGCGAAAAGCGCTGTTCTTGTCATCAATTTCCGTTACCGGTTCACCGTCGGCGTCAAAAAACTGCACGTCGCTACTGTACGCTATATCGTAACGATCAAAAATATGAATAAATAAGTCACTTTGCACTGTCGGATAATGCAAAAACACTTGCTTCGGATGCTTTATTCCCGGGTCATGTGTAATATTTCGCTGACGAATTTCGAGCTCGTCGTGCATTGCTTCTGCGCTCAAATCCACATAGCTGGCATTCACCTCTGAACCGCCGTTATATATCGGTAATGTTGTCTTAACCGTCGGTAAGTCATCGAAATCAATCTGCTTCGCTGGAGCTTTTTGTGCAAACGAATATACGGGTAATTCAAGTATCTGCTTAACTTCTTTTCGTGACTCGCCACCGGCTAATATCGTTACTTCGGCAGTCTCAACCGGACCATGAAACGCAAACGCACTATAAAGCGTCGAGCTCTCATCTTCGGCCATACTCTCATTTAAATCATTAAGAGCTTTCTTTGCCTCGGATTTATTGAGGTTACCGTTTGCGGCCTTATCAATTAGTTCTCCTAACAGAGACTCCACGCGCTCATAGTTTTTCATCGGAACCCTGTCAGTAATACGATTCCGGATATATCGTCCGTTCTTAGCTTTCGCTTCGCCAATAATATCCAGCTTACTCAAAGTCGTTTGAGGGTTCGTTTTAACATGGACTTCAATGACATAAGAATAGTCATTCATTTCAACTAGGGTGACTCTGTAACCATCTTTATCTTGAGCTTTCCCAACATCATCTGCGGTTAACTCAAACTGAATTAGCTTCTCCGGTAAGTCAGTAGAGAACTCTCCCTTAATCGCTGTTGGCTGCGGCGCGCTCTTATTTTCCAGAGCTGGCACACAATAAACTTCACCCCGGCGGACAATATCTCTAGTTTCCATTTCCCCTTTTGTAAAGTCCGGAATACGGAGCTTTTCGCCATTATCCAGTAGCAACGCATCAAGCTTCAGTTCGTTAGCAAAAGGAAAGGAAAAGCCTTTGCGCAAAGCAAAACCGTGCCCGTCTGAGTATCTCCTACACTCCATGAAATTCGTACGTTTCACTGCCAGGAGACTACTCACAAAGGCATCACTCATTGCCTGGTAATCATTATAGTCGCTCAGACGCACCAGCACAGAAGTCGAATACTCAATTTCGTAAGGCTTCATATCTAATGAGAGTGATTCCATCACTTCATAATAATTAGACTCTTCTTCCATCCATAAGAACTTAGCCAATGCTTTGTCATCAAGAGTACGGAGTTGCTTATAGCGTGCGTTATTGAGTTGTTTTCGCTGCTCTATCTGTTGCTGCATAGAGGTATTTTCCTTTGGTTCAGCGTCTACTTGCCAAAGCAATGTTGCTAACATTACGGCGATACCGACTCCCTTCATGCCTATGCTTTTCATCCGCTTATTGTTCCCTAACCACCAACGTTTTTTAAAGTGTACCGAAATATATGAAGCCTCATCTATTTTTACAGAACTTTAACGCTGCCAAGTAAGTGCCTTAACCCGCCAAAAATCGTAGTACACTCATTACTGCGCTGTACGCAATTGAAGCCATGGATTTGGCGCGTCGAGGCCGGAGTAGCTCAGAAATAACAATGTTCCCGCCCTGCTCCAGCTTTGCGCGCCAGAAAATAAAAGAAGTCACCTTTAAAGAATAGGTGCTGCTGGAAATAACGATATTTGAGCGGATAAATGGCAACAGCAGCAGAGAGCGGCTGTATATCACATCATCTCCATTAGAAATTTTAAACCGGCTGGTCAGGCGATCGTAGGATACCAATATTCGCGTATCGCCCACCTGATGGCTTTGCTGCTGAATCCTTTTAAACATGCTTTTCCATTAAGTAATATTAGTAAACTCACCGCTCACCAGCATTTTTAGATCTTCAGGGGCTAATTCCATATCTAGCCCCCTACGCCCGGCGCTTATGAATACGGTGGAGTTATAAGTTGCAGAGGTATCAATTATGGTTCTGAGCTGCTTTTTCTGGCCAAGCGGACTAACGCCTCCCAGAACATAACCCGTAGCACGTTCGACATCACTTTTAGTTGCCATTGTAGCCTTCTTTGCACCCAAAGCTTTTGCTATCAACTTAAGGCTTAACCGTGACGAAACCGGAATGATGCCTACAGCCAATTCTTTACCATCAAGGCTGACAACTAAGGTTTTGAATACTTGTTCCTGCGGAACGCCCAACTTCTCGGCAGCTTCGCCACCATAAGATTCACTGGCCGGGTCATGGGAATACTCGTGTACTTTAAAAGAAATCTTATTCTTTCTGGCAACATCAATTGCGGGAGTCATTGCGCTTTACTCTCTATTCGGCACTGCTTGTTTTCTTTAAAAGACGTACATTACTAATTACTTGTCCAGCCTCAAAAAATTGAACTTTTTATTATCTATGTTAATACTTCCTTATAAAGTTTACCTTATTTTCAGGATTGGCTTCTATGACCAAGACAACGCTAATGATTCGCCAGCAAATCAATCTTGGGTTTGTAATCGTCTTGGTATTGGCACTGGCTGTTATCGTTGCCGTTGTCGAAATGAAGGTAAAACCTGATTTAATTTCCCAGCAGCAACAACAGATATCGGTCAATCAAGCCGGGCTGTCTGACTTACTTACCGCTCGACTCGGTCAAATTGAACTGCTGACAAGTACGTTAGCCCTGGCTGCATCAGAACTTCCTAAAGATGAAGATTTATTCAAACAGCTTTTCCCATCCATTATTGATAACCACGGCGACTCGGCTATTTCCGGCGGCGGAATCTGGCCCGAACCCAACACTTTTACCGACGGTGTTCAACGTCGTAGCTTTTTCTGGGGGCGTACCGACAATGGCATAGAATATCTGGATGACTATAACGTAGCCGGTGGCTCTGGTTATCACAATGAAAGCTGGTATAAGGCCGGCAAAGGAGCGCCTTCAGACCGCTGTACTTGGTCAGAAGCTTACATCGACCCTTTTACTCAAACGCCTATGGTAACTTGTACTATTCCTATTCAGGAAAACGGTCGCTTCGCCGGAGTTGCTACAGTGGACATGATGCTTGACGGCATCACTGAGATATTTGAACAGTACGGAGAAGATAATGAGGGTTATGTCTTTGCTGTTGATTCCGCGGGACAAATGATTAGCTTTCCACAATCTTCAGTTCAGATTGTAAAAGACGACGACTCCCTAATGACAGCCAGTGAACTGGCGAATAAAGCGACATGGCTGGAAGATACTCTCAATACTGCCGTCAACCTTCAGGGAACCCAAACAATCGAACTGGAAGAAGACGCTATTTTAGATGAAGCCGCACACGTTGACCTGATAAAGCATCCGCAAACTGGCTGGACAATTGGATTAATTGTACCGAAAGACAAAATGACCTCAGTGGCTCAGGATATGGGACTTTTCCTGATGCTGGCTATTGGCGCTCTGCTATTGGCCGTTGGCATTCTGGCGGCATTCTTTTTCCGTAACCTACTGGCAAAAATTCAGCAAACGACCAAACAGATTCAAGGGCTTATCAGCGGCGGTACCGCTCAGGCTCTTGACGTTGGTACCATGAACGAAATAGGCGAACTGCGACAGGCAGTAAATGCTTATGGCAATAAGCTGAAGTCGATACTCGACGAAATTCATAATGAATCGAACAATCTGGTTCATGATGCCGACAAACTGAAGATATTCAGTAATGAGTTTCTGGATAAAGCCAACAGCCTGAGTGATGAAAACCATACGCTGGCGGCGGCAACTGAAGAGCTGGGCGCCAGCTCACAGGATGTCGCTAACTTCGCCGATGAGACCAAAGTTACCGTTGAAAGAATTCATCAGGATGTACTCAATAGTGGTCAGGAAATGGCGCGCGCAACAACGACCATGCAAACTCTGGCCAAAGCCATTGCGGATGCGCAGCGGAACATTCTAAAACTGGATGAGAACAGTAAACAGGCTAACGGCATGTTGAGTGTGATTCGTGATATTTCTGAGCAAACGAATCTATTAGCACTAAACGCCGCAATTGAAGCCGCTCGTGCCGGAGAAAGTGGTCGGGGTTTCGCGGTTGTTGCCGATGAAGTCCGCAACCTGGCGGCAAAAAGCCAAAGCTCAGCCGTAGAAATAGAAGCCGTGCTTAATCAGCTGCAATTAGGCTCCAAAGAGTCGGTCGCTTCCATGGAGCACGGGCAGAACCAAACTAAGAATGCCGTTGAGTCGACGGAATCCACGTCGGCACACTTGCAGCAAGTGGTTGAGGCCTTCTCTCAAATAACCGAAAAAGCCACCCAGATAGCCGAGGCTTCTGCCGAACAACAAAAAGTATCGAACGAATTAAGCGAGTTTGTTAATCGTCTGCAAGCACTTACAGCCAGTAATGCCGATGATTCAAATCACTTAAGTCAAATGAGCGAAAAGATTGATGCCATTGCCAAGAGGTTAAATGCAATGAATTAGAGAAGCTCCTCCTGACGTCATTGCATCCTCTTATTGCTCGCACTCCGACGATACCCAGGAAGCCTCGCGATAGGTCGTTACTGAGCTATCGTTAGTGGTTGTAACCTCACTGGAATAATGTTCGTTGCTGTGCACCGTAATCAATGCATCGACTTCCGTAGTACGCCCACCGGCTTCGCACGACGCCGCAACTTCAATTTTATCTCCGTCCCGGGAGATATCCATATCCTGACACCCGGTCTCATTCCAACGTTTGCGCATAGTAGCGACCATATCGCTACCTTCCTCAGCTGTGAGACACTCCTGCGAGCTTTGTTCTCGCGTAAGCTGCTTAGGAATACCCTCTCCTTCCATTGAAGAAGTAATTTCCCATACCCCCGGTTTCAGGTCATTCGCCAAAACTGAGAATGAGCAGGCTAGAAGCAGCATGCCTGATAGTAAAATCCGTGACATAATTTTCTCCTTTAAGTGGGCGCGCACGCCCGTTAGTCATTTTTTGGATAAAGCTTAGAGTATTTAGACTAACTTGCATGCATCACACCAGCTTTAGGTACAAAAATTACATTTATTTACACTCACTATTTCATTCGGGTTACGCTTACAGAGAAAAAACGCTAATATGAACAAAATCGCATCATCACCACATGCAAGGGAAGACACATGAAAAGCGCAACCCGAAGCAGACCACAAAGTATCCACTCCTGGGTTGCTCAGGAACTGGGTTCTCGAATCGTGGGTGGCGTCTATTTGCCTGGTCAGTATATCCCGAATGAAAATGACATTGGTGCAGAGCTGGGTGTATCGCGCACAGCATTACGTGAAGCCTTTAAGCTGTTAACCGCTAAAGGGCTAATCGAATCCCGTCCGAAACTGGGCACGAGAGTCCGTCCGCGTAAAAACTGGAATATGTTTGACGCGGAAGTTTTGCGCTGGTGTTTTAGCAGCAACCCAGACACGAAGTTTTACATGTCGCTGTATGAAATGCGGGAAATTATTGAGCCTAATGCAGCCAGTCTGGCAGCTATGCACCGTACTGACGAGCAGTTAGCCGCATTAACTGAAGCTTACCAGGCAATGGAAGAGGCTCAAATTGGTACTGACGCTGTGTACAAAAGCGACTTAGAGTTTCACTTAGCTTTACTGGAAGCCACTAATAACGAATTTATGGCGTCGTTAGGTGTAACCATTGAAACTGCTCTGGAAAATTCATTTCGTTTAAGCAGTGCTATAGCGGAAGAATATGTCGATTCACTACCCGGTCATAAAGCAGTGTTCATGGCCATTAAAGAGCAGAGCCCGGTAGTCGCCCGTGAAGAAATGCAGACGCTTTTAGTCAACGCCAGACATGCTCTGGAGCACACACTGGCGGAACTGCACAAAACACCGGTTTAAGACAACGATAATCTGTTCAACTTTAGTAACGCTATTTACTCACGCACATTTGCATTGGGCGTGCGTTACTCGTTCTAATTTAGATTACGGAATAAGCCAGCTAAAACAAAAAAGCTACCAATAATTGGTAGCTTTTTTTGCTCTGCTGCTCAAGCTTTTGAGTTGCTTGTTAGCGGGGGTGTATAACCCTGGCTGATAAGCGTCGCTAACGGCGGGAATAACGGCTGCGGAAGCTCATTCCAGTCAAACCAGTCCCAACCTTCACACTTATCCGGTTCCAGAGTTTTAGCTTCTCCGTTCAAAGGCTCCGCCAGCGCAAAAATGGTTACATAGTGCTTATTATCTGCCTGAAACACATTGTTGGTGAAAGGCCCGCTCCGAACACTCGACAGTTCAAGCCCGGTTTCTTCCAGAACTTCACGTCGTGCACAGTCTTCAATCGACTCGCCAAATTCAAGATGTCCGCCTGGCGCAGACCAGGTACCAGCACCGTGAGCGCCTTTCCTTTTACCCAGAAGTACACGACCATTTCGAATGATAAGAACACCCACTCCAACCTGCGGTGAAGACATAAATAAAACCTCCTTGTAGTTAATACGTTAGCTCGCCTTTATTCTTTCCAGAATAAATCAGCAGCGTCTTTCTCTCTTGCCATCGCCTGCATGTCCGGCATAACTTGCTTCCCCACAAATACGAATACATCCTCGTATACTGCGTTAACGACGTTCCAGCTTAATTCCGATTCACCGGCCAAAGCATATGGATGAAAACAAACCACTCTATCAGTAATTTTATTCGCAACTATTTCCAACCCCGCAAAATTACCGTTATCTTCACGGCGAGCAAAAACATAAACCTTTCCTGTGCCAGCTCCTCCTCCCCCAACACCTTCGGTAATAAATTCGTATTGGGAGTTCCTGTCCAACAAGGTCCAGGGAGCAAAGTTATGCAGGTTTTGGCTCATAAACCATCGCAAGGGTTCTACCCAGATTTTACGGACACATCCATAAAGAGGCATAATGTGCCCATAAGGAGTGTTCATGACCAAACGAAGAAAATACAGTACAGAATTTAAACGAGAAGCCGTTGAGCAGACACGGCAGCCCGGAGTCAGTTGTCGACAGGTTGCACTGGAAATTGGTGTTAACCCAAATATGCTGTCCCGATGGAAACGTGAGTTAGAAGAAGCGCCCGGTAGTGCGCACAAAGGCTCAGGCACGCCGCGCGACGAAGAGGTTGCCCGGCTTAAGCGCGAGTTGGCTCGGATAAAAAAGGAGCGTGATTTTTTGCGCGAAGCGGCAACGTTCTTCGCAAAAGAGTCGTCCTGAGATATCAGGCGATCGAACGTTGTCGCGAACAGTTTCCGATACGCTTAATGTGTCGTTGTATGAAAGTCTCAGCCAGCGGCTATTATGACTGGGTAAATCGCCAACCGTCGCGTCGTGCCGTTGATAATGAACGATTGCTGACGCGTATTAAAGAGATCCATGAAGATAGCGGCGGTATCATTGGTGCGCCGCGCATGCATGAAGATCTCAAAGAAGAAAAGGAAACGGTCAGTCTAAATCGCGTTGCGCGATTAATGGCATTGCATGGGTTACAAGGTTGGCCGCGCAAAAAAGGGCGTGGTCGCAAAACACCATCTCAGCGCCCGGATGGTATTAAAAACCACCTGGGACGAGACTTCAAAGCCTTTGAGCCGAATACCAAGTGGGTAACTGACATAACCGAAGTGAAAACGGACGAAGGAAAACTTTATCTGTGTGTTGTGTTGGATCTGTTCAACCATGTCGTTGTCGGCTGGTCAATGCACCACCGGCAGGATAGAAAAATGGTTCTGCGAGCGGTGGAGATGGCAGTCTGGCAACGTCCTGAGGCGACACAGGCAATACTGCATTCAGATCGTGGAACGCAGTTTACCAGCGGCGATTATCAACGGTACTTAAAAAACAACGACTTATTGGGGAGTATGAGTGCTGTCGGACATTGTGCCGATAATGCGGCTTGTGAAGGCTTTTTCGGTATGCTCAAACGCGAACGCGTGAACCACCGGAAATACCGAACCAGAGACGAAGCTCGTGCCGATATATTTTTTTACATCGAGCGGTTTCATAATCCGAGAATGCGACGTAGAGTAGCGAATCAAGACAGGAAGTTTACAAACGTTTTAAACCGTCCGTAGAAACGGGGTAGAACCCCAAAGAGTTAGGTAGTTTTTCATCCATTTTGAAGTGTGTCATTACAATCCCTTGTGCGTTTAATGAGATAGTTGAAGTTGTTTATATTATCGATACTTCAGGCACTTTGGGGAAGGTTTGCTTTATCTTTACAACTTATCAGAAAGGCTAGTTGATGGGCAAAAACATAGAGAATAGCCTGCCGGAAACTATTCCGACAGGCTTTTTAAAACATTATTTACCAGGGAGTTCAAACCGATATTCATGACGCGCCAGCGGTTTTTCAACGTCTACCTGGTAAGTTTCTACCAATACCTGTCCGTCATCAAAAATACTGAACACACGGAACATTGGCGTGTGACGGGTTTCGTCCGGTATTTTTGTGCGTTCCAGTGCGGGCATATGTAAATAATGAACACCGTCAATTTGCTTAGAGTGGTTAACTCGTTCCATATCCATATGCAAGTCGCCTGACAGCACTGCTGCTAAATTCGGTTGCGCAACAATGTCTTTAAACCCTTCATGCGTCACGCCTTTATCTGCATTTTCAGGGTACACACCCGTTTGTGCACCGTGAACAACAAGCAGTACAGGTTTCGGAGCCAAACGCTCTATTTGCTCCTTCATCCAGGCAATGCCCTCGTCGCCAAAATCCCGACCGAAATCCGGAGAAGCGAACACCAAAGCAACAGAGTCGCGCTCCAGAACATAGCTTGGTTTCTCTATGGAAATTTTACCGTCATTCCACAAGTTCGCATATTTCAGGTAGCGCTCTACAGTAGAGCCATGCTCCTCGTTGCCCATAATAGGATAGAACGGCAGGCTCAGGCGCTGCAGTACCGGTGTCACGTTTTCGTATTGAATCACCGTGCCTTTATGCGCAATGTCACCTACCCCGACAACAAAATCCATAGTGCCGTCTTCCGCCAATTTGTTTACATCATCAACGGCCGCTGACACACCCGGGAATTCTGCTTTGGGTTTAGGCTCAGCATCACCCAGTACAGCAAACTTCAATACCAGACTGTCGTCAGAACGAGAAGCCTCAGCACCATTAGCAAAAACGCTGGTTAAGGTCATGCATACTAGCAAGGAAATAACAGATAAGACTCGGGTTACGGACATATAGCAACGCTCTGTGTTGGTGTTTAATCACGAGGCCGGATGCTATCGAATGAATGTGTCAATGGCATGACGATTTAATGACAGAGAGTACACTGATACCGCAGTCGAATCGCTAAAATCAGCTTTTACTAACTAACGAATTTAGACATCGCGCAGCTCTGCGGTTGATCACTGCCTTCAAGACCTGCTTTAACTCCTGCTTTATTTCGTTCTGGCAAGTTTTGGCTCGCTTTCAATTTACCGGTCAGGGTTTCAATTTCTATCTCTATACCAACAATAGCCTTAACTAAGCGGTCGGTGAAGTCCTCAGGGGCATCATTTACCTGCCAGGGCTCTTTCATTCCTGACTCGTGCTGATCTGTTAGTTTCATTAAATGCTGCTTTAGCCAAGTTGCATCTTCAACGATTCTCGCTTTACCTGCCGCATGCACAGCCAGATAATTCCAAGTTGGTACAACTCGCCCTGATTCTGCTTTAGAGGGATACCACGAAGGAGAAACGTAACCGTCCGGTCCCTGAAAAACGGCTAACACGCGACCACCATTTTTAAGGCGCTGCCATACCGAGTTATTACGTGCCACGTGACACTGAAGCGTTCCTAGAGATTCGCCTTCTTCGCGACTTAAATGAAAAGGAAGGTGGTTTGCCTCAATGCCATCTTCATCGGCAACAATTAATATGCCAAAACCGTAATCGCGAATATATTGGTGCAACTTTGCGTTGTCATCTTCCTCGAAATGCTTTGGTACGTACATTCTTAGGGTTCCAAATTAGTTTAAGCAATAACTTCTAAACCTTTTTTTTCAGCAATAGAAAGCATTTTAAGCGCCGCTCCGCGTGGCTTACTGTCGCCCTGCTCCCACTTCTTAACCAGTTTATCGCTGACATTCAAATATTGTGCGAATACGGGCTGTGATAACTTATATTTCAGTCTAAGAGCTCTAACCTGTTCAGCGGAAAACTCATGGACAGTGGTCAAGCACAACGCATCAAACTTGCGCATCGTTGTCTTATCTATCACACCCGAGTTTTTCAAACCCTTAGCCGTTTTATGAACAGACTTTAAAATATCACTCATAAATCACCTACCTCGATAAGCTCATCCTCTTTGACAAGCTTACCTAACCGCTTTTTATCAAAGCTGATAAACATTCTAGCTAGCTCTTTTAAAGCAACCTTCTCTTTAGAACTGATATTAGTCTTTTTATTTTTCGCAAACACATAAAGGAAAAAGTACTTTTTACCTATAACAGCACCAACAATTGTTCTATACCCGCCGCGTTTTCCTTTATTGCTATAGGCAATACGCTTTTTATAAACATTACCGCCTAAGTCTGCATCAATAAGGCCTTTACTCATTTCCTTGCAAGCATTAATCAGATCTTCGTCAGACATTGCTTCTTTTTTCATTAAAAAAGCAAATTCCTTTGTCTTATAAATCAAAGTATACTCCGTTAGGGTATATTTTAAAAGCATGCAAACACTCTAAACTAAACATAGCGATCTAGACAGCATGGAACGCGGACTTTTATGTCTGTGAAGAGAGTTTTTTTGTGTACGTATTGGCAAGGGTCAGCTCTGCAGCGTTAGTCAGGTTCTTAGCTGGACGGAAGGTAATCATAATAACTTCCCATGTTTAAGTTACCTTGTATAACCATTCTTCCGTTAAATATTTTGTTTCTACCAGAGCCCTTGCCGCGGATAACTCTTTGGGTAAATAGTCATCAACTTGGGTTTGATAAGCCTGAGTAAACTGATTCATAAACGCATCGATAATGGCGGTTCTGGTTAAGCCTGTCTGGCTACGCATAGGGTCAACTCGTTTATTGGCACTAGTAATGCCTTTATCCGAGAGTTTCTCACGGCCAGTACGTAATACCTGTAGCATTTTATTGGCATCGATATCATAAGCGAGAGTCGCATGATGTACGACAACACCATTGGCAAAGCGCTTTTGTGCTGCTCCGCCTATTTTGCCTTGCGCAGAAGCTATATCATTTAGTGGTTTATAGTAGGCTTTAATACCAACCTCAGCTAACGCCGCCAGAACCCAGGCATCTAAAAACTCATAAGACTTTTCAATGCTCATGCCATCAACTAATGAAGTGGGTACCGTTAATGAATAAGTAATGCAATTACCGGGTTCCATGAACATAGCGCCGCCACCTGTCGCCCGGCGCACAACTTGCACATTGGCCTCTTTCGCAGCGGCCATATCCACTTCATTTTTTACTGACTGAAAAGAACCAATCACCACCACAGAATCGTCCCAGTCCCAAAACCTTAATGTTGGGCCTCGTAAACCTTTGGCAACTGAATCGGCTATCACTTCGTCTAACGCGGCATGTTCTACTGCGGGCAGTGTTACTGGTGGAATAAGAGTAAATTGATGATCTAACCAGCTGCTCGCCTTACCTAAGGCACGTCGTACAGCTGTAGCAACAGCTTCGGCGGAAAAACCAAACATCATTACGTCTTCATCAAGTGCTTCATCAATTGCGGCAGCGAGCGTTTTATGGCTTGATGTTTCGGGTAGTCCGGTTAAAGCCTCATTGATTAAGTTTAGCGCAGAGTCAGGTTCTAAGAAAAAGTCGCCTGAAATACTGACCTCACTCAGACAACCATCTTCTAAATTAACATCAGCAACGACTAACTTACCGCCTGGTACTTTATATTCTCCGTGCATGACTTCCCCTAATTAATTCATTTCAGAATATTAACCCACCCAAGCTCCAGCGGCACATAGCCACCTTTTAGGCGAGTTTATTTATGCTGGCCTGATTTTCTATAATGCACACGATACAAGAAAGCGAGCGCCAGACAAATAACGGCTGGTACTAACAACGCCTGGAACTGTAATAACATGAACAGATAGGCGCCGGATGTTCCTCCGGTAACAAAGCCGGCAATGATTAATCCAAACAATACCGCTTTTCTTTTATCGAAAGCTTTGCCGCGCATAACCGATCCAAACATAATGCCTAAGTCAGTAAAAATACCGGTGAGGTGCGTGGTCCGTACAATGGCACCGCTGTACGTCGTTGCCAGGGCATTCTGCATACCGCAGGCTAATGATGCGGTGAAATGACCGTAAAATGATCCTTCAGACAGTAAGTAAAACGAAGCAAATATCAGCAGTGATTCAGCTGCGAGAGCAATGTCGTAACGACGGCTTAACTTTAGCTGTGTGCCGTGCAATAGATATCCAGACAGACCGGCACCGACAAAAAACGAGAACAACACACCGGCCAAATGCAGCACCTCATCGAAAGAGCCCGACAGCATACTGGTACCAAACAAAGTGGCAGTACCTGAAACATGAGAAACCGCCTGGTGCTCAAAACCAAGCAAGCCAATAGCGTTTATGCAGACAGCTATAAACGCCAGCACAAACGCGCCATACTCAATCCATTTAGGTAATTTAGATATCAATGCTGATTAATCCATAACGGCAAGCTATGCAAAGCGGGACTCGACACGTACCCGCGCTTTAATGGAGTCGCGATACCGGGACTCTTTGCTGGAATCGCAAAACTGTCCCGTCAGCCAATGTATGTCGTATTGTTTTTGTTGTTGTGACAACGTCTTTCCCTGCCTAAACGGTAATTTTTTGCATCCGGTATCTTCTAATTCTGACCTTTTATGCACCGTTTTGCAGTACTTTTTTGCGCTCTCCTACACCTCAAACCCAAAAAACAACTTCATGTACTGAAAGAACCCTGGGTTGGCGTAATTCAGCATAGGTTCTCGACTCACTTTTCTGCCGTGTAGGTAAATGTCCTCCACCTCAGTTGAAAGGCTTAAGTCCTCAAAAATACGGCGGTCGTGCAGAGTGAAGTGCGCAGGACGACCTTCTTCAATTCCCCAGTCTACGCCGAGGAACTCGTAGGCCTTAAGGGTGGAGCCCAACACAATATCCCAGGGAGACATACTCATTTGCTGCAAAAAGTACATTTCTCGATGGAAGCCTACGCCCTGGAATACGGCGAAATTGCCACCGTCGGATCCAACCAGTATATTGACTCCAGCGGCATCTAAACGCTTAATCGCATCGTTCCGGTTTTCGAGAGCGCCATCTGCCTTTATCCCTGCAACCCAGTCAAAATACACTTTATTTTCTGCGGTTATCGGGTAGTCGCTCAACAGATCTTCCTCGACTAATGCGTCCGTCATTGGAACGGAAAGTACAGAGGCTGCAAGCTCATCGGAGCCTGAGTCGTGCAAATACAGTAGCTCGTTTATAACACTCACCGTAGGAATAATGACAGTACCCTGTTTTACCAATAGCTCGGGAATATCGTCAGGCATAGCGTGCCAGGGCAAATGGGTAACAGCATCAGCGCCTAATTCTGAGGCCTTGCGAATATCACTCCAGGAACCGATATGCACCACCGACTTAATATTTAGACGCCTTGCTTCGTTCAAAAAAGCCTTAAGCGTAGCCTTATCAATAGTGGGTTTACTGCCGGCATTATCAAATACAACTTTCACCACATTAGGCTTGGAGCCGCTTAAATCTCTCAGCTCTGCAACCGCCTCCTCTGGTGTGCTGATCAATCGCGTTTCACCAAAGTCACAGTGTCCGGTTGGCACGGTAAAGCAGGGACCTGCGGCAAACACGTAGGCTTCGTCGCGCTCCTCTGTAAATTGCTGATCTCGATACTCGAAAATATCATTCTCATCGCTATATAAATCGAGCCAGCCATGCACTCCGGCATACAACATGGCATTCGCGGTGCCGCGTATACCGATGTATTGATAGTCGCTACGATCCAGCGATGAATTGCCCATGCTGTGAGAGTGCATATCGATAAAGGCAGGCATTATCACTTGCCCTTTACCGTCACGCACATCGGCATGCGACAAGGGGACCGAGCTATCCACAATTTGTTTGAATTTACCGTCCGCAACTTCAATGTTAACGGGCGTTAACTCGCGTGTCTGAAAGTCTGGCAACAACACATTGTTTATCACAAAGTCGCTTGCTAAAGCCTGCGTGGTTATAAACAACGCGACGAATAACCCTAATTTTTTCATATTGTTCTCCGGTTATAAGTTAAGATATTTTCTTAGTGTTGCAGCGCCACGTCGGCTGGTCGTAATGGTGTCGTTTATGCCTTCAAAACGAAGTAAAAGCGCACCGTTTTGCCACTTTTCTATTTGATGAATATGTTGGATATTTACGATGCTGTTGCGGTGCACCCGCAAAAAGGAACTTGGCAACTGGCTCAACAGTGATTCCAGACTTGCATCCAAATGGTGTTCGCGCTCAAGGCATTGCGCTACTACCAGTCCCTGTGAGGCTTTCACAAATCGAATATCGGACGATTGCAGCATGCGTATTTTATCGCCGATTTTCGCAGTGAGCTGCACTGTAGCGGGTTCTGCAACCTGGGGCTGCGCTAATACTACGCGCTCTAAAGCATGACGCAGTCGCGGCAAATCAAAGGGTTTCAGTAGATAATCTAAGGCCTGTTTCTCAAATGCTTTCACGGCATACTGGCTGTAAGCCGTGGTAAATATCACATGGCACGGGTGCTTTATTGCTTCAAGCACGTCAAAGCCTGACAACTCACCCAGCTCAATATCTAACAGAACCAAATCTGGCTTAAGTGAATTAATGCCGTGTATTGCCTGAGGAGCATCAGCACATTCCGCAACAACTTCAACGCCTTCCATTTGCGAGAGCTGCGTATTTAACTTCGAGCGCGCGGGCGCTTCATCTTCGACAATAATTACACGCAGGCGTGAATGGGTAAGGTGATTTCGCACACCGCACCTCCATGCTCTGACGTATCGTTACAAAGCGACAGCTCACCACCTGCAATATCAACACGTTGTTTTACAATATTGAGACCCTTACCAGCTCTAGATTGCTCATCCAACGACTGCTCAGAAAAACCTTTACCGTTGTCTTTTACTTTGAATATCAACTTGCCCTGCTCCACTTGCACGCTAATGATCAACTCAATAGGTCGGCGCTTCACGTGTTTCATAACGTTCTCAATCAGCGGTTGCAGTAACAACGGCGGCACCTTCAATTGCCGCGTATCCACCGAAGACGCAATTTGCCAGCTAATGTTCAAATTGTCGGTGAACCTTGCCTTCTCAACCGTTAAATAGGTTTCACAAACAGCAAGCTCCTGCTCCAGCGGCACCCACTTGTTTTGCTGATCAACGGAGTAACGCAGTATGTCGGAAAGTTTATGCAATACATCGTCGGCTTTGTCAGGTGATGAGTGGATAAGCGCGGAAATGGTGTTCAACGAGTTGAACAGAAAGTGGGGATTTAAACGGCTGGTCAAATCAGCCAGCTGAGCTTCTTTACGCAACCGTTGCTCCTGAACAAAGCGCTGATATAAAAGGTACATGTGCGTCATCGAGAAGATGAACACACCCCACAGAAATGCCGACAGCCCCTGCTCCTTTATCGGAAACTGGTACTGCGGAAACGCCAGCGCATGCAGTCTGCCGACGATATTGGCGCCAGCAAACATCATCAGAACGTACAACACGCCTTGCGCCACTACGTGTAAGCGGGCAACATGCTTGTTCTGTTGAGTCCAGTAGAACAGCCAAAACGGGCCGAGGTAAAAAAAGGCCAGCCAAATTGACAGGCTTATCGCAATAACGTGTAAGTTTTCGCTATCAAACTCTAACCACTCTAGCCCTGCAGGTATTAAGTAGAGAATAATCAGCAGCGCCGTTATCGACAGTTTTTCTTTTTTATTGAAAGTCATGTGTCAGTGCCGTTAGGAAACTGACTGCTAAGCTAGCCCAGCCGCCCGGCAGATACAAACAAGGAATGCGTGAGCGGTAGGAATTTAGGTGTGAATGGTTCTGAATCGTAGGTTAGGTTATTTACCCGCTCGCCGTATTACATACTAATTTTTTAACGCCTGAATTGATTTTTTTGTGTCACTAAGGTTCTCAGCCAACGCGTCGAGTAGCTCCTGATACTCCGCCGACTTTTCGCCCAGTTTGGTGCTATTTACCAAAGATGCCAGCTCTTCATCTTCCTGCAGGCACTTATCCAAAATAGCGGTTTTAGAATCCGCAGAGAAAAACTGAGTGAGTTCCCCTTCAATTATTTGCATCAGCTCTTTATCAGGGTCGGGTTTAGCCGGCAGCTCGCCGAGATCCTTAACGATATTTTCAAACGGCTCAATAAAGGAGGCTCTTTCACTGGCAATGCTATCAAGCTCGTTAGCAAGGTTATCATCTTCAACCACCTTCGCTATTTCACGGTAGTAATCCTTTGTCTCAATGACTAACTTCAGCATTTCCATGCTATCGGCCTGATTATCTGTGCGTAATATCGACATATTATTCCTTGTTTTTATTTGGCACTGGCATATCGCCAACAATAACTTCAATCGCCTTTGGGATCACTTCAAACTCAGCCGGAGTATCGGTTTTAAACTCGCCGTCGGCCTGAATCTGTTTGGGTCTGGAAGTTTTAATACTAATTTCCCGGGCTTTTTTACAGACCACGCGCTCTGCCTTTCCTAAATTACCGTGACGGAAATTTACCCCCAGCAATAGCAACCGCCACCACCGTATTGGCTTCAAACAAAATAAATTCAGTTGTCCATCCAGCAACGTGGAGTCATCATCGACAATATTCCCTCCACCATAAAAGCGACCATTACCCACCGCCAGGTGAATAGCTCTTACTGAGCCTTCCCAATCATCTGCTTTTATAGCGACTTTAAAACTTTTATTGCGTTTAACTACGCTGGTAAAAGCTCCCAGATAAGCAAACACACCGAAATATTTCTTCATTTCTGATGTCAGCTCGCGGGTTACCTCTACGCCTAAGCCAACATGAGCAACATTCACAAAGTAACTATCGTTCACCTTCGCCAGGTTTATGCGTTCCCGCTTGTCGTCAATGATAGCCTGTGCGGCTGCGACTACGTCCTGTGGAAGCCCTAACGAACGCGCGAAATCATTCGCCGTACCCATAGGTAAAATGGCTAAGGTTTGTTTGCTTTTATAAACCGGTTCCAACGCAGCACTGATAGTTCCATCGCCACCGGCAACAATAACTACACCTTCTTTCTCACGGTGATTTTCAATGCAGGAAGCCATGTGATATGCACTTTCAGTGACGCAAACCTCTACCTCAATGCTTGAGTTTCTGAGCAAATCAATAGCTTCTGTTAGCACCTCAGAGTGACCATTCCGACTCTTCGGATTCACCACTAACAATGCATGTTGCAATGACTTACCTCTTCCTATTAAGCGCTGCTTCCAATATAAGCGGTTTGTTCAAAGGCTGCAAAGTACTGACAGAATATTTTAAATCGACTCATATGAGCCGTTTTCAGTTTCTTGTACAAGGATCATGAAATCAATGTACAGCGAGACCACTTCATCTTGCTCATTGACTCCCCAAAATGCGGGATAAGCGCCATCGCCAAAACCGCTGGTACAAATAACGCAGTCATCTTGCCCTGTCATTGATAACAGCTCTGTTTTCCCCTCCAGGCTCCATTCGTTAAAGAGCTTTTCTTTTCTCAAATGGCTTAGTTCCACAAGGTTCGCAACATCGAATATAGCCAAGTTTCCAGCGTCGACACCATAAACTCCATTACCGCTCGGTGTATTCGCCGCGTACCATTTTACTGCCTGCTCGCTTTCACTTAGCTTTACCCGAATACCAGCGACTCGATCATGAGTGGTTACCGTTTCAACAAGATACTCGCCCGGCGTTACCCTCCGTTGCAGCGGTTCAAACCGGTAAATATCGTAGCCAAAATCTAGAATCCCGAGAATGCCCGAGCTAATTTGGAGCTTTCCGACCTCTTTCAGTTTTGTCTCTCCTTCATCTAAATGCGGGATTGTGACACGCCGGTTTTGCTGAAAAAGAGTCTGTTCATTAAGGTTTAAATTCTCTTGTCTATTCATAAACGGAGCAGCGGAGCTCGACATAGCAAGAATATCAGCATGTTGTTCAGGGGCAATAACCGGGCTTTTGGGAGGATGAAAAAGAGTATGTATCCGCGTTATTTTCCAGTCTTTTTCTGCATCTAACTTGAGCTCGTAGGCATGATAATTTGAAGGCCTACCCTCATCTTGGTGCAGCTCGGTAAGCAGCTGAGCCAAGTCGCCTTGAATATCACATTCAATGATTTTTTCGTTATTCGGGTCGTAGTCAGCGGGCCCAAACGAATTGTCAGACCCTGAACCACTACCGACAAGGAAGTGAGCTTTATCGACAGCGGACATAAGATCACGCCAGTAGCCAAAATCAAACCCCTGACCGTTACCCTCTTCAGCCTTGCTCTTTGTCTCGGCTTTCAACCATTGTTCATACCAATGGGAAATAAACGACTTAACCCTCTCTTCAGGTGAATTCATTGGCTCGTCGTAACTACTCTGCTTCCCGACAACATTATTTGAATTCTGCATGTTTGATTTTGAACTCCAATTTCATCTGGCATCTTGTCTTAACGCTTTCTTAACTTTTACTTTCCACTACGCTATGTGAATATACATACTTACATTTTGTTTCGAAAGGATTTTGGAATGGCAACAAAGCTTTTTGGTCTTATTTTAATGAGTACGGTTTTAATTGGTTGCAACGACTCCGATTCAGAAACCGAAGTTAAAGAGACTCAAGTTCAGAGCAATGAAAGCGCTACTGAACAGCCTAGTAATGAACCTGAAACCCGCACCATTAAAGTATCCGGCAAGGTTATATTTGAAAAAGGAGTCGGCAACGTGGAAGTCTGCGCCGATTTAAAGAGAACCGGCAGTTGCAGCTCTAAAGACCCTGTTACCACAACCAATCCCGACGGTAGTTACGAGCTAAGCTGGGAGTCCGAAGCTCCTCACCTAGATTACAACTTAATCGCATCCTGGCCTAGAAAAGACCCTTTACCTAAAATTACAGAAACAATGGCTCCGTATTGGGAAACCGTAGCCGTTGGAGCCCGCGACATCTACGACGGTGTTATCAACCCGCTGACCACAGCGGAACTTTCAGTAGAGCACGC
The DNA here is from genome assembly GCF_000320945.2 of Idiomarina sp. 28-8. Classification (NCBI taxonomy): domain Bacteria; kingdom Pseudomonadati; phylum Pseudomonadota; class Gammaproteobacteria; order Alteromonadales; family Idiomarinaceae; genus Idiomarina; species Idiomarina sp. 28-8. The sequence continues at coordinate 530,794 of NZ_DF266789.1, forward strand.
GATGAGTATGCGAGATTACACCGATCAGGAACTGCAGGAAGGCCTCGACGAATTACGTGAAATTTATGCGGACATCTATGATTTGCCAGCTAACGAAGTTTATACCAAAGTAACTGAATCAGGCCGGTACGCGGACACAATGGCGATACAAAGCAGACTTGGCAGTCACACTATCGGTTTAGTCACTGACCCTTTAGCGCCAGCTCACGTAGCACGTAAGCTTAAAGACGAGATGCTGGATAAAGTCGACGCAGAAAACACCTCTGTTCAGCGGTACTTTATACGGAACTCCAAAGACATCAAAAAGCGAGTCCGCGAAACACTGATTGAACTTGGCTATCTGACTGAAAGTTAACGAAATGACGCTGCGCGGCTTTGGAGTGCATTCAAAGCCGCAACGAAGAACCACTGCACCACTTATTTGTAATGCCCATTAACCTACAGCGATGCCTCGGGCATTTCACCATGCCAACACTCAAGCGCAACAATCACCTGCTCATCACCATCACTGATATACAGCTGACCATCGCTTATCATTACGCCCCAGTGTGTTGAGCGATGTAATTTTTCAGCAATTTCCGCTAG
>NZ_DF266789.1:533116-535549 GCF_000320945.2 Idiomarina sp. 28-8
GCTAGCTCATTTTGCGGTAAAACAAACACATTCACGTTGGTTAAATGGGCAAACTTCGGTAGCACTTTTTCTCGCCACAAACGCGCATTGCCATACACAACTACAGACATCCTTGGTGCACGCCGACTGGCTTTGATAACCCGCGCAGCATCCGGTAGGCCAACATCAATCCAATGCTGAATTTCACCGGTGAGATCAATTTCCCAGAGTGCCGCTTCATCGGTATCGGATAACCCCCGGCCAAAGGCTAAATGCGGATGATAGAACATCGCATAAGCCAGTACTCGTGAGGCTAAACGCTGCTCTGTCTCGGATGGATGGCGTGCAACAGTAAATTTCACACTCTCGTAAACACCGCGATCAGTATCTGATATATCCAGTGAGATTTTATAAGGAGTTGCCTGTAATGCCATTTGGGTACCTAAGTGTTTCCATTTTCATGTTAATTATTTAAGCCATTGATTATAGGAGTATGAATGCCCATAAACTGCTTATGCTGAATACGATACCAACGGTTAAGCCAAACATAAGATACCAGTACGGTATAACCAATGCTTCTGTACCATTCTTCACTTCAGGTGACTTTGACACAAGATAAGAGCCGTACGCCCAGCCAAAAATATTATGCGCGACGTAAAGAGAAGGGATTAATATTTGGAGCTGTGAGAACTCTAGCGTAAAAACAGCAATAATAGAGGCAATAACCCATAAAAACTCAATAGTGGTTGTAAACGACTGTATTTTGTTTGTCCAGCAAACGCCTCTGGCTTTATATAAAACAACACCATCAACAATTACAGCCATTCCTACAAAGACGCTGACTAAAAAGTACAGCTCCATCATTTTTTAAACTCTCCTAACGCCCACCATGCCTGAGATCTTTAGCTGCTTGTTTATCGGTTCAAGAAAAGCGACAAGGTTGAAGCGAAGCCCTGCTTAGCCTTGTTATAAACTGACATTTTTACGCACATAGTTCCACGCACTAACGGCACACGCCGCACCGCATAGACCATAAAAACTAAGAAAAGCGGCTGATTGAAGGCCGAACGGTGTGCCAAACATTAACACTGGCGTGAGAGCACCCAATATAGCCCCAGAAACTAAATAAATCATAAAATAGGCATATTCTGAAAGCTGAGAATTCTGGCGAAGCTTAATTAATGGATACGCCAAAGCAAGGCACCAAAAAAGTGCGATAGGAAATGCCATTACACCAAATATTGTTGCTGCACCGCCAAACGCTGGCAGGCTAACTAAAATGAGTAGCATAGCCCCTACAAAAGCGGCTTGAATACTAGATATTATTACATGCTTCCACATTGCATTGCCTTTAGGTCATAGTTGGCCGACCATTCCGACAATATACGTTTGTGATAACCCTTCTTATGTGTGCTCATTGCTATACCACTTGTTAATTTTCAACTGCCGCTACTAACTTGCCGTCTATTGAAAGACTTCCGGCGCGAATTAAAATATCTCCAAACCAAACTGAACCATAAAATTTATTGTCCAGATACAATTCTTTGTTATAGCGACCAATAATTTCCAATTTGTGCTGATTTGATTGCGCGCCAAAAATAACAGTGTGCCGTAGTGGTGATGGTGACGTTTTACCTACCGTTGAAATTGGCAGCAACTCTTCACTGTATGGCTCTATGATTCTGATGGTTAGCCCGGGGTGATTCACATTGTATTCAACCCAGTCGCCCACTCTCTTGCCCGCATCTGCGCCTGTAAATCCAATCATGTTGGCGCAACCCGTTACAAAAAAAGCAATGCTTAAAATGCTCAATTTTAAAAACTTTTTCATAGAACCCTCTTAAAAACTAACGCCCCGCATAAACTGCGGCTAACACTTAGCTAAAATTAGCGAAGAATGAACACCAGCCAACTGTTAGGCCACCCTTTTGATGCGATTGTTATTTTCGCTTTTGTACAGTTTCGGCTCGCTCTTCAAATACAAAACCTAAAGTGTCAGCTATGGTGCCTACTGCAATTATCCCTTTAAGTGCCATTTCTTGATCGATACTGATATAGAGCTCCAGGTTATTTCCAAATGAACCTAGTCGATCATTGATTTCACCGTCATTAAAAACTCTAATAAATTTTCTACAGGGAGCAGATTTAAGGTTACTTGAATCCGTGCATTCTTGCGCATCTATCGCGAGCTTTTCGTAGCTATTAACTAATGCTTCAAGTTCTTCCTTGTTATCTATAGCATTTGCCATTGTGTTTAAGCTGAATGCAAAACAAGTTAAGGCAAATAATAAAGCTTTTGTTTTCAAACTGTTTCTCCAGAAATATAGCGGCCTACATAAACAACCGAGTGAAACGGGAACCGGGCAACCGAAGGGGGACGAATTTAATGGTTTTGTTGCGTATTTCCGTCATCTCAAGCTCCAAGCAGAGGACGGTGTTTCAAGCTATGGTACT
>NZ_DF266789.1:536190-731676 GCF_000320945.2 Idiomarina sp. 28-8
TCTTTGGCTTCCAATCCAAGCGAATCGCAGTGCCGCCTTTTACCAGGTAGCTGGCCTCGCCCCACTTAAGAGCTTCTTCAACTGTATCCAAATCGTTTTCTTCTGCGACGTCAAGAATGAGCTGACGAACGGCTATAAGCTGCTTCTTCGCCTTGTCAGGGTATGTCGAAAATTTATCCCTTATTTCAGGCTTCACGGAGCCTCCAGTTTCAATACACGTAACGCCGCGCACACGAGCGACTGGCCGCTAGTACAACACATTGTTAGGCAGTCTTACGACCTAGAATTGACCATTGCTGCCAAACACCTAAAGCAAAAAGCCCACCAATAGACAAACAGATACCTGAGCTAATTAACCAAAACGTTGGGCTATTTTCTGGGAACATTGGCATTAACCCTACAAAGAAAACACCACGCAGTAAGAATATTCCGGCAATAAGAATTAACGCTAACTTTGTAAAAGGCAAACGCTTAATGGCCCCCGCGCCCGATAAACCGTAAAACGCCTAAATTTAGCGCGGAAAGCCGCGCAGCGGGTTGATGTCGCAGCCAGCGCCTTTTGCCGGCGATAAGACTTGTTTGTTGGCACTCTTTGCTTCTACTTCTTAACTGCACGGCTTGGTTCATGCCCATTGTACCGAGGTAGTTCTGCATCAATATCATCCCAGTTTGCGCTAGAAGATACAAAATTGTGCGATATCGGCCTCTCCACAATATCAGTATCTAAAATGCCTAACCGTAAGCGTAATAGTTCTGGTGATTCGTCGTTACTGCTAAAAATTGGCGATGCACAGACGCTACAGAAATGCCGTTTCTTGCCAGGAGCAATTTCATAATAATTAATTTGCTCCTCGCCAGTTTTAATTAGGAGACCCGCTTTAGCTACAAAACCATTTGTCGCGTATGCAGTGCCACTGCTTTTTCTACACATTGAGCAATGGCAGTAAATAATTGAATCAATACCACCATGTACTTCTATTGTTACAGCACCGCACAAACAGCTACCCTGATACATTTTATTTCCTTATGTTAAATAGCCGCGCGTGCCAGGCCTTGTTAAATTTTTATAGCGCCATATGCAACAGCGGATATGGCTTACCCTGGCCATCGACTGGTGACCGATCTCTCACTTTAAAGCCAATATGCTGATAAAAACCCACCGCCTGTTCATTCTGCTCGTTTACATCGACCTTAGATGCTCCCAGCTCTTCGATAGCATGGGCCGCCAACATGGCACCAATGCCTTTCCCTCGTGCATCAGGTGAGATGAACAACATCTCAATATTACCGTCATGTACTCCACTGAATCCCTGAATTTCACCGTTACCGCTTTTAGCGCACCTTAAATCAACTGCGCCAAAATACTGCTCCAGAATTAACGGCTTTAACTCCTGTAGATCATCTTCAGCCAGAAAATCATGCGTTGCCCTGACCGACGCTTCCCAGATTTCTATCAGCTTAAGGTAATCTGCTTTTTCTACGATCTCAATATTCATCACTAAACCCGATTGAAAATTTAACACCATAATGTGGGGTGCGCGTTTAGCGCATCCCACACAATTAACTTGTTAGGCATATTGTAACTTAGCAAATTAGGGGTTAAAAATTATTTTTCTGCTTCTGCGATAACTTCAAAGTTGTGAATATTGGGTAGAACACCGTTTTCCCAGCCTCCCACAACAAGGTCGTCAGCTTGAGCGTTGAGTGCGGCAGCAACTTTGCCGGCAAAATGAGCTTCTCTGCCACTTTCATCAGTAAAGGTATCAAAAATGCCAAACGTGTTATCGTTTAATTTAAGTGCTGTCCATAACAACGTCTTTGGCTCTGTTTGCTCGATAACAGAAGCTGCCCCTGTTAATAACTCCTCTAGTGCTTGCTCTTTGCCTGCTTGTGCGTTAAGCACAATATAAGTCGCTTGAGTTGCGCTTAGCGAATTTTCACTCGGTTCTTTGTATGATAAGACAGCAGAATCAGTGATATTAGCGACAACGCCTTTATCCCAGCCTTGGGCAACTAAGATGTCTGCATTCTCATTTAATGCAGCAGCCACTTGCCCAACGAAATGCTCTTCTCTACCGGCTGCATTTGGGAAAAAATCAAAAATACCAAAACTACCGTCTGTTTTTTTAAGTGCATACCAATATAAGGTATTAGGCTCAGTTTGAGTGACGAGCTTTGCGCCTTCAGTCAGAAAATTAGCTAGGTTTTTGTCCTGCTCAGATTTAGCTGTAAATGGAATATAAGTTGCTTCTTTCATGGTTGGCTCCTGGTGTAGTGTGTTTTGAGCATGTGATAGTGATGCATTGGTTAAAATAAAAAGCGATGTTGCTAAATAAACTGTCGCGCTACGCATTAGGTTCGGTACTTTCATCTTTTTGTCCTCATGTTTGAATTGAAGCACAATTCTATGCCTTAAAATCACTTGACCCGCATAGGCAAAAAAGACACTATACGTGCAATATTTGCCAAACACAGATAAACCTTAATTTATGACGACAATTGTGATTCTAGCTATTGAAGGCGTACTACCATCAGCCCTAATGGGCATAAATGATATGATGGCATTAAGCGGTTTGAACTTTTTTCAAAAATCTGAAGATAGCGATTCTGGCAATGTAGACTGGAATCCAACCGTCAAATTGGCGAGCCATGATGGAAAGCCTATCACAGATGGACACGGACGAGCTTTTGAGGCTGACTCTGATCTTGGTTCCATTGATCACTGCGATGCTATTTTAGTACCTGGCTTCATCCCCAATGGAGAAGGCTGCCCACCACAAATTATGACCAACTCGAAGACGCAATCTTGGTTGCGCGCGCGCTACCAACAAGGCGCACTGGTATGCGGTTCATGCAGTGGCGTATTTGCGCTCGGTGAAGCAGGGGTTCTGAATGGTAAGCGATGCACCACCACATGGTGGTTACATGATGAATTAAAACAACGATTCCCTAGAGCAAGTGCAGAGTGGGCCAGCGAATTAATTGATGATAGAGGGATTATTACTGCGGGTGGCCCACTGTCTTGGGTAACGATTACACTCCATATAGTCAAAAAGCTAGCGGGTGCCGAAACCGCAAAAGTAGTCGCTGATTTTTCAGTGGTTGATGCAATACCTAAGTCTCAAAATTTGTATGTACCAGAAGGTTATCAAACTTCAAAAAACTCATTTTTAGCAAAAGCAGAATACGCCATTCGTAAGGCGCACTATCAAACGATGAATGCTAAAGACTTATCCAAAATCATGGCCGTTTCTGAGCGCACATTAAACCGGAGGCTAAAAGAGCTAACAGGTGAAACACCCAAAGCCTTTATTGATGGAGTTCGAATAAGCCATGCATGTACATTATTGGTCACTACCAACAAATCGGTAAAAGAGATCGCTTTCTCTCTAGGTTATTCAGACGATAGTGTATTTCGTCGCCTCTTCAAACAAAAAATGAAAATGACCCCTTCGAATTATCAGCAGCTAAGGAAGCAATAATTAAAACTAAGCTTTCTGCCTAACGCAAAGCACACGGGCGACGAGCCGCGCAGCGGGTTGGCGTCCCAGCGACCAACGGAAGCGAGTGATGCGTATTGTTAGGCATTTTTGCCACCTAAAACTGACCACTGCTGCCATGAACCAACAGCAAACAGGCCGCCAATAAACAAACATATACCAGAACTAATTAACCAAAACGTCAGACTGTTTTCTGGGAACATTGGCATTAAGCCGACGAAGGAAATGCCACGAAGTAAAAATATACCAGCAATGAGGATTAGCGCTAATTTTGTCAGAGGTAAACGTTTAATTGCGCCCGCGCCTGACAGGCCATAAAGCGCCCAAACCAAAAGCAACATGACAACGACAGAGGTTACAATTGTCGGATACCAAAGCCCTTGCTCTGCCATCAGAGCCATCTGTTCACCTGCACCGAAGAAACGATACCAATCGCCTCCGAATACAATACAGCCCAGATGAGCAAGTGCTGCAACGAAACAACATATCGCCGCAGTCAGAAGGTACTTATTACTAGCAGAATGCATCTTTCCTCCGTGAATGCCTAACATTTGTATATTGTGCGTGCGCACTTTGCGCGTTCATTAAATTGCTCCCTTTTTCTTTGCAACCCTTTAATAACTCGTTTTATTTTTCAAAAAAACCACCAAAAACAGACAAACTAATTCGAGCATGCTCATTTTTGATCTCACGAGTGCACAATATCCAACTTTACTTTTTTATTATGTAACTGACATTAAACGAGTTAAATACGCAATACAACAACAAACTATGCAATATTGCTGACAAAAGTGAGCCGCAAGTTAGGCTAAAGTTAATGGCTAATTTCAAAACTCAAGGATGAGAGTTTATGCCTAGCCCATTTATTGAACAAATACGCGCTGATATGCGTTTACGTGGTTACAGTTTAAGAACAGAGAAGTCCTACTTAGGCTGGATTCGTCAGTACATTTATTTTCATAAAAAACAGCACCCTAAAAAACTGGGCAGTAATGAAGTTCGAGAGTTTCTAAGTTGGCTAGCTAACGAACGCCATGTCGCCATAAATACTCAGAAAACGGCGCTTAATGCTTTGGTCTATCTCTATCATAAAGCTCTTGGCAAAAAACTCGGCGATTTAAACTTCAGTTTAGCAACCAAACAGCGACAGTTACCTGTTGTTTTATCGCCCAGCGAAGTCATCGATATTTTGAGCCAATTAACCGGACGTAATCGCTTAGTTATCGAGTTGCTTTACGGTAGCGGTCTTAGAATAAGTGAGGCACTAGGCTTACGAGTTCAGGATGTAAACCTAGAAAATCTTTCTCTTACTATTCGTGATGGAAAAGGTAAAAAAGACCGGCAAACGTTGTTGAGCGAACGCTTAGTTCCTCAGATTAAGGAGGCGATAAGTACAGCATTAAAGGTACAAGCTGATGATAACAAAAAAGGTGTCGGCCCATCCTTACCTAGTGCGCTTGATAGAAAATATCCCAACGCTTTTAAGCAACCCGGTTGGATGTTTGTCTTTCCATCAACTTCCTTGTGCGCACACCCTTACACCGGCGTTCTTTGTCGACATCATCTTCACAGTAGCGTCATTAGAAAGGCCCTTAAACCAGCAGTCGTTCAAGCAAAGGTTTATAAAAAGGTAAATTGTCATACCTTTCGTCACTCCTTCGCCACGCACTTGCTACAAGGCGGTTGCGATATTCGTACGGTTCATGAGCTGCTGGGCCATAACGATGTTAAAACCACTCAAATATATACGCATGTTATTGGTCAACATTACGCTGGTACGTCTAGCCCGCTAGACAATCTAACATTCCCCTCGCTGCCATTTCCTTCGGAGCAATAACCCAGTAAAATCATGAGTTATCTTTAAACGCAGGCAGTAACGAATAAGCGTATGAAAACCAATTTAATTACCCTTGGCGGTTATGAAAAGTTGCAGCAGGAGCTTGAACACCTTTGGCGGGTGGAGCGCCGCGAAACAGTGGAGAAGGTGTCGTGGGCGGCGAGCTTAGGCGATAGATCTGAGAACGCGGATTACAAATACAATAAGCAGAAGCTGCGTAAAATTGATGGCCGCATTCGTTACTTAACCAAGCGTCTAGAGCAGGTGAAGGTGGTGTATTACTCGCCACAACAAGACGGCAAGGTGTTTTTTGGTGCCTGGGTAGAAATTGAGGACGAGGAAGAGAATGTTCGCGCCTTTCAAATTGTCGGGCCAGATGAAATTTATGATCGCAAAGACGCGGTGTCTATTGATTCGCCTATGGCGCGTGCATTGCTGAAAAAGCAGGTGGACGACGAGGCGGAAGTTAACACGCCTCAGGGCAGTAAAGTCTGGTTTATTAATAAGATAAGTTACCAACAGCCCGCGTAGCCAATTCGTGATAGTATTCGTCCCCATTATTTGTCGTAAAGTTTCAAAACTAAGAGATGTACTATGAGCCAGATACCGCAATTACTTGCTAATGAACTGAAGGTTGATGAACGCCAGATTTCGTCTGTTATCCAGTTGCTGGATGAAGGCTCAACGGTGCCCTTTATTGCGCGCTACCGTAAGGAAGTGACCGGCGGCTTAGATGACACGCAATTGCGTCAGCTGCATCAGCGTCTTAACTACCTGCGCGAGCTGGATGACCGCCGCCAGGTGATACTCAAGTCCATTGACGAGCAAGGCAAACTGACCGACGAACTGACTCAGAGCATTAAAACCGCAGACTCGAAAACCGAGTTGGAAGATTTATACCTGCCCTACAAACCGAAGCGTCGCACCAAGGGGCAAATTGCCATTGAAGCAGGGCTTGAACCGCTGGCAGACATGCTGTGGAAAGAACCAACTCAGAACCCGGAGCTGGCCGCGGCAGAATACATTGACGCCGACAAAGGCTTTGCCGATACGAAAGCGGTACTCGACGGTGCCCGCGCTATTTTAATGGAGCGCTTTGCCGAGCAGGCGGAGTTACTAAAACGTTTGCGTTCGCACTTATGGCAGAACGCGCACCTAACCAGCACAGTTGCGGCGGGTAAAGAGAAAGAAGGCGCTAAGTTCCGCGACTATTTTGAGTTCTCTGAACTGTTTAAAACCATCCCTTCGCACCGCACGCTGGCTTTGTTGCGTGGCCGTAACGAAGGCTTTTTACAGCTTTCTATGGACGCTGCCCCGGGCAGTGAAGATAAAACCGCCGGCTCACATTGCGAAGTCATTGTGGCGGACTTCCTGAACTTTGAGCACAAAGGCCGCGCTGCCGACGACTGGTTGCGTCAGGTTATTCAATGGACCTGGCGGGTGAAATTGTCACTGCATATGGAAACAGAGCTAATGGCCCGTGTACGCGAGCGTGCTGAGGAAGCGGCCATTCAGGTATTTGCCAGCAACCTAAAAGACTTACTGATGGCGGCACCTGCCGGGGCTAAAACCACCATGGGCTTAGATCCGGGTGTTCGTACCGGTGTTAAGGTTGCGGTGGTAGACGAAACCGGTAAAGCGGTTGCCACTAACACCGTATTCCCGTTCCAGCCGCAGAACCAAATGGACAAAGCCATGCGTACGCTGGCTACCTTGTGCAAGCAGTACAAAGTGGAGCTTATCAGCATTGGTAACGGCACCCACTCGCGCGAGACCGACAAAATGGTCGGCGACATGCTGAAACAACACAGCGACATTAAAGCCACTAAGGTTATAGTGAACGAAGCCGGTGCTTCGGTTTACTCGGCGTCTGAACTGGCTGCGCAGGAATTCCCGAATATGGACGTGTCGCTACGTGGTGCAGTCTCTATTGCCCGCCGCTTGCAGGATCCGTTGGCAGAGCTGGTGAAGATTGAGCCTAAGTCTATTGGTGTAGGCCAATACCAGCACGACGTGAGTCAGTCACAACTGGCGCAAAGTCTGGATGCGGTGGTTGAAGACTGCGTAAACGCCGTGGGTGTAGATGCCAATATGGCTTCTGCCGCGTTGCTGCAGCGCGTATCCGGCTTATCGAAAACTTTGGCGAAGAACTTAGTTGAGCACCGCGATGCGCATGGTGCGTTCCGTAATCGTAAGCAATTGCTGGATGTTGCGCGCATGGGACCAAAAGCCTTTGAACAGGCAGCAGGCTTCTTACGCATTAGTAACGGCGAACAACCACTGGACGCCTCCTCGGTTCACCCCGAGGCTTATACTGTGGTTGAACGCATTGCCAAAACCAATTCAATTCCGGTACAGGAACTTATTGGTAATCAGCAATTGATTAAAACCTTGAACGCTAAAGACTACACCGATGAGCGCTTTGGTCTGCCAACGGTTACCGACATTTTGTCCGAACTGGAAAAACCCGGCCGCGACCCGCGTCCTGAATTCAAAATGGCAGAGTTTAAAGAAGGCGTTGAGAAAGTCAGTGATCTGAAGCCCGGCATGTTGCTGGAAGGTGTGGTAACTAACGTGGCGAACTTTGGTGCCTTTATTGATGTTGGCGTGCATCAGGACGGTCTGGTGCACATTTCAGCACTGGCGGACAAGTTCGTCAGCGACCCGCGCGAAGTGGTTAAAGCCGGCGACATTGTGAAGGTAAAAGTGCTGGAAGTGGACATTGAGCGTAAACGTATTGGCTTAACCATGCGCCTGAGCGATGAAGCCCCAGCCAATACCGCAGGCAGCGACAAGCCTAAAGCGAAAACCGGAAGCGGACCTAAGAAAAAACCTTCAGGCAATGGTGGTCGTGCGCCACAGCCACAAAACTCAGCAATGGGCAGTGCATTAGCAGACGCCTTTGCAAAAGCGAAGAAAGATTAAACAGGAATAGTTAAGCGGTAGCGCTGAATGAGTCCACGGAAGGACGAACGCGCTTATCGTAAAATGAAGAAATCATTTCGCCACGTTCGGACGATGAAAGCGTTTTTCTACCTTCTTCGGCAGGTGTTACAGCACCTGATGACGCGGATTGGCTACTAGAACCGCCTTTATTTTCACCTTCCAGACTTTTATTAAACGGCGCGTTAATACTGATATCGGGGTTTTGTTTCTCGCCTTCCTCACCGCTTTCGCTTGCCTCAACTTGCATTTGGGCTAATTCCGCCCGAGCCTGCGTGGCTTTATTAGCCGCTTCGGCAGCAATTGAACGGTCGGCAGCAGAAGGTTGTGCCGGCGCTAATGCCGCGCGACGTACCAACTGCATTTTTTGAATGGTCGCTTGCGGATCACCGTTAACCGGGCTGACATCTATTTGAACTTCGCCGCCCACAGCATAAGACTTACCGTCAGGCCCGCGTTCGTATTCATAGGAAGGCGAGCCAGCATGCTGGCCGCCAACTGCCGCGTGGGCTTGTTCGTGTACACGAACTTCCTGATCACGGCTTTTTAGCTCATCGACTTTTTCAACTTCTTCTTCACTGAGCTTCTGCTGATTCTTTTCAGCATTGTCAGTAACTTCTTTGCTAGCTTTGTCGGTGGCTTTTTTGCTGTCAGGCTTTCCATCAGCTTTCGCGTCAGGTTTTCTGTCGGCCTGGGTATCGGCTTTATTACTGGATTGATCAGATTTGGCAGGTTCATTCACCAGCGGTCGCTGCAAATTATCCCTGTTCATCGACTCCGCAGGTGGTGCCGACGTTACAGGAATAGGCGGTAACGCTGGTGAGATATTCATGTTAGAACATTAAGCGCTGGTATCAATCATTGTGCCCAACATCTCGTCGGCAGTTTCTACCGTACGGGTGTTTGACTCAAAGTTGGTCTGCCCTTGGTTCAATGAAACCAGAGAATCAGTTGTGTTGGCAGCCGTAACGCTTTGACTGGTTTCAGACGCAGTCTCTGTTGCGGCCTGAGCACCATTGGCATTAGCATTACCTTGCTGCTGAACATCATTACGACCCGATGTTGAAGCAGACGCAATTTCCTGACTCGCTTGTGATACCTGCTGGTTTGCACGTTGCATACCCTGCAGGCCTGAGTTCATTGCTACACCAATTTCCATCGTTTCCTCCCACACACTAGGGCGTGTTACTACGAATGTATTTGTCAGTATCGTTTATATTTTAAACATTTTCAAGTACTGACAAATGCCATTCGTCGCAATTTCAACCAATAATTACGCGTGCTGCTGAATTTGATTTAATAGCGCTTTCCAGGAGCGTTTTTGCATTTCCAGCGAAGCCTTCATTTCATCCACTTGACGCTTCAACGCATCAATATCGTGATGCACATGTTCTTTCAAGGCTTTAGCTTTAGTATCCAGAAGCTTTTTACGAGCCTGATAATAAGCCTTCAACTGCTGGCCCATCTGGTCATAATGCTCCTGAGCCCTTTCAAACAAAGATTCCGGCGCTGCCTGAGCTTTCAGCTGAGCTCGTTTTAACTGCATTTGCAGTTTCGCCCGCTCGACCTGATACGGCGAGCTGCGCTTTAAGTTTTTCGCCAGACCCAGCCATTTACTGGCTACGATCAGCCATTTAGTTGGGTCGAACTGCCACCAGCGAATACCGTTACGATAATCCGCGGCAAAAATGTGGTGGTAATTATGGTAACCCTCGCCAAACGTCAGAAACGCCAGCACGCCATTGTCGCGCGCAGTGTTTTTGTCGGTATAAGGCTGTTTACCCCAAATATGCGCCAGCGAGTTAATAAAGAAAGTGGTGTGGTGGTTTAGCACCAGGCGCAACACGCCAATAACCAACAATCCTGCCCACACGTCGCCCAGCATGAAACCGGCGGCAATTGGCCAGCCAAAGTTCACAAACAGAGTTAGCGGCAAGTAATACTTGTGCTGCCACATAACAATTGGGTCTTTCTGCAGGTCTTTAACGTTATCGTAGTCAGTATAACGGCTCGCCTGATATTCACGGATCATCCAGCCAATATGCGAGTACCAGAAGCCTCGCTTAGCTGAATACGGGTCTTTGTCGTTGTCATCAACGTGCTTGTGGTGCTCACGGTGGTCAGAAGACCAGTGAAGCGCACTGTTCTGCAGCGCAACCGCACCGCCAATGGCAAAAATAAAACGAATTACCGGGTTTGCATCGTATGTACGATGCGCCCACAGGCGATGATAGCCCGCAGTAATAGATAAGCCGGCGAAACACGCCGTGCCCAACATAACCCACCAAAACGCGGCACCAATGCCAACGCTGTATGCGTATAAAGGTACACCAACAATGGCGACAATAAAGGTAATAGAGAACACCAGGGTGTTTAACCAGATAATGGGGGGCTTTTCAGAAATCTTTTGCATGCATATAACCTAAAACATTCAAATAAAGGCAGGCGTCTAATAGCGTACACCTGTACGCTGAATTTACGTGTTTCGTGTTCAAATTACAAGCGGTAAAAGTGTAAAAAGCTGTGTTATCATTCTTAATATACACGCAAAGATGACTATACGACTATGGCCGGAATTCGCGCAAAGCAGAAAGAGAAAACCCGACAGGCGTTAATTAACGCGGCAATGAACCAATTAAGCGCCGAAAACGGTTTCTCGAGTTTGAGCCTGAGAGAGGTCGCGCGCGAAGCCGGAATTGCCCCCACGTCATTCTACAGACACTTTCGTGACATGGATGAGTTAGGACTCACTTTGGTCGACGAATGCGGCCTGGCTTTACGCCAACTATTACGCCAGGCGCGTCAGCGCATTGAATCCGGCGGCTCTATTATTCGGGTATCTATAGAAACTTTTATGCAATTTGTGGCAAACAATACTGCCACCTTCAGATTATTGCTGCAGGAGCGTTCCGGTCGTTCACGCAGTTTCCGTTTGGCGGTAGTGCGCGAAATAGATCACTTCAAGGCAGAACTGGAAGACTATTTAGTGAACGAACAGTCGTTTAGCCGAGAATTGGCCGAGTTACAGTCGGACACTATTGCCAAAATTGTATTCAGCGCCGGAGCCGACTGCTTTGACGTAGACGAAGAAGAACGCGAAATTATTACCGAAAAAACGATTCTGCAAGTTCGCTTAGTTGCCCGGGGCGCCGAAGCGACTCGCCGATTACTAAAACGAGAGTCATAAAAAAACAATCTTAATCAGAACAAGAGACTGGAGAACATTATGCTTTTACGTGCTGTAGGCGGTATGGCATTAGCGGTCTGGGCGGCAGATATTGATGCCCGCGAGATGACGCTAATGGAAACCGTAACCACCAAAGCCATTCGTTCGGCTCAACTGTCGCCGGATGGTCAATTCACTGCGGTTATCCGCTCAACACCCCGTACCCCGTACGAAGACGACGACGGCTCCAGCTACAGTGAGTTAGTGCTTATTAATGCTGAAGGCGAAGAAACGTCTTACCTGAGTAAAGACAAAAAGTTCGGCCGGGTCAGCTTTGGTCCGCAAAGCGAATACCTGTACTTTACCGCTAAAGAAGAAGGCGATGAGTATCAGGAGCTTTACCGCATGCCTGTGCACGGCGGCGGTATTCAGTCGGTGTTTGAATTTGACGGTAATATTGGCGGCTACGCGTTAAGCGATGACGGCGAGCAACTTGTCTTTTTGTCTTCAGGCGCGAAAGACAGCGATGAAGAAAAGCTTTCCAAAAAAGGTTTTAAAGCCGAAGTCTACGAAGAAGACTTAACCTATACGCAGGTTTACCACGTGTCACTGGGTGAGGAAGACGCCGAAGCTAAAGCAGTTACTGTCAACGACCAGCACGCGCTTTCGGTTAGCTTCCACCCGAATAACGAACAATTACTGGTTCGTACCGCACCAACTTCGCTTATCGATGACAATTACATGAGCAGCCAATATCAGCTTATTAGTCTGGACGGCGAAGTAGTCACTTCTTTTGACAGCGAGGGCAAGCTTGGTCGTGCAGAATTTTCACCGGACGGTCGTTATTTGGCCATGATCCGTGCTGCTGACTACAACGATCCTTCTGCTGGTTCTTTATTTGTTTACGACACTCGCGAGCAAGAACACCGCAACGTGTTGCCCGACTACAAAGGCTCTATCAAAGATTTTAGCTGGCGTACCGATGAAGAAATTATCTGGTTAGGCCACCGCGGTACCGAAACCGAAGTTCAGGCATTAACGCTTAAGTTTTTAGAAAGCCGCAGCCTGTTAGAGTTGGGTGAAGCCATTTTCACCAGTCTGGACGCTGAAGCCGGTAAATCAGAGTTTGTTTTAACAGGCCACCGCCCTAGCCACCCGAGCGAAGCGTTTAAGTACAGCAACGGCCGTCTGGAGCGTTTAACCGACTCTAACCCCTGGCTGAATGAAATTGATATGCCACGTCAGGAAACCGTGACCTATGAAGCGCGCGACGGGCTTAAGCTGGAAGGCATTGTGGTCTACCCGAAAGACTACGAAGAAGGTAAAACCTACCCAACCGTGATGGTAATTCACGGTGGCCCTGAATCGCATTACAGCAATGGCTGGTTAGACCGCTATGCATCCCCGGTTAAACATGCCGCAGCCAAGGGTTATGCCCTGTTCTTCCCTAACTACCGTGGCAGCACCGGTCGTGGTGTCGAGTTCTCTAAGCTGGGTCAGAATGACTACGCGGGTAAAGAGTTCGACGACATTGTTGATGCGAAAAAACACTTGGTTGATATTGGTTTAGCCGATGAGTCGAGCGTAGGTATTACCGGCGGGTCTTACGGTGGTTACGCTTCGGCCTGGGGCGCAACCGCACAGACCGAACACTTTGCAGCCAGCGTTATGTTTGTGGGTATCAGCGACAACTTATCTAAGTTTGGTACCACCGACATTGCCAAAGAAATGCACGCTGTTCATGCCCGCAGCTATCCGTGGGACAAGTGGGAATGGTACTTAGAGCGCAGCCCAATTTATCACGCAGAAAATGCCCGTACGCCTATTCTTATTATGCATGGTAAAGAAGACACCCGAGTACACCCTTCACAGTCTATGGAGCTTTACCGCTACCTGAAAACTCACGGCAAGGTACCGGTTCGTTTGGTGTTATACCCCGGCGAAGGCCATGGTAACCGCAAAGTGGCGGCACAGCTGGACTACAGCATGCGCTTTATGCGCTGGATGGATACCTTCCTGGTAGAAAAAGCAGAAGAGAAGCCATCGTTTGAGCTGCCGCACGCTGAACAGCTTAAGTAAAGCAGACTCCGAATAAAAAGCCGGGATACTTCATTTTGAAGCTCCCGGCTTTTTTGTCAGTGCAATTTTGTTATTTACCCGAAACTGCCCGCCAAATTTCCTTCCAGCCCGGTTCTTTTCCGTAATACTGAATCCCCATAGCGAACAAACGCCCCGCTACATTTCGCATCCAGTAGACAAAGGCCGCTAGTAACACCAGGCTCAGCAACCATTCCCATACCGCAACGTCAGTCTGCAGTAAGCGTGCGGGCATCATCGCAAAGGAGCTAATAGGCAGAATGCTCATCACCGTAGCTAAGGTCGAGTCAGGCGCACTTACCACACTAAAGCTGAGAAATATTGGCAACATAGGTACCAGCATCACCGTACTGCGGGAGGAGTGGTTAGGGTCATCGATGGTTGCGGAAAAGCCCGCTAGTAAGGCGTTAATTAGGACCGTGCCCAATAAAACAAAGATAAGACTCAACAGACCCGTGCCAACACCCCAGTCCAGACCTGAACTGCTCTTATCGGACAGTGCCGCAACCACCAGGCTTACGCCCAAAATCATTAAACCAATAAAGAGCATCGATTTCAGGCTGTGCAAGGTAATGCCGATAATTTTGCCATCCATCCACTGAGTCGGTGTCACGATAGTCAGCAACTGCTCAGTTACACGCTGTTGTTTCTCTGCCGTTATCGACATCATCATCAAACCGAAGCCGGTAAAAACGCCAACCATTATAACCACCAGTAACATGCTGGCTGAGCTGTCAGTAGCATCATCAATAGAAGCTTCTTCGCTCTCTTCAATAGAAAACGCTATATCCGGCTTTTCATCAATAACCGCTTTTTCTTCCGGAGCCAGTGGTAACTGCTGAATACGCAGATCCTGCAGTTGATCCTGTAATTCGCTACGCAATTCCTGTTGCCAGGTCTGAGACTTCTTAACCCAGACTTTTGCGGTTAATTCAGGTGTTATGACAATTAATGTATCTAGCTCTTCCGGTAATTGTGCTTTCCACTTTTCTACTTCCATGGTGCCAGCACTGCGAAGGTTTAAGTCTTTTGGGGCCTCAAACTCCCAAGACTGGGGTTTGCCTTCTTCATAGAAAATAGCTCCGTGATATTCATCTGACAAAAGTTGAGCTATTGCGCCCCAGCCAGTGCTCACGACAAAAATGGCGACCAAAATGACAATAGACAAAAGTTCCTGCTTCCATTTAAAAAAGCGCTTAAACTCCCACCACGAAATAGCTTTTAACTGCTTAAAGTAACCCGGACTCGTCTGTTTCATGACTGCGCCTCCTCGCTGCTTTTCTCATCACTCGCTTGCCGACGAATCGTATTCAGATACAAATCGTGTAATCCGGGCTGAATAGGCGCAAAGGCTTTAATCGGAACCTGCTGCGCCAGTTGTGGCCACAACTGATCTATACCGGCATCCGCCTCAAAAGTTATCTCCACTTGCTCGTCATTCACTTTACGCATGGACTCTATTTGCTCCACGCCCTGCCAGCTATCCAACGCAAGCTGAGCATTGGTTGTTACCCGGTAAACCGGCTCAGGCAGCAAGGTATTGCGAATTTCCTGCAAGCTGCCCTGAGCTACCGCCCGTCCTTTATTCATTAACAACATGGTGTCGGCTAAACGCTCAACCAGCTCCATTTGGTGTGCACTTAACACCACCGTTTTGCCGCGCTCGCGCAACTCGTTTAAAACCGTCAGCACGTGCTCCTGGTTTACCGGGTCTAAACCCGAAAAGGGTTCATCCAGAATCACCAGTTGAGGGTCGTGCAGCAGCGTGGCAATAAGTTGTACTTTTTGCTGGTTTCCCTTAGACATCTGACGCAAAGGCTCGTCTTTACGGTCAGTCAGTTCAAACCGCTCCAGCCAGCTATCAATATCGCTGCGTATATCGCTTAGCTTCAACCCGCGCAAACTGGCAATGTAATTCAGGTTATCCAGTATGGTTCGGTCCTGATACAAACCGCGGTCTTCAGGCAGGTAAGCAAAGTCGTGATAGGTCAGCTCAACACTCTCGCCGTTATTCTCAACGAGGATCTCACCCTCATCGGGCTGAGTGAGGCCAACCAGCATACGAACCAGGGACGACTTCCCGGCACCGTTAGGACCGAGTAACGCCTGAATCTTGCCGGGCTGAATATCGAGGGAGATAGCGTCTACCGCCGTTACGGTGCGGTAACGCTTAGTGACATTATTAACTGAAAGGCGCATGTTATTTTTCTGTTATTTGCTTAAGAAGCGCCTATCTTAGAAAGACAAAGGGCCCGTAACAAGTGTTACGAGCCCTTTAATTTGTTTCAAACTATGAATTTACAGCTGAGGGCCTGCGGCAACCAGCGCTTTACCGTTATCAGTATCAGTAAATTTCTCAAAGTTGGCAACAAAACGTTCGGCTAAGTCTTTCGCACGAACGTCCCACTCACCGTCATCTTCGTATGTTTTACGTGGGTCCAGAATGCTACTGTCCTCAACACCGGCCAGCTCAGTTGGCATAGCGAGGTTAAAGTGAGGCAACTGCACAAATTCAGCGTCTTCAATTGAACCATCTAAAATGGCATCAATAATAGCGCGCGTCGCTTTAATAGAAATGCGCTTGCCAGTGCCGTTCCATCCGGTGTTAACCAGGTAAGCTTCTGCGCCAGCCGCTTCCATACGCTTAACTAAAACTTCCGCGTACTGCGTTGGGTGCAGGCTTAAGAACGCCGCGCCAAAACAGCTTGAGAAGGTTGGCGTAGGCTCGGTGACACCGCGCTCAGTACCGGCTAATTTAGCAGTAAAACCGGACAAGAAATGATACTGCGCTTGCTCTTTAGTCAGCTTAGAAACCGGAGGCAATACGCCAAAGGCATCGGCTGTCAGGAAAATAACTTTCTTCGCGTGACCCGCTTTAGACACCGGCTTAACAATGTTGTCAATGTGGTAAATAGGGTAAGACACGCGAGTGTTTTCAGTTTTCGAGTTGTCGTCAAAATCAACGATTCCGTTGTCATCGACAGCAACGTTTTCTAATAGTGCGTCACGGCGAATCGCGTTGTATATGTCAGGTTCCGCTTCTTTCGACAAGTTGATGGTTTTTGCGTAGCAGCCACCTTCAAAGTTGAATACACCGTCGTCATCCCAACCGTGTTCGTCGTCACCAATAAGTGCGCGTTTCGGGTCAGTCGACAGGGTGGTTTTACCTGTGCCTGACAAGCCGAAGAAAACAGCCACGTCACCTTCTTTACCAACGTTAGCAGAGCAATGCATAGAAGCAATGCCTTTTAGCGGCAGGAAGTAGTTCATCATTGAGAACATACCTTTTTTCATTTCGCCGCCGTACCAGGTGCCGCCAATTAGCTGAATTTTTTCAGTTAAGTTAAACGCAACAAAGTTTTCTGAATTCAGTTCCTGTTCCTGCCACTTAGGATTAATGCACTTGGCACCATTCATAACAACGAAGTCTGGCTCAAAGTTTTCCAGCTCTGCTTCGCTTGGGCGAATGAACATGTTTTTTACGAAGTGCGCCTGCCATGCCACTTCGGTAATGAAGCGAACAGCAAGACGAGTGTCTTCGTTAGCACCGCAATAGGTATCCACTACAAACAAACGTTTGTGCGACAACTGCTCAGTGACCAAACCTTTCAGTTCATTCCAGGTTTCGGTCGACAGTGGTTTGTTGTCGTTTTTGCCTTGGTCAGCCCACCAGACGGTATCGCGAGTTGTGTCATCGCGGACAATGTATTTGTCTTTAGGGGAACGTCCGGTGAAAATTCCGGTATCGACAGCAACCGCACCCAGGTCCGTTACCGTTCCTTTTTCATAACCTTGCAGGTCGTCGCGAGTTTCCTCTTCGAATAGCAGGTCGTAGGACGGATTATGGACAATTTCTTCGACATCTGTGATGCCGTAGCGGCTCAGATCCAGATTAGGCATGACGTAAGGCTCCTGAGATTACGGTCGTTCGTTAACGTTAACAGCAGCAACACAGCGTAAAAAATCCTGTTTTACAGTTTGGTTACTGGCTAATTTTCAGGGCGCGAATATTAACCTGATTGTGTAAAAAAAGATAGAGCAAAATTTTGCCAGTTCGTTAGAATGCCCGCCTGACTTTTGTATGCAGCAGTGGGTTTCTGATCATTTATGCGTGACTCCTTTCACAGCCGAATTGGCTTTATATTAGCAGCCGCGGGCTCTGCCGTTGGCCTGGGAAATATTTGGGGCTTCCCTACTCAGGTTGCGAACCACGGCGGCGGCGCCTTCCTGCTGGTGTATCTTTGCGTAATCTTTATACTTGCCATACCCGCTTTATACAGCGAAATGCTGATAGGCCATAGTGCGCAGGCGAACCCGGTTCGCTCCTTAACGCAGCTGTCCGAAGGACGCGCCCGCCCTATTGGCCGCTTAATGGGTTACCTTAATGTGCTGGGCTCCTGCTTAATGCTCAGCTTTTATCATGTGGTGGCCGGCTGGATGCTAGTTCACGCTTTAGGCTTTCTGGCTCGTGGCTTTGGTATTGAAGTTGCTGCCGAATTTTTGCTGAACAGCTCACTAACCCGCGACTTAATTTTCACCGCTGTATTTTTACTCGCCACCGCTTACGTAGTGTTTCAGGGCGTGGAAAAGGGTATAGAGCGCTGGTCAAAGCGTCTGATGCCTACCTTAGTCGTTTTACTGGTAGCGCTTATTGCCTACATGCTGACCTTACCCGGCGCCGACGAAGGCCTGAAAAAATACCTTGTCCCCGACTTCAGCCTCATGACTGACACCAGCATTTTAGTGGCGGCTATGGGCCAGGCGTTCTTCTCGCTTTCCATTGGTTTGGGCGGCATGATGATATACGGCTCCTATCTAAAGCCCGGTGCTAACTTAGGTCGTTTAAGCTTGTCAGTGGCTGCACTGGATACTTTTATCGCTTTTCTGGCAGGGTTGTTAATTATTCCTGCTCTGTATGCAGGCATTCACCTGGGCGTTAATGTCGGCGAAGGCTCTAAACTCATTGGCGAAGGCCAGCTCATTTTTGCGGTACTGCCAGAGCTATTTAATAGCATGGGCATTGCCGGACCTTTTGTGGCTTTTGCATTTTTTATGTTGCTGAGTATTGCCGCTCTAACCTCGACCATTGCTCAGGCCGAAGTACCGGTGTCTTACTGCATAGAAGAACGCAAACTGAAACGACCAGTGGCAACCGCCCTGTCACTGAGCGTTATCGCGATGTTTTCATTGCTGTTGATTCTGTTCTTTGAGCCGCTGTTTGGCTGGGTTGTTACTGCGGTCACACAGTTCCAGCTGCCGCTGTCAGGGTTATTCTACTTGCTGGTGGTAGGCTGGTTATGGCACCGCAGCAATCACCTAAAAGCTATTGCTGCGGGTAGTGTCGGCTTAACCTTGTTACGCTGGCATATCCGTTATTTATGTCCGGTACTGATGAGCATCGTGTTTTATCACGTAGCCTTTGGTTAAGCGGGGTTAACTTTTACCCGGACGCTTACCGGAAAACTTCTGTTCCAGTGCTGACGCCACCCGGGCGTCAGTAAAACCGGATACGTCGCCGCCATGCAGCGCCACCTCTTTTACTAAAGAAGATGAAATAAACGAGTTTTCCTCTGCCGGCGTCAAAAACACGCTTTCCAGATTCGGCGCCAAACGTCGGTTCATATTGGCTAGCTGAAATTCGTATTCAAAATCAGACACCGCGCGTAACCCGCGAATAAGCACTGTTGCTTCGTACTCTTTGGCAAAGTTCACTAACAGCCCGGAAAAGCCAACGACAGTGACATTATCGAGGTTTTCAGTCACTTGCTGCGCCAGCAAAACCCGCTCTTCCAGACTAAACAGCGGCTTTTTACTGGGGCTTTCTGCAATACCCACAACAATTTCACTGAACAAGTTGGCGGCTCGTTCAATTAAGTCGGCATGGCCATTTGTAATAGGATCAAAGGTTCCCGGATAAATTGCTCGGCGGTGCATAGAGTCTCCTAAACCGTTATTTGTGCAAGCACTTTATTTGCACGCTTTTCATTTGCCCTAAAGAGTACACGCAAGTGCACACTAAACAAAAGCCCGATATTCAAATTAAGGATGCGAGTTGCGACTAACATCAGTAAACTAGAGGGTAACTTACGTTTTCAAATAGTGGAGTAAAAAATGAGCTCAGCCTTTTATCAGCAACTGGCCGACCAACTGGCCGAAACCAAAGCCGAAGGCTTGTACAAGAAAGAACGTATTATCAGTTCGGACCAAAGCTCTGAAATTACTGTGAATAACCGCAAGGTACTTAACTTCTGCGCTAACAACTATCTGGGTCTGGCAAACCACCCGGACTTAATAAAAGCCGCCAAGCAAGGTCTGGACGAACACGGTTTTGGTACGGCTTCAGTGCGTTTTATTTGTGGTACTCAGGATATTCACAAAACGCTGGAACAAAAACTGAGCGAGTTTTTAGGAACAGAAGACACCATTTTGTATTCGTCATGTTTTGACGCCAACGGCGGTTTGTTCGAAACCCTAATGGGCCCCGAAGACGCTATTATTAGTGACGAGCTCAACCACGCCAGCATTATTGACGGTATTCGCTTGAGTAAAGCGAAACGCTTCCGCTACAAAAACAACAATCTGGAAGACTTAGAGGCTCAACTTAAGCAAGCTGACGCAGACGGTGCGCGCCATAAATTAATTGCTACCGACGGTGTGTTCTCAATGGACGGCGTTATTGCCAACTTAAAAGGTATTTGCGACCTGGCCGACAAATACGACGCACTGGTCATGATGGATGACTGCCATGCCACCGGTTTCTTAGGCGAAAATGGTAAAGGCACACATGAATACTGCGACGTTATTGGCCGTGTTGATATTATCACCGGTACCTTAGGTAAAGCGCTGGGTGGTGCTTCTGGTGGTTACACTTCAGGTAAGAAAGAAGTTATTGACTGGTTACGCCAGCGTTCACGCCCTTACCTGTTCTCTAACTCAGTAGCACCTGCCATTGTGCAGGCATCTATTCGTGTACTGGATATGCTGGCAGAAGGCGGCAAGTTGCGCAGCCAACTGTGGGAAAACGCCAGCTACTTCCGTGAGCAAATGACGAACGCAGGCTTTACTTTGAGCGGCGCAGACCACGCCATTATTCCTGTTATGGTCGGCGACGCCAAACTCGCGTCAGAAATGTCAGATCGCCTGTTGGAAGAAGATATTTATGTGATCGGCTTTTCCTTCCCTGTCGTTCCTAAAGGCAAAGCTCGTATCCGCACGCAGATGTCTGCGGCACACACACGTGAACAACTGGATCGCACCATTGAAGCCTTTACCCGTATTGGTAAAGAGCTGGGTGTGATTTAAGGAGTAAAGAATGAAAGCTTTATCAAAACTGCACGCAAAACCCGGCATCTGGATGACCGACGTTGAGAAACCGGAGTGCGGCTACAACGATTTGCTGATTAAAATTAAGAAAACCGCCATTTGCGGTACCGATGTTCACATTTATAAATGGGACGACTGGTCGCAGAAAACCATTCCTGTTCCTATGGTGGTGGGTCACGAATATGTCGGTGAGGTTGCCGCTATGGGCGACGGTGTTCGCGGTTTTGAAATTGGCGACCGTGTTTCCGGAGAAGGCCACATTACCTGTGGTCACTGTCGTAACTGCCGCGCTGGCCGTCGTCACTTGTGCCGCAATACCTATGGTGTGGGTGTGAATCGTCCGGGTGCTTTTGCAGAATACCTGGCACTGCCAGCTGAAAACGCTTTTAAACTGCCAGATGACGTTACTGATGAAATGGCAGCCGTATTCGACCCATTTGGGAATGCTGTTCACACCGCCCTGGCTTTTGACCTGGTGGGCGAAGATGTGCTGATTACCGGTGCTGGCCCTATTGGTATTATGGCAGCAGCCGTTGCCCGGCATGTTGGCGCGCGCCACGTGGTTATTACCGACGTAAACGAATACCGCCTGGACTTAGCTCGTAAAATGGGTGTAACCCGCGCAGTGGACGTTAGCAAAGAAAAACTTTCTGACGTTATGAAAGAACTAGGCATGAAAGAAGGCTTCGATGTGGGTCTGGAAATGTCTGGTGTTCCGTCCGCGTTTTCACAAATGCTGGAAACCATGAACCACGGTGGCAAAATTGCCATGCTGGGCATTCCGCCGGAAAACATCGCTATAGACTGGAATCAGGTCATTTTTAAAGGCTTGGTCATTAAAGGCATTTACGGGCGCGAGATGTTTGAAACCTGGTACAAAATGGCCAGCTTGCTGCAGTCGGGTCTGGATATTTCTCCAATTTTGACTCACGAAATGCCTATTGATGATTTCGAGAAAGGCTTTGAAACCATGATTTCAGGCCAGTCCGGCAAAGTCATACTGAACTGGGATTAATGCGTAAATGAGCAATTATCAGCTAATGGAATTACCCATCGCCGTTGAGCATTGGCAAAATGGCGATGCGGTTTTTGTTGATATTCGTGACCCGCAGTCCTTTGCTGCGGGCCACATTCCAGGCGCTCAACACCTGGATAACAGCAACCTGCCGCAGTTCCTGAGTTCGGTTGATAAAAACCAAAAAGTAATTGTGGTTTGCTACCATGGCATTAGCAGTCAGGGTGCTGCTGATTACATAGCAGGCAACGGCTTCACTGATGTACACAGCATGGATGGCGGTTACACGGCCTGGTCCATGTCTTTTCCAGAACATACCGAAAGGGAGTAAACCATGCGACGATTGCTCAGCAGCCGCGACTCAGACTGGATGCACAAGCTGTATCAGTATTTACGTCAGCAAGGCATGCCAGTCAGCGTTACCGAACGCGGTGAGCAATTGGAATTGTGGTTACATCAGAGCAGTTATGAGGCTGCCGCTAAAACACTGATTCAACAGTTTAAAGATAACCCCGAACTTGCCGCTGAGCCCGTAAAGGAACAGCGAACTTCGGAACGAGGTTCATCATCACTGTCTTTTAGTTTGCTACAGCAAAGCGGTTGGCTAACCCGAATTGTCGCGGCTATGGCGTTGCTGGTGTTCGGGATGGTGCAAATGTACCCCGAAGCGGTGCTGGAAACACTGAGAATCAGCCAATATTTTTCGGCGCTTCCCTATGATCAACCCTGGCGCTTTATTACCCCGGTGCTGATGCACTTTACGCTGCTTCACCTGGTATTTAATATTTTCTGGTGGTGGTATCTGGGCGGTCGTATTGAACGTTCTCTGGGAATATCCTGGTTACTGGCTCTGCTGTTATTCTGCGGTATTACTGCAAACGTTATTCAGTACCTTTTCAATGGCCCTAACTTTGGTGGGCTGTCCGGTGTGGTCTATGGCTTGCTTGGCTTCTGCTGGATATACAGCTTCAACCGCCCCACGCCGCTTTATCTGCCACCGGGGCTCATTATCTTTATGCTGCTGTGGTTAGTAATTGGCTACACCGACATGCTGTGGGTTAATGTTGCTAACGAAGCCCATCTGGCCGGGCTGCTTTCTGGCTGTTTCGCAGGCTTGGTAGTGCGTTGGTTAAACCCTAAAATGCGGCAGCTTCACTGATAAATGTACTTGGTGAAAAGAACATCGCGGATAACCGGATTGCCGGTTTCCTGCTGCATCAGTTCTTTTGCTCTTTCTATACATTTTAAACGAAGTTGATCGCGTCCCGTCATGGTTCGCACCTGACGTTCGGTCGCGGTACTTAAAATTGTCACAAAGGCATTACGCAACAAAGGCGCATGGTGCTCTACCACACTAACGTAACTGGGATCCGGCACCATCACTTCAATAGCAACCCGAATAAAGCCCAAGCGGTAATCGTTGCCTTCTTTCAGGTAATTGGTGGTGATATCAGGCTCAAAACCGTAGTACGAAACGTCGTCTGCCGACGCTACCGTTACACTGCTGAACCAAAGAAAAATACTGGCGAATACTGTTATCAGAAGTTTCATAGCCCTACCCGGCCCGATTGTTGTTCAATTAAGTTCTCTCTGCTATCATAGCGACAGAGCTTAATAACGCCAACACAAATGACAACAGAGTTTTACGCTACCCCGGCTTTTCCAGTTAGCAAAGCGCTACAATGGACACCGCCTGAACAACTTGAATTAACCCCAACACAAGCCGACTGGCTGCTATACGAGGGTTCACTTACAGAACGCCTGAAGCAGATAGGTCAGCAGTTCTCCGTTAAGTTACTCGGTCAGCAGTTACTTGCCCCTAACACGGAAGAAAAGCAAAGGTTAAAAGGTAAAGACCAAGCCGTTATCCGTGAAGTTCTACTATACTGTAATGAAAAGCCTTGGGTTTTTGCGCGCAGTCTATTTTCTCCCAGCGCCGAAAACGCCAATACACTGAATTTACAACAACTGGGGAATCAGTCATTGGGCGAGTCTTTATTTGCCCGTAGCGATTTATACTGCGGAGACATAGAAGTGGCAAAAGTTGCTCTGGAACACCCGGTTGCTCGGCTTAATCAGCAGTGGTTTGGGATAAACCAGAGGCTGCTCAGCAGACGCCGAATATTTTCAACGGGCGGTGAGCAACTGTTAGTCAGTGAAGTATTTCTGCAGCCCTCGCCACTGTACTCTTCGCCGAATAACAAGAGTTAGTATGCAAAAGTTAGTCGCTTTTTGGCAGTTAATGCGTGCGGACAGACCCATTGGTACCTATCTACTTGCCTGGCCAACTATATGGGCACTCATGATAGCCGGAGCCGGCGAGCCGCCCCTGCGTATAGTTGTCATATTTTTGCTCGGTACTTTTGTCATGCGCTCTGCCGGTTGTGTTATTAACGACTTTGCCGACCGCAATTATGACGGTCACGTACGCCGCACCCGTCAGCGTCCTATCCCGGCGGGAAGAATATCGGCAACTGAAGCAATGATAGGCTTCATCGCGCTGTTAGCCATTGCCTTCGGGTTGGTTATGCAGCTGAACACTGAAACGGTCATGCTCAGCTTTTTCGCTGCCGGCGTAGCGGCACTTTACCCGTTTTGTAAACGCTGGACGCATTTGCCACAAATAGTGCTGGGCATCGCCTTTAGTTTCGGCATTCCCATGGCCTTTACCGCACTAGAGTCTGACCAATGGTTTATTGCTGGCTTACTATTTCTTGCCAATATTCTCTGGACGGTCGCCTACGATACCGAATACGCCATGGCGGACCGCGAAGACGACTTAAAGATAGGCCTGCAGAGCACGGCAATTTTGTTTGGCCGCTTCGACCGTCTGGCTATTGGCCTGTTGCAACTCGCGACTCTGGCCTTATTGGGCTGGATATTGCACTTAATTACCGTTGAACTTTGGGTGTGGCTGGCATTAGCGGCTATTTTTCTGTTGTTTGCTTACCAGCACTGGTTAATACGGCACAGAGAGCCCGGAAAGTGCTTCCAGGCTTTTCTGCATAACCATTATATTGGCATGGTATTCGCTATTGGCTTAGCCGTGCATTACTGGTTCTGATTACTCTCAGTCGGCTTTTGCTCTTCTTTGGGTGCTTCTTTTTGTTCATGTTCTGCCTGCTCTTTTAGCTGCTGAACAAACTGCTCAACCGACTGACGAATGGTTTGTAGCACAGGGCCGTCAATGAGCTCATCGACCTGATCGCTGAGCTCGCCCACCGGCTCGGCAGCAATTTGCTGGCCGTCGTCATTAATTTCTACCAGACCTTGCTGTTTTAAACTGGCAATCAGCGTCGACATAACTTTCTTATCGTAAAATTCCGGGGCGTCAATACCGTGAATTGAACTTAAGCGTTCGGCCAGGGTAATAGATTGCTTTTCGAGATCTGCCCGCATAATAGGCTGCGCCTGTTGCAGCAACTCAAGTACAATACAATAACGCTGCAAGGTTTCGCTGGCACTGTTGGCCAATAACCTCAGCCGATACCACTGCGCACTTTCCCGTTGCGCTATGGTGCAAACACCGTCTTCCAGAGTAATTAGCTTTTGTCGCGCCAACTCTTCAGCAAGAGCTTCCGTCCAGAGCGGTAAGTCTTCAACATTATGACTCAAATAGAGCTCGGCTTTTAACGACGGATAAATTGCCTGCGTCCGCGCCGCAATTTCGGCCACGCTGACTTTCTTCTTAGCCATGATAATTGACGCAACAATACCGGGAACGACCATCAAATGAAGAATGTTATTCCGGTAATACGTCATTGCTATGGCTGTCATGCGCTCCAGCGACACGACTTCACCCATGGTGTCGCTATCAACCGTAAATTTGTCGGTGCGCAGTGCCTGTTGCCAAAGCTCTTCCGGTGTCTCCTCCGGCACGCTCATCATATTGCTGTATGGCACTTCGCGCAGCACGCCCAGATAAACCTCCAGTTGAGCCAACAACTCTTCTTTCATCAGCGCGTGGTGCTCTGAACTCAGTAGCGCCAATGCGGTAAGGTTAACGCTGTTTGCCGCCGCTGAATCGTTAATGCCCTGCATAACTTGCTCGGCTAAACCACCTACCACCGGGTTCAACCAGCCCGGGCGTTCCGGTTCCTGTGCCCCTCGCGTGACCGACTCATGCCAGTTAGGCGCCACTTTGTCCAAATGGTGTTTTAAATTAATAGGCTGACCGAAAGTCACAAAGCCCTGGCCAAAATTGCGCAGCTTGGCCACGGTTTTCAGAATTTGAAAAACCGACTCTTTTTCTTTGTCCTTACCTTTAAGCTCTTTCAGGTAAGTAGCCACTTCCATAATATGCTCGTAACCAAGGTACACTGGCACCAGCGATACTGGGCGTTGCTGGTCACGCAACATGCCCTGCACTGTCATTGCCAGCATACCGGTTTTAGGCGGTAATAAGCGGCCGGTTCTGGAGCGGCCGCCTTCACTGAAGTATTCCACCGGGTAACCCTTTTGGAACAACCAGCACAAATATTCGCGAAAAACGGAGGAGTACAGTTTGTTACCCCGGAAGCTGCGGCGAATAAAGAACGCGCCGCCACGGCGGAAAATGCCACCGACAGGGAAAAAATTAAGGTTCACGCCAGCCGCAATATGCGGCGGCACAAGGCCTTCTTTATAAATAACGTAGCTAAGCAGCAAGTAGTCCATATGGCTTCGATGACAAGGCACATAGATAACTTCGTGTCCTTGTTGCGCCAGTCGTCGAATCGTATCCCCTCCTTTTACATGAATGCCGTTGTAAATCCGGTTCCACATCCAGGCCATAAAACGATCTAACACCCGGATAAGTGTTGAATTATAGTTGGCGGCTATTTCATCGATATAAGATAAAGCGCGCTTGCGGGCGGCTTCTTCACTGATTTTCTTACCTCTGGCTTCATCCGATACCGCTTTTTTTAGCGCCGGGGTATTAATGAGTGCTGACATCAACTCTTTGCGCTGACTCAGTTTAGGGCCGGCAACAGCATGGCGCATACGAACGAAATGAACTCGCGCTACCCGCGCCAATTTGTGCGCAATACGCATATCTGTTCCGTGGTCACGCGCCATAGTGCCCAGGCTCACCGAACGTGAGAAGCGCAGTAACACTTGTCGACCAGAAAAAAATACCAGCCAGAATTTACGCCAATGGCCCGGGTTATCTAAGTCACCGGTCATAGTATTACCGGCATGCGCTTCTTCTCCGGCCTGGCGGCCCCAGAATACGCCCGCAGGTATCAGTTGAACATCCAGCTCCGGCTGGTCTTTGTGCAGGGTTAATAACTGGTGAAATTCGGACACCGTTTGATCCGAGACCTCATTCGCCAATTCTTCCAGATACATGATTCGGTTATAGGTTTTACCATTAACCACAAGAGGGTCGACAGGGTCTGGCAAGCCACGCTTGTGCGCCGCCCGCTGTAAAATTGATAGATCCGCTTTAGAGGTTGAACGCATTACATAAACAATTGGCTTGCCAACAGTTGCTGAATGCTCTTCTTCAGTGCCATCCCAAATTTCCTGAAAGCGCGTTAACCAGCGTAACGGGTATTTAAAAATTGGGAAAAAGCGGCTTATTCCTTTCATATAGAGACCTCTGTTTTAAACAGAAATACAGGATACCAACTTCGTGTAAAAATGTCGTTCAAGAAATTACTTGCGAAATCAATTTACCTGTATATACTCACAGTATCACTGTACAAATAAACAGGTACATTATGCGCCCGTTAACACCAAGACAATCTGAAATTCTTGAGCTTATTAAGGATAATCTGCACGCAACCGGTATGCCGCCGACCCGTGCCGAAATTGCCCATAAGCTGGGTTTCCGCTCTGCCAACTCTGCGGAGGAGCACCTGAAAGCGCTGGCCCGTAAAGGCGTTATCGAAATACTCCCCGGCATGTCGCGCGGTATTCGCCTTGTCGGCGATGACTACGATATCGCCGATGGCCTGCCGTTAATCGGCCAGGTTGCAGCAGGTGAACCTTTATTGGCTGAACAACACGTTGAAGGCCATTACAAAATTGACGAATCACTGTTTCATCCAGCCGCCAGTTTCTTACTTAAAGTAAACGGTATGAGCATGAGAGACATTGGCATTTTAGACGGTGACTTACTGGCTGTACATAAAACCGAACAAGCACGTAACGGACAAATAGTCGTTGCACGAGTTGAAGACGAAGTCACTGTAAAGCGTTTTGAACAGCGCGGAAAAACTATTTTGCTTCATCCTGAAAATGAAGATTTCTCTACCATTACTGTCAACCTTGCCGAGCAAGTTTTTGCCATTGAAGGGCTTGCGGTGGGTGTGATCAGAAACGGAGCGACCTTATGAAAACTCAATATCAGCAAAAACTACATCACCCGGGTTTGTGGACTGCCGAAGCGCCGGTGTCGCCTTTCCCTGTAGACGCGAAACGCAGTCAGGATTCATTTGACGTCGATAGCCTGTCTCCGGTTGTACAGCGGGCTTTGCAACAAAAACCGAGCCAGTGGATAACAGTTATTGGTGGCGATAAAAACGTCATTCAGCAACTTATTGCCTGTGGCGTAGCTGAATCTCAAATCCGCTGGTTACGCAGTCATTCTGTCGAACGTTGTGAATGGGCGCTGGAACAGGCTTTACTAGCAGGTACCAGTAGTATGG
Organism: Idiomarina sp. 28-8; assembly: GCF_000320945.2. Classification (NCBI taxonomy): domain Bacteria; kingdom Pseudomonadati; phylum Pseudomonadota; class Gammaproteobacteria; order Alteromonadales; family Idiomarinaceae; genus Idiomarina; species Idiomarina sp. 28-8. The sequence goes on from NZ_DF266789.1 coordinate 564,707, forward strand.
TTATCGGTTATCTCGATTCGGTTTCCAGCCGTACCTGGCAGCGTGCAAAAATGGCCAGTAAATTAAGTGAAACACAATATTTCCTGTTTGATAAAAACACACTGACATCCCACCTGCACTAACCCCACCTTTGTTAGTGTGTTTTCTTCCCCAAGGCTGCTTTCGCAGCCTTTTTTTAACAGATCCGCTTATTTTTTGTTCGTTCGCGTGATTTGATCTGGATCTTTGGTTGTAAATTCGTTAATAAATGCAGTACCCGATTATAAAAATAATATAATAACGATAACTACAACAAAGAGTCAGTAGAGAAAGCGATTTCTGGGGAGAAGCTGTACCTTTTTCTGCTTACCTCTTTGTTCTTCTAATTCAGGCTAGCAAAACTTGCTTTGCTGTCTCATTGAAGAATAAGAGGAGAAGCCACGTGAAAATGAAGCCTTTGTGGGCACTATTGGCGCTAACGAGTCTACCGGCTGTTGCTCAGTCGCGTCTCAATATGACCCAAGGTGTCACTGAAGTGAGTAACCAAGTTTACGATCTCCATATGATTATCTTTTACATCTGCTGTGTCATTGGTGCGATTGTATTTGGTCTCATGTTCATTTCGATAATCCGCCATCGGAAGTCGAAAAACCCTAAACCTGCAAATTTCCACGAAAACGTCAAAGTAGAAATTGCCTGGACTATAGTGCCTCTACTTATTCTCGCAGGCATGGCTGTGCCGGCAACAACCACACTCATTGCCATGGAAGACACGGCAGATGCAGACGTGACGGTTCAGATAACTGGGTCGCAGTGGAAATGGCATTACAAATACTTTGAAAACGATGTTGAATACTTTAGTCGTTTAGCCACTCAGCAGGAGCAAATTAATAATCAGTTTGAAAAAGGCGAGAACTACTTGCTGGAGGTGGACCGTCCCCTGGTTATTCCGACTGACAGGAAGGTACGTTTTTTGGTTACATCGGACGATGTTATTCACAGCTGGTGGGTTCCTGACTTTGCCGTAAAAAAAGACGCTAACCCGGGCTTTATTAACGAAACCTGGACCAGGGTCGATGAACCGGGTATTTATCGGGGTCAGTGCGCAGAGCTTTGCGGTAAAGATCATGGTTTTATGCCCGTCGTTGTTATAGCTAAAGAACCAGCTGAATACGAAAAGTGGATTACTGAGAAAGAGGAAGAGCAACGCAAGGCACGGGAACGTGAACAAGAATTGCTTGCCATGGAAATGTCAGAAGACGAACTCATGGATCTCGGTGAAAAAATTTACAACAGTACCTGCTCTGCTTGTCACCAGGCTAACGGTCAAGGCGTTGACGGCACCTTCCCTGCACTTGCGGGTTCCGGTATCGCAGTGGATCCTGAAGCCAAAGATAAACACATCGACACCGTCGTTAACGGCGTTACCGGCACCGCAATGCAAGCCTTTGGAAGTCAACTTTCCATGCGCGAATTAGCCGCGGTTATCACCTATGAGCGTAATGCCTGGGGTAACGATACCGGAGACCTGATTCAGGCCGCCGATATTAACGAAGTCATGAATCAATAAGGAGACGGTGATGAGCACTGTAGTGGAAGAAACACATCACGATACACACCACGATCATAAGCCGTCTGGTATTGGTCGCTGGCTATTTACAACTAACCATAAAGATATTGGTTCAATGTACCTATGGCTAAGTTTCACCATGTTTTTGGTGGGCGGTGCTATGGCGATGGTCATCCGCGCCGAGCTGTTCCAACCTGGGCTGCAGCTTGTTGAGCCACAATTCTTTAATCAAATGACCACAGTACATGGTCTGGTTATGATTTTCGGCGCAGTTATGCCTGCTTTTACGGGTTTGGCTAACTGGATGATCCCCATGATGATTGGCGCACCAGATATGGCGCTGCCCCGGATGAATAACTGGAGTTTCTGGATTTTACCTTTTGCTTTCATGGTTTTATTGGGTTCTTTGTTTATGGAAGGTGGAGGCCCGGCATTTGGCTGGACAGCTTACGCACCGCTTTCAACAACTTACAGCTCGGATTCAACGGCATTGTTCGTATTTTCAGTACACATTATGGGTATTTCATCCATTATGAGCGCTATTAACGTCATCGTTACTATTATGAACATGCGCGCACCGGGCATGAATTACATGAAAATGCCATTGTTCGTCTGGACCTGGTTTATTACGGCTTTTCTGCTTATTGCCGTAATGCCAGTACTGGCGGGTGCCGTTACCATGTTGCTTACCGACAAATACTTCGGTACGAGTTTCTTTGACGCCGCTGGCGGTGGTGACCCAGTGATGTACCAGCATATATTCTGGTTCTTTGGGCATCCGGAAGTTTACATCATGATTTTACCGTCCTTCGGTATCATTTCAGCAATTATCCCGGCCTTTGCCCGCAAACGATTGTTCGGCTACTCCTCCATGGTATATGCCACGGCGGCCATTGCCTTACTGTCCTTCCTGGTCTGGGCTCACCATATGTTCACCACCGGTATGCCAGTGGCCGCAGAGCTCTTCTTTATGTACTGCACCATGCTCATAGCGGTTCCCACCGGGGTTAAAATATTTAACTGGGTGGCCACCATGTGGCGTGGCTCAATGACATTTGAGACTCCCATGCTGTTTGCTCTGGCGTTTGTCATCCTGTTTACCATCGGTGGTTTCTCCGGCTTAATGCTGGCTATTATTCCCGCTGACTTTCAGTATCACGATACCTACTTCGTCGTTGCCCACTTCCATTATGTTCTGGTAACAGGTGCCATTTTCTCCATTATGGCAGCAGCCTATTACTGGTTACCTAAATGGACTGGCCATATGTATGACACCACGCTGGCGAAAACGCACTTCTGGACATCGCTTATTTCCGTAAACGTGCTGTTCTTCCCAATGCACTTTGCAGGCTTAGCCGGTATGCCCCGCCGTATACCAGACTACGCAACACAGTTTGCAGACGTTAACCAAATAGCAAGTATTGGTGGCTTTGCCTTCGGTCTGTCGCAACTTATCTTCCTGTGGGTAGTAATAAAATGCGCCAGAGGTGGTGAAAAAGCGCCAGCTAAGCCCTGGGAAGGTGCAGAAGGTCTGGAATGGACAGTGCCGTCACCAGCGCCTTATCACACCTTCGAAAAACCACCAAAAGTGGAGTGATAAGTTATGTCTCAGCGTCCTGACAACAGCATTCTGGTTAAGCGACTGTTACTGACAGTCGCCGGGATGTTTGCTTTTGGCTTCGCGCTGGTACCACTTTACAACGCTTTTTGTGAAGTGACCGGCTTTAACGGCCGTACCAGCAATGAAGCGGCGGTCTACCAACAAAACGAAGTGGATGAGTCCCGGACCATCAGGGTGCAGTTTATAACCCGCAATGCCAAAGGTCTTCCATGGAAATTTGAACCTTCAATAAAACAAGTAGAGGTTCATCCAGGCGAGACCAGAGTTGTTAACTTCTTAGCTAGCAACCCAACTTCATCGAATATGATTACTCAGGCCATTCCGTCGGTTGCGCCGGCGGAAGCCTCTCTTTACCTGAATAAAGTCGAGTGTTTTTGTTTCAACCAGCAACCCCTGGCCGCCGGCGCTGAAACAGAAATGCCAATGCAGTTTTATCTGGACCCGGACATACCCGATCATATTACGACATTTACCCTGTCATACACGTTGTACGATATGACAGCCAATACGTCGGCTGAAGCAATTGCTCAGCTGTTAAAAACAGAATAAGGAAACGACGTTATGGCAGAACAACAAAGTTATTATGTTCCTGCTTCCAGTCCCTGGCCAATTGTTGGTGCAGTTGGGCTAGGCTTAATTGCCTGGGGCGCTGGACACACTGTTATTGATATGAGCAAAGAGCAGGATGGTTATGGCAGTACTGTATTGACCATTGGCTTAGTCGTTATAGCCGTCATGCTCTTTGGTTGGTTTCGTGACCAAATCAACGAATCCATGAGCGGTAAATACAGTAACCAACTCGGCGACTCCTACAAACAAGGTATGAGCTGGTTTATTTTCTCCGAAGTCATGTTCTTTGCTGCTTTTTTTGGTGCCCTTTTCTACGCTCGCGTTATTGCCGTTCAGTGGCTGGGAGGAGACAGTAACAATGCTATGACCAATGAGGTTCTGTGGCCAGAGTTTGTTGCGCAATGGCCGTTGGTAAAAACACCAGGCGGCACTGAAACCCAGGCTATGGGTTGGTATGGTCTGCCGGCTATCAACACGCTTATTTTGTTGGCCAGTTCAGTGACCTGTCACTTTGCTCACACAGGCCTGGAACAAAATAAACGTAAACAGCTAACCGCAATGCTGGGCGTTACCATTATTCTGGGTTGCATTTTCCTCTATCTGCAAGGCGCTGAGTATGTGCATGCCTACCAAGATTTAAATCTAACGCTTGATTCCGGTGTTTATGGCAACACCTTTTATATGCTCACCGGGTTCCACGGTATGCACGTAACCTTAGGAACCGTGATGCTTATCATCATGTTCCTGAGGGTTTTGAAGGGGCATTTTACACCAGATAACCACTTCGCTTTTCAGGCGACCAGCTGGTACTGGCACTTTGTTGATGTCGTTTGGTTATGCCTGTTCGTCGTGGTTTACATACTCTAAAAAAACGCCCCGTCTAATAGGGGCGCGGGTTTAAAGGTAAAAAGCCACTAACCGTCGCCGCTATCAGTATCACCAGAATAACAGCGGCTACTCCCACCCGTTTCCCCAGATAATGGGACATGGGTGGCTTGTTTGGGTCGTTCCGCAGCATACTGAACAGTGCGCGGAACAGATTCACCACCATATAAACCAGCAGTAGTACAATAATGATTTTAAAAAAGACCAACATACGTTTTCCTCTTATCGCTACCTTAGTTACTCTGCTGACAATTGCGCTGTTGGTCAAGTTAGGTTTTTGGCAACTAGAGCGCGCGGAAGAAAAACGTAAGCTATTTTCCGATTACGAACAGCAACAATCGAAAGGGGATGCAACGGCACTGTCTCAGCTAGGAACAATATCTTCTAAGTCTGATCGCTTTCTTTTTGCCAAAATGGAAGGCGAATTTGTTAAACAACCGGTCTTTTTTCTCGATAATAAAATGACCGATGGCATTGTCGGCTATCACGTTATTGCCTTGTTTCGCCCTGACGCCAAACCCAATAATTACATTCCTGTTAATATGGGCTGGGTACCTGCTCCTGCATCCCGGCAAGAACTGCCCGAAATAGATATTCCCGAGAGTAGACAGAATCTTACGGGCTACCTGTACTTTCCCTCGAACAACAAATTTGTCAGTAATACTTATGAAACCGAGTTAGCTGATGACCGAATACGAGTACAAGAGTTTCAGCCTAACGCCATTAGTAAGGAACTCGACATTCCGTTAACCGACTACACCTTTTTATTGAAATCACCAGACACCCTGGGTTGGCAACGTAACTGGAAACCCCAGGTAATGTCGCCGCAAAAACATCAGGGTTACGCTGTTCAGTGGTTTTCGCTGGCCATTGCGTGCTTGGTGATTTTTGTATTTGCTGTTATAAAACTGAATAAACAACCAAAAAAAGAGGAGACCCGATGAGCTCCCTGAATCGCTCTCGCCGTTCCATGATTATTGTTTTCCTTGCTTTTATAGTCCCCGTTTTGGCCGCGTGGCTTTTTTTGTCTCAAAACTGGTATGAGGCGGGAACCAATAAAGGCTTTTTATTGCAACCCACCATTACCTTAGAACAACAAGCCGAACAGCTACCAGAAGGTTGGCAAGTAGGATATATCGCCCCGCAGAACTGTGCAATCACCTGCGAAAATGCTTTATACGTTATGAACCAAATCGATGTCGCTATTGGCAAAGACACCGATAGGCTAACCCCTGTAGTGTTGCACCAAAGCGAAAGCCTTCAGGCTGGCTTTAATCATAGTGCCCCGCATATTACCCAGCTGGTAACGCCTGAACTGATCGAACAACTTTCAGCTCTGCCCGAAAACACCTTGTTTATTATCGACCCGATGCATAACGTCATGCTGTATTACCCCACCCATGAGGACAAAGAGCAAATGATAACGGAAGGTAAAAACGTGCTGGCGGATCTTCGCAAACTGCTTAAATTGTCCAGAATTGGGTAGGGAAATGACATGCGTTTACTGGTAAAAATTAGTGTTTTTTTTGCTTTTATCGTTATTGTTCTTGGCGCCTTTACCCGGCTCACTGAAGCAGGCCTGGGTTGTCCTGACTGGCCCGGCTGCTACGGTTTTTTGAAGGTACCATCGCAGGAGGAGCACATTCAGCAGGCGGAACTTAGGTTCCCGGATGCACCTGTGGAGCACGCCAAAGCCTGGAACGAAATGGTGCACCGCTACTTTGCTGGCACCCTGGGGTTATTAATATTGACCATTGCCATTATTTCCTGGGTTAAAAGCCGTCGCTACAGTCATTACCCGACTCCGGTTAAATTGCCCACTTTGCTTCTCGGGCTAGTAATATTTCAGGCGGCTCTGGGTATGTGGACAGTTACCATGAACCTCCAACCGCTCATAGTCATGGGGCATTTGCTGGGCGGCTTTTCGGTTATATCGCTGCTATATCTGCTCTCGCTGCGGCTGTCGTCATTTCGGCTGGCCGGTGGTGACCCGGAACTCAGGCGCTATCGGGGGCTGGCATTTTTTACGCTACTGGTGGTTATTGGTCAAATAGCCTTAGGTGGTTGGGTTGCTGCAAACTATGCCGCCGTAGCCTGCACTGAGCTACCTTTTTGCGAAGGTAACTGGACGGCGCAGCTAGACTTTGCCGGAGCCTTCAGCATACCCGAGGCTGACACCTATCAATACGGTGCTCATGACTACAACGACCGTATGACTATGCACGTAATGCACAGAGTGGGCGCTATTATTACTTTTTTAGTGATTTGTACTCTACTCTTTAAATGCTGGCGAAAAGCGAAGTCGCACTTTTTCCGGCGCTCATTAATTGTTATTGGCTTGTTATTATCTTTGCAAATTCTGCTGGGTATTAGTAACGTAGTCTTTCAATTACCGCTTTGGAATGCAGTGGCACATAATGCCGTAGGGGCTTTATTGTTGCTGTCGCTGGTCGCGTTGAACTACAACTTGTCCAGAAAAGCGTAGAGGAGTTGAAACTATGCAATCCGTTGCCACAAATAATATAACAAAAACGCGCAACGCTCATTGGCGGGACTACCTTGAACTGACCAAGCCCCGTGTCGTCGCCTTGCTGTTACTCACCGCCGTGGTTGGCATGTGTCTGGCCACTGAAGAACTGGTGTCGCTGAAAGTACTAGTGCCGGCGCTGACTGGTATTGGACTCATGTCTGCCGCTGCGGCCGCCATTAATCACCTGGTTGACCGCCATATTGACGCAAAAATGGCGCGCACACTTCGGCGTCCGCTGCCTCAGGGAAATTTGTCACCTGCAAAAGTCACCACGTTCGCTGCATCTATAGGTGTCATTGGTTTTGTGACCCTGTATGCCTGGGTTAATCCATTAACTGCCTGGTTAACCTTTGCCAGTATGGTGGGTTACGCTGTGGTTTATACCATGTTCTTAAAACGCGCAACGCCGCAGAACATTGTTATTGGTGGTTTAGCCGGTGCTGCACCACCGTTACTGGGCTGGACCTCGGTGACCAACGAAATTAACGCGCCAGCGGTACTGCTGGTGATGATCATTTTCACCTGGACCCCGCCCCACTTCTGGGCTCTGGCGGTACACCGCGCTAAAGATTATGCCCGCGCTAAAGTGCCAATGCTGCCGGTAACCCATGGTATTGAGTTCACCAAAACCTGTATTTTTCTGTACACCGTTTTGCTGACCGTGGTTTGCCTTATGCCGTTTTTAATTGGCATGACAGGAATGATTTATCTGGTCGGCGTCAGTGTGCTTAATGCTATTTTCTTGGCTTACGCCTGGAAGTTGAAATACTCGCCCAGCAAGAAAACAGCCTTTAACATGTTTGCCTTCTCTATCTGGCACCTCATGCTGCTGTTTGTGATTTTACTGGTCGATCATTACGTATAACTGGAGTAAGACATGAGTCGTATCGTTACGCTGCTGGCTGCGCTTATCGCCCTTGCTGCAGGGTTCGCAGTTTACAACTTTTGGCCCGAAGAAAAGCCGGAAGCTTTAATTTATGAGCCGCCTCGTGCGTTAAAATCATTTAAGTTAAACAGCACAGCCGACGGCGCTATTGAAAACGATGCACTGAAAGGTCAGTGGACCTTACTCTTTACCGGTTATACCTTCTGTCCTGATATCTGCCCAACCACCATGTCGGATCTCAAAGGGGTGCTACCTTCATTACAGGAAGAAGTGTCTAAACCGGTGAAAGTCTGGATGATTTCAGTTGACCCTCAGCGTGATGACATTGAACGTTTAACTCAATACGTTAACTATTTTGGTGACGACTTTGTTGGTGTGCGAGCCGAGCACAAAGAGCTGTTCCCTTTCGTACGTGATTTAGGCTTAATGTATTCCATTCCCGATGAAGGCGAGGAAAATTACTTGGTTAACCACAGCGCCGCTATTATTCTGGTTAACCCGAACGGGCACCGTAAAGCGATATTTAATGCCGACCACCAACGTGGGGAAATACCGGTAGTCGACATGGAACAACTGGCAAAAGATTTTGCCATTATCGCCAATTAGTCAGGCCAACTGCCTGACTCGTTCGGACGGATAAGTGCTACGGAATACCAATAGTAACGAGACTCTGATGCGCTGGGTGCCGTGCAATTGACGCGTGAGCGCCCAATGTTAATGTCCTTTTCAAGCGTCACACTAAACTGAGTATCGCTTTCCCATTCAGGTTTTAAGACTGAACCTCCGGCAAAGCATTGCAGCGCATCGGTACGCATATCGTTTAGTGTATCGCCCGCTTCCAGCGTTACGCTAATCGTTGGGCGCTTATTTTCATGTGCGACTAAAGGCTCTTCCGGTTGGTAAGCACTTACCGGCATGGCTTTCGAATTCAACTTGGCTTTCAGCGTATTTAAGTTCGCGTAGATACCAGACGCAGGAAAACGCGTAATAACAGTATCCTCACTCCACTTAGACCATGGGCCTGAATGCTGAGCAAAGGCCAGAAAGCCCCATTCATCCAGTAAAGCTCGCAACTCGTTGTTGTACTCACCGTAAGGATAGGCAAAATACTTCTGCTGTTCGCCTAAGTTCTCATCAATGGCTTCTTGTGCGGTAATAACATCGTAATGCATACGTTCGCGCCATTCTTCACCACTCTCACCTTCCTGCTTGCGAATAAGGTGTGCGTGAGTCTGCCCGTGGTTAGCAATAGTCGCCCCGTTCTGCTGAATTTCTTTAAGCTCTTCCCAGCCCATGTAATGGCCGCTGTGCTTACGCAAGAGCTCAGGGTTAACGAACACCGTATAGGGCATTTCAAACTCTTCCAGAACCTTTACAGCGTTTTCATAGACGTTTTGGTAGCCGTCGTCGAAGGTTATAACAACGGCTTTTTCGGGAAGCTCTTCGCCTTTTTCAATGGCATCACGAGCGTCAGTAATATCAATAACGTTAAAGTTGTGCTCCTGCAGGTATTGCAGATGCTCACGAAAAGTCTCCGGGTCAATAGAGGTAACAGCCGGAGTTGAGTCACTCACATGGTGATACTGCAGCAGCACCACACTGTCGGCGCTGCCTGCCTGAGCCAAGGGTGAGCACCCCAGCAATAACCCCGACGCGGCACTCAACGTCATTTTGTTCAACATCTTCATACTGACTCCTGATAAAGTATAAAAGCCGTTTTTAACCGAGTTTACTTAAGGATAGTTATGCACAAGCTGTTTGGATTTTCGCTGTCAGATCACAGCCGCGTTTTTGCGATTGCCCTGCCAATGATTATTTCCAATATTGCTGCGCCCCTTCTCGGTCTGGTCGATACTGCCATCATAGGTCATTTGCCGGACGCTATCTACTTGTCGGCTGTTGCCGTTGGTGCCATGGTGGTCAGTTTTATCTATCTGCTGGCGGTGTTTCTGCGCATGGCCACAACCGGTTACATAGCTCAGTCATACGGTGCCGATGACATACATGCTCAGCGCCAGCACTTTAATAACGGCATTATTATTGCGCTGGGTTTAGGTGTTTTAATAGCGGTTGCCAGCCCTTTAATTAATGACTTAGCCATGTGGGTTATCGCCCCCTCTGTCGAGCTCGAAGGCTACGCCCGCGATTACATCGAAATACGCCTATGGTCTGCACCGGCTTCGCTGATAACGCTGGTCGCTCTGGGGGTATTATTAGGCCGACAAAACAGCCGCAAAGCCATGCTTCTGGTGATAATCACCAACGCCGTGAATGTGGTGATGGATGTGATACTAATCCTCGGCTTTGGACTGAATGTAAAAGGTGCCGCCTGGGCGTCGCTTAGTGCTGAGTGGGTGACCGCTATTGTCGGCTTCTACTGGACCGCCCGCGCGCTGGGCTGGCACTTACGCCACTGGCAGCTGAAGTTTCAGCAGCTGCGTCAGTTTTTAGGCGTTAACGGTAATATTTTTATACGCAGTCTGATACTGCAGCTCTGTATGGCAACCATGACCGGCTACGCCACTCGCTACGGCAGTACCATGGTGGCGGTTAACGCCGTACTAATGCAATTTCTTATGTTGATATCGCTGGGCTTAGACGGCATTGCTTATTCTGTGGAAGCTTTAGCTGGCGAAGCTAAAGGTCAGAAGCGCTACGATAAAATCCGTTACTGGTGCAAAATTACTTTGCTCTGGTCATCACTCTTTGCTGTGGTTTATACGTTGGTTTTTGCCCTGGCCGGCAGTGCAATTATTCGCCTTATTACCGATATTCCTGAAATTATCCGGGTTGCCGAAAACTACCTGCCATGGATAGTGGTGTTGCCACTCATTGCTCACTGGAGCTATTGGTTTGACGGTGTTTTCATTGGTTTATCGTTCAGCCGTGGTATGCGTAATACGATGATATTAAGCGCTTTAATTGGCTTTCTGCCTTTATGGTGGGCGGGATTGCCGCTGGAGAACCACGGGTTGTGGTTAGCTCTCAGCGGCTTTTTATTCATGCGTGGTATTACCCAGGCAATTTGGCTTAAATACTTTAGTTCGCCAGGTCATCCATCAGGATAAGCTGTGGTGGCAAACCTCCGTCAGTTGCATCAACCGCAACTGCCGTATAGATGCCACCGCCTTCTAATGTCAGTAAAGGCGTCTGAATAGCAATGTCCTGCGTACCTGTTGCCGTTACAGTAACCACGTAGTCACCTGGTGTTAAAGCAACATTACCTGTGCTCACCAGACCTTCTGCGTCAAACGGAACATCGGTAAAGGCAGCGTCTGCGCCACTAATGTCGTCTGTTGCCGTTACGTAGATATCAACATTACCGGCACTGGGTGCAGCATGAACCAACTGTATTTTAGCTTCAGTCGCCACGCTGCGACGTTCTTCAGTCAACACTTGCAGACCAATAGTACTCAGTTCACCGACAGCATAAACTGAATAACTCATTGCGTTTTCTACTTCCAGAGGCAGGTCCTCAAGCACTACGGGAGAACCTCCGGCGGCAGCAACATCAACACTGTATTCAGCGGCTTCCAGGTTTAAGTAATCTGTCGCACTTAAAAATGCCAGATCTGCAATTTGAGGATCGGCGGCATCGTTTAATGTCACATCAACATTCGGTGCATCAGCTACGGCGTGCACGACGCGAACATCCGCACCAGCGTCTGCATCATTGATTAAGGTGGTTGTTTCACCGTCGCTCACTTGCAGAGTAACGGGTGAATTCGCAGAATTAGCAGCAACATTATTGGTTGCGGCAATAATATAATCACCACCGTCAGCCAGGCTCACGGTTCCTGAGTCGTAAATTACTGCATCGTCACCCGCACCGGTTAAACGAATGCGGTAGTCACCGGTTTCCACATCAACCTGACCACTGTCTTCGCCGTAAGCAAGCGTTAAAGTAGCTGAGGCACTGCTTAACTCAGCGTCCGGAGTTGTCAAATACACATCGACAGTCGGCGCACCATACGCAACATGTACCACCTGAATACGGCTTTCACCTGCCGCAACATCCGATACAGGGTTAGAAAGAACCAATGGCTCTAAAGACTCGTCACCCAGCTGACCGGCAGCAAAAACTTCGTAGCGAGTATCAGCAGCAAAAGTTAAGGACGCCGGACCAATAGCATCAACAGTACTTTCATCGGGTAAAATACCCTGAACCGTAATGTCATAGTCACCGGCATCAACTTCCAGAACGCCGGAAGATGTATGGTAAGGCACATTTTCTAATAATGCGGTTTCACCTGCTAAAACATTAACGTTGGGTGAATCGGCAGAGGTGTGGTGTACCCGTACAAAGCTTGATTCAGCTTCAGGAGGTGGTGTGTTAGTATCGTCATTGTCACTGTCGAACCAGTCACAACCTGTGATGAGAAAAAGCGATGTCGCTATGACACCCAGTTTTTTGATCCCTTGCATAATTTAAATCCTCGTATTGATTAGGCAAATATCGTTACGAGCATTATTTGTGCAAGGGATCACATTTTTATAACATTAAAAAATCGAAAGATACTAAGTTGTATAATCGAAAGGTCTAGTAGTAGGAGTGTTCTCCGGGCTCATGATCAGTGATATCACGCACGCCTTTCACTTCTTCCGGGAAACGCTCAAGCAACTCTTTTTCAATGCCGTTTTTCAGCGTTACGTCAATCATACTGCAACCATTACAGCCACCGCCGAATTGCAGAATAGCAACGCCGTCATCAGTAATTTCCGAAATCATTACCTGACCGCCATGGCTAGCCAATTGCGGGTTAATTTCAGCTTGTATAACGTACTCTACCCGCTCAATTAATGGGGCGTCATCGGCAACTTTACGCGCTTTGGCGTTAGGTGCTTTAAGGGTTAACTGAGAGCCCATTTCCTGCTCTTCAAAATCAATAGCGGCGTCTTCTAAAAAAGGCGCACTGCCTGAATCCACTACGGCGTCAAAACCATTAAACGGCAGACGCTCGTCGTCCGGCTCGACCGAATCTGGCGGGCAATAAGAAACACCACACTCTGCGTTTGCCATACCGGGGTTAACCACAAATACACGAATACACGTGCCATCGGGCTGATCGGCTAATAGCTTCTTAAAGTGGGACTGCGCTGCTTCTGAAATACGAATCATAAATACTGACCTCACGGCTTATACCTGAGTAAATTACTAGGGTATAGTGTAACCGAAACGCCCTGCAGTTTCTAGTCGTGCTGGTTATAGACAACCGCCCACGCATCCACCGCTCTAGCCCCTTTTTTGTAGAGCGCATCGGCTGCTGCCATCATAGTGGCGCCGGTACTCAGCACGTCGTCCACAACCGCTACCGTACAGCCACTAAAATCCTGTAAAGCGAGTTGGCTGCCCCGACTGTTCTCCCAGCGTAATGCCCTTGATGCCATATGCTGCATGGGCACGGCCCGTATTTTACGTAACCCGCCCGCAATGTAAGGTAACTCAAGAGCCACTGACACATGCCGCGCCAGTAACGCAGTCTGGTGGAAGCCTCTTTTACGCCAGGCTTGTTGCGTCATAGGTACCGCAACAACGCAGTCTGGCAGTGGCTCTTCGCGATAGCAAAGGCGTAAATGAGCCGCTAACTGGTTTGCCAGTAAAGGGGCCAGCTCGGCTTTATAGCGAAATTTAAACTGAGTAATAAGCTGTTGTACCTGCGGCTCCCAGCGCAATGCACCGTACCAGTAGCGGCACGGCTTCTGCTCCGCCACTAAATGCTGTTCAATATCGGACAAATGCTGACAACAACGCGGATACCAACGCGGCAGTGCTTCTTCGCAATAAGGGCAAAGGCTTGCAGCGGCCACCTTAGAATAACCGCAACTCCAGCATGTGCCCAACTCAAAAGCATTGGCGAAACGCTGTAAAAACGCTAGCATACCACCCCTTAATTAATAACTCGGACAGGTAGTATAGTGAGTCTTTCGGTAACGTGCTGTGGTACAGGAACCCCTATTGTTGTACTCCATGGCTGGGGAATGAATTCGAACATCTGGCAACCCGTGGTACCGGCATTAAGCGAGCACTTTCAGTTGTATTGCGTCGACCTGCCCGGTTTTGGCGACTCTGTCTGGTCATCAGAGAATGAGGTGTCACTGGAAAGTTTTATTGAACAAATTATGCCAGCCCTGCCGCCACGCTTTCATTTAATGGGGTGGTCTTTAGGCGGGTTAATTGCGACACAAATTGCGCTGACGCATTCTGACCGGGTTATGTCCCTAACCACCGTTGCATCGTCACCGCACTTTGTGGAAAACAGCGACTGGGCGGGCATTAAGCCGACCATTCTGGAGCAGTTTCAACAGCAACTGGACAGCAACTTTAAAAAGACCATTGAGCGTTTTTTAGCGATTCAGGCCATGGGCAGCGAGGACGCACGCGAACAGGTTAAGCAGGTAAAACAGCTGATATTTACCAAGCCAATGCCTGACCAGGATGTGCTGAAACAGTCCTTGGCCATATTACAAACCGCAGATTTGCGCCAGCAACTACCCGGCATTGAAGTGCCCTTTAACCGTTTTTACGGACGCCTGGACAGCCTGGTTCCGGAGCGCGCTATCGACGATATTTCCGCACTGGCGCCGGAGTCAAAAGCTGTGGTATTCACCAAAAGCGCACACGCCCCGTTTATTTCGGAACCGGAGCGCTTTGTCAGTGAATTGCTGAAGGTTGTTGAGAACTAAGAGTTAAAAACCAAACTAGCGCTGGCACTGGGTGCAGTACACGGTGCTGCGCTGACCCAGACGAATTTCTTTCAACCGGTTACTGCACACCATGCAAAGCTTACCGCCACGCCCGTAAACCTGAAGTTTTTGAGCGAAATAGCCCGGGTTACCGTCCACTTGAGTGAAATCTTTTAAGGTAGTGCCGCCCAGCTCTATAGCGCTTGCCAGGGTTTCTTTTATTATCGGCACCAGTTTCTGGTAGCGCACTTTACTGATTTTCCCGGCCGCTCGCTTTGGGTTTATACACGCCTTAAACAAAGCTTCGTTCGCGTAAATATTACCTACACCCACCACAACTTTGTTATCCATAAGAAAGGTTTTCACCGACTGCGAACGCCCGCGTGAGCGCTCAAATAAATAGTCGATATTAAACGCGTCGGTTAACGGTTCCGGACCAAGCTGGCTTAGCAGTTCATGCCCGCTTACATCACTCTCGCTGTATAACAAAGCGCCAAAACGGCGCGGATCATTTAAACGCAGGGTTTGCCCGTTATCGAACTCAATATCAATATGGTCATGTTTGTAGTGAGTTGTTTCGGCTGGAACCACACGCAGCTTACCCGACATACCCAAATGCAATATCAGGCAGCCATTATCTGTCTGTAAGAGCAAATATTTTGAGCGGCGGCTGACCGAACGCAGCACGTGTCCTTCGACCTGATGCACAGTTTCAGGGACCGGCCAGCGCAGGCGCTTATCGTGAACCTTAACCGACTTAATTGTGCGACCTTCAATGTGTGGAGAAATGCCTAAACGGCTGACTTCAACTTCGGGTAACTCTGGCATAAATCGATAACTTCCTTAATGACCCAGTAACTGACTGGCAGTAAATTCTATTACGCGATAATTCTGCTGCTGATTCGGCAAGCGGATCATCAACTCGGGGTCTGCGTATAACTCAACACGTGCTTCTTCGCCCCCGACAAAACCAAAATAAACTTCCGTTATCAAATTTTCAGCTGACTGTTCGGTTGGCGTCATGGTTAATGCCAACCAATTTTCAGCGACGCTGGCGGACGCTTTTTCCGATAAACGACATGGAGACTGACATTGCCATTGTCCATCATTTAACGCTAACTTCAGTTGGTCAATTTGTATTGCTCTCAAGTTTCCATCATTCGGTATTAAGCCAATGACTTCGCCCGATTCAGCCTCTTGCCCGATGCTGTCAGCCGCCTCTTCTTTAACCGGCGGAGCGACATACCAGAACACCACCATGATAATTAATATCACGTAAACCAGAACGTTGTTCCATGCTCTTCGGGTCATGGTCAGTCCAAATATTTTTCGCTTCTCATTCACTTTCATCGGCTTGCGCTCTTTGTGCTAAGGTTCGAATAATTCTCTTGTTGCCGTACTCCTTGTTACTAGAGACAGAATACCCTATATTCTCGCGCGACAACAAAATACGGAGCTTTATTGCGTTATGGTGCTATCTGATATTATCGACAAAGTTGCCGACCACGGCTACTGCATTATCGATAATTTCCTGCAGCCGCAGCGTTCGCAGGCTCTGTATCAATACGCTCAGCAATTACCAGCGCAATACTGGAACCTGGCCGGTATTGGCCGCCAGCAAAACCAGACCATTAATACCATGGTTCGTAACGACCGTATTTACTGGTTAACTCCGGAAGAACCGCGTCATAAAGACTACCTAAGCATTATGGATGAGTTACGCCACGAATTTAACCGCGAGCTCTTTCTTGGCCTGTTCGATTACGAATGCCACCTGGCACATTACCCTAAAGGCGCGTTTTATAAAAAACATCTGGATGCGTTTAAAGGCAGAAGCAACCGAGTGCTAACAACTGTGTTTTACCTGAACCCTGAATGGCAGGAGACCGACGGTGGGCAATTGGTTATTTATGGCGACAAGGGACAGGTGCTGGAAACCGTATTGCCTAAACAAGGGCGTTTAGTGGTGTTTTTAAGTGACCGCTTCGTGCATGAAGTACAACGTTCCGAGCGTGACCGCTTCAGTATTACCGGCTGGTTCCGTATTAATGCCAGCATCTCGGGCATTATTGACCCGCCACGATAAACTCAAACGCCACCCAATAAAAAACCCAGCCGAAGCTGGGTTTTTTGTAAGCTTTGAAACCAATTACTTGATTTTAGCTTCTTTGAAGATCACATGCTTACGAACCACTGGATCGAATTTTTTGATCTCCATTTTTTCTGGCATGGTGCGTTTGTTTTTGTCTGTGGTATAGAAGTAACCTGTACCAGCAGATGACACTAAACGAATCTTATCGCGCATAATTTAGTTCCTTAAACCTTAACACCACGGCCGCGGAGATCCGCTAATACCGTATCGATACCGTTTTTATCAATGATACGCATACCTTTAGTAGAAATGCGTAACTTAACCCAACGCTTCTCGCTTTCTACCCAAAAGCGGTGCGATTGAAGGTTCGGCAGGAAGCGACGTCTAGTCGCATTGCGTGCGTGCGAGCGGTTGTTACCGACTACCGGACGCTTACCTGTAACTTGGCATACTTGTGACATGTCTTTACTCCAAAATTGCTGCAAGCTCGCCTGTCGCCCAACGTGACCTTGCCTATAAATCCGAGGGCGCATTTTATACAGCAAACTGCCCTTCTAATCAAGCTTATACGACGGAAATTTGATCGTCATCGATCGTTCGGTGCGGATTTTACGTGATTTTTAACCAAACCGCCAGTACAAAACTACAACAATCCGCGCTCTGCAAAAGAAATTGGATCGCCGGCGCCCACGACGAAATGATCCAACAACGCTACATCAATTAAAGTCAGGGCTTTTTTAACTCGTTCGGTGACTCGCTGGTCAGCCTGGCTGGGTTCTGCAACGCCCGATGGATGATTATGTGCCAGAATAACCGCCGCCGCATTATACTGCATAACCAGCTTTATTACCTCACGTGGATACACTGGCGCGGCATTAATGGTGCCCTGAAACAGCTCTTCGTAACGTAACAGCCGGTGCTGGCTGTCCAGCAGTAAAATAGCAAAGACTTCGCGGCCCTGATGACGCAACTGTGAGGTTAAATAGTCTTTGACCATGGTAGGTTCGGTAAAGCCGTCTGAACGCTCCAGCTGCCATTTCAGGTAGCGTCGTGACAATTCCAGCACAACCCGCAACTGATTCACACGGGCCGGGCCTATGCCGTTGCAAGCCAATAGCTGCTCAGGAGTGGCTGTTAACAAAGCGCCTACACCGCCGAAGTCACTTAGTAAACGACGCGCAAAACTGACAACGTCCTGCCCGCCACTGCCGCTACCAAGTAAAATAGCTAATAATTCTGCGTCACTCAGGTATTCTGCCCCCTGGGTCTGCAGTTTTTCTCTCGGTCGTTCCGAAACGGGCCATTCCTTGACGCTCATTCTTTTCTCCTTAATTCTTACCTTAATTCTTAAGAGAGAAGTATAACGACCATCTACCCAGTCACGGGGTCTCATGTTATCTTTACACGACTTAACACTAAGGGGTTCGCATGGCACAGCTGCAGAACAAACACATACTTTTAGGTATTACCGGTGGCATTGCCGCCTATAAGGCACCTGACCTGGTGCGCCGTTTGCGTGAGCAGGGCGCAGAAGTTCGTGTGGTGCTGACTGCCGGTGCCAAAGCCTTCGTAACCCCACTTAGCTTACAAGCGGTGTCCGGCTTTACGGTCAGCGACGACCTGCTGGATCCCACAGCAGAAGCCGCTATGGGCCATATTGAACTGGCTCGCTGGGCGGATCTTATTCTTATTGCTCCGGCCACGGCTAACACCATTGCCCGTATTGCTCACGGCTTTGCCGATGACCTGTTGAGTACCCTGGTTTTAGCCAGTAAAGCGCCGCTCGCCATTGCTCCGGCAATGAATCAGCAAATGTGGGCGGCTACTGCGGTGCAGGAAAACATTGAAACGCTACTCAGCCGTGGTGTGCAAATGATAGGCCCGGAAAGTGGCGAACAGGCCTGTGGCGATGTCGGTTACGGCCGCATGAGTGACCCTACAGAGATTGTGCAGGCGTTAATAAAAAAAGCCCCTGAAGCCAAGCAAGACTGGCAGGGTAAAACCTTTGTGATTACCGCAGGCCCGACCCGTGAAGCCATCGACCCAGTGCGCTACATCAGTAATCACAGTTCCGGAAAAATGGGGTATGCCCTGGCTGAAGCTGCTGCACATGCAGGGGCTGAAGTCATTTTAGTATCCGGGCCAACGCAACTGCCCACGCCCGCCGGCGTTCAACGCGTTGACGTAGAAACCACAGAACAAATGCTAAACGCGGTACAGCAGCAACTGCCAAACTGCGATGTGTTTATTGGTTGTGCCGCTGTGTCAGACTATCGGGTTGCTGAGGTTGCCTCGCAGAAAATAAAAAAAGAACAGAACAACCAGCCGCCACAACTAAAGCTGGTGCAAAACCCGGACATTCTGCAGCAGGTCGCCAGCTCTGAAAAACCACCTTTTACCGTTGGGTTTGCGGCCGAAACTGAAAACCTAAAAGCCAACGCGCTGCGCAAGCTGGAGCGAAAGCAGCTACAGATGATTGTCGCTAACGACGTTAGTCAGGTTGGGCTGGGTTTTAACAGCGACAGCAATAACGCCATTATTTTGAGTAAGGACAGTGAGCAGTCACTTCCAACAATGAGCAAGCATGATATGGCTATTGCAATTATCGACGCGATAGCCAAACGTTATTTTAATACCACTGCCAATTAATAAGAAAGTGAGAACTCCATGACGCAAGTCGAAGTAAAAATTTTAGATGACCGCATTGGCCAGTCTATCCCGCTTCCTGAATACGCCACACAGGGCTCTGCCGGAATGGATCTGCGTGCCTGCCTGGACCAGCCATTAACCATTGAGCCAGGACAAACTCAGTTAATAGGCACCGGTATTGCCATGTACATTGGCGACCCGAATTATGCGGCCACTATTTTACCGCGTTCAGGGCTGGGCCATAAGCACGGCCTGGTGCTGGGTAACCTGGTCGGCCTTATCGACTCGGACTACCAGGGCGAGCTTAAAGTGTCCTGCTGGAACCGCAGTAATCAGGCTTACACCTTTGAGCCTGGAGACCGTATTGCGCAGCTAGTCATTTTACCGGTTGTGCAGGCGCAAATGTCGATTGTTGAAGAGTTCCACGAGACGGATCGTGGTGAAGGTGGTTTTGGTCATTCTGGTCGTTCGTAGTTACAGCAACTAATCATTCTGGCCTCTCAAATAAGGAAAGTTACTGTCATGGCAGAACAAAAACGTAACCGTCGTGAAGAAATTTTACAGGCTTTAGCGGCAATGCTGGAAACCAGTCCGGGTCAGCGCATTACTACAGCAAAACTGGCGGCTAATTTAGGCGTTTCAGAGGCGGCTTTATATCGTCACTTTCCGTCGAAAGCGCGGATGTTTGAAGGGCTTATCGAGTTTGTTGAAGACACCCTGCTAACCCGTATTAACATGATTATGGACGAGGAGAAAAACACCCTCTCCCGCTGTCACGCAATATTGCAGCTATTGCTGACGTTTGCCGAGCGCAACCCCGGTATTACCCGTGTTATGACAGGTGATGCATTAATGGGTGAACATGACCGTTTGCGTGGTCGTATGGAAGATTTGTTCAACCGTATAGAGAGTTCAATTAAGCAAATACTGCGCGAGAAAGCGATGCGCGAACAGCAGCGCTTTATTGTGGACGAAGCGGTATTAGCGAACTTATTACTGAGCTATGCCGATGGCAAAATCAGTCAGTTTGTACGGTCTAACTTTAAGCGTTTACCGACCGAGCATTTCTCGGCTCAGTGGCAGGTAATGGAGCAACAGCTAATCAGTGCGTGAATAAAGGCGTAAAACAGATCACTGTAAACAGATCACTCCGTTTTACGCTCGCGGCTTAATAAATCGATAGCGGCCTGTTGCGGTTCTTTGCCTTCGTAAAGGACCGCATATATCTGCTCACAGATGGGCATTTCCACTTCGTTGCGCGCTGCTAAAGCAACCACTTCACGGGTATTACGGTAGCCTTCAACCGACTGCCCGATACTCTTCAGCGCTTCATCAACTCCTTTACCCTGACCTAAAGCCATGCCAAAACGGCGATTACGCGACTGATTGTCGGTACAGGTAAGAATTAAATCGCCCAAACCTGCCATACCAGTAAAGGTTTCGCTTTTTGCGCCTAACTTCAGACCTAACCGGGTAAGTTCAGCCAAACCGCGGGTAATAAGCGCCGTGCGGGCGTTAGCACCAAAGCCAATACCGTCGGCCATACCAGCACCAATAGCTATGACATTTTTAACCACGCCACCTAGCTGCACACCAATAAAGTCGTTATTGGTGTAAACCCGGAAAGAACGGTCACAATGCAGAAGCCCGGAAAGCTCTTCGACAAAGGCCTGATCGGTTGACGACATAGAAATGGCAGTAGGTAAGCCTTTAGCCATTTCAATAGCGAAAGTAGGACCGGATAACACAGCTAGCGGATGCTCGTCGCCCAGAGTTTCTTCTGCGACTTCGTACAAAAGACGCCCACTGTCCGGCTCTAATCCTTTAGTTGCCCAGGCAACGCGGGCATGTTCCGCTAACAAAGGTTTTGCCTGCTTCAGCATAGACGAAAACGAATGACTGGGAACCACAACCACTACGTTTTTCACGTCTTTAAGGGCTTCGCCTAAGTCGGCAGTAACCTTTAATGATTCGGGAAACGGGCACGCCGGCAGGTACTCTTCGTTTTCATGAGCCGTTTGCATAACGGCAACTTTATCGGCATCCCGCCCCCATAAGGTAGTAGGAATACCTTTACGGGCAAAACAAATAGCAAGGGCGGTCCCGTAAGAGCCCGCCCCTAATACTGTCACCTGAGGTGTCTGCATTATTGTATCTGCTTACGCGTCTGCAGTTTGCTGACCCTGAGCCTGTTCAGCTTGCTGCTGCATGTGACGCTGGAAAATCGCATCAAAGTTAACAGGAGCCAGGTTCAACTGTGGGAAAGTCGCACGGTTAACAAGGTTTGAAACGCACTCACGAGCATAAGGGAACAAAATGTTCGGGCAGAAAGAACCCAGCATGTGTGCCAGCTGGCCGTCCTGAACTTCTTCACCAATAGTGAAAATACCCGCCTGATGTACTTCACAAAGGAAAGCAACGTCGTCTTCAACTTTGTTAGTTGCCGTCAGAGTCAGTACCACTTCGTAAACACCGTCTTCAATTTTTTCGTGTTTAACGTTCAGGTCTAATTTAAGGTCAGGCTTCCATTCTTTACGGAAAATAGCCGGAGAGCTTGGAGTTTCAAAAGAGATGTCTTTAGCGTAGATACGCTGAATAGCGAATTGTACTTGCTGCTGTTGGTTTTCAGCTGCTGCGCCGTTTGCTTGCTGTTCTTCAGCCATGATTTTACTTCCTATTCTTTTTTAAGTATTAGACGAATTTTATTATTTTTTCTGCGAAACCGGCAATTTGGCGCTGCGCCATGTGTTCATACCACCTTGCAGCACAGCAACTTGAGTAAAGCCTTCAGCCGTTAGCTGGCTAACTGCCGATTTTGCCGTCATTCCTGTTGCACAGACTATCACAATGGGGGCTTCTTTGAACTTTTCAATAGAGGAAAGTTCTTTTTGTTTAATTTTTTCCATCGGTAATGACACCGATCCGTGAATGTGTCCTTTCTTAAATTCATCCGGACTACGAATATCAACAAAAACGCCATCACCGCGGTTTACCCATACCGTGGCCTCTTGAGGTTCTAAATTTTTTGTCGGTGACATAGCCGATCGAATCGTGGTCACAATCAGTGCGACTAGCAGCACAACCCAGATACCACTCATCATCGGGTTGCTTTTGACAAATTCCATAATTTCTTGCATAAGACCTACCAGTATTCGTCGGTAACAGAAAAGAGTTGCGGGTCAAGAGTATACCTGTACAAATCGCAGTTTCCAGAAAAATCTTGGGTGGATGCGTAAGCTCTGGAAATCGAGTAGAATGTTGGCTAATTTCATCTGTGAAAACACCGAGCAATGAGGCCCATTATGACTCCTACGATAAAACCTTTGGTATTGTTGATTCTGGACGGCTGGGGTTACCGTGAAGATGCACCTGATAATGCGATAGCCAAAGCGAATACTCCGGTTATGGATCGTTTATGGGAAAAATACCCGCATTGTCTGGTCGATGGCTCCGGTGGCGCAGTTGGTTTACCTGACGGCCAAATGGGTAATTCCGAAGTGGGTCACGTTAATTTAGGCGCTGGCCGCATTGTTTATCAGGACTTTACCCGCATTAGCAAAGCCATTTCTGACCGCAGTTTTTTCAGTAACACGATACTTTGCGACGCCCTGAAAAAAGCCAAAGCTGCTAAGGGTGCAGTCCATATTATGGGGTTACTCTCCGCCGGTGGTGTTCACAGCCACGAAGACCACCTGGTCGCAATGATAGAAATGGCGGTTGAGCAAGGCGCAGAAGACGTTTACCTGCATGCTTTCTTAGATGGTCGTGATACACCACCGAAATCGGCACTGCCTTCCATTGAACGTTTTGAAGCCTTATTCGCACGTTTAGGCAAGGGTCGTTTCGCCACCTTAAGTGGCCGCTTCTTCGCCATGGACAGAGACAAGCGCTGGGAGCGCATTGAACAGTCTTACAAAGCGGTTTATCACGGTCTTTCAGGGGTAACATCTGCCAACGCAACAGACGCAGTAGAAAACGCTTACGAGCGCGGCGAAACCGATGAATTTGTCACGCCAGTTATTATTGGGCAACCAGCACCAGTTGCCGACGGTGATTCCGTATTTTTTATGAACTTCCGTGCTGACCGTGCCCGTGAAATGACTCAAGCCTTTGTCGACAAAGACTTCGACGGTTTTGACCGTGGCTCGCGCGCTGACATTAGCGAATTCGTTATGCTGACCCAATATGCCGATACCTTAAAAGCGCCCAGCGCCTTCCCACCCGAGCCTTTGAATAATGTACTGGGTGAATGGCTTGCTAAGCATGATAAAACTCAGCTGCGCATTTCCGAGACAGAAAAATACGCACACGTTACTTTCTTTTTTAGCGGCGGACGCGAGCAGGAATTTGAAGGCGAGAAACGTGTTCTTATTCCTTCACCTAAAGTTAAAACCTACGATTTACAGCCTGAGATGAGTTCAGAACAGCTTACCGACGAGTTGGTTGCAGCCATTGAGTCTCAGGCCTTTGATGTTGTGATTTGCAACTACCCGAACGGTGACATGGTTGGACATACTGGTAATTTTGATGCCGCCGTTAAAGCTTGTGAAGCCGTTGATCATAGTGTCGGACGAGTGGTTTCGGCATTAGAAGCTGTTGGTGGTGAATGTCTGATAACGGCAGACCATGGCAACGCAGAGCAAATGAGTGACGCCACTACCGGGCAGGCACATACCGCTCATACGAACGAACTTGTGCCTTTTATTTATGTGGGTCGACCGGCTAAAGCCCGAAATGGACGCCTGTCAGACGTTGCACCAACCATACTGCATTTAATTGGCATGGAGCAGCCGGACGAAATGACCGGTACGTCGCTAATGACGTTAGAACAGGATTAACTTATGCCAATAAGGCTGTTTTGGGCAGTGGCGCTGGGGCTGGTTGTTATCAGCCCCGGTTTAGCGCAGGACTATAGCGAGGATGATAAAGCCTCGACTCAAGCCGAAATTGCAGCGGTTAAAGAGGAACTGGCTAAGCGTTTGCAGGCTATAGAAGAGCGAAGCAGTGCACTAAACTCAACTGAACGACAACTGCGTGATCTGGAAATAAAAACCTCAGAAATAGCCGGCTCTTTGCGCCAGACCGACACTGAACTTCAAGAAATTACTGCAGAAATAGCTGACTCAGAACAACGCCGCGAAGAGCTTAAGCAAAAACAAAAGCAGCAGATGACACAACTGGAAGATCAGCTGGTTTCCGCTTATATGAACGGTAAACACGACTTTCTGAAAATGCTGTTAAACCAGCAAGACCCTGGCCAGTTTGAAAGAATGTTGAGCTATTACCAATACATGAATGCCGCCAGAGTTGAAGAGATTGAAGTTATTCGGCGCACTCAGGAAGAAATTGCCACGCTGACAGAACAACTTAAGCAGCAACAAAACCAGTTAGCGAGCTTACAGGCCGAACAACAAGAACAACGCGCGCAACTGGAGCAGCAGCAACACCGGCAGGAAGAGAAGTTAGCAGAGCTGCAACAGCAGCAACGTAAAGACCGGTCCCGGGTGACTCAGCTGGAGCAAAGCCGGGAGCAATTAGAGCAGGTATTAAGTGCCATTGAAACCGCGCTGGCTCAGCAAAAAGACGTTCGTCTGGTTGGCCTGCAGGCAGTCAAGAATCAACTTCGCTGGCCAAGTGACGGAGACGTGAAACGCTTGTTTGGACAACGCCGCGAAGGTCCGCTTGAATGGAAAGGTGTGCTCATTGAAGGACAAAACGGCCAACCGGTTCGCTCTATTGCTAACGGCCGCGTGGTATATGCAGACTGGCTGCGAGGCTTTGGTTTAGTCATCGTTATTGACCACGGTGAGAGTTATATGAGCTTATATGGCCACAACCAGACATTAACAAAAGCGGTTGGTGATAAAGTGCGTAAAGACGAAGAAATTGCACTGATGGGTCAGTCTGGTTCACGTAATAGTGCGGCACTTTACTTTGAAATTCGCCATCAGGGGCGTCCACAAAACCCAAGTAACTGGATACGCTGATGTTGAAGCTTGTACTTTCTTTGGGTTTACTGGTGTGCCTGATGGCGCCAGCTTATGCCTCTAAGATAGCCATTGTTATCGATGATATAGGCAATAATAGAAACGATTTAAAAGCAGCTCTGTTACCCGGCAATATCAGTTTCGCAGTGCTGCCCTATACCCCTTATGCCCGCGCTTTTGCTTTACGTGCCCATCATCAGAAAAAACAAATACTACTGCATATGCCAATGGAAGCCGTTGAAAATAACCGACCGGGTCCCGGCGTGGTTACGGCGGATATGAACAATGCGCAGATCAAACTGCAACTGGTTGATGCCCTGGACTCAATACCTTACGTTACTGGCGTGAATAATCATATGGGAAGCAAATTGACCCAACTACAAATGCCCATGCAAGCGGTGATGGAAACACTGGCGGCGCGCAAACTCTTTTTTATTGATAGCCGGACATCTGAGTTCAGCGTTGCAGAAAAAATGGCGGGAGAATTTGGTGTACGAACATCACATAGGCATGTGTTTCTTGATAACCAAGTTGATGAACCCTATTTACGGCAGCAATTTGAACAACTGCTGAGTATAGCCAAACATCAGGGACAGGCCATAGCTATTGGACATCCTTACCCAGAAACACTTAGCTTTTTGCAAAAGCAACTACCATTATTAAAAGAGCAGGGTATTGAATTGGTATTCGTATCTGAGTTAACCACAGTAGTTAACCGCAATGAGTATCTTCTTCCAGTGACGTCAGCAAAATAAGCGCCTGCTCGCGAGTTTCGCCGCAGACATAGTCATCGGCAGAAAACTCACCACACACTTTCGGCCGTTCTGGCTTCCCAAATAAACGACACAAATTATCGTCATCGAGTTGAACACAACGCACACCCGCCGGTTTGCCGTTAGGCATACCGGGGATGGGAGAACTAATTGAGGGGGCTATGCAGCAAGCGCCGCAACCAATGCGGCACTTCATTTAGCTCATTGCGAGACGAAGTTTCTTCATCGCGTTTTGTTCAAGTTGGCGAACACGCTCTGCCGAGACTTCGTATTTTGCTGCCAGGTCATGCAGCGTCGTTTTGTCTTCCGATAACCAGCGAGACTGGACGATATCCTGACTACGCTCATCTAAGTGACTCATTGCACCCAGCAGTTTCTGCTGTGTATGGCTTTCGTAGTCTTCCGCTTCAATTTCTGCGGCTAAGTCGGAACGCTTGTCCTCCAGATACATCGCCGGAGAATAGGCACTGCCCTCTTTCGAGTCATCGTCGTCTGAACTCAGTTCAAACGCCTGATCGTGAGCGCTCATGCGAGTTTCCATTTCCAGCACTTCTTTAGTACTGACACCCAGCTCGTTAGCTACCGTTTCAACTTCTTTCTGACTAAACCAACCTAAACGCTTTTTCATTTTACGCAGGTTAAAGAACAACTTACGCTGTGCTTTAGTGGTTGCCACTTTAACAACGCGCCAGTTACGCAGCACGTATTCATGAATTTCTGCTTTTATCCAGTGAACAGCAAAAGACACCAGACGCACACCAACTGATGGGTCAAAGCGTTTCACGGCCTTCATTAGGCCAATATTGCCTTCCTGAATTAAATCGGCTTGCGGCAGACCATAACCCGAATAACTACGAGCTACGTGTACCACAAAACGGAGATGCGACATGATGAGTTCTTTCGCTGCATCAAGGTCACTGTTCTCGTATAATCTTGTTGCCAACGCCTTTTCTTTTTCGGCGGTGAGCATAGGAATACGGTTGACTGACTGAATATAGCCGTCGAGTCCAGCCCCTTGGGGAACCGATAATGCCATAGTGTTTAATTCAGTGCTCATTTAACAACCTCTACTTAAAATACCGACTTAATTACTGCTTTTTCAGTCAGCTTTTAAGACCCTTTTTGAGTCTAAAAGTTCCATTATGATCATTGCAGATCAGGTAATTCAGTATAACTAAGCCTATGGCTTTCGCAACCCCATTTTATTCAGGTTCTATGCTTTGTATATGACGTCTTACAGCCAAGTAAGAACCTGCTAAACCTAATCCTACAGCGACCAACCATATAATCAATAGCTCGCCTAACGTCAGACCATTTAATTGGAAAGGCGTTTCGTAAAGTTCAGTTAAATCTACTACGGCGCTCTCGACCCACCAGATCAGTAACGCGGTAGCTAACCAGGCAACCAGTCCGCCAATAATTCCGTACCAGACTCCGGTGTATAAAAAAGGACGCTGAATAAACGCGTTAGTCGCGCCGACCAGTTTCATCACCATAATTTCATCACGCTTGGACAGTATATTTAACCGAATCGTATTCCCTACAATAAGCACCACCGACAAACACAGCACCACAGCCAGCGCTCCAAGAATATCTTCAATTAAATTGAGAATTCCCTGTAGTCGGTTAAGCCATTCCAGGTCCATTTTCGCGTAAGCGACTTCGCGCTGTTTTTCCAGCCGGTTGAGCAATTCCTCGGCTCGCTGCGGTGAGCGATGCGACTCAGCCGGAATAACCACCAACACGTCCGGCAGCGGGTTTGATGACAGGTAATCCAGTGTTTCACCAAAGCCCGACTCTTTCTTAAACTCTTCCAACCCCTGCTCTTTTGGAATAAGGCGCACTGACTCAACACCTTCGGAGAGTTCCGTTTGCGTTTTTAATGTATCGACTTCAGATTGCTGCAGATCCTTCCTTAAAAACAAGGTAACTTCAGAGGCTTCCTGCCAATTATCAGCAATACTGGTAGTATTTTTGACTAACACGTAAAGTGACGACGGCAGCGTCAGACTCAGCCCCAGTACCGCCATTGTCATAAGAGAAGCAAAAGGATTACGCCACAACTCGCCTAAACTCGCAATGGCCTGCTGGGCATGATGCACAGGAACCATAACGAGTCTGCGCCACCAGGGCAATCGGCCGCGATTACTGGCACCTTTTTCAATGCTGCGGTTGCGGAACAATAAACTCATAGTTCACTGTCCTCCAGACCATCGTTAATCATACGTCCGTCTTTTAAAGTTAGCGTGCGGTAGCGTAAGCGTGCAATGAGGCCTAAATCGTGGGTGGCAATGAGGACAGCAACACCGACTTTATTAAATTCTTCAAACAACCGGATAATTTCCATCGACAACTTAGGATCGAGGTTACCGGTGGGCTCATCGGCCAGTAGCAAAGGTGGCTTAGTCACAATAGCGCGGGCAATACCCACTCGTTGCTGCTCACCACCGGATAACATTTTCGGATAGTGTTTTACTTTGTCGGCTATACCCACTTTCTCCAGCGCAGCCACGACACGCTTGCGCGCCTCCTGAACACTGTAGCCTTCGATAATCAGCGGCAACGCAACGTTATCAAATACCGTTTTATCCATGAGCAGGCGGTGATCCTGAAAAATCATGCCAATATCACGACGCACATAAGGCACTTGCGAGGGCTTAATCTTTCGCAAATCGTGCCCGTTAATCAGCACCCGGCCTGCGGTTGGTCTTTCCATTAAGCTGATGAGTTTAAGCAAGGTACTTTTACCCGCACCGGAATGACCCGTTAAAAAGGCCATTTCACCGGGCTCTACGTGGAAGTCGACATGGCTTAGCGCCTGATGGCCTCCACGATAGGTTTTACTGACTTGCTCAAAGCGGATCATGATTAACTCGCTGTTGTCTGTTCTGATTCGTCTACGTTACGGTCAAATAGCGCCGCGATAAAGTCTTTTGCCACAAAAGGCCGTAAATCTTCTAAGCTTTCGCCCACACCAATATAGCGAATAGGAATAGCGAATTGGTCTGCGACCGCGAAAATCACCCCGCCTTTTGCGGTGCCGTCGAGCTTAGTCATCACAATACCCGAAACGCCCACAGCCTCGGTAAAGAGTTTCGCCTGGCTAATAGCATTCTGACCGGTACCAGCGTCAAGCGTCAGCATAACTTCGTGCGGCGCTTCCGGGTCCAGCTTTTTCATTACCCGAACCAGTTTTTTCAGCTCTTCCATTAAGTTGGCTTTATTTTGCAGGCGTCCGGCGGTGTCCGCAATAAGCACATCAACGTCGCGTGCTTTAGCAGCCTGCAGCGCGTCATACAGAACAGAAGCGCTGTCGGCTCCGGTATGCTGAGCAATAACCGGAATGTCGTTACGCTCGCCCCACACCTGAAGCTGTTCTACCGCCGCCGCACGGAAAGTATCACCGGCGGCCAGCATTACCGACTTACCTTCAGCTTTAAATTGCTTAGCCAGCTTGCCAATAGTGGTGGTTTTGCCCACACCGTTTACGCCGGTCATTAGAATCACATAAGGCGAGTCAGATTCCGGTATCTCCAGACGCTTATCGACTGGTTTTAAAATCTCGGCTAACTGCTCTTGTAACAGCTCATACAAAGCTTCCGCGTCTTTTAACTGCTTGCGGTCAGCTTGTTTTGTCAGATTATCAATAATTTTGGTGGTGGTCGCGACACCCAAATCTGCCATTAATAGCTGAGTTTCGAGTTCTTCAAACAGGTCGTCATCAATTTTCTTACCACGGAATACGCCAATAAGACCTGAACCGATAGAACCGGAAGTTCTGCGTAAACCTTGGGTCAGACGTGCCCAGAAACCTTTCTTCTCACCCTTCTCTTTTGGTGCGACTTCGGTTGGTTCTGGTTTATGTTCTGGCTTATGTTCAGGTTTAGCTTCGGATTTAGTTTCTGATTCTGGCTCTGGTTCAGCTGTGGGTTCAGGCTCGTTAACCACTTCTGGTTGAGCTGCTTCTTTCGCTTCCGAAGCAGTTTTTGCAGCATGCGATTCAGCAGTAACTTGCGCACAGTCGTCAACT
The DNA here is from genome assembly GCF_000320945.2 of Idiomarina sp. 28-8. Taxonomy (NCBI): domain Bacteria; kingdom Pseudomonadati; phylum Pseudomonadota; class Gammaproteobacteria; order Alteromonadales; family Idiomarinaceae; genus Idiomarina; species Idiomarina sp. 28-8. The sequence continues at coordinate 594,963 of NZ_DF266789.1, forward strand.
GCACTGGGCAATTCTTCGCGTGTCTCGGTTCTTTCTGGTTTCGGCTCGTCCTGAGGCTTAGATTCAGGCTCAGCTTCTGGTTCAGGCTCTTGCTGCTCCTTTTCTTCTACTACTGCATCTTCTTTTTTCTCTTCGGCCTCGGGTGCTTTCTTATTACGCTTTTTCTTAAACAGCGAAAACATCGACATATTGGTTTCCTTGGAACTGACACGCAGGAATCGTTAAACTATAGGCTTTAGTTTACCATGCTGTTAACAAACTGACGACGGTCTGAATAAAGGAAGCCACAGAGTGAGACAAAAACGCCAGACAAGCGCCAGCGGCGACTATCGGATTATTGGCGGAAAATGGCGCGGTCGTCGCCTTCCCGTTGCCGACAGCCCGGGTTTACGTCCCACCACGGACCGCGTACGCGAAACTCTGTTTAACTGGCTGCAGTGGGACATTACTGACGCCCGAGTGCTGGACTTATTTGCCGGCAGTGGCAGCTTAGGTTTCGAGGCTGCGTCGCGCGGAGCGGCTCAGGTGACCCTGATAGAAACCGTAAAACCCGTCAGCCAGCAGTTACAGAATAATGTCAGCTTGTTAAGCAGTGAAAACATTGATGTTATTACTCATAACGCACTCGACTGGCTGCAAACTGAATCCGCTGAAGCATACGACATGGTTTTTATTGACCCGCCGTTTCGCAAAGGGCTGGCTGATAAAACATTAAAACTACTGGATGAAAGCAACTGGCTGGCAGCCGGCAATCAGGTGTATCTGGAAACAGAAAAAGAGTGGCCATTGAAATTACCGGCAAACTGGCGTGTGTTCAAAGAGAAAACTCACGGACAAGTTTGCTTTCGCTTACTGACTAAGGACATAGAATGAAAGTTATTATTATTGCGGGCAAAGTGGTTTTTGCCGTTATCTGGCTGGGTCTTTTTGCTCTGCTTGCAGGGGCTAACGGCGAGCTCAGCACTCAGTCCATTGGTTTGCTGAGCTTATTATTAGCCATTATGGTTATTACTCACTTGCTGCTGCTTGGTATTTTTGTTGCCACCATGAAAGAGGTCTTTCCCTGGCGCAAAGGCGACAGCTGGCAAATTCTGGCCTTTGGCATTTTCGCCTGGCTGTCTATTCTTCAGCGTCCAAAGCCAGACCAAGGTTCGACACCCCCTCGTCGTTAAGCATCATTTTTAACTGGCTTACCAAAGCTCTGTTTACCGCAGGCTGTTGTTCAAGAAAGTTGATCATGGCCTGCTGAATCGCAACTTCGTATTCCATTAGCTCATGTGTCTGAACGTGTTCTTTTAACTGCTCGGTACCCACTTCTTCGGCGTCATTGAGTTCAATAAACTTCGCCACACTGGCTTGTGATATTTTTGCCACATCCAGAAAGTTAGAGGCGTTATCGTCCAGCAACCCCTGCAACAACGTACTCAACGCCGTGCAGGCATCCATTGCCGGGTAGACACCCAGCATATCGTGCCCGTATTCACTGGGCGTTTGCTCGTCGACTTTTTCCTGCCAGCGGGCAAAGTTAACCTTCGTTTTCTTCGGGTTCGCGACCCAGTCCCAGCAGGCATTTAGCGTGCCGTGCAAAGGTTTACTGTCGCCAAAGCCCGTTAGCTGATGAAAAAAGTCATAGTTTGGAACCATACGTTCACAGAGGTATAACGCCATAACAATTTGCTGTTCACGCGGCAGTTCGCGTATGCGCTGAAAGGTATCGAGTTGACTCACGTTCCGGCTCCAGACAGTGTATGCTTATCACTGTGTCGTTTTATTCGTTAAGGGCTCGTATTATGCCGAAGTTATCGCTCCCCTGCCATGCCGATGTCGTACAAGCGCAGCAAAGAATTAATAGCTATACCGTCAAGACCCCTGTACTGACAAACCCTGCGTTAAATCAGCAATTGGGCTGCGAATTATTTTTCAAATGCGAGAATTTGCAACGTACCGGGGCCTTTAAATTCCGTGGTGCCACTAACGCGCTACTTAAACTTAGCCCGGAACAGCGCCAGCAAGGGGTTATCACCGTGTCTTCCGGCAATCATGGTGCGGCATTAGCCCATGCAGGTAAAGCTTTGGGTGTAAAAGGAAAAGTGGGTGTCCCCACTAATGCTCCCGCAATAAAACGGCAAAATATTGAAGCCGGAGGTGCGGAAACTACCGACATAGAACCCGGTATGGCAGCGCGTGAAGCCATTGTGGCCAAGTGGCAAAAGGAAGGTAAAAGTCACTTTATACCGCCTTATGATCATGCCGACATTATTGCCGGTCAGGGCACAGCAACACTTGAGTTACTGGAGCAAACTGACGCACTGGATGCTGTAATCACGCCACTGGGTGGTGGGGGCTTGCTTTCAGGTGCCTGTCTTGCCTGCGACGGTACCGAAATACAAGTGTTCGGTGCGGAGCCGGAATTAGCAAATGATGCTTTCTTGTCATTAAAAGCCGGAGAGCGGCAACCGGCGTTACCCGCAAAAAGCCTGTGCGATGGTTTACTGACTCAAATCGGTGAATTGCCGTTTGCCATTATTCAGCAACGTATCAGCGGTATCTTAGTCTTGAAGGATGAAGACACCCTAAGCGCCATGAAGCTGATTTGGCATCATCTGAAAATTATTGTGGAACCGTCGTCTGCTATCGCTTTAGCTGCGGTTATACAAAATAAGTCGCTATTTGAAGGTAAACGAGCGGGGTTGGTGCTGAGCGGTGGTAATGTTGCAGCGCAGCCGGAAGATATAAAGCTGCGCCAGTAGTCGAGCCTATATCAAAACTTAGGTTGCGAAGATTTGACTGTCGTCGTTGAAGGTCTTGAATTCTAGCGCATTACCGCAGTAATCGTAGAAAAACATGGTGCCCTGCTCGCCTGGCTTACCTTTAAAGCGAATGTAGGGTTCTATGACAAACTCAATATCCGCAGCTTTCACACGTTCTGCCAACGCTTCCCAGTCGTCACGTAATAAGACAACGCCAAAATGTGGAACAGGAACCGAATGACCATCAACGCCGCTGTGATTTTTTAAACCGGCAACATTGGGCGCTACATGAGTCACAAACTGGTGACCAAAGAAGTTCCAGTCTATCCATTCGTCACTGCTGCGTCCCTGTGACAGCCCAAGCACATCGCCATAAAACGCACGGGCATTATCGAGTGAGCTGACAGGAATGGCTAAATGAAAGGGTCGTACATTAGTTGTGTCTGACATACTGCTAAATTGCCTTGCTCCTTAGCCACTTAATGGCTGAGCTTTGCCGTTATGTTTTGTGGTGTACTGGTTTGCGGCGAACGACGCCACATTCTGACACCAATAGCGAACACAAGAAGCGCCCAGTTTACCGGTGGAATGAAACCGGCGGTTAATACCGCTAACAAATTCCATAGTGGTTTTTTCTGATGCTGGCCCACTAAAGTATAAAACAATAGAGCGGCTACGAGTCCTTGGAGTACCATGAGGCTCAATAGCATAAGTCTTTCCTTTTCGTTATTTAAAAAACGTCTTTGCGTTTCTGTTTTTTGTTCTAAATCAGCTTTTACTCGCAAGTAATTACTGATAGATAAAGACTACTCAATTATGACTAAACTGTAAAACTTTGTATAAGCCTATGAAATTAAAAGTAAAAAACCGACCAAAAGGCCGGTTTTACATATTAAATATTGAATTTTTAATCGTTAATAGCGATTAAAATGCATTAAGCGCGTTGTCTAAGTCGGCTTTAAGATCATCCAGATCTTCAATACCAACAGACACCCGCACGAAGTTATCCAGAATGCCTAACTTCTCACGATTCTCTTTTGGAACCGATGCGTGAGTCATAATAGCCGGGTGCTCAATCAGCGATTCAACGCCGCCCAGGCTTTCCGCCAGAGCAAACACTTCTACCGACTCCAGGAATTTGCGCGCCGCTTCTAAATCACCTTTCAGTAAAATAGAAATCATGCCGCCAAAGCCCTGCATCTGCTTTTTAGCCAACTCGTGCTGAGGATGGCTTTCAAGTCCCGGGTAAATGACTTTTTCCACTTTCGGGTGTTGCTCAAGCCACTTAGCTAATTCCATTGCCGCTTCATTGTGATGACGCATACGCAATGCCAACGTCTTCACGCCGCGCAGTGCCAGGTATGAGTCAAACGGACCGGCAATAGCACCTGCTGAGTTCTGTAAGAACAGCATACGCTCAACCAGGTCGTCATTGTCGCCCACAACAGCAATACCGCCGACCATATCAGAGTGACCATTGAGGTATTTGGTTGCCGAATGCATAACCATGTCTGCGCCCATCTCCAGCGGACGCTGGTTAAACGGCGTAGCGAAGGTGTTGTCCACCACCACAATAATGTCCGGGTTCTTTTTCTTCGCCAGTTTAACGATGGCTTCAATGTCGACCAGTTTCAGCATCGGGTTGCTTGGCGTCTCGACCCAAATCATGCGGGTGTTGTCCTGAATGCTGGCTTCCACTGCGCTTAAGTCAGCTAAGTCGACATAAGAGAATTTCAGGCCAGCAGAGCGTCCGCGCACTTTATCGAATAAGCGGAAGCTACCGCCGTATAAATCGTCCATAGCAACGATGTGATCGCCGCTGTCCAGCAGTTCAAGAATGGTCGAGGTTGCTGCCATGCCAGACGCAAAAGCCAGCCCTTGCTTGCCACCTTCCAGCGATGCAACCGAACGTTCCCAGGCAAAACGCGTGGGGTTGTGTGAGCGTGAATACTCAAAACCTTTGTGTTGGCCCGGGCTTTCCTGAGCATAGGTAGAGCTGGTAAAAATAGGAGGCATTACCGCACCGGTAACAGGCTCCGGAGACTGCCCGCCGTGAATGGCGCGCGTCGCGAATTTCATTGTCTTTTCATTTGCCATGATTCGGTTCCTTAATTTACAACAAGTATTACAGCAGGTTTTGCTCACGCATCCAGTCGTCGTTGAACAGCTTGGACAAGTAACGGTTACCCGTATCACAAGCTAGCGTCACAACGCGTTTTGGCTCGGTTTGTTGTTGGCAATAACGCAGCGCCGCTGCAATTAAAGTTCCGCTTGATGAACCCACCATAACGCCTTCTTTTTCCAGTACTTTACGCGCGGTTTGCATGCCTTCTTTATCAGAAATAGCAAATGCAGTATTGGCTAATTTAATATCACAAATGGTCGGGATAAAATCTTCACCAATGCCTTCGGCCAACCAGCTGCCAGCTTCCACTTCTTCGTTACGGTTAACCAGTGGTTCTAAAATAGAACCTGCCGGATCAGCCAGTACCAGATCCACGTCACTGTTCTGCTCACGCAAATAACGGCCAATGCCAGTCAACGTGCCGCCCGAGCCGACACCACAAACAAAGGCGTCTAACTTGCCATCCATTTGCTGCCAAATTTCAGGACCGGTGGTTTTATAGTGAGCATCAACGTTTGCCGGATTCTCAAACTGGTTTACATAGTAGTAACCGTTTTCTTCCGCCATGCGCGCTGCCATGTCCTGATAATATTCTGGGTGGCCTTTTTGCACGTCGGAACGCGTTTGCACGACTTCAGCGCCCATTGCACGAAGGTTATTTACTTTTTCCTGGCTCATTTTGTCAGGCATAACAATTTTCAGCGGATAGCCTTTACTGGCAGCCACAAGCGCCAAACCTAAGCCGGTATTCCCCGCTGTCGCTTCAATAATGGTGTCGCCAGGCTTTAATTTGCCTTGTTTTTCCGCTTGCTCAATCATTTCCACAGCAATACGGTCTTTAATAGAGCCGCCCGGATTCTGCAGCTCTAATTTCAAATACAGCTCGCACGGGCCGGTGTCCATGTTGGTTACTTTAACCATTGGCGTATTGCCGACCATTTCCAGTACAGTATTAAAAACTTTCATATTGGGTCGCTTTGTTGTCGTGTGTTTGGTTCAATAATGGGGCATTATCCCTTGACTGAGCTCGCTAAACAACCATGAGCTTAGAACCGGATGATAGTTGTTATAACCAATACCCAGATGAGGCTGTTATGCTGGATTTACGCAGTGATACCGTTACCCTTCCAAGCGCCGCCATGCGTGCTGCTATTGCTGAAGCCAATGTTGGCGATGATGTTTATGGCGAAGATCCTTCCATTAATGCGCTGGAAAAGCGTGTCGCTGAATTGCTGGGTAAAGAAGATGCCCTGCTGTGCAGTTCAGGTACGCAAAGTAACTTACTGGGTATTATGAGCCATTGTCGAAACGGCGAAGAGTATATTGTCGGCCAGGAATATCACACTTATCGTTACGAGGCTGGTGGCGCCGCAGTTTTAGGCAGCGTTGTACCACAAACCATTGAAGTTGAGGCGGACGGAACCTTGTCACTCGACACCATTAAGCAGCGCATAAAGCCTGACGACCCGCACTTTCCTATTACTCGCCTGCTTGCGTTTGAAAATACTCACGCAGGTCAGTTAATTGACCAGGCCTATTTTGATGAAGCCCGAATTTTGGCTGATCAGAATGGTTTGTCGATGCACTTAGACGGCGCACGTTTACCCAATGCCGCTATTGCGAGCGGCCGCAGCATGGCAGAACTTACAGCACCTTTTGACAGTGTGTCTTTGTGCTGCTCAAAAGGTCTGGGCGCGCCTATTGGCTCATTGCTGGCAGGGTCAAAAGAGTTAATCGCCCGCGCGCGCCGTTGGCGTAAAATGGTCGGTGGCGGTATGCGCCAAGCCGGGTTTGTTGCTGTGGCTATTGATTACGCATTAACACATCAGTTTGAGCGCATTCAGGACGACCATGACAACGCGAAGTGGCTGTTTGAACAACTTTCGGAATTGCTGGCGGGCACCGAGGCCAAAGTCCGCTATTCCGGTACCAACATGACCTTTGTCGAGCTACCGGACAGTTTACCGGCGGACAGCTTGCGGGAACTGATGGCAGAACACGACATTAAGCTGCCCGGCGGCCAAAAGCTGCGACTGGTGTGCCATCTGGATGTCAGCCGCGAACAGCTGGAGCGTTTTGTCGAATTGTTCAAACAGTGGCTTAGTAGCGAGCACTGAGGTTGCTGGCTTCGTAGCCTGACGTTCACGTCAGGTGGGTGTCGGGCTAACCACCAAAAGTGATTTTACCTCTTAGTATAGACGGTTAGATCGCACCTGACGCAATAGCGTCAGGCTACCCTTTATTAGCTCTTTGATCTTCTGGGCCTTTGATTTCCATAACCTGAGCTCTTTGCTTCAGGACTTTCTTTTCCGATGCCACAAATCGCTTCAGGAGTTGCCTAATTAGCGGTTGGTACCCCACGTTATAATGCTCTGCGATGGTCTTCAAATCGTCGATGAGCTCTTCTTCCATACGAATAGATATAGGCCGCAGTCGCACAGACTGATTGATTGCATCTTCAATTGCCTGGTCAAATCCCACACGTTCTACATAAGCTTCTTCTTGACCTAATTCACCACTATCCCATTTTTCATCTTGCTCAACCGCTTCTCTGATATCTTCTTTTTTCATACGACTCTCCAATTCATGCCGGGATACTGCTAGCTTCCATACTTTTCATAGATTCTTTGCTCTAACGAATTAGCTTCATAAGCAGTCTTTATATAGATAGCTCCGTTAGAATGAATGAAGCAAACTTTTAGCTTTACCCCGTTATCTGTCTCGGATACAAACCATTGAGTAGGTGGAATGGTGCCATGCTTCTCTCTTTGATCTTTCAAGAAGCCACTTTGTCTATTTGCAAAAGCCTCTCTGATCATGCTTTCTGAGACGTTATGCTTGTTTCTTAATTTTTCCCTAACTTTATCGCTAATTTCCAGCACAACTCCTCCATTGAATTGTAGCGTAATACATCTGTATATACAAAACACTCATAATTAAATTGGAACCGAACCTGATGCGACAGCATCATAAGCTCTGCACCTGCTCGATAAGCCGATCCAGCGCACGATAATTCAATGCCTCTGCCAGATGCTGTTGTTCTATTTTTTTACTGTCGGCTAAATCAGCAATGGTTCGGGCCAAGCGTAATGTACGATGATAAGCCCGATGCGAAAGCTTCATTTTCTCGGAGGCTTTTGCTAAAAACGCTTCTGTTTTATCTGACAGCTCGCATATTTGCTTTAGCGCTTTGGGTTTTATCTCACTGTTCAGACAACCCTGCCGCTGTATTTGGTGCTGCCTGGTTTTCTCTACTAAGCTTTTTGCTTCTGCAGAAGTCATTTGGCTATTGCGTTTGGCTCCACCATTCAGACTCATTGATTCCGTTTCTCGTGGCACCATCACCTGGATGTCGATACGATCCAGCAAAGGACCTGAAAGCTTATTTAAATACTTGAGAATTTGGTCAGGTGTGGAACGGCAGTTGGCTAACGAGCCATCGAACTGACCGCAAGGAGATGGATTCAACGCGCAGACAAGCTGAAATTTAGCCGGAAACTTCACGTTGTACCCTGCCCGACTAATGGTAATTTCACCGCTTCCGAGTGGTTCGCGTAAGCAGTCCAATACATGTCGACTGAACTCGGGCATCTCATCTAAAAATAATAACCCATTGTTTGCCAAGGATATTTCTCCCGGACGAACAGAATTACCCGCGCCCCCTCCGACCAACGCCGCAGCAGTACAAGTATGATGAGGAGATCTCAGTTCTCGCCGGGTCAGAGCGTCCGCATGATGGTAATCAAAAGACACCGACTTAACCGCCGCAATTTCCATGGCTTCCTGCTCGGTCAGTGGAGGTAATATGCCATTAAGCCGTTGCGCCAGCATGGTTTTTCCCGTACCTGGTGGCCCGACGAACAACAAGTGGTGCTTACCGGCCGCCGACAACAACAAAGCTCGTTTTGCCTGCTCCTGCCCAACCACGTCGGCTAAGTCGCCATCATGGTTCGATGATTCCTTTGCCCAATTTATCGGCTTTGATTCCCTCAGTGGCTGGTGATCGTGCAAATGTTCATAAACACTGACCAAATCGGCCGACAACCAGCTCTTTTGTTCACGTACTAACCCGGCTTCCTGCTCGTTAGCAATAGGCACAAACGCCTGCCGCTTTTTATTACGACACGCCAATAAGGCTGGGATTAAACCATTCACAGCCCGCAACTCGCCGGTTAACGCCAGCTCACCATAGAATTCTGCTTGCTCTAAAATACTGTCCGGTATTTGTCCCGAAGCCGCCAATATCCCCACCGCTATGGCCAAATCATAACGCGCCCCGGTTTTGGGGATATCCGCTGGCGCCAAATTCACTGTAACACGCGTGGCTGGCGGGTATTCAAATCCCGCGTTCATCAAGGCGGTTTTGACCCGATCACGAGCCTCCTTAACCGTGGTTGCCGGCATGCCGACCATAGTAAAGCCTGGCATTCCCCTTGCCAGATCCACTTCAACCCGAATTTCCGGCGCATGAATACCTATCAATGCCCGGGTATAAACTCGCGCTAACGCCATCTGTCTCTCCGTGACTAAACAACGGCGTAACTATAAGCCTTGGGAAAATTCCTGTCTGTAAGCTAAACACTTCAAGCAACGACCGATATCATTCCTTCTCTCACTTGCTTTTATACCCACTTCTGTCATCATCTTGCCTTAATTAAGAGTAAACCGAATAACCAAGGGTCACCAAAAGCCATGTTCCACCAACTGAATCAACAGTGTCGAAAAGGTCGGTATATAGCACCATTGCTATTCCTGGTTTTTATGCTGTGTTGGGGACAAAACTTTGGTTGGCTGGAAGGCTGTCCTAAGCATCAGGCTGCACCCGCGGCTGAACAGCTTGTAGGAAGCCATGCGGACCTGGAAGCAAAACACGAAGGCGCCGAAGCCGACTGCGACAAGACAACGCACTTATTGCAACAATTCAAGTCAGACATAACCTACGCGGCACTGTCTTTCTTTGTTCTTCTGACTTTGGCGCTGAAAGCCACTGTGAACAAGCAATTAGCGCCTCCCCTCTTTTTCTTTTCCTGTAAAAGGCGACCCCACGCCGTATTTTGTTGCTTTCTGGAGTAAGGCTTCCAACAGGTTTTTACCTTTGGAATACTAACTTCAGGAGTAATGTATGAATAAAATTTTACCGTTATGGCTCGTATCGCTTATTGCTGCGCTGCTGATTTACAGCGCGCAAAGCCTAGCAGAAACGCCGTCTACCGGTTGGTTGAGTCATGAAGACCATCCGCCGGTGTCGGTGAAGCTGGAGCTGACCGGCCACTATGAGGCTGAGCGAAATCTACTACCCGCACTGCTGCATGTTGAGCTGGATGACGGCTGGAAAACCTACTGGCGCTCGCCGGGGGAAGGCGGCATACCGCCAACCTTTGACTGGTCTAAATCATCCAATATTAACGATATTGAGTGGCACTGGCCGGTGCCCTCGCGCTACAGCATTCAGGGTATTGATACCGTCGGGTATCAGGGGTCGTTGGCCTTTCCGTTAATGATACAGCTAAGCCCGAATGCCCGGCAGGCGCACATTAGCGGTACTTTGACTATGTCGTCCTGTACCACCGTTTGTGTGTTAACAGACTACCCAATTGACTTGCACGTTGATCTGGACACCCTCACCGTCGACAGTGATCGTGCCTTTGCCTTTAATCAGGCGATGGGCAAGGTGCCTCGGGAATACGACAGCAATAACGTCAAGCAGGCTATTTGGTCCGACGCCAACCAGCGCGTTCAACTGACCATAGAGCGTGACAGCGGCTGGCAAGAACCTCAACTGTTTATACACAGCAACGACGAAGCTCTGGCCGACGCAGAGTTTTCATCACCAGATATTCAGGTGGAAGACAATACGCTTACGGCGAATATTGACGTTAGCCACTGGCTGGAGCTGCCAGACCTAAGCGGCGCAGAGCTTATAGTAACAGTCAGTGATGAGAAGTTTGCCGCTGAATATAAGGTTCAACTAACCGCAGGCACCATTGCTAATAATGCCCCGCCGCTGTGGGCCATTTTATTGATGGCGTTAGCGGGTGGGCTTATTTTAAACATTATGCCCTGCGTGTTGCCGGTACTGGGCCTGAAAGTTCAAAGCCTCATGCTGTCTGGGGCGCAACAACCCCGGGTCGTGCGTCGGCAATTTCTTGCGTCGTCACTGGGTATTATCAGCTCGTTTCTGATCATTGCCCTGGGGCTTATGGCTCTGCGCTGGTCGGGCGGTTCTGTTGGCTGGGGTATTCAATTTCAGAACCCTTACTTCATTGCCGCATTAGTCGCTATTACCTGGGTATTCGCACTGAACTTAATGGGTGCCTTTGAGTTTAAATTGCCGTCTTCTTTGAGTACCAGTGCCGCAACCGCTGGCGATGACAGCTATAAAGGGCATTTCCTGCAAGGCATGCTGGCCACCGTATTGGCAACACCTTGTACAGCGCCTTTTTTAGGCACCGCAGTGGCCTTTGCATTAGCTGCTGAGTCATCGGTTATTCTGCTGATTTTTACCGCTCTTGGGGTTGGCATGGCGCTGCCCTGGTTACTTATAGCCGTGTTCCCTAAAACCGCCAAATTATTACCCAAACCTGGTCGCTGGATGCAGTGGGTAAAACCCGTTTTCGCCACTATGATGCTGGCAACCACGGTCTGGCTGACAACCTTGCTGAAAAACTTTATCAGCAACGAGTTATTCCTGGCGCTAACCGTCGGTTTATCGGTTCTGACATTGGTGATTATTGGTAAAATACATGGCCGCAAAGCGCTGTTTTTATCCATTGGCGGCTTTTTAGTATTAGCTGCCATTGTCGGTGCAACATTGATCCTTACCGCAGACCGTTGGGTCAACAAACTGCCGCAAGACCACCAATGGCAGCCACTAACCCAGCAGCGTATTGATGAAGCCGTTGCCAGTGGCCAAACCGTGTTTGTGGATGTGACCGCAGACTGGTGTGTGACCTGCCAGGCCAATAAAGTCGGCGTATTACTGCAAGACCCGGTATTTACAGCCTTAGGTGAGAAGCACGTCACCCGCCTGCGCGGCGACTGGACCAAAGCCAACGAGAGCATTACCCAATACTTAAAGGATAACAACACCTTTGGTGTGCCCTTTAACAAAGTCTACGGACCCGGCGCTCCGGGCGGTATAACGCTGCCCGTAGTACTCAGTAAAGACAAAGTTATGGACGCGCTGGAGGATGCTCGTGAGCAATAGCAAAGCTAAGCCGTCGTGGGCAAAGCGTCTACGAACCGCGGCGCTTTATATTGTGCTGTTCTCGGTAGTGGCGTTCGTGTTCGACGCCTTTCGTAATAGTGACGTGCCGGAGTCTGTTCCGGCGGAGCTGTCGTCACTAACGGACATAAACGGCGAGCAATATAACTTACGCGAGATGAGCAAGGACAGCCCGGTTGTGCTGTATTTCTGGGCAACCTGGTGCCCTGTTTGCCCGGCGGTCTCTCCTACGGTTGATTACGTTGGTAACCACTACCCAACCATTAGCGTGGCGTTGCGCTCCGGCGACAACCACAAGCTGACGCGCTACGCGCAGGCGAAAGGGTATGAGTTTCCTATTGTTAACGACAACCTCAACCGCGTCTCAAATGGCTGGCAGGTATCTGCCACGCCAACCATCATCATTATTGAAAACGGTGACATTGTTTCGGCGACAACCGGCGTCACAACACCTCCCGGTTTGTTTATTCGTCTTTGGTTTCACCAGTTTTTTTGAAGTAACTCATTTTTAAGTAGGAAAGTTGTATGAATTTTATCTATAAAACGTTTTTCATCGTTGCTTTTATCTTTAGCAGCAACGTATTTGCGCAAGATTTAAACCCACAACAAGAAGAAGGTTTGGAGAAAGTCGAACAGCTATTGCGTGAAAACCCGCAGCTAATCTCAAACATTCACAGAGGCTTGCAGCGCTTTTTAGAACAGCAAAGTGAGCAGGAAAATGCCTTTGCTAACCACCAGGAATGGCTGTATCAGTCGGCGGCACATCCAATTTTAGGTGACCAAGATGCGCCGCATAAAATCATTGTGTTTACCGACTACAACTGTTCGTTTTGCAAGAAGTTAGAGCCTGGCCTTCATAAACTGATTGAGGAATACCCGTCTATTCAGGTTGTGAACATTTTTGTGCCATTGCGCCAACAGCAGGTTGATGGGCTCAAAACCAACTCAGCTCTTTATGGGCTAAACCTTTGGCGCAATGACCCTAAGGCATTCTTTGAAGCTCACAACTTAATGATGAAAAAGTCGGGCATGCACACCGCTGATTCACTGCAAAGTGTTGCGCAAGTCACGAGTACCGAGGCCTTTTTGTCACCGTCCGGCGAGAGCGAAGCGGTTATTCGCAAAAACATGTCGGCGTTTCGCGAACTAGGCTTTCGCGGCACACCGACTATTATCATTGGCCAGCAGGTAACACCCGGTTACATCCCTTATGACAAGCTGGAAACTATAGCTACCGAGCAGTTTGGCCTGAATTAATCAGTGTTCATCACCAGCCTGATATGAAGCCTCAAGGATAAAGGGTTAACCATCTGAAGTTAACTCTGCTATAATCCATGCGCATAGTTGATGCGCATGGATTACGAATTTTTAATAACAGGTGATAAAATGGCTGCTTACACAACTGCTTCTCCTGCAAAGAAGCCGACAAATGTCAGTATTAACGCTGAACTTCTGGCAAAAGCAAAATCGCTTGATATCAATTTATCGGCGACACTTGAGTCTGCATTGAAGGAACAAATTCGTTTAAAAGAACAAGCGCATTGGCTGAAGGAAAACTCTGACGCAATGGAAGCGTATAATCAATTTGTAGAGCGCAACGGAACATTCAGCGACAGCGTGCGAAAATTCTAATGAGTCAATTCGCCGTCTACGCCAATAACAATACAGCGACACGCACAACCTACCCCTATCTTATTGATGTGCAGAGTGACCTGCTGTCAGCCTTAGCGACAACCTTAGTGATACCTTTGATACCCGCTCCGCTGGCTGAATCCTTCCAACTCACCAAGCTGAACCCGGATGTTACCGTTGAGGGAAAGACATTCGCATTGATGACACAAGATATGGCCAGTATTTCAAGAACTCAGCTTACTCACGTGGTCGACGACTTATCCCACGACAGAGATAGAATCACCGCAGCTATCGACCTGCTATTTTTTGGAATATAACGATAGTGACAAGTTTCCAGGTTTGACGAATAAATTGAGAGCTATAATTTGATAATACTTCCAAAGCACACTAGCATTTATGCCTGCACTTTTATAAGAGAACCATCATGGGAACAAAAATTCAGTTTCGTATTGATGAACAAACAAAGCGCTTAGCGCCGCAGAAGGCAGTAGAGCGTCGAAAACAGCTATCGCAGGAAAACTGGCTTACAGAACAAGTCAATCAGGCATTCCAGAAATTAGAGTCTGGCCAGTTCGCATTCACTGATAACGAGCAGGCAAAAAGCCGATTGGAGAAATTTAAAGCCCAATTTCGTAGGAGCTAGCCTTAAGGCGTTGCTAAATCAGGCTATAGAGATAATGAAGAAAGTGAACTAGTGGCGATTAAGTTTGCCGCCCCAAACACCTTGAAAACGTTTCAAATATAACCATTACCAGTAGTTTTCAGACGTAACATTACCAGGCTTACGCCGAGTGTTTTTAGCAAGCCCCAATTCAGCTAGCGCGGCGCGTGACTCTTTTATCATGTCGGGGTTACCACAAAGCATCACCTGCGCGCTGGTATTCAGCGGTGTGTCGAGTGCATCACTTAATTGACCAGAGCTGATCAGTTCAGGAATACGTGCAGAGAAAGCACCCGGAATGTTTTCACGAGTAATCACCGGCTGGTAGCCCAGTTGCCCGGGGTATTCTTGTTGCCACTGCTCTATTTGCCCCTGATAAACCAGGTCTTCTGCCACACGAACACCGTGCACCAGATTAATCCGTTTAAATCGTTCCCACGGCTTTTCGGTTCTTAGCATAGAAATGAACGGACCAATGCCGGTTCCGGTAGAAAGCATCCACAAGCTGTCACCGTCCGGCACTTCGTCCAGCGTGAAAAAACCACCAGCGGGCTGGGTAATATCCACGTTATCGCCGGGCTGCAGCTTGGCTAACTTAGTACTGAGCTCGCCGTCTTCCACTTCGGCTATGACAAAATCCAGTATGGCTTCGCCCGGTGCGCTGGCCAGCGAGTAGGCGCGCAACAGTTGCTCGCCCCCCACATTCAGACCTAGACGGACGAACTGCCCGGCCTTAAAATCAAACGGCTCAGCCACAACTCTTAAACTGAAAACGCCAGAACTCCAACGGTAATTCTCGACAACTTTCCCACTAATCCATTGGATCATACGTCTGACTTAGTCCTTGTTCTGGTTCTTGGTCGCTTCCAGCTCTTTTTCTAACAGTTCAACACGCTCACGTAAGCGCAGTAACATTTGCTGCTGTACGTCCAGCTCTTCGCGGGTGACTAAGTCCAGCTTAGATAGCTGTGACTGCAGGGTTTGTTTAACGCGCTGTTCCATATTGCCGGCCAGTTCTTTGACGCCGGCAGGCATGCTGTCGTTAATTTGGCGAGCAATATTCTCTATTGTTTTGTTGTCCATAAGTCTCTCTTTGTGTAAATCGTTGCTTATGCGTTTAGCTTAGCAGGAGATTCAGGTAAAATCCGAGCTTCTTATCAGCTTTTTCACGAATCAGGAACTCCGCGGCGCCCATGCTGAACGATCGCCAGAACCAGGCTGTACATTACATCCAGGGCCCTTTATTGGTGCTTGCCGGCGCCGGTAGTGGCAAAACCCGGGTAATAACGGAGAAAATTGCGTACCTGATCCGCCAGCAAATTTACACTGCCCGGCAAATTGGTGCAGTAACTTTTACCAATAAAGCCGCTAAAGAAATGAAAGAGCGTATAGCGCAAACTCTGCCGAAAGCGCAGCTGCGCGGTTTAACCGTGTGCACCTTTCATACTCTGGGGCTGAATATTATTCGTCGGGAACTCAGCACCCTGGGGTTTAAGCCCGGCTTTTCATTATTTGACGACCAGGACACCTACGCCCTGCTTAACGCCCTGACTGAAGATGTATTTGAGGGCGACAAAGCGCTGATTCAAGCCTGTCAGCACCAGATAGGCCACTGGAAAAACGCCATGCTGTCGCCGGAGTTGGCTCTACAAAAAGCCGGGAACGATCAGGAAAAGGCCTTTGCTCAGGTTTATCAGCAATACCAGAATAACCTGAGCGCCTGTAATGCCGTGGACTTTGATGACTTGATCCGCCTGCCGACCCAGTTACTGGCAACCAACGAGAACGCCCGCGCACGCTGGCAGAAAAAGTTTCAGTATTTATTGGTGGACGAATATCAGGACACCAACACCAGCCAGTACCAACTGGTCAAGTTACTGGTGGGCGAACGCGCTCGCTTTACCGTGGTGGGCGACGACGATCAGTCCATTTATTCATGGCGTGGTGCGCAGCCTAAAAACCTGGCCTTGTTGAAGCAGGACTTCCCACAGCTGGACGTGGTGAAGCTGGAGCAGAATTACAGGTCGCACGGGCGTATTCTGAAAGCCGCCAATATTCTCATTGAGAACAACCCGCACGTATTTGAGAAAAAGCTGTTCTCAGAAATGCAGTACGGCGAGCCGATAAGCGTTATTTTTGGTCGTAACGAAGAGCATGAAGCAGAGCGTGTGGTTGCCGAAATTGTAAAACAACGGTTCCTTCGCAAAACGCCGTATCACCACTTTGCGATTTTGTACCGGGGTAATCACCAGTCGCGTCTGTTTGAAAAAGCCCTGATGAACAACCGCATTCCGTACAAAATTACCGGTGGTCAGTCGTTCTTTGCCCGCGCGGAAGTCAAAGACATTATGGCGTACCTGCGGCTGCTGGTGAACCCTACCGACGACACCGCTTTTCTGCGCATTATTAATACCCCGCGGCGCGGCATTGGCCCGCAGACCGTTGAGCGTATTGGCCGTTTGTCGCAGGAGTTAGGCTGTAGTTTATTTGAAGCCTGTCAGTCGCCCCATTTAAAAACGCAGCTTAGCACCGGTGTGTTTCAGCATGTGGACGTGTTCCGCAACATGATAGATACCCTGGCCCGCCGAGCCGATCATCAGGAAGACGCCAGTGACGCAGTAAAACAACTGCTAAGCGAAATTGGCTACGAAGACTGGTTGTTTGAGCAAAGCCCCAGCGCGAAAGCCGCCGAAATGCGGATTAAAAACGTGTACGAACTGCACCGCTGGGTATCGGACATGCTAAAAGGCGACGCCGAACATGAACCCATGGAATTGAATCAGGTGGTCAGCCGCTTGTCACTGCGCGATATGATGTCCCGTAACGAAGACGACGAGCAGTTTGAACAGGTGCAGCTAATGACCTTGCACGCTTCTAAAGGTCTGGAGTTTCCACAAGTATTTTTAGTGGGCATGGAAGAGGGTCTATTGCCACACCAAAGCAGTATTGATGAAAATAACATTGAAGAGGAACGCCGTCTGGCTTACGTCGGCATTACCCGCGCCCAGCATAAGTTAGTCTTTACTATGGCTAAGGAGCGCCGCCAGTTTGGAGAAAAAACGGAGCCACAACCCAGCCGCTTTTTGCTGGAGTTACCGCAGGACGATTTAGAATGGGAACATCGCAAGCAAAAATCTGACGAGGAACGTGAAGAGCAACGAAGTCAGGGTCTGGAAATGTTGAAGAACGCTCTGAAAAAGTAGCGCACAACTAAGCTGATACGAAAGAGGTGTCGTCGTCTTTGGCTACAGTGCCTTCATAGTTTTCGTCAATGAAGCTGCCCTGCCCCATCATAACACCTTGCTTTTCCACATCATTTTTTTGCGTTTCAGTTTCCAGTCCATCGGCATAAACAGCAATATCGAGCTCATGACACAAGGTCACAATGTGCTTTAACATGGCCTGCGCCCTGTTATTGCTGCTCAAACGAGCAATATAATGGTGGTCCAGCTTAAGTATGGTAAACGGAAAGTTATACAAGAACTGAAGCGGCCCGGAGCCACTGCCAAAATTGTCTATAACCAGCTTAAAGCCAAATTCGGAAAGCCGTCTTAAACTGGCCAGTACCCGGCGGCCGTCTCTGACCAGGTCGGTTTCATCAAATTCCAGTGCGATGTTCTCTGGTTTAACACCGCTTTCAGTCACAATATTCACCAGCTCATTCAGGTGACTGGTTTTCAATAAATGCCGCACAGATAAATTCAGGTGCAGCATAGTTTCAGCACTGACACTATTTTCAACAAGCCACTGGCTGGCTGCCCGTAAAGCAAAGCGGTCAAGCTTCACAATAAGGCCAGTGCGCTCGGCCAGAGGTAACAACTCTTCACTTTTAAAGCTGTAGCGCGGGTCTTCCCACACCAATTTAGCTTCTACAGCTTTGACCTCGCCTGTTGTTAAATTCACTATTGGCTGAAAACTGACAGCGAAATCTTTCTCAACTTTCGCATGGCGCAGCGCCGTTTCTTTACGAACACTGTCCACTAAGTTTTCATGCATGCTGTCATCAAATAATACGTAGCGCCCGCGCCCCATACCTTTAGCCTGGTACATGGCGGCATCTGCGTCGCGTAACAGCCGTTCAGCCGAATCGGTCTCTTCCAGACACTCGGCAATACCGATACTGGCGCCGGAGTAATGCTCTTGTCCGTTCAGATGGAAAGGTTCACTCATTTGCTGGATCATGCGCTTGGCAACGTCTTTAGCGTCATCAATACTGGTAATGGTATCCAGCAGAATAACGAATTCATCACCGCCTAAACGCGCCACCATGTCGTTGTCACGTACGCAGTCACCAATACGCTTGCTGACTTCCAGCAAGAACTCATCGCCGGCAGAGTGCCCAAGCGTGTCGTTTATATTTTTAAAGCGGTCCAGGTCAACAAATAGCACCGCAAAATGGTGCTCAGGGTGCCGTCGTTTATGTGCCACGGCCTGCTGCAAACGTTCATTGAACAATATGCGGTTAGGTAAGCCGGTCAGGTTATCGTGGTGCGCTGCGTGGAATAAGCTGGATTCGGTTTTTTTCCGTCGTTCTATTTCGGACACCAGCTCTTCGGTACGCTCCGCCACTTTCTTTTCAAGGAACTGGTTTACTCGCTGAATTTCTTCCGCTGAGCGTTTTCTGTCAATGGCCACGGCAACGTGCTGCGAAACAAAGTTCAGTAGTTCTAAATCATCACTATGGTATAAGAAGTCACCGTCGTAGGTCTGGACCGCAATAACCCCAAACACCTGCCCGTTCATCATTAAGGGGCTACCGAGCCATTGCTTAGCCAGCTTCATACCACCATAGCCCAGCTCTATCTCGTTTTTCTTCAGAAGTTTTTGACGTACAGGGGCGTCGATAAAGGCCGGTTCACGCATTTTAATAACGTATTCGGTTAAACCTTTACCGGCTCGTCGGCGTTCGGCTTTAGCGCCTGTTTCATCCACATGGTAGGGAAAATGTATAAACTTTTTATCGTCTGATAAAAGCGCGACAAAGAAGTTGTCGGCATGAATCAATTTACCGATTTGCCTGTGCAACTGCCGATAAAAGGCGTTCATATCGTCAGAGGTATTGGTCAGCTCGGAAATAGCAAAGAGCACCGAGGTTTGCTGCTCAGCCCTTTCACGAATGGTAATCTCGCTCATTAAGCTTTCATTCGCATGGCGTAGTTCAGCTGTCTGGTGCTCTATTTCGCTTTGCATTAAGTCGCGCTGCTTTAAACGCTCGAGCGCATTCACCACGTGTTGCGATACAAAGGTAAGCAAATCTTCATCTGAGGCGTCATAACGAACGTCAGCGCTGTAGCTCTGCACCACCATAACACCTATGGTCACGTCACCACGTTTTAACGGAACACCTAACCAGTCCTGATGTTCTGCCCCTAAGCCTTCTATTTCGGCGTTATCAATTAAGCGTTGGTACACTTCCGGCGGGCAAAGCAAAGACTGGCCTTTTCGCAAAACATAACCCGTTAAGCCTTTCTTCAATTGCTCTATAGGAATGCGTTCAAATAAGGTGTCCTGATCAATTTCATCGACAAAATAAACAAAATCGACCAGCTCTTCCTGAGGTTCGTAAAGGCAAATATAAAAATTACGGGCGTACATCAGCTCGCCGATAATTTCGTGCAGAGACTGATAAAAGTTGTCCATTTCGCGCGCAGAAGCCGCCAGTTCCGATATTCGGAACAGCGCTTTTTGTACGACTTCAGCAGACCGATACTTTTGGGTCAACCCCTTTAGTCGGGCGATGACTTTGTGCAAGCGTTCATTTTCAGTTTTTATATTCTGAAGCTGTTCCTCGCTATGCGTACGGTCTGTCATTCAGGTTCACCCTTAGACACTGACACTCCTTGCCGAGAAATACATTTTGTTAACACTTGTTGCGTTTAGTAACAGTCGTACAGTATAGACCTGTGTCAAAAAATAGAAAAGATCTGGTTAAAAATTAATTAGCGAAGGAAGTTAAGAGAGCGAATTAACGTCGATTGACACAAAAAAGACCACCGGGTGGTGGCCTTTTGTTACTGAAGATGCAAATAAAACTAAATTTCTTCAGTCATGTAATTTATTGCAGCTTGAATTTCTTCTTCTGAGCAGTCGCTACAGGTTCCTTTAGGCGGCATGGCATTAAAACCTTCAACTGCGTGCTTCAATACCGTTTCCATGCCCTGGTCTAAACGTGGTTGCCAGTCGGCAGCGTTGTTTCTTTTTGGAGCTCCCATAACACCACTGGTATGGCAGGCTGTGCAGTACTTATCATAAACTTGCTGGCCTGAACGCGGTCCACTGCTTTCTTCAGCAGCACTGCTTTCACCAGCCACATAATGTTTTCCCAAAGGCTTAATACGCTCTGCAATCGCTTCACGTGACATATCATCCTGCACTGATGCCGCACTAATACTCAGCGCAAACAGCATTGAAATAGTGCCTAAAACGCTCTTAACGAAAAATGAATTCATAGCTTTCACTGGTTTCTCCTACAAATGGCTGGTGTTCTTGCACGCCCAGTTAGTGGATGCGATTATAACCACAAATGTGCAAAGGATAAACACTTGGCTGAAATTGCTCGCAAAATAGCTTTGCTGGATTTGGATGCGTTCTTTGCTTCGGCTGAAGAATTACGCGATCCAAGCCTGAAAACACGCCCTTTTGCTGTCGGTGGCGGTGGTGAACGAGGGGTCGTTGCAACGGCAAATTATCTGGCTCGTCAGTTTGGCGTTAAAAGCGCGATGCCGGGTAGTCATGCCCGCCGTTTGTGCCCGCAATTAACCTTTATAAGACCCGACGGCAACTACTACCGAGAACTGTCCGACAAAGTGCTGGATATTTTGCGTGAATTAACGCCTCGCATTGAACCTGCTTCTATTGACGAGTTTTATCTGGACTTAACTCATTTGGAAGGCTTTAAAGGCAGCGCAACTTTGGCCATGGACTTTGTTCGAGAACAAATTAAGACGCTGGGGATAACCGGCTCTGCCGGCATTTCAAACCAGAAAATGGTAGCCAAAATTGCCAGCGAAGAGCGCAAACCCGATGGTCAGTTTGTGGTTCGTCCGGCGGAAGTTATGGACTACATTGCGGCATTAAACCTCAAACAAATCCCCGGTGTTGGACCTAAAAGTCAGCAAGTGCTCACTAACTATGGACTCACCACAGGAAAAGACATCCAGAATATAGAGCTGCAGCAATTACAGGCCATTCTTGGTGATAAAGCCGGGTATGTACTATTTGAGCGCTGCCATGGGCGGGATCGCCGCGAAGTTGTTACAGAGCGCATTCGCAAAAGTGTCGGGGTTGAACAAACCCTGGCAACGGATATGCGACTGGAATCGACAGCTCAGGCTTATGTTCAGGACAATTTATTACCGAAACTGCGTCAACGAATGAAAATTACTCACTGGCGCGAGCAGCCCATTCGTAGCCAGACACTAAAGCTGAAATTCTCGGACTTCACACAAACAACGGTCTCACGTAGTGCTCAGTTTATTTCACCCAGCCTGTTTTATCAGTTATTAGATGAAGCCTGGCAGCGTGGAAAAGGGAAAGGGGTAAGGCTGTTGGGGATCAGTGCAACATTGCCTGACCCCAACGAGCAATTACAACTCGAACTCGAGCTGGATTAGTCTTATTTCACTGTAATAGTGATTTTTTCTGAAACCACGGCCGGGTTATGCGGTACGTGGTTCTTATCGCCTAAGATAATTTGTAGCGTATGTTCACCCGGCTCTAAAGTCACGGTAGTTTCCGTCTGGCCACCACCAAAATGAGTCACATCACCGCCCATAGGCTTGTCCATGGCTGGTAGTTCGTCTTTATCAACCAGCAAATGGTGATGTCCGGTATTCTTCACATCGACACCGGCCGGCGCTACGCCCATACCGCTTAAGCCAAACTTCACTTTAAAGGTTTTACCAACCACTTCCCCGTTTTGCGGAGAAATAATATAAGCCTGGGCTTGCTCTGATGATTCTGTACGTTCTACTGCCTGAGCTGTTGTTGCCAGAACAGGTCCACCAAGTAGTGCTATGGCGCCAATCATCCATGCTTTGTTCATAGGTTTGCTCCAATAGTTGATTTCGATCAATTCAGTTTAAACTGTGTTACCAATTGTTCCAAGCGTTCAAATGCCGTATTCAGCTCACGGCAAGCTCGCTTAGTATTATTTAGATTGTCTACGCTCTGATCGTTCATACTGCTTATATCCATAATGTCACGATCGAGCGTTTGGATCACTGAAGTCTGTTGTTCGGTTGCCGACGCCACTGAATGATTCACATCGTCGATGGTAACAATAATGGCGTTAATTTCAGACATGTGCTCAGCAGACTCTTCCGCGCTTAACACACAGGCACTGCTTATTTCCTGACTTTCCTGAATAACCTGAACAACACTGCGTGTTCCGGCTCTGACCCGCTCTATCATTGTCTCAATTTCGCCTGCCGACGACGAAGTCCGCTGAGCCAGGCTACGCACTTCATCCGCAACTACCGCAAAACCACGACCAGCTTCCCCTGCGCGTGCAGCTTCTATAGCCGCATTCAGAGCCAGCAAGTTGGTTTGCTCAGTTATGCCTTTAATAACTTCAATGATCTTGCCAATGTTCTGGGTGTCTTCATCCAGGGTATGAATTGCCTGGCTGGAGGCATCCATACGTTCCGACAAGTGCTGAATTTGCTGGCGGTTATGTTGCAAAGAATCTCTCGCTGATGACGCCTTTTCGGTACCTGAACTTGCCTGTTCAGAGGCTTTTGCAGCATTTTCGGCAATTTCATGAGCACTCGCGCCCAGTTCATTCACCGCGGTCGCAACAGAGCTGGCTTTTCCGGCCTGTTCGCTGCCAATGTCCATTGAATCATCACTTGCTTTAACCATGCTGCGAATGTTGCCTTCCACTTGTTGTGCGGCCGCATTCACTTCCAGCAAGGCTTGCTGGATTTTCTCAATAAACTCGTTCATACGGCGTGAAACAAGGCCAAACTCGTCGTCCGACTCAACCGGCAGCCGCTGCGTTAAATCACCTTCTCCGCGGGCCATATCGGTTACCGCCTCATTTAAGCGACGCAAAGGCTTGAGTAATAAGCGCAGTAACCAGGTCAAAGAAACGACAACCGCGACAATACCGATTACCAGATAGATTACGGCTGTCCAGGCAAAGGATGAAACGTTGCTATACGCCTTCTCACGGTCAATGACGACTCCCAAATACCATTCAACACCCTGAATACCCTGTATTTTATGAAATGACACAAGGCGGTCAGTTCCATCAATGCTGTATTCTGAGAAATCGGAGCTAAAAGCGACAGGCTGCCCAGCGTAGTCATTGACAGACTTCTCAATCCAGTCTTCATCTGGGTGTGCCAGAATATTACGGTCACCACTTACCAGGAAAGCATAACCCAGACCCATAAAATCGATGTCGTTAACAATCTCAGAAATCTCATCCAGCATCATATCGCCACCGGCAACTCCCACCAGCCGGCCATCGCGACGCATGGGTACCACCGCAGTAATGGTCAATTCATTGGTTGTGACATCTATATAAGGCGCGGTATAGGTTGGCTGCCCTTCATCAACCGCCAGCTGGTACCAGGGACGGCTGCGGGCATCGTAATCGTCCGGCAGGTCGATGCTGGGATCATCGAGCAGAAAAGTACCGTCGAGCAAACCGTAATACACATTTTTAAACTTACCAGCGGCTTTGGACTGCTGAACCCGCTCTAAAGCACGGTCTGTGGAATCATCAACACGGTAAGCATCGGCGGTTGCCTGAACAATGCTCATGCGGTCATTAAACCATTGGGAAATATTGTTCGATACTGAGTCAGACAACGCCTGCATTTGATGCTGCAAATTACTGCGGGTTTGGCTCGACATCTGCAAAAAGTTATTCAGCGTGAAGACGCCCAGCACGAGTACCAGTATCAACGACGCAACAATAATGACCTTTTGCGTGAACTTTAATTTCTTCAGCATCTTGAGAGTTTCTCTTGTTATTGTTCTTATAGGCTCATTCGTCTGTCAACAGATTATCCCACTTGAATATCGGTTTCCGGAAAGCGTATATGCCGTTTTCTTGGTGTCGCCAAAAAATAGGCCAACGTTAATGGCCCAACCCGCCCCGCGAACATTAAAAACACCAGAACTAACTGACTTGCCCCGGTCACTTCTGCAGTAATTCCCCGCGATAATCCGACCGTCGCCGAAGCCGACAAAACTTCAAAGGTTATATCTATAAACGGCAGCGGATTCAAAATCATTAGGATAAAGATTCCGAGGAACATTAAAGTAAGGGTAACCAAAGTGACTGCAAGAGCTTTCATAACCAGCTCCTGAGGTACCGTGCGGTTCAACAAAGTGACATACTCTCGACGGCGGAGAAAAGCATAAGTGGCCACCAGTAAGACAATAAAAGTCCCCAACTTGATGCCTCCGGCCGTACTCATTGAACCGCCACCAATTAGCATCAGTAACATAGTATAAACTGCGCTGGCTTCTGTCATAGCTCCGGTATCAACCGTATTAAAACCTGCGGAGCGAGGCGTAGTAGCCTGAAACCATGCAGCCATCGCCTGATCACCAAAGCTTAAATTGGCAAAAGTGGCTGGGTTGTTCATTTCCAGCAGCCAGATAATAGCAACCGACAATACATTAATGATTAATGTCGCCCATAAAATAGCGCGAGTATAAACCGAGAATTTATACCAACGCCGCTTTTCGTATATGTTGGTAATAACCGAAAAGCCCAAGCCACCGATGACAAATAAAATACTGATAATAAGATTAACCGGAATGCTGTCGGCGTAATCCACAATTCCGTTGGGTGACAGAACAAAGCCTGCGCTATTAAACGCTGAAATAGCGTAGAAAACGCTTTCGGCTAACGCATCGACAAAGCCTTTTTCCTGCCACCAGGTTATTGTCAGACCAACCACCGCTATAGCCTCAACAATCAGTGCCAACGATACCACCGCTTTTGCCGTACGCCCAATGCTGGCAAGACTGGTTTGCTGCATAGCCTCTTTTGCCAGTACCTGATGCTGAATCCCGACATGGCCGCCTATCGAAATAGCAGCCAATACCGCAAATGTCATGAAGCCTAACCCGCCCGCCTGAATCAACAGAGCCAAAACGCTCATTCCAAACGGTGTATAAGTAGCCCCCGTATCGACAACGACCAGCCCAGTCACGGTAACGGCAGAGGTCGCCGTAAATAAGCTTTCCAGCCAGGTTATTGGTTGCTCAGTTGAGAAGGGTAACTTTAGTAACAAAGTACCTAATAAAATCAGACAGGCAAAGCCACCGGAAAGAATAACCGGAGGGCTGGCTTTAAAAGCTCTACGCCTTTTACGCCCGGGACGACGATACAACCAGGCTATTGAAGGAGCCCACTGTTTCATGAAGGTTCTTTTAGTTTAGGAGCAACAGATTTTAATGCTTTCAAACTGCCGGCCATCACCAAGGTTTCGTTACCCTCAAGCGTCATTGATAAAGAGGGAGTCACAGTCACCTCATCGCGACGCTTTATTAACAATACATGAAAAAACTCACTGTCGTCCGGCATAATGTCGTCGAGAGTTTTTCCTTTTAAATACTCACCAATACTAATTTCCACACAGAACCAGTTATGACCCAACGACATATACTCGTTCACCATAGGATAATTCAGCGACTGCGCTACCCTTATTCCCATTTCTTCTTCCGGGTGAATAATACGCTTTACACCCAGTTTCGATAAAATTTGATGGTGGGATTTAGAGGTCGCTTTGGCCCAAATTTCTTTCACACCAATAGTTTTAAGGTGTAGAACACACAATAAACTGGCTTGCAGATCTTCCCCAATAGCAACCAGAACTACCTCGCAGTTGGTTAAGTCGAGTTCTTCCAATGCTTTTTCATCAGTCACATCGGCAATGGCAGAATGCGTTAACACATCTGCCATTGCTTCAACGGCTTTTTCGTCTGAATCAACGCCTATGACACGATGTCCGAGATCGAGCAGTTCTTTTGAAGTTCGGGCACCAAAACGCCCCAACCCTATGACACCAAATTCTGCCATGTCAGACTCCTATTGTGCTTTTGCCGGTGCCAGGAACAAGGCGTTCATCAGCAAGGTATTTAAGCCGTCCATATAGGCACGGTACGTGGGTTCCTGAGTAAAGCTGATAATCATGCCTTTACCGCTTGGCTGCCACATTAGCAGTGGCTTATAAGGTAATTGCTGAGCTATATCGTCCCATAAAAAGCCACTGGCTAACAGGCTATCCGCGCCAGCAAACCACGCAATGTTGCGACCGTGATCAATATCAATGGGGGTAAATACGTCATTGCCGTTATAAATACTCACAACCTGCGGTTTAACGCCGGCGCTTAACCAGTGTTTTGTATCCACTTTGGCATTTAATAACGCACCGGGCACCCAGTCGGGGTCAGCGCCGTGCGGTTTTATCTCCGTTAAGAGCTGCTCGCGGCTTTCAATCACTTTACCGTCAACTTTAATTTCTTCGTCAGGCTCAGTAACGCCCTCTTCCGGCACTTTGCGTTCCAGTTGGGTATTAAGCAGACCGGTTTCAACCGCCCAGGCAGAAGCGCTGCCTAAGGTCAGCAACACACCGCCATCCGACACCCACCGTTGAATCTTTTCAACGCTTTTGTCGTTAAATACGCCAGAATAAGCACCTTCCGGTAATATCAGAACATCCAGGCCATCAAGGTCATTTTGCAGTAACTGCATGGTACGGATAGCCGTTACCGGGTACCCCATCTGACGTTCAATCACAAAGCGGGTATGCCCTGCACTGTAAGGGCTAACCGGCTCATCCCAGGCAATAGCAATGTTCGGTGCTTCCAGTTTGCTTACGTTGTGCGAACCAAAATTAGGTCCTTCTGTCATCCAGCTTGTATCAACACCTTCAACGGTTGCGCCTGACGCCTCAGCGAGCTTGTGTAATTTAGTCTGCAAGCCATCGGGGTTGTCAGCGCGGGTTAAAATCAATGAGCCACTGGGGAATTCACCCGCACTTTCGTGGGTGAAGGCTAATTCGCTTTGGCGAACCTCCAGACCTTCGCGCAATGCAGCAGTGAGGAAACGTCCTGCATTCATATCCCCCCAACGAACCAAAAAGGCCACTTTGGCGTCAGGGTTAATCACTTTGCCAGGCTCAATGCGCCCCTCTTCTACAAAGGCTGTGGCGACATCAGGTAAGTCATCACAGGTGTGGCTGTCGACATTGAACATCAACGGCAGTGACCAACCGGTTACGTCGTAAATTTGGTCCGGCAGGTTATTGTTACGGCGCTGCTCCTGCTCTGCCAGGAAGTCACCCGCCATATCCACTTGCTTATCCATTAAGGTGCGTATCATGCGGTGTGCAGGTTGTGCCATATCAATGATATAAGCACCAGCTTCATAATCAGTACCGCACACATCAAACGCCTTTTCCGCCTGCTTCACTTCTGCACCCTGTTCAACCAGTAAAGAAGCCAGTTTACGTGCGGCAGCCGGGTCGTCCTTGGCGGGCAGAATAATAGAACGGACATCACCGTCTTCGCCGGCTTCAACCGCTGACTTGCGGTATTCCCAGAACTTCTGCAATAAGGCTTCGCGACGCTCAGAAACTGTCTGAATCGTCGAGATAGACGCTATAAAATGCTGCTGAACACCGTCGGCGTAGGTCAGTACGTCACCGTCTGTACGGTCAAACAAATGCCCGCGCGCTGAAGCCATCTCGTAGGTCATTGCAACTGAGCCCTGATACAGCGGCCAACTGGCACCGTAGCCCGGGTAAAACGCATCGAAAATTTCGCGGGTAAAATAATCAAAGCCCTTTTCGTCGAACCACTGGCCGTTATTTTTACCAATCCAGTTCAGCGTTTCGCGTTGTGACTCGGTAATCAGTGGATTATAAGGCCGAGCCTCTGGGGTGAAGTAATAAGTGGAATCGCCACCCATCTCATGCAGATCAACAAACACCAGCGGATAGTATTTTAATAAAGCATCTATTTGCCCGCTAATTTCAGGCTGAGTCAGTGCTATCCAGTCGCGGTTCATATCAAACAGGTAGTGGTTCGTGCGTCCGTTAGGCCAGGGTTCGTTGTGCTCCGCACTGCGGCGATCGCCTGAGTGCTCAAGCCCAACACTCATGTAATAACGATCCACAAAGCGGGCACGCCCGTCCGGGTTTTGCAGTGGATCAATGAATACCATGGTGTTATCTAACCAGCGTTGGGTCTGCTCACGCTGGTCATGCAGCAAATGATAGGCGGTTACCATAGCGGCTTCCGGTGACGAAATTTCATTGCCGTGAACGCCATAGGACAGCCAGATACTACCGGGCAATTCGTCAATTAACTGCTCAGCCTTATCGCTGTCGGTTTTGCGCGGGTCGGCTAAGGCCTGCATGCCCTTCATAAAACCGTCAAAGTCAGCCATATTGTCTTCACTGGAAATAACCGCGTAATAAAGCGTACGCCTTTCCCAGCTTTTGCCGTACTCAAGCAATTTTACTTGTTTGGGATAAGCCTGCTGCAGAGCTTCAAAATAACGGCTCATGTCGGCCGGGCTGGTAATTTTAGTGCCAAGCGGATAACCCAGGACCTGCTCAACAGTCACTTCTGAATTACTGTAGTTCGCTTCGGGAAGTAACGAACTCTCGCCCGAGAGTTGTTGTGCTTGAGTCGGCATGACCAACCATGAGGCGGCTATCAGCGCCGCAAATTTGAGACTGCGCATCTTCATTCCTGTTGTTTTATGCACTTTTAAACTGTGCTTGGGGTTTCTTTTTATGTCTCTCTAATGTAAAAGCTTGAACAAGGGAAGTGAAGCTCAATTTAGGCGCTATGAATAAAAAGACTCAATTAACCACTCTGCTGGCGGCTATAGCCACAACGCTAATTTTGGCAGGATGCCAAATAACACCTAATAACGTAAAACGCGTGGTCAATTCCGGCGTGCTTAGCGGTAGCGACCCAAGCGCCGTGGTGGAGTCTATGGCACGTGAACGTTTGCATAGCTACCGCAGCAACCCACAACTGCTTATTAGCGACATTGAGGACTTACGCGAGGCTTTGCGCGACCTGCGTGCCGTTGCTGAAGCCATTTGGGGCGACGAGGAAAACACGGTTCCCAGCTCAAAAAAGTACGTTAAATACAGTGATAACTTTCATGCCAAAGCCGTTGTCGATTTTGAGCAGGGCCTGCTGACCGTTGCGACATTGCATGACAGCAATGATCCAGCCAAAACCCGGGAACAACTCAAAGCCGCTATTGTGCGTACGCTGTTAACGCCAACCGACCTCACTGCCGTTGATATTTTTACCGATAAAGAGCCTGAACGGACAGGAAAACCGTTTTTGCGCGGACAAGTTGTTGACCAGGACAATGTGGTAGTCGAATACGAATGGCGGGCCAATCGCTTTGCCGAGTATTTGGTGAAAAACCAGTTGCGCACCCGGCGCGCCAAAAACAACAAGGTGTATGAGGTTCAAATTGCTTTGGTCGATGAACACCAGGAGCTGCGCAAACACCAGTATGCCGACTACGTGATAGCCGCAGCGCGACGCTATAACCTGGAGCCTGAGCTTATTTATGCCATTATTGAAACCGAAAGCAGTTTTAACCCTTATGCGGTGAGCCACGCTAACGCTTACGGCTTAATGCAGGTAGTGGCATCGACCGCCGGACGTGACGTGTTTGAGCGCGTTCGTAAAATTCCCGGGCAGCCCACGTCTCAACAATTGTTTGACCCGGCTCAGAACATCGATATTGGCAGTGCCTATTTGCACATTTTGAACACCCAGTACTTAAAAGGTGTGCAACATCCGCGCAGTCGCGAATACGCTATTGTTTCAGCATACAATGGTGGCGCCGGTAACGTGCTGAAAACCTTTTCTTCCAACCGCAGCAACGCGGTTCAAATTATAAACCGAAGTCAGCCCGGCATTGTTTACCGGGACTTAACTTCTAAGCATCCGTTGGCGGAGAGCCGTCGGTATTTAGAAAAGGTGATGTACTTTAAGCAGGGTTACTGACACGAACCGCAACAAAAATCTTTACCGTGCTCAGGTGCCGATGCTTTCTTTTCGACAAAAAGCAGATTGTTTTCCAGGTGAATATGCTCGTGCAAATCATCCTGCAGCTCTTTTAAGCCTTTATAAAGAGCTGTCCAGGTACCACAGGCGCCTTCCGGTAGCGTTAAGTTATTGGTCAGTTCGCCAATTCTATTAAGTTCACCTTCATGCTGAACGTGTTCGCTTTCCATTACTGAAATTGGCCCGCCGGGATAAACACCACGAGACAGCAAAGGAAAAAGAATTTGTTCTTCTTTTGTCATGTGGCTTTCCAGCTCCTGCATCAGGTTATCCAGGTGTTCAGTCAGACCAACCGGGGCTTCGGGGTGATCACCATGAACGGCTTCAACGCGCATGGCCAATTGCTTTAACTCAGGAAGCTGTTCGCGATGGCGCTGATGAAAACGCAGATAAATATGCTCTATCAAATGCTTGGGTGAAGCGTCCTGCCATTGTTGCTCGGCAGTCTGTAAACGGTCATCGAAAGTACTCATGGGTCACTCCTGTTTGCTAAATAAAGTTTCTTACTCCGGTCAGGACTGCAACAAACAGGCCAGCTCCTACCCCGTTAGGATTATTGACTCTCCGGGGTGTCACGGTACTATCAACCCAACCAATAAGGGTATTTTTAACCTGGGCAGTCAATTTAACCATGTTGCAAGAAAGTCTATTAGCAGACCTGCTTACCGAGCAGCCTGCAGCGGTTCGTTTACAAAATCTGGTCAACACCTTGCGCAGTCACTTCAACTGCGGCGCAGTGGTTTTATTAAAGCTGGATAATGAAGTGCTGCAACCGGTTGCTATTCAGGGGCTGGTACGCGAAGCCTTGGGTCGTCGGTTTGTTGTAGCACAGCACCCCCGGTTAGCGGCATTGCTGGCATCTCGTAACCCCGTACGTTTTGAGCACGATTCGTCATTACCAGACCCCTACGACGGACTGCTCGCTGAGCAGCCAGGTAATGCGCTGCCCGTTCACGACTGCATGGGTATTAGTTTGTACCTGGAGAATAAGTGTTGGGGTGTACTGACCTTAGACGCACTGCAACCCGGTACATTTACCGACAACTCAATGATTGAACTGCAAAAGTTTAGCTTGTTCGTTGAGACCGCCGTTCGCATTGGCCAGCTGGAGCAAAACGTCAGGGCTCTGCGACAAGGCCAGCAGCGCACCATGCCAAAATCCGGAACCACAGAAAGAAACGAATCGGAAATTATCGGGCACAGCAAAGCCATTGAAAGTGTGCTGAAAGAACTACGAGTGGTTGCCAGTGCCGATTTGCCCGTGTTGCTGCTGGGTGAGACTGGTGTCGGTAAAGAGCTGTTTGCCCGTGAACTGCACATACTTTCACAGCGCAGCGACAAACCCCTTATTTATGTAAATTGCGCGGCTCTGCCCGAATCACTTGCAGAAAGCGAGCTTTTTGGTCATGTAAAAGGGGCGTTTTCCGGCGCAACCAGCGACCGTTCAGGACGCTTTGAAGTCGCTCACGGCGGCACGCTGTTTCTGGATGAAGTTGGCGAGCTGCCACTATCCATACAGGCTAAATTATTGCGAGTACTGCAAAATGGTGAAATTCAGCGTTTGGGCTCTGACAAATACCGAAAAGTAGATGTTCGCCTTATAGCCGCCACTAACCGCAACCTGCGCCAGCAAGTCAGCAATGAAACTTTCCGTGCTGATTTATACCACCGCCTTTCGGTTTATCCTTTGCCCATTCCGCCATTACGTGAGCGCGGTGACGATGTGTCTATTCTGGCCGGGCATTTTCTCGAGCTAAACCGGGCTCGTCTGGGGTTGCGGGCTTTGCGCTTATCGCCGGAGGCTGAGCTTGCCATACAACAGTATCAGTGGCCGGGTAATGTGCGTGAACTGGAACATGTTATAAGCCGAGCGGCTATTAAGCTACTGAGCCATGGTGTGGAAAAAACCGACATTGCCACCATTGAACCCGACATGCTGGATCTGGATGTGCAACTACCTTTGTCAGCCACCACCGACTCTGGAAAAAACTCCGTAGGAGCCAGCTTACCTCCGGCTAACGTGTCGATGAAAGAAGCGGTAAATTATACTCAGCGCAAGATGATAGAGGCAGCTTTAAGCCGTCATAACAACAGCTGGAGTCAGGCCGCTAAAGACCTGCAGCTGGATGCCAGTAACCTGCACAAAATGGCCAGCCGGCTGGGAATGAAGTCGTGACGCGGGAGCTGTTAATTCGATTATTGTGGCGCGCTCTGGCGCTATTTTTTGTATTACTTGGACTTATTGGCATTGCCCTGCCGGTAATGCCCACAGTACCTTTTCTCATTGCGGCATTGTGGGCTGCTAGTAAAGGCTGGCCACGTCTTGAAGCCTGGTTGCTTAACCACCCCAAATACGGCCCGGACATAAAAGCCTGGCGCGACCACCGGGTCATTAAACGCCGTTCTAAGCTAATAGCCTTAGTTATGATGGCAACCGGGTACCTGGTGCTATGGTTATTTGTTCCGCAAGTGCCTGTTTGGCTAAAAGCAATTGTCGGCGTTGTGCTGGTTGTGGTCGGGTGCTGGCTGGCTACCCGCCCCGACCACTCTCCGGAAGAAACTTAACCCGGGTTACCGTCGGCGCGGGGTGTTGTCAGCACCTTAAAATAAACCACAACATAAATGCCATAAGCCAGAGTCCAGGCTAAAGCACTACACATTAACCAGTGGCTGGCTAAATCGGGAGCCAGCCAGATTAAGAAGACCCGGGTTAAAGCGGCTATTAACACCAGTAAAAATGCGCCGGTCATTATCAGTTTTGGTTGCAACGGGCGCCCACTATGACCCAACGAAACGCGCGCTATCATACTTAGGATCATATTTCCCATAGCTCCTGCGGTTAAGGCGTGCAGCGCCAGACTCTGCGTCAGGTCGAAACCCGCATAACGCAATGCAAATAACGCCAGACC
This sequence comes from Idiomarina sp. 28-8, assembly GCF_000320945.2. Taxonomy (NCBI): domain Bacteria; kingdom Pseudomonadati; phylum Pseudomonadota; class Gammaproteobacteria; order Alteromonadales; family Idiomarinaceae; genus Idiomarina; species Idiomarina sp. 28-8. Next base: position 628,342 of record NZ_DF266789.1, read on the forward strand.
AACGGGAATAAACCAATAAGCTAAATGCAGTGACCAAAGCAGCGGTACTCTCCAGGTTATCCAGATTTTCCAGCGCGCAACTCTTATCCCGGTTGCCACCGCTGAAACACCAAATAAAACGACCATTATCTGGTTAGGCAACAGCGTGTGCAGATTCAGAAAGTGCACAGCGAAGATAAGCCACAAGCTGCCTAAAGCTATGCGATCAAGCCAGACTATTGGCGTTACTTTAGGTGTTTGAGTCCCGTTGGCAGTAAACATTGGCAACACTCGTCCGCCAATAATGGCCATTAACAAAGTCACCAGAAATACTGCGTTGTAAGCGCCAAGCACCTGAATATGATAGTGACCAAAGTGTAAGCCGTAATGCATAAGCAAGTTGCACACCGTCAGCAACAGCAAAATGGGCACAAAGAATAAATTCCGGGTCTGATTGACTTTTAACACCATACGCCCGAACAGCAACGCCGCGACAGGTAACAGACTGACATCCACGCCTGCAACCAACCACCACGGCAGTTCACCGCCCAACAGCAACATTAACCTGGCGGCTGCCCATAAAACGGTCAGAATAAGCAGAGTCTTGCCATGTGGTGCCCTAAGTCCGGTCCAGTTCTGCACCGCAGTTAATAAAAAACCCAGGACTATGGCAATAACGAAGCCAAATATCATTTCATGGCTGTGCCAGAACATAATGTTGCCGTATACAGGCAAACTGAGCTTTCCACCAAGTGCTAACCCCCACAGCAGCATCGCTATGGCGCTAAACCCTGCACCCAAAAGGAACAGAGGCCGAAATGCCTGCCGCAAAATAGGAGTTAACTGCTCTTCTTTTTGTCTGTCTGTGATTTGCATCACTGTCACCGCTTATTAATAAAAGATACATTTTTAATATACCTTTTATTTTGACTAAGATCGACGCTCTACCACTAAAAGTCAGTTAATACCTATTTAGAGATTGTAGCCTGTCGCTAGCCCCGCCAGTTGCAACCAATAGCCATTGTTCTCTTTGCTCGTCAGGGTCACGGGGTGTTCCCCATTGATATTACTGCGGAAGCGTTGTAGCCAGTCGAAAGTCCCCTCGGGTTGCGGACTGATACGCACAATATCGACCAGACCATTCATACCCGGTAGCTGGTTTATCAGGTTATAGCGTGTACCCGATTGCGTCTGAATACCATTAAGTACAAACACCTGCTGACCTTCCTGGCTTTTCACTTCCCGGCCTTCCGGGTAATTTATGCAACACAGCTCGCACTGATCTTTCGGGCGGTTCTCCGAGCGGGCAGTAAAGCAGCGACCAGACCAGGCCAAGGGTATATGACCAAAGGAAAAAACTTCCACGTCAAAGCAGTCCCTCACGGTGTCGATAAGGTTGTGCTGTAACACGTCCTGCAGCCAGTCGCGGGAAAGTTCAAATGGAACCACCCAACGTGTCATACCCATATCAATTAAACGGCGCAGACTCTGGTGATTATAAATATTAATGGCCGGCCCTGCGGTAAAGTTCAACCCCTGCTCCTGCAGCACCCCAATAGCACTGACATCATTGGCTTCAACATCAAACTCGCCATTATCGCAATATTTACCCAGCTCCCGGAGCTCCGCAGGAGCTTCCAACAAGGTCATTGTCGACAGCGTTACTTTTTTCCCGGCTTCTCTTAGCATATGCGCTATCGCCAGATAGTCATCCAGCTTTAACTCACGACGCTTACTGCAGACGGTTTCACCAAGATACACGTGTTCAACATCCGACTCGGCAGCTTGCTGATAAAAATCAAAAACCTGTTGTTTCGGCCAAAAATACAGAATAGGTCCTAGAGAAAACTTCATATTGGTTACTTCCATTTCCGGTGGTACGCGCCCAGCGTCGTTTGACTGCCTTCAGAAAGTGAGGCCAGAACCGAATTCCAGTTATCTTCCACTTCAAAGGCGTCCGGGTCGGTCATAACGGCATCGATAGCCTGACGCCAGACTCTGGTAATTTGCGACACATAAGCCGGGCTGCGCTGCCGCCCTTCAATTTTTAACGAGGCAATGCCTTCTTTATACAGTTGCGGCAACAAACTTAAGGTATTCAGGCTGGTCGGTTCTTCCAGTACGTTGTAAATTTCGTCGTCAACCGAAAAACGCCCTTTGCATAGAGTGGGATAACCCGCTTTTTCGTTTTCATCAAAACGATCGATAAGCACGCCGTTAAGCCGTGACTCCAGTTTATTGTCCTGTTCGTCCCACTCCACAAAAGCCGCAGGTGAGCAGGCTCCAGCGGTATTAGGAGACTCGCCGGTTAAATAGGAGCTAAGATAACAACGCCCCTCCGCCATAATGCAGAGGCTACCAAAAGCAAAGACTTCCAGCTCGACGTCAGTAGTGCGCGCCAGGGCTCTGACTTGCTGCATAGACAACACTCGCGGCAAGACCACCCGCGACACGCCAAACTGCTGATAAAAACGGATGGCTCCGGCGTTCGTTGCAGAGGCCTGCACCGACAAGTGCCTTTCAACTTTGGGGTACCTTTCAGCCGCGTAAGCCAGAACCGCCAGGTCTGCAATAATCAATACATCAGCACCGGCCAGAACAGCATCATCAACTGCCCGACGCCATTTCTCCCAACAGTCGGCATGCGCAAAGGTATTAATGGCAACATGCAGCTTGCGACCATGTTTATGCACATAGTCCGCTGCTTCTGCTAGCTTCATCTGATTTAAATTCAGACCCGCGAAATGACGCGCATTGGTTTCATCCTTTAACCCCACATAGACCGCATCGGCACCATTTTCTATAGCAGCTTTTAATGCAGGGATACTTCCGGCCGGACACAGCAATTCCATTTAAAACCTCTATTTAATATTTTGTAGCACCCTAATTATTAATTCATTATAGTGCTCACAACTTTTATTTTTTGTTGCAAACGGAGTAAAATATGAATACTACCAATTGGGTATCTTCTATACCTAAAATAATTCGACCAATAAATAAATTAATTCCGTCTCAATTTATTAACTTTGGATCTGAAAAGTTATTAAACCTTTTATTTAAGGAAGAAATCTCATCAGGGGAGCTTAATTTTATTTCTGGAAACATAATAGAGATAAAGGTTAAAGACATTGATTTATCTCTATTTTTGACGTTAAAAGGAAACCAACTAAAATCCCTTAAGAGCCCAGTTGAACCCGACGTACAGCTCTCAGCAGACGGTGACGCACTGCTTTTACTGATTTACGGAAAGGTTGACCCCGACACTTTATTCTTTAATCGAAAACTAATGGTAAAAGGCAATACCGAATTAGGGTTACATTTAAAAAACTTCTTAGACACCATTGAGGTAAATCAAAAGCTACCAAGGGCCTTATATTTAATAGGAGACCGGTTTAGTGATTTTATTTATAAAGAAAAAGGTGAAACAATACAGACAAGTTAATTAAATAGTTTTTGACTGGGGTCAAGAGGTGGTTATGAGTACAGTTACCTGGGATAAAGAATTAATAGAAAAATACAACATTAATGGACCTCGTTATACGTCTTATCCCACAGCGTTAATGCTTTCCGAACAATTTTCAGAAAGCCGCATAGAAACCGCGCTGAAAAATGCAAATGACGGACTGTGTCTTTATTTGCACTTACCTTTCTGCCACAAGCTTTGTTATTACTGTGGTTGCAATAAAGTAATTACCCGCCACCAGCATAAAGCAGATAAATATCTGGATTACCTCGCCCGCGAAATGGCGATGTACCAGCCTATGGTAAGAGACAAGCAGATCCGTCAGATTCATTTAGGCGGTGGCACCCCGACCTTTTTGACCGAGCAGCAACTGACCCGCCTAATGGAACTGGTTCATCAGCATTTTACCTTCGCGGATAATCCTGAGGTCAGCATAGAGATTGACCCACGCAGCTGCAGCGACGAAAAACTTCGCCATTTACGTAAACTGGGTTTTAACCGTGTCAGCTACGGGGTGCAGGACTTTGACAAGAAAGTGCAAATTGCGATCAACCGCGTGCAGGATATCGAGCTTATTGCACATCAGCTAAAGCTCAGTAAAGAGCTAGGCTTTGAGTCAATTAACTTAGACCTTATTTACGGCCTGCCTTACCAGCGCCCGGAAACCTTTAAAAAGTCTATTGAGCAAGTCATTGAAATGGATCCTGATCGCATTTCAGTGTTTAGCTACGCCCATTTACCCCAGCGTTTCGCCGGGCAGAAGAAAATACCGGAAGAGTCCATTCCGCAGCCATCGGTTAAGTTGAGTTTGCTGGAACAAGCCATTACACAACTGAACGACGCCGGTTACCAATTTATCGGCATGGACCATTTTGCAAAAAAAGACGATGGCCTTGCCATAGCTCAGCGCGAAGGCCGCCTGCAGCGTAACTTCCAGGGCTACACCACCGACGGTCAGGACGCACTGCTCGGCTTAGGTGTTTCATCCATTAGCCAGGTGAACGGTGTGCTGTGGCAACACGAAAAAGAGCTTCCTGCCTACTACAAAATGATAGATAACGGACAAAAACCCATTATAAAAAGCATGGCGTTAAACGACGAGGATAAGCTGCGTGCCGCATTAATTTCTCAGGTTATTTGCCATTTCGAGCTTGATATAGAAGCTTTTAAAGCAGAGTGGGATCTCGACGATTTTTGGGCTCATTTCGCCGAAGCCATACCGCTACTAAAACCATTCATTGAAGACGGTCTAGTCGACGTCTCCGACAAAAAGCTCCGCGTCACTGACTTAGGTCGCCTCTGGGTTCGCAGCATCTGCGCCTGTTTCGACGAATACCTGGATCACGGCCAAAACCGCTACTCCAAAGTCGTTTAGCGGCTGGGGCGGTAACCCGGCCTTCATACGCTTGGGGAGAGCCTAAGAAAGACGCCCGCAAGTACTTCCCTGTAGGGCTTGGGTGGCGCCATCCTTGGCGCCACACACTTTCTTAGGCTCTCCCCGGCGCATATTGCGACCGGGTTACCTCTATCAGCTGACTTTGGAAAGCAAACCTTAATAGTCAGATCAACGGTAGCTTCCGAAAAGCGAGTGCGACGAAGCATCCAACTAGATAGAGGTAGAGCAACAGGGGAAGGTGTTGAGGGAAAGGGCTGTTGCGCTCAGAGAGTGTGTGGCGCCAAGGATGGCGCCACCCAAGCCTTACAGGGACGTACTTGCAGGCGTCTCTCTGAGCCGGGAACCTTAATCGCAAGAGAGTCCTTTCCCCTTCCCCGCTAGCTGAGGAAGGTGGCTTGGTTTAGCCATAGGTGTAGCAGGATGCTGGCTGCGTAGCCTATTGCTATTACCGGTGTCCATTTCAGGTGCGACATAAAGGTGTAGTAACCTCTGGCTTGTCCCATTAAGGCAACGCCTGATGCGGAACCGATAGAGAGCAGGCTGCCGCCGGTACAACAGGCCAGGGTTATTAGCAGCCAGTGTCCGGTGGACATTTCAGGGTCCATGGACAGTACTGCAAACATCACCGGGATGTTATCCACAAGAGCGGAGACCACGCCGAGAATACTGTTTGCTATGGTTGGGTCTAAACCACCGTAAAGAGACTCGGACAGTAAACCTAAGTAACCCATAAAGCCTAAACCGCCAACGCACAGCACAATGCCGTAGAAAAACAGCAAGGTGTCCCATTCGGCACGGGAAACCCGGCTGAATACGTCGAATGGCACGACACCACCAAGTTGTTGCAGGCGTTTTTGGTCGCCCTCGCGTGCTGCCATTGCTCGCTTGCGCGCCAGTGATCCCGGCAGGGTCATACGCAGGAAGTAACCAAAGAACTGTAAGTAGCCCAGCCCCATCATCATGCCGAGCACCGGCGGTAAATGCAGCCAAATGTGGCATGCAACGGCGGTTGCGACTGTTAATAAGAATAAGAACGTAATGCGCAGGGCTCCGCGCTTAAGCTCGACTTCGGTATGCAATGTTGTCGGACTTTTGTTCTCAATAAAGAAGCTCATGATAACTGCGGGTATTAAGTAGTTCACTAACGCGGGCACAAACAGCTGTAAGAACTCGGTAAACTCTACCTTGCCGGACTGCCACACCATAAGCGTGGTTATGTCCCCAAACGGGCTGAAGGCACCGGCGGCATTAACCGCTATAACAATACTGGAACAGCAAAGCGCGACGAACTTTTTATTGCCCTCGGCAACTTTCATGACCACAGCCGACATTAACAGAGCGGTAGTCAGGTTGTCCGCAATAGGCGAAATGAAAAACGCTAAAAAACCGGTTATCCAGAAGAGCTTTCTATAGGTAAAGCCCTTTTTCATCAACCAGGCGCTGAGCGCATCGAACAAGCGTCGCTCTTCAAGAGCATTGATGTAGGTCATTGCCACCAGCAAAAACAACATCAGCTCTGCGAACTTTAATAAGTTTTCCCGGAACGCCTCTTCCGCCAGAACGGCATTGTCGCCAGTATAAACAAACCCTATGAGGATCCAGATAACCCCTGCCGCAACCAGCACAGGCTTGGATTTTCTCATGTGCAGTTTCTCTTCACCCATCACCAAAATATACGCAAGAATAAAAATGACGATGGCGGCGTAACCAACGGTCGATGAGGTGAGATCGATACGGTCAGCAGAGGATTCTGCAGCCAGTACTGATACCGAAAACAGCAGCGAAATGACGGTAAACAGCAATCTTTTCATAGCGTTTTTTCAGTGCAGTTCAGAACCCAAAGATAAACTGCACCAACTCTCCTTGTTGGTTGGTGGTTAAGAATGAAAGTGGTTGATTATTCCGGCAGGAATTTTCGCGCGGAGATTACCACAAAACTCGAATTCTGAGAGCTACAGAAAGAGGGAAAACTCATCCCTCTCTGTAATCATTTTGTGCCACTTTAGCTTGCTCGGCGAAATACCCTATTGGATTGTGCCGCACCCACAGCAACCTCGGCTGGCTGCTTGCGATGATAATGACGCAAATGGTGCTCTTTTCGACGGCCTGCACTAAAAGCAGACACTCGTTTTAAGTAACCAATAACCCGGGTTCCGTAGTCAATGTCCTCAGAGCCACAGCTGGAACATTCGCTTAAGGTGCGTTTATCAATCTGCTCGCAGGCGTTACAAATGGTAATTTTGACGTTAATGCAGAAGTAATTACAGCCCGTTTTCGCGGCAATATTGAGTAACGACAAATAGCCTGAGGTGTTGAGCTTTTCATCAAGGTTCAAATGCAATGCCGAACCGCCATCCAGGTATTCAATCAATTCTTTTCCGTGAAGAACCAGTTTATCCAGCGCATTGGCATCTTCGTCTTCTACGGCATAAAAGTAGGAGTTGTAGCAGTCACGGCTCACTTTATAACCGTCAGATCGGTCCCACTTGGCGTTCTTCACACCCAGGTTTTCTGCGGGCACAAACTCGGTGTTAAACATATATCCGTATTCTTTTTTAGCGGCCTTGTTTGCGTCATAAATCACTTTTAGATGGCTTTGCACAAAGTCTTTATAGGCCTCGTTGTTTCCCGCAGTAATGCCCTGAGATTCAGCCGCTTCAACCATGCCGTTAATACCAATAGTCAAAAACTGCTTGTCCAGGGTAATAAAGCCCGCGTCGTACACGGTTAATAAGCCCGCTTTCTTGTATTCTTCCATCAACTTTCTGTAAGCCACCTGATATTTGTGAATTTTGCTGACTTCTTCCTCTAAATCTCTGCCATCCTGCACCAAACGGTTCATGTTCATGGTAATGACATTAATAGAGCCTGTAGCGACACCACCCGCACCCAGGGTATAAGAAAAGGTATTGTCGCTAATTTCGCTGCGTAGTCGGCAACAGGAGGCTAACGAGTCGGCATTGTCAGACAAATAAACAAAAAAGGAATTGCCATTTGCCATTTCCCCGGCGATTTTTTCGGCAAACAACTGATCTTTGCATTCTCCCTCGTTGGTCAGCATAGCAACCGTCACCACCGGGAAGGTCAATATCGTTTTTTCCCTTTCCTTATTAAACCAATCCAGGAAGAAGTCCTGTAGTGCACTCACCGAGTTCCACTCTGGTTTAGTGAAGTCCGCAGGGAAAACAAACTCACCAAACATACTGTCAAAGTAATGCTGGTCGTAAATAGAGATATTCCAGAACACACTCTGGTAGCCGCGTGCTGCCGCAGGCTGATTCAGCGCATACACCACGTGCTGCAGATGGTTTTCAATCTGGTGACGATGGGTATTTAAATAATCGTCGCCGTAGTCTTTACGGGCAAAGTAATCAAAGTAAGTTAAGAACTCGACCGTGGCAACGGCTCCGGCAAACTGCGAGCTCACCGCAAAAACAAAGTTAACAAAGGTGCCGCAAAACGATTCCAGGTGCTTGGGTGCCTGAGATTCACCGCCCAGCTTGGTTAAGCCATCACGTAAGAACGGGTACATAGTGACCGAAACACAGTAAGGTTTAAGGCTGGTTTCGTCATGCACGTAAATTTCATGGTCTTCAATTTGACGAACGTATTCTTTTGCCAGCTCGTTACCAAAAAGCTCACTGATTTTATTGCTGACTTGCTTACGGTTAACCTGCACAAAAAAGTCTTTCATTAACTCGGCTTCAAGCGTTGCTATATTCTTTTGTGTGACATTGGCGTTGGCATCCATTTTCGAGCCATCGGCCGCGTTTTGAGCATGCAGATACTCGTGAATGAAATCGACTTTGCCAGTGACTTGTTCCTCGTTTAAGCGCAACATAATTATTCTCCTGTTTGAAACTTGCAGTTCAATAACTGCCGGGTCCGTAAATCATAAAAGCGTTGGTTGGTGGTTGGGCTTTCCAGCCCGCCCCGGGCAGCAATCCACGGCCCGGTTTTTAAGTAAGTCAGTTGTTCGCGAAGGGATATAGAGACGCTTTCATAGCCTGTATACAGGCAGGTCTCCAGCCCTTCGTTTCGTACTTGCTTTAATAGTTTCAGTAGTGCTGTGGGCTGCCATTCACCGCCCAGAAATAAAACACAGGTTATTAACCCACGGTATTTTTGCAGCTGCTGTGCCAGATGTTCCTGCGTTAAAGGCGACCCGCTTCCCACCGGCCAGCTATCCACACTGTGGCAGCCTTTACAGCCAACCGGACAGCCGGTAATGGTGTAGGCTAAGGCAACTTCTCCCGGCACTTCTTGCCAGACAACTTGCTCCGCACTGTAATGTAGGCTTGTAGGGGAAACCGGCATAAAACACCATATATTGTTATTAATTTAAAAATAATCACTACATATTGTGCTTCAGCATAGTTAAGTCTGTTTCGGGCGCATTGATCCCGCTCAAGATTTAAGCGAGAAGAAAGAAATGACAGGAGCCTTAAAGAGATACCCATTAAAGGGTAGAAATAACCTTTAGGGTACTTTTAACCATAAAAGTAAAAACAACCTAATAAACTTAAGTCATAAATACCCTTTTAAAATTAAATTCCTTATTTATCAAAAAATTAAAATATGGCCTCAATATTGCACTTAGGTAAATGCATAGCGAATTAATAAAAATTCTCTGCTCATAAATCTATGGAGTAACAATATGAAGCTGTTCAGCATCAAGGAGGTCAATTATGGCCGGTTATCGTAAGCTTTGGTGGACGTTAATTGCGGTTCTCGCAATTACCTTTGGACTTTTAGGGTATTTTGGAACGGAAGTTTACCGGGAAGCTCCGCCTATTCCGGATAAGTTCATGAGTACCAATGGCAAAGTCATTGCAACCGAAGAGTCTGTTTTAGACGGGCAAACCGCCTGGCAGTCTGTTGGTGGCATGCAACTGGGGTCAATTTGGGGGCACGGTGCTTATCAGGCGCCCGACTGGACAGCTGACTGGCTACACCGCGAACTTCTGGCCTGGCTGGACATTCGCGCCAACGAAGTCTTTGGTAAACCCTACGAACAGCTAGCGGGCTCGCAGCAAAACCAACTAGAGTACGAGCTAAAAGAAGAGTATCGGACCAATACTTACGATAAAGCTTCAGATACCGTTATTCTAAGCGAACGACGCATTCAGGCCATTGAGCAAACCGGCGAGTATTACTCAAAACTGTTCAGCGATGATCCGGAGCTACGCCCTACCCGCGTTAACTACGCCATGAAAGAAAATACGCTTCCTTCAGAAGCACGTCGTGCGGTAATGAACGACTTTTTCTTCTGGACAGCATGGGCCGCGTCGACAGAACGTTTTGACTCAGATATTACTTATACCAACAACTGGCCACATGAAACCTTGATAGATAACGTGCCTAGCGCGGAAAATATTATCTGGTCAATTGTCAGTGTTATTCTCTTAATTGCCGGTGTTGGCTTCTTAATCTGGGCATGGGCGTTTTTACGTCAACACGACGAAGAAGACCCTGTTGCTCCAGAGCATGACCCCATAGCCAAAATTAAGCTCACGCCGTCACAAAAAGCCTTAGGTAAATACCTGTTTATTGTGGTTGCGTTGTTCTCGCTACAAGTTTTACTGGGTGGCTTAACCGCACACTACACAGTCGAAGGACAGGAATTCTACGGCATTAATATTTCAGAGTGGTTCCCCTACTCTTTAACCCGTACCTGGCACATTCAGGCCGCTATGTTCTGGATTGCCACCGGGTTCCTGGCTGCTGGTTTATTCCTTGCCCCAATTATTAATGGCGGTAAAGATCCTAAATATCAGAAACTGGGTGTCGATATCCTGTTCTGGGCACTGGTTCTGGTTGTCGCAGGTACCTTTATCGGTAACTGGTTAGCCATTGCGCAAATTATGCCGGAGCACCTTAACTTCTGGTTAGGTCACCAGGGCTACGAATACGTCGACTTAGGTCGTCTATGGCAAATTGGTAAGTTCCTGGGTATCGTTTTCTGGCTGGTACTGATGATGCGTTGTGTTGTCGGTGCATTTAAAGTCAAAGGCGATAAGAACCTACTGGCGTTATTTACCGCTTCGGTTGTTGCCATTGGCCTGTTCTACGGTGCCGGCTTCTTCTACGGCGAGCGTACTCACATTTCTATTATGGAATACTGGCGCTGGTGGATTGTTCACCTGTGGGTAGAAGGTTTCTTCGAAGTTTTCGCAACTGCGTCACTGGCCTTTATTTTCCACAGCATGGGCTTAGTTTCCCGCCGCATGGCAACCGTGGCTGCGTTAGCTTCCGCGTCACTGTTTATGCTCGGTGGTGTACCAGGTACTTTCCACCACTTGTACTTTGCCGGAACAACCACGCCAGTTATGGCCGTGGGCGCTACTTTCTCAGCGTTAGAAGTGGTACCGCTGATTGTGCTGGGCTACGAAGCCTGGGAAAACTACAGCCTGCAAAAACGCGCAACCTGGATGCAACGCATTAAGTGGCCACTATTGTGCTTCGTTGCAGTTGCTTTCTGGAACATGCTGGGCGCAGGTGTGCTGGGCTTTATGATCAACCCACCTATTTCGCTGTACTATGTACAAGGCTTAAACACTACACCAACTCACGCACACGCAGCTTTATTTGGTGTTTACGGATTCCTGGCGCTTGGTTTCGTCCTGTTGATTCTGCGCTACATTCGCCCGAACCTGCAGTTCGATGAAAAACTGATGAAAATGGCGTTCTGGACCATGAACATTGGTCTGGCAATGATGCTCTTCACCAGCTTGCTGCCTGTCGGCTTTATCCAGTTCTACGCCGCTGCCACCGAAGGTTTGTGGTACGCACGTAGCGAAGCCTTTATGCAGCAGCCTCTATTACAGAACCTACGCTGGTTCCGTACCCTTGGCGACATGGTCTTCATCGTCGGTGCGTTAGGTATTAGCTGGCAAGTTGTAAAAGGCTTAAAGCATAAGTCTGATTAACCCTTAATAAACCAGGCTTCTGCAATCGTTGCAGAAGCCTGGCTTTCTTTTGTGAGGCGTTTACTGGAGGACGTATGAGCCGCAAACCCGATACCAAAACCGCGATGTATCAATTACTCGATGTCATTCGTAAGCATATTCCTTTTGGCTTAAAAGAAGCGGATATGTGCCAGGGTATTTGTCGTGGCTGCTCTAAAAAAATGATGGAAATGCTGGATGCTGAAGTCAGCCAATGGCAGGCCGACCTGGACAACGAACTGGCAGAACCAACCTTAGCGGACTTAGTTTTTATGGAGAAGTTAGCGCGCCGAACCGAGAAAGTTCTTCACCGCAATAAACTGATGAATTAATCCGCACTTATTTGTTCCCCTCTTTCGAAATGCTATATCATGTACCGGAACTTTCACTCAGGACGTCGCCCGGAATGATACGCAACGCTTCTATAATTAATGTCTTCAGAGTATCGCTTGCGCTTATCGTAATTGTTGCCAGCGCCTCTTCTCTCTCTGCATTCTGGCTTTTGGAAAAATCAGAGCAGGACGCGGAGTTGATTAACGTTGCGGGCTCACACCGAATGAAAGCCTATAAGTTTGCGCTGCAGCTATCTAGCGGCAAGAAAGTTCAGGCCAGCGAAACGGCGCAGGAAATAGATACACTCTGGGAACAACCTCTACTTCATCGTCACTTCGTAAAAGCCGGCGGTAGTATTCAACAGCTAGCTAAAGACGCTAGAACCGAATGGCAGCGGGTGCACTCGGAAATAGCAGAGCAGGATTTTGCTCGCTTTTCCCAGCAACAAAGTAACGCCATAGACAACTATGTGAATCAGCTCGACACTCTGGTTGGCCAGCTGCAAGAGCATTCAGAAAGACGAATGGAGACGGTTCGTAGCTCGCTGGCTTTAGCCTCATTTTTTATCGTTGCCATATTTTTCTTTTTACTTACCGTGCTAAAACGAAAAATCAACCAACCGCTTCGACACCTGCTGGCGGTTTCCAAACGTTTGGGTCAGGGCGACTTTACCGCTAAGTCAAAAATCGATAACGAAGATGAAATAGGCCAGCTCTCCCGCACAATGAACAAGATGTCGGAAACCGTCAGCTACTTTTACGGTGGTCTTGAACGCCGGGTAGAGCAGCAAACTCAGGAACTGTCGCGCAAAAACAAGGTGTTATCCTTTCTGTACGATACCGCCCGCTCCATTATCGTGCACAGTTATGACTACAATAATTACCAGCAAGTTATTGAAAAGCTCTACGAAATTGGTGAAGTAAATGACATTGAGTTATGCCTGCTAACGGAAGAAGGCAACCGCCCGTTTTTGCAACTGCAACCGCGTCCCAATTCACACGAACCCTGTGAAGCCGGTAACTGTGCAACCTGCCTGAAAGCTGGTCCCGGTGCTTCGGTAATTGATGACAAACTGGTCTATCGCTTTGTTCTGAAACGGGAAGATCAAAACTACGGTGTATTAATTGTTCGCTGCGAGCAGGGACAACCTTTGGCTACCTGGCAACAGCAACTGATGAATTCAACAGCGGACCAGCTTGCCTTATCACAAAGCCTGAAATCTGAGGAAGAGCAAGTGCGCCGACTCGCATTAATGCACGAGCGTACCGTTATAGCCCGCGAGTTGCACGACTCGCTGGCACAGGCTTTGTCGTACCTGAAAATTCAGGTCACGCGTTTGCACAAAGGCATTGAAAAGGACGATCGCGCCACGATAGATGATGTCAGTAACGAACTAAGAGAAGGGTTAAATTCAGCCTACCGTCAGTTGCGCGAGCTGCTCACAACTTTCCGCTTAAAAGTCGATGGCTCAGGCCTTTACAGCGCGTTACAGACTACGGTTAAGCAGTTAACCGAGCAAAGCAATATGGCGATACATCTGGATTACCGTCTTAACAATATTCCACTGGTGCCCCACGAAGAAATCCATTTATTGCAAATTATTCGTGAAGCCAGTCAGAATGCGGTAAACCACAGTCAGGGAAGCGAAGTACACATTAGCCTATCGCAGCCCAGTGGACAGGACGTGGAACTTAAAATTACTGACGATGGCATCGGTTTACCTGAGAATGCGGAGAAGGTTAATCATTACGGGTTAGCCATTATGCAGGAACGCAGTCGTAATCTTGGTGGTGAAATAAAAATCTCAAGACTGGAAAGCGGCGGCACGGAAGTTTGCTTCACCTTTACACCGGACTATTTGCTGCAATAGTGAAAGACACCGTCCACACTCTTAAGGGTTATAGAACTGGCCGCGTCGGCGCAAATAGACAAAACCGTTTAACAAGAGCCCGATAACATAGAAAACAATGAAGTCGATATAAACGGTATCCATGTTTTGCGACTGCAAAGCCCAGGCAAAGCGCAAGGGCAAATAAACCGCACCCAGCATAGCGATAGTGCCCGCCCAAATTAACACTCTGTGAGTATAAGTTCTGGGAAAGACTTTGGTCATACTGACAACGACTGAACCGTTCCCCAAGGCGCTGGTAAAAATCAGTCCCAGCATGCTGATGAAGAAAGGCTCAAAGTAGAGTTCAGTGGCACCATGTTGAGCAAAATACATGTAGCGGCCAGCCAAAGCCCCGAATATCATCATCAGTAACAGACTCACTTGCGTTATCAGAGCGCCACCAAAAATAGTTGCCAGCCAACGTCCGAAAGGCCTGGCTAACAGAGCAATAAAAGGCCCCATCCAAACCAGAATTAAGGTGCTGTAACCAAACACAAATTCCAGCATCAGTGGCAATGCCATAGTAAAGCCAATAAAGCTACCAAACGTCATGTTGTACAGAATACTGCAATACCAGACGTGACCATTGTGAGCCAGCAGCTTTCTTAAAGTGACTTTGGGTAATGACTGTTTGTGGTTTGACAGTAAAGCAGCCGCGGCGCTCAAAATGGCTGTCAGGCCAAAAAGAATCGCCCAGACAAAACTGAAATTGTTTAGCAAAATGGTCTGGCCGGCCTCGATGCGAGCGAAAAAATGACCACTGCTGCGCTCGAGTATGAGAGCGGAATCTACCGCAGCTAACTGCCAGGTAGCCAGCAGAGGAACAACCAGCTGAGCTAAAAACAGAGAGAATATCATCATGCCGATAACCAGGCTCATGGACAACGGCAAGGGGATCATAACCTTTGACTGGCGGGTTAAGTCGAATGCAGGCGCAAACATCATGCAGCCCATGCCTGACCCCGCAGCTAAAGCAAACAATATAGGATAGCTCAGCTGCACAGCTGAAAATTGCACAAAACTGATAATACTCATTAGCAGCATAAGAGTGGCAATAACTGTAGGCATCCATCGTCCGAGGATATTGACTAGTAAAGTTCCTAACAACTTGGACACAGCACCGCTTGCCCCAGCAATAGCGACTAATGACAGCAACTGAACCGGGCTTAAGTTAAGGTTTGATTTTGCCAGTAATACAACGATAACGCTCCAACTTGCCCAAAATGTGACGCCAAGCAATAACACACTCAGCGTTAACCCACGGGAAAGCGCGCGAGAACCGAGGTAATCACGAACATCGCTCATTGTATTCGCTTGCGAAACTTTACCCATAACATTGCAATTCGTTGTCATATTCACAGAGTAAGGACTTTGCAACTATGAGGGTTTGGATACAACTCACATCAAGAGTTAGTTTTAGGTTTATTATGGAGTAAGCAGCTACCTCTTTCGGAGTAGAATTTTATTCAGAAGTGTAAGTAATGCTTGTCTGCGGTGAATTTGTGCACAAGCTATGTCAAACTAACCAGGTTAAATTTATAAGGGAGAACACTATGACAACCGAAGCGGCCAGCATTATGCTCGTGGATGATCATCCACTACTGCGTAAAGGATTAAAGCAGTTGATTGCGATGGAAGATGACATGACCGTTGTCGCAGAGGCCAGTAATGGCCCGGACGCCTTGCTGCTAGCAGTAGAGCACGACCCTGACTTAATCGTTCTGGATTTGAACATGCAGGGTATGGATGGCATAGAAACTCTGAAGAGACTCCGCGACTCAGGAGTCACCTCGCGGATCATCATGTTAACAGTGAGTGATGCTGATGATGATGTGGTTGCGGCAATTACCAATGGTGCTGACGGTTACCTGCTAAAAGACATGGAACCCGAACTGCTGTTGGAACAGATTCATCGCGCTGTTACCGGCAAAATGGTTTTAAGCGAAGCCATTACCGAAATACTGGCGACCGCACTGCGCCAACCAACGCAGTCAACCACTTCTCAATTGAGTAACTTAACCAATCGCGAGCACGAGATTTTAAGCTTAATTGCCAAAGGCATGAGTAATAAGGTCATTGCCCGCGAACTGGATATTTCAGATGGCACAGTTAAAGTACACGTAAAGCACCTATTGAAGAAACTGGGGCTACGCTCCCGGGTTGAGGCCGCCGTATGGATGGTCAACCTACAGGGTAATAAAGCGCCTCAATAAGGACCGATAATAATCGCCCGTAATCGCGAGGGTAATCTGCCAACACCTACCCTCGCTACCTCTCCTTGATTTGCGTCAAGCTGCCAATTCCCCGATTCTGCTATTCTTCACCGTTAATTTGGTGATACAGGTGTTTTATGTCAGCCGCAGATTTCCGTCCTGAGTTACTTTGTCCCGCCGGTAGCCCTGAAGCTATGCGTATGGCTTTTGCTTACGGTGCAGATGCCGTTTATGCTGGCGAACCTCGCTATAGCCTGCGGGTACGCAATAACAGCTTTACCCTGGAAAACTTAGGCGAATGCATTAACGAAGCTCATAAGCAGGGAAAGCGTTTTTATGTTGTAGTCAATATTGCGCCGCACAACGCCAAGCTGGCCCGTTTTGTTGAACACATTTGCACCATTGTCGACATGAAGCCCGATGCCTTAATTGTGTCTGACCCCGGCGTGGTTATGTTGCTGCAACAGTACTTTCCCGACCAACCTCTGCACTTATCGGTCCAGGCCAACACGGTCAACTGGGCTGCACTTCAGTTCTGGCAACAACAAGGCATTGAGCGCGTTATTTTGTCGCGCGAACTGGGACTCAAAGAAATTGCTGAAATGCGCAAGCAAGTTCCTGACATGGAAGTTGAAGTATTTGTACACGGCGCACTCTGCATGGCCTACTCCGGGCGCTGCCTGCTGTCTGGTTACATGAACAAGCGCGACCCAAACCAAGGCGCCTGCACCAATGCCTGTCGCTGGGGGTATGAGGTGCATGAAGCAAAGGAAAACGCTGTGGGTCAATATGAACCGGTACTGCTTGGTGATCCGAAGCGTCCACAGGATTTAATGTTGCTGGATGAGGACATACACGGCTCCTACATCATGAACTCGAAGGATTTACGCGCGGTTGAATATGTAAAGGACTTAGTTGAGATGGGTGTGCATTCCTTAAAAATTGAAGGCCGCACTAAGTCAGACTATTACATTGCCAGAACAGCTCAGGTTTATCGGCGCGCAATTGACGACGCCGTAGCCGGTAAGCCTTTTAATAACGAGCTGCTTAGCGAACTGGAAGGTATGGCAAATCGAGGGTTTACTGCGGGCTTCTTACAACGCCATACGCCACAAGACTTGCAGAATTATGAACGCTCGCACAGCGAAGGCGAGCATATTCTAGTCGGACAACTGGCAGCAGCAACCGCCGACAACACCTTATATGAGGTTGAGGTGAAAAATGGCTTTTCTATTGGTGATGAACTGCTGCTGATGACACCCAAAGGTAATTATCCGTTTCAATTGGCACGCATGGAGTCGCTTAAAGACGAGGCCATGATCCGCGCGCCCGGTTCCGGTTATCAAGTGAAACTGCAGACACCGGTTAGCATCGAGAAGAACGATATTCCCTTTTGTTTTCTGATAAAAGAAGCAACCGTGAGGAAAGTAGCATGATTGTCATTAACGATGGCTGTATTAACTGCGATGTTTGCGAACCCGAATGCCCAACCGAAGCGATTTCAATGGGCGACAGCATTTACGAGATAAATCAGGATAAGTGCGTAGAGTGTGAAGGCTATTACGATACACCGAACTGCTACGCGGTATGTCCGGTAGAGGCTGTCGATATTCTACAAGATAAGGGGTAACTCTCATCTCTCTTTAGAGGTAGATAAATTTGCTGGAGGGTTTTGTATAGTGAACCAGATCAATAATTCAGCAGATGAGATGACTATGCGTACCCCAATTCAATGTAGCCAATGCAGCATGCAATCAATTTGCGTTCCCGCCGGTTTAGTGCCAACCGATGTCGAAATTCTTGATAAATGCAGCCGCGAACCGCACCTTTTTAACAAGCGTAATGTTGTTTTTAGTGAAGGGCAAAAACTCAATTCAGTTTTCGCAATAAAAAGCGGCTCGGTGAAGTGCTACACCATTGACAGCAATGGTAAGCAGCAAATTACCAGCTTTCATATGGTTGGCGACATTGTCGGTCTTGAGAGCTTAGCCAGCGGTTCAGCAGCTACATATTGTGAGACCATGGAAACCTCTATGCTGTGTGAAATTAGACTGAGCAAATTATTTGCGCAGGAACTTCCTAAAGTTGAAAGTAACCTTCTGCAGCTTATGAGTCGACGCTTAGCAAATTGCAGCAAACATTACTTAAACGTTGTTAATACCAGTGCTGAACAGAAAGTTGTGGCCTTTTTACTTTCA
The DNA here is from genome assembly GCF_000320945.2 of Idiomarina sp. 28-8. NCBI lineage: Bacteria > Pseudomonadati > Pseudomonadota > Gammaproteobacteria > Alteromonadales > Idiomarinaceae > Idiomarina > Idiomarina sp. 28-8. The sequence goes on from NZ_DF266789.1 coordinate 646,762, forward strand.
ATAAGCACGCACATGCATCAACATGGATTGTCCCGCAGTGAGTACCGATTGCCAATGACACGCACGGATATTGCTAATTATCTGGGCCTGGCTGTTGAAACTGTCAGCCGTATTTTCACTGCCCTGAAAGAACAGCAGCTGATTAACACCGAGCAATCCATTCTCACTATTAATGACTTTACGGCTCTGGAAAGCCGAGTCGCTTAGTACTTTTTTCAGGAGGTTACATGTCATCCGCTGGTTTCAATTGGTCCGATCCGCTCAACTGGCAAAATGCTTTGTCAGATGAAGAAAAAATGATTCAGGAAAGCGCTCATCAGTACGCTCAGGAAAAGTTGATGCCTCGCGTACTGGAGGCCAACCGCAACGAGAACTTTGATCGCCAGATTATGAACGAACTGGGTGAGATGGGGCTACTCGGCGCGACCTTACCGGAAGAATATGGCGGCAGCGGTGTGAACCATGTTAGCTATGGCCTTATTGCGCGAGAAATTGAACGTGTCGACAGCGGCTACCGCAGTGCGATGAGTGTGCAATCCTCTTTGGTTATGCATCCTATTTACACCTTTGGTACCGAGGCTCAGCGCAAGAAATACTTACCTAAATTAGCCAGCGGTGAATGGGTTGGGTGTTTCGGCTTAACAGAACCCGATTCCGGCTCTGACCCGGCCAGTATGCGTACCACAGCTAAACGCACTGACAACGGTTATGTGCTGTCTGGCTCTAAAATGTGGATAACAAACTCGCCTATCGCCGATGTGTTTGTCGTCTGGGCAAAACTCGACGGCGAAATTCGCGGTTTTGTACTGGAAAAAGGCATGAAAGGCCTGAGCGCCCCCAAAATTGACGGTAAGTTCTCGCTACGTGCGTCTATTACCGGCGAAATTGTTATGGATGGCGTTGAGGTATCTGAAGACCACATTTTCCCGGAAGTTAAAGGCTTAAAAGGCCCGTTTAGTTGCCTGAATAAAGCGCGCTATGGCATTGCCTGGGGCTCGCTCGGCGCAGCAGAGTTCTGTTGGCATGCCGCACGCCAATATACGCTGGAGCGCAGCCAATTTGGTCGCCCGCTGGCGGCTAACCAGTTAATACAGAAAAAACTGGCGGACATGCAGACCGAAATTAGCTTGGGATTATTAGGCTGCCTGCAAGCTGGACGCGAGCTTGATAAGGGTACACTCAACCCAATAGCCATCTCATTAATTAAGCGTAACAGCTGTGGCAAGGCGCTGGATATTGCCCGCCAGGCGCGCGATATGCACGGCGGTAACGGCATTGCCGATGAGTACCACGTTATTCGCCATGTGATGAATTTAGAAGCGGTTAATACCTACGAAGGTACACACGATATTCACGCGTTAATTCTGGGTCGTTCACAGACCGACATTCCTTCGTTTTAGTAGCGAGGCTTACCATGCGTTGCGATATTGAGGGCTGGCAACAGGACTTTATTGAGCGACTGGCGCGGGCAGACTTGCCTGCGCCGCAATCGCGGCACTCAAATTTAAACGACTCAGATCTATTCGCACTTTTTCACAGCCAGGTTCTGAGCCGCTTCATTGATATCGAATCGCGTCGCCTGCAACGCCAGGGCAAAAGCTTTTATACCATTGGTAGCGCGGGACATGAGGGCAACGCTGCAGTTGCAGCGGCTTTACGGGTAACCGATCCGGCTTTTCTGCACTATCGCAGCGGCGCATTCTTTCTACAGCGTGCCAAGCAGTTAGAAGGCTCGAACTCGCTATATGACCTCATGCTGTCGTTTTGTGCCTCCAGTGAAGACCCTATTTCAGGCGGTCGCCACAAGGTTTTAGGCAGCCTGGCACTGAATATACCACCGCAAACTTCAACCATTGCTTCGCACTTACCCAAAGCTATGGGTACCGCCTACGCCATTGGACTCAGTAAACGCTTAAAGCAAGCTGGCCAGTGGCCGGATGATGCCATTGTGCTTTGTAACTTTGGCGACGCCTCAGCAAACCACTCCACCGCCGTAGGGGCTCTAAATGCCACCGGCTGGAGCGCTTATCAGGGCATGCCGATGCCTATTCTCTATGTGTGTGAAGACAACGGCATTGGTATTTCTACCTCGACTCCCAGAGGATGGACAGCTCATCAGCTTCAGAATTACCCAGCAATACGCTACTACTATGCAGACGGCGCTAATGTCAGTGAAACTTACGCAGTAGCCCGTCAGGCAGCTGAGTATATCAGGCGTACGCGAAAGCCCGCTATTTTACATTTGAAGACTCAGCGCTTCTTTGGTCATGCCGGTGCCGATGCAGAAGTTGCCTATCGCAGCAATGAATCGATAGAACAAAGTTTTGAAACTGACGTGCTTTTGCAAAGTGCAGCGCAAGTTATTGAGCGAGGACTTTGTACCGGCATTCAACTCTCGGAAAAAGCACAATGCTGGTTACAGCGCATTCGTCGGGTGGGCACTGAGGCCTCTGCCCGACCCAGGCTCGAATGCGCAGAGTCGGTCATGGCTTCCATTGTGCCAAAAACTCTGGCCGACGATACTCAGCCGCTAACCAGCACCCAGCAACAGGCGGTATTTGCGTTTGATAAGCGCAACTTTAAGAAGCCTCAACCCTTAGGCAAAATGATTAACTGGGCATTGCACGAAATATTGGCGCGATACCAGAACACCGTGGTATTTGGTGAAGATGTTGGCAAAAAAGGTGGGGTATACCACGTGACTCACCACTTGTTCGATCACTTTGGCGCAAATCGTGTGGTGAATACCTTACTGGACGAGCAAAGCATTCTTGGCTTAGCCATGGGCATGGCGCAGCAAGGCTTTCTGCCCATACCAGAAATACAGTTCCTGGCTTATGTACATAATGCCGAAGACCAAATTCGGGGCGAAGCCGCAACTCTGCCCTTTTTCTCTAATGGTCAGTACCACAACGGTATGGTCATTCGTATTGCCGGTCTGGCCTACCAGAAAGGCTTTGGCGGACATTTTCACAATGACAATTCCTTCGCCGTATTTCGTGATATTCCGGGCGTTATTGTGATGTGTCCATCAAACGGACACGACGCCGTGCTCATGATGAGACAAGCGGTTCAGCTTGCTCACTGCCAAAAACGCTTAGTGATTTTTCTGGAGCCTATTGCGCTTTATATGACTCGGGACCTGCTCGAAGAAGGCGACAAAGACTGGCTGCATGAGTTTCCGCCAGCTTCCGCAGCGCTGCCAGCTCTCGGAGAACCTTCCAGTTACGGTGAAGGTAATGAGCTGGTTATTATCACCTATGGCAACGGCTATTACTTAAGTCGCCAGGCGTGTAGCGAACTCAAGCTTGAACAGCGCATTCGCATTCTGGATTTACGCTACTTAGTACCACTGGACATTGAAAAGGTTGTGGCGGCGGTTGGCTCTGCTAACCAAATTTTGATTGTCGACGAATGCCGTAACCGCGGCTCGTTAAGTGAAGAACTGGTTACCGCTCTGTACGAACACCGAGGCGACTGGCAGCGTGTTGACCGCATTACCGCCAAAGACAGTTTTATTCCTCTGGGCTCTGCCGCTTATAAAGTTCTCCCTGGAAAAGAAGACATTATCCACTATTTACAGGAGCATTTAGGCCAATGAAACAAACTGCCGTTATCGTCTGCCCCGGTCGTGGTGGTTACAACAAACCTGAATTAGGCTCTATTACTGAACGCCATTTGCCAAAGCAAAGCGATCTCATTAACCAGTTAGACAAAGTCCGCGAAAACGAAGGTTTTATTAGCGTCTCTGAGCTAGACCAAAAAGCAAAATTCGACCATCGCCTGCATTTAAAACCCGAGAATTCGGCGGCCCTAATTTTTGCGGCCGGTTACGCCGACTTTAAAGCCGTTGACCCGGAGCAGTATGACATAGTGGCAGTGACCGGAAACTCCATGGGCTGGTACACCGCCCTCGCCTGTGCCGGTGTATGGCGGCCGGAAAACGCGATGTCTATTGTTACCGATATGGCAAAGCGAACTGCCGCTGCCGACGGTGCGCAGCTTATTTACCCCATTATGAACGAGCAGTGGCAACCGGACAAAACCCGTGAAAAAGCCGTTAGTCAGATGTTAGAACAACACGCCGGAGAGCTGTTTTTATCCATTCGTTACGGCGGGTACGTTCTGCTGGCGGGTACACAGGATGCTGTTACCGCTGCCAGCAAAGCATTGGAGCCGGTTGATAACCGCTTTCCTATGATTTTACCCGGCCATGCGGCATTTCATTCGCCGTTAATGAAAGAGGCGTCAGATCAGGCTCTTTCCGTGTGGGACAGCAGCCATTTCAGACAACCCGAACTGCCACTGATAGACGGCCGTGGTGTTATTTGGGAGCCGCCCGGCTGCCATTTAGACGCCTTGCAACGATATACTTTTGGGCACCAGGTGACCGAATATTATGACTACACCAAAGCCATTACAGTTGCCTTAAGGGAGTTTGCGCCGGATAAGCTATTGTTGCTGGGACCAGGCAACAGCCTGGGTGGCGCCACCGGACAAAGTCTGGTCGCAACCCACTGGCGAAACCTTTCCAGTAAAGATGACTTTACCCAACGGCAGGAAAGCGAAGAAGCCCCGGTGATTAGCCTGGGGCTGTAAATGGACTAGTGAATACCCTTGCTGTTCAGGTGTCCTTTGTACGCCATATCGCTTTTCATAATATGATTCATGAGCCAGGCTTTTACGAACTCCAGTAGCTCATCAATAACGTCTTCGTGGCTATCAACCCGGTGCTTGAAGCGCATCACATCCTGCACTAAGTCGCGGTGCTTAAGCTTGTGGTTTTCTAAGTCCGGATAGCCGTTGCGCTCCATTAACAACTCTTCGTAGTTAAAGTGCGTTGCGGTGTAATTAATTAACGAATCTACCAGACGCTGTAACGCATGCTGATCACCGTCACGAAGCTTCAGGCGATACAGCTCATTAGCAATGTAAATTAGGCGCTGGTGCTGACGGTTAATTTCTTCAATGCCCACATCCAGCTTCGGCGACCATTCAATGAGTACGTCTTGTTCTGAAAGACGTCGCTCTATCACGTCTTTTTCAATGTAATAGCGGTCACCCAGGGATTTAATCTCGCCGCCTAAAGTCGTTAGCTGGGCAGAGCTTTCTAACGCCTCTTGCGAGCGTTCATCGACAATTCGTGCACTTTCAGAAAGTGAATTAATGTTTTCCTGAATGTTTATAGTTACAGCAGACTGCTCTTCCGTTGTGGAGGCTATTTGAATATTCAAGTCGTTAATGACACCAACATTTTCGACAATGTCGGATAATGAACTTGCAGCCCGGTTCGCTTGCTCGACATTTTCGCCCGCCAGGGTTTTATTGCGCTCCATGGTTTGCACTGCATTGTTCGTGTTGGTCTCCAGCCGACCAATGACACTTTGTATTTCGCCAGTTGAAGCCTGTACCCGTTGTGCTAACTGTCTGACTTCATCAGCTACAACCGCAAAGCCCCGACCGGACTCACCGGCTCTGGCGGCTTCAATAGCTGCATTAAGCGCCAGCAAATTGGTCTGGTCGGCAATATCATTAATGGTCAGTAATATTTTCGAGATAGACTGACTATCTTCAGATAATGTTTTTATAACACGCTGAGATTCGGACACTTCTTGCTCGAGTCTCTGGATGGCAGTCACCATGGTATGAACAACCTGCTGCCCATTTTTGGCGGATATCAGGGTGTTATCAGCTTCTGTTGCGGCTTTCTGAGTTGACTCTGACACTTCACTTATCGCCGAGGTCATTTGCTCGACTGCCGCAGCTGCGCTTTGCATTTGCGAAGCCTGAGCTCTTGCCCGTTCGGCCAGCTCTTTAATTGCCTGATAATTACCGTTACCCAGCCTGTCCATGCCGTCGCTCGACTTGCGTATAGCATCCACTGAGTAACTGGTCTCAATAGCGACCGAGTTCAGGTAATGAGTTATTTTCGACAGCTCATCATGCCCCTCTGTCGAGCTCAAACTATTTAGGTCGCCATTTGCCAGCTGTTTGGCCATTTTAATATTGGCAGACACCGCCCGGTAAATTCCTAAATATAAGCTGGTAAATAACAGTAACTGCAATAACAACACCCCGACAATCAAAGCCGCGTTGGTCCAAATCACCGTATCTAATTTTGTCAGGCGCTGTTCAAGTCTCCAGTGATAAGCCGGAATAACGCTGTCGTAAAAAGCAAATAACGCCCCTGTCGCGGCAGTTCCTTCACGGAAGAAGTCACTGGCCGACATATTGCGTTCCATTAGTTTGCTAGAAGCAGTTTCGCTAAATAATCTTAACTGCTGTTCGGCTGCCTTAGCCTGCATCAACAAGCCCTGGTCGTTAACTTCTTCGGATAAACTCTCGACAACGTCCACAAAGTCGGAAACCTGGTTTTCCAGCACGTAGCTTAAAATGGTGACATCCTGCTGTAGTTCGGGGCTTTCCTTTCCGCTTAACCATTGAGCTCCCAACCCCCTTAAGCGACCTCCCTGCTCAACTAACTGCGGCAGTTCTTCAACAGAAAGACGTGCTAAGAACAAGCTAGGCAAATCATTTTCCAACAGTTGTTGGGAGTTTTTGCCAAGCAGCTTTAACGCACTTTGGACCTTTTCCAAAAGCTCAGTATGCTGATGAAAAGTGTCCGTTGAACCGCTTAAGCCCTGCCATTTACGGCGCAGCTCCAGCAATAATGATTCTGGCAGCAAATGACTTTGGCCTGGTTTACTTTGGAGGTCATCCAGAGCACTAAAATGACGATTAATGGCTTGCACTGAACGGTTTATTTCACTGGAAAACTCTCGTTTTTGAGCTTCACTCCCAGTCATTCCCCGGTGCATGGCGATATGCTCTAAAAGCCCTCTTAATTCTGGCCAGTATTGAGCGGCTTCATGCTTTTGTTCAACCTGATGGCTTTTTTCCAGTGAGTCATTAACCATCAACGAACTCAGTACAATAACCGGAATAAAGAGTAAAAAACCAATCAAGCTAAATTTTCGTCTAAAACTCAGTAAATTAAATAACTTTTGGACAGGGCGAGTTAACCAATCGAGCCACTTCATAACCACTCCACTACAGGCAGAATCTACAACCACAAACGGCTTATTCTGCTCATTCATCGGCATTAGTCACACATAATACAGTGTTGTTGGTTGCCAAGTGGCTTTTGCTTGATCGTGATCAATAAACCAGTAAACTTTCTAAAGTCATCTTGGTCATTTCGTTAAAAGCGGTCTGTCTTTCATTAGCCGACAAGCCATTGCCCGTTCTTATTTCATCAGAAACTGTCATAACGGCTAAAGCCTGTTTCTTATGAATCGCGGCTACCGCATAAAGAGCCGCTGCCTCCATATCTAGCGCCAGAACATTCATGGCTTCCAGCCGAGACTCCAGTTTTTTGTCCGGATGGTAGAAACTGTCAGTAGAAAATACATTGCCAACAGCTACACGCTGGTTCTTCTTCTGACAATAACCGACGAACTCACTTAACAATTTGTAATCTGCAATTGCTGCAAAGTCATAACCGCCAAACAGCTTTTGGTTCATTGAAGAGTCAGTACAGGCTCCCTGGGCAACGACCAGATCACGCAAATTAAGGTTTGCTGATACGGCACCGCAAGTGCCTACCCGCACTAAGCGCTCAACACCGAAATGCTGAAACAACTCTTGCGCGTAGAGTGCACAAGACGGCATCCCCATCCCGGATCCCATCACCGACACGGGTGTACCGCGAAATTGCCCGGTAAATGCCAGCATATTTCGGGTATCACTTATGAGTTCTGCACTGTCCAGATGTGTTTCAGCAATATGTCTTGCCCTTAACGGGTCACCAGGAAACAAGCAAAGTTCAGCAAAATCACCGGCTTTTGCCGAAATGTGTGGTGTGGTCATAGAAGTCGCCTTGTTATTTTTTCATCAAGATAGATGACAACTCAGAAATAATCGACTATATTTCGAATTATTCTAAATTAGATTATCAAGAAATAATATGATCGATGTTATTATGAAATTAGCAACAGGCTATCGCAGAAGCGTCGTTTGGACGTTGACGCTGATCACTATTGCTGCCGCTGCGTTCATCCCGTCTATTACCATTGATACCGATCCGGAGAACATGCTGCCGGATGACAACCCGCAGCGAGTTTTCCATAATGAGGTAAAAGAAACCTTCGCTATGCATGACATGATTGTCGTTGGCGTAGTGAATAAGAACACCGTCTACAACCAAAAGACTTTAACCGACCTGCATACCATGTCGAATTACGCGGAGTCACTGGACGGAGTTATCAGTGACGACCTGATGTCACTGGCGAATGTCGATAATATTACTCAGGAAGAGCCCGGCACCATTCGTTTTGAATGGATGATGAAACAACCGCCAGAAAGTAACGCGGAAGCGCAATACATCCAGAAACAAGTAAAAGACCTGCCATTGCTTTATAACACCATTGTGTCCGGCGACGACAAGTCTGCCGCTATTTATGTACCCATTGAGAGCAAAGACCAGAGCTATGCTCTGGCGGAGCAACTGCGTGAAAAAATTACCACTTTGGAAACCAGTGATGACTGGCACATTACCGGTTTACCCGTTGCTGAAGACCAGTTTGGCTATGAAATGTTTGTACAAATGGGCATTTCAGCGCCGCTAGCAGCAGCGGTAATTTTCGCTCTGCTTTGGTTTTTCTTCCGCAATGTGCGTTTCATAAGTGCAGCAATGATAGTCGCCATGTCGACAGTGCTTATTACCATGGGAACACTCATTGCTCTGGGGTTTACCGTACACATTATGTCGTCGATGATCGCTATTTTCCTGATGCCTATTGCGGTAGTCGACTCAGTGCACATTATGTCCGAGTTTTCGGACCGATACCGTGAAAAAGGTAATGCAAAAGACACCATAAAAGACGTGCTGAGGCACCTGTTTACACCCATGCTATTTACCTCAATAACCTCGTCTATTGGCTTTTACTCGCTGATGCTAACGCCAATTCCACCGGTGCAGGTGTTCGGCGCTTTCGTTGGCTCCGGAATTCTTTTGGCCTTCTTAATTACGGTGCTTTTCGTGCCTGCCTATATTTGCGCACTGAAACCATCAACGCTGGAAAGCTTTACTCAAGTGACTCATGACGAGCATAAACAAGGTTGGCTGCAAAAAATGGGGGCTACCGCGGCTAGCCACGCCAAATTGTGGATAGCCTTTTTCCTGGCCGTTCTGGCTTTTGCCTGGTTCGGTATTCAGCAAATAAACATTAACGACAACCCGGTGCGTTGGTTTAAACCTGACCACGAGGTTCGTATTGCTGACGAAGTATTAAACGACCACTTTGCCGGGACGTACAACGCGTATGTAGTATTTGAAAATACCTTAGATACGACCGAAAAGGCTCGCTCAGCGGTTCGTGACGCCCTGAATAACGACGCGCTGTCTGAAGAATCGCGGGATGCTATAAGCGCTCTGCTTGAGCAAGAAAAAGTGAACTTTAACCAGTGGATTATCGCTATTGATGATCTGCTCTTCAGCGTTGGTTCCGACCAATTAGAGCCGTTAGAGCGCTTAATGACAGAGCTCGAACAGCTGAATAGCGCCAGCAAAGCATTCCAAAGCCCGGAATTACTAGCTTACATGAGCGAGATGCAAGCGTACTTGCAAACGACAGGCTTGGTGGGCAAATCCAACAGCCTGTCCGACGTGGTCAAGACGGTTAACCGTGAATTACGCTCCGGTGAAGAGAAAGATTACCAACTGCCGGACAATGCCAACGGCGTTGCGCAAACCCTGTTGCAGTATCAGTCATCGCACCGTCCGCAGGACCTCTGGCACTTTGTTACGCCGGACTACAAACGCAGTTTAATGTGGTTGCAGTTAACCAGCGGTGACAACCAACACGTAACCCAGGTCGTCAAAGCTGTTGATAGCTATATTCAGGATAATCCTCTGCCTGCAAACACTGAAATGGACTGGGCCGGCAAAGCTTACCTGAACGTCGTGTGGCAGGAAGCCATGGTCGAAGGCATGCTCGACAGCTTAATCAGTGCTTTTGTGGTGGTGTTTATTATGATGGTGCTGCTGTTCCGCTCAGTGGTCTTCGGTGTACTGGCCATGTTACCGCTGAGTCTGACCATTGCCTTTATTTACGGACTTATCGGCTGGGTCGGTAAAGACTACGACATGCCCATTGCCGTGCTGTCATCGCTGACGCTTGGGCTGTCGGTGGACTTTGCTATTCACTTCATTGAACGCACCCGCGCTACATTCAAGCAAACCGGTAACTGGAAAGACACTCTGGTAGTTATGTTTGATGAGCCCGCGCGGGCCATTTCCCGCAATGCCATTGTCATTGCCATTGGCTTTACGCCACTGCTGTTCGCACCGTTAGTGCCCTACATTACCGTAGGCGTATTCTTAGCCAGCATTATGGCCATATCCGCCATAGTGACGCTTATTATGCTCCCGGCGGTAATGACCGTATTTAGCCGCCTTATATTCCGTGGAGACCAATCATGAAACACCTATTTTTAACCGCTTTATCCGCCGCCGTTTTATTCGTTAGCGGCCAGGCTATTAGTGCCGAAAAAAGCGCGCGTGAAATTGTCGAGCAAGCCGAGTTAAACGCCTATTACTCTGGTGATGACGGCCGCAGCGCAGCGCGAATGATCATCACTGATAATCAGGGCCGCGAACAAATGCGTCAATTCACCATTTTGCGCAAAGACCAGGAAGACGGTGGAGTTCAGGACATGATGATATTCTTCTCACGCCCTGCCGATGTGCGTGACACTGTGTTTCGCGTGGTAAAACGAGTCAACGACGACGATGACCGCTGGCTTTATTTACCCGATCTGGATTTGGTTAAACGCATATCAGCAGGCGACAAGCGTACGTCTTTTGTCGGTTCACACTTTTTCTATGAAGACGTTTCCGGTCGCGATACCGCTTTAGACAGCTATGAAGTTCTGTCGGAGGACGATGCAAAGTACGTGCTAAAAGGCACACCTAAAGACTCTGACAAGGTTGAGTTTAGCTACTACGAAGTGGTCATTGATAAAGAGCACATGCTGCCAGTAGAAAGCACCTTCTATAACGACAGCGGCGAAGCTTATCGCAAAATGGAAGTACTAGAAATTGAAACGGTTCAAGGCTACCCAACTGTGACTCATTCACGAATATCGGATCTTGAAAATGGCGGTAAAACCGACATGCAATTCCGCTTTATGCAATACGACATTGGCTTACCGGACAGTATTTTCAGTGAGCGCAGCTTACGTAACCCTCCGGCAGAATGGTTACAACTGAGAGACTAATTATGCCATACCGGAAAATTTTAGCGTTTACTGTTCTTTTCACTTTGGCTCAGGCCGCATCGGCACAGGACTCCTGGGGGGATGACGAATGGGAAAGTGACTGGGGAACGGAACAAGACCAGGGTATTGATGTCTATGGTTATGTTGAGGCGGCAATAGGCGGACGATTTGAATCCTCCCCCTATCACAAGCGTCTGTCTATTGCTGAGCCTCGACTACAGTTGGGTTTTGACGAACGCTGGCAAGATATTGCCTGGACAGCAAAAGCCGACGGCTGGTACGACGGCTTTGATGAAACCTGGCACGGTCAAATTCGCGAACTTAATGCTCAGTTTACGGTTTTCGATAACACCGATATAAAAGTTGGCCGTCAGGTACTCACCTGGGGCACCGGCGACTACTTATTCCTTAACGATCTGTTCCCTAAAGACTGGCAGTCCTTCTTTGTCGGACGTGACCAGGAATACTTGAAGGCGCCATCTGACGCACTGCGTATCACCAGCTACTTCGACTGGTTCAATGTCGACTTTGTCTGGTCTCCTGAGTTTGACCACGACAATTACATTCGCGGTGAACGCATTTCTTATTTTAATCCGCTAACCCAGCAGCTGACAGGCGACGATCCGTCCATTCAGTTTGTTGAGCCCACGCGCGATGAGTACGCTTTGCGCTTGTTCCGTAATCACGAAGGTGTGGAATACGCCGTCTATGGTTACGACGGCTTTACCAAAAGTCCGGAGGCAGTGACTGACAACTTCCAACCCACCTTCGGCCGCTTAACTGTGGTTGGCGCCTCCGTTCGAATGCCCCTAGGACCCGGATTAATGAATACCGAAGTCGTCAATTACAACCGTCATGATGCAGAAGATCATTGGCGCGCACTGGTTGGTTACGAGCAAGAATTATGGACGCGCTTTACCGGCGGCTTTCAGGCTTACCTGGAGAAAGGCAACGCACAAACGCGCACCGTATTCACCACTCGCTTAACCTGGCGAGACGAGCGTGATGACCTGAGTCTGTCGTTGTTTGCTTTTGTATCACCGAATCAAAGCGACGGCTATTTACGGCCTACATTCGACTACCGTATTGACGATAACTGGTCGTTCAGCGGTGGTTTCAACCTATTTTTCCGCGAACGCCCAGACACCTTTTTTGGCCAGTTCACTGAAAACAACAACGCGTATCTGCGTATGCGGTATGCATTTTAATAAAAAAACTGAAGGAGTTTTACGATGAGTGTCGAAAGAGCTATAACCGCATTTGCCGGCTTTATGGTATTGTTATCGGTAGCTTTGACTTACTGGGTTCACCCTAACTGGGTATGGCTAACCGTATTTATTGGCGCGAACTTATTTCAACAATCTTTCACGGGTTTTTGTCCTGCAGGCATTTTTATGAGAAAAGTCTTAGGATTAAAAACAGAGCGTGAGTTAGAAAAATCAGGAAAATAACGACACCATGAGTGCAACTGAATCACAAGAGATGCATCAGGAAGAGGCGCAGAATGCAGCAAGCTTTCTGCGCTCTTTAGGTAACCCCCACCGTTTACAAATTTTATGCCGACTGGCTTTAGGTGAACAAAGTGTGGGTCAGCTTCATCAGTTTTTTGACTTAAGCCCGTCAGCTTTTTCACAACATCTTGCGGTATTGCGTCAGCAGCAATTGGTCAGCATTCGTAAAGAGTCGCAAACCGTGTACTACTCCATAAAAGACCCGGATACCGAAGCTTTTATGACGTTATTGAAAGATAAATTCTGCCCTTCGCTTTAAGTGGTACTACTAAAGGGATGCTACCTTTTGTCGCATCCTAACCACCTAAAAAATAGAGAATAATAGCGACATTACCTTATTAAAGGACAATGTCGTATGAAAGCTATTTATCCTCTGGCAACTTGCTTACTCTTGCCAATTATCAGTTACGCTAACGAAACCACCGATATTCAGGAAAGAATTGTCATTATTGGCGAATCGATGCAGTCGCCCAGTGAATGGGTGGTCGATTCGAAACAACCCAGACAACCGCTGCCTGCTCACGATGCCGGTGATTTTTTAAAAAGCGTTGCGGGATTTAGTGCAACCCGCAAAGGTGGAGCCTCTGCTGACCCATTATTCCGGGGAATGGGAGCTGGCAGACTGACCATAGTTAATGACGGACAAATGCTGCAGGGTGGGTGTAGCAGCCGCATGGATCCGCCAACGGCGTACATAACCCCACAAAGTTATGACAGCGTGACGATTGTTAAGGGCCCACAAACCGTATTGTTCGCCGGTTCAGCGGCATCTATTCATTTTGAGCGCGAAGCAACGTTTTTTGAGATACCGGAGTTTACCGGTTACTTAAATTCCACCACGGCGCAGTACGGCCGCCTGAATGCTACGGCGGATTTAACCTGGGGGGCACAGCCCGGCTACGTGCGGGTAAACGCTTCTACCGCAACCGCCGATGACTACGAAGATGGCTCGGGTAATAGCATTAACAGCCAGTATGAGCGCTGGAGTGGCGATATTGACCTTGCCTGGACACCGTCACGGCAGCATCGTCTGATGCTCAAACTTGGCGTCAGCGATGGCGAGGCAGCCTACGCCGATCGCAGTATGGATGGGGTGCTCTTTGACCGTGAAAGCGTCGCACTGAATTACCAATGGCAACCTGACAACCGTTCGCTCGAAGAACTTTCTGTTAATGCCTATTTCAATACCATTGACCACGTTATGGACAACTATTCGTTGCGCGAGTTTACCCCGTCGATGATGATGCCCAACCCAACGGCAAGTAATCCGGATAGATATTCCCGTGGTTTTAAACTTGCCTCCGAATGGCAGTTAAACCCTTCCGGGCAACTCAAAACTGGGCTTGAACATAATGAGTCAGATCACCGTAACCGTTCCAGCAAAGATCAGTTGAACCAACCATTTGAAAGCCTTAACCGAGTTGATGACGCTTTTATTGAGCAAGATGGCATTTATGCAGAATACCGCCACTCTATAGATCAAGAATGGCAGTTAGTCAGCGGTTATCGGCTTGATCACTGGAAAATGACAGACAAGCGCACCGACATTCAACCTATGTCAGCTCCGGCTCAATCCAACCCCACGGCGAATGAAACACGCAGTGAGAACCTTCATAGCGGGTTTCTTCGTATAGAAAAACAGCTTAAAAATGGTTATTGGTATGCGGGTTGGGGTCAGGCGGAGCGGTTCCCGGACTACTGGGAGGCCATTGGTAACAGCCGCCAGTCACCAACGTCAGAATCGGCTTTTTACACCGGCGCAGAGACCAACCAACAATGGGATATTGGTCTCGATATAAACACCGATAAATGGCGACTGGACGCGTCCATTTTCTACAGTCGGGTCGATGACTTTATTCTTTTGCAAAAAGGCATGATGATGCAGCCGGATACCGTCCGTAATATTAATGCCCGAACCTGGGGCGGGGAAACAACCTTAAGTTACCAACTGACCCAAGCCTGGTCGGTGTCATCAGCACTGGCCATAACCCGCGGAAGTAATAAAACCGATGATAACTATCTGCCGCAGCAACCTGCTGATGAACTGCGTATTGCCACTGATTACCGCCACAACGCACTGACTTACTCTTTGCTCTGGCGCCTGGTGGATAAACAAGAGCGCACAGCAGTGAATCAGGGCAATGTCATTGGCTATGATATCGGTAATAGCCCGGGTTATGGTGTTTTATCGGCAAATATCGACTGGAAAATTGATCCAAAGTGGCAGCTAAGTTTAGGAGTCGATAATATACTGGATAAAACCTATGCAGAGCACTTGAGTCGCTCCGCCGCCAGCATTTCAGGATACCAGCAAATTGACAAAGTTAATGAGCCGGGTCGTACTGTCTGGCTGCAGACCAACTACCACTTTTAAGCCCGATGCTGACATTACTGACCTATAAATTTATTACTCATAGAGCCTGGCCATTGTGCTTAGCCTTATGTCTGGACATAGTACTGGGCAACCTCTGGGTTGCCTTTAATGGTGGTATCAGTAATCCGTTCACTTCGTTATTACTGATATTTATCGTCATCGCGTTTTTATTGTTACCACCAACTTTTGCTTTGATTGTGGTGTTGATAAGCATTCTGGGGCAGGTTGCGCAAATAGGCTTACCTTCACTTTTGCCCGGACAGCAAAGTCACACCGCCCATGCCTTAAGCGACGAGATGCTGAAACACGCCATGGGTATGGTCAGCGGTTTTGTGATTGCAGCGGCTATTATTGCTTTATCAATGTACTACCTAAAGCGGCAATGGTTTCAGTCAGAAAAAGCATTACAGAATGCACGTGAACGCCAGCTGCGCGACGAACAGCTTTTGACCATAGGTGCAGCCGCAGCTCAGTTAACTCATGACGTTGCCACTCCTGTGCAGTCGTTACGGTTACTCAACGAAGAACTTCAGGAATGCGATATTGAGCTGTCACTAAAACGAGAATTCAGTGAACACCTGGACAAAGTTGAAGCCAGCCTTGAACAATGGCGGGACGCTGCTGAGGACGTGCGCACCAGGCGCCAGCACAACTACACTGTCGGGGAAATTATTACTCAGTTACGCCAGCTTCTGCGAATTGCCCGACCCGATGCTCAGGTCAACTGGCAATGTCCCGAGCGCTTGAAAGACGCCATTATTAGCGCCGACCGCACTCTATTTCCGGCTATCGCCAACCTGGTCATTAATGCTATTAGCGCTGGCGAGCGTAGTCATCAGTTGACCGTGTCCGTGCAACTCAACCTGACGTTCGTTGACGCGAATCCTCGGCTCACCATCCACATTCTCGATAATGGTGATGGGTTAAGCCAGTCGCAACAACGAAAAATAGGCAAATCAATGACCTTAAGTGAAAATGGTATGGGTATTGGCGCGGTTATCAGCCACGCCACACTTGAACGGCTTGGTGGTCAGGTCAGCTGGAAATCCACTCCCGAGGGCACGCTCACGTTGGTTCTTTTACCGGTAACAGCCTATGAATAAATTCCGGCTGCTTATTATTGATGACGATGAGGGTTTCTGCGGCATTTTGCAGAGGCGTCTCGAACATCATGGTGTTTTGGTGCAAATGGCACACTCGGGTGATCAGGCACTAGCGCTAGAAGGTCATTTTGACGGTATTCTGCTGGATATGATGCTGGGCGACGACAATGGATTGGCACTTATTCAACCACTCAAAGAACGCTACTCTCCCTGTCACTTAGTGGTACTAACCGGCTACGCGAGTATTGCAACAACCGTAGAGGCGATGAAGCGCGGCGCAACGGACTACCTAACGAAACCCGTGGGTACCAGTGAATTACTACGTCGCTTTACTAATGAGAAACTGGAGTTAGAAGACGCTTCGATAAACCGTTTAACGCCAACTCAAATTGAGTGGGAGCATATTCAAAGAGTGCTTACCGATAATCAGGGGAATGTTTCTAAGACAGCACGAGAACTGGGAATGCATCGGCGTACGTTACAGCGCAAATTGTCGAAACGCTCGCCACATTAAAAATGCGCCGCCCGGGGGCGAGCGGCGCAAAGGCTTTAGAAGTTATAGCGAACACCGGCCATAGCAACGTAAGGGTCGATATCAACATCAACACTTTCAATGGTATTACCGTTCACACGAACATCACCCGTAGTATCGATATCCATGCGGCTAACCATGAAATGAAGACCCCAGTTTTCACTCAGATCGACATTTACACCCGCTTGCAGAGCATAGCCCCAGCTGTTTTTCAGGGCTAAAGAGACATCGTCATTATCAGTAACAACACCTAGGTCGCCTAACGTTGAGCGCAACTGTGGGTCGACTTGCTCATCAAAGAAAGCTGTGTAGTTAACACCAATACCGACGAAAGGTTTAAACATTTCACTGTCGATATCGAAATGATATTGCGCCAGCAAGGTTGGTGGCAAGTGCTTGGTTTTACCTATTTTCAGCCCCGCCAGCGAGCCTGTTGCGGTAATATCATGGCTGAACGGTGTTGCTGCAACCAGTTCAAGCGTCCAGTTTTCAGTTAACTTATAATCAAAAGTTAAACCTAACTGAGTATTCGTGTTTACACCAGCGCCAGTACTGTTCTCTGGTAAACCAGCTACTGACTCAACAACGTTCAAGTGACTACTGCTGTCATCAGGCATGACAGAGATGGCACCAACGTTGATAGAAAAATCATTTGCTAATGCAGAAGTGCTTAGCAAGCCTAACAATACACCGCACGATAATGCTTTAAGCTTCATGGGGAACTCCTTGTTAATGAAGACCCCTGAAGTTTATAAGGTTTACTGAATAACCGAGTTGATCTGCATCAACCTAGTGTTCGGCATTATGGTAAATGTTTTGAACGTCATCCAGGTCATTCAGCATATCCATCAAACGTTCAAACATTGGTAAATCATCTTCAGCTATACTGGTCGTTACTTGAGGTAAAAACTGAATTTCGTCGGCTTCAAAATCAATATCAGGAAACGCATGAGTTAAGGCCTGACGGGCTGCCGCGTACTCGGTATTTGGCGCAAATACGGTAACCAGACCATCTTCGAATTCGACGTCGGTAACATCAACATCAGCTTCCATCATGGCTTCCAGCACTTCGTCTTCATTGTCGTGCTTGAAGGCAAAAATCGCACAGTGATCAAATGAATGCGCAACACTGCCCTGAGCGCCAATTTTTGATTTACTTTTGGTAAAGCAGTTACGGACATCGCCGAAGGTGCGGTTCGGGTTATCGGTTAAGCATTCTACAATAACCATACAGTTGCTGGGGCCATAGCCTTCGTAACGCGCCGGAGAAAAATCCTCTCCTGCTCCGCCCTGCGCTTTGTCTATCGCTTTTTCGATAACGTGAGCAGGAACCTGATCTTTTTTCGCCCGATCTATTAGGCCTCGGAGCGCGAGATTGCCATCAGGATCTCCACCACCTTGCTTGGCGCAAACGTAAATTTCACGACCATAACGACTATAGACTTTGCTCTTTGCATTCGCCGTTTTAGCAATTGAATCTTTTCGGTTTTGATAGGCGCGACCCATTCTGAATTTCTCACTGGTTAATTAAAGACCCAAAGATTTTACACAGGCAGCTGTTACGGGTCGAGTACTAGCAGAAATAAGTGCCAGCTTAATTGCAGATTATTGATATAGCCAAGCTGTCTACCATAGAAGATTTTGATTCTTCAGTTAGTACTGCATGGCAACGTAAACTCAGCGGCAGAAACAAACTGTTGAGTCAATTATGCAAAGCCCGATACCTGTATTATCCATGCGAAAACTTTATCTCAGTGCCTCTGACCGCCAGCAATTCATTGCTGACCTTGGCAGAGCGGCGCGTGATGTTGGCTTCTTCTACCTGGAAGACCACGGTATTTCACTGGCAGAACAGGTGAAGGTACTGGACACCGCTAAAACCTTTTTTGCACTCAGTGATGCAGAAAAGAAACAGGTTCAAATGATTCATTCACCGCATTTTCGTGGCTATTCAGCAAACTATTCGGAGTTAACGGCAGGTCGGCCGGACCGTCGTGAGCAATTTGATATCATGGACGAACTGCCTGCTCAGGCTGCGTCCGCTATAGACCATGAATGGCAAAAACTCATAGGACCGAACCAGTGGCCACGACAATTGCCTGCCATGAAAACACAATTGTTGTCCTGGCAGGACAAGCTAACCGAAGTGTCTCTGCAGCTATTAGAGGCGTTATGCGAAAGTCTGGAGCAACCGGCTGACGCATTGTCTGAAACCATCAGCAACGGTCCTTATCGCCATACTAAGCTTATTAAATACCCCGGCAGCCCAGAAGCCTCTGGTCAGGGTGTTGGTGCACATAAGGACCCGGGCTACCTCACCTTAGTTCTGCAGGACGAAAACAGCGGGCTGGAAGTGGAATACGAGCAACAATGGTACAAAGTGGCTCCGCGCCCCGGTGCCTTTGTGGTGAATATTGGCGAATTACTGGAGCTGGCTTCTAATGGCTATTTAAAAGCGACTAACCATCGTGTTAGCAGCCCTAAAGCGGGGATCACCCGTTATTCATCGGCATTTTTCATGGCTGCTCAGCTGAATGCTTCGGTGCCGGTGTTAAAACTCCCTTCCCATTTAGCAAAACACGCGAAGGGGCCAACCAGTGATCCGAACAACCCTATGCTGCATAACGTTGGCGAAAACGTTATGAAAGGCAGAAAACGTTCCCACCCGGACGTATCAGCGCGTTTTTACACGCCAAAAGAAAAATGCAACTCCTGTTAATTAAGCTTTGATATAAAAATATAACAAAACGATATAAGTAAAGTTGTGTAAATCATTCGTTATTTTTAAAAATGACGTCAACTTGCGTAAGCGCTGACTTTCAAGACGTTAACATCGGGTAACAAAAACCCTAAAAATATAATATTAGTTATATTCCCACATTATTCGCATGGTTTACTTTTCAGCCATCCTCTAAAAAATCTACTTATGTAACATAACGTTACGTATCTAGTGATGCTGTTTATCACTAATTTTAAATTCACAGAAAAACAACAAAGAGAATCTTATGATGACAAAAAATAAACAGCATAAGACGTTAATTGCTATCGCACTGTCAGGCTTGTTAGCCGGCACCAGCGTAGCAGCTGAAACCTTATCTCAGAACGGATCTGATAACGGCAATAATGGCGCAACACCATCGCTGAAAGAGCGGTCAAACGGACCTGCAACCAGCTTTATCGTTAAGCTTAAGGATGGCTCTCAAGTTGTGCAGCAAATGCAACAACAATCGGCAGAGCACCCATCGTCAAATGCTGCGGCTGTCGCCCAACAAATGCGAGGCTTTACCTCAGTGCTTTCTAAGCGCACCGGAAAAAGCATAGCTTTTGAGCGCTCAATGGCTCTACAACAACATTTCGTAGTAAAAGCACAAGGCCGCTTAAGCCCGGAAGAAACAAAAGAATACCTTCAGTCACTTAAAGCAGATAGCGACGTTGAATTTGTAGAGGAAAACAAAATCCTCCGCCACTTTGCCACACCAAACGACCCTAACTATGACGATCAGTGGCATTATTATGAAAGCGTTGGTGGACTGAATGTCCCAACAGCGTGGGACTCAGTCGACGGCAGCGGCGTTGTTGTGGCCGTACTCGATACCGGTTATCGCCCACACTCTGACCTGGTAGGCAATATTTTACCCGGCTACGACATGATTTCAGACAGTTTTATCGCTAATGACGGCGATGCCCGCGACAGCGACGCACAAGATCCGGGCGACTGGGTCAGTGCCGGAGCCTGTGGTAATGGCTACCCGGCTCAGGACCAAAACTCGAGCTGGCATGGTACTCACGTTGCCGGAACCATTGCCGCTGAAACAAATAACTCCAGCGGTGTCGCTGGCGTCGCCTATGGCGCACAAATTGTACCCGTACGTGTTCTGGGTCGCTGCGGCGGAACCACAGCCGATATTGCGGACGGTATTGTCTGGGCATCAGGCGGTTCAGTTCCGGGAACAAGCCCTAATGCTAACCCTGCCGATGTCTTAAACATGAGCCTGGGTGGCAGCGGTACTTGCTCGACTACAACACAGAACGCGATCAACACCGCTCGCAATAATGGAGCGACAGTAGTCGTGGCTTCCGGTAACAGCAACGACAATTCAACCAACTACAACCCGGGCAACTGTAACGGTGTTGTTAACGTAGCCTCTACTGATCGTAACGGTGATCGTGCTTACTACTCAAACTACGGTTCGAATGTCGATGTTGCGGCACCAGGTGGTGCAATGCAAAGCGCTAACGACCCTAATGGTGTGCTATCTACTTACAACACAGGCACTTCAACACCAGGCTCTGATAGCTACGGCTACAGCCAGGGTACTTCAATGGCAGCACCTCACGTAGCAGGCGCGGCCGCTTTAATTAAAGCAGCTGATCCTGCAGCAACACCAGATGACATTGAACAGATTCTGCGTAACTCAGCCCGCTCTTTCCCGGGTAGTTGCAACGGTTGTGGTACTGGTATCGTCGATGCCGCGGCTGCCGTAACACTGGCTTCCGGTGGCGGAAACGGCGGTGACAATGGCGGCGACGACGGCTCATCTGGCGGCGGTGGCACTGTTGATAACTTATCAGCGTCAACTAATGAGTGGAATCGCTTCTATCTCGATGTTCCAGCTGGCATGTCAACATTAACAGTCACTATTACTGGTGGCAGTGGCGATGCGGATCTTTATCTGCGTCAGGGCAGTGAACCGACTCAGTCAAGCTGGGACTGCCGTCCTTATAATGCAGGAAATGAAGAAGTCTGCACTATCGACAACCCTCAGGAAGGCCGCTGGCACATTGGTGTCTTTGCCTACAGCGCATATTCAGGCGTCGATCTTGAAGCACGCTATGAACCTTAATTAACCGCTAGGTATAATTGAGCATAGAAAAGGGCACCAATTGGTGCCCTTTATACGTTAAAACGTCGGCTTAACTCAGCATTAGAAACTCGCTGTAGCTGATTGACATGCCTCAGTTCCGGTTTCACACAGCTCGTAAACTACATCGCTTCCGTCAGACTCAAAGCGATCACGGTATCGACCTGAATTATCCAGGGTTTCGATAAACTCCCCATCACGATAAAGATCGACATCTCCAGAAGCTCCGCTCCAACGCAGGTCGACCAGCGTCGTACCATTACGCAAGTGAGTCGCACGATAAATACTCAGTTCAATATCAGTAATACTGACATTAACTGACTGGGTGACACTATCAGAAAGCTCAGTTTCATCCGTAACCGTTAGTGTTACATCATAAACGCCCGCTTCAGAGTAAGCATAGATCGGGCTAGCTTCTGTTGAAGTGTTACCGTCACCGAATTCCCAGAAGTAACTGGCAATGTCGCCATCACTGTCTGACGAAGTATTGGTAAAGGTCACAGTTAAGTCATCTACACTGGTTTCGAAGCTGGCAACCGGAGCATCCGGCAAACCATCATCTTCTTCCACCGCAGTTAACGTCAATGACCAGTGGTTCAGAGTCCCGGTATCCGCACCGGCATTATCTGAAACACTCAGCGTCCAGTCACCAGTCATATCTTCACCATTAAAGGTATCAACAGACCAACTGCGCACTAAATCTTCAGCGCTACCACCGGAACGGTCATGCAATACATGCTCTGTACCTTCTGGCGAGGTTAAGCTGACAATCAGGTCGCCCTGCCAGGTATGAGTAATATCAACACTCACATCCGCACCAAAAACAACACCCGTTTCGGGTACATTAATGACTCGCGAAATACCCTCACTGTCATCATCCGGAATGTCGGTATTCGCCGTATCTTCATAATAGAAATCTGACAAACCTTGTGGCAGAACATACACAGCCGAACTCACCTCACGGGTAATTTCGCCCGTTTCAGCATCGGAGCCACTGACGGTGATGCTGTACTCCCCCCATTGTGTCTCATCGGTTGTATTCACCTGTACATCGGCACTGTCTCCCTCGCCAGCCTGACTTGAGGACAGCGAGACATCCAGTTCAGGTTCCGCGGAAACACTTAAATTAACGGTGCCTGACCAATCTGCAATACTGTCAACATCAAGAGTAAAGGCAGCGTTCTCACCAGCTACAATTTGCTGTCGACCCGGAGACAAAGTTAACAGGTAAGTCGGATCTGGATCGGCAGCTTCTAAAGCACTTAATGCGTTCAGACGCTTTCCTGAAGCAGTTTTACCCGATAATGCCGGAATACTCTCGCCTGAATCCATAAGAATTTGCTTTACTTCAGCAATGCTAAGACTCGGGTCGATAGACCAAACTAATCCGGCAACACCAGCAACATGCGGACTGGACATTGAGGTTCCAGTTGCAGTCGCATAACCACCATCTAAGTAGGTTGAAAGAATTTCCGTACCCGGAGCCCCTAAATCAACAGATTCCAGGCCATAGGTTGAGTCCTCTTCCATACTGTCGGTGCGCGTCGTATTGGCAACATTCACAATACCGTCGAGATCGTAACCACCAGGGTAGCTTGCCGTAACGTCTGCATCGACACCCGCGTTGCCGGCAGCCGAGACAAACATAATGCCCTGATCAATACTGTCGCTGATGGCCGTTCGCAATGATTCTGAATAAGAACCACCACCCCAGGAGTTATTAGTCGCAACCAAATTAACACCATGGTTAACTTTTAAATTGGTCATGTAGTTAATACATTCAATAGCGCCATCGGTATAACCGTCACCAAACTCGTCGAGAAATTGACAGCCGATTATTTGCACGTCCCAGTTAATTCCGGTAACCCCCGCGCCATTATTTGATGTTGCACCAATGGTGCCTGAAACGTGTGTACCATGACCATTCTCATCCATCGGATCCCCGGTGGACGTTATAGCCGAGTAACCATAGCAATCATCGACAACACCGTTGCCATCGTCATCTTCACCGTTGTCACAGATTTCACCCGGGTTAACCCACATGTTTCCGGCTAAATCAGGGTGGGTGTAGTCAACACCACTGTCGATTACGCCAATAACAATATTACTGTCGCCGGTCGTAATATCCCAGGCTGGCCGGGCATCAATGTCCGCGCCCGGCGTACCTCCGCTCTGCCCCGTATTTTCCAGTGCCCACATATCACCGAAGCCAGGATCATCCGGGGTAGCAAGAATATTGAACTTGGGATCTTTTGAATCGTTAATACTAATAACGTAATTAGGCTCAGCAACCTCAACCAGCGGATGCTGAGACAGACGCTTGATTAACGCATCACGCTGTTTTGCATTGCGTACGTTAACTTTAGCAATTCGGCCATCAGCAATATGACGCATTGCTATATCACGACCACTGTCATCGAGTGCGCGTAAACTGCCGCCCGCATTTTTGATTAAGTCTTGCCGTTGTTCTTTCGTCACTGACTGCTTAAACATCACCAGCAATGAATCATCATCAGCTTTCTTATCGGTTGCCGCTACAGCTGAACCTGCGGC
This sequence comes from Idiomarina sp. 28-8, assembly GCF_000320945.2. NCBI lineage: Bacteria > Pseudomonadati > Pseudomonadota > Gammaproteobacteria > Alteromonadales > Idiomarinaceae > Idiomarina > Idiomarina sp. 28-8. The sequence continues at coordinate 670,977 of NZ_DF266789.1, forward strand.
CAACGCTATAGAAATACCAACGACTAACTTTTTAATATTAGCCATTTTGCATCCTCTGTCTTGTTGTTTTATGAGTTATCGTCGTGCCTAAAACTTAAGCACTAGAAAATAACTAGCATATTTTTGACGTAAAGATATCTCGAAAGATATAGCTTTACGAAATCTGATCATAAATACGAATAAAGGACTAGGACGTTTGGTGCAGGGAAGCGATTAAAAAAAATCAAGGCAATGAAAAATAACGATATTTCAATTCAAAAACATCATCAATAAGTCATATAAAATACCCCTTTCATACGATTGTTCAGCTCTCTGAACCACCTATTCTTGTTAGCGGAATTATTAACAAAAGGTGTTCCGCTTTGACTTACAAAAAACAACTTTTAGCAGCACTGGTTTTGCTTTTTGTCTCACTCCCCGGAGTGGCAAAAGACATTCCTGTTGCGCTAGCAGGGTTACTGGAGCGGCAGGCCCTTGCAAACCATGCAGAAATTGCTCAACTCGGATCTTATAACCTCACTTCTGTTATCCAGTCAGGCGAGCAAAATTACGCGTATTTGGTTCAGTCGGGTTTTGAGAACACTCTTAGCCTGGAACAGCAAGGGTTCAATAATTCTGTCACTGCAGAACAATCAGGACGCGGTAATTCAGCAATCATCCTGCAGTTGGGTAATAGCAATCTTATTCAGCTACAACAGCTGGGTAACGACAATGCTATCACTATCCAACAATCCGGCTCTGCCGCTGAAATGTCCATCACGCAGTTTTGATTATAACAATTACGGAGAACAATCATGTCGAAAATACTAATAAAGAAAAGTGCCATCGCTCTTGCTTTAGGCATTGCCTTTGCAGGTAGTGCCGTTGCGGAAAACCACATCGCTGTTATTAATCAAGAATCGGCTGGCGCCGTTGAAATTGGTAACGAAGTGTATGTTGAACAAGCCGGAGCTGCACACTGGGCGTATGCTGACCAGTACGGTGACGATAACGTTACATCACTGTTGCAGTTTGACGACTGGCACGAAGCTTATGCTTACGTTACCGGCGACTTCAACTTGGTCGAAGGTGAGCAGTCTGGACTCTGGAACGTTTTCAATGCCGACGCCGTCGGTGATGACAACTGGTTATCAGCTTACCAGGAAGGCAGCTTGAACTCGGCCAGTATTTTCCTGCAGGGTGACGGTAACACTGCAGTTGCTGAGCAGTCCGGTGATGCAAACGAGGCCGCCATTGACCTCAGTGGCGACTACAATACAGCAGAAATTTACCAGTCAGGCGATTCCAACTGGAGCAACTTCCAGATTTCAGGCAGTGACAACCTATTCTTAAGTGAACAGTCTGGCTCACTTAATGAATCAGGCTATTTCAATGCGTCGGGCGACCGCAATACCTTCGAAGCATCACAAGAAGGTGACGGTAACGTTGCAGGTGTTGTTGGCGCGGACGGCGACGACAACGAAGTTTATGCTCAGCAATATGGTTCATCGAACATTTTTATAGCTCGTGATTTAGAGGGTAACGAAAACTTTGTCGATGTATTTCAGGACGGTTCAGCAAACGAATTCCTGATCCAGCCTATTCAGGGCGAAGCTAACTTTATTGTTGTTCAGCAGCAAGGTAACTCAAACGTTGTTGAAGCCGCGAATGGCATGATTGGTAATGACAACCTAATTGATGCATACCAACGCGGAGACAATAACTACGCAGTGTTCGCAACCGAGGGCGACATGCATAATGTTGAACTTGAGCAGGCTGGCGATAACAACACTGCCGTAGGTGAATCTTACGGTGAGCAAAATGACATTATGGTCAGCAGCCGTGGTGATGACAACTTTAACGGAGTGGCTGTACAGGGCGTTTCTAACGATATCCAAAGCCGTCAGCGCGGTGATGCAAACACAGCCGAAGTTGTGTTTGTTGGTGACGACAACGATGTCATGTCTAACCAGGTTGGTGATGGCAACGTCACTCTTGCTTACTCTTACGATGCAGGCACAACCTCAGGCAACACGTTAGATTCCGAACAGCAAGGTGATATCAACTTAATAGACACCATTATCGGTGGCAATGAGAACCTTATTAGCTTCTACCAGGAAGGTAACAGCAACGTTATCGCCGGAGATGGCGGCTCGTTCATTGTTGGCGGTAGTAATGGCAGCGTTGATATTCAGCAAGTAGGTGACTACAACGTTGTTACCGGCGGTCAAGCCAGTGACGGCAACACTATGAGCGTATATCAGCAAGGCGACTATAACGTCGCTACTGTTGTTCAATACTAAGAAGTAAAGTTAGCGGCTGCGTCATTTAGGTGCAGCCGCTTTCTTAGCCCTTATGCTAAAGAAACTCATTCTACTCGTTCTGTTGTTTACTCCGGTTAGTCAGGCTGACGAAATAGAGCTTGGCGGCATGGTGCTGGACCGAACCATTTCACGTTTCGGTAAAGACTTCTTCTTTTACTACACCAGCTATTGGCGTGACATCCCTTCAACTAATGGTATTACCGTTGTTATTCACGAGCAGGTCTATCCTCAGGCTGGCACCTATTTGTGGGTGGAGATGGAGCAAACCAAGATATTCCAGACCTACTTTGGAAGACGGCAAAACGATGTCAAAAAAATGGCCGAGAAAGCCATTTTGATCAGTATTAACGAAGTCGCGCGAGTAAAAGCGGACTCTGTATTTGATACGCCACAAGATAATAATTTTTAAAGGCGCAGATTATGAAATTACGTTGGCTCTTCATTGGTTTTTTGTTTACGGCAGTGAATGCCGCAGCAACAGAAATTGTCTATCAACCTATTAACCCGAGCTTTGGTGGAAACCCATTGAACGGGAACTTTTTATTACAAAAAGCACAAACTCAGAATGCTCATTCAGCACCTGATTCCGACCGCTCTTTTGTTGACCGTTTCCGCGAAGCGTTAGAGCGTAATATCATCAATTCACTTACCCGCCGCATTGCAGATGGCGAAATTGTTGAAGGCCTGTACGACACAGGTGAGTACACGGTTGAAGTTGTTGGTCAGCCAGACGGTAGCGTTATTGTCTATATCACTCATAACGGCAGTGGTGAACAGACTGTTATCACCATGCCTTCAATATAAGTGAGGAGAATAATCATGCGTAAAGTTTTCCTCATTCTAGCTTCACTTGTTATGAGCGGTTGCGCGTTAATGCCCAAGCCGACGGACATCAATATACAGCCCGCTGAAATTGACGCACCCAGCTCTACAATGACGGCTTTGAAACAAAGACAATTACCCCAAACCCGTATTCCGGTATCGGTTTATGCCTTTAGAGATCAAACCGGGCAGTATAAACCACAAGCTAATGTTTCCAGCTTTTCTACCGCAGTAACTCAGGGTGCAACCTCTATGCTCACTCAAATGTTACTGGAATCAGGTTGGTTCTTACCTATGGAGCGTGAAAACCTGCAAAATCTGTTAACTGAGCGAAAAATTTATAACTCAGGCGACAATAAAGAACTTCCTCCATTGAGTGAGGCCAGACTGTTGCTGGAGGGCGGAATTATAAGCTACGACACCAATGTTAGTACCGGAGGTATCGGCGCAGAATATTTTGGTATTGGTGCATCTGAACTCTACCGGGAAGATCAGGTATCCGTCTATCTACGAGCGGTAGACGTTTATAGTGGGCAGGTGCTGGTGTCGGTATCAGCAAATAAGAAAGTGTTCTCTCAAGAACTACGGGCAGGCCTGTTTCGCTACGTATCTCTCAACCGGCTGGCTGAATTCGAGGGCGGTTATTCAACCAACGAACCGGTTCAATTGTCGGTAAAGCAAGCGATGGAAAGAGCGCTGGTGGAGTTAATAGAAAAAGGCCTGGAAATGGGTTATTGGCGTGCAGAGAGTTAACCAGCGTTAAACTGATGTCGCGTAACTGGACCACTTTAGTAACTCTACCCGGTTACGCGCGCCAGTCTTTCGAAAAATAGAGGATAAGTGTGTTTTCACAGTATGAGCACTGATATTTAAGTGCTCAGCAATTTCCTTATTGCGGGCACCAGTAGCAACCAACTCTATAATTTTTAACTCTTGTGGAGTCAGGGAGTTAATTTGAGATACCGTTGTAAAAGAGTCATCCGCTTGCCGCCGCAGCATCATTTCTTCAATTTTATCTGAAAGCAATGAGCGCGGATAATAGAGCTCCCCCTGGCTAATAACTTTTATCGCGGTCAGTACTCGGTCTAAATGGTCGTTTTCGTAAATAATACCGCGAGCACCAAGGTTCAGGGCTTGAATAGGACGAACATCATCTTTTCTCGCATTAACTAGAAATAAAGGGTAGGTTTTAGTTAATGCAGCAATTTCACTGGTAATGTGGGAACGAGATAACTGCTCCGATCCAAGAGAATAAGCCACCATGGTCTCGGGCTCTGGTGAATGATCAACCAGTTCAGAAAATGCACGATGGACGACTGATATTTCTAAGGATTCTGCAAGCAACCCTAAGTTCTGCGTACGTTTTTGGTGTTCGATTAAAGCTAACCGCGTATAACGTCCCATAACAGCCCTCCCTAAACCTCAAAGCTTATTTTATTACTGTACTTTTCTTCTTATATTCTTCTTATATTACATTTTTACAACGATTGATGTAGCTCTTTACAATATATGATTAAATTTTGTACTAAAAGACATAGCACCTTAGAACATGTAACAAAATGTAACAACCATTCTAATTTACCTTATGGCATTTAAAATAAAGAGCAACAGGCTTACCTTACCCGGCGAAATAAGCGACAAAAAGGCTGTGATCCCGTATAATGTTGGTCAGCAGATAAAGTTGAGTGTTTTAGTCAGGTATTTTATACTGTCGGCCAGTAACGGGCGAAACTCCCATCCGCAGCTTTTAGAGTGGGTAAATCATGAGTGAACAGATTGATCAGGCGCTTGCGCGTAAATACGACGCAGGCTTCATTTCAGAAATAGAGTCAGAAACTTTCCCAATTGGTTTGGACGAAGACGTCATTGCCCGTCTGTCCGCCATTAAGGGTGAGCCTGAATGGATGCTGGAGTGGCGTCTGAAGGCTTATCGCACCTGGTTAAAAATGGAAGAGCCTGACTGGGCACACGTCGATTATCCTAAGGTAGATTACCAGTCAATTTCATACTACTCCGCACCTAAGAGTATGAAAGACAAGCCTAAGTCGTTAGACGAGGTTGATCCGGAACTGCTACGCACATACGAAAAGCTGGGTATTCCTCTGCATGAGCAGGAAATGCTCGCGGGTGTAGCTGTTGATGCAGTCTTCGACTCAGTATCCGTGGTCACAACATTCCGCGAGAAGCTGGAAGAAGCAGGAGTTATCTTCTGCCCTATCTCCGAAGCCCTTCATAAGTACCCGGATCTGGTTAAAAAATACTTAGGTACCGTAGTTCCCCGTGGCGATAACTTCTTTGCCGCACTGAACAGCGCCGTATTCACCGATGGCTCGTTTGTTTATATTCCAAAAGGCGTTCGCTGCCCTATGGAACTATCAACTTACTTCCGCATAAACGAACAGAATACCGGTCAGTTTGAGCGTACCTTAATTGTCGCCGAAGAAGGCAGTCACGTTAGTTATCTGGAAGGTTGTACCGCACCACAGCGTGACGAAAACCAATTACACGCGGCCGTAGTTGAGCTGGTTGCACTGGATGACGCGGAGATCAAATACTCTACGGTGCAAAACTGGTATCCGGGTGACGAAAACGGCAAAGGCGGTATCTATAACTTTGTCACTAAACGCGGCCTGTGCGAGAAAAACGCGAAGATCTCCTGGACTCAGGTAGAGACAGGCTCTGCCGTTACCTGGAAGTATCCAAGCTGTATTCTTAAAGGCGATAACAGCGTTGGGGAATTCTACTCAGTTGCGTTAACCCGCGGCAGACAACAAGCCGATACCGGCACCAAAATGATCCACTTAGGTAAGAACACCAAGTCGACCATCATTTCCAAAGGTATTTCCGCCGGCCGCAGTAATAACGCTTACCGAGGTCTGGTGCGTATGGGCCCTGGTGCCGAAGGCGCACGTAACTTTACTGAATGTGACTCGCTACTTATTGGCGACCAGTGCGGCGCACACACATTCCCATATATAGAAAGCAGCAATCCAACGGCGATTGTTGAGCACGAAGCCACCACCTCTAAGGTGAGTGACGATCAATTATTCTTATGTAGGCAACGAGGCCTGGACCCTGAAAAAGCAGTCTCAATGATTGTAAATGGCTTCTGTAAAGAGGTATTCCGCGAACTGCCAATGGAGTTTGCGGTGGAAGCCGGTAAGTTGCTTGAAATCAGTCTTGAAGGTTCAGTGGGGTAAAACATGCTATCGATTAAAGATTTGCACGCACGTGTAGAAGAAACAACGATTTTGAAAGGCCTGAATCTGGAAATAAAACCCGGCGAAGTACACGCCATTATGGGTCCTAACGGCGCCGGTAAAAGTACTTTAGGTTACGTTTTATCTGGTCGCGATGGCTACGAAGTTGAAAGCGGCAGCGTGGAAATGGACGGTAAAGACTTACTGGACATGGAAGTAGAAGAGCGCGCCCAAGCCGGTATATTTCTGGCTTTCCAGTACCCTGTTGAAATTCCCGGCGTAAGCAACATGGAATTTATGAAGGAATCTGTAAATGCTATGCGTGAAGCTCGTGGCGAAAACGCCTTAAGCTCTGCAGAGTTTTTGAAAAAAGCAAAAGAAGCCTGTAAGCAAGTTGAATTACCGCTGGATTTCTTAAAACGTGGCGTCAATGAAGGTTTTTCCGGCGGCGAGAAAAAGCGTAACGAAATTATGCAGCTGATCATGCTGGAGCCTAAACTGGCCATCCTTGATGAGTCCGACTCAGGTCTGGACGTAGACGCGTTGCAAGTTGTCGCCAATGGCGTTAACAGTCAGCGTGACGGTAAGCGCAGCTTTATTGTTGTTACTCACTACCAACGCCTGCTGGATTACATTCAGCCAGATTACGTTCACATTTTGTCTAAAGGCAAAATTGTGAAAAGTGGCGGGCCTGAACTGGCTAAAGAAGTCGAAGCATCAGGTTATGCCTGGTTAGCTGAAGCAGAAGGAGCAGATGCATGAGTCAATGGTTAAACCACGTTTTAGAGCGTGCCTCGACCGTTGACGATTGGCTATCTCCGGTCCGGGCACAAGCCTTGGACACGTTAAAGCAACAGCAATGGCCGACACGCCGCACCGAAGCATGGCGTTATACCTCGTTGCATCCGGTTGCTGATTTAGAGCTGAAATCCAGCACCGGTAACGCGACCGCCGAAGCACCAGTCATTGAAGGCTTAAACAGTCTGGATTTGGTGTTTGTGGACGGTCAGCTTAGTACCGACATCAGCAAGCTTAAGTTACCTGAAGGCATCACTATTAGTGAGCTGTCAGCGCCCAGCGAACCCGCTGAAGCTATTTTTGCGCAAGTAAAACCCAGCCGTCATTTGTTTGGCCTGGTAAACGACGTATTGGCGCAGCAAGGTGTCGTTATCGACATTGCGGCTGGCGCTAAAGTTGAACAACCCATTCGCATTGTTAACTTTGCGTCTGCCGGTATCGAGTCTCATCAGCGCACGCTGGTACGTGTTGGTGAAAATGCGCAGGCAACCATTATTGAGCACGGCAGCGGCTCAGGTAACAGCCTGAATACGGTCTTTGCTGAATATGACATAGCCGAAAAAGCGCGTTTAGAGCATTACCGTTTTGCCCTGCACGAAGGCGAAGCGATTCACATTGGCGGCAGCCACTTTAAACTGCACGATCACGCTAAACTGAATAGCACCTTAATTGGCTACGGCAGTCAGTTAACGCGTCTGGACGTTGATATTGAACATGCGGGCGAGCACGCCTTTGCCAAGTTTAATAACGTGTATTTACTGGCACCCCGTCAGCACTTCGATCTGCACAGCACCATTGAGCATGCCTCACCCAACGGCACGACCGAAGAGAACGCCCGCGGCATTATCGGTGACCGGGCGAAGGCGGTATTTAATGGTCGTATTCATATTCATCGTCATGCACAGAAAACTCTGGCCGAACTGAATAATCGTAACCTGCTGCTGACTCGTGGTGCGCAAATTAATACTAAGCCCGAGCTGGAGATTTACGCAGACGATGTACAGTGTGCGCACGGTGCAACGGTTGCTGAAATTGATGAAGAAGCGTTGTATTACATGCTGACGCGTGGCATCGACAGACAACAAGCGCTGGTTATGCTCAACTTTGGCTTCGTACAGGAAATGGTGTTCCAGATGCCAAATAAAGCCCTGGCCGACTGGTTGCAGCCTATTTTGAAAACCCGCTTTGAAAGTATGATGGAGAAGCAATGAGCCTGAACGTTGCACAAATTCGTGAGCAGTTTCCGATACTGCAACGGCAGGTAAACGGTAAACCACTGGTTTATCTGGATAACGCTGCCACCACGCAAAAGCCACAAGCGGTCATCGACGCGCTGACGGATTACTATACTCAGTGCAACGCCAATGTTCATCGCGGGGCTCATTATCTTTCTGATGAAGCCACCCGTCGCTACGAAGCGGCACGTAAAACCGTAGCTGACTACATACATGCAAATCGTCAGGAAGAGGTCATCTGGACCAGCGGCACCACCGAAGGTATTAACCTGGTCGCTAATGGTGTTGCTCAGCGCTTAAAAGCTGGCGAGGAAGTACTGGTGACCGAAATGGAACACCATGCGAACCTGGTCACCTGGCAACAGGCGTGTAAGCGTTCTGGCGCCACGTTAAAAGTCGTACCCATTAATGAAGACGGCTCACTCAATACCGAGCAGTTTCACGCTCTGCTGAGTGAGAACACTGCTTTCGTTTCAATGCCCCACATTTCAAATGCGCTGGGTACCATTAACCCAATTAAAGAACTCACCGCTGCCGCCAAGGCCAAAGACGCTCTGGTGATGATTGATGGCGCACAAGGCGTGGCGCACGGCGCTATCGATGTGCAGGACATAGGCTGTGATTTTTACGCGTTTTCCGGTCATAAGCTGTTCGGACCAACCGGCATTGGCGTGCTCTGGGGTTGTTACGAGGTTTTAAAAGACTGGCCTATATGGTTAGTCGGTGGCGAAATGATAGCGACAGTCAGTTACCAGGACGCCACCTGGGGTGAATTACCAAACCGACTGGAAGCCGGTACGCCAAATATCGCTGGTGCCATTGGTCTGGCGGCAGCTATAAACTGGTTACAGCAATTTAATAAAGCCGACATTCTAGCTCACGAAACCGCCTTACTGGCACGCGCAACCGAGCTGGCAGAGCAAACCGATGGCTTAACCATTGTTGGCCACGCCGACAACAAAATTGGCGTGCTAAGCTTTATTTTAGATGGCGCACACCCGGCTGATATTGGCTTCTTGCTGGACAAGCAAGGCATAGCCATTCGTACTGGTGACCACTGCGCTCAACCGCTAATGAAACGCCTGAATGTACCAGGTACTGCGCGCGCGTCATTTACCATTTATAATACATTAGACGAGGTTGATAAGCTGTTTGAAGGCATCAACAAAGCTCGTTTAATGCTAGCCTAATGGCAGGAGGAGACTCATGTCTGTAGAAACATTTGTACCATCGTCTTCGTTAATTTCGATGACAGAAAACGCTGTACGTTACTTTGAGTCACGCTTAAAAGATGAACCGGGCAAGCTGATTCGCCTGTCGACTAAGCAAAGTGGCTGTACGGGTTATGCCTATGTGCTTGATTCTGTCGATGCGATGGAAGACGGCGATGAAGTGGTCGATATTAACGACAACATCAAAGTCGCTATTGCCTCTAATGCGTTGGAACTGGTGCGTAATACCGAAATTGATTACGTAAAAGAAGGCATTAACGGCGTGGTTAAATTCAACAACCCGAATGTTGTTAATGAGTGTGGTTGCGGCGAAAGCTTCAACGTGCAGTAACGGAAGTTTAAATTATGCAGCAGAAAATGGTGTCCACCACCCGTGAAGTTAAAGCGCGTCGCGTGCCAACGGGTGAGCCTAAAGTTATTCCTAAAGGTGAGTTTGTTACTATTACTCAGGATTTAGGCGGTAACTATACGGTTACCTTTCAGGGTAACATGCTGCGCATAGACGGCACGGATGCGGATGCGATTGGCCGTAAGCCAGAAAAGCTCGACTTTGAACCACCAGCAAACGGAAAAGTTTCAGAAGATCAGGTCTGGGAAGCGTTAGAGACCATTTATGACCCGGAAATTCCGATTAACTTAGTTTCGCTGGGGCTTATCTACAAAGTCGCGGTTGATAAAGATTCCGGCACCGTTACTATTGATATGACCTTAACCGCACCAGGCTGTGGTATGGGCCCGGTATTAGTGGGTGATGTTGAGTATCGGGTTTCTCTGGTACCGCACGTTAAAAATGTGAACGTTGAACTTGTTTTTGACCCACCCTGGTCACGCGACATGATGAGCGAAGAAGCTCAGCTTGAAGCCGGTGTTTTCTTTTAACATGAGTCGTTCTTTTAACTTATAAGCTAAGGTTATTGGTCAGCATGAATTTACCCAGTACAGATGAAATCATTGATGACTTAGAGTTTTTAGATGACTGGGAACAACGTTACCAGTACATCATTGATTTAGGTAAAGCATTGCCCGGTCTACCGGAAAGCCAGCATAAAGATGAGTATTTGGTGCGAGGCTGCCAAAGTAATGTCTGGCTTATTAGTGAAGAAAAAAACGGCAAACTGTTACTTCACGTTGATAGCGACGCAGTCATTGTTCAGGGGTTGCTGACCTTAGTTATGGCGGCTTACCACGACAAAACTCCGGAACAAATTCTTGCTTTTGATATCGACAACTACTTTGCTCAGCTTGACTTAGAAAACCACATTACACCGACTCGCGGAAACGGCTTACGTGCTATTGTTGGAAGAATTCAGCAACTGGCAAAACACAGCCAGGCTTAAATGGTATTAAACAGCAGCTCAACCGCATAAAACCGATTTTTATTATCGTAAATTGGTTGAGCTGCCAACAGCGGAAAGGTTTCAGGCATCTTTTTTAGTGTCTTTGGCCGCTTCCATTGCGCTTAATATATCCGAGGATAAAGAATCCAGCTGACCTGTTGGTTGCGGCAACATAATCACTTTACTGGCAGCGGTATCGAAAGAACCCAATACGTCGACATAGTTAGTGAATTTCAGCAAATCAATGACATCTTTAGAAGATATATCGTTTGCCTGATCGGTAACCATGGCAATAGAATCCCGCAAACCTTCAGCTATCGCTAAACGCTGACCGGCAATACCCTGACCCTGCAAAATTTTCGATTCTTTGTCGGCTTCAGCCTGCTTCACCAGCATAATTTTTTCAGCTTCCGCCTTATGTTCTGCTGCACGACGCTCTCTTTCTGCGGCGTTAATTTGGTTCATTGAATCTTTAACCGACTGGTCCGGGTCAATGTCTGTCACCAGCGACGCAATAATCTCAAAACCATATTCTTCCATGGTATCGCGCAACTGCTCTTTTACATCTTTAGAAATAGAGTCTTTATTGTCGAATACTGCGTCCAGATTCTGCTTAGGAATTTGCGCGCGCACCGTATCAAACACGTAAGACTGCATTTGCCACTCGGGGTTTTCCAGCTGATAAAACGCATTATAAACTGAGGTTTCATTGCTCACGCGATACTGCACTGACACCCGGACAATGACAAAAACATTATCGTTTGTTTTGGTCTCAACATCGACATCCAGCTGCCGCGTTCTCATCGACTGTTTATGAGCGACCTGCTCAATAAGCGGGATAATAAAGTTAAGCCCCGGCGTCAGCATGCGGCGATAACGCCCGAACAACTCAACCAAATACACGCTTTGCTGCGGCACAATGCGCACCGACGCTATCAGTAAAAGTAAAACAACTACAGCGGCAACTACCCACATAATATTAAAATCATTGTTCATTATTGAATCCTTATAATACGAGAGTGGGAGTGAAAAGAGATTAACGGGAAATGAGAAAAATATCGAAAGGATGATATGCAAAGGCTTCGCCGTCTGTAGCGAAGCCTTTACTGTTCAGTCGTTACTTAGGAAGCTCTTCAAACCCCATGTGATACAAAGTAAAACCGAAAATATCGGAGTACTGCTCAATGGTTTTTGAAACCGGTGTGCCAGCACCGTGACCGGCATTGGTTTCAATACGGATAAGCTGAGGATTCTCACCGCCCGCTTTATCCTGAAGCGCCGCCGCAAACTTAAATGAGTGCGCAGGAACGACACGGTCATCATGGTCACCGGTGGTAATCAACGTCGCCGGATAAGCCACGCCTTCTTCCACGTTGTGAACAGGCGAATAGCCTAACAAGTACTCGAACATTTCTTTACTGTCATTGGCTGTACCATAATCGTATGCCCAACCTGCGCCAGCGGTGAAGGTGTGATAACGAAGCATATCCAGAACACCGACAGCAGGTAAAGCGACTGCAAATAGCTCTGGCCGCTGTGTCATTACCGCACCGACTAGCAAGCCACCATTAGAGCCACCGCGAATGGCTAAACGCTGCGGTGAGGTATAGTCTTTCTCAATTAAATACTCGGCCGCCGCGATAAAATCGTCAAACACATTCTGCTTCTGCATTTTGGTACCAGCTTTATGCCAGTCTTTGCCGTACTCACCGCCACCGCGCAAGTTAGCAACGGCGTAAACGCCGCCCATTTCTAACCAGGCTGCGTTAGCAATGCTAAACGACGGTGTCAGACTGATATTAAATCCACCATAACCGTACAAAATTGTCGGGTTTGAGCCATCCAGCTTGGTGCCCTTTTTGTAGGTAATGATCATAGGCACTTCAGTACCGTCTTTAGAGGTATAAAACACCTGCTTTGATTCGTAGTTGGCAGAATCAAAATCAGCGCCAGACTCGGCGTAAACTTCAGAACCGCCCTGATCCGGGTCGAACTTATAAATCGTTGACGGTGTGCTGTAATTAGTAAAGGTATAGTACAATTCGTCCGCTTCTTTTTTACCTGAGAAGCCACCTATGCTGCCTACGCCCGGCAACTGCACTTCACGAACCATATCGCCGTTATAAGCGTATTGTTTCACCTTAGCTACGGCATCGACCATGTACTCGGCAAAGATATAACCCGCACCGGTTGATACGCTCAACACGTTTTCCGTTTCTGGGATAAAGTCTTCCCAGTTTTCCGGCGCTGGATTACTCGCGTCAACAGTCACAACACGCTGGTTTGGCGCATCAAGGTTAGTCACAAGGTAAAGCTTTGAACCATCGTTATCTAATACACGAGTATCCGAATCGGTATGATCAAGAATTGTCACCAGCTCGCTGTCTTCATCGGTCAGGTCTTTTAAAAACAGTTTGTTGCCCGAGGTAGAGTTTGCGGCTGAAATGAGCAAATACCGGTCATCATCAGTTACTGAACCACCAACATAGCGGTGCTTCTCAACATCCGTTCCACCAAACACCAGTTGGTCATCAGACTGGTCTGTACCCAGCTCATGGTAATACAGCTTATGCTGATCGGTTTTTGCAGAAAGCTCGCTGCCTTCTGGCTTGTCATAACTTGAGTAATAGAAACCTTCATTGCCTACCCAGGAAACGCCGCTGAATTTAACATCCACTAAAGGATCTTCCAGCTGCTCTTTGGTTTCCGCATCAATAACCCGAATTTTACGCCAGTCACTGCCGCCCTCAGAAATTGAGTAAGCCGCTAGCGAACCGTCGTCAGAAAAGGTTAGCTGTGCCAGCGAGGTTGTTCCGTCTTCACTAAAGGTGTTCGGGTCCAGGAATACCTCCGGTTCTTCGTCACCTTTTTGGCGGTACACCACATACTGGTTTTGCAGACCGTCATTTTTGTAGAAATAGGTGTAATCACCCTCTTTAAACGGCGCGCTAATTTTCTCGTAGTTCCACAGCTCGGTCAGACGCGTTTCAATTTTCTCGCGATAGGGAATAGACTCAAGATGTGCAAAAGTGACTTCATTCTGCGCTTTAACCCAGTTTTCAGTCTCTTCGCTACGGTCATCTTCTAACCAGCGATATGGGTCCGCTACTTCGGTACCAAAGTAGGTATCAACCACATCGCCTTTACGCGTTTCCGGATAAGACATAGATTGCGTATTCGCCTCTTGTTCTGTTTCAGCATTTTGTGAACAGGCTGTCAGCAAACTGACTGCAACTGCTCCCAGTAGATATTTCATTGTTATTATCCTTATTTGAATTTAACCACTTCACCCTTCAAGGCAACACCTGCCATTAAAAAGCCAGCACCACACTGAAACTCCTCGGCACTGCTGAACTCATTATGATCATAATTCGATTTAATATTGATTACTGCATCGTAACCGTTATCACGCGCGTTGTCTTGCAGCACTTTAAGTGCCGAAAGCAGTACCCATTCACAAGCTTCACGGTCGGACTTATTCACCGCATTAGTTTTACGGCTGGTGGTAATAACTCCCTTGGACTGCGCGACTTCAGGGTGCGATTGGCCGGCAAAATAAACCGGAACATCAAGCAACGCCTCTTTCGCCTTACTACTTTCCATAACAGGCTTAAGCTCCAGCGTTACCAGGTCATTACGCGCTTCGGCCTGCAGCGACAACAACGAACTCAACAAAACCACAGTAGCAACAAACAGTTTTTTCATTTTCTATTTCCTTATATTAATTAGAGTTATTCCAGCGTTTAAAAATTAATGAGGTATTAATACCACCAAAAGCAAAATTATTTGTCATGACATAGTCCGTATCAAGCTCACGTGCCTGCTCGGTTATATAATCCAGATCGCCACATTCAGGGTCAATCTCGGTTAGGTTAAGCGTTGGCGCAAACCAGTTCTCCTCCATCATATTGATACTGGCCCAGGCTTCAATTGTACCGCAGCCACCCAGTGTATGCCCCAGGTAGCTTTTTAACGAACTGATGGGTACCGATCGTTTAAATACGCTTGCTGTAGCTACAGACTCCGCAACATCGCCCCTGTCTGTGGCTGTGCCATGCGCGTTCACGTAGCCTATTTGCTCCGCTTCAAGTTGCGCCTGCTGCAACGCAAGCTTCATAGCAACGGCCATGGTATCAGCCGTAGGTTGAGTCACATGTGCACCATCAGAGTTCGTACCAAAACCTACCAGTTCAGCATAAATGTGTGCGCCACGTTCCATAGCATGATCCAGCTCTTCCAGAATAAAAGTGCCAGCCCCTTCACCAATAACCAGTCCGTCGCGATTTTTATCAAAGGGTCTTGGCGTCAGCTGTGGCTCGTCATTACGAGTACTGGTGGCAAATAAAGTATCAAATACTACCGCTTCGGACGGACACAACGCCTCTGCACCACCAGCAATCATCACTTTCTGATGACCATAACGAATAGCTTCGTACGCATACCCCAAACCTTGAGATGCGGATGTGCAGGCCGAGCTCGTGGTATGAACCCGTCCTTTCACATTATAAAAGACGCCCAGATTTACAGCGGTTGTATGACCCATACTCTTTATGTAAGTTGTGGCGTTCAGGCCGGTCATATCACCGCTTTCCAGCATATTGCCGAAAATTTTCATTTGCTCGGTATCACCTGCTGAGGAACCGTAAGCCACGCCACAACTTCCATCACTAATACAAGAATGTTCCAACAAGTCGGCATCAATTAGTGCCAATTCCGTTGCCCGTGTTGCCATTAAGCTTACCGTGCTCATTGAGCGCACCGCTTTGCGGGAGTAGTGCGAAGGTTTTTTAAACGCCGGTCGAATGGGCGCCGCCAGGCGTGTGTTCAGACCGTCAAAACGCTCCCACTCTGGCATATTAACCACGGCGTTCTTGCCATTTTCAAGTTGACTACGGAAGCTCTGCCAGTTGTCACCAAAAGCCGTCAGACAGCCCATACCGGTTACGACCACACGTTTCATTAAACTAACCCACCATTTACCGAAAAGACTTGTCGCGTAATGTATGCTGCTGACGGCTGAAATAAGTAACCAACCAAACCAGCCACTTCTTCCGGCTTACCGGCGCGGCGCATGGGTATCATCGACAAAATTTCTTTCTCATGCTCTAGCTCGCCGGTCATGTCCGTTTCAATGAGTCCGGGCGCTACACAATTGACAGTAATTTTGCGCTTAGCCAACTCCAGCGACAGTGCTTTAGTAGCAGCAATAACGCCGCCTTTAGACGCACTGTAATTCACCTGACCGCGATTGCCGGCGATACCAGAAACTGAGGCTATAGTCACCACACGACCACCGCGGCGTTGCTGGATCATCGGCATAATTAACGGGTGCAGCACGTTATAAAAGCCCCCCAGATTCGTCTGCAAAACACTGTCCCAGTCATCTTCGGTTAACGACGGAAAGGCACCGTCACGGGTAATTCCTGCATTACAAACCGCACCATAATAAGCGCCATTATCAGCAATATCCTGCTCAATTGCGTTGCGTGCAGCCTCGCGGTCACTGACATCAAAAACCAGTAAAGACGCTTGTTGACCCAGTGACTTAATTTCATCCACAACTCGCTCTGCTGAAGCTTTGTCTGAGCGACAATGAATCGCCAGATCAAAACCATCTTTTGCCAGTTGCAGGGCAATTGCACGTCCTATTCCCTTACCGGAACCCGTGACAAGAACTCGTTCAGCCATACCTTCAACCATAATTTTCCTCTATAAATGCTGTTTCATCGGGCGGTTGATAAACATTTAGCCGAGCCTGCGCAACGACCTTATCGTTGTGGCGAATATCGCATTCAAAAACACTCAGCCCCGAAGACTCAAAATGCAGTTCTTCAACAAAAATATCGTATCTTTCTCCCAGCTTAAAACTGTCAATATCACATTGATATTTTCGACTTCCCAGCAAGAACCCCAGCTTTATCTCCCCACCGTCGGCTTTGCTTTGATAACCGGCAACAGCAGCAATAGTCTGCGCCATCAGTTCAATTCCAACATGCGCCGGCAGACCCTTATACTGCTCACTATAAAACAGGTTGTCACTACTCACCGTAAGACAACATTGTCCCTTCCCCTGTTCAGCCGAGCACAGCTTATCAATCAACCGCATCGGCGGTTCGTGTTTGATAAGCTCAGCCAAATCATGCCCCATGTTATTTTCCTCTACTAAAAACGAGAGAGACATTGTTCCCGCCAAACGCGAAAGAATTACTCAGACAATGCTCTATTGGATACTGCAGCGACCCACCTTGATACAAATGGATATCTGCCAAATCAGAATCTTTAACACCATCCCAGACATGCTTTGGTAAGCCGTCTTGTTTCGCCAACGCCAGCCAGCAGAACACCGCTTCAATTGCTCCTGCCGCTCCCAAGGTGTGGCCGGTCAGCGCTTTTGTTGAACTCGCGGGCACTTTCCCAGCGCCCAATGCATTGACCGCATAAGCTTCCATCAAATCGTTTAGCGGAGTAGCAGTACCATGCAAGTTAATATAGCCGAGTTGCTGTGCAGTAATGCCAGCATCAGTCAGTGCCTCCTGCATTGCCGCCAAAGCCCCTCGTCCCTGTGGGTGAGGAGCCGACATATGATGAGCGTCTGAAGTTGCACAGGCACCAGTTAAAGTCACCTGCGACGGCTGTAAGTTGTCCTCTTCGCGGGTAGCAATAAAAAGCCCAGCAGCTTCCCCAATGGTGATGCCGTCGCGATTCGCACTGAACGGATTGCAGCACCCTGAAGAAGTCGATTCCAGCGCTTTAAAACCGTTTAATGTTAGCCGACAAAGAGAATCAACACCGCCGACAACCACCGCGTCGACGACGCCTAAACGCAATAAAGAGCGAGCACTCATAAAAACTCGGGCACTGGACGAACAAGCCGTTGAAATACTGTAAACCGGACCGGTAATACCTGTTAGCGCAGCTATACACTCTGCCGGAGCAAGCATTTCCTGCATGGCATAGTAAAATGTATCGGGTAAACCGCCTTCGGATTCGTCATGTGCTAACGCCGATTCACCAGAGGCAATACCGGACGTGCTAGTACCCAACACTACCGCCACTCGATCAGAGCCCAACCTATCTATCAGCGCCAGCAAGGGTTCTTCAATTTGTTGTAAGGCAGCCGCAACCAGCTGGTTATTACGGGTGCGCATGGCTGCCGGCAGACTACCCATGTCGGGCAACTTATTCTCTGCAACTGAGCCGGCAAACAAAGAAGTGCCGTCGTTGGTATTGAATGCTGCCGGCTTCAACCCAGTTTTATCGCCTGCCAGTGCGGCCTGCCATAGGCGTTCGCAATTATGGCCCAGCGCACAAATTGCGCCCGGTTCACTTAAGGTGATTTTCATCGGTTTCTAATAGCTCGTACTCGAGAGTGGTTATTATCAATTGATAACCTAAAAATGTGTTTTGAATCGTTCTCTGCAAATTCTCATTTTCATTCACTGATGACCATTGCAGCTGCTCGTTATGCCACAACTCGCGTCCGGTTTGAGTAGCTTGCAAACTCACACCACTCAAATTGGCATTAACACTATCTAGTGGCCACAACGCCATTTGTAAATCTGACCAGACCTGCATGGCCAGCCGCGAGTCATCAAAAGCTTCGCTGCCTTCAAAGGTGACTCCGTTTGCACGACTGAGTTCGCTCCGAAACAGTTCATTGCCAAAGGGAGATAATGCAACCAGCAGTAATCGTTCACTATCAAAAACCGCCGACACCATGAAAATGCGCTGCTGCTCGCCTTTTTTCCACTCCACTTTTTGCCATAGCTGCACGGGCTCTCGCGGCCAACTATGCTGCAACTGGTAACGGCCATCCGCAATCGCAACTTGAGCTGGCTGCCCGCCTAATGACTGGCAACCGGTAACCATTAACATCAGAATTAAGCCACTAATTGTGCTTAACGACTTTATCCACATAATTCCGCCAATACGTTCAAGCGCCGTTCGCTATCGCGAACATAAGGGTTGCCTGTATCCCACGCATAGCCCGCTAAAATGGAACAAATCATTTCTTTAACCTGTTGCTGCTGGTGTGGATAAAAAATCACATCCTGAAAGCGGGTATCATACCAACCCTTAACAAAAGCGCGAAAGGTGGTAATGCCCACACGTAATGGTTCACTATAAAGCTTCTGCCAGTTCTGAGGCTCATCATTCAGCTCTTTCAATACCAACGGCACCGCCAGCGATGAGGACTGCATTGCAATGGTCACACCTGATGAGAAAACCGGATCTAAGAATTCACCGGCATTCCCTAATAAAGCAAAGCGATCACCAAACAAGCAATTTACATTAGCTGAGTAGCCGGTAATACGTTGCTCAGCACGGCTTACCTGGTATTCACCTAACACTTCAAGCAGGTACGGCTCATCTGCCACCAGCTTCCACAACGCTTCTTTTTCACTGTCGCTTTCTGCAAAATACTCACTCGCACCAACGACACCAATACTGGCAGTACCATCCGCAAAAGGAATTAACCAGTACCAAATTTCAGGATTTTGTGGATGCACGGTGATAAGAATTTTGCTGCGGTCAAAGTTCCCGCCCGCCAGCTCAGATTTTACATGGCAAAAAACAGCCTGACGCACAGGAAAGTCCGACGGCGATTCTAACGACAGCAAGCGTGGCAGCACTCGACCGAAACCGCTGGCGTCGAGCACAAAACGTGCCTTTGCTTCACTTGTTCCGGCAGCGCCGGTTAAGTTCAATTTGACCGCATTAGGGTCACTAAAATCAATAGCTTCTAACGCAACACCATGTCGGATTTCAGCGCCTTTCTCTGCCGCACCCTGCGCCAATAGCTGATCAAAATGTTCGCGTTTAACCTGATAAGTTGTACCAGGACCTTCGCTCGATTTTTTGCGAAAATCAAAGTTAACCTTCTTACCCTGATGATAAAAAGCAGCACCCTCTTTGTACTGAAACCCAAGACGCTCTGCATTATCCAGTACCGCATCTAATAACCCAGCTTCTTCAATAAAGGTCATGCATTGAGGCAGTAAGCTTTCGCCAATAGAAAACCTCGGAAACTCTTGTTTCTCAACTACCAGCACGCTTTTCCCGGCATTCGCCAACATAGCAGCAGCTGTCGAACCTGCCGGTCCGGCACCAATAATCACCACATCATAAATTGACTCTTCCATGATTCTTTTCCTTAGTTATCAGGTGACTCTATTATCAACGGACTGAACAGGGCACTCATAAAAACCCCAATTAAAACAACAATTCCAAAAGCTGCAATGGCTGGCGTCGAGCTGAAACTTAAGGCGCCAAAAGCCACCATGGTCGTGAAAGCTGACAAATAAATGGCTTGCAGCGCATGTTCGCGCTTCAACCGGCCGGCGCAAAAAACGCCGTAATCAATGCTGAGCACCAGTACGAACATCGCGCCAATACAATGAAACAAGTTAAGTGGTTGTATCAATTGTGCCAACAGCAACGCTGTCGACACGGACAATGTCATAACACAGGTAACTTGCCATGCGGCTTGAAGCCTCAGCTTGTTAGCTTGCTGAGAGCGTAAAAACATCGCCAGTATAGGCAACGAAACAAGCAGCAAAGCGATAAGCCACAACTGCATAGAGTGCCGGTACTCGGCAAGCGCGTTTGATGCATGCTCAATCGGGTTAAAATGCTCCAGTTTTCCATAGCTTTCGCTGATATCATCTGGGTTAAAGGGCTGCTTGAGCCGGACAACACTCATCCAGCCTTCTTCCATCGGATATAAAAATTGATTCTGTAAGGGATGCTCTTGAGACTCACTGCCGAATACAGGCTGTCCAATGCCTAACCATTGCAGATAATTATTTCCTTCCGGACTTTGGAACAACTTTCGCTGCTGTTGCAGTAGTTGCTGCTGTTCTGACACCGGCAGCACATAATCGTACAAGCTGATGCTATCTTCAATCTCGTGCAGTTCACCCGTACGCTCCAGTGCTTGCTGCTGGGTTTCTCCCGACACTAACAGGACATCTGGCTGAAAATAAAAGTCCGTGGTTTTTCGCAGGTGGTTTTCCTGTTGCAGTAAGGACTCGGGTGAGCTGGCCAGCAGACGAACATTGTCATTGGCCGTAAAAGACCAAAGCAACAGCCCCAGTGTTGTTAACGCCATAACACTCAACCACGCATTAGTGCTTGGCTGGCGCATCTGTCGGTAAAGCTCCGTCATGCTATGGCAAAACCGCTGCCAGCCGGGGCGCGATGCTCCTGGCTGCGGCAACCAGGGTAAAGTAACAACCACCAGAACGATCGCAGTGAATAAAGCCACTGCCATAAAAATACCTAATTGCTGTAATAGCGGCAGCGGTAGCAACAGAAGCAAAATATAACCCCAAATGGTGGTTAACCCGCTCAGCCACAAAGCCGGCTTCAGTGCCGACCAGGCCTTAGCGCCATGGCTTCGGGCGATAAAACCATGAATAACATAGTCAATGCACAGCCCAATAAAGCTGGTGGCAAAAACCAACATCAGCACATGCGGCCGGGAGCTTAATAACAAAGTGGCCAATAGCCCGGCCGCTGCCGACACACCCAGCAGTAGCAGCGTATAAAACAATTGCTGACCAGAGCGGAAAACCCAGAGTAATAAGGCTAATACCAGCAGAAGAGAGAGCCCGCCAAACCAGGTCATTTCCTGCTTTGCCTGCTTCGCCGCCGCATCGGAATGGAACAGCAACCCGCTTCGATACACGTTAATACCGGGTAGCTGTTCAGTTACTTTGGCAATAAAGGCATTTATAACCTGAACTGACTGCCCTGACTGAGTCACGCTTAACGCATCACCAGCAATACGCAGCGGCACTAATACCTGATGAATAGACTCCGAAGTGCGGGTATACAGTCCATTATGACTTTTATATCCTGGCATTAAGTCCGGTAAATGCTGTACAAAACGCTGTGTCAGTAATAGTGGATCCTGCTCTAAAGGCATTAATACCGGCGCAGGGCTTTGTAAGGTTTTTTGAGCATTGTCTATTATCGTTGCGTAGTTGCCGTTTCCAAGCGCTTGCATGTCTTGCTGTGTTGCTAAACGACCCGCCTGATTTTGGTAAAATGACAGCACCGCTTTCGGGTTTGTCATTTCCGCCAGTTTAATGGTCGGCTCAGCTTCAGTCAGTAAGTTCAATTGTTCTTGCACAATAAGCAGTATTTCGCTGCCGGAATACTGCTTTGACTCAAAGCCCAGCAGCAGTTGCTGCGCATTTGGTTGCTGACTTTCTAAGTAACTACGCTGTAACTCAGACACTTCATTTGGCAGAGCATCGGCCAGGCTGCTGCTCCACTGAGTATTAGACAGTTGCGCAGACAACGCCGCTACAACGCCGACAATGACAACAAATAACAGCAATAATCGAGTCGTCAAAGCTGCGCGTACACCCTTCATGCCATATTACCTTTTGCTCAGCTCTATACGGGTGGTATTACCGTTTTGTTCAAACAACTCTACAAGCTCAACGCTATCAATACCGCAACTGTGTATTTTTTCAATCACACTGGCTAAAGCGTCAGCTTCCGGAACCATCACCACACAATTCTGCTCTAGCGAAAGCCTGAACTGCTGCTTCAATACAGTTTCATCCTGCTGCAGAATCGCCAATAACAACTGCGCAATGGTATCACTGCCGCTTACCGAGTTCTCATTACCTTGCTCAAAAATACCCTGGCGATTAATAGTCAATTGTTGCTGCTGTGGTTGCTCTGTTGTCCAGACTATTTCGTCTTTACTAATATCCAGCTGGCCTGAACTTACCAAAGGTCTTGGCAGCCCCGATAACTGTTTTTTCTGACTGAATTCCAGCGACAACGGCAAAGGTTCTGATTGCTTTTCAAGTGCCGATAGCGCTTTCAGCGTCATATCTTCCCCAGCCACTACCATTGCTGAAGTAATCAATAGAGTTGTCGCTAAAAGTAAGCGGATCATGAGTGCTCAACTCCCAACTTTTCAAACACAATGTCAGGAGATTCAAACAACATTTCCCGAGTTTCCTTACAAACGGCTACCTGCACACTGGTGGCTTTGGTCAACAGTTCATTACTTTCAACACAGCGAATTTCATAATTCATTTTCAGTCGATGCTCCCACTCCACCAAAGTGGCCGTCACCCGAATGTGCTGTCCGTATGTAGCCGAAGCAACGTACTTTAAGCGCAAGTCGACAATAGGCCACATATGACCGTTAGCTTCCATATCGGGGTAGTCATAATCGAAGGTACGCAGTAACTCACTACGCGCCATTTCAATATATTTTATGTAATGCCCGTGCCAGACAACGTGCATCGCATCGACATCGAAAAAAGGAACATCAATAATTAAACTGGCTTGTTTCATGCTGGCTCCTGATACAAATTCCATACCTTTAACCGCAACTGGGCAAGCCAGTAACGTAATTCCGGCTCTAACGGGCGGTCTTCTGTCAGCAGTTCAAACTGCTCAGCCAGGCTTTCAGTCATTTTTAAGACATCGGCCGATGAGTTTACCGGCTTGTCTGTAATGCGCTTACGCAGTTCAACACCTTGATAAGCCGCCAGCAAAGTTGCAACAACCACCTGTTCGGTCAGCTCCAGAATACGAATACAGTCACGGGCTGCGATAGTACCCATGCTCACTTTATCCTGGTTATGACACTCGGTTGAACGCGAAAAGACACTGGCTGGCATAGTCAGTTTTAATGCTTCCGCAGTCCAGGCTGAGCAACCAATCTGCACCGCTTTAAAGCCGTGGTTAATAGACTTACGCTCACCTTCTGCCGCAGACAAGTTCGAGGGCAAACCGTGGTTCATCTTTGTGTCCATCAACAACGCCATTTGCCGGTCGTGTAAATCCGCCAGGTTCGCCACAGCAGTTTTCATCGAGTCCATCACCATAGCAATGTGGCCGCCGTAGAAGTGCCCGCCGTGCAGAACATGCTCACCTAAGCCATCAATAATGGGGTTGTCATTGGCGCTGTTTAATTCATTTTCTATGGTTTCTTTAAACCACGGTAAACTGTCTTTAAGTACGCCGATAACATGAGGCGCGCAGCGGATGGAGTACCGGTCCTGCAGACGCGATGAATTCCTCGGATGCTCCACATGGTTCAGATCTTGTTGGATCCAGCTGGCGACCTGTTGCTGCCCTTTATGGGGTTTCACGGCAAACAGCAGGTCATCAAAATGGTTACTGTTACCGTCTAAGGCAATACTCGCTAACGAGGTAATGCGGCTAGACAATCGGGTTAGGTACTCCGCCCGGTCCCAGGCAAGACAAGCCAAAGCCGTCATCACGGCGGTACCGTTCATAATGGCCAGGCCTTCTTTTGGCCGCAGTTTGTGAACCGACAGACCAAGCAGCTCAAAGGCTTCTGCGCTGTTCATCACTTTATTCCGGAAGCGCACGTCACGCTCACCAATAAGCGCGCCGGCAATGTACGACAAAGGCGTAAGATCACCACTGGCACCAACACTGCCCTCTTTTGGAATAAGCGGCAGCATGTTTTCGTTCAACATCACCACCAGGCGCTCCAACAGCTCCCAGCTGACGCCTGAATAGCCTTGTGCCAACGAGCTTAAGCGGGTTGCCAGAATAGCGCGGGTTTCCTGTTCATCAAAGGTATCGCCCAGGCCACAACCATGAAAACGCGTAAGGTGAATGGGCAACTCGTTAACCAGGTTCTCCGGTACCGATACTGTGCAGCTGTCTCCGTACCCCGTTGTTACGCCATAAATCACGCCGTCCTGCTCTAACAGCTCATCCAGAAAACGAACCCCGGCATCGACTTTTTCGACAAACTCCGGCGCGTCGCTTAACGCGACCTGCGCTTTGCCATTGGCTATTTCTACCACGTCTTTAATGGTCAACGGGCGGCCACCAAAGGCTATAATCGATGTCGTCATACTACTGACTGTCCTTCTTCCAGAAATCAAAAAAATTAAACCACTGATAAGGGTAGCGCATCGCCAGCTTCTCCAGCGTTTCACTATAAGCTTTCAGCACTGGCTGCAAAGCTTCCCGCCTGCTTTTCCGGGGGAGTTTGAGTTGGTCACACGCGTGGTTCAGATATAAATCGTAATGCCCGTCGTTGGGGTTCTTTAAGCAGAACAAAAAATACACCGGGCATTCTAACACACTGGCTAATATCCACGGTCCTAAGGCAAATGAGACTGGCTTACCTAAAAAGTCCTGCTCTATGGTTTGTCCGGGCTGAGTCACCGAAGTGCGATCACCGACAATAACCACAAACTCGCCTTGTTCAATGCGCTCTTTCAGCAGTATAGTCAGCCCCATATCAATGTCGGTCACCTGAATCAGGTCGATATCGACTTTCGGGTTTACGTCTTTCAATGCACGGTTAAACGACTGCGCATGCTGAGTGAACACCAGTACATTCATGCGCCGGGTATACTTTTTTGAAGCCAGCGCCCGCGCAACCTCCAGGTTACCCAGGTGGCTACCAATAAGAATGCCGCCCTGAGGCTGTTTCTCTAAATCATCAAAGTGGGTATCACCACAATTACGTACCTGATTCTTAGACACCTTACCGACCCAGGCATCAATTTTTGCCAGAGCGTGCAAACCAAATTGCCAGAAATGGTACCAACTTTGGCGCCAACCCGGCTCAGCAGTAAAAGGAGACCGTTCAGCAGCATATGAATGCACGCGACGAAGGAAGTCCAGAGAGGCCCTACGAGGATCCCCCCCGGTCAAAAAGAAGTAAGTGATCACTGGCGCTAGAATCAGCCGCATTAGCCAATGGCCGCCATACTGATAGGCTCGAAGAACAATAACGATGCCCCAGTAGCTGCCGCGCTCTTTCTTTTTCGCCCAGTGCTTCTCCACCATAATTAGCTTTTAAACCTGCGCAGTAATATAAGTGGTATGCGCGGCAACATGCCGAAAAACAGGCGCGTATGCAGCCAGGAAATTTTCAGGTTGTCCTGCAGTGCGCGAAAATGTGACTGTCCGCCTTGTGGATAAATCACTTTGGTTGGAATAAACAAAACCGGTGTACCTGCCCAGTATAGACGCACCATAATTTCAATATCGAAATCCATGCGTGTGCCGATATGACGACGCTTTATCAAACCGACTGTCTGGTACAAGGGATATACCCGAAAACCACACATAGTATCCTTTATCTGCATCGATAAGGTTTCGATATGCACCCAAAAGTGGGTTATCTTGCGCCCAATGCGTCGGCTGGTCGGCATGCTCTCATCGTATTGAGGGTATCCACTTATCAACGCACCAGGGTTTTGCTTTGATAAGGCTAAAAATTCAGGAATATCGTTACTATCATGCTGGCCGTCTGAATCTATTTGCAATGCGTGAGTAAAGCCCTCTTCAGCGGCTAAATGAAACCCTGCCATAACCGCTCCGCCTTTGCCGCTATTTTCGGGAAGCGTGTGCAGTAATACAAGCGACTTATGCTCTTCCGCCAAAGTCGCCAAAACTTCCTTGGTGTGATCATTTGAGCCATCATCAACAATAATAATTGGCAACTCGTAAGGCAGCAGTCGCTCAACCGTCGCAGTGATGGTCTTATCGTGATTATAAATAGGAATAAGAAAGCAATACTGAGACATATTAATTAAACACCAGGCGTCCGGAAGACAGCGCTTTATCACCGTCAGAGTATTTAAACGTGATGCAGTCATCGCGCTTTCTTTCAATCAGCAAATCGACTGTCGCACCAGGCAAAATCATGTCGTTAAACTTTAGCACTTCAATACGCTGAATGGATGTTGGTGTCGACCAATGTTGCCCCGATAGCTGAATGACCCAGTCCATTTGAGCAACCCCGGGAAGAATCGGGGTTGAAGGAAAATGCCCTTGCAAATAAATACAGTCCGCTGCCAGCTTAAACCGACCGCAAAGTAGAGGCTTTTCTTTGTCACTGAGCCCTTCGGAGAAACTTATAAAATCAGGTAATTGAGTCTGCATGTTATTGCTATTCCTCTTCGAACAAAGCCTGTAGATCGGTTTGTGTCACTTTACCGGCACCGTTATATGGCAACTGCTGCACATAACGGAAACGTTTAGGTACAACCACTTTTTCAAATCTCTGCAGTAAGTGATGTCGCAACTCTTGTCGCGCTTTAAATCGCCCCTGAGTGCTAAGCTGATTAACGCCTTCAGGCGTTAATATTAAAACTAAGCCCAGTTCAACACGCGGGCTATGTAACACACAAGCTTTAGCTGACTCGACCCAGTCATGGCGCTGAATGAACTGTTCTACTTCGTTAAGAGCCACTCGCTTTTCGGCAATTTTTACAATTCGGTCCTGCCGCCCCAACAACTGAAAATCTCCCTGCCCCTGAAGCCGGGCTTTATCTTCTGTTGTGTAAGGCTTTTGCGGATTATTCAGATACGGTGACTGAATAACCAGTAAACCGTTGTGATTGCAGCTCGCATCCACTCCCGCCAGAGTCTGAAAGTTTTCATTAGAGCCCGGGTTGCGCTGACGCCAGCCTATACCTCCGGTCTCCGTACTACCATACACTTCAATTGGCGCGTTTAACTCATGTTCAGCAAAATCTTCAGGAACAGAATTGGGTAGCGGACCGCCTGATGAGAAGACCGTGGCCAAAGAATGGCTGTACTTAGCAAGCTGAGGTAAATTATCCAGCCGCTGCAAATGCGCAGGGCTGCTTATTAAAGCGTAACGCTGGCAATTAGCTTTCGCCAATATTTGCTGCAACTGCTCAGGGTAGTCGACCAAAGGCAAAGTCACCGGACGGCCCGCAGCAAGCGGCCAAAGTACCGTGAATAACAGTCCGTAAATGTGCTGATGTGTGACCGTTGTCAGTATATTGGCCGGCCCTAATTGCTCCGCAAAGGTTTGTTCCAGCGTAATCACTTCTAACCATAACTGCCTGAGCGTTTTTCTGACGGCTTTAGGTTTGCCACTGCTGCCCGAGGTGAAAAATGTCAGTTGAGAATTTAAGCTGCCTTTCAGTGTTAAAGCAGGTATGTCCGAACTCACGTGTTGAGGTAATTCAGACGGGACTCTGAACGAATAGTGCGACGACAGCTCTGACAACGTTGCCGGCTTATCATTTGCTGGCAGAACAATTCTCTTTTTACTATTGAGTAAAGCGAACAGCCAGACACTAAAATGATACCAGTCGCGATGATAAAGCAACGCATCACCGTCTTGTTCACTTAGCCAGTGGGTTGCCGCCGCAATATCCTTTAGCCACACCGATGCACTGATAGACTGCCCTTTCACTACGGCCAGCTCAGCATCTGCTTGCTGCCATTGCAGCTGCCATTGCTCAGTGTTTATGTTTAACAACACGTCGCACACTCCACTCAATCACAAAGAGTAACCCAATCAGAACATAGGAGATAAAACCGTTGTATAGCGTCCAGAGTTTGAGATCACCCTGTACTGCAGTTACCAGCGAAATAGCGCCATTCACGAGGAAAAATACCGCCCAGACCAGCGTCACTTTTTCAGTGTAAGCAACCGCTTTATCTGACAATGAACCTTCCATAAGCATGGCAAGGCGAGTTATCACAGCCGGTTTGCGCCATAATGATGCAAGGAAAACCAGCAACAAGGCGCTGTTCATCCAAACGGGATAAAACAGCACGCCAGTCAACTGGTCTGCGAAAATAGCTGTCACTGAAACAACCAGAAGTACTGCCAGCGTAAGCCAGCTTCTGGGGTGACGAATGCCCTGAGAGATAATACTTAAACTCAGTAATGCCAGCAGAACCAGCAATAACCAGTTAGTTAGCCCGTTCTGCGCCAGCCACCAGCCAAGTAGCGGGTAGGCAATCAGTAAACCACTGATTAATAAGCGCAGACCGTTTTTCATTAGTCGCTGTGAACGAGTTTATAAACTTCTTCGACAACATCTTCGACTGTGCGCACAGCTTTAAACGCGTCCGGACTGATTTTCTTGCCGGTAATTTCGCGTAATTTCACGACTAAATCCACCGCATCAATCGAATCAAGGTCAAGATCCTGATACAAGTTAGCGTCCAGAGAAATGTCGCCAGAATCGATTTCAAAATCTTCTTCCAGAATTTGAGTCAACCGCGCATATACTTCGTCTCTTGTCTTCATCGTTCCCTCGTTTACTCACCACGGTTATTAGCGACAAATTCCGCTAACGTATCGACACTATAAAAATGCTTTTTTGTTTCTGCTGAATTAGCGTCCAGCTTCACGTCATATTTTTTCTTTATCGCCAGACCTAACTCCAGCGCATCAATAGAATCAAGATTCAAGCCATCGTCATCGTCTCCGAACAACGCCGCCGAATCATTAATATCTGCTATCTCTACGTCTTCAAGATCCAGCGACTCGATAATCAAGGCTTTGATCTCTTGCTTCAGGTTTTCCGTCATCTTCTAACACCTTTTCATAGTAATTCTGTAAATCGCGAGTCAGTTGACGCGCAGCAATACTGAGTTTTTCAGCATCGCAATAAGAAGCTGAGTCGATTTCACCAAGATAACGCACCGATAAAGTCGGTTTCCGTTCAGGCGCGCAATACCAAGCTTCATTTTTAATCAATGTCACCGGCAAACAATCCACTCGCAATGCCGTAATTTTTGCCCTGGTCCGCAATGCCAGATGCGCCGCTCCACGCTGGAACTTTATTCCTTTTCCCGGAGTGGTTCGTGTCCCCTCGGGAAAGATTATGAGGTTATTACCGCGCGCTAATGAACGTTCACAATCCGTAACCAAACCTTCAGGGTCATCATTGCTGATATAACCTGTTGAGCGGATCACACCGCGCATAAAGGGATTTTTCCATAGATGGGACTTAACAACGCAATCCGGATTCGGTACAAAGGAAATTAATGCTACCACGTCAATCAAACACGGATGGTTTGCAATAATAACGTGACCCCGGGTTCCTTTAAGTTGTTCAGTGGCGTTAAAGTCGAAGTTGAACACGCCAGTCCACTTCATTATTCCGATAAACCAGCGGAACGTCATTTGCACCAAACATCTGGCTCGTGCTTCGCGCTGTCTCTCATTACCATTGGATAATAGCGCCAGTGCCGGCAGTGCCGTAATAGACAGCAATAAGCCGCCCAACCCAAAAACGGCAAAGCATAGCCCGGTCGCAAAACGCCGCCAGGTACGATTGATTATCTGCCAGAGACTAAGCAACATGCCAGCTCCACCGTACTCCGTTATAGTCTTTAACCACCTTGCCGCTACAGGAGTCGAGCATCTGTTGAACGCCGTTGGCAACTAACCATACGTCCTCCCGTAACTGACTTTCTTTTTCAACAAGGCGATCCAAAATCAGTTTCTGTCCGTTTTCTCTATCGAGTAAAACCGCATGCGCAAAACTTCTCACTGGCGAATGAACCTGACCAGAATATACAGCCGGTGGTACTTCATCGGCATAAACCAACAGTACTTGCTTAGTTTCGCTTTGTACCTGGCTTAAAGCCTCCAGCCACCCCAGAGGGTAAGTTTGCTCACCAGCAGACAAAGTGGTCATAGCCTGTCGATTATCTGCTGCCATACTGTATTGCCCGAGCACAGCATTATTCACCGATAACGCAAACTGCGTTGGCGACAAAACCTCGCCACGAACCAACTCCCGTAGTAACTTTTCAGTACGGTGCAAGTCGCCATGCCGTGTTGCCAAAACCACTGGCGTCTCTTCTAACTGCGGATGCCGGTCGCTTAGTTCCAGTATGGCTGTCATTATGACTTTTGCATACGAACTCAGTCGCCGCCGGGTCGAAGCAGGTATTTGCTTCAGCCGCTCACGACATTCGGTTTCGACTAATGTACTATCAGCTACAAAAGCTCGCATAGGATTCTAAGCAGATACTCAAAAAAGAAGCGGAATAGTACAGAATCTCAGCGGACATTTCAAAAATATAACATCGCATATGGTTATCGGATATAGACTCTACAACGAAGCAGCATCAAAGAAACAGGTCTCGGCAGCCGCTAAAGATCTGCTGCTGCGGCTTGTCAAAAAATATTGGCCTGCTACTGAACCTCAGCGAATTTCTATTGAAAACAGCGATTCCGGTGCGCCGCTGTTAAATGTCAATGGATACCCTGTTTATTGTTCTCTTTCTCATAAATCAGGGTGTATCGCAGCGGCTTACTCGACGACAAGTACTATAGGCATTGACCTGGAGAATGTGCAAACACGAAAAGACTACCACCGTATTCGCGACTATTATAAGGACGGTTTTCTGGCTGGCAGTACCTTAACTAAAAGTGATTTTTTTCATCACTGGACTCTGGCTGAAGCTTTCGCGAAAGCCTCGGGTGTACCTTTACTTAGCGTACTAGAGAGGCCTCTTCACAGACAAAAGCACTCAGCAAAATACTTTCAGATAGAGCCTTTTTTACTCTGTGCTTATCAGAGCGATTCATCTGAGAGAGAAGACGCTGTATTGCTGTATCAATTAGATAACGATAACCAATGGCAGTAATCCCGGGCTATTGTCTGCAGATCATGTTCGACCTTCCAATTTAATTCCTGAAGTGCTTTATCAGCCTGAGCGTAACAGCTTGCCACATCGCCCTGGCGACGTTCTGAAAAATTAACCGGAATAATTTGCCCACTTGCTTGTTCGAACGCATGGATCACGCCCAGTACCGACTCGCCCTTGCCGGTTCCCAAGTTAAAGATATGGTGTCCGGTGCGGGCAAACCCCGCTTCCAATGCCGCAACATGACCTTTTGCTACGTCACAAACATGAATGTAGTCACGTATTGCTGTGCCATCGCAGGTCGAATAGTCACCACCATAAACCTGAACAGAGTCAACTTTTCGGGTTATTACATTGCCTATGGCCGGGATCAAATTAGCTGCAGGTTTAATGGGTTGCTCACCAATAACTCCCGACGGATGAGCTCCTGCCGGATTAAAATAGCGCAAACTTATAGCCGAGAAAGCGAGGTTTTTCTCACAAAACTCAGCCAAATCACACTCGGATCGATATTTGGTCTCGCCGTAGGGATTGGTTGTCGCTCCGGCCGGAGCCGATTCAGCAACAGGGACGCACGAAGGGTTGCCGTAAACAACGGCTGAAGAGGAAAAAATTAAATGGTTAACTGAACAGCCTTCCATTACCGCTAGCAGTCTCCGTGTTCCTTCCACATTGGTCTGAAAATATTTCTCTTTTAAGTGATAACTTTCCTGAGGGTTTTTAAGTGCCGCAAAATGCATAACGGCATCGAAAGCGTATTGTTTAAATAGGTTGGTCAGCGCATCCCGATTGCAGATATCAACTTGGTGAAACTCTGGTCGCTCACCCGTAATACACTGAATCTTATCAATTACCGAGGCGTTACTGTTACTCAGGTCATCAATAACAATCACCTGGTAGCCGCTAAGTATCAACTCAACAACCGTGTGCGAACCAATGAATCCGCAGCCTCCGGTAACCAATATCTGTTTCTTCATAGGTGGTGTGCCCAAAAACCGTAGCGCCGTTATAAATCAAAGGGGCGAAATAGTATCGGCTGACTTTCTCTAAGGCAACTTAAACTCATGCGCCAGCCTCAACGGCTTTTAGTTATTCTCACCGCACCGGCCAGTCTGCGGCATCAACGCTGTCTATGGGTTGCCCGGACAGATCGCCGGCCCAACGCTCAATAAATTCATTGCCCGGGTCGTAGCGCTCCCTCTGCTTTTCCAAATTAAATTGGCGATGCCCTCTGGGGTCGGCTCCCACACCCGCCAGATACTGCCAGTTGCCCCAGTTGGAGGAAACATCGTAATCAATCAGCTGTTGTTCAAAATAGGCTGCGCCATAACGCCAGTCCAGGCTCAGTTCGTGCACAAAGCAACTGGTAACTAACTGACGGCCACGGTTAGACATATAACCGGTTGCATTCAACTGCTTCATGCAGGCGTTAACTATAGGATACGGCGTATTGCCAGAGCACCATTTCTGAAACCTTTCAGAATAAAAGCTGGTTTTGGGTGACTTACCGGAGAGGCCGGAAAAAGCGAACAGGCGTTTCCCGTGCTTCAGTGCGTACCAGAAGAAGTACTCGCGCCACAATAATTCAAAACTTATCCAGTAGCTGGATTCACTCTCGCCAAACTGCGCTTCGTACTCTCTTAACGCCGCCATAACTTGCCGGACAGAAAGACAACCCTGCGCAAGCCAGGGCGAAAACTTAGTCGAACTCGAAAAGTCGTCTAAGGCATTTCGTGTTTGTTTATAAGTACCGGCAGACTCACCAGAAAAGTAGCTTGTTAAATGCGTTAAGGCGGCTCTTTCTCCACCTTCAAAGTCATCTGACGCCAATTCATTCAGAGTTTCAGCCTTGAACCCCGGATAACTGATGTTCTCCGGTAATGAAGGCAATGCGTTTATCGGCTGAACCGAAAAGTCACGGCTCAACGGCTCGACTTTTTTCCTGAATTGAGAAAAGGTTTCCGGCAAGTCCGCTAGCTCAAACGGCAGCTCCTGCTCTGAAAACAAGGTGTTGTTTGGTGTTTCATGAAAAGGCAGAAACGGAAACCGTTGCTGTAACAACCCCAGTTGAAGCCGTTCATAGTAACCCTGATGCTGGCTCAGGAATATCGCATCTACCTGACGTTCGGAAATAAGTTCGGTTAAAATTCGATCAAATGTCCCGGTCAAAACAATGAGTTTTTGTCCACGTTTTTCCAGCTTGGTTCGCAGTTGCTTTAAGCTCTGCTGCAAAAAGGTAAAACGATGCTTACCCATGGCCGGAACGCCATAATGGCCATACTTACTCTGCGTCGGATTAAAACAAAAGCAGCAGATGAGTGTTTCGCTACGCTGCGCGGCCTCATAAAGCGCCAGGTTGTCTTCAACCCTGAGATCATTCCGAAATACAAATAGGCCTAACCGATAATCTGCCATAATGAATACGAGTTGTTGTTTAGTATTCATTACGTAAGTCATTTAGAATTGGACTAAACGTAAATTGAACAATGACCGTAAAATAATAATAACTGACTTCTGGTGGACTCATTTTTTATGAACAAAGGTAAAAACTGGCTAATTTATACTCTGGGCTTTTTAGGGCTTATTCCCTTTCTGGCATCGTCGCTTGCGGCTTTAATGCATACCGGAACCTGGTGGGGAATTTCACCTTTAGAGTTTTTAATTACTTACGGCGCTATTATTCTCAGTTTCCTGGGCGGTACTCTATGGGGCCGGGCACTGCACCGCGCGGAAAGCGAAAAAACCACAGGTTTACTGTTATTAAGCAATGTTTTCGCTTTAGCGGCCTGGTTCACAATTTTAATTAACGCACCAGCCTGGTCATTAGGTATGCAGATGGTGGGCTTTGCCTTGGTTCTGTACTTTGAACAAAAGCTGGCACGCAGTTCGGCTATGACAGCCTATATGGGCTACTACCGTATACGCGTATTATTAACGACCATTGTCATCGTCTGCCAATTACTGGTCTTTGGTAACCACATTTTGTAGCGCTAGCTGCAGCGCTATTTTTTCTCGTGATACCGAGCCAGAGTTTCCGCGTAAATATGGCGTACGTCATCACTGAATTTTTCCACCGAATAATCACGGGCAAAAGCCAGAGCATTTTCTGCCAGGCTCTGGCGTAACGCCTCGTCATCCAGTAACTGTTTCACCCGCTCACACCATAAAGCCTGCTTAGCCGGTGTCTTAAAACCGTTATGCCCGTCTTCAACAACATCGTCGATACCACTGGAGCGCACCGCAACCACGGGTAAGCCCGCAGCCATAGCTTCCAGAATGACCATGCCCTGAGTTTCTGACTGCGAGGCAAATAGGAAAGCGTCTCCTAGCTGATACCAGGCGGCCATTTGCTCAGGCGGAACTGAGCCTACCAGAGTAATGTACTGCTGGAGTTTCATGTTATCGATGCGTTCCTGTAACCGGTGGCGTTGATGACCGTCGCCCACAATCAGCAAGCGGAACGGCTTATCGGTTTGATCTTTCAGTTGCGCCACCGCCTCTATCATAAAGTCGATATTTTTCTCATTCGACAACCGGGACACACTAACAAATACCGTTTCATCCCCTAGCTTTTGTTGCTGGCGCAGCTCCTCTATTTGCTTGTCGTCAACTTGCTGGAAACGCTCAAACTCAATACCTGTTGGCTGTACAAAGGTAGGCTTCTTAACCCCTATCATGCGCAGGTATTCTTCGGTCGACTGTGTCGGCACAATTACGCCGTCGCATTTGTTGGCAAAGCGACGCACCAAAAAGTGCGCAATAATATTGCGGAACAACGAACCGGGTAAAAACACAAAGTGCGCATAATGTTCTAGCCGCGTGTGATAAGTATAAACCACCGGCACTTTCAGGCGGCGCGCAATAAAGACCCCAAGCGAACCTATCCAGAACGGATGGTGAACGTGAATAATATCCGGTTTAAAGGCTTTAACCTTTTTACGCACGGCACCGGAGAAAATATTGGCAAACTGAAACTCACTCTTTTCACCAAAAGAAAACAGCGACGGCATACGCACCACATGCTCTTCTTTTTCACTACTTTGCTGATAGCGCGGCGCAACAACCAATACCTTATCTTTGAGCTTAACTAATCCCAGACGCAGGCGCTCGATAGAAATTGGCACACCACCGATAAAAGGCAGATAGTTATTCGTGAACATGGCCACGCGCAACGGCTTTTTGAACCAGGGCTGCGGGTCAATATCGTAGTCGGGGTAGTAATCTTTACCGACGAATACCGCGTTGTACAATTTGGTACTGATAACCAGGAACAGACTCACCAGCAGAATAAAATTCAGGTAGCCCACGTAAAATAACGAATGAATAAAGAACCACAGGCTTTCCAGCTGTTTCAGAATGGGGTGCTGACCAATCTCCAGCTCTTCAACAGAGTGCTCAACCGAGCCATCGGCATTCACTGTTACTTTCACATAATGATAAAAGCTTTCATCCTGATTCAGTACCAGACCACCCGCACCACCGGTAGTGATATAGGGAATACCGTTGTGCTCACGCTCTGAGTAAATAGAGATATTGGATGAAAAGACGCGATCAACACCGAAGTTGCTTATTGTCTGCAGTAACGCATGACGGAACTCCATGGGTTGCAGGAAATCGTCCTCCTGGGCTAAAAAAAACTCTTCTTCAGGCTCTAAAGGTGGGTGACCAATAAAAACAAAGCGATGCTTTGAATCGTCGGCTTTAAGAATATCGGTTAACCAGCGAAGCTGCCATTGCCATGGCGTTTTTCCCGTGCTGTCTAAGAAAATAAAGCGGCTGTCATCGGCAGTAAAACTGAAAAAATGCGGACCGTAATGGTCATAAAAGCGGAAGCTGCCAAACTCTTCATACTCATTGTTACCGAAGGTCAGTAAATACGGCATATCCAGCCGCGACAGAGTACCTTTTATTGCCCGGTATTTGTCTTCTCCTCCACTGCTCACAGCATTCCCCGCAGACACTAAAAAATCAATGTCGGTGTCGTTCAAC
Organism: Idiomarina sp. 28-8; assembly: GCF_000320945.2. Classification (NCBI taxonomy): domain Bacteria; kingdom Pseudomonadati; phylum Pseudomonadota; class Gammaproteobacteria; order Alteromonadales; family Idiomarinaceae; genus Idiomarina; species Idiomarina sp. 28-8. The sequence continues at coordinate 707,302 of NZ_DF266789.1, forward strand.
ATAGGAATAATGCGACGCTCGAAAATACCAACCGAATTATTGATATTACCCACTACAGCAAAGCTGTAACTGTCCTGTCCTTCCAGCCGGGCACTAATGTCTGAGAGCTGTTCGGTATGCTCCGCCTCAAATTCAGAAGTCACCAGGTTCAAATAAATTTTATAGCCAATAAGCCCAACCACAACCGCAATGTTGAGGTAAAACAGGACTTTCAGTAACTTGGTTTTATTCATTGTATGCCCTGCACTTTAGCCGACTGAACTAAGTAGCGCTGTAAAATAAAGAGTCCCAATAACATACCAAGATAAATGGTTAAGAAGCGCCAGCTAAAGGTGACTAACAGTAAATGATTATTGGCTAAAATGTCATTAAAAAAGCTACCAAACACACCTTCGGAAATTCCCGAAGCACCGGGCGTTGGCGCGAAATACATGATAAAGGTGGTAACCACCAGCAGTCCCAGGCTGACGAGGTAATCAACGTCGTATCCTAAACCCCACATTAGCAGCGCGGGAAAACTGAATAAGCTGAGCAGAAAAATGACGGTGGACAATACCGACAGCGCAATAGCCACCTTAGAGCCGCGACAATACTCCGAAAAACTCCGGGAGAAACGCAGCATTTCGCGGCGAGTTTTGTATTGCCAGCGCAGATGACGCTCAGGACTAATCAGTTGCAGCTTATGCACCGCTTTACATAAATAGCTTAGCGGCCCAATTAACCAATGTGCCCGCAACAAAACCACCGCGAAGAAGAGCAGATAAAGCACAATGAAAACGGCAAGAGCCGTACCAATTTCACCAATAATAGCTTTGTTCTGCAGTGGCTCCAGCACCAGCAAGAACACCGGCGTCAGCGAAAAAATAAAGAAAATAGCCAACACCGTACGAATAGTAGTGGCAGCGGTCGCCCGCCCAATAGGCACGCCGTGCTCGTGTAAGAACCAAACCTGCGCGAAACCGCCACCGGTGGCCATAGGGGTAATATTGGAGAAAAAGATATTAATAAAGACCAGTTTAGCCATGGCTTTTTTAGGAATACGGTAACCCAGAGCGCGCAAAGTGTAGTAAAGCCGCAAACCGTCGGCGGCGAAGTAAACCAGTAACAGCAAGACTGCGGCACTTAAAACTTCAGGGGCAAACAAACGAAAATCGAAGGTAAGACTGCGGCCGGAAAAGTGGTCATAAATGGCGTAAAATCCGGCAGCCGTGAGTAAAACAAATAACACACTAAATAGCGTTAAGCGTTTCCACGAGGCTTTGTATTGTTTTTCTTCTTCCGCTGAAGCTGCCATCTTGCTGCCGTTTACTCCCCACAAAGCCTAAAGATTAAGGATTATGGAGTTGCTGGGAAGGGATGTCAAAAACCTTACATTACGCAGCCGCCGACTGCCGTGCGTCATGAGTCATTTTCACTAGTTGCTTTCTGATCTCACCGGCTGTCGCGCAGTCCGTCTCAAAAGGAATGAAAATACTGCGTTCATCGGCAATTAGATGGAACCCGTCCGGATAAATACTGCTCATTTTGACGCTACCTGCATAGTTCCTGAACTCCACTTTCTGGTGGCGCAAAATAAGGCCACAAGCGTCAGCATGGTCATCATTCATATGCTGGATCATCTGCAATGCGTCTGCCGAATTCCATTGGGGTTCAAGCAGCAGCCATTCAGCAGGGTTTATCCAGAAAATTTTGCCGAAGCCACCAATGTACCGAATATGCTCAACGTCCATTTGCCAAAATTTAAAGTCATGAGCATTGCGATAACTTAAAGCGTCGGGGAAACGCTGAAAGTACAACTCCCCTAAAGACTCATCCACTAAAAACCGAGCATTTCCCGTTAACGTCAGTCGCCCGTGAGTATTCTGGTCACCGCTTTCAGCCGCATCGAACACGGTAATACTTAAACGGTTATCTACTGATAAATTACGGGCATGCTGGGCAATATCAGACACATAAAATATGACCTGACCTTCTGCAGAAAGCATAAACGGTGATACCGAACCGAACGGATATCCCAGTAACTTCTTTGAGATAGTGGACAGAACAGCGGTATCGTTATTTTGCGCTAGTACTCGCGCTTCTCGCGCCGCTTTTATTCGTTCATTCATTATAAAATACTCCTTAATGTCTTGGCTCGGTGAAAATCATTGGCTTTAAAAAGCTCGGGTGCGAGCTGACGTGCACCGGTGTACGATAGGTTCTTTCCAGAATGTCTTCCCGAAAAACACTCTCGGGGCTGTCAACATGCTGAATACAGTTATTGCCTAAAACAATGACTTGATCGGCATACAAAGAAGCCAGATTTAAATCGTGCATAACCGACAGAACCAGGTTGCCTTTTTGGCTGAACGACTTAATTTCATGCAACACCGCATGTTGATGATACACATCCAGTGCGGAGGTCGGCTCATCCAAAAGCAACAATTGTTCGCCAGGCAAATCTTTATCTAACTGGCATAAACACCGGGCTAAATGAGCCCGCTGTTGTTCACCACCAGACAAGGTTTCAATGCCACGCTCACCCATTGGGGCTAAATCAAAGCGGCTTAACCATTGGGTTGCGCGTTGCTCCGCATCGGCATCAGACTCCTGTGACCAGTATCGTCCCATGGCCACCAGTTCCTTAACCGATAACCCTTCAGGCGCGGCCTGGTGCTGCTCCATAACCGCTCTTATCGGCGCCAGTTTCAAAGCATCCCACGAGTTCAGTTCTCTTCCATTTAAGTAAATAGAACCGTTATAAGGAAGCTCCCCTGCTAACATATTTAAAAAGGTGGACTTACCCGCACCGTTTTCGCCGACAATGGCAACAAATTGGTGGGCTTCTAAACTTAGGTTCAGTGACGTTAACACTTGCTGCCGACCAATAGATAGATTCGACACATCGATATCAAGCATAAAACCTCCGTCGTTGCTTCATAAGCAAATAAATAAAAAATGGCGCGCCGATAGCCGCTGTAATAATGCCAATAGGTAATTCCGCCGGAGCAACCAGAGTTTTTGCCAACCAGTCGGTAAGCACTAAAATGGCTGCGCCAAACAACATGGATACCGGCATTAACCAGCGCACATTAGCGCCAACCAGCATTCGTGCAATGTGGGGAATAATCAGTCCGATAAAGCCAATCATGCCGGTTAAGGCAACAGCTCCGCCTACACCAAATGCAACGAAAAAAATTATCCGACGCTTCAGAGTGCCGACATTAACGCCCAGGTAACGCGCTTGTCGTTCACCTAAAAGCAGAGTGTTAATTGCCCGGCGGTGAATAAAGAGTGCAACGCAGCTAACGCCCATAAACAAAAAGCCAAGTGGTAACTGTTGCCAGTCGGCTCCGGCCAGAGAGCCCATCTGCCAGAAACTCATAAGCCTCAGGGCGTCATCGTTAGCGTAGTAGCTGAGCAACCCGAGAATGGAACCGGCCAGCGCATTGATGGCAACACCTGCCAGCAGTAAGGTGGCAACATGAACTCCGGAACGCCCACCAGCCAAATGGTAAACCACAAAGGTGGTCAGCAGAGCGCCGATAAAAGCCGCGCCGGAAACCCAAAGCTGTCCCTGTAACCCGAACTCGGGACCTAAGGCAATAACTGCCAGTGCGAATACAGCCGCTCCCCCCGAAATACCAATGAGCCCGGGATCAGCCAGCGGATTACGACACAAGGTTTGCATTGCAGTACCACTCTGCGCCAACACCGCGCCCACCATTAGTCCTAAAACCAACCGGGGTAACCGAATATCGATTAATACCGTCTTTTGGATATCAGTAGCTTCAGACAAGACTCCCGGTAACCAGATAAAGGGCAACCGCCAGTCCGACATCACCGGTCCGCTGGAAAGCAACAGAACGCTGCTGACAGCAATACCCATAACACCGACGAGTAACCAATAGCGACGTTCAAGCGGCATAGTCTTACTCCCGGCCCGCCGCTAATTCATTGGCAAACTCAGCAACCACTCGTTGCGCCTCTGCAATGCGGGTTGTCATACCCAGCGCCAGCAACGAATCCATAACCAAAACCCGGCAGTTTTTTCCGGCTTCCAGTAGCTTAAGTGCCTGCGCCTGACAAAACGCTTCTTTACTGCCATGGCTTTTAACCACGTGCTCAGGAGCAACTAAAAAGTCAGGCTGTTCTGCCAGTAAATATTCAGTAGAAACGGTCTTGAATCCGTTGTGAGAAAACACGTTGTTAATATCGGAGTAACTGAAAAGCAAATCCGGTACTGTATCCGTCCCGGCTGCCACCACGCCTCGCTCTGACGCCTGCAGAATGAACAGAGCCTTCAAAGGCTCTTTACGCGAACTAGTCGTCTTCAAATCCGACTTAATACCGGCAATCACCTGCTTTCCTTCAACTTGCGCGCCGAAGCGATCCGCCATGTTGTCAATTAACTCGTAAAGCTCCTGAAGCGACGTTGGCTTATCAAATACAACCACAGAGACACCGGCTCGCTCAATTTGCTGCAACACTTTATCGCTACCGCCACCTTCCAGAACCCACAAATGCTCAGGCTCAAAGCTCAGAACGCCCTCAGCCGATAAGTTACGGTAGTACCCTACTTTCGGTAGCCTGTTGACAGCCGCAGGCGAGGTACTGGAAGTATCTACGCCAATCAGGTTGTCGTCTTTATTCAGCGCAAACACGATGTCGGTTAAAGTTCCGCCTGCGGTTATTAATTGGTTAACGTCTGTATCCAGCGTATCTTCAGCCTGGCCGAACCACGAAAACAACAATAGAAAAGCGGCTCCGGCATGAACCAGAAACTGTCGTCCTGTCATCACAATCAAACTCCTGAATTAGATTTTCTTTTTTGTCCTAAATCAAAAATAGTAACTTTCACTTGCAAATGCAAATCATTTTCGTTTAGATCTTATTGATTTTTTCATACGACATGTTAATCAGGATTGGAGATGAAAAGTGAATAAAGGACATAAGACAACTCACAGCTTTGCAAAAAGCTTATTGGCGACAGCCATTTTCGCTACCTTACAAACCACTGTTTACGCAGCTGACTTGGCAAAACCCACGCTGGAAACCGATGAAATACTGGTAGTAACCGGCTCCCGCAGTAAAGAAAAACTGGAGGATGTTGCCGGTGCAGTCAGTGTGGTGACAGCCGAGGAAATCGATATTCAGGTTAGTAACAGTCTGTCGGATATTTTTCGTTATGACCCCAGCATCAGTTCAACCGGCAGCCAGGGTCAGGCACAAACCCTGTCAATACGTGGTATTGGCGGTAACCGGGTGGTCTACATTAAAGACGGCCGACGCTTAAACGATGCCTATGCCGGCGGTGGAGGGTATCTGGTCGGCCGGGGTTACCTGGACGTCTCACAATTGAGTCAGGTTGAAGTCGCTAAGGCCGCAGCATCGCCACTTTACGGCTCAGACGGATTGGGTGGGGTTATTGTTCTGACAACGCCAGACCCTGACGATATGCTACAGGGTGATTCAAACGCACTTTCCCTGCAGGCGGGTTTCGATAGCATTGCAGACGAACGCAGTTTAGGTGTGCAGGCGGCAAAACAGTTTTCTGGGTCACAGGCATCCATTCAGCTCACCGCCCGCAAAGGAAACGAAACCCAGAACTATGAACAGTCGTTGCCGGAGTTTGATTACGACAGTGTCGGTGTGCTGGCGAAATGGGCTATCGCGCTTGAGAATAACAATGAACTTAAGTTTACTCTGGACCACTACCAGCAAAACAATGAGCAGTTGCAGGAGCCGCCGGAGCAAACCGAAGATAAAGATAAACAAACCGCCTTTTCCATCGACTATCTCAATAATAACAGCAACTGGCTGACCGATACTCAGCACTGGCAGTTGTATTTGAGTCACTACGAGCAAAACAGTGACCAGATAGTGCAAGGCGCAGATCAAAGCGGTCCTTATATCGACAATAACGATTACGGCTTTGAACAACGTATTATTGGTGCTCGCTGGCAGGGCGAAACCCTGTTGTCCGGCAACCAAGTGGAACAAGACCTGGTATTTGGGTTCGATGTTGACTACTACGACACGGAACGACCACGCTTTAAAACCCGCATCGCTGCAGACGGCACCTTACTGCAGGACAACGAACCGCAAAAAGCTTTTCCTGGTGCAGAAACCTGGTTAACCGGGCTCTTCCTGCAGGACAATATCCAGCTGAAAAATATGCCGCTTAAATTCATTGCCGGTGTCCGTATCGACCATTACCGCATGACGCCTCAAGACAATTCACTCTACGACATGTCGCTATTAAGTGATATACGTGAAACGGCTATGTCACCTAAACTGGCGGCTATATACACTTTCTCAAATGATATTCGCGGATACGTTCAATACGCCGAAGGCTTTAAAATTCCACCTCATGATCAGGCCTACCAGAACCATGGTATCGAACCTTTTTATGCCATATTGCCTAATCCCGACTTAGATCCTGAGAGCAGCCGTTCGCTGGAAACCGGTCTGAAATTTGCGGACAACAACACTAGCTGGAATCTGTCAGCTTTTTACAGCAAGTTTGACGACTTTATCGATACTCAGGTCGTCGGAACCAGTCCCACCTATATTCCGGGCGTGGATCGCGTCGAGTATCAGTATGTTAATAAGGACGAAGTGACGATAAAAGGCGTTGAAGCCTCAGTGACTCACTGGCTGAATGACAACATTCAATTAGCTTCGTCAGTGACCTACACAACCGGCAAGGATGAAACAACAGACGATTATCTGACCACTCTGTCACCACTTTCCGGCAATGCTTCAGTGGGTTACCACGGCAATGACTGGTATGTACGCGGTGTTGTTACCGCAGTAGACAGCATGAGTCGCGTTCCAACCGATGACTCTATTCAAACACCGGGCTACGCCACCTTTGATCTGCTGGCAGGTATCACACTGACAAACTGGCAAGTTAACCTCGCGGCGCGTAACTTAACAGATAAGTATTATGTGCCCTACCAGAGCGTGGCAGGCCTTCAGAGCGAAGCCTCTACGGAACAGTACAGTCAGCCCGGACGTTCGTTTGGGGTACAGGTGAAATACACTTTTTAGTCTAAAACAGACAAAAAAAAGCCCCCAAATATTGGGGGCATAAAAACTTAACCAGGGAGTATAACCAAACAATGTTAAGTTGTGGTGCATGTTAAAGATTAAATATGACAGTTTTTAGACGACTTTATTCAATTTTGATGAAACCTGTCGTTTAAATAAAGCCATCACAAGAATCAAATACACCAATTGCGCACTTAAGGTCTCCCAGCTAGCGTAAATACCCAGCCAGTCGAAGGTTAAATCCACTGGAAACGCCGTATGACTAAACCAGGCAGCTTCCTGCAGGGCGCTAATGCCCTTGCCCAGCAAAATAAAGACCAGAGCCAGAATGATGTACGTTGTGAACTTGAAAAACGTATTCATTGGCAGTTTGACTGAGTATTTAATGACAGCCCAGGCCACTAGCGCCAGAACCACCAGGCCAAAGACAAAACCGTAGGCGACACTGCTGCCATTGTCCTGCGCCTGCAACAGTAAAGACTGATAGAACAATACAGTTTCAAACACTTCTCGATACACGGCTAAAAAGGCAAGACCGGCAAGACCCCATAAAGCGCCCTGCTTTAGCTGAGTCTGCACTTTTTCCTGAATAAAGCGTTGCCACTGCTGCGACTGGGTTTTGCTGTGCATCCAGTAACCCACATAGAACAGTATGATGGCGGCTAGTAAGGCCGCCCCACCTTCAATAATCTCGCGGCTGGCACCACTAATGCTGATAAAGTATTCCGCCACCAGCCAGGTGCCGACACCCGCAATCAGCGCCGTGATCCATCCCGCGTGCACATAACGCAGGCCGTCTTTGCGTCCGGAACGCGCCAGTACTGTGCCAATTGCCAGCACAATGAGTAAGGCTTCAAGCCCTTCTCGTAACAGAATAACGGCGCTTGCCGCAAACAATGCAGACTCTGAAAGCTGATCTTCCGACAGCGTGTTCGCCGCAACGTCCAGTTCCTGTTGCAACTGCGCTGTCATTTGCTCTACCTGCTGCAGCTTGCCGGGTTTACTGATAACCCCACGCAACGCCATCATGTCACGTTCTATGGTTCGCATTAGCTCCGGAGCTTTGGCATTAAGGGAGTTTTCAGCTAACTCGAAACCATCGAGATACGCCGAAATAGCCAACCGCTTAGCTTCGCTATAATTGTCCTGTTGGTAAGCCTTTAAAGCCTGACCAAGAGTTGTGCGGGCAATTGCGATAGGACTGTTTACTGAGCTTTCAGAAAAGTAATCGCGGGCGTGAGTGCGCGAGTAATCAATAGCGTTAGACGAAATGCCGCGCTGCAATAAGGTATTCGGGCTGTAATTAATCAACTCGCTCAGCGCCACCTTCTGCTCAGAGTCGGCACTGTTATTAAACGCCAGACTGCCCACGTAAAAGGTCAACGCCCACCGCTCTTCTTCACTTAAATGGCTAAAAGACGCCATTGCCGTGCCGTCGATGCCATCGGAAACAGCGTCAAACAACCCAAGTAATGAGCGGTTATTGGCGCGTTCACGGTCGGTAAAATTAGTGGGGGCAGGCTCCAGCCCGGTAGCACCAGGGCCATCACCCTGACCGGCAGCGCCATGACAGGCTGAGCAGTTTTGTTGAAATAACTGCTCAACGTGCTTTTCGCTTGCCAGCTTTGACGGGAGGCTTAGCTTTGGCAAAGCCGACAGCAATGTGTCTCTTAGCTCACTGGTTAGCGTAACCACCGCTTCCGGGTCAGCTTTATCATGAATCAGCTGCTTGAGCTTGTTCACCAACTGACGCATTTCAGCTTGCACCGCCTGCGGCGCCTGTTCAGTCTTTTCACCAATAAGGCCGGCGAACTCAGTCATTTCGCTGTATTCATCGGGATTAATGACTTCACCATTGGCTACCGCTTCGGAATAATCTACGCCAACGTATTCCGCCAGCTGCAATAACTGACGCATGTCAGAACTTTGAGTATCCGCTGAAGAACTGGCCAAAGCCTGACCGGAGAAAAGTAATGTGCCTATTAAGGCAATAGGGAAAAAGAATCGGGAAAACACGAGTACTCCTCAAGGCTCATGTCATAATCAGGCTTAAAATTATACAGGAACCTTGAGAAGTATTAAATGATAACTATTGTTGTTTGTCTTTAAAGTCTCTTAATCTGAGCTAAATCAATACGCCGGCATTAAGAACACTTCGCGCACACAATTACGCGGATTCGCATTGATTGAATACAATACCGCATCGGCAACATCTTCAGGAGCCAGTTTGTCCGGCTTAGGTTCGTCGAAGAACGGCGTATTGACCATACCCGGTGCTATGGTTGTGCAGCGGCCGTTCCACTCTTTCATTTCTTCGGCCAGGTTCTGGGCAAAGCCATGAACGAACCACTTAGTCGCACCATAAACCGAACCTTTTAGCGTAATTCGCCCGGCGGCAGAGCCTGTCATTAAAAAGTGACCGGTGGTTTTACGTAAATGCGGCAAAGTCAATTTAGCCGTGTACAGAAGACCATTGATATTCACATCCACCATAGACTTCCACTCGTCCGGGTCGCCCTCTTCTGTTCCAGCGGTCGAAACCCCGGTTCCGGCGTTAGCGAATACCGCATCCAGCTGACCAAACTTATCTACGCCCTGCTTTACAGCCTCGGCTAACTGGTCATAATTTCCGGCGTCGGCAGCTACGCCAATGGCATTATCCGCACCAAATTCCTTAACCAGCGCATCCAGTTTTTCTTTCCGGCGCGCCGTTAATATCAGCTTTAATCCCTCTTTCGCCGCTTTTCGGGCTGTAGCTTCACCAATGCCGCTTGAGGCACCTGTTATCAATAATACTTTGGACATACTTCCTCCTTAAGTTCGTGTTTCTAATTCTATTGTACTCTTTCATTTCGCTTAGCGATCAACAACGGATAATAACGCACTGCGCTTTATACCCTTTCGAAGAAAAAATAAACATGATATTGATACTGATTCGCATTTACATTAAAGTAACGTTCTTATTAAAGCTGACTCACAAGCGAAACCAAGGAGAACAAAAAAGTGACCGGAAAAAATGAAAGAATAATAACAGGCTTATGTGCATTCATTTTTGTTGGAGCTGCTTTTACCCCTCCCCTTGTTTCAGCAGAAGACGCTATGGTTCAGTCGCAAAAAGACGGGCTGGAAATTATTAAAGTTCAGGGTGAAAAACGCGAGCGCTCACTGTCAGAAACCACCAGTAGTGTCGCCGTAACAACGGCACAAAAAATTGATCAGGAAAACTTGCTCGACCTTGGCAATATCATAGACAACACCGCTAACGTATCCAAGATGTACGGCGGTTCAGGCTTTACCATTCGGGGCATTAGTGACGAAAGCAATTCAGCTAACCCCTTATCCACTGTCTATGTCGATGGAGTCGCCCTTCCCAGCGAAATTAACGACGCCGGTCCATCGGATTTATGGGACGTTTCTCAGGTTGAAATTCTCCGGGGCTCGCAGTCAACGGTGCAGGGTGAAAACTCATTAGCCGGCGCGATTATTATCAGCACACAGGATCCGACCATGGACTGGAGCTGGAAAACCAGAGCTATTTGGTCAGATCCAAACGACAGACGCTTAGCTTTTGCCGGTGGTGGTCCATTGATCGCCGACGAACTGGCTTTTCGGGTTGCAGTAGAAAAGCGTGATTTTGATGGTTTTATCAAAAACACCACGCGTAACGATATGGAAGACTCTGTCGACTCCATGGCCAGCCGGTTCAAGCTGCTTTGGAAGCCCAAAGCACTGAAAGACTTTACCGCAAAACTAACACTTATGCGCGACGACCGTGAAGACCCGTATCGCTTCACGTATAGCCGCACCGATATCGAAGACTATTTTGATAACCGCGAAAACACCTCCAACCGGGAAAATGTGACTGATATCACGACGGACATTTTGTCATTGGACTTAAGTTATCAATTGAACGAAAACTGGGCGTTATCGTCCGTCACGTCCCAATCCGATTCGGACTCCCAGCGCTTATACGATATTGATTTAATAGCAGAAGATAATCAGTACGGCAGAATGGATCACGACTATCAAAATCGTTCTCAGGAATTACGGTTACACTTTGACTACCCCGATTTTCATGGGCTGCTCGGATGGTACTGGTCTGATCGTCAGAAAGACAGCGTTGATAACCAACTGGGCGGTGTCGCAACACCAGTAGCAACTATTGTCAGCGCATTACAAAATATGGGATTAGACGAGGCTACCGCCACTCAGTTTGCTAACAGTTATTCACAGGCGCTGCCGTCTATTCCTGTTGATTACGGTAATGATGTTGCCGACCGTTCAACCAACCAGGCTTTATTTGCCGACGTTGAGTATGCTTTAGCCGACGAGGTAGCACTTATTGCTGGTTTTCGTTACGACACCGAGCGTTATACTTACGAGTCTTTAACTGAAGCTGAATTTGCCGGAACCTTACCCGATCCAACAAATTACGGCGAGCCCGGCACCGCATCTCATGGCATTATCAGCGGCATCAATCAGGAAGTACTGAACCTAGTTGACCGCGCAGGTAACAGTGTTCCCAAAAGTACCCGCGACTTTAATGCCTTTTTGCCGAAGCTGGCGGTGCGCTGGGACTACGATAACAACGATTCGCTGGCTTTAACGGTACAGCGAGCCTACCGTTCCGGTGGTAGCTCGTACAATATAGCGCGTGCCGAAGTCTTCGCTTACGACCCGGAATTCACCACCAACTACGAGCTATCCTGGCGCAGTCAGCTGTTAGACAACAAGCTTTTTGTCAGCAGCAACCTTTATTATATTGACTGGGAAGATAAACAAGTCAGCGCTGAATTCGGCCTTAACAGTTTTGATAACCATACAGTGAATGCTGGCAAGGCGCACTTGTACGGGGTTGAGCTTGAAGCGCGCCAATACGTCAATTCATACCTGGATTGGTACGGGTCGTATTCTTACTCCAGAACCCAGTACGATCAGTTTGAAGCCATTGCCGGGGCTCAGGTCCGAAACTTTTCAGGAACAGAATTTATCTATGCCCCCAAACATACGGCCGCTTTAGGCGTAAATTTATACCCTGCCCGCGACTGGACGGTGAATGTAAACGCTAACTATCGCGACTCCATGAACATGGCAACCCGCGCTACAGATAACAGAGTGTCATCACGCACCTTAGTTAACGCCAAGATCAGTTATGACAAGTTCGACTGGTCGGCCTATATTTTTGCGAACAACATTTTCGACAAAGGCTACATCGAATACACTCGCCCGGATCTCCCGTACGCAATATTCGGCGCACCAAGAGTGGTTGGTGTTGGTTTCGAGGCTGAGTTTTAATAGCCTAAAAGCATGCCCAGTAAACTGAATCCGCTATAAAAAAGGGGCGCTTAATAGTAAGCGCCCCTTCTGATTAACCAGCTAACTCTGCATTAAGCTAAATCAAAGCGGTCTGCGTTCATTACCTTAGTCCAGGCTTTCACAAAGTCTTTAACAAACTTCTCCTGATTGTCGTCCTGAGCGTACAGCTCTGAATACGAGCGCAGTATAGAGTTTGAACCGAAGACTAAGTCAATGCGGCTTGCTGTCCACTTCAGTTCGTCAGTTTTGCGGTCACGAACTTCGTAGTGGTCATCCGCTTTCTTCCAGACATTGTTCATGTCGGTCAGATTAACGAAAAAGTCGTTGGTTAACGTACCGACACGGTCAGTGAATACACCGTGCTCAGACTCACCGTAGTTAGCGCCTAAAGCGCGCATACCACCGACAAGAACCGTCATTTCTGGCGCCGTTAATCCCATCAAATGGGTGCGATCCAGCATCAGTTCTTCGGCCGGTACCGCGTAATCTTTTTTCAGATAGTTACGGTAACCGTCATGCAATGGCTCTAAAGGCTCAAAGCTCTCCACATCGGTCTGTTCGTCGGTTGCATCACCACGGCCCGGCGCAAATGGAACCGTTACGTTATAACCGGCATCTTTTGCGGCTTTCTCAACCGCTGCCGTACCACCTAAAACAATCAGGTCCGCTAAACTCACTTTCTTGTCCAGCGTCGACTGCAGCTCTTCCAGTACACGAAGGACTTTGTGCAGTTTTTCCGGCTCGTTACCGTGCCAGTCTTTTTGCGGCGCTAAACGAATACGAGCACCATTGGCGCCGCCACGGAAATCTGAGCAACGGAAGTTACGTGCGCTGTCCCATGCGGTAGAAATCAGCTCGTAAGACGTTAACTCTGTGTTTAATAACTTCTCTTTTAAATCAGCAATTTCTTGTTCGCTTAAGGTGTAGTCCACTTTCGGAATTGGGTCCTGCCAAATCAGGTCTTCTTCCGGCACATCGGCACCTAAGTAGCGGTCTTTTGGACCTAAATCGCGGTGCGTCAGTTTAAACCAGGCGCGGGCGAATACGTCAGCAAAGTACTCTGGGTCTTTGTAGAACTTCTCCGCAATTTTGCGATAGTCCGGATCCATTTTCATCGCCATATCAGCGTCAGTCATAATGGGGTTATGACGAATGGACGGATCTTCCACATCGACCGGTTTATCTTCCTCTTTAATGTCGATAGGCTCCCACTGCCACGCACCAGCCGGGCTTTTCTTCAGCTCCCACTCGTAATTAAACAGCAGGTAGAAGTAACCGTTATCCCATTGGGTCGGGTTTGTCGTCCAGGCACCTTCAATACCACTGCTCATGGTGTCACGACCAACGCCTTTGCCACCACTGTTGCGCCAGCCCATGCCCTGCTCTTCAACATCTGCAGCTTCCGGCTCTGGGCCTAAGTTTTCTTCTTTACCATTACCGTGACACTTACCCACAGTATGACCGCCCGCAGTTAACGCACAGGTTTCTTCATCGTTCATTGCCATGCGTTTAAAGGTTTCGCGTACGTCTTTTGCGGTGCGAAGCGGGTCAGGGTTGCCGTCAACGCCTTCCGGGTTCACGTAAATTAAGCCCATTTGTACTGCAGCCAGTGGGTTCTCCAGTGAATCACGCTCTTCATCTGAACTGTAACGGTTTTTAGTTTCCGCCAGCCATTCCTTCTCGCTGCCCCAGTAAGTGTCTTCTTCAGGGTGCCAGATATCCTCACGGCCGCCGGCAAAACCAAAGGTTTTAAGACCCATGGATTCATAAGCCATATTACCAGCCAGAATGAATAGATCGGCCCAGGACAATTTGTTGCCGTACTTTTTCTTAATTGGCCACAATAAGCGACGTGCTTTGTCTAAGCTTACGTTATCCGGCCAGCTGTTTAACGGCGCGAAGCGTTGGTTACCTGTACCGCCGCCACCGCGACCATCGGCTAAACGATAAGAACCGGCCGAGTGCCAGGCCATACGAATCATTAAGCCACCATAGTGACCCCAGTCTGCCGGCCACCACTCCTGGCTGTCGGTCATAAAGTTTTTCAGGTCTTGCTTTAACTCTTCTAAGTCAATTTTTTTGAACTCTTCCGCGTAATTAAAATCTTCATCCAGCGGATTCGCTTTGGTGTCGTGCTGACGCAGAATTTCTAACTTCAGCGAGTTTGGCCACCAATGGGTGTTCGTCTTTTTCTCAGAGGTCATGCTGCCGTGCATGATAGGGCATTTACCGCCACCACTTGATTTAGTCATTTAGCCTTCCTTATTTTCTGTGCTCAATTTGAATATTCGTTATGTAAGTTATAGCAACGCCCGGCTATTTACTCAAAGGTAAGATTTCGTTTGCTTTGATAGGTTTTATAGATACAGGAGAAATGGCGGGAAAGATCGGAATGCCGTTAACATTCAACTTGTCACTTTTTTGAATGCTTGCCAACGACCATAGGTAGCCAAACGCCATAGCCACTCAAAAGGCCCATGATTAAAGTACTGCAGCCACCACTGGCTTAATTTTAACTGACAGAGCCAAAAAGCGAGAGCCAGTAATATCATTTCAAGCCTCCCCAGCTCGCCATATAAGCCAAATCCGTAGCCATAGAATAAGGTGGTGAAACACAAGGATTGCAGCAAATAATTTGTTAACGCCATACGGCCAGTCGGAGCCAAATTCTTCAAAATACTATTCTGATTTTTACTACGACAAAGCATTAAAGCGATGAAAGCCATATAAGCTAAACACAACCCTAAGGACGAAATTTGCATTAGAGAATAAAGCAAAGCCGCATTAACTGTCGGCAGAATCATTTCAGTAGCCGGTAAAGCACTTGCGTAAAGCGCAGCGGAAATTCCAGGTATCCCTCCCCAAATGAGGAACTTCTTATAAACTTTAGTTTGGGGCTCGGGGCTTGCGAAAACCCCACTCCGACTAAGAGCTGCGCCCAGAAGGAATAGTCCCAGAAAGGTCGAAATTGTGAAGACAATCTCACTGCTAAAAATTAAAGCAAACTCCTCAATGCGTGCTTCAGTTACTTTTTCATAAACGCCAGTGCCGTATGCCTCGTTGGCAAAACTTGCTACCTCAGATAAAGAGCTTTGCATTTCGTTAGCATCTATCTGGTATTGTTGTATTTCTTCTGACGATTGACTCGAAGAGTTAATTGAAACTGCAGATAACCATAAAAGCGCAACGGGCAAACTGATAAAAAATATCCCCCACTTCCACAGCCTACTCGCAGAGGTTCTGACAAAAAACAATAAAAACAGTCCGGCTATGGCATAGATGAATAAAATATCCCCCGCCCAGATAAAAACAGCATGAGCTACACCAATAAGGCCAAGCACTATAATACGCCGGAAAAACAGCCGCTTCGGTAAACTACTTTTCTGCGCCGCTCTGTCATAAAAAATGACAAAACCAATACCAAATAATAAGGAGAACATAGTGTAGAATTTACCTTCGGCAAAAACAAAAAGGCTCCAGGCTATAGCGTAATCAATACCACTTTCGTTACCTTCAACGCCTAATGAAGTCGTTGTTAGAGGGCTTTGAAAAAACGCCATGTTCATCAACAAGATCCCCAGCAAAGAGAAGCCTCTGAGAATGTCGAGTAATTCAATCCGCTGACTAGAATTTATAGAACACGCTGTCATATTTCTCTGGTCGGTTACCGTCATCAAAACTAGCTTACTCTAAATCCCTGAGGTAGCATACCCCCATGCAATGTACTCTATGTTCCTCAATATCCAAGCCTTTTTGCGCAGATAAAAAACGTCCGTATTTTCGCTGCACGGAGTGCGACCTTATTTTCGCAGACCCTGAATATCACCTGCCTCAGGACGAAGAAAAATCCATTTACGACTATCATGAGAATGGCCCAAACGATATTGGCTACCGTAAGTTTTTAAACCATCTGGCAAACCCCTTACTGGATAAACTGTCTCCGGGTATGGAAGGTCTTGATTTTGGTTCCGGCCCCGGTCCAACATTGAATTTAATGCTTGAAGAAAAGGGGTTGAAGATGTCTGTTTATGACATCTATTACGCGCCGGATACTGGCCAATTGAGTCGTCAGTATGACTTTGTCACCTGCACCGAAGTAGCAGAACATTTTCGTGAGCCCGATCTGGGTTGGGCGCAGTTAATTGGCTTGATCAAACCCGGCGGCTGGCTGGGCGTAATGACCTGCATGTTCACAAAAGAAACGGCTGACGACTTTAACCTGTGGAGCTACAAAGGTGACCCCACCCATATCAGCTTTTACACACCAAAAACCATGCAGTGGATAGCACAACGCTTCCAGTTACGCATTGAAGTAGTTAGCGACCGAGTCATTTTGTTTAAGAAGTAAACCTCTATTTAATAACAACACCGGCGTCTTTTAATTCTTGCCGCGCTTTCTCAGCGTCAGCTCTATCGATAAAGCGGGTGCCCTCTTCCACTAAAAAAGTTTCATAGTCATTTTTTGTGGCGTCGAGTGCCGTGGCTTTTACACACACTTCCAGCGCCAGGCCGACAACCCATACGCGTTTGATATTAAGGTGAACAAGTTCCGAGACCAGCCCCGTTTTATCGAACGCAGAATATTGATCAATATCGAAGCGAGTCCCTTTAGAAACTAAACGGGCGTTCTCGGGCAAGATAAGATCAGGATGAAACTCAGCGCCCTTGGTATCCTGTACACAATGCTCGGGCCATGGCCCGCCGCGCTCGTCAAAACTCACATGATGGCGCGGATGCCAGTCTCTTGAAACAAAGACCGGAATGCCGGCCTCCTGAGCCTGAGCGCTCAGTGCATTAATAACGGGCACAACCTCGTCGCCTTCATCCAGCGCCAGCTTGCCGCCCGGACAAAAATCGTTTTGTACATCCACAATGATCAGTGCATCGTTTTGTTCAAAAGTCGCTTTCATGAATATCCTCCGCTGAAAACCTGGGCTAACCCTCTTGTTTAAGGTGTTCGGTTATTTCTTTCTGGTAGCTCGCTAGTTTATCGCTTATCTCGACCGGATAAGACTTCTCCTTGCTGCTTATCGAGGAGACGTACTCGGGTAATTTACTTAACTGTTGCTGCGCGTACTGTCTAATTTCTTCAATGTCGCGCTGGTGAGAAGGCAACCTTTTGCCGCTTTGCATCACTTTTTTCAGCAATGGTTCGCCGGGTAACTGCTCTTCTGCACGAGCAATAGTGTCGCGACGGAAGCTGTCCCCAGACTCGCGAAAAACTTGCTTTTCGCCCGGCAAAACAGGCTTACCACTGGAAAGCTTCAAACGCCCCTTACCCGCGTATTCAACCAGTTTGTAGGCCATATCAAGTGCCGCTGCGTCATCAGAAACACCCATGCCGGTGCCCACACCGAAACCATCGATAGGTGCTTTTTCAGCTATTAGCTGAGCAATTTTATATTCGTCCAGTCCGCCGCTGGCAATAATCTCTAAATGGTTAAGGTTATGTTCGTCCAGCAGCTTTCTGGCTTTAACAGCAAGCTCACCCAAGTTACCGGAGTCCAGTCGAATGCCTTTTACTTTAAAGTCATCGCCCAGCTCATTGGCCAACTGAATGACTTTTTCTACACCTTTTAAGGTATCGATGGTGTCTACCAGTAGGACGGTTTCCGGAAAAACCTGGGTAAAATTCTTTAACGCCTGATATTCCGAATCGTGAGCCTGAATATAGCTGTGCGCCATAGTGCCAGCTACAGGTAAACCGTAAGTTCGCGCAGCCAGCATATTTGAAGTGGCAGCAATACCGCTTAAATACAGTGCCCGGCTGCCTTTTTTGCCCGCATCAATGCCATGCACCCTGCGTGCACCAAAATCCAGAACCGGCCGCTTTTCTGCCGCATGGGCAACTCGCGCCCCCTTTGAGGCCAATAAGGTTTGCAGGTGTATCTGATTCATCACCAGAGTTTCAATAAGCTGTGCCTGTGGCAGCGGCGCTTTAATCTCGACAATGGGTTCATTTTCAAAGAATACCGTACCTTCAGGAAGCGCTCTGACCTGCCCGGTAAACTCAAAATCACGAAGATAATCGATAAGCTGTTGAGAGAAGTTTTGCTCTTTTAGGTAGCGCAAATCGTCATCGCTGAACGACAGGTTTTCAATGGTTTCAAGCAAGGGATCTAACCCCGCAGCCAACAGAAATTTCCGCTCATTCGGAAGCCGCCGGACGAACAACGTAAAAACGGCGTCGTCTTGCATGCCTTCCTGCAAATACGCATCGAGCATTGTGAGCTGATACAAATCTGTGAACAGTCCAAGATCTTGTCGCTCAGTACCTGTCATAGCTTTCCTCTATTTGGTGTCTTTGCACTAAGTCTAGACAATGCACTCGCTTTTATGTAGCCAGAAAGCTGCAACTTCAGGCCGTAAGAACAAAAGCCGCCCGGCAGCGTTAACTACCGGACGGCTTTGTCAGTAAGTGTGTAAGAAGTAACTACTTACTTAATGGTTTTAAGAATATTCTCTAACGGCACCAGTTTAAGGTTCTGACCCGCTTCCGGCATGCGGTTACGTCCGTCCTGAACCATAAACGCGCCTTGCTCAAACCCTTTACCCAGAGACCGAGTTGTTACGTCAATGCCATCGGTTTCTGATGCGCCATCAATAGCTAACTCGGTATTGGTGCGAATACGAAAATGCGAAAGCAACGACCAGGGCGCCTGCCCTTCAAACACAATGTAACTGTCGTTGCCCTGACTGGACACAAACAATAAGTCTCTGCCATTGACCCGGGCGAAAGTCACGCCTTCAATGTCGTCAACCAGCTCTTCATGTTGGTCAACATTAATAATGGCTTCACCGGAGGTTGAACCATCCGCTGCAGCATCAAATAACCATACTGCAACGTCCTCTTCACCAACGAATAAACGTTGCGTTTTATCATCGACAACACAACCTTCAGGCTGAGAAGGAACGCTTAACTCTCTAACTTTTTCCATCTTGCCGTCGTTGCTTATAACAAACTGCTGAATAACGCCGGATTTGCCGTTTACATAAACGGAGGTCTGTTCTGTCGACTCATTGTAGCCCATGCAAAGACCGTAAATTTCGTCAATATCGGTAAGCGCATTGGCACCAACCGAAAGCTCTCCGTCTGCGCTAATATCAAACAATTGCAGGCTGTTGTTGTCACGCAAAGAAGCGACTGCCCAGGAGCCCCGAACATCGACATTATTCAGGCGGCCCACTGGGAATTCCTGAACAATGTTACCGGACATGTCATAAACATAGAGACCCGTGCGCTTGTCCGTAGCCATAATGCGGCTTTTCTCAGGGGCTTCCGGATGTACCCAAACAGCAGGATCATCAATTGCATCTCCGCGTAACGGTGAGGGTTCAGTCTGCAGTGTTGCCTCAACCTGAGACACCGGCTTTTTAACCGAACGCTGTTTTGACTCCAGAGTATCAATTGTCAGCTTGCTCGTTGCGGTCATGTCTTCTTCTGTCAACAATAGCTCGCCATTTCCTAAATCAGACACATCGGTTAAAGCTTCAGCGTCGTCAATTGCAAAGGCTTTATCAAACTTAAAACCCTGCTCATTCTGACGATACACCAGCAACCGCGGCGGTTCTTCTTCAAGCACCAGCAAACTGCCGTCATCAAGCAACTCCAGCGCTTTCACTTCGCCTTCAATAACACCAAAAGGTTTGGCTGCCGCAATTAAGTCGCGCCCCTGATCAACTTCCGGCTCTGCGTTATACGCCCACACAGCCTGATCCGCTTCGGCAACATACAGCTTTTGTTCCGCATTCGATACAACACAAGCCGTGCTGTCAAAAGGTACGTTCATATTACGGATAACCAGCGGCTCTTTTAGCCACTTTTCGTCCTGCTTTAACAATCGCTGTTCTGCACCGCCACGGCCGCCAAGCAGGAATACAGACAGCTGCTGGTTTTCGTAGCTCTCGTAAAAGCAGATATCCTCTACCACGCGGCTGGTAATTTCGCCCTTCCACACCGGCTGTATAGCTTTGCCGCTGGCACGCCAGAGAACAAGCTCCTGAGTGTTGCCTTCCATTGCGCCAATCAGGGTTTCACCATTACTTAACGGCAGAGTTCGCAGGTGGAAAAAATCGCCTTCGGCAACGCGTTTATCACCCAGACTGAGTCCGTCAGCAGTGACTTTCAGGTAGTCATTATTCAGTGCGACTTTATGACGAACATTGGTCTCTGTCGCTGACGTACCGCAAGCGGCAAGTAGCATCAAACTTGATGCTACCGCGCTTAAAATCATTTTATTTCTCATGGTTATCCTTTAAATACCGTTATTCCGTGTTACCAGTTAATTAGCTGCACACCCAGAGTGAAGCTGCGGCCATAGCTTTCGTACTGTGCGTTGTATCGCTTCTGGCCGGTGTAAACATAGTAGGGTTCATCGGTAATGTTGTTGGCCGCAAAGCTCAGGCTGACATGGTCGTTAATGAGCCATTTCGCGGAAAAGTCCAGAGTCAGATTGTCGTCTTCGTAAATGTCGTAACGGCTGTCTTCAACGTCACCAAGCTCAGCCAGATACTTTGACTTATAGTTCGCTGCCAAACGTAAGCTGACATCATAAACTTCGTAGCCAAGCGCAAAGTTTGCAGTCGTATCAGACTGGCTCGGCAGCGTAATGTCGCGTGACACAAGCTGACCATCGTCAATCCAGTCAACCGTTGCTTCCGAGTCAGTGAAAGTCAGGTTGGTATTGATTAAGAAGTTATCCAGCCAGTTATTAAAACCAGACACCTGATGCACAAAGTTGACTTCTAAACCGTAGACGTAAGCGTCATCACCGTTGATATAAGTGACGGCTTCATCGAAGTTTTCGTAACCCGGGCGACCGGCAACATCGGCTTCATAGACAAAGTTTTTAATGTCTTTGTAAAAGGCCATGGCGGAAATAACACCCAAGGTTTCATCGTAATGCTCAATACCAAAATCGAGGTTCTGCGTGGTTAATGGTTCAAGATCCGGGTTACCGAATTCAGCTTTCAGGTCGCCATCGTCATTTTCCAGGTAATAGCTGGATCTAACCTGTTCAAAGTTAGGTCTGACAAGACCGGTGCTGTAGGCCGCACGAATAATAGTGTCATTACTTAAGTCGTAGCGCGTCACCACACTAGGAAGCCAGTTTGCATCGCTGAATTTATCCGAAACTGGTGTAAAGGTTTCCAGTTCGTCGTCATAACGGTTACCGCGCCCTTCGCGCTCTTCATGTTCATAGCGCGCGCCAGCAATAACCTGCCATTTACCAAAGCCCATGTCGGCCATCAGGTAACCGGCACTGATGTCTTCATCAATTTCGTAAGAGGCGATACTCGATTCAACTTCATCCCGGAAGTTTTGTAACTCGAAGGTATTAATCATGTCCCAAAGTTTGCCGGCGGAAGCGCCGGGGCCAAATCTGTCCAGGCCATACTCAACATTTGACGACGTTTCGTAGTCAGCAAGCGTTAATCCGGTAACACCCAAGTCAGCAAAGTCTTCCATAATAAAGATGTTTTCTTCTGCGGACTTTTCGCGTTGGCTTAACTTAACACCGCCTTTAAAAGTAACCTGATAGCTGGGTTGTAACCAGTCATAAGCCACATCCAGCTTAACGTTCTTTTCAGTCTCTTCGGTGTAGGCGTCACTCACTTCCACTTCATCAATTTCATATTCTGACGCCTGATATGCAGTATCTGGCGCGTTCAGTTGCAAGCGTTTCAGACCTGAGTAGCCCAGGCCTTCGTCAAATTCCTGCGTAAACTTGGCTCCACCAATAGCAAAAGGCTGATCTTCGCTGGCTTTACTGGTACCTGCCTCCAAAGTGACATGCCAGTCATCAAATTTCTGTTTAGTGCCCAGCACAATCGCTGTAATTTCCTGAGTTTCTTTACGGTCTTTAAGCTCACGAACAATTTCGCCGCCAGCACTAGCTTCTGCGCCAATTGGATCAGCAAACTCAGTCACAATACCCTGACGAATTTCGGTATCCGCAAACTCACTGTACAGCGAGCGCAGGTAGAATTCAGAATCATCGGAAGGACGATAGTCCAGGTTTAAGGCCAAGCCGGTTCGCTCGCGGGTAACGGAGTAGGCGCGTTGCTCAAACTCTTCCAGGCCCGGTTCATCCAAGTCCCAGTTTCCGCCGGTTTCAACGTTGTCGGTAGTAAATGAGCGATCCTGATAACTACCGGCAAAGGCGATACCAAAACTGTCCGCTTTATCGCCGACATCAAAGGTGTTGCTGACAACACCCGAAACTTTTGGGTTCGTTTCGCTGGCCTGCTCGTTATAACCAACATCAGCAGTAAAAGAGTAGAACGAGCCCTCACGGTCAAAGGCCGTCATGCTTTGCAGTTCAATATTACCGCCCAGACTGCCTGCTGAGATATCAGGCGTCAGGGTTTTATTAACCACAACCGATTCCAGCAAATCCGCCGGAATAACATCTAGCGCCACGGCTCGGCGTCCGGCTTCAGGAGCGGCCAGCGAGGTGCCATTGTATGAAACCGAGTTTAAATCGGGGGCTAAACCACGAATGCGAATAAAGCGTCCTTCACCCTGGTCGCGCTCTACAGATAGACCCGGAATTCGCTGCAACGCGTCACTAACGCTGTCGTCCTGCAGCTTACCCATATCATCTTTTTTCAGAACATTGATAATACCGCCGGACTCTCGCTGCTCTTGCACTGCACGTTTTATTGAGTCGCTGTAGCCAATAGTAAGCACCTCTTCAATTCGCTTTTCTTCGGCTGTTTTATCTGCGCTCTGGTCCTGCGCTTCCTGAGCCATAAGTGGGGATGTAGCACCACATGAAACGGCAATAAGCCAAGCTAAATATGTCTTTTTCATAATCATTCAAACCCTGTCGTTTTTTGATTGATGCGACATACCTTAAAAGCAAAAAGTGACAATATGAGGATGCATATCGCCCGCTTATGAGCTCTTTTGATGCGGGTCAGTTAAGCTCAGAAAGCGAAACCGGCGTCACCAAACTGTCACAACCGGAGGTTAAAGTGTCTTTGTTCTAATGCCGAGATATGCGGAGACTTCAATGCAATTGATTAATTTACGCTATATCAGCAACTGGCGAGTTCTGCTCATTGCCGTAGTGGTTCTGCTTTGTTTGCTGCTTAGCAGTCAACTGGGTGTCGTTAAACCCTATGAAATCGTTGATCCGCTGGACATTCTTGGTGAGGGCTCGACCCTGTTCCTGACCATTTTAATTGTCATATTTATGGTTACTGACCGGCCTCGGGGTAATGTAACCAACCTCTTTTACAGCGGTGGTCTATTACTTATTTTTTCCATGACGCTGGACGTACTAGATGAATTTTTTCGCTATCCCGATGCCCTGCGGTTATTAAGCTGGCTGGAGTCCTTTCCGCTTCCGGTGGGGCTTATTATCATTAGTTTTGCCGCAGCTGAATGGCGGCGTGAAAACAAAATGCTGTCGCGACAACTTATGGTACGCGAAAAGAACCTTCGGTCTCACCAGTGGGTCGACCCTTTAACCTCGCTATACACCACCCCTTATTTTATCAAGCTGGTTGAACGGGAAATAGCGTTACAAAACAGTATTGATGCAGAGTCGACTGTATTGGTTAGCGTTAATTTCAAAAACTTCGCCCAGTATAATCATAAAATGGGTACAAAAGCCGGAGACGAACTCCTGCATCAGGCCAGCGAGTTAATGGTGTTACTGCTAAGGCCTCAGGACTGTCTGTGTCGGGAACACAGTGACCATTTTTTAATACTGCTTCCACAAACTCGCTTGTCTCAGGCGGACAGGTTAATGAAGGTTATAGCTCAGAATCTAAACTCCGAACTTGAGTTACCCAATTACATGAGTGTGGAAGTGCATACTCACCGCGTTGAAGAACTCTCGGCTGTTGATGCAATTACCGCATTACACACGCAAGTTGAGGAGATGACTCACTATGCGCCCCTGGCCAACTAACGACCAACGCCGTTTGCTTGGTAAACCCTTTATACGGGCGCTGCTGCCGCTTGCCGAGAGGCGCGGCATTTCCTCTTCGGAGCTTTTCAGGGGCACCTCC
>NZ_DF266789.1:733112-783257 GCF_000320945.2 Idiomarina sp. 28-8
CCTCATTATCTGAACAAAAACTGCAGATAAACAACTTTCGGCTCACCGATCATGAAATGCTGTTGTTACTGGCGTCTGCTGAAGAAAAAATTAACGACCCGCACTTATGGCAATTGGTTGTAGAAACACTGTTCAGTGACAGACTTAACCCACTGATTGACCTGACCGTTCACGCAAAAACACTAAAGCAGGCGCTTATTCATTTGTCGCGCTTTCAAAGCCTGCTACAGCCCTTTTTATTTACCCCCACCCAACGCTTTGAAAATTACTTACAACTGGACTTTATTCCGGTTGAGGGGCTGTCAGGGAAAATGAATCAACTCTGCTATTCTGCCAGTTGCAAAATTGGTGTAGCAATACTTTTAATGCTGGGCAGAGCTCGAGGCTTAGCTATTAACCAGTGGCATGTTGCTCTGCCTGATGATATTTCGCCCTTACCCACCTGGAAAAAATGGGTAAAAAAGGTGAGTTCACGCCCTATTTGTGGACTCTCTATTCCGGCGGAACAGCTTCAGGAACATTCGCCTGAGCGCAACTTAGCCCAATATCATCAGGCACTTAGCTTTTGTCAGATGCAGCATCAGACACAGGCTCAAGCTTCTGTCATGCTAAGCGTTTTTAAGTGGCTGGATTATCAGCTCGAAACGGGCCATGACGCCTCGCTAACCGAATTGGCGGCTGAAGTTGGCATTAGCCTTTCCTCGTGCAAACGTCTGCTGGCCAGTCATGGCTACAGCTTTCAACAAATATATGACCTGGTGCGGCTACACAAACTGCTGAACCTGCTGCAAAAGCACCCCTACAGCAATGTCGAGCTTGCGCAGAAGTTGGGGTACAGTAACCCCAACAACTTTCGACGCGCCTGCAAACGCTGGCTGGGTATTGTCCCGGAAGAGCTGCGCCAGCAGCAATCTGCGCTATTTATTTCCAATTCAGCTTTATGATCGGGCTACTCCCTCATCTGACAAGTAGGTAACAACAGCACCCGCAATATGCACAACAAGCAAAGCCGGCAGTACGTAAAGGCCGGTAATTTTATGCACTTCTTCCGCCGGTTCGTGAACAATACTGAGAGCAGTGAGATCAAGATTAACGGTAAACCAGTCAAACACAGCCAGTCCTTCATTTTCAGTAAACAAATACAAGGGACCGGTAATAATCAATAGTGTCAGCCCGAGTAAAATCAAATAGTGAACAACTCGGGCAAATTCGTGACGCCTATCTTGTTTTTTGTGCGCAGGGAAACCCATTTTTAAACGGTAGATTGTGCGCCAGAGCAAAAACCAGAAGGCAAAAAATCCAACGCCAATATGGGCGGCTTCGGCGTATGAGCCAGAGGCTCTGTCATTTGCAAAAAACATCATATAACCCAGAGTCAGTATGACAACCACAAAGATCACGCTGAACCAGTGGTTTATTCGCGACAAACCCGAATATCGAATATCCATAACAACTCCAAAAGGTGTTTAATGACTTGAGTATAGGCACACTACCTTAAGGAAATATTAAGCTTATGCGCTCAACGCCGGGAATACAGCCGCTTATTGATCCGTATCAAAAGTTACAATAAAACAGAACTCATCATCGATATGTCGAAAGTTAATCTGAACGCCGAGTTGCTCGGCCAAATTCTTCACAATACTCAGACCCAGTCCGGAGCCCTCAACATCTAGCTGTTTTCCGCGATAAAACCGCTCGGTAATTCGGTCAATATCAATAACATGGTCTGCAGCGACGCGGTTACAAACAAATATCTGGTTTTCGGTGACTTCGATTCCGATATGAGAGCCCGGAACCGCATACTTAATTGCGTTATCCAGTGCGTTAGCAAACAAAAGATAGAGGTAACTTTCATCACTTGTTTGCTGAAACACAGTAGGAAGTTGTGCATGGTAGCTCAGCCCCTTCGATTCCGCAGCGACGTACTGGTCGGCAAGTACCTGCCTGAGAACACTGGCAACATTCACTTGCTTTAGCTGTTCAGGTGGCAGCTCAGCTTTAGACAACTGCAATAAGCTTTCAACCAATTTAACCAACCGTTCGGTACTGTCTAGCAGAGGCTGAAGCTCATTCTGCTGCTCTGAGGTAGCGCTCCCAAGTCGACTCTGAATCTGAGCCTTCAAACTGGCCAAAGGAGTTCTAAGCTCATGAGCTGCATCTGCGGAAAAACGCTTCTCACGTAAAAACGTTTGCTCTATACGATTTATGTAGTGATTTAAAGAACGTTTTACTAATGCAACTTCCTCTCTGTCGTTATCTTCAACAAAGGCGGTGTAGTCGTCAGCACGTTTACGCCTTAACTCACCAGCCAAGCGATTAAAGCTGGAGAAGTTCCGGTTGATGGTCCACCATCCCAACCAAAGCATAAAAGGTAAAATCAGTAATATCGGAATAACTGTATCGACGGTTAAATCCATTCTAAGTTCAGAACGAAAGCCGTCTTCCTGCAACATTAGTATTCGCTGTCCAGTTGCGTTCTCTAAGCCAAATGCATGCCAAAGTTCGTCTTTCACTCTCTTAACTGAAAAACCCGGGATAAACTCAAAAGCACAGGCATCCGGGGCGCCTTCAGTTTGCATAAGAAGCAGCTCTTCAGTGTTTTCTATCCTATAAGACAGCTTATCTTCATAGTTGTGCGCACCGATTGATTCAATGATCACCCCGGCTTCAGGCAAGCGCTCGGAATTCACGGACATAAATGCAGATAAGGTTTTTGCCTGCTGCAGCATTTCTGCATCAAAGAGTTCATCAACTTCATGGCTCACTTCAAAGTAAATCCATACTGCTGACAAGGTTGAACTGACAAGATACAAAAGAGATACAGCAACAAGAATACGCCTACGAATAGAGTTTAGCTTGTGCCTTACACGCTTAACTAATTGCATTGCAGTCGGTAACCAATACCGCGAATAGTCTGAATCCACTCTTTATGGCCCAGCTTTTTACGTAAATTATGCACATGAACCTCCAGCGCGTTACTCTCTACCTGGGCTTCATTCTGAAACACAACCTGCTCGAGCTTGTCACGGCTGTGCACACGTTCCGGTGCGGACATTAATGCTTTCAGTAGCTCAAATTCGCGTCGGGAAAGGTTAACAGCCAGCCCTTCAACAACAACGGTATGGTTAGCGTCGTCCAAAACAATATCACCCACTTTTAACTCCGGGGAAGCATAGCCGCGCTGGCGACGAACCAGCGCGCGCAGACGGGCAGCCAGTTCGTTCATATCGAACGGTTTGATCATATAGTCGTCAGCGCCGTTATCCAGCTGCTTTACAATTTCACTGGATTGATCTCGCGCTGTCAGAACCAATACAGGCAACGTCATACCCTTTTTTCTGAGGCTGGCCAAAACGCGGGTTCCGTCTAAATCCGGCAACCCCAAATCCAGAACAACAGCATCGTAGTGAGTTCGGTTTAACTCGCTAATAGCCGCCGCTCCCGTGCGTACCCGCTGAACCAGGAACTGACGCTCGGACAAGCCGAGTTCCACAGCCTGTCCTAACATCGCATCATCTTCAACCAGTAACAACTCCATGCGGCCAATTACCTCTTCAGCTCGTGATGAATCTTTTTCAGTAACGCCTGAACCTCTTTGCGTCGCTCCGCATCAGCTAATGGTCTTTGTTCCCGCACTTCAGCGCTCAGCGCGTGCTCTGCGTATTTTCTTGCATCTGAGTACTTGCCCTGTTCATACAGATAGTCGGCGTAAAAGTAGTTAGGGTCAATACCGTCCGGGTTTATTTCCAATGCGCGTTGCAATAATTCACTGGCTTTGTCGTCGTCACCAAAACCAAACGGCCAGCCGGGAACTTTGTAATATAGCGTACCGAGACTTGCATAAGCAGAACCCTGCAAAGCTTGAGGGTCAAGCTGCAATGCTCTTTGCAGAGATTTTCTAGCGTCTTTTGCCAAACCCAGCGCACTCAATCCACCTTCAGCACCGGCCTGAGTACTTTTAATAATACCCAGCCAAATATGCGCTTCGGCGTTATCGGGCTCTTGCTCAACCCATTTTTCAGCTTGCGCCGACAGTTCTTCAAACGCTTTTAGCTGCTCGTCGCCCTCGATCTTATAATTCACTTCAGCCCAGCGTTGCTGAACGCTCAGCAACTGGCTGACTTCTTCTGCAGCAACCGGCGACAGGTAAAGCGTTACAGCTAACGCCATTGAGGTAACTAATACAGTTATTGGTTTCATAGCGATTTTTCCTTGATCAATTGGTGTAATAAAATTCGTGGCTTTTTCATACTGCGGTTAACCAGTTCCGGTAACAGCCCGTTAAGCCGGGCAAATAACTTTTCCGGCCAGCCCAGGGTTTTCAGTGGTTGTTGTTGCTCAATTTGATGAACGATTTGTTGCGCAACCCATTCCGGCGCATCAGCCGAGGTTTTCAACTGCTGGTTTAAACGACTGATAACGCCGTTATTGAGTTGCGTCTGTATTGCTCTGGGGGCGCAGTAAAGCACTCGTACGTCCTCTGGTTGCAACTCTCGCTGCAGCGCCTCACTAAACCCTCGTAGGCCAAACTTGCTGGCGCAATAAAGTGCCTGCCCCGGAAAACCAATGGCGCCAAATACAGAGCCAATATTCATGACCCAGCCATGATTTGCTCTTAGTCGAGGCAGTAGCCTATGAATAAGAGCCACGGGCACGGTTAGGTTGGTGTCGATAACACGCTGAATGTCCTCAGAGGTTGCGTCTTCAAGCAGTCCTTCATGTGTGGTTGCTGCATTATTGATAAGACCGGTAATGCGCAGGTTTTTCTGCTCAATAAACTGGTGCAAATGGCTTACTGCATCGGACGCACAGAGATCCAACACAAAACAGTCCTGCTGCAAATGCGCGGCAAGTGCAGTTAGCTCGGGCTCTGAGCGTCCTAATAATAAAAGTTTTGCTCCTTTAGCACTAAGCAGCTCGGCAAGTTGAATACCTAGCCCTCCGCATGCGCCCGTCAGTACTATGCTTTGTGATTTCCAGTTTATTTTGCTCATACACTCGCTTCCGGTTGTTCACCCGCAAGCTCCGGCAAAGCTCTGAACATATCACCATACAAGCGATAAACGTGTTTAGCGGTTTGAATAATGGCGCGCTGCGCGTCGGCGTCTTCAACTCGGTTCATCAGTTGCTCAAAAAACTGAACGTGCTCCTGATCCAGGTCTCCGTGGGACAGCAAATAACTAAAAGCTGACTCCGGCAAGCCAAGTGTGCTCTGGATTTTATGTGCGGCGGCCGTTGCCAGCTTCACGCTGGTTCCTTCCAGTACGTGTGCCATGCCAAAGAACGCCGTAGGATGCACATTGTCTATCGCGTTATAAACCAAAGACACCATGGCCTGTGTCGGTGTATGTGGCTCTGAGTTCTGCACCATATCCACATCGCCGCCAGCGGCATCGAGGTCGTTGAGTATCCAGCGCTCATGACCATATTCTTCGCCAATGTATTCAATAACCGCTTTGCGTAACCACTCATCGTTTAGCGACAGGCGGCTGCCACAGCGCATCAGCAATGGAACCGTATGCTTTACATGATGGTAAGCCTGACTTAAAAAAGCCTGATAACGAGGCAATGAAATATCGCCCTGCAATGCCTGTTGAATAGGTCTTGCGCTCAGCAAATACTGCTGTTCTGTCTGGGTCTGCTCACATAAAGTGTTAAAAAAGGACATAAAATACCTCTATAGCGTTAATAGCTCGGAATAGTCGTTAGCAATTTGCTGACGACGAAGACGTCCGGTTCCGGTCAACTGTTGGTTGGCCTGAGAAAAAGGTTCAGTGATAAGAAAATACCGCTCGATTTGCGCGTAGTCAGGAAGCTGCTGATTAACCGCTTTAACACGAGCGGCAACAGAGTCGATGTTTTCAGGAGAATATAGCAGCGCGGTAATGGGTAACTCTTCCGAGCCCCAAATGGCCGCTTGTCGGATGTTGGGCTGCAGGCTCAACAGGGCTTCTGGCCACTCAGGGTCAACATTGCGCCCAAACGCCGTAATAATAATATTCTTAATACGCCCGCCAATGCGCAGGTTGCCCTCAGCATCCCATGAGCCAAGGTCGCCAGTTCTTATCCTTTTCGGATACCAGGAGTCTGGCTCACCCAGGTAACCCAGCATGCAGTTGCCGGAGACCACAACTTCGCCCTCATCAATAGTCACCTGTGCATGAGGTAGCGGTTTGCCAACCGAAGCGACAACCGGACGGTCGGGTGAGTTCAATGCGACAACAGAACAAAACTCTGACAATCCATAGCCGTGAACCAGCGGCAGGCCTAATGCCAATGCTTTTGACTCCAACGGCAGGGGTAATTTTGCGCCTCCTATCGCTAACAACTTGAACTGCTGACTATCTAACAAACCTTGCTCAACACCCGATACAATAGCCGCCAACAGTGCAGGCGTTAGAATTAGGCTATCCGGTTGGTAGAGCCGTAGCGCAGCAAAAAAAGACTCTGCACAGAGTGATGATGATCCTTTCAGCCCCAGAGTTTCTGAACCAACCAGAACCACTTCATTACCTAGCCAAAGCGATAGATACACCCCGGCAATATTTTCCAGCAATACAGCAAGCGGCATCAGTACCATATGCCGCTTAACCTTCACCGCTCCCAGACGCTCCGCCAGTGCTTTCACTGTTTCCATCTGAGACGCGGCAGCAAGACAAACTCCTTTAGGTTCACCGGTTGTTCCTGAGGTATAGGTGATTTTAGCTGTCATCGACGGCAATTGCGGCGACGACAAGGTTTGCTGAACCAAATGCTGCTTCTGCTGTTCAGTAAAAAATGGTGGTACCGGGACACTGACTTTGCCCGCCCACAGCAGCGCCAGGTCATCTATAACCCAATCAATGGAGTTGGGTTTGTCGATAAGAACAACAGGGTCTGGCTGTTGCAGGTAATAGTCGCGTCGGGCGGCCACCCGACTAAGTAACGTGTGGTAAGTAATAGCCGTTTGCTCGTCACTTACAGAGAGCTGATTTGGATTACTTTTTGCGTGCGCTTGCAGTTGGTCAAAAAACTCAGTTACAGGCATGACGCAGCCCCTACTGTCGACCTGAAAACAGACGCAGGGCGTTGCTTAGTGAATAACGCATGCCCCTGGCTCAGCCAACCACCCAGCACAAACGGTGTGTGCTCATAGTAATTGCCCCATATATCGCGGACAGACTCGGGCAAAGCGTTTTTCTTAGCTTCGGCTAGAAGGGTTAATTCTATGCCTTGTCTCGCGAAATACTTTTGCAGAGCCCGGGTTGCAGTGAAGACAACAGCGGTTATTCCTCTCGACAAGAGAGAATCGATAACCGCCTGAAACAGCAAAGGTAAATAAGGCGGTGCCAGAGCGGCCATTGAACCGACTTCAGCTATATTTTCAAGCGCTGGCATCGGCTTGTTGCCAACAGAGTATTGTTGCAATGGCTTATCGAGATAGAACTCTGAAAACAACGGCTTTTGTTCGGCAAACTGAATACCACATGCCGCAACCAGAGTGTCGTTTTCGTACAGGGCTAGCAGCACCTCGGGCAGTTGACTAAGGCAGGCATTAAAATTGAGCCAGTAGCGTTCACAGATAAAAGCCTCAACCGACGACCGGTTAGCCTGTGTTGTTGTAACCCATTGGTAGCGCATGACGATTACTCCTTTTCCAGCGGACATCGCTGACAGAATCATTCATGCTGCTACTGTATGAGCGTTTACTTAAGAGAACCTTAAGGGCTATTAAGGAATAGTGGAGCGTTAGTTTGTAGAAAGTTCCTGAACATACCCAATAAATCAAAAAAACAGAATGCTAACCCAGACCACGAGCATAAACAGTAGGGCAAAAAATACCGCTGCAGAGGCTAAGTCTTTCGACCTTCCACTAAGCTCGTGGAACTCTGCCCCAACACGGTCAACAACGGCTTCTACCGCCGAATTAAGAAGCTCAGTAATGAGCAGAATAAAAAGACTTGCAAGCAATAGCAGCCGCTCAGCCAACGATGCTTCAACGTAAAAAGCGACAGGTACCAAAATCAAACACATTAGTGCTTCCTGTCGAAAGGCCGCCTCGTACTGCCACGCACTTTTCAGGCCTCGCAGCGAATTGAAAGTTGCGTACCAAATTCGTTCTAAGCCTTTCTTTCCCGGTTTCATTCTATCGCCCTCTTAGCCATCAACATCTTTAAATAACTTATTAAATGTTTCTTAAGGCTTACTTAAGAATGCGCTGCTAGTTTGCCTTTTATTAAGCAGCAACAAAGAACTAGTACAATATTTATGATCAAACCAATTTTACCAATTGCAGAATTATTGCGGCCAATATTTCTTTTCTTTGTTTCTGCGCTCGCTCTGCTTAGTGGATTCCGCTTTCTTCACTTCTCTCTGTACAGCAACCGTGTCAGCGAAGCTATAGGGTTAGGAGAGTTTTTCATTCTGGGCTTACGAGCCGATCTTATGCAAGTAAGCTATTTTATTATCATCCCATTTCTTGCGTTCCCACTTTTTATTCCTTTTATGAACCGATATCGAGTCCAGAGTCTCTGGTATCGTGCTGCTTTACTGTGGTTTACATTATGCTTCATCATTTTATGGTTCATGGAGATTTCAACACCGGCTTTTTTGGCTCAGTACGACACTAGACCCAACCGCTTATTCTTTGAATACCTAGAGTATCCCGCCGAAGTATTTTCCACACTATGGAACGGATTCAAAACTTGGTTAATGATAGGTGCGGCTTCTACTTTACTAACCATATACATTTTAAAGCGCATAGCCCGTATTATTGCTCAACGATTTCAACCAGAACCAATGCGCCGTCGGTATTTGTTGGGTGTTTACCCTCTTCTTCTAGTGATGGTAGTACTCGGCATCCGTTCAACACTAGCGCATCGCCCGGCTAACCCAGCATTTTTCGCGGTTACCTCTGATGCCATGGTCAATTCATTGATTCTGAATTCCACTTATACCTTAGAGTATGCACTTTACAATTTAAAACACGAATCAAAAGCAAATCTTATATACGGTGATATGAAAACCGATGAAGTTTTAACAACAGTTAAGCAGAACACTCACCTTAAAGAATATGAGTTTCCTTACAAAGATTACCCCACAGTACACTTTCAGCCTGCGACACGGAAAAGAGAAAAACCTCTTAATATTGTCATTATTTTAGAAGAAAGCCTGGGTGCGACATTTGTCGAATCACTTGGTGGCGTACCGGTAACACCTAATCTGGAGCGACTGAAATCAGATGGCTGGTGGTTTGAGCGGCTTTACGCAACAGGAACCCGTTCAGTACGCGGTATAGAGGCTGTTGTTTCAGGTTTTTTACCGACTAGAGCACGAAGCACCGTGAAACTTTCAAACTCACAGCGTCAGTTTTTTACACTTGCCGATGTTTTATCCCGGCAGGGTTATTTCACCGAGTTTATCTACGGCGGCCAGGCTCACTTTGACAATATGGCCAACTTTTTTGTCGGTAATGGCTTTCAATCGATTATCGATCAAGATGATTACAAAACACCGAATTTTACTGGGAGCTGGGGTGTTAGCGATGAAGATTTATTTAATAAACTACATCAGCGATTAGTAGTCAACACAGCTAAACACCCCACCTTCACCCTGGCTTTTAGCTCCTCTAATCACGAACCGTTTAAGTTCCCCGATAACACTATAAAGCTTCATGAGGAGCCTAAAAATACCGTGAATAATGCGGTTAAATATGCGGATTACGCACTCGGAGAGTTCTTTAGAAAAGCCAGACAAAGTAACTACTGGGATAACACCTTATTTTTGGTCGTGGCCGATCATGATACCCGGGTTTACGGTGACGACTTAATCCCTGTCAATAAATTCCACATACCAGGACTGATTTTAGGTGCAGATCTTGAACCCCGAACCATTAAGTCGACAGCAAGCCAAATTGATTTAGCTCCCACATTACTCTCTTTAGCAGGTGTTTCCGCCTATTTGCCAACAGTAGGGCAGGATTTAAGCCGCACAGATAAAGCTCCCGGAAACCGGGCAATGATGCAGTTTGGCGACAACTACGGATGGTTGGAAGGTGAGACTTTAACCGTTCTTAGGGTAAATAAGCCAACTGAGCATTATCGCTATATCCCGGAAGTCGATAAGCAAGAGCCGATAGAGGATCCGCTAAGCCCCGAGCAGTTAAAAAAAATAAGAGCATTCGCTATGTTGCCGTCTATTTTGTATCAATCGCGAGAATATTATGTTCCTAAAGATTAGACTACTTCGGCGTACCAAACAGAATCTTGTCGGCTTGACCAGCTAACGCAATGATCATGGTCACAACCCAAACGCCCAGTATCCACCAAAAAGTTGACCAGGACATCCATGCCAGGTCTAAAAACAGCAAGTCGAAAATCCAGACAATAAATGCCGCGAATAAAATTGAAGGCAGAAATACAACGAAAAGAACGCAAAGGGCTAGAGGTATCGTGCCCAGAGTTTTCATCCAGTTTAACAAAGAGGACATAATGGCTTCAGATTAGTGAGAATGGACTGAAAATTACATTGAGTTGCGGGAGATATCAACTCACCCCGTGATTTCCCGGAAAAATCGACTACTATTTGTTCTTAGGAGGCCTTTATGACTCAAGAAGAAATCAATTCTCAGGAATGGCATGACGAAAGCAACTGGTCACGGCCTTTGTGGCTCGGCATATACTTTAGCAAGAAAGATACGCGCAGCTGGGTGCCGAAATTTTATCCAATGCTTGGCTGGACAATTAATTTAGGAAAGCGGGCTGGAGCTGCATGGTTTATCGCTATTATTGCCGGGGCACTTGCCGCAGCATTTTTTGCAGGGTGGCTAACAGCCAGCAAGTAGCCACCCCTAAACCCTTTATTTTTTAAATTGCTGACTGGCCGATTTCAGCGCCGTTGATAAAGACTCTGTTGCCGACTCAAGTCCCTTACTAACGTCAGACCATGCGTCTTTGCTGGATTTCTTAACTTCTTCCAGCTTAGTTTCTGCATCATTTCTTAACGCTTCAAGTTCACTAATTTTTTCTTCATAC
Organism: Idiomarina sp. 28-8; assembly: GCF_000320945.2. Taxonomy (NCBI): domain Bacteria; kingdom Pseudomonadati; phylum Pseudomonadota; class Gammaproteobacteria; order Alteromonadales; family Idiomarinaceae; genus Idiomarina; species Idiomarina sp. 28-8. Next base: position 744,125 of record NZ_DF266789.1, read on the forward strand.
TTAATTTCAGACTCCGCTTCCGACTGCTTTGCTTTCGCTTTTAAGCGGTCAATCTCAGCTTTCATTTCTTCTATTTTTGCTTCGTGCTTTTTCTCAAATGCGTCTTTGTTATCCATTTAAACCTCCAAGTTTTTACCGTTACTCAGTAACTTAATTAAAATAAGCATGGTCAAAAGTCGTCGGGGAATCAAGCGCCCCTTGGTTCTCATGTATGATTACTGTAAAGATGCTTGTCCGGTTTATGGTTTTCGGGTTTCATATTCGCATTACCCAATAGACAGGGACGTCATGGCAAAAAGTAGAACAAGCACGCTAGATCGGAGTATCAGGCTCTATGAGCGTTTTAAAGATTATGCCTGGTTAATGCCTGAGCCGGTGCACAATGCTTCCTGACTTTATGCCATTCATAATAAAGCTGATCTTGTCGCAAATAGTCTGCCGATGTCACAAAAGCTTAAATGAACTGTCAACGGCGGTTCATTTAAGCAGAGGAGTATGGACGAAACCCACAGTGGGAGATCGTTATGCCTCAGGCTCGCTTGAACGCCCGAACTTTGTTTATTTCCGACGTACACCTTGGCTCTAAAGATTGCAAAGCCGAATTTCTGCTTCACCTGCTCAAACGCGTTGATATTGAGCGGTTGTATCTGGTTGGCGACATTGTCGACTTTTGGGCAATGAAACGGCAGATATTTTGGCCGGATCAGCATCATAAGGTACTTCAGCAAATACTGGCAATGGCACGTAACGGTGTCGAGGTTATCTACATTCCCGGCAACCATGACGAAGTTATGCGTAAATATCGCCATCCAGATGTGGCCAGTATTCGCATTCAACGTCAGGCTATTCATACTACCGCTGACAACAAACGTTTGCTGGTAATGCACGGCGACGCGTTTGATGCCGAAACCTGCCATAGCCGCTGGCTGTCGTTTGTTGGCGACCATCTTTATGACTTCTTACTGTGGCTTAACCGAACAACAAACCGCATTCGCAACCTGTTTGGCCACAATTACTGGTCATTGTCGGCCTACGTGAAAAGCCAAATTGGTAAAGCCGAAGAAGTCATTGGCCGCTATCGGGCGGCCTCATTCCGCGAAACTAAAAAGCGTGGTTTAGACGGTATTGTATGCGGACACATTCATCACCCAGAATTGGTTGAGTCTGACGGCTTACTGTACGCCAATACCGGTGACTGGGTGGAAAATTGCACGGCTCTGTTTGAAAACCATGACGGCGAGCTGTCGCTGATGAAATACACATTCTCGGATGCTCAGCCAGCTCGCTTAAGTCGCTTTCGTCGGCGCCGTCGCGCCTATAACAACGCGGCCTAAAGGCTAAGTTAAGGTATCGACAATACCGCCTTCGACTCGCAGCGCTGCGCCGGTAGTGGCGCTGGCCTGCGGCGATGCCACGTAAACACTCATATTAGCAACCTCTTCAGGCGTTGCTAAGCGCTGAATAATGGACGAAGGCCGGTTCTCCTGAACAAAGCGGGACTCTATTGTTTCCTGTGAAACGCCCTCTTCCTCAGCCATGTCTTTAAGCATATTAAGCACGCCTTCTGAGCGTGTGGGTCCGGGCAGTATGGCGTTAACTGTCACTTGAGTGCCGCTAAGTACTTTCGCCAACCCCCGGGAAATGGACAACAGCGCTGATTTTGTCATGCCGTAATGCACCATTTCACTAGGAATATTAATGCCCGATTCACTGGATATAAACTGAATACGCCCCCAGTCACGCTCCTTCATGCCTTTCGCATAATGGCGCGAGAGTCTCACCGCACTCATCACGTTCACATCGAAAAATTGCTGCCAGGTATCATCATCCACCTCAAAGAAGTCCTCAGGTCCGAAAATACCGACATTATTAACCAAAATATCAGTGTCTGGTTGCTGTTCAGTCAGAGTTTTACAACCTTCCGCGGTTCCAAGATCGGCTGCGACACCTTCAATGCCAGCATCAGGAGCCGCTTTTTTAATCTTGGCGATGGCTTCATCAACCCGCTGTTGAGTACGCCCGGTGATCACAACATTAGCACCAGCCTTGGCGAGCCCTTCGGCAATTGCAAAGCCAATACCGGCTGTAGAGCCAGTAATAATGGCGTGTTTTCCGTTCAGATCAATGTGCATAAGCTGCTCCTTTTTTCTGAATACCCGTGCTACATAGAAAAACGATGAACGCACGGCTTGTTAAGGAAAACATGGGACTCTTTTTATTATATTCAAGGTGCAGAAGGCCGGAAAGTCGCCGCCTCTTTCTCTTCATTAGACGAAGGTTTACTCAGCTTCAGACTGCCTTCATGTAATACCAGATAGACCTCTGGCTTATCTGCCAAATGATAAGAAGACCACTCACTATTGGACAGGCCTTCAACTTGCTTAAAGGTCGCGTTGGCGATAAAACTGTCTGAGCCATCATGCTTGCTTACGGTTAACTTACCGTTTTCCGAAACAAGGTAGAAACCAGGTGATGCTTCAGGCTGAAACGAAACCGTATTCTTCTCACCGCGTAACGACTGCAGATGCCACAGCTGGCTATAGTTTTCTTTCTCACCTGCAGCAACAGCGGCACCGTCACCCTGATAAGTCAGAAACTCTTTATTTGAAAAGGCCTGCAACTGTTTCGCATTGTAGTGAATACCCGACGCCGTTGGGGTAATTTTCTGGATGCTGCCGTCCTCATTGTACTCAAGATGTTCTATCGAAACCGAACGACGATAATTCCCACCCGTTGGCAGCGCGGCGGTGTGATAAACCAAATACCACTGCTCTTCGAACTCAAGAACAGCCTGATGGCTAGTTCCGCTATCAGGTAACACATCCATTATCAGCCCCTGATATTCCCACGGCCCTTCAGGCGAGTCACTTACCGCATACGCCAGCTCTTCAGGATAATTCATCGCAAATGTCAGGTAATATTTATCCTGGTATTTATGCAGCCACGGCGCCTCAGTGAAGGTACCTGGCATGTTATTGATATCAACTTTATGAATTTCGCTGTCCAGTTCGGTCATATTGTCTTTCAGACGTGCGTAGTAGAGGTGCGTGTTCCCCCAATACAAATACGCTTGTCCGTCATCATCAATAAATACAGTTGGGTCGATATTGTCCCACGGCTCATCCTTCATAAATTCAGGCGATTCTGTCATATCAGCGGTTATCAATGGCCCGCCTATTGCGTCTTTCCAACCATTAACCGGGTCATCCGACACCGCCACTCCTATCGCAAAACCTTGTTTTTCCGGAGCGGGGTCGTCGTTTAGTACGGTTACATACCAGTAAAACTTACCGTCTCGTTCAGTCGCCTGGGCAGCCCAGGCGGTATCGCCTTTTGCCCACTCAAATTCCGTGCGGGGAAAAGCGCCTTCCAGCGTCCAGTCCTTTAAGTTTTCTGACGAATAGATAGACCACTCGCGAAGGACAAAAAAGTCGCCGTCTTCTTTAGCTTCGTCATGGCCTACATACAGATAGACCACACCGTCATGCACTAAGGTTGCCGGGTCGGCGGTAAAGCGTTCTTTAATAATAGGATTTCCGGCCACAGCAGAGCCAATAGCTGAAGCCGCCAGCACAAAGCCCCCGAGCATAGTCATTAATTTATTCGGCATATAACATGATTCCTGGTTTAAGGTATCCGGGAAATAGTTTTAGAGACTACCCCGAACCTAATTCGCACAAAGTTAATTTGTATTACTATAAGACATTAACTTATTTAACTATAAACCCTAAACTTTGTTTGTAAGCTGACTTTGCGTATCATTGAGACAAACGACACAGGAGCAACGCATGGCAGACAATAACAGTAATAAAGCGCTCAGGCTGGATAACCAGCTTTGCTTTGCGTTGTACTCAACCTCACTAGCAATGAATAAGCTCTACAAGCCGCTGCTCTCGAAGCTTGATTTGACCTATCCGCAATACCTTATTTTATTGCTTTTATGGGAGCGCGATGGCGTGACCATTACGGAAATAAGCCGCAAGTTGTTTCAGGAAAAAGGCGCGTTAAGTCCGGTTATTAAGCGGCTGGAGCAGCGCGGGCTAATAACCCGAAAGCGCAATATCGACGATGAGCGACAACTGCATTTATACCTCACCGAACAAGGTCGGCAACTGGAACAGTCTGCCTGCGATGTTCCGGAGCAGGTTTTCTGCGCCACTCAACTGGAGCCTGATGAGGCCCTTGCCTTAAAACACACCCTTGAATCACTGCGGGCGCAGTTACAAGACAAGCCCGACCACTAGCCAAGTCCGATGTATCGAAAATATCGATAACTTCGTTCGGAAAATACTGTTATCGCGATAACTGTTATTGCACTAACATTATGCGTATTAGTTCCCAACACACCAAATAGTGAGGTAATCGTTATGGATATTCTGTACAAAGCTGTAGCAACATCAACCGGCGGACGCGATGGTCAGTCAGAGTCTGACGACGGCCAACTGAAAGTAAAACTGACAACACCTAAAGAACTCGGTGGCGCAGGCGGTGATGGTACAAACCCTGAGCAATTATTTGCGGCGGGTTATTCAGCCTGTTTTATCGGCGCACTGAAGTTCGCTGCGGGTCAGGAAAAAGTTAAACTGCCCAAAGACACTGAAGTTAAAGCCGAAATAGGTATTGGTCAGATTGAAGGCGGGTTTGGTATTGATGCCACGCTGAACATTCATTTACCGGGCATGAGCCAGGACGAAGCGGAATCTCTTGCTGAAAAAGCACACCAGGTTTGTCCGTACTCAAACGCGACTCGTAATAACATCGACGTACGCCTGAACGTTACGGTGTAGCTGCGACTAACACCCGTGGTATTCAGAGTTTCAGCCGATCAGATTAACTGATCGGCTGGCTATTTCAGGCTCCAACGACTCCGCCGTCTTCACGAGTAATAATAACCGTTGCTGAACGCGGACGCGCACCGTTACCGGCAGGCCAGCTACTGCTAAACTTACCAGGCGCCAGTCGGTCACCAGGGTGCTGAACATTCACGAACATGGTTTTCCCGTCGGGCGTTGTAACCACCCCGGTAATTTCGCAATCCACAGGCCCCACCAAAAAGCGCTTCAACTCGCCAGACTCAGGGTTCGCAGCGTACATACCGTTATTACCAAAACTGCCCTCACTTAACAGCTCACCACTCATGTCCGTTTGGATCCAGAGCGTGCCTCTATGATCAAACCACAAGCCATCCGGACAGGCGAACTGGTTGTCAGACGTTAAAGTCAGGTCATCCCCTTCGGCACTTGGAGTGCGGGTACCCGCTTCGCCGCCCATTAAGAAAATGTCCCAGTGAAAGGATTCAGCGCTTTGCTGGTTGCCTTCGCTCCAGCGCACAATATGACCGTAAGCGTTTTCTGCACGTGGGTTCACAGCATTAGTCTGCACTTCAGTACGCCGGGTGTTATTGGTTAAACTGAAGTAGACTTCTTTGGTCGTTGGGTGAACAGCGCCCCATTCCGGACGGTCCATTTTCGTCGCCCCCATAACATCGGCCGCAAGCCGGGTATTTAACAGCACATCGGCCTGAGAATGGAACCCGACGCCCGCTTCGCTGGCCTTTGCCTGGAACTCTGAGTTTTCAATATCTAACGGCAGCCAGCGACCCGTTCCGTCATCATTAAAGTGCGCAACATACAGCGTACCTTCATTCAGCAAATCGCCTGAAGCAGTTGCTTTGTAATAAGGTTTCGCCGAAACAAACTTATAAATATATTCAAAGCGCGAATCATCGCCGGAATAAGCCACCAGCGGCTCTCCTTCCACTGCCGGAGCAAACACAATACCTTCATGAGCAAAACGACCCAGCATGCTTCGTTTAATATGTTGTTTGAAGGAAGCGATGTCAGCACCGCCTGCTATCAGGTGGGTTATGAAAGTCCATCTCAGTTTAGCCGCGAGTATAGCCGCTTATTTGGACAGTCGCCGAAAGCCGACATTAATGAATTCCGAGAGGCGTCTGAAAACAGTTACGCTCAGTTGGCCGGGTGATACTTCGTTTGATTCATTTTTTCGATGGTTGAGATAGATTATTTCTAATTATCTAAAGCTAGCGCACGAGCTAGTATAGGTGCCTCAAAATTGCTTTCACAGCAAGCGCAGTAATTAACAGGAGTACTTAAGTTGTCCGCATTATTTCAACCGTTCGAGTTAAAAGACGTACGTTTGCGTAACCGCATTGCCGTTCCCCCAATGTGCCAATATATGGCTGAAGACGGTGTCGTTAACGACTGGCATTTAAGCCATTACACCAGCCTGGCGCGTGGCGGTGCTGGCTTAGTGATTGTTGAAGCCACCGCGGTTTCTCCTGAAGGCCGCATTACCCCCAACTGCACCGGTCTCTGGAACGACGAACAGGCAAAAGCTTTTGCGCCGGTTGTCGAGAATATTAAAAAAGCAGGCGCCGTTGCCGGTATTCAAATTGGTCACGCCGGACGCAAAGCCAGCGCAAACCGCCCTTGGGACGGTGACGACCATATAGCTGAAAATGATGCTAAAGGCTGGCAACCAATATCGCCTTCTCCTATCGCTTTTGGTGCAAACCTGCCTCGCGAACCTAAAGAAATGTCGCTGGATGACATAAAACGCGTGCAAAATGACTTTGTTTCCGCTGCGGAACGAGCTCGTGATTTAGGATTTGAATGGCTTGAACTGCACTTTGCTCATGGTTATTTGGGACAAAGCTTCTTTTCCCCTCATGCCAACCAGCGTACTGACGAATACGGTGGTTCATTCGAGAACCGCGCCCGTTTTCTGGTGGAGACAGTTCGTGCGGTAAAACAGGTATGGCCAGATAATTTCCCACTAACTGCACGCTTTGGTGTAATTGAGTTTGACGGTAATGACGAGCAGCAGATGCAGGAGTCCGTTAAACTGACTCAGTTGCTAAAAGCTGAGGGACTGGACTTTTTAAATGTCAGTATCAGTTTCTCAACACCAAACGCCGAAATCCCCTGGGGTCCGGGCTTTATGGCACCTATTGCTGAGCGCATTCGTAAAGAGGCGGATATTCCAGTGGCTTCCGCCTGGGGCATTGATTTACCTCAGCTGGCAGAACACACGGTTGCACAAGGGCAACTGGATTTGGTCATGGTGGGTCGTGCTCATTTATCGAATCCTCACTGGCCTTACGACGCAGCCAAAGCACTGCGTGTCGAGAAGCCTTCGTGGGTATTACCAGCACCTTACGCGCACTGGCTTGAACGCTATTAGGTAATAAGTTGTTCGCAGCTCAAGCAAAGGCGGTCACCCTATACGGTGGCTGCCTTTGCTTATTAAGCGCCGAGATCCATTAAGTCGGTTTACGCGTATAAAGGGGTGATGAACAAATAACAGGAGGAATAATGAATACAAGTGATAAAACAGCTGAATTCACCGCCCCTGGGATTAAAGACAAGTCTGCCCAAGACGCTATAGCACTGCTCGACGACCGCCTGGTCGCACTGCTTGACCTTCAACTGACGCTTAAACATGTTCACTGGAACGTAGTTGGTCCAAACTTTATTGGCGTACATGAAATGCTGGACCCGCAGGTTGATAGCATTCGTGAAATGACCGATACCATCGCAGAGCGCATCGCCACTATGGGCGGCGTTCCCGCCGGTACCCCGCAGTCAATTGTGGACCGCCGTTCATGGAAAGACTATTCGATAGGCAGAGGTCTGGTAACTGAACATTTAGTTGCACTTGATAAAGTGTACAACGGTGTAAATAAAGACCACAGAGACGCGCTCAATAAACTCGCTGAACTAGACCCTGTTTCGGAAGACATGCTCACCGGCCAACTAGCCGAGCTTGAGCAATTCCAGTGGTTTGTCCGTGCTCATATCGAGTCAGCATCGGGTGAACTCAAAAGCTAATTAATTTGTACAATTAGTAAACCAACCCGGAAGCCCAGCAAGGATGTTGCTGGGCTTTTTGCTTTTAAAGCCAGACTACTGAAATTAAGAAAAGCCTATAAATACCGGGCTTCCCCCGATATAGCTAACAATTTATAACTTTGTTAATATCATTTGAATTAAAAATAATAATCATAACGAGATCCCCACATGCAAAAGCTTCGCCCACTGTATATTGCTTTATTAAGTGCTGCATTATTGCAGGCCTGTTCTCCTGCGAATCAAAACACCGATACCAGCTCATCGACCTCTAAACAAGTCGTTGAAGCTCCGGTAGCAGAAAAAATCCCTCATGAAATGATCATTCATGGTGATACCCGCATCGATAATTATTACTGGATGCGGGACGATGAACGTAAAGACCCTAAAGTATTGGCTTATCTTGAGGCTGAAAACGCTTATACGGATGAGATGCTGGCTCACACGGAAGATCTGCAGCAAAAGCTGTTTGAAGAAATGAAAAGCCGCATTGCCAAAGATGATAACTCCGTGCCAGTACGTGACGGCGGCTACTATTACTCAACAGAAATGCGCGGCGATAACGAGTACCCGATTTACGTTCGCAGTAAAGATTTTTCCGGTACCAACAAGCAAATTTTGTTAAATGTTAATGAGCTTGCTGAAGGTAAAGATTATTACTCCGTAGGCAGTCTGGAAGTTAGCCCGGACGATGCGATTCTTGCCTATAGTGAAGATACCGTTAGCCGCCGTATGTATGAAATTAAACTTAAGAATATGAAAACAGGTGAGTTACTCCCGGATCAAATCAAAAATACGTCTGGCGATATTGTCTGGGGTAACGACGGACAGCATTTTTACTACATAAAGAAAGACCCGGAAACCCTGCTGGGTTATCAAGTCTATCGTCATAAAGTGGGTACCGAACAGCAACAAGATGAACTGGTCTATGAAGAGCAGGACACAACCTTTTACACCGGCATTCGCAAAAGCAAAGACGACTCAAAAATTTATATTATCCATGATGCGACCGAATCTAAAGGCGTCTCGCTAATTGATGCCAATGACCCCAACGCCAAGCCGGTTGAGTTTGTGCCACGGGAAGACGGCCTAGAATACAGCATAGCTAAACACGGTGATGATTATTATGTGTTGACCAATCTGGATGCCGTGAACTTTCGCCTGATGCGGGTAAGCGCAGATAAGCTTGGCGACAAGCAGCACTGGCAGGAAGTTATTCCACATAAAGAAGACACTCGACTGGAAGACATTGAGCTGTTTGACCAGCATTTGGTTTATAAACAGCGCCAGCGCGGACTAACAGAGGTGTTCGTACGAAACCTAAATACCGGTGATGAACAAGAGCTTTCATTCCGCGACAAAGCTTACACGCTGTATTTTTACGGTAACAAAGAAGCCGATAACCCTGAGCTGCGCCTTTACTACACCAGTATGACCACTCCGGGTAGCCATTATAATGTAGACCTGAACAGTCTGGATAAAACGCTGTTAAAACAACAGCCTGTACTTGGCGATTTTAAACCTGAAAACTACGCTTCCGAACGGTTATTTGTCACCGCCCGGGACGGTGCTGAGGTACCGGTAACACTGGTTTACCGTAAGGACAAATTTAAAAAAGATGGCACCAACCCACTTTATCAATACGGTTATGGCTCTTACGGTTCTACTTCAGAACCCAGCTTTAGCAGCAACCGTCTAAGCTTACTGGATCGCGGCTTTGTTTTTGCTATCGCCCATATTCGCGGCTCACAAATGCTCGGTCGCCCCTGGTACGAAGACGGCAAAAAACTGAGCAAGAAAAATACCTTTAATGACTTTGTTGATGTGACTAAGTCATTGGTTGAGCAAGGCTATGGCGCTGAGGATAAAGTCTTTGCCATGGGTGGTAGTGCTGGTGGTCTGTTAATGGGCGCAGTGATCAATCAGGCTCCGGAACTTTACCTTGGCGTAGCGGCACATGTACCTTTTGTCGACGTTGTGACGACCATGCTGGATGAGAGTATTCCTCTCACTACCAACGAGTTTGACGAATGGGGTAACCCGAAAGAGAAAGTTTATTACGACTATATGCTGTCGTATTCACCTTATGATCAAATCAGCGCACAGGACTACCCTAACCTGCTGGTAACCACCGGACTCTTTGACTCGCAAGTTCAGTATTTTGAACCGGCCAAGTGGGTTGCCAAGCTCAGAGATTATAAAACCGATGATAATCTACTGCTGTTTAAAACCGAAATGGAAGCGGGTCACGGTGGTGTTTCCGGGCGCTTTAAGCGCTTGCAAAACACGGCGCTGGAATACGCTTTCTTTCTCGATTTACTGAAAAGCAAATGAGCCAGTTCACACAGTCTCGAACCTATAAGGCAACATTATGAATATTCGCGGCATTATAAGCAGCGCCCTACTTATGTCGGTTAGTCTGTTCACTCAGGCTGCCGACACCGGGCAAACATCTTCGCACAGCCTAACCTTGTCCGAAGCGAATAAGCTAATCACCCTGCCACTGCATTGTGTCGAGACACCTTATCCATACAAAACGGGAGTAATACTGGGAAGTGCCGATGATTTAAAGGAACCGTCGGTTATACACCCGATTTTTTATGGCTGCTTTGACTGGCACAGCGCTGCTCATGGTTATTGGTCAATGGTGACTTTATTGCGTCAGTTTCCAAACTTAGAACAGGCCGACGAAGTCAAAGCCATACTTAAACGTAATTTAACCGCTGAAAAAGTAGCGCGCGAAGTCGACTTTTTCAGTAAAGATATTAATGACTCGTTCGAGCGCACTTACGGTTGGGCCTGGTTGTTAAAGCTGTCTGACGAGCTCCATTCCTGGCAGGACCCTATGGCCAAAGACCTAGCCGCCAACTTACAACCATTAGCCGATTTAATTGTTGATCGCTATATCAACTTCTTACCTCGATTAGTTTACCCAGTGCGGGTGGGCGAGCATACCAACACGGCCTTTGGCTTAAGTTTCGCCTACGACTATGCCGTTAATCAGCAGCACACCGAACTACAGCAGTTAATTGCCAAACGCGCGAAAGACTATTTTCTGGAAGATAAAAACTGCCCCATAGGCTGGGAGCCCAGCGGCTACGACTTTCTTTCGCCCTGCCTGGAAGAAATTGGCTTAATGCAGCGCGTTCTGCCGAAGCAGCAATTTTTAACCTGGCTAGATGATTTTATGCCACAGCTCTCCGATCCCGAATTCAGTCTGGCGGTAGGTGAAGTTGGCGACAGAACCGATGGCAAACTGGTCCATCTGGATGGATTAAACTTTAGCCGCGCCTGGAACCTCTATGCGCTGGCGAACCAATACCCGCGGTACGGGCATTTACGCAAAATAGCCGATAAGCATATGGCGCACTCTTACCCCAATCTAATCGGCGATAGCTACGAAGGTGGTCATTGGCTGGGCAGTTTTGCTATTCAGGCGTTAAATCAGACCCCGCGGTAGTTGCTGACAGAAAAGACGGGGACAAAAGAGTTTATAAACGGCCACTCATTGAGGAGTGGCCGGTAAGTTAAAAGCTAACCCTGCGAGGAATTACTCCTTAACCACGTTGATTGCCTTAACATTAACAAACTCATGCATGCCAAAACCGCCATGTTCGCGGCCGTAGCCTGAGTCCTTAACACCACCAAAGGGCATCTCTGGTGTTGCAACGCCGAAGCCGTTGATGAAAACCATACCGGTATCGAAGTATTTGCTCGCCAACTCCGTGGCACGCTGCACATCTTTTGAGATAATACCACCACCAAGGCCGTAGCGGCTGTCGTTAGCTATGCGCATAGCGTCTTCGTCATCCTTAGCACGAATCAATGCGGCAACTGGGCCGAACAGCTCGTCATCGTAAGCCGGCTGACCCGGTTCGACATTTTCCAGCACGGTTACCGGATAAAAGGCACCTTTGCCCTCAGGTTTCTCCCCGCCACAAAGTATGCGGGCGCCTTTACTCACGCTTTCTTCAACCTGTTTATGCAATTGGTCTCGCAGATCAACACGGGCCATAGGGCCTACATCCGTATCGCTTTGCGTAGGGTCACCAACTTTCAGAGCTTTCATCTTCTCAACATAGCGCTCTTTGAATGCCTCGTAGTTAGCCTCGGTCACCACGAACCGCTTGGCAGCCACACAAGTCTGTCCGGTGTTGAATACCCGTCCCATAACGCAGGTATCCACCGCAACCTCGAGGTCGGCATCGTCGAGCACCAGGTACGCGTCGTTAGAGCCAAGTTCCAGCACCGTCTTTTTGAGATGCTTAGCAGCCTGAGTCGCCACTTTACGTCCTGCGCCGTCGCTCCCGGTGAGAGTCACACCACGTACCAGTGAGTGAGCAATGACTTCATCCGAAGTCTCGTGGGAAATAACCAAGGTGCGGAACACGTTTTCAGGCAGTCCTGCTTCGCGATAAATTTTTTCCAGCAACAAGCCACTACCGGTAACGTTTTCTGCATGTTTCAGCAGCACAGTGTTGCCGGCCATGATGTTAGCTATCGAATAGCGCACGACTTGATAAGCGGGAAAGTTCCATGGCTGAATGCCATAGACGATGCCTATTGGCGAGTAAGTGACAATACCTCGCTGACCGTTGCCTGGCTTGCGTTCTTCATCAGCCAACTCTTCCGGGCCATGCTCAGCGGTGTAGTCGCATATACCCACGCACAGGTCAATTTCCTGACGTGCCTGTTCGGGCAGTTTCCCCATTTCTTTAACCATGAGGTCGGCAAACTCTTCCTTGTGTTCTTGCAGCGCCTTACCGATAGCTTTCACGCTCTTAGCACGCTGCTCCAGCGACTCAAGACGCCATTGTAAAAATGCAGCGTGGCTCTCCTCGATTATCTGAGTGACCTCGGCAAGATCCATTTTCGTATAGCTTTTCAGCTGTTCGCCGTTAGAGGGATTGATCGTAGTAATTTGGTTACTCATTCTATCTCCCGTTCATTGTCTATAAGTAAACATTGGTAAATTCTCTAAACCAATCAGGTTTTAGATCGACGTGTTTTAACGCCTTGCGCTATAGACGACCGGTCTATTCTTAACTGTAGCGGACAATGAGCAATTCTGTCAAATCGACTCAGAGTGATGAGCCGGTGAACTCGGGTATAGCGGATAACGGCCTTTTAAGCCTTAGTATCGCTGCAATCCAGCATTAGAAGAGTTGAATTCCGCGCTTCATGTAGAGGTTCCTTGTCCTGGCTTAATTTAGCGAGCAATGCCGCACCCATCCACATCTGGTAAAGCACCCGAGCCAATTGAAGGGGAGGAGCTCCATCAGCTAGCGAGCCATCACTACGACCATTCTCAATCAAAGTCGCAATCTTTACTATGAGCTGCTGCACGCCATCATCCAGGATCTGCCGCATAGTCTCAGACATGTCTGCAACCTCAGCCGCAAGCTTCACCACCAGACACTCTTCCGCCCAACCACGTGTCGGGTCATCAGGGTCAGCTATCCAGGCATCCCAGTAACGCATTAAATTGTCTCGGCCACTACCCGATGCCGTAAGCAGCTGCTCAAACTTACATCCGTAATCATTGGTGTACTCTTTCAACAACTCGCAACCAAAGGCTTCCTTCGATGGAAAATAATGATAGAAGGAACCTTTTGGGATACCACAACTCTTAAGAATTTCCTGCAACCCCACCGCAGCAAAGCCTTTTTTAAGTACCAACCGGTACCCCGTCTCAAGAATATGCTGGCGTTTGGTTGCCGCTTTTTTTGTTCGTTGCATTAATAGAACCTCTAATTACGTCGCCTGAACGTTCCTAATTTTCTAAATGGTTTTAAGCGCTACAATATAACTTAAAATAGAAGTGCTTATTAGCAATAGGGTGTAACAAGTGACACCCGTTTATGAAAAAATCGATTCAGTCTGAATTCGAGGTCACTTGTCTCCAGATAGCAAGCTTCGGGTCGGCATTATAGTAAGCGTGTGATACTTCTAATCTTACCTGCAGTTCCACCTTATTAGTGGATGGTGGTGTATCAATTCGTTACGTTTAAAGGTATTGATTATGTCTGACTACACTCGCATTGAAAAAGCCATGACCTATATGTCAGGGCATGTATCGAGCCAGCCGACCCTGGAAGACGTTGCTGCTCATGTTCATCTCAGTCCGTTCCACTTCCATCGGGTGTTTTGTAAATGGGCAGGCACCACACCGAAACGCTTCCTGCAGGCCCTCACGCTGGAGCGAAGCAAACGAATGCTGAAGGGAGAAAGCTCTCTTATGGATGTTTCCCTCAGCATGGGTTTAAGCGGAGGCTCCCGACTGTATGACCACTTTGTAAAGCTAGAAGCCGTAACGCCAGGTGAATACAAGAACGAAGGCCAGGGAGTTACTATCCAACACGGCGTAAATGAAACTCCTTTTGGTAAGATATTTGTCGCAATTACTCCACGGGGCGTATGCCGCATTGAGTTTTTGGGCTCCAGAGCTGTTGACGAGATACTTACTGATTTATGCAAAGACTGGCCCAAAGCCGCGCTCGTAAGCAACGAAAACGCGACGAACTATGTGGCTAACGTACTGTTTAGTCGGTTAAAAGACGGGCAGTCTAACCCCTTGTCATTGCACGTTATGGGTACTAATTTCCAAGTGGCCGTATGGCGAGCGTTATTGAGGATACCACCGGGAAAGCTGGCGAGCTATTCGCAAATTGCCAATGTACTCGATTGCCCAGGGGCATCTCGTGCAGTTGGTAATGCTGTTGGAGCTAATCCTGTTGCAATGCTAATTCCGTGTCACCGTGTTATTCAGAAAAGCGGCGCTTTAGGCGGGTATCGCTGGGGTTCTGCGAAGAAAGAGATGCTTCAGGCGTGGGAGCTGCTGTGCGAAAAGCCAATAGAAGTATAATTGCTGAAAAACTTTATTAGCCCCTACAAAAAAGCCCAGCAAATTACACTGGGCTCGGGATTGCGTAATTAATTACGCTTTTTTAGCAGGTGCATGCTCAGATTGCTTTTGGTCTTTTTGCTGACCGGGTGCTGCCTGCTTCTGTTCGCCTGGTTTGTTTGGCGTTTGTGAACCTTTATTTTTTTGCGTATCCATTGTCAACTCCTTAAAGAGTTTGTCAGCATCATTCAATTATGACGCTATTTAAAAGTATAGACGGCTCTTAGAGATATGTATGTCCATTACTGAAAATAACTTCGTATTTCTGCTTTTTCCTCGCAAGCATCTAACGATATCTCGACGGATAGCAGCCCCACGCATGCAATCCTCTGAATAACTTATTCTGTGGCAATCCCGAAGGCCTTGTTTTATTTCAAATGAACAATATAATCATTCTCATTTAGATTTAATAAAACCTAAAGGGGGAACTGTTTTGAATAAGTTTATCTTTACTGGAGCGGTGTTTTCGCTATTTAGCCCAGTCCTGTTTGCGCAGACAGCGGATGTTGAAAATAGCGATAAAGAAGAGAAACAAATAGAGCGAATTTCTGTCGTTGGCGCCGCCACAAACTTTAGTGTAACTGCAGACGACATAGAGCAGTTTCAGGCGAATGACCTTGCTGACATTTTCCGGGAATCTCCCTCGGTAAGCGTAGGTGGTTCTGTTGGTGTAGCCCAAAAGATTTATATTCGCGGCCTTGAAGATGCATACCTTAATGTGACGGTAGATGGTGCGCAGCAAACTTCCACCCTGTTTCACCATATTGGTCGCGTAACCCTGGACCCAGATTTACTCAAACAAATAGACGTACAGGCCGGCGCTGGCGAGGCGACCAGTGGCCCTGGAGCTATTGGCGGCTCAATACGCTTCAAGACAAAAGATGCTCAGGACTTACTGCACAATGACGAGCAGTTTGGCGGTCGTTTAAAAGCGAACTACTTCTCTAATGATGGCACGCGTTACAGCGGCACGTTATACGGGAAGCTTAATGACTCATTTGGTCTTTTAGGCTATTTCAGTACCGTTGACCGCAACACCATGGAAGACGGTGACGATAATAAAATATACGGTACAGCAGCAGACCAGGACCTCACCTTTTTAAAAGCAAGTGGTGACATTGCCAATAATCATTATGTGTCATTCAGTTTTGAGCAGCGCGATGAAGAAGGTGAATTCTCTGCTCGCCCGAACTGGGTTGTACCCGAAGGTTCGCCGCTTTATCCAAGCGCGGCTAAACGTGACACCTATGTCGCCAATTACCGGTTTGACCACAGTGACGCGGTGTACCTTAAAGCAACCGCTTACCAGACAAGCTCATCGTTTCGCGGTGGCCGTTTTGATTGGTTAGCTGAAATTGACACTCAGGGTTTTGATATTCGCAATACCAGCGAAACTCTCAACCACAGCTTTACTTACGGCGTCGATTACCGCAGTGATGAGGTAGAAAGTGGCCCTGCTGCCGGCCCGAAAGAAAACTCAGAAGAAAGCAGTGTATTAGGCGTTTACGCGCAAGCGCATAGTCATATTACAGCCGATCTTTTGTTTAGCTACGGCGTGCGCTATGACGACTATGAATTTCAGCAACAAATTCTGCTTGATGAGTATTCTGGCGAGCCTGTAACGGATACGCCGGCGAGCCTCGATGACAGTGAGCTTAGCTTTAACGCCGGTTTGTCGTATCAGTTGTCGCAGGCATGGAAGTTTGGATTAAGTTACGCCGAGGCCGCCAGAGGTAAAGAAATTGGCGATGGCTTTACTCTGGACGAATACCTTTACGACGGAAACGATATTCCCGTTGTCGCCGGTGATGTCGTACCGGAAACGGTTGAGAACATCGAAACCTCGATTGAGTACAGTGCTAATAATCTGAATGCAAAATTCAGTGTTTATCAGTCAACCATATATGACGTCATTTTCAGTGGTTTTGCAGGGAACTCTGTCTACAACAACATTGGTGACGTTGAGTCGACAGGTGTTGAATTTAACCTTGCGTATCGTTGGAACTCTCTGGACATGTACTTCGGCTTTTCCAGCGCAGACTCTGAGCTTTCTCCGCGCGACGGCTTGTACACTGAGAGTTATGATTCAATCGATTTGAACGCCTATGAGTTTAATGGTTTGGGTAACAGCCGTGGTAACACTATTGTTTTGGGTGCAGACTACTTTGTTACAAGCGACCTGAGCTTTGGCTTTAATGTGACTCGAGTAGATGACATTCATATTAAGACCCTGCATCAGGCGCTGGAGAATGGCTGGACCGACTTGCTGTATACTTTGAACAAGCCAAGTTATACCGTTGTTGATCTCTATAGCGCGTGGGATATTACTAACAACTTTTCGGTGAACATAGCGGTAACTAACCTGCTGGACGAGCAATACATAAACCATTCAAGTGTCGGCGACTACAGCGAAGTGTTCCCAACCGTGGTGGGGCCTTATGAGGCCGGTCGTGACATTCGCCTTTCTGCCACCTATGATTTTTAAAGCATTGCGTGCGTAAAGAGCCATTCGTCGGTTGATGCGTATAAAAGACTGATGAACAAACGACTCGTAAGCCCAGCAACTGTGTTGTTGGGCTTTTGTGCTTTTACGTAAGTCCATTTAAGAAGAGTGCGAACGCCAGATTCGAAAGCGCGTCACTATGTACCAGATAAGACCGCCGATAAACATAACCAGAGGTATCACATTGATTTCGTTACTTTGTTGAGATTCTTCTGAGGTTAAAAAGAACCAAAGCACACCCACGATAAGAATAACGAGCGATAACACACCTTGTATCTGCAAACTTTTCGATGTGTTCTCAGACGTAATCGCGCTGTTTTCGCCCGGTTGGTTCTCTTGCTCCGATTTTTCACTCTTCACAAAACCACAGGCAGGACAGCTATAGTTATTATCCAGTACCTGATCTTCACACTTTGGACATTTTTCAAATGCCATTGAGGTACCTCTCTGCTTTATTGATGAGTGTTCATTGTTGAGTGTAGTCAAAAACTTTTGTGTTTGTCATTTCCATTACGCTGATGACATCCGTTATAAGCTGTGCCACGTAATAGGATTTTATGTATTTAAGTATATTTCTGACAGCCTTTCTGGCCGCCACAATACTGCCTGCTCAGTCTGAGTTTGTGGTCGTGGCAGCCCAGCGCATGGATTACGATGTCTGGATAATCTGGTGGCTGGCCTCAATCGGTAATACGCTGGGGTCAGTGGTCAACTATGTTCTGGGTCGTTTTTTGGTACGGTATCAGGATCGCCGCTGGTTCCCGTTCAAACCCAAATCTTTAGCCCGTGGGCACCGCTGGTTTGAACGTTTTGGCAAATGGTCGCTGCTGATGGCCTGGGCACCCTTCATTGGCGATCCTCTTACGTTTATAGCCGGTATGCTGCGATTAACCTTCTGGCAATTTTTGATTCTGGTTTTCATCAGTAAAGCTGGCCGCTACGCTATTTTGTTGGGTATTACGCAGTTGTTTTAATAACTCTCATCGCACCATTACACCTACCGGATTCACTCTAAAACGGTGACCTGTTTTTTTTAATCTGTGAACACAGACGAAATTTTTCTTTAAAGCTATACTCAGGTTCGATAATACGAACATAAGGCTTTGCAATGGAGTTTATTGATTATTACGAAGTACTGGGTGTAGAGCCGACCGCCGATAGTAAAGCAATTAAAACCGCGTACCGCAAACTCGGCCGAAAGTATCATCCCGATGTAAGCAAGTTACCAGATGCAGCCGAGAATTTTAAGCGCGTAGCCCAAGCCTATGAAGTATTACATAGTGCTGAAAAGCGTGCTGAATATGATGCTTTGTGCGAGGCTCGCAAACGCGGTTATAACAATCAAAATAGGAAATCGAGCGCCAACTATCACACTAATAATAGTACGATGGGTAATCAGGACTTTACTGACTTCTTTAACTCAGTGTTTGGAGCAGCAGGTTCCCGCAGTCGCCAACAACATCGTCAGCAACCTTGGTATGAGGACGCCAACCAAGCCAAAGGAGCTGATGTTGAATTCGACTGGCCGGTTATGCTCGAAGACACCTTGGCCGACACGACCAAACAAATTGAGTTCGTTATTCCGGTTTATGACCAACAAGGTTACCAGCAGCAGGTAAAAAAATCGCTCAAAGTAAAAATTCCTGCTGGCGCACGAGATGGCGAACGTATTCGACTAAAAGGACAAGGTGCCCCGGCTTACGGTAACGCCCCAAGCGGCGATGCTTACTTAACCATCAAAATACTTCCGCATCCATTATTTGATGTGGAAGCCAATAATCTTTTGCTCACCTTACCGCTCGCGCCATGGGAAGCGGCATTAGGAACTAAAGTAGAGGTGCCGACGCTCTCTGGCAAAGTTCAACTAACCATTCCAGCTAACAGCCAGGCAGGTCAGCGCTTACGTGTAAAAGGCAAAGGCTTGGTCGGGAAGCTCTCAAATGGCGATTTGATTGCCACAATAAAGATTGTGATGCCATCCTCACTAAATGAAAACAGTAAGACCCTTTGGGCTCAGCTCGCGGACAGCGAAGCCTTTGACCCTCGTCGCGAATGGAGCGATAGATAATGACAACCTTACAACAAGTGTACTCACCCAATTTTCACCTGAGTTTCGAAGAGCTCTGTCTTTCTGCAAATGTCAGCGCCGAAACCATGCTTGAGCTGATTGAGCATGAGATTGCGGTACCAGTCACCGGAGAACACCCACGTCAGTGGATGTTTCATGTTACCTCTGTGATGACAGTAAAAAAGGCGGCGCGTCTCAACCGGGATCTAAATATAGACTGGGCCGATCTCTATTTAGTGCTAAACCTGCTTGATGAAATTGAGCAGATAAAAGCTGAGAACCACAGGTTGAAGCAACGGCTCAATAGAAAAATTTAGAAGAGCCGCCGGTAAATCAAACGTCTGGTCGGAGTCGATTACAGCACGTTAAAGCTTATCGAACTCGGATACTCAGAGTTGTGATAAATTTTATGAGTTGCCTTTGTAAAGTCGCTCTCTTTTGCATTAAAAATGTTTTCAACGTAATTCTGGGGGTTAATATCCAGAAACGGAAACATGCTGCTTTGTATTTGAATCTGCAGCTTATGCCCGCGTTTGAACGTATGTAAAACATCGTACAACTCAAACCCAACCTCCGTTGGTTGATTTGGAACGAATGCCTTAGGCTCACTCATACTGTCACGAAAACGCCCGCGTAACACGCCCCAACGCACAAGCTCATGGCGGTTCCCGCGCTCCATGTCAGCCTTATTGGTATTCTCATCAATGGAAGGAAAGACATCGACAAGCTTCACCACAATATCCGCCGCTGATTTATTGGTAGCGAACCATAGGTTAAGGTCGATGGCGCCGGCAATTGTTAAGTCCGATTCCAGCGTATCGGTCTCAAATACCAGAACGTCAGGTCTTCTCGCCGTAAAACGCTGATCTTCTACCATGTATGGTCTATCCCAGCCGCGACTGATTTCGGCAGAATGAGGAACCGGCTTGTTAGGATCACTTAGGTACTCGCTGCTACCCGTATTGTTTTCCTGCTCAACGATTTTTTCGTCATCCGCTAAATACAGGGTTTCTCTAGATGTATCCTTAGGCGGCCAAGCTTCAAAATGACGCCAGCGATTACTGCCGGTTTCGAACATGGTTGCCCTAGTCAGATTGGCTTCATCAGCACCTTTTAGGTGCTCTTTAAAAAATGGCAGCAACACATCTCTTTGAAACCAAGCACTGGTATCAAAACCAAAATGAGCCTCTCCAAGTTCAGTACCGCCCTGCTCGCTTTGCCATTGACCGTGATACCAGGGCCCCATGACCAGTTGAACATGATCCTTCTTATTGTTGTCTGACATGGTTTGATAGGTATAAAGCGGTCCGTAAAGGTCTTCTGTATCATACCAACCGCCAACAACTAGCGTGGCAGGCTTAGTGTTTGATAAGTGCTGTAAGACATTCCGCGCCTTCCAGTAATCGTCGTAATTTGGATGCTGAATAATCTCATTCCAAAATGGGCGTTCTCCGTTAAAGTACTTATCGTTTACATTGGAAAGTGGCCCAAGATTTTTGAAAAACTGATAGCCGTCTGGCGTTTCAGTTTTCATACCTTCAGGCCAGTAAGCGAAGGTGCCATCGCGCTGCTTATCGAAGGTATCAAAAAATATGAAAGCCATAGGCGTGACGAAAGCACCATTTCTATGAAAGTCATCAAAGAACCAATCAGCAATGGGAGCCTGAGGAGAAATTGCCTTAAGCGCAGGGTGACTGTTAATTGATGCCACCGACGTGTAGTAACCGGGGTAAGAGGTTCCCCACATACCCACTTTTCCGTTGTTACCCTTTATATTGTTTACGAGCCAATCAATCGTGTCGTACGTATCTGTGGCGTCATCCGTTGCGTTCTTTCCGCGAGTGTAGGCATCCTGCGGGCGCATGTTGACGAAATCCCCCTCCGACATGAACTTGCCGCGCACGTCCTGGAAGACAAAAATAAAACCGTCTTTTTCAAATGCTTCGCTCGGTCCCAAACGTTTTTTATACTCGTCTACCCCGTACGGTGCAACGCGATAAGGCGTTCGCTGCATCATAATAGGGTAAGATTTGCTGGTATCATTGGGTACGTAAACCGACGTGAATAACTTTACGCCATCGCGCATCGGGATTTGATATTCATATTTGGTGTAGTTAGCCCGGATATAGGCTTCCCTTTCATCCGCTACACTTTGTTTACTGAATGCGGAGTTCACCGTCAGCAAACATATAGCCAGCAAAAAGCTGCGTATAACAACCTTCATGTTCTGTCCCTTTTATTATTGAACCAACTCGTTTACCACCTCGAATGGATGCCGCGGATAGCCGTTTTCGACCTTTCTTTGTTATAAATCCAAAACCACTCAGTAGCAAGTTTTGTGTTTGTTCAAAGTTTTAGTTGTGGGAAGGCCGCCGAAGTCCCAAAAATTCTCTGTCTTCGCGTTAATATCGACTGCTACAGCCATCGTGTATTGGGGAGCCAGCTTTGAGCGCCACGGGACACGCCACCATGATTGGCAAGTATCCTTCTGGGTTAATGAAGGAACACTTCCAAATAACTTTTTAGATCGTTCATATCAGCAGTTTTTTCCTTGCTAGATCCAGAACGCCTTTGGTTATTTGTTCTCCTGTTTCCCGATAAAAGTGTTCGGGAGCATCAGCCCAGGTTTTATCAAGAGCACCCTGCAACTCCTCATTTATCGCACCAATTAATTCTTGAGCAATATCGGGGGAAAGGCCAGAAAATTTGGCATGATTAGGCCAATGCCGAGGTAAAATTTTATGCCAATGATAATGGGAGTTTTTACTTTTTACCCTCATTGCCATTTTAGCTTTTTTCGGCTGTATTTTACCCAGGGTTGGATACGCTGAAAGGACATCATAGATTGGCGTTAACCAATAACCCGAAGCGTCCAAATAAACACTGAAATTCTTTGCATGACCATCAATAGCACACAGTAACCAGAATACGTATTGACTCAAAAAAAACACTTGCTGATCTTTTAAACCTTGCTGACTTGTTGCGAGCAGATCCGATATTTCAAAAGCGCCCGGGCCTCCTTTATCTTCATACTTCGATTGCCCGGCTCTGCCCAGAGCCTGGCACATATCTTCCTGGCTTATCCTTAAAATTTGACCATCTTCATCCGTATGTCTATCAAAACGTTCGACAACAAGTACCTTTTGCTCACCAAAAACTTCTATCTCAGCGTGCGCTACATCAAACCCTAAATGATGCATAAAGCGTAAACAAAACCATTCATTGTCGACACTTTGCTCCATATTTATGCCACTAGGTAACTCTCCCATAGCCATTTTAAAAATATGGGTTGTAGGAGTGTTACCTATCGGTTGATGCCACTGACCACGGTGATAGGTTAATGCTGTTTTTTCCTGAGCTCCTGCAATAGAAATACGAAAAGTATCGTCATCCCCCATTCCGAGGGTATGCCCGGTAACCGCATGATTTAAAATCTCATTGATTTCATTCTCATCGACCGGGTTCATCTGCATAGATGGTTCTGGAGGTATTTCCGTTAAGGAAAGAGATAACGCTCCCACACAGTCACGCCCGATAGCTGATAGCAAATCCATAGTGTCTGTTGAGTAAGCGCCGATTCTATCAACAATTTGCTGACGAACTTCTTCATTATCTGGCAACAAATTATCAAAAAAATAACGAACGCGCTCGCCTGTATGTCGTTTAGATGTCATTGGCAGTGACAAGCTTATCGAATGCGCATATTCTGCTCCCAACCATTCATCATCATAAATAAACTCGAAGGTGCCACTTTTCCGCCTTACGGTTCCTACTTTTATTCCATTAATCCCGCAATGTAATTCTCGTGTAGCCTTGCGCCTTGGCATGACGAATCTTCCTTTTACTTTTTAGGTGGTGATTTTCGAATCACAATAGGCCTACGATTGCTCTTAAGCGCATCAAGAGGCCGATGCTTGGTTTGCGGGAGATTTTCATCCACAGACGCTTTCCTGACCCTATTTAAGACTTCATAACCGTCATCTGCGGAATTAGAAATATCGAACCGAATGTTCAAAGCAGCCATTACTTTCATTAAGTTAGCGAAAGTAATGGATGATGTTTTGGTCTCAACACGGGATATAAAACGCTGATCTTTACCAATCCGTTTGCCTAATTCCATTTGGCTATAACCAGCTTCCTGTCGCCGTTGTGCTATATATTTACCCAAGGAACCGGGAGTGGTGATTCGCATTTTAATTCCTTATATAGAATATAGGCATTTATACTAAATAGAGAATATAAAAATTTAGTTTATATATGGAATATAGTCAAATAATGCATATATGGATTATCTCGTAACTAAACCCACTGAATTGAGTGCATCCACAAGTCTGTTATAAGCTCTCCGATGTCTTTCCTCACTCATTTCTCCAAGATTTTTCAGCTTCCACCTAACCGCCGGTAGCCGATCAACACCATCAAGTCCGAGTAATGACCAATCCGGTTTGCGTGATTTAAACGTCAAAAGAAACGACCTCTCCTCGTCAGTAAATGCCGCATGCATGAGTTTTACAATTTTCCCACGCGCAGCCACAAGCTCCGCGAATGGGACATCGATGTCCGCCATCGATTTAAACTCCCCCTCATAAAGTTCGGAAATATCTTTGAAATGAGGTCGTAATAACTCCGAAATAGGACGGGGGTGGCTGACAATATAAACAAGTAACGCTTTACGAATATCATCAGTGAAGCCTTCGTTATCCAGAAGTAGTTTTACGTCAAACAAATCTCTGGGGTGCTGCCGGTCGAGCGCGGCGCAAATCTTACCAGCATAGAGATCGGCGAAATTAACCACGGAAATTTCTGCGAAGCCAAATTCATTTTCCACCGCTTCAGTAACACTCAAGGTTGTCGGTTTGTAGACAGTTCCTCGAAGTACGGGTGACAGTTCTATCTTTATCTGAACCTTTGTACCGCGAACCTCACGCTCCACCAATAAACGGAGCGCGTCTTTTTTGACTTCAAATGGGCGTATGACAGTCACATTCTGAATTTCGGCTGTGAGCTTTTTACCTATTTTCTCCAGGTGACTAGTGATCGTATTAAGTGCTTCATCTCGATCCATCATAGGTAGAAAAACGAGATCAATATCAACCGACAGTCGCGGAAAGTCTCTGACAAATAGGTTAATCGCTGTGCCGCCTTTGAGCGCAAAGCAGTCATGAGCCGCAACAAATGGTAACACCTGCATAAGCAACTGAACCTGCCGATAATAAATGCTATTTCTATCCATGATAATTTACATCTCCTTGGGTACCGTGATCTGCCATTTGCTTTCCAGGCGACCATTTACCGCGATAGCTCTTTTACCTGAGCCTAGATCGTAGTCTGTTGACACTAAACGTTTAAACCAGGGCTGTTGATTGCGCTCCGCTAGCCAAAAGAATAGCCGTTTTACTTTGACATTAAGGCAGTTTTTTAGCAGCGTATCTAACTTCCGGGGTGATAAGTTATGCAACCCCTGAAGCAGCGCATCAGCATGCTCAAAACTGATATGTTTAGGTACCTCGTTGAGCACTTCCAGATAAGCTTTTTCAACACAAGAATACGTTATTTCCGGCAAACCTTTTGACCATTCATAAGGACGGAGAACGCGCTGGTCGCGCATGAGTGATTCTGGCCACAATCGCTTCGTTCCATGCCATTCGAAAGTAGCTTCCACACCAATTTTATCAACCCATACAGGCAGCTTCTCAGGACAATATAGACCAATCGTAGGTTTTCCACTTTGATTTACGTAATGGCTTACACCATTTAACTCTAGAGCTGTCAGGCCCCCCACATTGACTGCGAACGTAGCTATTCGCTGCAATGAAGCCACAACACCTTGCCAGGTTGGGTAAGCTTCTTCGCGATAATAGACCCCGGGCGTAGCAACGATTAAAGCTCCTCGTCGGACGGAGTTGTCGATATAGTGCAAACTCAAGCCCTGCTCTTGTAGCCAACGCTTTGTTGCTATCATACCGAGAGGAAGTTTTTGCTTTAGCGTTTTGCCCGCTTCATGATTTAACATGTGATGCTCTTTTGGTTTGCAATATACTTTATACACGTTAATTATTGACGTGTATAATGAATTAGTCAAACTGAAGGCACAGGAAAATCGTAAACCTGTGGTTAGCTTCTCTTGACCACTACAGTTAGTGTCGCCCGTCTGTCGTGTATATTTCGTGACCGACACCGACGTTGTTGCTTCATCATTGAGCCTGAATACAGATACCAGGAGAATTTGAATGATTAAAAAATTGAGAGAACGTAAAAATTGGTCTCAAGAACAATTAGCGATAATGTCAGGCTTGAGTGTAAGAACAATTCAACGTATAGAAAGCGGCAATAAAGCAAGTATGGAATCTCTTAAATCACTGGCCTCTGTATTCGAAGTTGATGTGTCGAAGCTAACGGAGGAAATTACTGTGATTGATAAAGAATCTAAATACTGGAAGCAACAACCGGTCTGGTTCAAATTAAGTTTGTTTGGCGTCAATAGAAGAAATAAACTCGTTTGGGTCGAGTACTTAAGCGTGTTACTGGGACTGGCAACCTGGATTATGCATCCAGACATTTTTGCGACGCCTGCTTTTTTCTTAGCTGCTTACTTAATAAGTAAATTGGTAAACAGAGCAGATAGCCGGAAAGTTTGGTAAAGAATAATAGGCAAAGACCTGTTGAAAAAGAACCGTTATACGTAAAGGGAGTTAAACATGTTCTGGCAAGTATCCTTCTGGATTTTAGTTGGGATACTCGTTCTGTCGTTGCCGACTCGGGCATTACTGATGGTTTATAACCCCGTAGCGCCACGGCCGATTCGCAAGTGCCCGAGCTCGGCAACAGCCTGGCTTACTCCGAATCCGCTCCCATAATTTCATAGCCAGATGGCGCTAAGTCGAACATTTCAGGGTCTATCGCTTCATTAAATGCCACATCTGCCTCAAAAACAAAATACGGTCCATCCATTGTCTCTACTCTTATACGAATAGGTAATTCAGTCTTAGGATCGACCCATAAAGTCAATCTCATGTTTTCAGGCTCCACTGTAAAGACAGTCGTTTCTATTCCATCGATAACTACACCTGGTTCACTCTTCACTTCACCGTCGTAATTTAAAATTTTCGTGTGCCAATCAAGTAACTCATTTTCCAGCGCCTCTTTCGCGTTTTGACCAGGCGTAAAATTAATAGGCATGGCAACTTTGCGTTCAGGGAAGAGTATTAACCCCTTACCAAGTTTAGTATCCATCACGTTCACTACTGAAGGTGCACCTTCAATGTCTGGAAGCGGTGTGTTGACCACCCTAATTTTACTGGGCGATTGGTAAAAAACCTCTACTGTCATAATAACTTGGTCATCCGACTGCATTTGTCCTGTGTACACCATACTGGTGATTTCGCTTAACTTCTTGACCACCGATGCAAATGCAGGTTTGCTCACCGACGTGGTGATAATCAACACAGCGGTTAGCACCAAAGCGGCAGCCGTTCCAGCAAAGCCAAATCGCTTTGGTTGTGAGGCGGTTTTTAACCAACTCCAAAGACGAATCATACCGTTGCCGGGTTCTTCTTCATCTACAGGGTTGTCTTGTGCATCAATGGCAGCGTGAAGTCGGGACTGCATTGCTATATCGTCATGTTCCGAAGGCTTTTGTCCCTTAACTTTATTAAGCATAGTCTGAATAGAATCGTGATTAGTGTTCATGACGAGCTCCTAAATATTCTGATTTACCTACGATACTGGAGAGTTTTAGCTGTGAGCGATGCAGGGATACGCCGACTGAATTGCTAGAGACATGCATTAATTCGGCGATTTCTTGGTAAGAGTATCCTTCGACATGACGCAGGCAATATATGTGAGCGTCTTGCTCTGTCAATTGCAAAAGGGCTTGTTTGAACAGTATCAAATCACGGTCTCGTAAAACTTGGTTCAAAGGGTGCCTTGATGTATCACTTTCATTTTCAGGCACGCTTTCCAAGTCGTCTTCCGCTAATCTTTTATTACGACGTAGATAATCAATCGCTGTGGTAACTGCCATAGACTTTAAATAAGCAGGCCAGTTTTTCACCTCGTTCATGCTTTTAAGAGATTTTTTAAACAGTTTAATAAATACGTCTTGAGTCACATCCTCTGCAAGGTGTGTATCGCTTAACAGTCGATATGCGCAGTGAAAGACTAGCCTCCCGTGTTGCAGTGCCAAGTCAGATATTTTCGCTTTGTGTTGCTGCAATGTCATTCTCCAAAAACACATCTCGACTTAAAGACGATCCAGTTGTCGAAAATATTACCGTTTTTTTAATTCTTTCAGAGCAGCATATGTTAATTGTGCTTTGTTGACAGTTAGGAAAGCAATGAAGGGTAAAACGCCCTACTAAAATAACAAAGTTATCGTAAGCGTGTAGTCGGAGATAATTTGGGACACAGAATGGACACAAGAGAAATTGAGTTAATAGTTACTATCAATGCGAGAACTTCAAAAGATGGCGCGCCCGACAGGAGTCGAACCTGTGACCTCCGCCTCCGGAGTAAATAGCGACTGGCTGACGTTAAATGGTGAGAGAAGTTACTAACCGTGCAGGCCACGTTCTATAGGGATCTCAGGAATATTTTAACGAGGCCATTTAGCCAGATGTTTTAGCGTTTTATCTCCAACCCCTGCAAAACTTGCCACAAAAGGGTATGGAAAAAAGGATAGTTAGCCAGATAACCACTACCCTAAATTATGCGTCGATTAGCAATCACCGTGGTTTAAATATTAACTAAAACGCCTATAATTTGGTAGGAGCAAGTGCTCTTGAAAGGGAGCTAAACCTCCCTATGCAGTTTCTGCCTCTGTGTATTATCTTCATTGGACTCTCGGTACTGATGTTAACTTATGCTGTAACTTTGGGAATTTAAATCTACCGGGCGCTTCTTAGCAGCGCCTGGATTCTACCCACTCAGTTTTTACAAGATAAATTCTGGGTTCCTCATTGCCATTAGGCTCGAGACACATCGCTACATGGAGAGAACTCGAGGCCAGTATTGCTAAGGCTGACAAGTTAAGTATCAAGACTAATGCCGTGTACGGCATAAAGCGACCAACCAATCGCCCAGGGACTCAAGCCCGGGACTTTTAGCGGTACTGGAAGGGTAAACAAAATAGAAACTGTCATCGGTTTGAATACTGTGAAACGGCAATTCAAACAAACTTTCTTCACGCTCTTGCTCGGTTGTCATAAACTCATTTAACAGCGCAATTCCCTGTCCGTATTTAGCCGCCTCGGCAGCAAGTAATAAATGACTAAAGTGGTGAACCCTAGCGCTCACAGGTAACCGAAGGTTGGCTTTTTTAAACCAACGCTGCCAGTCGGTTCCCGGTTCGCCGCTGGCAAATGCGCTTATCGCTGACAGTAATGGATATTGAATGAGGTCACCCGCACTTTCGAGCCGATGAGCCTCAGCCCATAATGCTTTTGAACAATAGGGCTTTAACGTTTCATCATACAAATGGTAGCGCTGATAACCCATGCCTGGCGGCTGTGTTGTAATAAAGCAGTCAGCCCACTGGGTATCAAAATTACCATCCTGAGTCAGCATTTGCAGCGTCAATTCCACATTAGGATAGCGTTGTCGGAACTCATCGAGGGCCGGTATCAGCCACTTTACCGCTAACGAACCATGCACCGCCAGCTTTACCTGCCGGGTATCATATTGCCTGACGTTTGCAGTCGCCCCTTCAATCGCGTTAATTGCTCCAGCAACTTCATTAAAATAGTTCTCGCCGACTGCTGTTAACAAAATTTTGCGGCCCCGCCGAACAAAGAGATCATCACCCAAATATCCTTCAAGTAGTGCCACCTGATGACTCACGGCACTTTGTGACACATGTAAGCGCTCTGCTGCCAGGGAAAAGCTCTCGCAACGCGCAACTTCAACAAAATAATGGATGGAGCGAAGCGGAAGGCTCATTATCTAAAAACCTCATGTGAAAATTAGTTAATATCATTATATTTAATAAAAAGAGCCACGTAAAATGCCCTCATCGCTAACAGTTTAAAGAGGAGAACAAAGGTGGATCGCTCATTGCTCATGGCTATTATTATGTTGGTCTTAGGAAATAACATCGTTATTCTCTCAGATTCTTTGATTAAGCTACTGGATGGTTTTGAGGCACCTTTTCAATTTGTTTTATACCGTCAAATAAGTGCCACGCTGATGCTTTTACCGTTTATGTTGCTTTTTAAGCGCCCATTATTGCCTAAGAATATACGTTGGCATGCCACTCGCGCTCATATTTTTTTACTCGGTACGGTGTTTATGGTGATATCATTAACCACTTTACCGCTAGCGACTGCGAATGCCATATTTTATGCGGCGCCTATTATCACGGTTGTATTAGCCCGCATGTTTTTTAAAGAGCGTGTCACACGCTTATCTTTGATTACTGCAGTCTTAGGCATGGTTGGCGTATTGGTAATTGTGAACCCCTCCTCTACAAACATTTTTGCGTTGGCGGCCCTGGTGGTTGCTACAACCCTGGCGCTCAATAATCTGCTAGTAAAAAAGCTTCCGGCTGAACACAGTATTCTGGACACGCTTTACTTAACTAACCTATTGGGTATTCCTTTAGCTTCTGCAATGGCATGGTTTGAAGGTGCCAGTTTTGATGTCAGTACTTTTTTAATTTCAGTGGGCTCCAGTTTGTTTGCGATGATTTATGCCGGTACCTGCGTTTTTGCTTATCGAGCCGCAGAAAGCAACAAAGTCACCAGCGCCGAGTATACAGGCCTTATTGGGGCGGTAATACTGGGGATTGTGTTTTTTACCGAAACCCCTGACGCAAGGTTTTATATAGGTTCAGTCCTTATCATTGCACCACTCACCGTTTTAACTCTGCGGAACTCTAATAGATCGGCTTAAAGTCGGAAGTCTGGCCTTAAATTACTCTTTGCTCAGCCGGTGGCGGCGTGAAGCCGAACCATCCTCTAAAAAGCTTTCAAGGGATCAAGTAACCCCCGTGACGAAGAAATGGCGCGGCTTAAACGCGAGAATTCCCGGCTTAAAAAGGAACGGGATTTTTGCGAGAAGCGGCAACGTTCTTCGCAAAAGACTCGTTCTGAGATATCAGGCGATAGAGCGTTGCCGAGATAAGTTTCCGATACGCTTAATGTGTCGATGTCTGAAAATGTCACCCAACGGATATTACGCCTGGGCAGCACAGCCTCCCAGTGCCCGGGACGTCGAAAATCAGCGGATACTGACGCGCATTAAGGAGATCCACGAGGACAGTGGTGGTGTAATTGGCGCACCACGTATGCATGAAGATCTGTCTATTGAAGGTGAACGAGTGAGTCTGAATCGTGTGGCCCGCTTAATGGCCGTTAATGGCTTTCAGGGCTGGACTCATAAGAAAGGACGAGGCCGAAAGCGACCGGCCGCCAGACCCGCTGGCCTTAAAGATCACCTGGCACGTGACTTCACAGCAACAGAGCCTGAAACTAAATGGCGAAGTCAAAACCACCGAAGGTAAACCGTTTCTGTGCGTTGTGCTCGACTTGTACAGCAAACTGATAGTGGGCTGGTCTATGCATCATCGGCAGGATCGTTACATGGTTGTTCGCGCAGTGGAAATGGCCGTCTGGCAACGAACAGGCAATCAGCCTGTGATTTTACATTCGGATAGCGGTTCTCAATTTACCAGCGGTGATTATCAGCGTGCTCTCAAATTTAATAACCTGATCAGCAGCATGAGCGCAGTCGGTAACTGCAGCGACAACGCCGGCTGTGAAGGATTTTTTGGGATACTGAAGCGTGAAAGAGTGAATTATCGCCATTATCGAACAAGGGATAAAGCTCGTTCAGATATTTTTGATTATATTGAGCGGTTTCATAATCCAAGAATGCGTCGTAGACTGGCAAAACAAGATCAGCAGTTTAGCGCGATTTTAAACCGTCCGTGATAACGAAGTAGAACCCCAACTGGAAGGCGCATGGAATTACTAAAGGTAAGGGGCTTTCCGTAAACCAACGAATTGAGAGCGACATCAAAGCGCTTTGGTCTGTCATCAGAAGTAAACTTGAGCAGGCTGTTGATGACGGCATACTAAAGTAAACCAGCTAAACCGGGGGTGAAGGTTTCAAATGTCTGAAAAATTCATGCTGGAAGCTTTGAATATTTCCAAACAAGCACTTCCCCACTGTGAACCGAATCCTCCTGTCGGATGTGTGCTGGTTAAAGATGGCGAAGTAATATCCAAAGGCTTTACGCAGGCCATTGGTGGAAGTCATGCAGAAGTAGAGGCTTTAAATGCTCATTCAGGAGACCTAAGCGGCGTTACTGCATACGTCACTTTAGAGCCTTGTTCTTTTGTCGGCCGGACTGCTGCTTGCGCAAGCACACTTCTCGCTTCGGGCATCAAGCATGTGATTATCGCAATGCTCGACCCAGACATCAGAAACAATGGTAAAGGCGCAGAGATACTAACGGCGGGAGGCGTAAAAGTTGAGGTCGGCCTGTGTGCTGAACTGGTAGCACAATTCCTTTCCCCCTATTTAGCAAAATCATAAATAGTTTCGCTAAAAACCAGAAAGCTATGGTTTAACAAGGATTAGGTTATAACTACACGAATTTTCAGTCTTTCCAGCCCCTTAAACTCGATTAAAGGTTGAGCACTTCTGTTTACTGGGCAAGAACCGACTACGCTCCAATATTGAATGTAAATATTATGGGCAAAACTACTGCAGAAAAGGACGCTCTTGAATCAGTAGATCCCGGAATAGTAGGTGAAATAATAGGGAAGTGGGATGCCAAAAACGGTTTGGAGACAACGATGTATTTGTATAGCGAAAACGGAAAGCATTATATTGCCCAAGTATTCGGGCCAGGTGAAATTAGCAAGCATGAAGTAACATTAAGCGATATAAAACACGGAACAAAAATTGAGAATGTTGAAGAAAACACGTTTGGCGAATATTTCGTTATGAACGACTCAGGCTGGTTATAGTTCTGGAGCGATAACGGAAATTACTACACAGCTCCACCTGCTAAATAAAGCATGTAGTGAGCCGATTACTTTTTCTCTGGAGGAGTTCGTTTTATTATTAGATTAGGCAAAGGTCAAAATTTACATCCGCTAATTTGTCACCCGCAACCGCGGCCACAATCTGGACACAGAATGGACACAGCCCTGATC
Source organism: Idiomarina sp. 28-8 (assembly GCF_000320945.2). Classification (NCBI taxonomy): domain Bacteria; kingdom Pseudomonadati; phylum Pseudomonadota; class Gammaproteobacteria; order Alteromonadales; family Idiomarinaceae; genus Idiomarina; species Idiomarina sp. 28-8. The sequence goes on from NZ_DF266789.1 coordinate 776,631, forward strand.
CAGCGCCAAATCAGCCACAATAGCTAACGGTCACGCCGAAAAATCAGCAAAGAAAAGAATTTAGAGTAGATACGAAAGGAGGAAAATCTCTGCAGGCTAGGGAAATGGCGCGCCCGACAGGAGTCGAACCTGTGACCTCCGCCTCCGGAGTAAATAGCGACTGGCTGACGTTAAATGGTGAGAGAAGGTACCAACCGTGCAGGCCACGTCTTATAGGGGTCTTAGGGATATTTTAACGAGGCCATTTAGCCAGATAACGCACCTGTTAAAATCAAGGTACCGCCAGAACTCTGCAAAACTTGGCACAAAGGGGTATGGAAAAAAGGATAGTTAGCCAGACGATCGGCTACTGAACTTCCTGTATAAATCAGGTGTTTTTGGTTAAAATCCTGCTCCTTTTTCCCGCTTTAGGTAATCTGCCATGGCACTCAGTGAATTCGAAATTAAGAAATGTGAGAAAGAACTTGAAGCGTTCATGGCGATACGAAGACCGCCCGTGCACATACGACCAGAGCTTGACCTTGCTTACCGAATTGAAAATCAGAGTATTGAGATTTTCGAGATCAGACCGCAATGGCAAAATCCTTCCGAAACCATGGAACTGCCGGTAGCAAAAACAACCTTTGTGAAAACGCAAAACTGCTGGAAAGTGTATTGGCAGCGTGCTGACTTAAAGTGGCATGCATACGAACCATCCCCTAAGGTTAAGCAACTTCGTGAGTTTTTAAAACTTGTGACTGATGACCAGCACGCTTGTTTTTTTGGTTGACCTTAATCTGGTGCATTACGCTGACTGGGTGATTGCTTAAAATCACTGATGAGCTGATGAGGATCCTGTGCGTCACGTTGTTTGAGGCTTGCCTCACACCACCAACGCAACTGCAAAAAAGTACGATTGAAGTAACTATCCCAACGGTCTGCATCGCTAACAGATTCGAGATAATCGCCACTTTCATCAAATACCTCTTGAGCTTTCGGAAAATGAAGCATGGCCGAAACCGGCAAACAACCAAGCTCGCTTAAAAATGCTCTCATACTAATAGCTGCCCGAGCGCCGCCCCATTGACCAGCTGAATAGGTTACGATAGCACTGGGTTTGTAAGAAAATAATGACGCACCAAAGTGATTAAGAAGATTCGCTAATGCTGGGCTCATAGAATGATTATATTCAGGGCTGACCATTACATAAGCATCGGCTGTTTCGATTTTATCTGCAAGCTGGCTTAATTGCTCTGGGGCAGATTGACTTGAATACGCAAAGTGCGGTTTAAAAACCGGATCGAGTTCAATATCCAGCGGGTCAATAATCTCAACGTTCATGTCTGGAAAGTTTGCTTGTAACACACGCTGACAAGCTAAAGCCACTCGCTCGCCCAGTCGCGCTGGTTTTGGTGGGGTACTTTGTCGAACACTGCCAAGAAAAATAAGTAATTTCATAATTTATCCATTTGCATTGTGTTTCATAAGGTTGCCTTCGCTATCTAATATTTGCTCACCATCTTCTTTAAAATAGGGCCCGGGAGGCCACTCATCGAGTAGTGTTAGCACCGCTTCACTGGGTCGGCAAAGCTTAACGCCTTTCGGGGTGCAAACGATGGGGCGATTCACTAGTATCGGATGTTTAAGCATTCCGGACACTAGCTCGTCGTCACCAACGTTTTCATCAAGTAAGCCAAGCGCTTCTGCTGGCGACTTAGTCACCCGCAAAGCTTGTCGCGGCGTTAAGTCAGCGGCCGCAAATAGCGCCAAGAGCTGAGGTTTGCTCCATCCTTCGTGCAAGTAGTCGACCACAATGGGTGAGTAACCTGCATCCTTGATAATCTGCAACACATTTCTGGATGTGCCGCAATCGGGATTGTGGTGAATAACGATCATGGTAACCTCAACTCTGAAAGTGGTGGCGGGTTTTATTCGCGATTCGAACAAGGGCCAGCATCAGCGGGACTTCCACCAAAACACCAACCACAGTGGCTAACGCCGCACCGGATTGTAAGCCAAACAGCGCAATCGCTACCGCGACCGCTAGCTCGAAGAAATTGCTGGCACCAATCATGCCGGCAGGCGCTGCAACATTATGCGGAACTTTCCATTTTTTCGCCCAGCCGTAGGCGATAAAGAAAATCAGGAAGGTTTGAATGATTAACGGGATCGCAATCAACAGGATATGCAACGGGTTGGCAATAATCACATCACCCTGAAATGCAAACAGCAACACTAAGGTCGCAATTAATCCTATAGGTGTAACGCGAGAAATGCGCTTCATAAAAACGTTTTTAAACCACTGATTACCTCGACGTATAATCAACACCTGGCGCACGAAAACCGCTGCAGCCAATGGAATCACGATATAAAGCACGACCGACAAAATAACCGTGTCCCAGGGTACTTGAATATTAGAAACACCAAGCAACAGCACCACAATAGGCGCGAAAGCCACCAGCATGATGAGGTCATTAATCGCAACCTGAACCAAGGTGTAAGCAGCGTCACCCCGCGTGAGATAACTCCAAACGAATACCATAGCTGTACAGGGCGCTGCACCTAACAAAATGGCACCCGCCAAATATTGGCTTGCAGTTTCAGTGGCTAGAAAAGGTTCAAACACCACCATGAAGAAGAACCAGGCAATCGCGAACATGGTGAACGGCTTAATTAGCCAGTTTACTGTGGTGGTGATGACAAGACCTTTGGGTTGCCGGCGCACATTTTTGATTGAGGTAAAGTCAATTTGCAACATCATCGGGAAAATCATGGCCCAAATTAAAATCGCAACAGGAATCGACACCTGAGCATATTCAAACCGTGAAAGTGTTTCGGGAATAGTTGGAGCGAACTGCCCGATTAGCACGCCAGCAACAATGGCCAGTGCCACCCATAACGATAAGTAGCGTTCAAATAAGCCCATGCCCTCGGACGCAGACGGTGTTTTCAAAGCTTTAGTCATTACCAACTCCCTAAATTGAACGCAGATTTACGCGTTGGCTTAACGCATCGGCACTTTCAACACGCTCAGAATACCGGTCAACAAGCAGTGACTGGTTATCGCGCAACAGCAGCGTGAACTTCATCAATTCCTCTAAAACATCGACGATGCGATTGTAATAGGGTGAAGGTTTCATACGATCATTGTCGTCAAACTCAAGATAAGCTTTGGCGACCGATGATTGATTCGGAATGGTGAACATGCGCATCCAGCGGCCCAGCACGCGCAGCTGATTCACAACATTGAACGATTGGGAACCACCACAAACCTGCATAACCGCAAGGGTTTTCCCCTGCGTTGGGCGAACACTTCCTATGCTCAATGGCACCCAGTCCAACTGGGTTTTAAAGATACCAGTCATGGCGCCATGCCGCTCGGGTGAGCACCAAACCTGACCTTCAGACCAGGTCATCAGGTCACGCAGCTCTTGTACCTTTGGGTGCTTCTCGTCTTCCGTGTCCGGCTGAGGTAACCCTTCAGGATTAAAAATTCGCACCTCGGCTCCCATGAGGGTCAACAGTCGAGCGCTCTCCTCAATCACTAAACGGCTGAATGAACGTTTACGAAGCGATCCATATAACAAGAGGATACGCGGTGGATGCACAGATGCGGATGCTGAAAAGTTGGGCCGAATCGGTGTCTGAATTCGTTCAGCGTTTAAATTTGGCGTATCTAGTTGCTCGTTCATTGGCTCTGTCCATTTACCGCTGTGTCAGAAGATATTTGGAAAAGCTCGCTGAAACTCAGTTCTGTTGTTGTCGAGCGTCGATTTAATGACGGCACGGGCCCAATTCGGAAGCTCAGGCGACAATTGGTAGTACATCCATTTCCCCCGACGCTCACTTGTAACGAGCCCACACTTTCGCAACTGCCCTAAGTACTGGGAGGCTTTTGGTTGGTCAACGCGAAGCGCGTCTGTGATTTCGCAAACGCAAGCCTCTCCGGCCTCATGGATTAGGCAAAGGCAGGTCAGCCGATTGATATCAGAGAGGCATTTGTAAAACTTAATAATATCCATACACAACACATTCATTAATTAATATATGTAGATTATTGCATGTATTGGTTTGGTATTCAACAATCGGTATGGTTCTAAAAGTCATGTGCACGAAGGGCGGCAACTCGAAGTCGCATGCTTGTTTCTTTGGTTGAGCATCAATCTACTCCTAACTGTTTAAAAATTTAAATTATTGGGTACTAATAGCTCCTTAATATAAAATAATATAAACTCACAGTTAATTTGGTTTATAAATTATAGTAGGTTGGCACTATGAGTACCGAATCACCATCTAAATTAAACAAGCTACTCAGAGCCCAACCCGCCGGGGTTGTGCTTTGCTCTGCCTGGCTTGCTGATAATGGTTACAGCAACGACCTGCAAAAGCGTTATAAGAACAGTCAGTGGTTTGAATCTGTCGGTACGGGTGCATTAATCCGCTTCGGCGATCAGGTCGATTATCTGGGGGCTGTATATGCACTGCAAACCCAACTGGGTCTATCCGTCCATCCAGGGGGTAAGACTGCTTTGGCGTTGCAGGGCAAATCACATTATTTAGAGCTCTCTCCAAAACATGCGCAACTGTTTGGCGACCAGGGTGAGCATTTACCGCTTTGGTTTAAAAAACGGGATTGGGGCGTGAACATAAAATGCACGCTCACCAATTTCCTACCGCCGGAGCTTGGTTTGATCGAACTATCGCATAAGCAATTTAAAGTGAAGGTATCCGACCCTGCACGCGCAATCATGGAATGTTTATACCTCGCACCAAAGTCACAATCATTAACGGAGCTGTTCGAGTTAATGGAGGGGCTGAACAACCTACGACCGGCATCCGTGCAAAAACTGCTTGAGGCTTGCAATTCAATCAAGGTCAAACGTCTATTCCTTTATATGGCCGACAAAGCAAACCATGACTGGGTACGTTACCTCAATTTAGACAACGTGGACCTGGGCTCTGGTAAGCGCTCGATAGTAGCTGATGGCGTTTATGTAGCGAAGTATCAAATCACCGTACCGAAAGCGCTGGAGTCAATGGCATGAATGAAGCTTATAGAAGACAGGTGAAGCTGCTTCTGAATGTGTTGCCAAAAATCGCGAAAGAGCATTGTTTTGCAATGCATGGCGGTACGGCCATCAATTTGTTTTTGCAGAACATGCCAAGATTGTTCGTAGACATCGACTTAACCTACGTCGAAATAGCTGAGCGAGCTGAAACATTGGATGCCATCAATGCCGCACTTTTGCGCACAAAAGGACGCATAGAAAACTTGCGCTATAACGTATAATGCTGGCAACAAAATAAGCGCGCTGCACCACGCACAATTTTTCGCCATGCACAAAGTATTTCAATATCTCTCGCTTCATCTCTTTTGTCGAATCCAACCTAACGCTCGTCCAACTGTCTTAGAAAGGCGTGTTAGATTTATTTCACTTAGATACCGATCTCAACAAAAGCAAAAAGTGGCTGGAAATCGCCAGCATCAGCGGCGCGAAGGGCGGCAATATAATTTTCACGACGTTTATTGTCAGCTTGCAGATCGAAGCCACTTGCCCATGCAATGGGTGGATGGTCGTATGCTTCTTCAAGCATAATGTCAGTTGCAATACGTGCGTGTCGTCCGTTGCCGTTAGGAAACAGATGGATCTGTACCAACCTATGATGAAAACGAGCAGCCGCTTCCAAAGGCGAAAACGTCTGATGCTCCGCCCAAAAGCTCGCGTTGTCGAGCAGCATGCGTAACTGCACTGAAATTTGAAGTGGATCTATACCGATGTTTTTTTCCGTAAGTCGATACTCACCTGCCCATGACCAAACATCTCCGAAAAGCTTTTTGTGTAAAGTCCTTATAAAACCATCATCAAAGACTGAACCGCCCCGCCTGCGAGATATCCAGGTAAGGCCCTGCTCGATATTGGCTTGCTCCAATTCATCTAGCTCTCCTCGAGTCGCAACATGTTTAAACTTTAGGCCCCGTATTTCATCGGGGTCAAGCGGAGTTGCTCCATCCGGCTCTTCAAACATTATTTAACTTCCCAGAAGTCAGCGGGCATATCCCGGATGAGTTCATTTGCGAGATCATCAATACGCTGCGCCGTTTGCTTGCTCGTCAAGGATTGTTTCTCCAATGCCATATGGGCACTAGCTCGTTTAATATGGTCTTCTGCTTTGCGACGCGCCTGCTTCTGGATAATATCTGAGACTGCTCCGTTCTCAGGCACAATGGCATAAACGAAACGCCCACCCATTGCCTCGGCAAACTTTTGCATCTGTTTGATTGTAATGGCTCCATCAGTCTCGTTGCGCTCAGCTTGATAGATGGCATTACGGCTAACCCCTGCCCGAATTGCAACTTGTGCCCCAGACATACCCAAAGCCTTTCGTAGCACTAAAAGCCACCCTTCTTGGGGTTTTCTTACAGATGCAAGCTGCTTCGCAGCGCTATTTACTATCTGCACGTATTGTTTTTTTACTGTGTTTTTAACACTCATTGCATATTATCTCATTGACTAAAACTCATATATTGAATATTGAATAATATGCAAATAATTCTATATTGTCAATCAATTGATATACTTTATGGTGGATGATTCTCGGTCTATTTCACGCTATGGCAAGAAAATGTTTAGCTGGTAAGTGGCGATG
>NZ_DF266789.1:783443-792114 GCF_000320945.2 Idiomarina sp. 28-8
CTAGCGCAATACTTGGTCGACATGGTGAAATGTTTGCAGCTGTAGAAGCTGCAACAAGGAGCGAACAGGAAATCGGTCATGCTGCTAGAGCCGCGATTGAGTCCATGAAAACCCCGGGGATAGGTGCCGCGGCTCAAGCTATGAGAATGATCTCGCCGTTAATCGATTCAAATCAACTCACTCCTCCAGCTTACACTGCCTACGCGTCTATGCTTGAGAGTAGCTTTGCGGCTAGAGCCGGAGCAGCTAGTGCGTTAGCGTCCATTCACAATTTGTCTCAAATGGGTGAAATTGCTTCTATCGCGAGTGGGCTGCGCTTTTCTCACCTCACTATACCCAATCTTGATTCAGTTACAGGGAATGTATCCAGGTTGATGCAGCATATACTTGCAGGAGTAGAGCAAGACATTCCAGCCGGAGCTCACGAATTGAGAGAGTATTATGAGGAAGTGGTCGCGATTGAGGATGCGCCAGCAAAAACTCTCACTGCATTGCAGGTTCTTAGATATTTAGAGTTCATACTTGTCTTGCTGATGTTCCTCATGGAATTGGCAAGCTTTCAAGCTGCCCATGATGAAAGCCGTCTAACCGCTGAGTACAGAGAACAGAATTTAGAAATCCAACGTGATCTCTTAACTCAGGCCCACATTTTCACTCATCACCTTCAAAAAGCGAATGGGATGGACCCTGAGCAAACGTCAGGGCTAACTGAATACGTTGTCGTCCGCTCAGTTAATTTGAGAGTCAACACGGGGACGGGTGCCGACTCTCATATTATTACGACCCTTCACCCAAACCAAAAAGTAAGGCTCATCCAGCGCGGAACTCATCCGAATAAGAAGTGGATTTACGTCAGTTATATTGACCACATCGAAGGGCTTCCCCGCTACGGCTGGGTATACAAAAAGTACCTTAAGCGGGTTGGCTCATGATTGATATCTCAGGTGAGGTATAGATCAATGATTTTAGCAATCTGAATCGCCACCAGTTCACTCGATACCCAGTAACCGTATTTTGGAGTCAAGCGGGAACCATGGCGTTTCTCATACGCTACTGGCGACAGCGGATCATCAAAACCACGAAGATAGCGCTCCTGACTTCACTCCGACGGCAAGACTTTAACGCCGAAGCTTGCGGGCATGCCAACGAACTGCATCTGCATTTCGATTAAGCACCTGGCCAATCTCGGCATAGCTCTTAACTCCGAGGTTTTGCTCGAGATACTGCTGCTCTTTGTCGGTCAACGCTTTGACATATCTAGCGGTAGACACTCCCAGTCGCTGTGCGCGCTTTCGAATAGCATTTACTGACCTGTTGAGGTGTTCAGCAACAGCCTCTATCCCTTGCTCTACAACAAAGTCTTTAATGTAAGCGTCTTCTTCAGCGCTGTAAGTAGGTCGCTCAACACTTTCAGATTCAGTCTTTCGTTTGACGCCAAGTTTTCTTGCACGTCGAAGAACCGCTTGCTTTGATGTCTTTAGTTCGGTTGCTATTTGAGATGCAGGCTTTGAGTGATAATGGGCCACCAGATACGCGTCCATTTCGTCAGTCCAGTTGGTGTGTTTTGAGCTCATATGTAATTCCTTTTACGTTCCTTTTTGCTTCCTCGAACAAAGACTCTCAGATACCTCACGGGATCCTTTTTCTTCGTTCGTCCATCACGCACAAAGTAATTATATCACATCCAAATTGTTTAAATTTTAATCATCCATGACAGTCTCAGCAAACAAAAAGCAATAACAACATTTATAAAACCTTCTAAATATTAGACGCTTATAAATTTTTTGAGGGTGATCGTGAAGAAAAGTTTTCTTTTGAGTTAAATTTCCCAAGAACAAATATTAAAAGGAGATCTACCATGCTCATGGAAGGCATAAAAAGCAAAAAAGTTCCACTTACAAAAATTGCAGTGCACCAAGACGCTCAGTTTGCATTTCGATTTACTCAAACACTAACTCCGCAATGCGATATCTCTTTAATGAGAGCTTGCCACACTGGAACTTGGTCGCATACCTTGCCCCTTGTGGTGAAGCTAGATAACTTATTTTATGTGATTAGTTGCTGGCAGGGCCTGCTCTTCTCAGCAGAAGTAGAAGACCACATTTGGGTTGGGGTGCTGAAAAGCATTACTGACTTGGATGTGAGCAAATTTTCATTGCGATTCGCAGCGTCGATGCTGGTGTCTCAAGTACATAAAAATAAGCATAATGGGGCCATCGCGGAGCTTGCAGAACATCGGCCTGAACTTCTCTCCGATCTTATTTTTAACAAGAGCTTTGATACGCCACGCTCATTTAGCTACTCATTAGCACCCATCGACCCAAAGTCCGTCGATACACAACGAGCCCGAATAAATGAAGAGCGCCTCGCGTGGTTAAGGGGTCAAAAATGACTCTTGAAGCCAAACAAAAACTGCCAGCACTCAAAAATAAATACAGCAAGGCACATGAAAAAAGACGAAGTAAATTTGGATCAAGTGCGAAAGAGAGAATATCCTCAGCCGCGCTAATTGAAACTGTACGCTATTGTGAAAAGCATCAAGACAACCCTCTTGCAGCGTTGGCGCTCGGAACACTGCTGTCTGGGCGAACAAGCACCCAGCTTTTAAGTGCGGATCAAAAAATTGAACTCACTGGCACCGGGGTTGCAAAACTGCACGGCACGTGGAATATCGCTCGAACACCGATACTGACTAACCCCAAAATGTCGGTGATTCCAGTTGAGAAACCAGGCTATGTTTTGATTCCAGAGGATATTGCTGCACGGATTCTTGAACTCAAGAACCAAGGCGTGAATAGTGACGACTGCAAAAATGATCTCAAGAGCTTCTTACTGGCAATCAGGCCATCGACGTTGGAGCGAGTGACGCCCGATACCCTATCGAGGATCCTCAATTTTCAAAAGCATCTTTTTAAACTCTCTAATTTTGACGTTTCATTTATCGCTGACGAAGAAAAGCATGTATTTAGCCAAAATTCATATGCATGCTTCGGTGCGATAAAGCTTTTTAATAAGCACGCTGATTACATGGCGCAGTTTGTCGATATGTCGCCCGTTCGTAAATTTATCGAGACTAACGTACCTGCTGATTTGCGTTTTGGCTCACCTCGGGTTTTGACGCGTGATTCCGTCGCAACATTCTTTAATCGCATCAAAGAAGAATTGAAGGGTGCAACGCTGAATCGCTATGATTACGAGAATATTCACCACTGGTACAGCGTCTACGTCATTAACATTCTGCAACTAGCGACTTTACACCGCCCTTACAACAATATCTTTCGAACACTTAGTGAATTTGATTTTGTGTCAAAAACCGCCGAGATCCTAGATAAGCACGAAGTACACACCCGCATTTTGCCACTTGGCGAGCGAGCGTTAAGCGAAATACACGAATATGTGAACTACTTAGAGGCGCTTCAAGAGCAGGTAAGGTTTGACAGTCCCCATGTTGCAGCCGAGCTCAAGAAATCGCTCGATGGGAAAGCGAATTTATTTCGTGAATGGAATAAAGAGGGTCTTCTTGAAGGATTTTCGTCACTGCCTGAGGTATTCCAAGGCGATACTAATAACGGCTCAAATTGGTGCAGACACTTCATGATATCGAAGCTTATAGACCGAGGAGTGAGCCGCGAAGCAGTCAATATGTTTTCCGGCCACCGCATGTTGTCAGAGCACTCTCACGAACCGACTAAGTCTGCAACATTTGACGACTTACGTTTCGTGGCAGCGGAATTAGACGCCATTATCGCCGACTGCGTTCCAATGAGCGTTAAGGGTATGGCGAATTACATGCGAGGAGTGCCTTTATGAGGGATGTTTTAGAGGAAATCCAAAAAAGACTCGCTAAGTTTTCCGACCAAACCCCGGCGGAACAACAGACAAACAAAGTCAATTTAGTCTATGAAATCATCAACCTGCTGGACACCAAAGAGGTACCGGACAACATACTAAAAGACATAAAAAAGCTCTGTAATACTATGATCGACAATACCTCTGTCGCTCGTGATGTTTTCAACCAAGTCCACCTAGATAAAACAGGCCAGCTTTACCACAAGCACACAGTACCAACGAAGTTTGTTAATCCTGAGGTTGAAAAGTGGGTTCGTAAATTATCTCCGGCAGAGTCTGCGATTTATAATCTTGTGCGCGATAACACATCGTTAAGTCAGGAGGATCGGCTTGCGATCATACTTTGTAACGCTGCGCTTGAGGGCGGGCTTTGTTTTAGCGCTGGGCTCAATGCTTTATTAAAGTCAGTATTGGAACGTGACGCTTTTATAGAAGCAGGTGCCGAGCGCTTAAAACGGTTGAAGTATAGCGCTCCGAATCATCCAGTCAATGTTAAGACCCGCGAGGAAAGGTATAACAGTCGTGCTTTCTATCCACCGCCACTAACAACAGCTGGCATTCATGGCTTTCTGCGCAACGGCAAGCCAAAGTCAAAAAATGCCACCAATGCGACGACTCGTATTCGAGCGTTTTTAGCCTCACTTTTGAACGATGAAAGTATCGAAAAAATAAGTGAAAGAGTGCTTCTTGATTCACTCTCGCTCATATTCTTCCGCAAAGAAGGTATACACGCCCCGGCGTTTCTTCAAGCTTTTGCGCGCGGCCAGTTGAATAGTGTATCAACATTTGATGAATGCTTGCTGGCACAATACAGCTATCGTTATCCGAAAGCGCCAAAGGCCGAGCAGACTAGAGTCTTTGAAAGAGCGTCTGCTCGACGGTCATCCAATAAACGTTTCCTGCAAAGTGGATGCGACACCATCATCAAAGATATAAGAGACATCCTTAATGTTCACCACAAAGCTAATTCAGATGCGGAACTCATACATGATGATCTGGTGATGTTTCTTGAAAGCCTTGAAGCGATACCTGAGTCGATAAGGGCTTTCACTAGCTGGTTCATATATATGTTTTCTATAAGAAAATGGAAGGTTGCAGACAGCGGAAGGCGAAAACTGAGTTCATTAGGAACCGTTTGGTTTGCGGTCGCAGAGGGCATTAACCTTGAGGAGCATGACAGCCGGGATAATTCGCTTTTACACACACAACTGCTTGAAAGTGAGGGAAACGCGGACTCTGCATTTGTTGCAAACCTCATGCAATTTTGGACCTATTTACACGAGCACTGGGACTGCGAGTTACCGGAGCAATTTGAGCGTTATGGTCGAGGGGTAAAATTCGTTCGGGCGACGATCCCAGGTGCCTTGCAGGTTAGGCAGCTTTTTGCTGATATTTGCAAAGCTTATGAAGACAGCTCCGTGCATGTCGCTGAATCTGTGACATTAGCATTGATATTAATGGCTCGTTGCGGGCTTCGACCATCCGAAGCTCTTCATTTGGAAGTGAAAGATATAGACCTACGCAACGATGGTCTTCTTTGCATCCGACGTAACGCTCACTTCAGTCCAAAAACGTTTTCAGGCACACGAAAGTTGGCGTTTGCAGTATTTCTGATGCCCGATGAAGCGGAGCTTTTTCGTGCCTTTGTTCGACAAAGGCAGTTAGAAACTAGCGGTCGCAAAAACGCACTTCTATTTTCGGAATATGAGTTTAATGATTCGTTAATCAATTATGATCGACTCAGTGCTGAAGCCTCACGGCTATTGAGTAGTTACCTCGGGCGCTCTGTAAACTTGTATCAATTGCGACATTTTGCACTGACGAACTGGCAACTGATTTGTTTCGCCACTAAAGAACGTTCACTGCAGGTCACCAAGCTTGCACCTGAACAAATTGAAGCCATTAGAGATTATTTCAATGGAGCTAGCCATGATAATACGCTATTTGAGATAGCCTCTGCTGCCGGCCACCTCGAAAGTAAACTTTCAATGACCACATATCTGCACTGCACTGATATTTTGCTGTACGAAGCAGCATTGAGAGCTGAAAATTGTTGTGACTTCCGCGTGCTAGCATCACTTGCTTCTGTTCAGCACGGCAGGGTTAAAAGGATTATCTCAACCAATGGAATGTCTGATCTATTAAATAATTCCGACATGGTTGCTGTCTTGGATGAACTATTCAACACGGAGCGCGCGCATTTTGTTAAAAAGCTCAAAGAAAAGCCGGGGTCAACATCATACCGATTCCCAAACTTTCGCTTAGCGACACAGCGAAAAGCTGAGCAGGTTGATAAAATTTTGCATGCGCATGACGATAAGTTCTCGACTCAAGAAATAGCGGATGTATTTAACCTGCCAAAAAAGTGGATAGAGCGGGTTATTGAAGCAGCTAAGTATTACCGTCATGATGAACAGTATCAGACGGATTATGGTAACCCAAGGCTCTACCCAAAGGTCTCAATTGAAAATCCGGAAACTCATTTGAGCTTGGTGATGCCAAAAGAAAACAACGAAAAACTCGAGTCACTGGAAATCCTTCAAAGCCTGCAACGCTTGAGCAAAGGCGACTCGAATCGAGTGCGCAAAGCAGCAGACATATTTCTGCAAAACGTGACGTTCAACCGAAGATCTATAACACTGAAATCAAAAAGGGATTTGCGATGCATCATGAAAGCATTAGGTAATCTTATAGCGCCTGAGCGCTGGTTGCTTAAGCTCCATATAAACAAGGAAACAAATCGCGATTCGCCCCGATGCCAACATTACTGGTATGAACACTTGCCTGATGAGGCAACACTTAGTGTGGTGAAGGACAGCTATGAAAATCATAGCAAGTTTGGCCGCGTGGAACTCTCGTATATGAATGCAGAACTGACTTCTGAAATGAAGTCATGGATGAAAGAAAAGGGCATTAAATATAGAAGCTCAAGAGCCCTCATTTGTGCATTGCATCATTACGCGATTTACTTGCGAGCGGAAGCTGAATATCTAAATTCAGATTATCAGCCTTCGAAATAGGATTTAATTAAGGGTATACGGATTTAATGGTTGATGGGGCACCTTCACCCCATCAATCTGATACCACCCTCAGATGGTTGATAGATCGACTCCGTAGTTGAGTTCCTCTGCGAAGTCCGGCAGTCCGTAACCGATGGTTTTCTTGTAGAAAGGAGAGACCTTCGCAGTCGGTGCCTTCTTCTTGTGTTTCGTGGTGTAGAGCATTCGTGCCCGCATCACCTCGAAGGAGTAACCGCGCCCTTCACGGTTCTTGTCCTTGGCCAGTCGGTTGATGGACTCCGTGTAAGCGTTGGTGACGGGCATGTCCGTCTCGAAGTAGGTCATGGTCTCTTCGCGCCAGTTTCCCACTGCCCTGACCAGATCGCTCCAGACTTCCTTTTGGCCCTTCGGGATGGTGGCTATCCACTCGTCCAGGGCGGCTTCTGCCTGGAGCCGTGTGGTGGCGTCCCAGATGCCGTAGAAGCGCTCCTTGTGCTCGTAGGCGGCCAGCAGTTGCGGGAACGCGCCTGTCCAGGTCTCCATGATGAGGCGCTCCCGGTCTGAGACTTCGTGAGCGCGTTTCAGCAGGATTTTCCGGTCTCCCTTGAGAGTCCGGCTCTGGGACGGTTTCAGCTCCTTTCTGAGGCCCTTGCGCACTCTCTCTAGGGCATCGTTGGCCATGCGCACCACATGGAACTTATCGACCACGATACGGGCCTGGGGCAGCACAGCCTTGACCGCTGCCCGGTAGGGGTTCCACATGTCCATGCTGACGATCTCGACCTTCTGCCGGTCTTTCAGCTTCATCAGGTAGTTGGTCACCACGTCCTGGCGGCGGGTGGCCAGCAGGTCGAGCAGGGTTCGCTCCTCAATGTTGGTCAGAATGCAGCGGTAGCGCTTGTTCAGGTATAGCTCGTCAATGCCCAGGATGCGGGGCGTCTCGAAGCGGTGCCAGCGCCCCAGGAACTCGGCGCGGGCGTTGAAGATGTCGCGCACCGTCTTCTCGTCCAGGCCGGTCTGTGCCGCCACAAAGGTGTAGGGGTGGTTGAAGGATTCCTTCTCCACGTACTCATGCAGCCGCAGTGTCATACGGAATCCGTCCACCATCTCCGGTAGCTGGGGCCTGAATGTTGTCTTGCAGGCCCGGCAGGTGTATCGGCGGCGGACCACCCAGAGAGTGACCCGCTTGCCGTGGATGGGCAGATCACGATAGGGAACGTCACGCTTGCCGAACCGTACGAACTCACCCTGCACGCCGCATTCCTCGCAGGCGATGGGATCGGGCACGTCCACCTGGAAGTGCATTTCGTCGTCGGTTGATTTGCAGCCCAGTACTTGGTATTGCGGCAGGTGAAGGATGTTGTCGGGAAGTTCGGTCATGGTGTTGTATAGGCGTAGGTGTCAGTCAGATCCATCCGGCTCGGCATTGGTGTTTGCTTTTTTACCCAACAAGCTGCTGGAAACGAAAAGTAAGGCACCGAGGACAATTGCAATATCAGCCAGGTTGAAGGCCGGCCAATGCCAGTCTCGCCAATAGAAATCAAAGGAATCCACAACATAGCCGCGAAAGACCCGGTCAATCAGGTTGCCCATGGCGCCACCGAGGATAAGACTGTAAGCGATGGCTTCTCCTTTATGACGATTTTCAAGGATCAGCTTGATCAAAAAAATCGAGACCACTACCGCGATTCCGATAAAAAAGTAGCGCTGCCAGCCTCCACCATTCGCAAAAAGACTGAATGCGGCACCGGTGTTCCATAGGTGCACCCAGTTAAAGAACGGGGTCACCGAAACATACTCGCCATAGGCCATTGATTGCTGCA
>NZ_DF266789.1:792644-794225 GCF_000320945.2 Idiomarina sp. 28-8
CCAGCCACTTTACAGCCTGATCAGACGCTGCCAGCAGGCCCGATATGGACAATAGGGCATACGGCGAGAGCTTTTTGCCAATAATGAGCATTATTTAACCCTTCAACGCCAAAATGCGTCTGGCACCGTTAAGTACAATGCCCCCCGCGATGGTGCCGATAATCAGATCCGGATAATTGGAACCGGTCCACGCGACCAGGGCGCCGGCGGTGATGACCCCCAGGTTGATCACCACGTCGTTGGCCGAGAATATCCAGCTTGCCTTCATGTGCGCCCCGCCTTCCCGATGTTTGGATATGAGCAGCAGACAACTGGTATTGGCAATCAATGCGACGAATGCGATAGCCATCATCACCAGCGATTCAGGCTCACTACCGAATACAAAGCGTCTCACCACCTCTACGAGCACGCCCACAGCCAAGATCAGTTGCAGTACACCAGCAAGATGCGCGGCACGTACCTGCATTTTCACGCTATGTCCAACCGCATAAAGGGCAAGCCCGTACACCGCCGCATCGGCAAAATTGTCCAGGGATTCTCCAATCAGGCCGGTGGACCGGGCGATCAGACCGGCAGTCATTTCCACCACGAACAGAAGTGCATTGATGCCGAGCAACCAGCGCAGGGTCCCGGATTCTTGCTTAGCAGAAGCTGCCGAAAACTCGGCGGCCTTGATGGTCTCCGGATTTGCAGCGACGGTTTCCTGAAGCGAGGCGCCTAGCCCCAAGGTCTTCAGTTTCGAGGTGACGGGCTCGACCTCGCCGTCATGCACGACCTTCAGCCGGCGGTTCGACAAGTCGAAGGACAGCGCCCGAATCTCCTCAAAGCCGTTCAGGGCTAGGCGAATCATTCGTTCTTCTGATGGACAGTCCATCTTCGGCACGGCATAAACACTGACCCATCTCCCTGGCGCCTCGGAGGAGGCCTGTATATCGGTATCCGCTGCGGACGTTGCATCACCGCCACAGGCGCCACCACAGGATTTGCTCATGATACGACTCCACTTGAACAATGTTGTGGTACCATTTTAAACTATAAAGCTACTATAAGGTCAATAGAGTAAAGAATCCGTTGGGGAGGAGGCTGATGCGCATTGGTCAGTTGGCGCAGTTGGTAGGGGTCGAAACACAGACGATCCGCTTCTATGAACAGCAGGGCTTGTTGCCGCCGCCTGATCGGCAGGACAACGGTTACCGTGTCTATACCGAGAAGCATGGTGAGGGGCTGGCCTTCATCCGTCGCTGCAGAATCCTGGGCCTGTCACTGGCTGAGATTCACGAACTACAGAGCTATCAGGACGACCCTCATCAGCCTTGTACCGCCGTCAACGCCTTGCTCGATGATCACATCTCTCATGTGCGGTCGCAGATAACCGCTCTGCAAGCGCTTGAGAAACAACTCGTTTCACTGAGAGCGAGTTGCAACGATGACCGGGAAGTTGAGGCGTGTGGGGTTCTTGCTGGAATTAGCGAAGGAAACATGCACCAGCAGTAGGTGAAGCATCAACCAGATAATCCGATGAGATGCCGGTCTGTCTCACTCTCATGCAAAGGTAAGATCAACCATTTAATCCGCTTACCC
>NZ_DF266789.1:794863-809377 GCF_000320945.2 Idiomarina sp. 28-8
GAATTTATTTGCCACTACACGTTCACAAGTTGCAGACCACTATAGCTATGTTCAACGTGTTAAGCGAGTATTGGGCATAGCCAAAAAGTTAAAAGATTCATTTGTGAAAAAGCTTTCAATCAAAAAACTAAAGCTGAAGTTTTAGTAACAAGGTAAGTAACACGCTTGAATCTTAATATTTTTTATCCACTATAAAACAATAAGTTATTAGATCTTATCGATTCCGCCTCCGGCCTTTGAGGGAAAGGTCAAATTATCAAAAAGCCAACGGACCATTAAAATTAGTAGACACAAAATGGACACATTTTGGACACACGTGAGATTGCATATATTTTCTAGTAAGGCGAGTAACGGTCAATTCATAAAGCAAAATGGATAGTGTTTAAGCTCTAGTTCTAACAGTGGGGAAAGGCACGAATAACTATAAATGGCGCGCCCGGCAGGAGTCGAACCTGCGGCCTCTGCCTCCGGAGGGCAGCGCTCTATCCAGCTGAGCTACGGGCGCATTTACTATTTTTTGACCTTTACCTTCGAACCCTTTTTGCCGTCCGACCTTTACCTCCGGAGTAAATAGCGACTGGCTGACGTTAAATGGTGAGAGAAGGTACTAACCGTGCAGGCCACGTCCTATAGGGGGCTCAGGAATATCTTAACGAGGCCATTTAGCCAGATGTTTTAGCGTTTTATCTCCAAACTCTGCAAAACCTGCCACAAAGGGGTATGGAAAAAAGGATAGTTAGCCAGACGATCGGCTACAGAACTTCCTGTATAAATCGGGTATTTTTGATTAAAATCCTGCTTCTTTTTCCCGCTTTAGGTAATCTGCCATGGCACTCAGTGAATTCGAAATTAAGAAATGTGAGAAAGAACTTGAAGCGTTCATGGCGATACGAAGACCGCCGGTGCACATACGACCAGAGCTTGACCTTGGTTACCGAATTGAAAATCAGAGTATTGAGATTTTCGAGATCAGACCGCAATGGCAAAATCCTTCTGAAACCATGGAACTGCCGGTAGCAAAAACAACCTACGTAAAAACACAAAATTGCTGGAAAGTGTATTGGCAACGCTCGGATTTGAAATGGCATGCTTATGAGCCAAAGCCTAAAGTGAAGCGACTTAGTGAGTTCTTAGAGCTTGTGAAAGAAGACCGGTATGCTTGTTTCTTTGGTTGAACACCAATCTACAACCAGCCCCACAGTTTAAAATTTAATTTATTTTGGTACTAATAGCACCAAAATATAAAATAATATAAACTAACGGTTAATTTGGTTTATAAATTATAGTAGGTGGGCACTATGAGTACCGAATCATCCTCTAAATTAAACAAGCTGCTCAGAGCCCAACCCGCCGGGGTTGTGCTTTGCTCTGCCTGGCTTGCTGATAATGGTTACAGCAACGACCTGCAAAAGCGCTATAAGAACAGTCAGTGGTTTGAATCTGTCGGTACGGGTGCATTAATCCGCTTCGGCGACCAGGTCGATTATCTGGGGGCTGTCTATGCACTGCAAACTCAACTGGGTCTATCCGTCCATCCAGGGGGTAAGACTGCATTAGCATTGCAGGGCAAATCACACTACTTAGAGCTTTCTCCAAAACATGCGCAACTGTTTGGCGACCAGGGTGAGCATTTACCGCTTTGGTTCAACAAACGAGACTGGGGTCTTTCGCTAAAGTGCGCGCTCAGCAATTTCCTGCCGCCGGAGCTTGGTTTGATCGAACTATCGCATAAGCAATTTAAAGTGAAGGTATCCGACCCTGCACGCGCAATCATGGAATGTTTATACCTCGCACCAAAGTTACAATCATTAACGGAGGTCTTCGAGTTAATGGAGGGACTGAACAACCTAAGACCGGCATCCGTGCAAAAGCTGCTTGAGGCCTGCAAATCAATCAAGGTTAAACGCCTATTTCTTTTTATGGCTGACAAAGCTGGCCATGACTGGGTACGTTACCTTAACTTAGATAGCGTTGATCTGGGTTCAGGCAAGCGCTCGATAGTAGCTGATGGTGTTTATGTCGCGAAGTACCAAATCACCGTACCGAAAGCGCTGGAGTCAATGGCATGAATGACGCTTATAAAAGGCAGGTAAAGCTGCTTCTGGATGTGTTGCCGGAGGTTGCTAAAGAGGAGTGCTTTGCGATGCATGGCGGTACGGCTATCAATTTGTTTCTGCAGAACATGCCAAGATTGTCCGTAGACATCGACTTAACTTACGTCGAAATAGCTGAGCGCCCCGAAACGCTGGAGGCCATCAATGCCGCACTTTTGCGCACAAAAGGACGCATAGAAAACTTGAGAGGGTCCATACGCATTCAGCATAAACCGAATGTTTGTAAGCTTCAGATCAGTCAGCATGGTGTGCAAATTAAGGTTGAAGTGAATATGGTCGGCCGTGGCTTACTGGGGTCTGCAGCCAAAACGGCACTGTGTTCATCTGCGCAAGAGCAATACGACGTATTCTGTGCCATGCCGATAGTCCCCCTTGGTCAGCTTTATGGCGGTAAACTCTGTGCGGCCCTTGACCGCCAGCACCCAAGAGATCTTTTCGATACGAAGCTCTTGTTGGAAGGTATTGGCTTTACGGACGAGATTAAACGTGGCTTTTTATTCGCCCTTATCAGCAGTAACCGACCCACTCATGAAATGCTTGAGCCGAACTTACTTGATCAACAAACAGCTTTTGAAAACCAGTTCGAAGGGATGAGTTATCTTGCGTTCACTTATGCCAACTATGAAGCCACCAGAGACATGCTCATAGATACGATAAGGAGAAATTTGAACGAGTCGGATAAGCAGTTTTTGTTAAGCTTTAATAGACTACAGCCTGACTGGTCTGTATACGACTATCAGCGCTTTCCATCCGTTAAGTGGAAGCTGTTCAACTTGGCCAAATTCAAGGAAGGCAATCCAGAGACCTATCAACGGCAACTTCATCGACTTGAAGAGTTATTGGCAAGCTGATTTATCGCTCTGGCGAAAAGCTGCGTCTGTAATCCGCCAAAAAAGCGTCATTTTCATACAGGCGGCGTATCGCCTGTTAACTTTGAAAAGGCGTACTTTGAGAATCTACAGACTGTCTAGTAAAAGCTGGGAAGTCCAATACCCGGAGGTTTTGCCAAAGTGACTTTCCTTTCCGCCTATTCTCAGTATCAGCGAGAGTCGCCCAGTTTACTCATTGTTGACAGTTCATAAAAATGGTTTAAATCCATCAGAATGATGTTCAACAAATTCCCCATCAATACTTTTGGTGATGAACAGTGCTGCGATATCATGTTCGTTTGCCAATTCAATGCCTTTTTCAAATCCCATGATCAGGAAACCTGTTGACAGGCCGTCAGCAACCATACAAGACGGATGAATGACCGTCACAGAAACCGTTCTGTGGGTGATAGGTGAGCCGGTTTTTGGGTTAATTAAGTGCGAATACCTGACATCGTTTTCTTCGAAGAAGATCCGGTAATCTCCTGAGGTTGCCACTGCATTATCTCTGGGTCTGATGATTCGCTGTAATCCCCGGGTTTCGGAATCTGCTTTTTCTAGTCCTACGGACCAATCTCTATTATTCAGCGATTGACCTGCAATACGGATTTCACCACCAATCTCAACCAAGTAGTTATTAATTCCTTCCGAGGCCAATAATTCTGCAACAGCATCTACACCGTAACCTTTCGCAAGAGTGGATAAGTCGACATAAAGCTCTGGATTGCTTTTACTTATACTTTGTCCCTCTACCCGCAAATGTCCAATGCCTACCTGACGCCTGGTTTGCTTAATCAACTCCTTACTTGGTGCTTTTTCTGCGCGATGTGTGGGGCCAAAACCCCAAAGGTTCACTAAAGGGCCAATTGTAACATCCAAATAGCCTTCAGTTAGCTGAGCAAGTTGAATGGCTTCGGCGAACATGGTTCTCAACTCTCGAGAAGCCTGAAGGGGAGCAGTCGACTTTGTGCGGTTAAAAAGAGACAATTCCGAATTTTCATTATAGGTTGAGGCGATCTGATTAACCTCAACTAAAGTCGTGTCAATTTTCGCTTGAATCTCTGCTTGGTCGTCTGCTGTCCAAGAGGTGATATAGGTAACATGATATGTTGTTCCCATGGTGTTTCCCGAAAACTGTACTTTTTTAAACTCGGGTTGCGAACAGGCGCCCAATAAAAAAACAATGAGTAAACTTAACAATAGGTATTTGATAAGGGTGGATTTTGTCATGAATAAATCTCTCCTTGATTTCAGTTCCATCTAAAAAGGGGATATTACCTGAATCCAGATAATATCCGCAACACTCCAATTCTATCAAAAAGAATAACTTGATAGATAAGCCTTTAATCCCGCCTCCCTGAATTTTGCAGTGCCCTCCTAACTACAGATGCTATCATGCACCAAGAGACAATCAGGTGACAAGATCGAAAAAACCAAAACGTAATTTCAATCCTCAATTTCGACTTAAAGCAGCCCACTGGTGGCCGATCAGAACTACAGTATTCGGGAAGCTGCCAAAGCAATGAATGTGGGTCATTCGACAATGAATAAATGGGTTCAAAAGAGCGCGGTGGCGAGCAAACCAAAGCGCAGCCGAACAGCTGAGAATACGTGAGCTTGAGAAGCGTCTCCGCTCTAACCAACGCACATGAGCTTCAAGCTCCTGTATTTGTTGCCGCTCCGCAGTCATCGCCTTAGACTTAGGCGTTTGGCCGTCTTGCTCACTTTCCAGCTGTTGAACCCAATTTCTAATCGTATTTTCATGTACATCAACAGCCCGGCTTGCTTCCGCATAGCTGTAGCCTTGCTCAACCACTAAATTAGCGGCTTCATACCTGAACTCAGGACTAAATGATCGACGTTGTCTTCTTGCCATTGAACACCTCTTCGTTAAGGGTAATACTACCACTTAAAAGAGTGTTCGGGTTTAGTCTGCCACTACACCTGCTGACTCGGCATGTATGCGTTTTATGCTAGTATTACGAAGTGTCATCAAAAAACCTATTATAAATTAATTAAAGACGTCTCTTTAATCATACCGGAATATAGAAATTTAGGCCGTACCAAACAATGAATTTAACTCAGTCAAAGAGGTTTACCCGTTTATCTCGATCGCCCATGAGTCGTATTCACATGACGCGGTAAAAGTGCCAGGCCCCTCTCCCACGAACTGCATCGCGTGCAACTCTCCTTCAGCTAGAATTCCTGGGTTGTACAGGCATGAGCTTCTACCATAGCAATGACTTTCAGGAGCCAACTCGACTTTTATCCTAGCCGGAACTTCTAGCAGTCCTGTCTCTTTGTTGAAGGCTACCGCACTTAACGCGCCTCTCTCATAATTGTAAATGGTGCGAACTTCCGAGAACGTATTAGTGTACTCTACAATAAAATTGAGGCAGGGCGCATCTCCTCTATTATATACCACTACGTCCTTTACTCCCCCCTCACTAAAATTCTTAAATTCAGCTATGAGCAGTTCAGGCTCTTTTTCGGAAAAATAGTTGAGACTCGAGTATAAAAGAGCTGATAAAACACCTAAGCAAGTCGCAATTGCTGATATTCCTTCAATTTTCTTAGTATTTTTTTCGAACCAACTTTGTTTCGACATTCCGCGTCCCACTCGAATTAACTAAAAGATGTAGTGGCAAACTAAATTTGGCCACCTAATTAGGGGGAGGTCTACACTATCATGAATCTGGAGACAATTAGGTGACAAGATGACTAAGAGAAAAAAGCTTAATTTCAGTCCGCAATTTCGACTTGAAGCAGCATAACCAGTGATCGATCAGAACTATAAAATTAGGTCAGCAGCCGAGGCGACGAAATGTTTAAATACCGAGTCATTTAGAGCGTCAATTTGGCGTTAGTGCACCGAGCCGCGTGCAGTGTGCAGTGTGCAGTGTGCAGTGTGCAGTGTGCAGTGTGCAGTGTGCAGTGTGCAGTGTGCCAGTGTTACCTATACTTGAACCGGCAATCGCTAAGCGTATTAGGCCGTAGTCATTGATTTATGCGCTCGTAAATCCGTTGGCTGTGTATTGTCGCTGTCACCCAGCAGTACGTTAACCAGCAACGCATTGAAGTTGGCTTATAAGAGCCGTGGACGTCCGAAAGGTCTTATGTTCCACGGCGCGCAGGGTTGTCATTATATTAGTAGGAAAATCCGTCAGACATTCTGGAAATGCCAGATAAAGCAGAGCTTAACTCGGTGGTGTAACTGCTGGGATAATTCACCAATAGGGCGCCTTTCAGAAGCCTGAGGATACCGACTTATGGTTACCGCTCACTTGTAAAAGCTCAGAATCATATACTGAAATATTTGATCGAGTGATACAGCCAACTTAGACCTCATTAGCATAATAAAGGCTTGAGTCCGAATAAGGCAGCGCAAAAATACTGGGATAACTATAACCCCTTGGTCAGTTCTTCTTGACCAGTCCTAGAAACTGCCTTAACCACTCACGTAAGGCTCCCTCCTCATGCCCATACTAAATAGTTACCCAATAGCCGCGGACACATCTATTACGGAGTTGTTTTCTTTATAAACATAGGGAGTGTCAATAATAGCAAAAATTGGCATAGTTGTTGAAATCTTGTTATGGATGATACATTTAAAAGCTAACGCTTTTTTAATATTTAGGCTTTCAGTTTAAAAGTTAGTTGTACTTTAACCCAGATCAAACCGACCAAGCATGCTAATTAAGAGGGATATGCGATGTCTAAGGAAATCATTTTAGGACCTATATTAGGCGTTGAGTCTGATACGGACTATACAGTTGTATTTCTAACGAGAAGCTCAACCAACAAGGCGTCGATTAACTACAACGAACACTCTGTTGACGCCAAAAAAATAGGAGAAATACGTGGTTCAGTCATATGGAAAGCCACTCTCTCCGTTGAAAAACTCGATGACCCTCAAACCATTTCATATGAAATACTGCTGGAGAAAAACAGTGGCGTTCAAATAGTTAACCATGAATGGCAATTTTATGTTCCTGGAAAAGATGAAAAACCAAAGTTTGCTTACGCTTCCTGTAATGGTTTTTCAGACTTCAAGTTGATGACCTCAACACAAGAACCTTACAAGTTGTGGCATGAAATGAGAAAAGAACATGAGACTCAACCATTTTCGCTTATGCTATTAGGAGGAGACCAAGTCTACGCCGATTCGCTCTGGACCAAAGTAGATTTATTAAAAGACTGGAATGAGCTCGGAAGCAAAGAAAAAGTTAAAAGAAAATTCACAAAAAGAATGGAGGATGCGGTCGACAGGTTTTTTTACGAACTTTACATCGAACGTTGGAGTCGCGAGCCATTCGCAAGAATGTTAGCTAAAGTTCCGTCAATAATGATGTGGGATGATCATGATATTTTTGACGGCTGGGGAAGCTATCCTGAAGATATTCAAGCGTGTGACGTGTATTGTGGAATCTTTAAAATAGCAAGAAAATATTTTTCATTACTTCAAATACGTGGCAAGAATTCAACATTGTTAAGTTCCGACAGTGAGCATTTTGCAATGGCAACTCAATTCAGAGGCTATAATATTCTAAGTCTAGACCATCGTTCCGAGCGTACGAGAAGCCAAGTAATGAGTCGCTCACAATGGAACCATATGAATGAATATTTAGAAAAACGCTGTAGTAAGGGAGATCTTTTAATATTAAGTGCTGTACCAGTCGTTTATCGAGACTTTTCTCTAGCTGAGAAAGCATTTGAAGCAACTCCATGGGAAGAAGAACTTACAGATGATCTCAAGGATCATTGGCGCGCGAAAGAGCATCAAGGTGAACGTCTTCGCTTAGTGATGAAGCTACTTGAAAACGCTAAAAAGCGAGAGGGTAAAACTGTAATTCTATCAGGGGACGTCCATATAGGATGTATGGGAGTGGTTCGAGATGATAGGGGTGAAAGCCAAGTCAGAATTCATCAGGTCGTTTCATCAGGAATCGTTCACCCTGCTCCCTCATACATGCAGTGGTTAGGTATTTTGGCGGTGACAAATGATGATGTTGAATATTTAGAAGAAACAAGAGAGATTACGGCAACGATGATTTCCCCTCACGGCTCGGATAAGTATATTCGTGAAAGAAACTTTGTATCTTTTTCTAAGGGAACTGACGCAAAGCTTTGGATAAACTGGATATGCGATAGCAAGAATAAGCCTGTTTATCCTCTGCGCTAATGGCACTGCGCCATCTCGAGCTTGGATGGTAACTTGACTCAAGACGCCCAGCCATCTGACACTAGGAAAACACTGAACGATGTTGCCGCTGTTTCAGTTTATATGACTCTTAAAAGCTGTGACCAATATAAAACAATAATAATTGGAGGTTGAATGAAAGTAGGATTTTTCTTTGGAGCAGGAGCTGAAGTGGGTTATGGACTGCCAAGCGGCGGGAAGTTCGCTATTGACCTTTTTCGTCAAGATGTGAGTGAACACAAGAAAAAGCTGCGTGAGCAGCTTGGACAGATTGATTCTCGAACCAATTATGCGACTAGTTGGCTTCCAGAAAACTACGCGACACAAAGAATTCATGCTTTCGGAAAAAATGAATTTACAGCATTGATCGAATCCTCAATCGAGTACAGAAAAAATGAAATTATACGTAGGCTCAATGCCTTTGACGAAGAAGTTGAATATGCCCTTACTCAGTTGGGCATAGAAAAGAATACTTTAGTTGAAAAATTTAATGAGCAAATGGATACCGATTTCGGCGAACACCTTTATTCAGCTGCAATTAGGATGAACCCGATTCTCGCCAATGAGGTCAGGCTTTTCGCAAGTGAATCATATTCCGCGATTTTAAGTGTCATTAGCGATGGACAAAATTCTGCGGATCTACAGCGATACGCCGGAGCTTTTCTTCAACTGCTTGTTGGTGCTCATGGTCAACACTTAGTACAAAGACTAAACCAAGAGCTTTTCGAAGCTGCTCCCGATGACATTCCAATTTTCGATGATGTGACCGGTATGTTCAGGCTCGAATTCAGTCGTGCCGGACTGACCGCGCTTGAGCTGCTTTTAGAAAAACGTCGTGACTATGATCTTGAAAATGGAAATGTTTCTGAAGTTTTGTGCGCAGTTTCTCAGCAGGTGTTGGAGAACATATTTACCACAGTCCTAGACTACCAATCTTTAATCGATAGCCATTTTAGATATCTTTTTTCACCCAGAACAGAATGGGCAAAGTTCTCCAAGATGGTTATCTTTCTGCGGGCAACACGTGATTACATAGTTAAGCAGCTAAGTGAAATTGATGAGCTTCCAGAGAGTGGCTATTATCACGATCTAGAAAACTGTGAACAGTTGGGCATTGAAATATCTGCAATTGGAACTTCCAACTATAACAACCTAGTGGAAAATATATCTCGAGACCTAGATTTTCAAATACCTGCCGTACAGCATCTAAATGGTGGTGTGACTGATTATTATAACCCGTATAAAAACTCAGTACTCTCTGAAACCGACCCTGACGAGGTTCCCGAAGATCAGGTGCATGTTCCCTTTATTCTTACTCAAAGTGGATTGAAGCCATTAACCTCTGTGGATATGTCTCGTCGGTACGTGGGGCTATATGATGAGTATGCTGCATGCGACCGCTTAGTCGTGGTGGGATATGGATTTAACATAGACGACAGCCACATTAACGGTCTATTTAGGAAATTAATCGAAGAGACTGGTAAACCAATGTGGTGGATTTGTTTGGATAGAGATGGCTCGGCAGAGTCCCAGAAAAGAGCTTTAGTGAAGCGCTTGCGTATTGCACCTGAGAACCGTGAATTAATTAAAGTAATTCCTGTAGACTCTATGACTAGATCAATAGGTGATGAAGGGTGGTTGGAGCTCGTTGCACGGGAAAGGTAATATGCAAAGAGAGGTGTTTCCGGACAAACTCAGGGGTGTGGCGTTAAGGCTCGCTTCTGATACTAAGCAGGCAAGTTGCTATGAGAGAAGATCGGACTTTTTATCTTTTTGCTTCCTGTCTACTGCAACTAGTGCCTAACCGTTCTGTTACTGTTAAGCGTGGGTAAACTAGCTGTGCAAGGCTTGTAATGGTCAACAAAACCTACTTTAAACACCTGTATATGTTATGTCGTGCATCTATTTCTTTAAAATCAATTACATAATAAAAATCACGTGTGGATATTTTGCGATCGTCAAAGGGTAACTGAGTATGCTCAAATAGTTTCACTTGTTTGAAGGTTCGCTATAGTGCGACAAGATGGAACAATTACGGACGACCACTGTATGAATTGAGGGAAAAACACAGCGTTTTAGAGTCAATTTGATACGATGGTTATGTATCATTTTTGCAACCAATGTGATTACAAGTGACTTTTTCTGTGGATGCTGCCCAGGCTTCAGGGTGGGTTTGCACATTCACGCCACACCCAGTAGTCTTACCGTCTTTCGCCAGTTTGTGTACTATCCCTGTAGGCTTATGAATAACTGTTTTACACATTTCAGCTTCAAAACCGGCACCCTTAAATTTTGCAATCTTATCGATATTAGCGAAAGCCAGACCGATAGCTCCAGCGAGAATAGCCAGCCCCATTTCTGCGGCCATGTTCATAAAGCCATATGTAGAGCTAATACCTAAGAGCATTAGGTATGAAAATACTTTAAATATATTTTTGATACTAGGCTCCTTCAATGTATGACGCTTTGAAAAAACGCTTCCCAGCTTGTCAGGCCTGAGTTTAGTCTACGTACTTATGGAACTCAATTCGTTCTCGATAGTCTCTGCTTTTGACAATTTGCGGACCTTTTCCTTCCTCTAAAAGTGGCGCAATGTAAGCTTTAACCTACACTAAATTAAGCCAATATCGGCATAATCTAGAAAAGGAATTATTCTATGGCTGTTAGACATACGCCCGAGTCCGGAGTTAGCGTAATCCACTAGGGCCGAAAAGGTGGGAAAACTGGATGTGGTGAGGAGACGAATGTTAAACTTTCACATTGGGCGAACACCACCGTACCGGTAACCTGTAAACGAAATGGCTGCAAAAACTGAAGCCAATAAAAAGTGAATCGCCATTAGTTCTCTAGACCTTCAGTAGCTGCTTTTTCAAATCGTTTCTCATACTCTACTGGCGGTAGCTCATTATTAAAGCCAAGGCGGCGCTTTTGCCCTGTATAACATCTCGATGTAATCGAAGATATCGCGCCTGCCTTGACCCTGATTGAAAGACTTTAACGTCGAAGCTTTCGAGCATGCCAACGAACTGTGTCTGCTTTCGATTAAGCACCTGACCAATTTCAGAATAGCTCTTTACCCCGAGGTTTCGCTCGAGATACTTCTGCTCTTCTTCGGTCAGCGCTTTGACATGACTTGCTGTAGACACTCCAAGTCGCTGCGCCCGCTTTCGAACAGCATTTATTGACCTGCTGAGGTGTTCAGCCACAGCTTCTATTCCCTGCTGTTCGATAGAATCTTTAATGTAGGCATCCTCCTCGGCTGAGTAAGTAGGCCGCTCAGCACTGTCAGACTCAGTTTTCCGTTTAACGCCAAGTTTCCTAGCGCGCCGAAGAACCGCTTGCTTTGATGTCTGTAATTCGGTTGCTATTTGCGATGCAGCCTTTGAGTGATAATGGGCCAAAAGATACGCGTCCATCTCTTCAGTCCAGTTAGTGTGTTTTGAGCTCATATATAATTCCTTTTACGTTTCTTTTTGCTTCCTTGAACAAAGACCTTCAGATAACCAGAGAATAATTTATCTTCGTTCGTCAATGACTCACACTCTGATTATATCAGATCAAAATTGGTTTCTTTTTATCCAGAAATATCAACCCTCAGCAAGAAAAATCAATAACAACATTTATAAAAACATAACAAATTCATGCAGTTAAAATTAATTTTATCGGTTGCGAGAATTTTTTTGAGCAAATCGGATAACTTAGCCCTGAATTCAGGATGAAGGGGTAATCGGAATGGACAACGCAAGAATTCGACGTGTGCCTATCGCGAGAGTCGCGATACACAAAAACGCAAAAGCTGCTTTCAGGTTTACGCAGGGGCTTAACCCCCAATGTGATATTTCATTGCTTAAATCATGCAGTACCGGCACTTGGTCTACGTGTGTACCACGAGCTATAAAAATCGATAAATCCTATCACGTTTTCAGTGGCTGGCACGGTTTGCTGTATGCCGGAGCCATCGAGCAACAGATATCGGTGATTATTCAACCAGAACTGGAATCTTACCAAATAACACATGAGGCCTGGCGATTCGCAATAGGTGCTCTGGCGTTCCAGTCGGACAAAGCTAAGCATCCAGCTTACCTGGCTGAGCTGGCTAAAATCTGTCCGTTGGTAAATTCCGCACGGTTTCTTACTCGTCGTTTTGAAACACCGCGAGCGTTCAGTTATTCATTTGCTCCGATTGATCCAAAGTCAGTGGATACGCAACTCTCAAAGTTGCTTACATCTCGCCTGCAACCGCTGGAGGGTAAACAATGATCCTTCCAGAGCTCAAGCGCCTGAAACCCAATTCCAGCCGTTATAGTCAGTTGCATGAGATTAAACGCAGTAAACTGGCATCCAGTTCGAAAGATCGGCTCTCGATGGCAACTCTATTGGAGCTGGTCAGGTATTGCGATAAGCATCGGCATAAAGGTAACTGGTTTGCCAGTCTCGCATTATTGTCATTAGCGACCGGTTACTCATTCACAAAGCTATTGAGCGATGACCAACGAATTGAGCTCACAGGACTGGGAGTCGCAAAGCTCTATAGCACCTGGGATTTAGCGCAAACGCCGGAATTAGCTCTACCTATGCTAAACCTTGTATCGATCGAGCGAGATGGTTATATCGTTGTTCCAGAGGGGCTCGCAGAGCCGGTTATAAAAATGCGCGAAGAAGGTACTACGGCTGACGACTGCACGAAGAAGTTTAAATCTTTCTTAACCAATATTAAGCCAACCACGGAAGAGCACGTAACGCCGGCAAGGCTATCTAATGTGTTGGGTTACCAAAAACATCAATTTGGTATTAGCTCTTTTGAATTGTCATTCATCATGAATGAATCAAAAGACACTTACAGTCAAAATTCATATATCGCGTTTCATGCACTGCCACTACTTGAGAAGCATGTGGTATTTATGAACCAATACATCGACGTTACTGATGTGCGCTACTATCTCTCGTCAAATGTACCTAATGACCTTCGATTTGGCTCACCCCGTGTGCTGACTCACGATTCTGTGATTGCACTATTTGAATATCTGCGCAGCAAGCTGAGGTCGGCACTGCAATCTCGTTATGATTATGCCGCGATCCACAATTGCTACACAGATTATGTCATCAATCTACTTCAGCTAGCTACGTTACACCGCCCACATGCCAACATCTTTCGGACCCTTGAATTCTTCGACTTCAACGCAAATACCGTTGAAATTTTGGACAAAGATTTGGGGTCGAACCGACTGATTCCACTTTGCGACTATGCGCTGAGAGAGCTTAAGCAGTATCTCAAATACCTCAGGTCCCTTGAGCGTCTTGTCCGATTTGACAGCCCATCTGTTGCCGAATCCCTAGGGAAGACCCTCAAGGGAAAAGAAAACCTTTTCAGAGAGTGGCGTGGCGATGTTTTACTCGATGATTTTCAGTCGTTAACCAACGTATATCAGCGAGATAAAACCTATGGGTCTAACTGGCACAGACACTTCATGATGACATCACTTTTCGACAGCGGCATCGATCGATATGCAGTCAATACGTATTCGGGTCATCAACTCAAGTTTGAGCACATCTACGAGCGCAGCAAAAACACTAAGTTTGAACAGTTAAGAGAAGTCAGCAAAGTGATTGAGGACATCATTATGGAGATGAACCTTTTTCGGCCAACCAACATGCACCAGTATTTTTAAAGGATTAGATTTATGACAACTGCTATTACCAGGATCGGTGAATTGATTCAGAAATTTGCTGGCAACCCTGCCCAATCAAAATCGTCCGTGCAGGCAACCATCGTGTACGAAATTCTGTATTTGCTTGAACAAGAAAACTTCTTCCCCAAGGATTTACTCGAACAACTACGGAAGCAATGCTCTAACCGTATTACGAACACAAAGACCGCCCGAGTATTGTTTGATGCGCTCCATTTAAAATTGACAGGTCGAACCTACTATAAAAAGAAGAAGGTTAGGAGCCCCATTAATCCAGTCGCAGAAAAATGGTATCGCAGAATTTCAGGGGCTGAGGCGAGAATTGTTGAATATGTGACTCACAGCGATACCATAACCCAAGAAGACCGTCTCGCAATCTTCCTATTCAGTGCCGCAGCAAATGGCGGTTTGTGCCACGCTCCTGGTTTAAATTCGTTATTAAGAACAGTCATTGAGAAAGCAATTGACGACTCACAGGCAGTCCTAACCCAGGCAGGAGCGGAGCGCTATTTTCGTCTAAAATATTCCGCCTCTGGGCATCCCGTGAATGTCAAAAATGACGATGAGCGATACAGTACACATGTATTCTATCCACATCCCCTGACAACTGCTGCGCTTATTGGATTGCTGCGTAACAGCCACAC
>NZ_DF266789.1:811327-975454 GCF_000320945.2 Idiomarina sp. 28-8
CACACAACAAATTTTAAAACAGACAATGCGATGGCTCGGATTAAGGACTTCCTTGCTGAGATTCTGAACGACCGGGAACTTAAAAAAATCACCAACCAACGTCTCACCGACGCGCTATCACTGCTCTTCTTCCGGCGAGAAGGTGGGCGAGTTCCAGTATTCATTCAACATTATGCCGCCGGCCGAGCAAATAACGCATCGACGTTCGATGAATGCCTGCTGTCTCTGAATACACGTCATTGCATAACAAAACGCACGAGGCCAGTCACTAAGAAAGACGGGAAGATCCTAAATAAGCGTGATTTGCAAACAACCTCGGATGCTTTGCTTTATGAAATAGCCGATATTTATAAGCGTTTCATAGGGCGCGACGATGAAAGCGCACTTATCGAAAATGCTCTCATAAAACTACGAGACCAAGGCCAATTTAGTGCTAAAGCGGCAAAACCCATGCTCAGTTGGTTTATTTGGAAATTCCAAGCCGGCAAATGGACATGCGGAGCTTCTGGTAAACGCACGCTAAGCTGCCTTGGGAAGGTCTGGCTCTATTTAACCGAAAACATTGGAGCGGAGGGATTGGAAGGGTTAGATCAAACAGACTGCTCATTACTGTATACAAAATTACGAGCTTTTGAGTCTGGCGCGGATTCAACATTCCCATCCACCCTCAGGCATTTTTGGCTGTATATGCATAATCACCTGGGCTTCGAAATTCCTGAACAACTGGCTGACTTTGTCAGTGGTACCAAGTTTGTTCGTTGCGCAATTCCGAGTTGCCATCAGATAAGACAACTGCTAATTGACGTGCCTGACGCCTATAGTCACAGCACTCAACATGTCATCGAAACCGTAACCGCAATGACCTTGTTGATGGCCAGACTTGGCTTACGCCCCGATGAAGCCATAAACCTTGAAGTGTCGGATATTGACTTGAGAGGAGATGGCCTAGTTTTTATCAGACCCAATGAGCATTTCAATCTGAAAACATATAGCGCACAGCGTACACTGCCACTCATGCTGTTTCTGATGCCCGACGAGGAAGAGTTCATACGATATTACTGCCGGCGCCGACAGTTAGAAACGGTGGCGAGAACAAATGCGCTGTTATTTTCAGAGTATGAGCTCGCTGACATATTCATCAACTATGACACTCTCAGCACAAACATTACTCACTTGCTGAGCGCCTACTTGAATGTACATACGAATACCTACCAGCTGCGTCATTACGCGTTGACTACATGCCAATTAATTTGCTTTGCCAGCAGCGAGCGCGCTCAACAACTAACTGGCTACTCAGCTGAGCAGATAGAGGCTATTCGGAACTACTTTAACGGCGCTAATCATGACGATGTTCTATCCGAGATAGCAGAATTTGCAGGTCATTTAAATACCGAAACATCGACCAGTACATACTTTCACCTGACTGATCTGTTGCGTTTTGAGGCCGCAATGAGCGGATCTCAGAAGTACGACGTCTCGTTTATAACAAAACTAACATCGCTTCAAGGAGGAAGATTGAGACGGCTAGCCCAAGAAAACGGTGGCACTGAAATGCTCGATAATAAATCGTTGATGGCGGTGCTAGACGACGTATTCAAAACCGAACGCACGCATTGGGTTAAATACCTTCGCCCTCAAAATAGTCTGACAAAGAGCAAGATACCAACTTTCAATACAAACACGAAACGCCGTGCGGAGTACGTTGAAAAAATTCTGCACGCGCACGACAACGGAGTTTCCAACCATGAGTTAGCTGACGTTTACAATCTGGACATCCTTTGGATTAATGAGGTTATCCAAGCCGCTTATTTCTATCGTGATGACCCTAGGTTTCAGACAGGAGAGAATAAGCCCCGGCTCTACTCTGAGGAGGCATCAAGTGGTCTTACAATCGCTATGCCCGCTACAAATATTCAGAAATTGGAGTCCATTGATATTTTACAACGATTAAAAGAACTCCAAGGTGTCACGTCTAATCGAGCCGCCAAAGCGGCAAACATTATTTTAGAGAAAACGACTAATAATAGGACGTATATACGACTAAGCTCCAGAGCCGAACTGCGAAAAATCGCAAGAGGATTAGATGGTGTAGTATTGCCGGATCGTTGGCTACTCAAAGTTCACGTCAAACAGAGAAAAGAACCTGAAGACTCGGAAAAGCTCAACTATTGGCGAACAGCATTGCCAGCAGGAGCCACCATCAAAATAATTAACAGCAAGGACGCTAACGATTCGCGCTACGGAAAAGCTCATCTTTCATATCGTGATTCGACTCTCAGTGAGAAAAGAGCGGCATTTTTGAAAACAAGAGGTGTCGAGGATAGCAGCTCCAGAGCTTTGCTCTCAGCACTACATAAATACATGATTTTTATCCGGGCTGAGGAGGCGTATTTAAAGCTCCTTAAGTCCTCTTGAATATCTCAAACGCCATTCGGACCGCCTCTTCTGAATCATCGAAGCCGCGATGCCAACGCACCGGAATGGCGTTATGGTTCGCCCATGAAATAAGCTTTTTAAACTCACGCCACTTATTATTTTTTGCACAAGCTGCTGCGAAATCGTTCACAAGCAAGTATTTCTCTTTGCCGATCTGGTACTTTGAAAATTCAAATGCTCGCTTGTAATGTTCATATGCGGCATTGTGTTCATCACTTCTGCTGCAACGGGTTGCCAATAGCCACTCAACTAACCAGCGCAGCTCATCATCAAAACCATTTTCAACCACCAGAGCCTGGTAGTTTTCTAACTCAGAAGCTGTAAGGTCACGACGCTTCTGAAGCTCAAGTCCCTGCATATATAACGTTAAAAAAGTCAGCTGAGAATTGTCCGGAGCGTATCGCTTTTGCCGAATGGTCATTGAAATGAAAAACGGATCAAATTGGGTAAGCAACTTCTTGGCGTCTGTAATTGATAGGGGCTCTTCTGCCTGAAAGCACTCCATTTCTTGCATAACCTGCGAATCTCGTATGAGCTTCGTCGAGTAGTTGCTCCAGAAAGCACTCGCTTCATCACGCCAGCTTCGACGCGCATGGTTTTCATCTTTAAAAGCCACATTAGCAAGTCGGGCCTCAAGATCAATTTTGACTTTGCGGTGGAACTTTGTGAGTCGACGATTCTGAGCTTTCACTTGTTGAGTCAGTTTTTTCGCATAACCGGTACCGTAAGCGTCCGTGATCCGCCGAAATATATCTGTACTCATTCGTGCAAAAAACAACACAACTCTAAAACTGTTAATAAGTTCTGGGGCCAGTTCTCGCTGGTATTTTTTATTTCTGCAGTCTGCAAGAAGTTCAACTGACGTATTCAAATTGCTTTGAAGCCCACTCCAACTTGGAAGTTGATCAGTATGAAACCAATTTGAGGCATTCTCGGAATTCTGAGCTCCACGAGGGTCAATACCATCCGGATTATGGAAGCGGGTCTGAGTGGTATTTACCTGCTCATACACCCAACGCCAAGCTCTTTCCAAAGGAGTTACGACACGCTCGCCAAAATGAGGAAGCCACCAATCATTGTTCGTGGGGTAGTCCAGCCCCTCTTTATCTAAGCTGAACATTAGCGAGTATTTTTGGGCTGATTTAATAAACAAGTCCGGTAACCAACAATCCAGCATCCACTTTACGGTGGCTTCTTTTGAAAGGTAGGTACCTTCTTGCTTCAATGTGTTCTGATAAGCACCGTGGATATCTGCGAGCGTTTGGACACTTGCCGCAAGAACCGTGGGATTCTGAACCGCCTCCAGTAGTAAGTAAGAAAAGTCGCTGATTAACTCCGATATCGATTTATCAAGGTCGCCTTCGCCTTTAGCAAGTCGAGCCAATTTCGTTTGAATGCTTTTCTTCAGTCTCTCGTCAGTTAGCTTCTCCGACTGCCCGTGCTTCTGGGCTAGCAAACCCGATACGTCGAAAAGAAACTTAAATGCTTCACCAATAGAGGGAAAACTAGTGTTCGATGCCGCCATCCTACTTCTCAAATCCGTTTGATTATTAGGTAAAATCTATAATCGTTGACAAGGCAGTGGAGTGCAACAGCACTCCACGCCTTTTTACAGAATGTGGCAATCACTTGCCTTTTGCGTTCCCTCGGTTACCGCCGGAAACTTTACCTGGGTTTTGTGATGGCCAGTTCCCGCCCGGTCCAGGGTGAGTAGATGGGCCGCGACCGCCTGATTTGCCATTGCTTTTAGCCATATTCTTTCTCCTTGAAATTTAAAATTTAAAAAGCCAGCGATTGAGCTTAAAACCCAATCAACTGGTAAGGTAAAGATAGTGGAACTGAGGAATCCGGTCATTGGGCTTTTTGGCGACGTTAATTTAATAACTTGAGTTAAGCTGTCTAATAATGCAAAGGAGATAGCAATGACACCTAAAGATTTAGAACCAATAATTCTTAGCGAACAGGTTGGCGTCTGGGCATATGTGGATCCCGATTCAGAGTCATCCGTTATCGTCATAAAAGCTGCAGGTACTGCTGCTAAATCGATAAGTAGAGGAGCGGCCGTTGAGCTCTACTTAGGTGTCGCCGGTAGCAGTAAGTTGTTTTTAGGTGGCGGCTTAAAAATCTATGACACTCATGATAACCCCCTGTTGATCCCAATCTTTGCAAGAACAGAATCTGAAGTCGTTGGTTGGCGAAATATTGTGAACACAGACAGTTTTCGAGTTGTCGTCATGGATGAGTTTGATGCTCCAGTTCTTCGAGGGACTGGATACTTGAATAGAGTGAGTCACACGCTCCCCAAAGTATTAGCGACCGCGTCTTGGATATCTAATGTACAAGCACTAGCTCCGTTTATCGAAGCAATCTGCAATGCAATTGATCCACGTTATAAGCACTCTAGTTCAATGCCAGCCCACGTCCATGACCTAGAATTACAGCTTGAGCTGAAGCAGACGTTGATTATCTCGGCTTCTGAAAGCGGCACATTTCAGTATGATTTGAATGACATGGATGAAGGGACAACCCAAGAGAAGCATCTTCATCAACACCTACATCTAAGTTTTGGTGATAACGTATTTTTATCACCCCAAATTGAAAGAGGAAAAAAGATAAGAGAGCTTACCGATGTCCTTGTCGTATCGAAAGAATCAACTTTATTTTTTGAATCGAAAGCGCTTTGCTTAAATGACTCAAAAGATGAATCCGATTACGAACGACGAGTAGGAAAAGTGATTAGCCACGCCAAGAAAGCAGTAGGTCAGCTGGAAGGAGCAGTAAAAAGCTACCGCAAGACAGAATATAAAGTAATGAACAGTATGGGCATTGAACTACCCCATTCAGATTCACCAAATCAAACTGCTATTGTGGTTATCTCAGAGTTTGTGCCCCATGAAAACTGGGAGTCTATTCTTAAACTCATTCGCCACGCCTACCTGAAGTCTGATGTTCGAATCGTTGTAATAGATCTTACTGAATTAATGCGGCTGCTAAAAATCAGCAGCTACCGCAAAAGGAATTTAGGTTTTCTGCTAAATCAACGGTTTATCGCAAGCTTAGAGGGCGACACTTTAAACATACGCAGTGAGGATTCATCCCTACCGTTTAATTTGTAAGAATAGCTAGGCAATCGATAAGATGGCTACCAGCGACTTTCGCTTTCTACCTCACTCGCAAATCAGGGCTGTAGATAAACCTGCTTTTTGTTGATTAACATTATTATTATGTTGCTAGTCTAAGATATGAACACTTTCTGGTTCAAAAAAACCCTTATCCAGCAGTGCATCACGCATCTGACGTGTGTTCTCTGCAAATATCACCACAACAAGATCAGAAAGTGCCCGCGAGCAACAGACGTAGAATAAGCGCCGAGTTCGGTCAATCGTGGAATCTTTTCCGGTAGCAATATTCTCTGCGTCTGTATCCGATAGATCCGTCACACCAAAATACTTTCCATACGAGAAAGTAGTTGTTCGCCCTTCCTGGTCATCAACGACAACAAGCACCTTATCGAACTCTGCACCCTTTATACCCTGCTGAGTCGCAAAAGGAGACATCTTCTCTATATACTTTCGGTAACCCCAAAGTTCCGCTACTTCACATTGCATAAAACGAAGTGCGGCATTATTAGTTGTCTGGTCAACAACTGGCTCAGGCATTTCAACATAGACATTGATTAGCTCAATAAGGCGCTCATCTATGGTCATAAGATTGTGGTCTCTTACAAAGCGTAAAATATCGCCGATGCGCACCCCTTCACTAGCTTCCAGCAATTCTACCAGTTCACAAACCTGCGTTTTTAAGTCATTTAACACTACTACCACGTCAGTATTAGCCAAAGAGTCGGGCTGCAAAAGCGGACTATGCTGACGAAGTAAACGCATAACTTCAAACTCCTGTCCTTCACGCCGAGCCAATACCAACGGCAAAATGCTGGATAAAAAAGGACGTACCACCCATGCCGTTCCATCTATCAACCCGGAGCTAAGCTCTTCAGGGGAGCGATCATTGAGTGCACTGTACAAATTGGGAAATCCAAGTCGAGCTGCGGCCATCCTATGGACCAACACCAAGAGCCTTAGCGCCTTTTCATCCTCATCTTCCAGCCAGCTGTCATCGCCATCCTGTTCAGCTAGCCAAGAACGAGATTCTTCCAAGCGTTCCTGTCGACGATCATCCGCAGGCAAAATTAGTACTCTGGCCGATCCTTCGACAGGAGTTTCCTCCCCGTCGACATAAATGTGACGCCCTCGTGTTTGCTCTAGTCCATCGTCTTCTGCTCTGATTCTATTAATAACCCTGAGTACAGCTTGCGGACACCTGAAGTTCTCCGGTTTCTCTATCGTTTCCCATCCCTCCTCTGTGGGAATGGCACCGGCCCCTTGCATGTATATTTTTTGCATAGGATCACCAAAAAAACCAAGGCAAAAGCGTAACGGAGTCACCCGAGCCACCTTGCGCAGAGCATCAACAAATGCCGGATTAGTGTCTTGGCTTTCATCAACAAAAATGACCGGAAATCGGCGAGCCAAGACCGTCTGCATCAGTTCATGCTCTGCAATAAAATCAGGGCCAATCTTCAGTATGTCGCTGTGTCCGAGAACGCCGTTTGAATAGTCGCTACCAGTCCCGTACCGGAAGCTTCTTACCAAATCAATTTCCGCGTGCTGGCCACGATAGCGTTCAATGAGTTCAACCGCTCGCTCTTTTGTGGCCGCTCTAGTCCTCGGGTTCTCGATTTTTTCCTGCTGTTCTGTAATCTTCTCTTGCAACCGGTTACTGACCCATTCCCGGAGATTATTTTGAAACGGCTTAATGAGTGTCCAGAGAAAACTGTGAATCGTAGAGACGTGGAAAAGTTCATCATTACCAACATCACCTCGAATTTCCTTCTCAGCTACTTCGGTATAAGTGATGCAGGCGATTTGTTGCCCGTTTTTACGCAGGGCGCGCCCTTGAGTGAGTTCAATCTGTGCAAGGGCCTTCACCAGCGAGGTTGTTTTTCCTGAACCAGCTCCTGCAACCATTACAAAGTGCCGGCAGCCATCATCAGCGAGGCGCTCGTGTAGTGCTACGTCGGTATCTGTATTAGGCTTTCCGATACGGTTTGTCATTACTCTTCGCCTTCCTGCTTGTTATCGCCTACTGGTTCCGCTACGCCCAATGCAGTCTCGAGCCATTCCAGGCCTTCTGCAATGTATTTGGGGACATTCCAAGTTTCCGGATCCTTGGCGAGCAGTGCGAGCGCAAAGTCAGTTTTCTTATAATTTGAGCTATGCACCTTGTTGTGAAGCTTCTGTGCAAGATCTTCAACATCTCGCGGTGTACGCACCTTTAGCCTCAGCTCTTGATTAGCTGCATCTTGTGTCCACTCCAAGTTATCGAATGCGAAGGCGACTTCAAGCGTACGGCCAGCACGTTCAATTTGTAAACCGTCTTGCTCAATAGTCACGGCGCAGGGATAGGTCACGCGAATAGCTCCAAGGCCGAACTCATCTGCTGCTCTCGTCTTTGCCTCAGCGCCAGCATTTAAGAGTTCGTCAATTCTATTTATACCAGGTAGCCACTGCGCAAGCATTTGGTTTGATGTCACCGCGCCCAGAGTTTCAGGCGTGCAAGTGCTGCGTGGCGAAGCTTCATCCTCACCGTCATCTCCCTGTTCAGCTGGCTCGATTCCGTCATTGTCCCCCACTTGCCCCCTTACACTGTCTAGATCAGTAACGATGAGCGTTGTAATACTGAGAAATTCAATGAGTGTACGGAACAGGTGAGCGTACGCTCCACCGATCTCAAGCACGCTTAGGTAGCATGACCGGAGACCCGGCGCCGCTTTCTCAATCATCTGAGGCATAACCAGTCGCTCGACATTACCCTCAACGAGAACTGCTCCATCAGCAAAAAATATATCGCAGTGCGTTAGCCTTAAATACCGCTCAAGAAAATCTCGGCTCGGGTTCTCTGTCGTTTGATAGAACGTTGACAAGTTCCGAATCTTTGACGACTGCTCAATCCCCGCCCCCTCTCTCCGGAAATAACGAATAGGCTGAAAGCCCCGTTCATAGAGGATGTGCGGAGAATGGGTCGTCAAAATAAGCTGCGTATGGAAACCATCAGGCACTTCATCTTCCGACGCCAGAATTTCCAAAACTTTGTTGACGAAAACTTGCTGTAACTGAGCATGTAAATGGGCTTCTGGCTCCTCGACAAAGACTAGGTGTAGAGGTGGACGCTTTTCATCTGTTGCATGCCACTGTGCGTGAAGATCAAGAAGTTCAACGACCATGTAAATGAGGTTCTTGAAGCCTAGCCCGTTATATTTGTCAGGGAGCGTCAACCCATCATCGTCTAAAGCATAGTGAACATGGGTGCCATCTTGACTATTCATAACGGTGGCTGGATTAAGCGCTGATTTAATCATCAAGCGCGGATTGTTCAGACCTGGATATCCTAGTTGGCTTAGACGCTGAAGAGTGCTGGTGAACACTTGCTCTAGATGTTGATTAAGCAAGGCCTCCGACTCTGCAAGCACTCTGAGCGCGTAGTGGTCTTCACCACGACGCTCCAGATTTCGTTGGTAATAACGACTGAGATGTCGGGAAAGCTCCTCCGAGCGATTGCCACCCTCACTGTCTGACAAATGACGCTGGGCGTGCAAAAAGTCAACTTTAATCAGAGAGTTGACTATATCTCTCCCTGTTCGACCTTTGTCTCGAAGCAGCTCTTGAGGTTCGTACCCATCGTTGGGCTCAAGTTCATCATTGAACTCAGATTGATCGAGGACAAAATATTTAAATTCATATTCTTTTCGGATGTCCTCTTCGAGAAACTCACGTAGCGTCCTCGGAGGAGCAATGTAGGGCTCGTCGTCAGGTGTCTGCACCACCCCTGCGGCTTCTTGAGCCCGCGCATGCCGTTCTCGGAAGTGAGCCAATGTTTCATCTTCATTACGCGGTGCAAAGGCAATACGGACACCGACTTTCGAACCTTGCCAGTCAAGGTTAGGAAGCAGATCAACAACACGGTGAAGGTCTGCTTGTGAAACCTCAAACCACAGGTCAATTGATAAAACGGGAAGCGAAATTCCTTGTTGCCCTGCTTCAAATGCGTCAATATCGCTCCACCGGCATGCGCTGATGTCATGAAAACGAAAGCGATCCCTAGAGCCACCGATAAAGAAGTGCATCGCATTTGCGACAGACGTCTTACCGCTGTTATTAGAACCCACAAAGATTGAAATTTCGTTATCTAAATCGATCGTCACATCAGAAAGACGGCGGTAATTTTTTAACCTGATCGCACTTAAAAACATTCGTTTATTCCTATATGGAAATCATCTTTTTCAATGATTTTTCGGCACCCATTAAATAGTCGTAAGCAGATAAAACAAGATTAAACACGCCAATAAGATAAAGCCTAATTTTTTAGACACGGTTTGAGGGTGTCAGAGCGTTTTATTCTGTCCATGCCTACTTCTATGGTGGCTATGGAGACTGTCCTAAAACTCAAAAAGATCACTACTTTTTAGGAAGTAGAAGAAATTGAGCCTATCGCAAGTGTAGCTTCTATCCTTTTTCATCAAGCAGTGACTATGACAATTCCTTTACATAAGCGCAAATTGTCCTAGGCTGAATATGCCACTATCGGCAAGTCTAATTAAGGAAAATGATATGGCTGTGCGACACACACCACCAGACTCTGGAGAAAGCGTTGTTCATAAAGGTCAAAAAGGTGGTACAACGGGGTGCGGTGAGAATACGAACGACCATCCTTCACACTGGAGCAACACTACTGCACCGGTTACTTGCAAACGCAATGGATGTAAGAATTAACTAAGAAGGGGCTAATAGCAGTACCAGCCCCGTTTAACTGAATTAATGCCGAATCACTGAATTTCAGCTGTGTAGAAACTTCCCTCCGAATAATGACCGACCCGTCCCGCCTTGGATTGGCAGCGTTTTGAAATGAGAAATGATATCTGTCGAAATTGAGCGCGATAGAGCATACCGGTTGATGAAGTCGTTCATCATAAACCTATATCGTACGAATTCATTACTGTATTCAAACTCCCGAAAGGCGGTGCGTACACGGCCGTCATAATCTAGGTTTAGCCTCATTTCTGCCGCGTTGAGTGCATAATGATAAGACAGTTCTTCGGACTTCAGTGGCCAATCCTCCAGATTTTCGGGGAGTAGTGAATACGCAAGGCGGTATTGAGAGTAAACGCACCCCGAGTCCGAAAAATACTGCAATAGCGCCTGGACATCCGAACGCGGCCAAGCAAGGTTGTATCCGCGAAACGTTTGCTGACGGTAATGGAAAAGTTCGCCATCGGTTTGCTCGAGCTGAGCTTGTATTTCATCTTCAGCTGCTTTTAACAGGCTCATTGGGGCGAGCTTAATGAAGCTAATGGGCGTTAGAGTCATAAGAACTTCCTACTGATAGGTGAATACTGGAGTGACAAAAAAAGCAGCCGGCGCAAGGCTCTAGTTGGTTCAACTTTTAACTGCTTCAAGCTTACCCCGCATTTCCGCGTTTTCGATCAATAATTTTGCGTTTTGCTGAGCAAGACCATCGAGCTCGACCTGTAACTCATCAAGTTCAGCTTCCAATTTCTGAACGCATTCATCGGCAGCGTTTTCACTTTCTCTGTAATGTTTAAGCGTCTGCTCATGGGAATTTTCAAGACTTTTTAGGCGTCGCTCAAAGAGCTTCTGAGCATCAATGTAGCCGGCAATCGCCATCTGCTTCATTGCATGGACGACTTTATCAATCAGGGTTTGAGCGTTATCAGCGTAATGAGTAGGGAGTGAATCGAACGTTAGACTCTCTTTGCTGGATTCATAAAGTGGGTCATCTCGGTTGTCGCTGTACGCCTCCCAGATACTCTTAATGCGAGCGAGCCCGCCACGGTCGCCAAGCGCCTTGCGGATAGCGCCCGGATTCGGGCGCCTTCCTCGTTTTTCCAGTGCTAAGCCAGCATCGATAATTTCCTGCTCCGTGACTTCCGGGTGACGAGCCATAGCAGTCTCCTTTTACGAAATTAATTTAATTAATGAAATTAAAGTTTCGCAAAGCGTCTATGCGAAAGTAGGCGTATCAATATCGGCCTCAGCAAGAAATGCCATCGATTGCTGACTCACCATACTGCTTTTGACTGAGCGAGCGAGGACGTCATAAAGCAAGGCGTGGTTTTGACTGCATGTGTGCTCGCGAAAAACGCCAGACGTCCAGATATGACGCAATTGGTTAGCCAGCGATGGTGAGTGATACTCGAGGTTATCTAGCGCATCAGCACATACCTCGAGTGTCAGCAACTCAGGCTCGACCAGAGTACCCAGGGCGGTTCTCGTAGCACCAGCAGTCAGCGTTCGTGTTTTACCGACGGCATGCAGTAGCGCAGCGACAACCGCAACATCACGCTCAATATCAGTCAGCGCATGAACACCTGACACATTCCAGGCAACCTCAACAGCATGCTCAATTAGGCCTCCGACATATGCGTGATGCGACCTAAGGCTTGCCGGGCATTGCAGGAATGAGATCCCGATTTTGGGCTGGAGCAACACATCATCGATAAAGCGCCGCATTAACGTTGATTGGATGCGAGCATATAGCACCAGAAAGGCTTGAAACACCGCGGGCCGAGGGCATTGAGAAATTGGGAGAGCCGACAAGCTATTACCCAGACGCTTGCTGGCTGCAGCGCAAGTTAAATTCTTACATACCCGAACAGTTCCAACGCGAGTTGGTAGCGCTGCAACTTCAACATGGATCATGGTGTGCTCAAGAATCACCTCATCTGCAATTTGGTCATGTCGTGCAATAACTGTAAGGTCGCAAGAGCTATCAGAAAGCGTCAGTTCAAACACGTCATTGT
Source organism: Idiomarina sp. 28-8 (assembly GCF_000320945.2). Lineage (NCBI taxonomy): Bacteria > Pseudomonadati > Pseudomonadota > Gammaproteobacteria > Alteromonadales > Idiomarinaceae > Idiomarina > Idiomarina sp. 28-8. The sequence goes on from NZ_DF266789.1 coordinate 823,641, forward strand.
CTCGCTCAGGCGAAACCGCCTTTAAAGCCGAAAGATAATAACGTCCGATAAAACGGCGGTAAGTGCTAGCATCAATCAAAAGCGGCTGTACAGTTTCACGAGTTGTTGTATTCATAGTCATTCTCCAAGAAATATTAAATCGTTAACGTGATGAGAGCGAAGCGCTGCGCTTACTCACCATCTGTCTTAAAGTCATTGAAATTTGATTTGAGCAGCCGCTCGAAAGCCGAGCCGTCGCGGCGCGTCAAATTGGGTACGTAACGTGAGTACACCCGAAACAACATTTCTGTTGTTGAGTGGCCCATTTGACGGGCAATCCATTCAGGGCTCTCACCTGCTGCCAGCCAGAGTGTGGCTGCGGTGTGGCGGGATTGATAAGGACGTCTTTTAGTTAGCCCCAAATGCCTAAGCAGTGGGTACCAGACGCGTTTAGTGACATTGTTATGCGACAGCGGCGAGCCATTGCGAGTACAAAAGACAAACTTCATATCTCCTGTTGCCTGGTGCTGTCGCCTAAGCGCATCGAATACCAAGTGGCTCATTTCGATCGCGCGGAACGAGCCATCGGTTTTGGTGCTTTGGATTTCACCATTGACGATAGTGCTTCGAACCATGATCTGCCGACGCTCAAAATCGACTGCGTCCCACTGAAGCCCATCGATTTCCGCGGTTCGCATGCCAGTGAAAAAACGCACCGTGTAGTAGTCGCGAAAATCGGGACGTACCTTTTCGATAATGAGACGAACCTCATCTAACGTGAATGGCTCAACATCCGTACGCGGAACCTTAAGCGATTTAATTCCTTGGTAAGGTGAGCTAAAATTGTAGCGGTTGGCTGCTTCATTCGAAATCATGCGCAATGGCGTCATGATGTGGTTTATCCGCGACGGCGATAACTGCTTGTTGCTTCGAGTCGTCACTTTGGCGAGGGATGCTCGAAACTCCAAGATGTCGGCTTTGGTGATGCGGCCAACCTCTTTATCTCCAAACGCTGGAAGCAAATAGCCATTCAGCGTTCTTCTAACCGTATCTGCGTGAGATGTCCGCCACTGAATACGCATTTCAGCAAACCAAGTTTCCGCGAAATCACTGAAAAGCGGCGTGTCTAAATGCTGACTGCGCACCTGCATTTCCTTGAATTGCTGCGCCTTAGTGCTGCCCGGAAAGTGCTTGGCATAATCAAAGGTGCCTAACGTAATCTCCGCTTCAATCCGGTCGAGGAACTTCTGAACTCGCTTGCGGTTCTCCTTGGTATCCTCAAGAGAAGTTTGTTCGCGACAGCGTTTGCCACGGTAACTGAAGTCAATAACCAAACGGTTATTTTCCTTCCGTGCGTACATTCTAGCCATGAGCAAGACCTCCACGCGCCATTGGGATAGCCAATGAGTTTGAGGAAGCCCCCATCATGTCCCGCTGAATAGCCTCCCAAATGAAGAGGAGTTTTCGGCCTCCGAAAGGACGAACGTAATGGATGCCCTCCAACAAAACAGAGTCTTTCAGCTGCTCTCTGATCGTTCTGGGATCGTATTTAATACGCTCAGATAATTCTTCAGTGGTCAGGTATGTTTCGTTCATGCTATTCTCCTAGTATCTTAAGAGAGCAATAATGATGCTCTAGAGATACATTATACACCTATTGATAACTTGTCAACGGTTTTTGTATCTCTAGAGAGTTAAAATGGGTCGCTAAAATGATAAAATGCAACTTTGCGGAATTATTGGGCGCGCGAAAACTGAAGGTCGCAGATGTCGTCAGGGATACCGGAATTAACCGCAGTACCTTGACTCGCCTGTATCACGAAACAACGTCACGAATTGACTTCGAGACGCTGGAAACGCTTTGTCGATATTTGGAGTGTGATGTTGGTGAGTTATTGGAGGTCGTTGATGAATAATAGTATTCCTAAATGTCACTATCTTAAATGGGCTGAGAAAATGGTTGATTTAAAGAGCTGAGATCACCTACCTAAATGTTTTCAACGATGATCGCAACGTTCAGATCAAGCGAGGTCTATCGCGAGCATTATTCAACTTGAATACTAAAGAGGCATCGAGACAGGTTATGGGGTCGAATTACACAAACTTTTATTTGCTAGCTTACGAAGAGAATGAGTGCAAGCTCCCTAGGGAAACTACTTAGTTATTTTGTACACCGTCCAATTGACTCCTTCCCTCTTTAAGAGATCAGTATTGCCATTCAGCTTCTCAGCCTTTGCACCAAATTCAGACAGAACCCTACTAAAATCAGGCGTTAACGAGCACACAGCATTATTAGTATCATCCGTTTTAATTGTAATAATAGCAGTCCCTCCCTCGTTAAGTAGTTTAACTATTGTTCGTATACTTGCACTTTGCTCTTCTTCACTTAACAGCATCAGTACCGCACTACACAATATAAAATCAAAGCTACCCAGTTCAGCTGTGCTTAAACTCTTTAAGTCAGGCAAAGAGTCAAGAAGCCAAAGGATTTTATTCTCGCCATGCTTTTGCTTAGCTAATCTCAACATTTCATATGAGCTATCTACAGCTACTACAAATTGCGCGCCTCTAGATGCAAAATAAACAGCATCTCTTCCACTGCCAGCTCCAATATCAAGTACTCTTTTATATTCAAAATTAAAAGATGATACCCAACTTGCATGCACATTTTCAGTATTTAAGGACTCATAGAGTTGAAAGTTTTGCTCAATATTACTTTTCTCAGTCAATACTTTTCCCTTAGATTTTGGTGATCCTATATCCAATCCAAACGGAAGTTTGGGCATATTTTGGAGACGTTTCCAACCACTATTGTAGTTTATATCCGATGGCTCAAAAGAGTTACTTTTTGCAGTCTCAAACATTTCCTCTAAAAAGCGCATTAAATATTGGCTCTCTTTCTCGTCCAAGGTTGGGTTATCCGCTCTCCTTGTTTTTTGAGCTATATTATTAAAAACACTATGGGCACGGCGGTGATATTCATCCTTTTTCCTTGCGTTTTGTACAAATCCGACCAAAGAAAAATATAAAGCTCCTAGTCCCCCAATCAAAGATAACAATACGTCCCAGCGACTAAAAAACGGACAACTTTTGGCCAAAATAGTAGATGCTATGGGCAAAATGATTAAAAAAGATATGATTATTTCGTAACGGACTACTTTTTTAGAGGCTTCCTCTGCAGCTTCTAAATTTGCTAAAGCGTTGTGACGAGCCCTAAGCCAAATATCACCAAACTTTTTATTGTATTTGTGCATATTTATCTTAATTGCCCCAATTTTTCGACAATCGCCTTAACTGGTAACGATTTAGTCATAGGTCCCCAGGATACCCTTATAGCGCCAGCAATGCGGTCGTCATCTAACTGCATCGCCGTCAAGACATGCGATGGAGTGTAACTTGATGACGTGCATGCCGATCCGTTTGAAACAGCTGCAATGCCTTTCAGCATAACCATAGCGGCTTCTGAGTTAATCCCCGGTATTGAAAAGTTGAGAACGAAAGGAGACGTATTACTGCCATTGTATTCAGCTCCCAAGTTATCTAGGCCTGAAATAAGTTCTTCTTTTAATTCTTGGGCATCCTTTTGCCAAGCATGTGTCTTCTTTTGAGCCAACTCACAGGCGAAGCCGAAGCCCGCTATCAGTGGCACAGCTAAAGTTCCCGGCCGTAAACCTTTTTCTTGACCGCCACCAAACATTATTGGTTTCAGAGGAGGCTTTATAAAGCCTCGTCTGCGCATAATGAGTGCTCCGATTCCTTTAGGGGCATAGAGTTTATGTCCACTAGCACTAATCAGATCTATTCTTTCGTTTTCTAACCCCTCCGGAAGCTTCCCAAAGCTTTGAGCCGCGTCAGTATGCAAGTATGCGGGATGCTCAGCTAAGACCTCGCAGATTTCAGAAATCGGTTGTATCGACCCGGTCTCGTTATTCACATGCATTATGGAAACAAGAATAGTGTCATCTCTTAATTCAGATTTGAGTTCTTGTATATCCACCAATCCGTTTTTTCCGACCTTTAGATAACTAACTTCGAATCCTTGCATTTCCAGATACTCGATGGGTTCTAATACAGCTTTGTGCTCTATCCCCGTAGTAATTATATGCTTTTTACCATGTTGCTCAGCATGCTCACGTAGACCTAAAAGAGCTATGTTGTTGCTTTCAGTCGCACCACTAGTAAAGATGACTTCTGATTTATCAGCTTTGACAACATCAGCGACTTGCTGACGAGCTTTTTCAACAGCCTTTTTCGCCCTCGCTCCAAATTCGTGAGTGCGGCTTCCGGCATTACCATACTCGTCAACAAACATTTTTTGTACTAATTTAGCAACGTCATCCATCACTGGAGATGTAGCATTCATGTCTAGATAGATGGTCATTTTAGTCCTGAAATAAACTTAGCCGATAAGCAAGACAGCTTTGTATTTTTGCTGTAAGATGTCCGCAAAATTGTTCGTACGAACAAATCCCTAGAAATTACGAACTGTACGTACTATAACCTAACTGAACAGTATAATGAATCCAATCGTGTCAGGAGCTTCTTTCCCAGCTATTAAAGGAAAGCAAGCTAAAACAGAGTATTACATAGTCATGTGCCCCCTAAAAAGGCTGAATAAAATTTTCAGTTTGGACGAGGGGCAACTCCCCGTTGATCAAAGAGCACAACGAATCCTTAATGAAGAACGCATACCGGATATAACAAACTATATTTTAGAGAATAGAGAAAAATATGTTTTTTCTGCTCTTACGGCATGCATCGACGGAGTTAGTGAATTTGTCGCTATCGGTGACTCTAAACATGAACAGAAAATAGGGACTCTTGTAATAGACGAAGACGCTGACGTCTACATCACAGATGGCCAGCACCGGAATGCCGCAATATCCGAAGCTCTGAAAGCAGATCCAACCCTCGCGGAGGAAACAATCTCGGTAGTCTTCTTTACCAACAAATCGCTTGAAGAACGCCAGCGCATTTTTAAAGACCTGAACTTATATCCAGTAAAGACAGATAGTTCATTAAGCATAACTTACGACGATAAAGCAGATGCGATTTTATCGAAAACGATAATCTTTAGAAGTGAGCAGCTAACAAAACTTGTCCACATGGAGAAGAGTAATCTCAGCAATCGGTCGAAAAAGCTTATAAGTCATAGTGCTGTGAACAAAGCGAGTAAGTACTTACTTGGTCAAATTACTAAAAGCAATTATGAATCTTTAATACCTGTGGCATATGAATTCTGGCATGAAGTACTGAAGAACATGCCCGCCTGGCAGTTAGTATGTGAGGATAAAGCATCTGGCGGAGAACTTCGTGATGAATCTATTCATGCCCATGCGGTGACCTTTCACGCGTTCGGCTTGCTGGGCGCGTACCTACTTAAAAACGATGACAATTGGCAGAGTACGTTAAAAGGCTTAAAAGAAATAAATTGGAGCCGCACTAACCCAGAGTGGACTGGTCGATGCGTGAATAATAAATCCATGACCAACAATCGGAATGCAGCTGAGCTAACCTGCATACAAATCAAAAATAACCTAAAAATTCCACTTACCGATAAAGAAAAAGCAGTAGAAAGATCTTTTTTAGAGGAACGTAATGGCCACTGATAATGACGTACAGCTCCATTCTGCATTTGGCGAAAGCGGCTTAAAAAGCTCCATTCGACAAAGCATTGAACATATAAAAATGCTGTATAAAAATGACTCTGTTCCGTGGGTCGTTGGCTACAGCGGCGGCAAAGACTCAACCGCAACCCTACAGTTAATATGGTATGCACTTCAGGAGCTTTCCCAAGAAGGTAAGTGTGAAAAAAAAGTGCATGTTATTAGTACAGATACGCTGGTAGAAAACCCTATTGTATCGATGTGGGTAGGTAAGTCTTTGCAACGTATGGAGGAGCAAGCAAAAACTCAAGGTTTACCTATAACACCTCACCGGTTAACGCCAGCGGTGAAAGATCGTTTTTGGGTGAACCTTATAGGTAAGGGCTATCCGGCTCCAAGGCATAAATTTCGTTGGTGCACCGACCGATTAAAAATATCGCCATCGAATACATTTATAAAAAATATGGCCGACAAGAACGGGGAGGCCATCTTGGTTCTAGGAACCAGAAAAGCCGAGAGCTCAGCTCGCGCAGCTAGTATGGATCGATTTGAAAACTCGTCAACTAATACCCGTAAGGCACTTGGGTTAACAGAGAATGGCTCTCTAGAGCGTGTATGGGTATACGCACCAATAGCCAGCTGGAGCAACGATGATGTGTGGATTTACCTAAATAGTGTTGATAATCCGTGGAAATTCCCCAATCAGGATCTGATGGGAATGTATCAGGGAGCCACCGAAGGTGGCGAGTGCCCGCTCGTAGTGGATAAATCAACCCAAAGCTGCGGTGACAGCCGTTTTGGCTGCTACGTTTGTACTATGGTATCGGAAGACAAATCCATGAACGCAATGATTTCAAATGACGATGAGAAAGAGTGGATGTATCCTCTCGTCGCGTTGCGACAGGAAATTGAAGTAAACGATCCAAAACGCGCAAAGAGAATAGAAAAGCTCTCACGAGACAAAGGAAATCGTGACTTTAGACGTATGAACGGTAGTCTTACGGTCCATGTATCTAAACATGGGGCTGACCTCGTTCCCGGACCTTACATACAGTCTTTTAGAGAGCATATGCTACGAAAGGTCCTTGAAGCTCAACAAGCCGTGCAGCAATTAGGTCCAGACGAAGTCAAGGATTTAGAGCTATTACCACTTGAAGATCTTGAAGAAATACGCCGAATCTGGTTAGAAGAAAAACACGAAGCCGAGGACAACCTTCCTCAAATTTACGAAGAAGTACTTAACTCTCCTTACCCAGGAAAACCGCGCGCGCATCATCCTATCTTGAATATGAATGTACTCAACAAACTCAAAGCTCATTGCCAAGAACAAGGTGACGAAGATGGTCTACTGTACCAGCAGATGAGAGCAGTAATAAGTATTGCTAATAAACATAAAAATCAGCTCCGTAGAGCAAAATTGGCGGATGAACTGGTACACATTCTGGATAGTGGTGCGTTTAATAATTTATTTGAAGCAAAGCAATTCGCCTTAGAGCGCGAGCGTCATCGTTTGCAAATCCAGTTAAACAACTCACCCAATTTAAGTGAAGATGATAAGACAGCTATTGAAGAAAAAATTATTATGATAACTAAATCGATAAAGGAAAAAGGCTATAGTTCTATGCTCATCGAGTTTGAAGAGGTACACGGTGATAATTAAGAGACTTTCTCTCGAAAACTTCGGTATCTACAAGGGTCGCCACGAGCTAGATCTAGCAATAACGAAAGACAAGCCAATTATTTTATTGGGTGGTCTAAATGGTGGTGGTAAAACTACGTTTCTAGATGCTTTACAGCTAGTGCTCTTCGGTAAACACGCAAAATGTTCTAATCGAGCCCATCAGTCATATAGTAGTTTCTTAACTAGCACCAGAAACAGATATGTAAGCGATAGCGATATTGTCGAAATATCTTTAACGTTCACACACACAACCGAAACGACAACTCACGAATTCACTGTCATTCGTAACTGGAGAACAAATACTAAAGAAGTAAAAGACAAGGTTTCTGTTTACCGTAACGGACTGCATGACACTCACCTCAGTCAGTACTGGGATGACTTTGTTAATGAGTTCATTCCATTGAGTCTTTCCGATTTGTTTTTCTTTGATGGTGAAAAAATAGAAGACCTTGCTCACCCAAATCGCAGTGCAGAGCTTATACAAACAGGAATCGAGAGTTTGTTAGGACTCGACCTCCTTACGCAGTTAAATATCGACTTAAGTAACGTTGAAAGAAAACGCAAAACAGACAATTTAGATAGCAAAGTTAAAGATAAAGTAGTGGCTTTGGAAGATGAACTCGATGAGCAGTCCGCGGCAATATCGACCCTTAAGAAAGATATAGCAAACTTAGAGAAAAAAAATAGCGATACTAAGGTTGCAGTCAATAAGGCACGACAAAAGGTGCGTAATGCAGGTGCTCACCTAATTGAAGAGCGTGATTCAATTAAATTTGAACTAGGTGCAATCGAACAAAAGCTCAAAGCAAACTTAGCTGATCGCGTGAAGCTTGATGCTGGTCCTGGGCCACTTGGTTTAATTCCCAAACTAATCACGTCGACTAAAAAGCAAATAATCAAGGAAGAGAGCGCTAAACAGGCTCGCATGATTCAAAGTGCAATTAATGAATACGAATCAGCTATCAGAAACGCTCTAGCAAAAGAAGGGATCCCAGAAAAGGCTACACAGACATTGAACACGACGTTCGCCAAACTGGCCAAGGATCGCGAAAATGCCTCAAGAATCGAATGCTATATAGGTGAAAGCCTATCGATTTTTGACGGCTTAGACGAAAAAATAAAGATTGATGCTAAAAAGCGAGAATCGCTGCATAAGCAACGAGAGAGTTTGCTTGCGGAACAGGCTTTATTTGAAAGAAAATTGGAGTCGGTGCCTGAGTACCAAACGGTACAACATCTATTAAGCGAACTAGCAAATCTTGAAACTGAGCTAGAGAACTCTTTTGCTCTACTTAATCAAAAGTATGACTTGCTGCAACAGCAAGTAGCAATAGAAGAGATGCTAAACACACGTTATGCCAACCTCTTGACCCAGCAAAGCAAAGAAACATTTGAGCAAAAACGCGCTATTCAAGTTGCAGAACACATTGCGAAATTAAAGGAAACAATGAAGTCTTTCTCTGAACAGCTTATTGGAGAAAATATTTGCGATCTTGAAACCTACATTACCGAAAAATTCTTAATCTTATCCCGAAAAAATAACTTAATTGAAGGTGTAAGAATTTGTCCAGATAACTTTCAACTTAGTCTTCTAGATTGCAATGGCAGTCCTCTTAGCCCAAGCAGGTTGTCAGCAGGTGAAAGGCAATTACTTGCTATATCCATTCTATGGGGACTCGCGGAGGCTTCCGGCAAGGAAATACCTACTGTCATAGATACGCCTTTAGGTCGACTGGACGGTAAACACCGCAGCAACTTAATCAATAATTATTTTCCAAAAGCGTCATCTCAAGTCATTCTATTATCTACCGATGAGGAAATAACAGGACAATATTACGATGAATTAAGGCCCGCAGTTTGTCGTGAATATAACATTAGTTATGATGAGCATAAACAAACCTCAACGTTCACTGAAGGCTACTTCTAATGGAAAAAAATATGTTACCGACGATTGACTCTGTCAGACTATCAGAAAAACAAAAGCAGCAATTAATACGTCTTAAAACTAAGACTGGTATCGAAAATTGGAATGTTCTTTGTCGATGGGCTTTGTGCATGTCGCTCGCCGAAGACAGCGTTCCTCCAATTGAAGAAATACCCTCAGATAGCAACGTTGAGATGAGCTGGAAGGTTTTTGCTGGTGAATACGCAGATATATATCTGGCAATATTGCGCGAGAGCTACCACAACCAGCAGACAATGCTTGAGGGCATTAGTATTACAAATTTTGCTAAGCTACACATAAATCGCGGTATTAGCTATTTAGTTGCTTCGCAAAAAACTACTATATAACGTATTAGATCAATAATTTAGATGGAGCTTTTACTAAAATCCCCTACCTGCCATACTTTCGTACCAATGCAACTAAAAATAGACTTGTTAAAAACAGTCCTAACAAAGACTCTAAATTTGCAACAAGCCTACTCACCCCAGTTCCGGGTGAGAAGTCTCCATATCCTAAAGTCGTAAAAGTAACTATACTAAAATATAAAGAGTCCCATAGAATTACATACCATGGTAAGCAACCTTCGAAGAGAGATTGAGTTTCAGCGTTAGAGCCAGATGGAACAATTCCCAACAGAGCATATAAGAGAGTGCATATGACTATTAGACCCATTGCCCATAATACAACTTTCCCTGGATTTTGTCCGTAATCCGAAAGACAATGTAAAAGCCCACGTTGTTTTTTTCCATTAACTTTCCTTTCTAATTTCTTCTCTGATAGGAAAGCTATTGACGCATTATCTTCGTCGCCAGCTAATTCATACTGAATACGCATCGACCGCGTTAACGTCAGCAACACTGTTGATGATTTTTGAGTCTTTTTCGCAGACTTTATAGCCAACTTAAACTGCTCTGCTGATGCATCGTGGTCGTAATTCTCTCGATAAATTTTTGCTGAGGTTTCGTAATATTTAAACCCCTCTCCGAGAGCTAAGTCATCAGCAATATTCCCTGCATTCTTTAGAGCTTTTAAGTAAACTCCGCCTTTCTCTTTAGAATATTTATAAGAGTCACACAACGTCTTAATGACTCGATATTTCTCATCATTAGTGCCTAATCTGGATACTTTCTGATCAAATAAAGTTAAGAGGGCTTCTCTTTCTCCATTTTCGAGCTCATCAAACGGTTTATTTAGTAAATTGGCTTCATCCTGACTTAGTTTTCTCTCTAATTCCGATTTATTATCTAGTCGCTCTTCACTTTTTCCTGCTTTGAACTTCCCATTATCGACAATTAACCAAGCGCCCTCATTTTTCTTTAGTCTTTCTTTAAGATCTTCTAGCTCCTTTCTAGCTCTTCTTTCAATTTCCTCTTTAAAAAACTCAGAATCTGGATCATCAAAACCATCAGGCGGGTAATCACGATAAAAATCAATCAATAACTCAAAATCATTAAGCTCCTGGTGATCAGAGGTTGCCAGTTCTGCTTTAAGATAATTTACAAACTCTTGATATTCTTGCTCGTCCAGCATAACTAGTCTTCCATCTTATTCTCTATTGACTCTTTAAGGTCATTTAATCTGTCGTACTCTTCTGGACTAAAGCTATTTTTCTCTACGAAAGATATAAAGCTCTGAATTCTTTTCAATTTCCCGGTTTCTTTTAAGTCTTGAGGCTCGGGCATACCATGAATAGATTCCCCTTGTTCAAGATCGCTAACATACTCTGTGTCTAATAATGATACAAATTTTCTGGCATCCCCAGGATTCTTTATTTCCAACTCGTCATCTACGGAAGGGGTGATTGCTTTATATACAGCTTTTAATCGTTCTTCATTTTCAAACGAGAACTTTGCGTCGTCCCATTCCAACCATTCTTTTCCTTTCTTTGAAGGAGATAAAAACTCTAAAAGTAATCCGTAATGTCTAGGTTCTACTTTATCTCTAAATTCGGGATGTGACCGCATCTGCTCGAAAGCCTTATATCCTCGGTATCTCCTTCCCGCCTCGCGGCTAGATATTCCAAGTATGTCCCCAATTTCCGTATAAGACTTACCATCTATATATAAATCATTTATTAGCTTAGCACTCTGGAATCCATCCCATTTTTTGGGGCCCGAAACATGCCTAATCCCCATTAGAGTTGCCGAATATAATTTTATCTCCTCTTTATCTCCTTCAATTAGGATTACGTTGAGATTTTTCATTTTCTCACTCAACGTAACGCCAGCATTTTTCTCTAAGCTTTTTAATGCAGCTGCACGTCTGTTTCCTTCAACAACTATAAATTTTTTCTTCGAATCGTCTTTTTGTTCTTTATTTTCTGTAGTATCCAACAGACGAACTACCATTCTTTCCATTTCGAGAAAACCATGATTCCTTATTGAATCTTTTAATTCCCCTAACCTTTGGCCTTTTAGTTTGTCCAAGGTAACGTCTTGTAAGCCTTCTGCGTCACTATCAGGTATGCTGGCTACCTCCTTTTCGCCAAATAATCGGTAATTATTTGGGTCAAGCAGGAGTTGTTCTATATGTACTTGTATATCTTTTGTCTTTATCATCATAAATTCTCTACAGACACCTTACTTAGACCTTTACTATTGGCTTACTTTCATACACTAGACTTGACCCAACTCACCTTCTGTTCTTGCATAAGCATACCTGTCACCACTCAATACCTCGAGTCAAAGTTCGTCAGGTAAGGCCCGTTGGTTACACTTTATATATCTCGTAACACCGGAAACAATATATAGATAACATTAATCTATCACGACTTTGGTTTGTAAAGGTAGAGTCAGCTAAAAGTCATTTATCGAGATGATCCGTCAGAAGCGAATTTTATATGGCACAAATCTGTCACAGATTTGTCACAGCCCTGATTCACCGAGAAATCAGCCACAACAGCTAGCGCTCAAAACGAAAAACATCAAAGAGAAAAATTTAGAATAGATATGAAAGGAAGAACATCATTGCAGGCCAAGGAAATGGCGCGCCCGACAGGAGTCGAACCTGTGACCTCCGCCTCCGGAGGGCGGCGCTCTATCCAGCTGAGCTACGGGCGCATTTCCAAATTTTGACTTCTAACCACTGTGCCTATTTACCGAATGACTCCTGCCTCCGGAGGGCGGCGCTCTATCCAGCTGAGCTACGGGCGCGTAGTTAGGAGTCTTCAGAGCAGGCGTGGATTTTAGGGAATATCCGCTGCAATGTCCAGTGCTGCAAACCGCGCATGTACCACTAACAATAACCTATAAGCTGCTCGGCTCGGCGCCGCAAGGCTTGTTTTAAGCTGTCGGGGCTTATAATGGTGAAGTCGAAAGGTAAGCGAACCAGCCACCAGGCAAACCATTCTGTGCTGTCTACCACGGTTTCAATAAATATCGCGTTGTCTTCCTGGGTTAAAATACTGGCGCTTGTGCCTAGCTCGCGGGTCGCTGTGTCCAGGTCCGTATGTAATAAAACTCGCACTTTCAGGTTGCCTGGCATGGCGCACAGGCTTTGTTTGAACTGCTCGGCAGCGTTGTAGTTTAAAGGCCTTTCAAAGGTTGCTTTAAGTAATGTCACTTCGGCTAAACGGTCTAATCGAAAGGTACGGAGCGCTCGGCGCAAATGGCAGAATCCGCCTATATACCAGTGTCCTAGCCTATAGAACATACCGTAAGGATCGAGCTCGCGCTGCTGCCCGGGCTCAGCTTTGCCAACATACACAACTTGTACCCGCCGCTGGCTCTCTATGGCTTCCATTAACGGCATTAATAACGACTGTTCCTGCGGCAGCCCAGAGTCGGGCAATAACAGGTTTGTATGCTGTGTAATGGAGCGGGCCCTTGCCTGAATATGCTCTGGCATAACGCGCTCAAGTTTCGCCTGAACGCTGGTCAACGCAGGCGAGGCATCGGTCAGCTGAAGACTCTTCGCTGCCAACAAGCCTAACGAGAGCGCCAGAGTTTCTTCATGAGTAAACATCATAGGCGGCAGCTTAAAACCGGCAACCAGCATATAGCCTCCATGAGGGCCATGCTCTGTGGTAACCGGAATACCCAACTCCTCAAGCGCACTGATATAGCGCCTGACTGTGCGTTTATCCACGCCTAGCATTTCTGCAATTTCAGCACCGCTCAAACGTTTGTGGGACTGCAATAACTCCAGTAAAGCGAGTACTCGTGTTGTCGGGCCGTTCATAATTTTCCTGATAAAAGGCGATGAAAATAAATTTAGATAAATATTTTTATATAGGACTAATTATGACCTATATAACCAATATAGTTCTTATCAGAAGTAAAACCCATAATAAAAAGGAGCTGAGCTATGAAAGAAAATATGTCTAAAAACAACAAAGAAATCGTTTTCTATACTAACCCTGAGTCCCGGGCACGCATTGTTCGTCGTATGCTGGAAGAGGTTGGCCAGCCGTATACGGTCAAAGTACTTAACTACAATGGCGAGATGAAAACGCCCGAGTATCTGAAAGTTAATCCGTTAGGAAAGGTGCCGGCAATACAACACGGCGATTTGGTTGTTACGGAAACCGCCGCCATTTGTGCCTACCTTGCCGATCAGTTTCCGGAAAAGAACTTAGCGCCACCGCTGGACAGCCCGGAGCGAGGAACTTACTACCGTTGGTTATTCTTTGCGGCCGGTCCGGTGGAAATGGCCAACAGCGCCAAAGCCTGTGGCTGGAACCTTGAAGATAACCTGCAAATGGTTGGCTCTGGTAGTCACGACGATGTTCTGAAAGCTCTTGAATTAGCCGTTTCTAAAGGACCTTATATTTGTGGCGAGCAGTTTACCGCGGCAGATGTATACGTTGGTAGTCATATTAGCTGGGGCATGCAGTTCAAAACGCTGGAGGAGCGCGACTCATTCAAACGTTATGTTGAACGAATTGAGAAGCGCCCCGCTTTCCAACGAGCAACAAAACTCGATGACGAATTAAGTAAAGGCTAGAGCGTCTGAAAATAAGCAGCCAGAAGGCTCTGGCTGCTGACTCTTTTAATCGCCGGTTTCCCGCTTCTGTTTTTTCAAATTCAGGTTATGGAAATCGAAGCTGAAATCGGTATAAGGCGCTACGGCTTCCAGCGTTGCACTGCGCACTTCATTATTGCGATTCACGCTAAAGTCGATAAACGCATCAGCCTCCAGTAAAGGCTCGTCCCAGCGCACGATAAAAGTGTCGTCGTTATAATGCTCTAAGGTGCCTTGCAGCATAGGAGTGTGAGTAAAATTAATGCGCAGTTCGTCCTGTTCGTAGCTAATATCCATGTCGCCATACCAGGCATCATTGTAAGTACCGGTGTAGCTTTCCAGCGGCAGCGCGGCTCGTATTTCTTCAGGCTCTTCTACCGCGAACTCGGCTTTTCTTTTCATAAAGTCCTGATATTTTTGCTGCTCTTCCTCCACCCAGTCGCGGTCGGGTAAATTCAGCAAGTCTTCTAAGGCTTCTTCGGTAATTGCGGTTAAACCACCAAAGGCCTGCTGGTTACTCAGAACCACCATGCCAAAGTTCTTTTCAGGTATCAGTGTGGTCAGCGACAACATACCCAGAATACCCCCGCTGTGATACACCCGCTTTACGCCCTGGTAGTCCTTTACGAACCAGCCCATACCGTAGCCACCAAAATACGTGCCTTGTTCAGCAGCTTCAGGTGAAGTACCCAACGGTGTCGTTAACTGCCACATGGCCTGTTGCGAGGCTTCTGAAAAGAGGCGTTCACCCGATGGACTCACGCCGCCCTGCAACTGAGTGATCAGCCAGTTACCTAAATCATCCACACTAGCGGCGGTGGCTCCGGCAGCCCCAAAGTCCTCGAGAAAATCCAGAGGGAAACGATGCAACTCGCCGTTCATTTCAATAGTGCCTACCGCGACGTTGTCATTGCTTTTTGGTATGTGCGAAAACCCAACCACGCTTTCATTCATGTTCAGCGGCTCAAAAAAGGTTTTCTCAATGTAATCACGATACGGCATACCGGTAACACGGTGAATAACTTCACCGGCCGTTACGAACATCAAGTTGTTATAGGCAAAACGCTCGCGCAAACCGTGGTCAATAGGTACGTGCGCCAGCCCGGCAATAATATCGCTGGTGGACTTATCGGTGTTAGGCCAGATCATTAAGTCACCCGCTCCCAGACCCAGCCCTGACCGGTGACTGAGAATATCGCGAATTGTTAAAGATTGAGTAATAGCGGGGTCGGCCAGACGAAACTCAGGAATGTAGTCTATAACTTTGTCGTCCCAGTTTAGTTTGCCCTGTTCTACCAGCGTTGCCATAGCTGCTGCGGTAAAGGCTTTGGTGTTTGAGGCAATACCAAACAGTGTATTGGCATTTACCGGCTCACCGCTGTCTATATCACGCACGCCGAAGCCTTCAGCTAAAATCACTTCGCCGTCTTTAACCGCAACAACGGCCAACCCCGGAATGTTAAACGCCTCCAGCGTTTCCTTGGCGGTATTACGAATGCTGTCTGCGCTTTGCGCCCAAACAGGTGCACTGGCCAGCAAAGTAACGCCAAGCGAAACTGAACTTAATATTTTAAATAACGGTTTCATTTTAATTATCCCGGGCAGTAATTTTCCTTTAGCCTAGCGCAAGCTTAGAGTAAAGCCCAGCGGATAAGGCCACCCACTAAAGTGACCGCCAGTACGCCCAGACACCATAAGCCCACAAACCACAGCCACTTTTTAAATACAGGCTTCATCAGTCGTGGTATCCGCTGTCAGGGTCAACCTTGCCGCGGAACACCCAGTAGGTATAGCCGGTGTAAGCGAAGATCATCGGCAACAGGAACACAGCGCCCACGAGTAAGAACTTCAGGCTGTTGTCCGGTGCAGCGGCTTCCCACAGGGTAATGCTGCGTGGCACCAGATACGGGAATATGCTGACCGCAAAGCCAGCGTAAGCCAATAGAAACATGCCCAAACCCCAAAGGTAGGGGCGTCCTTCCTGTTTTCTATGCAGCGAGCGCAGTAAACCAATGGTCATCACCGCCAGCAGTACCGGCAAAGCCCACAGACCAACGGAGGCCGGGTAAGTGAACCAGCGCTCGGCAATAAACATATCGACATAAGGTAAGTAAAGGCTCACAAAGGCTATGCAGGCCACCAACAATATCGTGGTGTACCAGCCGGCACGGTAGCTTTGACGCTGCAGGTCGCCGCGGGTTTTCATCACCAGCCAGGTCGCACCCAGCATCATGTAGCCGATAACCACTGCCACACCGCAGAAAAGAGTAAAGGGTGTCAGCCAGTCGAACCAGCCTCCGGAGTATTCCCGTCCGGTTACCTGAATGCCCTGCAACATAGCGCCCAGCATAATACCCTGGCTCATGGCCGCTATCAGCGAGCCGGTAATAAAGGATAAGTCCCAGATGCCTTTGGCGCGTTTGGTTTTAAAGCGGTACTCAAAAGCCACGCCACGGAAAATAAGTCCCAGCAACATGGCAATAACCGGCATATAAAGCGCCGGCATCAGCACCGAGTAAGCCAGCGGGAACACCGCCAGCAGACCACCACCGCCCAGCACCAGCCAGGTTTCGTTACCGTCCCAGACCGGCGCCACGGTGTTCATCATCACGTCACGGTCTTCTTCTTTTTTAAACCAGGGGAACAGCAGCGCTATCCCCAGGTCAAAGCCATCGAGTGCGACGTAAGCAAATACGGCGACCGAAATTAATATTGCCCAAATCAGTGCGTAATCCATAGCTTACACCTCCTCATCGTAGATGCGCTCAGCGGCCATGGTGGCTTTATGCTTCGCGTAGTCGGGAATAGTAACCTGCTCCGGGTTCCCCGCCATTTTGCGCAGGATGTAGAAGGTGCCCGCACCAAAAACGAGGAAATACACCACAATAAAGGCTATCAGGCTGCCCGCCACACCGGCTTTGTCGATGGGCGATGCCGCATCGGCGGTGCGCAACAGGCCATAGACCACCCAGGGCTGACGCCCCACTTCGGTGACTATCCAGCCGGCAATAACGGCCACGAAGCCCATGGGTCCCATCAATAAGCTAAAGCGCAGCAACAACTTATTGTCGTACAGTTTGCCGCGCAGGCGCTGGAAGCCCGACCAGAGTCCGGCAAGTACCATCAGCATGCCCACGCCGACCATTATCCGGAAAGCCCAGAATACGGTTGCCACCGGCGGCCAGTCTTCCCGCGGGAACTGGTCAAGACCGGTCACTTCTGCGTCTATGTCGTGTTTAAGAATGATGCTGGCAAGACCCGGAACTTTCAGGGCGTAGTCCACTTCCGCGGTTTCTTCATTCGGCATACCGAATAAATACAACGGTGCCCGGGCTTCGGTATGAAAGTGCCCTTCCATCGCCGCGACTTTCGAGGGTTGATGCTCCTGCGTATTCAGTCCGTGGAAGTCTCCGACAAGAACCTGCAGCGGTGCCACAATGAGTGCCATCCACATGGCCATGGAGAACATTTTACGGGCGGCGGCGTTGGTTTTGTCTTTCAGCAAATGCCAGGCACCCACTGCGCCGACCACAAAGGCCACTGTCAGATAGGCTGCCAGCAGCATGTGCGCCAGCCGATAAGGGAAAGACGGGTTAAACACCACCTCAAACCAGTCGGTGACCACGAACTGCCCTACGTCATTCATAGCGTAACCAGCGGGCGTCTGCATCCAGCTGTTTACCGATAAAATCCAGAAGGCTGAAATAGCGGTGCCCACCGCGACCATCAGGGTAGCGAAGAAGTGTAACTTCTCGCCCACCTTATTCATGCCAAACAGCATGACGCCAAGGAAACCTGCTTCAAGGAAGAACGCAGTGAGAACTTCGTAACCCATTAGCGGGCCGATAACCGGACCGGCTTTATCGGAAAATACCGACCAATTAGTGCCGAACTGGTAGCTCATAACGATACCGGAGACCACGCCCATACCAAAGGCCACAGCGAAGATCTTCACCCAGTAACGGAACAATTGCTGGTACACCGGGTTGCGGGTTTTGAGGTACAGGCCTTCGAGAACCGCCAGGTAACTGGCAACCCCGATAGTAAAGGCAGGAAAAATAATGTGAAACGCGATGGTAAACGCGAACTGGAAGCGCGCTAAAAACAGTGCGTCAAAACTTTCGAACATAGCAAGCACCCTTAATTAAGGTTTGTCTCAAGTATACGCTTTTGTTGACAAAGATCAGGGGTGCCGATGTAAAACTTGTAGGATAAATACTAATAAATGCCATACTTTTTGTATGGCTAATGAACGAAAAACTTATACAAGTACTCTGGGAACCCTGCCGCTAACGCCGGTCAGCAAGTGCCAGGAAATAGTATCAGCACAGGCGGCGACTTCTCGCACATCAATATTAGGGCCCCAAAGCTCGACATCATCACCTAATTGCAGATTTTCAATACCGGTAACATCAATCGTCAGCATGTCCATAGACACTCGTCCGGCCAAACCCACACGCTTTCCACGAACCATTGCCGGTGTGCCATTTTCCGCCTGCCTTGGGTAACCGTCAGCGTAACCCATAGCAACTGTCGCTATAACACTGGGTTTATCGGCACTCCAGCCGCTGCCGTAACCTACCGACTCGCCTTTTTCCAGCTGGTGCAATGCAATAACCGGAGCAACTAAGCGCATTGCAGGCTTCAGTTCTGCCTGCACTTCAGTCACCGTAGACGGATTCACACCATAAAGCAGTAAACCCGCTCTGGCCCAGTCATTATCCTGAAGTGACCACTGAGTATCCGGGTTTAAAAGTCCGGCTGAGTTGTGGAAGCTCCGTGCCTGATAGTCTTTAAGGGTTTCCGACAACTGGCAGAACTGCTGTTTTTGACGGGCGTTTAAACGATGCTCGGCATCGGCGTTGGCTAAGTGCGACATTAAGGTCACACCGGCGACATTCTTGCTCGCACGCAGGCGCTTTAATGCTTGCGGAGCCTGCTCTTCAGACCAGCCAAGCCGGTGCATACCGGTGTCCACTTTTAACCAGACCCACAAAGGGCTAGTCAACTGCGCTTGCTCAATACTCTCAAGTTGCTGTTCGCAATGCACCACCGGGCTCAGCTGATGTTCACAACACAGGTTCAGTTCAGTAGCTGAGAAGCAGCCCTCCAGTATTACCAAGGGCCCTTTATAACCGCTTTCCCGCACCGCCAAGGCCTCTTCCATAAAACCCGCAGCCATACCATCAACCAACTCTGTCAACGCCTGAACGGCGGGAGCTACACCGTGTCCGTAACCGTCAGCTTTCACTACACCCAGAAGTTTTCCACCCGCCATTTTACGACGTACCCACTTAGCGTTGTGCTGTATAGCGGAGGAAGAAATCTCAGCGCGAGTTTGCCGGTAATGCATGGGGTTTCCTTTTTAATTTTCGTCCAGCCTTTGGAAAAGGCCTTCAGTTTACCGTATTTTCCAACAACTTGAACGGAACTCTTTGCATCGCTCCGCAAGCTTGAGTAACGTAAAGCCATAACCCAAAAGGAGAATAACAATGTGGTTAAAGCACTCAGTCATTGCCGGTAGCTTAGCGCTACTTTTCACTTCCGTTCCAGCCTTATCACAAGAAACATTCCAGGCGGACGATATTTTCCAGCTTGAATACGCTAATCAGGTCAGTATTTCACCCGACGGCAAATACATTGCGTATATCCGCAACAGTTTTGACGACATGAAAGACAATACCCGGCGCTCATTATGGCTAATTGATACCGAAACCGGTCAACATTTACCGATTTTTGACGATCAGTTTAACTACGGCAGCCTCGCCTGGTCGAATGACGGTACTCGCCTTGCCTTTGCCTCTAACCGTTCTGAAAAAAACCAAATTCATGTGCACTGGATTAAAGAGCAACGCACCGCCAAAGTCACTCACGTAAGCGAAAGCCCCGGCAGTATTAGCTGGTCTAACGACGACACCCAACTGGCTTTTACTATGTCGGTTAAAGCCGAGCCTACGCCTTTTGCTAAAAGTGTGAAAAAGCCAACAAAACCTAAAGGCGCTAAGTGGTCTGACTCTCCCATTATTGTTCAGGAAGCCTATTATCAACGCGACGGCACCGGCGTTTTAGAGCCTGCGCACACACAAATTTTTGTCGTACCTGCAGACGGCGGTAGCGCGCGCCAGTTAACCGACGGCCCTTACCGACATGGCGGCCCACTTACCTGGGCAGCCGACGATAAGCATTTGATTTTTTCTGGCAACCGCTCTGAAGACTGGGCCTATCAGGTGAATGAAAGTGACCTTTACAGCGTAAGCCTGAGTTCAAAAGAAGTGACTCAGGTAACTAACAAACCCGGCCGCGAGTCATCACCACAGTTCTCACCAGACGGCGAACATTTAGCTTACTTACACAGCTCTAACGAGCCGGTGCCTTACCATAAGTCACAATTATGGATAATGGACTGGAGTGAGAGGTCGGAAACAGAGTTACAGGCTGACTTCGATCGTTCTTTCAGCTCGCCACAATGGACAGGCAATGAGTCGCTTGCGGTTTCATACGCCGATCAGGGCAAAACCGTAGTTGCTGATGTCACCTTGAGCAATAAGCTGACGAATCGGGTGGATGATGTTTCCGGTGTTTACGTCAGCCGTCCTTATACTATGGGTTCATTTACCGCCTCTCAGACCGGCGCAATTGCCTACACCAAAGGCTCCGAATATCGTCCCGCCGATGTCGGTTATCAGCCTCAAGGGGGAGAGTCGGTTCAGTTTACTCAGCTAAATGAAGACCTGCTTGGCCACCGTGAACTGGGTGAAGTTCACGAAATTCGCTATGAGTCGCGCTACGACGGGCAGGAAATTCATGGCTGGTATATTACTCCGCCGAATTATGATGAAAACAAAGAGTATCCTCTGCTGTTAGAAGTGCATGGTGGCCCTCATCTGTCTTACGGTCCACACTTTGCCGCAGAGCACCAGCGCTACGCAGCCGAAGGCTATGTGGTGCTGTACGTGAACCACCGCGGCAGTACGTCTTACGGTAAAGACTTTGCCATGCTGCTGGACGGCAACTACTCATCACCTTACGACTTTGCTGATCACATGAGTGGCATTGATTTGCTCATTGATAAGGGTATTGCCGACTCAGACAACCTCTTTATAGCTGGCGGCTCTGCCGGCGGTATTGCAACCGCCTATGCGGTAGGTCTGACTAACCGCTTTAACGCCGCGGCAGCCACTAACCCCGTTATTAACTGGGTGAGTAAAGTACTGACAGCTGATAGCTCTATTGGTCAAATTACAAACCAGTTCCCGGGTATGCCATGGGAAGAATTGGAGCATTACTGGCAACGCTCCCCGCTGTCTATGGTGGGTGACGTTGAAACACCTGTACTGCTGTTTACAGGAGAGAAGGACCGCCGTACGCCGATATCGGAGACCGAGCAGTTCTACCAGGCGTTGAAGCTGCAAAAAGTCGATACCGCAATGGTACGCGTGCCCGGTGCTTTTCACGGTGTTACGGCTCGCCCTTCTAATATGATAGCCAAAATTGAACACGCTCTGGCGTGGTTTGAGCAGTATAAGAAATGAGAATAGCGACACTGGGCCCTGCCGGCACCTTTTCAGAGGTTGCGGCGGGGCTGTATCAACCCGAAGAACAACACCAAATTCAGTTACTGGACAGCTTGGTAAGTTGTCTGGACGCAATTGGTAATGACTGCGACGCTGCGGTTGTGCCTATCGAAAACTTAACCGAGGGCTTTGTCTCTCCTGTTGTCGACTACCTGGTTCAGCGTCCGTTACATATTCAGGCGGAAATTCGCATTCCGGTTGGTTTTCAGTGCCTGGCCAATAGTGCTCAGCCGCAGCAAATATGGGCACAGTTCGTCGCCGCCGGTCAATGCAATCAGTATCTGAATGGATTGGGGCTTCCGGTTATACACACCGCAAGTAATGCGTTGTCGCTCGATGCGTTGCTGGCCACTGAAAAGCCATCTGCGGCGGTGGTTCCCAAGCACGTAAACTGCCCCGCTTCATTACAGATTCTGAACAGCAACATTGCTGACAACCCACGTAACGAAACGCGCTTCGTGGTATTATCTGCAACATCTGAAACGCCGGAATTTGATAAAAGTACGCATTGGAAAAGCAGTTTACTGCTCATTGACGACAACGACCATCCGGGTTTATTGGTCGACAGCTTACAAGTTTTTGCGAAACAGCAAATCAACTTAACCTCCATTGTTTCAAGACCGGCGGGCAGTCAGTTTGGTGACTATCATTTCTTTATCGATTTTGACGGGCACCTCAGCGAGCCAGGTGTAGCAGCCGCTTTGCAGGAACTGGCTAAAATGAACAACATTCACTGGCTGGGTTCGTACCCGGCCGCAGCTATAGGGAATCAGTAATGTCTCTGGAAGTTATTAAACATGAGCCGGCGGGTAACGCCGATGCAGTCATAATTTGGCTTCACGGTTTAGGTGCGTCCGGTAACGACTTTGTACCCATGACAGAGCATATAAAAATCGCTAATGCGCAGATTCGCTTTTTATTTCCGCATGCTCCGCAAATGCCGGTCACCATAAACCAGGGCATGGTCATGCCAGCCTGGTATGACATTACGGACATGAGCATTGATCGCCAAATTGACAGCCAGCAACTGCGCGAGTCAGCAGCTAAAGTGCACGCCATGATCGACGAACAAGTTGCTCAGGGCATAGACAGCAAACGCATTATTATTGCCGGATTTTCACAAGGTGGCGCGGTGGGTTATGAAGCGGCTTTGACTTACCCTAAACCACTGGCGGGTTTAATGGCGCATTCAACTTACTTTGCCACTGCGGGTGACATTGAGGTAAATGAAGCCAATGCGCAACTGCCTATTTTGGTTCAGCACGGTACGCAGGACCCGGTAGTACCGGAAGTTCTGGGACAAAAAGCCTGTGCGGTATTAAAAGAAAAAGGTTTTACAGTTACTTATCAGACCTACCCAATGCCACATTCACTGTGTATGGAGCAGGTTCAGGATATGCAGAAATGGCTGAATGAGCGGTTTTAGCCGCTCATTCGCAGAATTATTAACGCCCTAAAAAGTTTAGCCAACCAGTAGTTGCAGCTTTTCAGCCCAACTGCTGGCCAGGTTCTCGCCGCGTTCAAACGAATCAATCATGATATTAACGTGACCCACTTTACGCCCGTGACGTGCCTCTTTACCGTACCAGTGACAGTCGGCAGCGGCGGCTTCCCACAAAGCTTCCGGAATACCGGCAACACCAATTACGTTCACCATTAATGTCGGCGCGATCAGCAAGTCCGGCAATGGCAAGCCGGTAATAGCACGTATATGCAAATTAAACTGATCGCAGTTAGCACCGCTCATCGTCCAGTGACCGGAATTATGAACCCGCGGTGCCACTTCGTTCACCAGCAAGTGTTGGTTGTCACCTTCACCGACAACGAAGAACTCAATAGCTAATACACCGACGTAGTCCAGCGCATTGGTCAGTTTCTGATGATGTTCTTTGGCTAAGGTTTCCAGTTTTTTTGAAAAATGCTCTGCACCCGCCAGGCTATACGACAAAATACCCTGGGTATGCACGTTCAACGTCAGCGGGAAACAACGCTGTTCACCTTTATGTGAACGCGCACCGACAACCGACACTTCATCGGTAAAATCGATCATGTCTTCAACAATACCCGGGCGTTGCCCGGCGTCTTCCGCAACGGCCGCAATGTCGTCACCCGGACGCCAGCGCCACTGACCTTTGCCATCGTAACCGCCTTTTGCCGATTTAATCACAACTGCATGGTCGCAGCCGTTTAAAATAGCGCTTAACTCAGCTGCGTTTTCGTATGCCTTCCAGGCCGATGTAGGTATATCCAGCTCATCGCACAAGGCTTTTTGAGAGCGACGGTCAACCAGCAGATTAAAACGTTCAGGTTGCAACAGAAATTTGTCGGCAGCTTTAGCCACCAGCTCTTCACCTAAGTGCTCGTGCTCCCAGGTTGTCACATCAGCCCATTCATTCGCTTCCGCTAACGTCATCGATAACGGCTGCTGGCTACCCAATGCCATGACCTGATCTTGCCGGTCGCTGTATAAAACACATTCATGGCCCTGCTGAATAACAGCTTTACCCAGCATTTGCCCTAACTGGCCGTTACCAAGGATCAGGATTTTCATTTTGGTAATTCCAAGTCTGAGTTAGCCATCACTTTTTCTTTTTGTGCAGTGCGGAATTCGTGTACCCGTTTGCGCACGTCACTGTCAAAGCTGCCAATAACCTGTGCCGCCAGTAAGCCTGCGTTTGCCGCGCCGGCATCGCCAATAGCCAGAGTACCAACAGCGACACCCTTAGGCATTTGCACAATAGACAATAAGCTGTCTAAACCTTTTAACTGCTTGCTCGGAACCGGCACACCAAACACTGGAATAGCAGTATAAGCCGCCAGCATACCCGGTAAATGAGCAGCACCACCGGCTCCCGCAATAACCACAGGCACACCATCTTGTTCCGCTTGTTCCATTGTCGATTTAAGTAAGTCCGGCGTGCGGTGTGCAGAGACCACTTTCGCCTGCCATTTAATGCCCAGGGACTCGAGCATTTCTGCCGCTTTTTGCATTACCGGCCAATCGGACTGGGAACCCATTAGAATCAATACCGGAGCCATGGTGTCACCTTTTATTTACTGTTTGGATGTGCATCTGCATTTGGAAAGGCGGGGATTGTAGCCATTGACCGCCTTAACTGCAAATTTCACGCATAATTATTAACCAAGTTTAGACTTTTTGCTGATGGTAGTGTTAATCAGCTAGAGTTAGTATCTGTTATCACTTAGTACCAACAGGAATACATCATGCTACTTTCTGCGAAAGACTCTTTACTACTGATTGTTGATGCTCAGGAGAAGTTACTGCCAGCCATCCACCAACGCGATGTGGTTACTTCTCGTATGCGCTGGCTAGGTGAAATTGCCATGCAACTGGATTTGCCTATTCTTATTACCGAACAGTATCCGAAAGGCTTGGGCTACACCGTTGATAGCCTGCAGGATATTATTGAAGCCGCGCGTGTGGTGGAAAAAACACACTTTAGTGCGCTGCGCGACGACACCTTTCGCGACGTACTTTCTGAATACAATAAAAAGCATGTGGTTATTATGGGCATGGAAACCCACGTCTGTGTCTTGCAAACAGCAATAGAGCTTCAGGCTTCGGGTTATCAGGTCTTCTTACCCGCTGACACAGTAGGCTCGCGCCGCCCTACAGACAAGGACAGTGCCATTGAGCGCATGCGAAACGCCGGCGTTGAAATTATTACTTCAGAGATGGCGGCATTTGAATGGTTAGAGAAGTCCGGCACCGATACTTTTCGCCATATCAGCCGTAACTGGTTAAAATAACGCAAGGTATTGTTGACTCGGGTTATATTAAGCGTATACTCGAAACCGCTGAGAAAATTTCGGCTATTGATTTGAGATTTTTTACGAAGTCCTTTTTGCTGTACCTCGTTTTGTAAGTCCAAGTAATACCTAAGTTTTTTGAGCAATACATTGATTTCAACATGCACTACGAGGAATATCAGCATGTCTACTACTACTGGTAAAGTAAAATTCTTTAACGAAGCTAAAGGCTTCGGTTTCATCGAACAAGAAAACGGCGCAGACGTTTTCGTACATTTCAGCGCTATTCAGTCTGACGGTTTTAAAACTCTGGCAGAAGGCCAGCAGGTTTCTTTCACCGTAGCTCAAGGCCCTAAAGGTCCACAAGCTGAAAACGTAGTTCCTATGTAAGGAACCTTCGTTGCCCTTACGGGTATCGAACGTTTACACAAAGAATTTCAAAAACGTCGCTTTTAGCGGCGTTTTTTTATGGCTAAATGCCTACTTCGCTAAACTTTTTCTAGAAAATCACGATAACCTTACTAATATTGATGTTAATCAAACAACTTTAAGGCGCTTATGAAAAATAATGGTCCGGTAACAGGAAAGGAAAGCCGCTTTCCAGACCACTATCGGTTGATATCTTCAACCGATCTAAAAGGGGTCATCAGACACTGTAACGAAGACTTCGTTAATATTAGTGGCTATACTCGCGACGAACTAATTGGTTCACCGCACAACCTTTTGCGTCACCCCGATATGCCGGCCAGCGTTTTCGAGCATATGTGGAAAACCATTAAACGCGGCAAACCCTGGATGGGCTTAGTTAAAAACCGCTGTAAAAATGGCGACCACTATTGGGTCAGTGCTTATGTTACGCCAATAATGGAGAACGATAAGCCGGTGGGTTTCGAATCGGTGCGGGTTGCCACCTCAGATGAACTCAAAAAACGCGCACAAGGCGTTTATGACAGGCTTAACGCCGGTAAACATGCCGTTCCACTTGGCAAACGTATATGGCTAGGCTGTAAAGATTTAATACCCGTAATAGTTCCCGGTGTGATAGCCAGTGCCATTATAGCCTTACTAGGTGACCCCGTAGCGGCACTTATCACTTTAGCAGGTACGGCGGTATCAACGCTTGCTTATGGCGCCTATGTTGGCCGTATGCTGCAAGGGCTATTAACTTTGCGCACAGATGCTTTCGACTCTGAGCTGGTCGGTATGACTTACTTCGACAAGCAGGGCCGGGAAGCCAGGCTTGCTATGCAGCTCATTAGCGAAGGCGCTCGTAACCGAACCGCTTTAAGTCGCATGAAAGACGCGGTCGGCGGTCTTCTGAAAGTTACCGAAGATACATACAATCAGGCACAGTTAAGCAGTCAGCACGTCGATAAACAGACCGCTGCTACCCAGCAGACTGCAACCGCAATGAACCAGATGGCGACCGCTATTCAGGAAGTGGCCGACACAATAGAGCGTAATGCGGAGCAGGCCGAATCAGCCAAAACCAACATTGACGAAAGTGTCGGGCTGGCGAGAGAAGCCAGTGAAGTTATTATCAGGCTGCATGACGCAGTAAAAGAAATAGCCAAAACGGTGGAAGAGCTTGATCAATCTACCGGGGCTATCGGCGAAGCCGCTGATTTAATCTCGTCTATTGCTGACCAAACCAACTTATTGGCATTGAACGCCGCAATTGAAGCCGCTCGTGCCGGTGAACACGGCCGCGGATTTTCCGTGGTCGCTGACGAGGTTCGCTCTCTGGCCTCAAGAACCACTCAGTCCACCGAAGGTATTCACAAAGTTATTCAGCAACTGCGCGATCGTGCCCGTAATGCCGTAGAAGTATCGAAACAAGGCGAGCAGGCAGCATCGGAAGGGGTGGAAAAAGTTCGTTTAGCGGACAGCGCGCTGGGTGAAATTTCAGTGGCAATTCGGGAGATTTCTGACATGTCAGCGCAAATGGCGTCTGCTGTCGAAGAGCAAAGTGGGGTTGCCGACCATATCAGCGAACAAATCACTCAGATTGCCGATACTGCTCGCGAGACTCAAAAAACGGCAGATCAAACTCAGCACTCAAGCAACGAACTGCAAAATACCAGCAAAGAGCTGTATTCATTGATTGAGCGCTTTAACTTGAAAAGTTAATGGTTCTGCTCATCTGATGCAGAAGCATCATCTTTGTGGGCGCGTCGTTTAGCGGCGCGTTCGCTTTCTTCCAGAAACTCGACGTCATCCATATCAACTTCAGGGATCTCTCCGCAGACATCGCCACCTAGCTTATTAACCGCCTGGCATAGGTCAGACACTTTGTTATCCAGCACCTGCACATGATCCAACATCCGGCCTATTGCTGTTGCCACCGGATCAGGATTATCTGCCGAGATAGCGTAAGCATCAAAACCGTATTCCTGAGCCATTTTCTTGCGCCGCTCAGTCGTTTCTTTATCAACACCAGACTGAGCCACGCGAGCCGGAATGCCTACGACCGTTGTTAACTCGGGTACATCGCGGACAACGACGGCATTAGAACCAATGCGAGCAGACTTTCCCACCGTAATTGGACCCAGTACTTTAGCGCCGGCTCCAATAACTACTCCGTCCTTCAGGGTCGGGTGCCGCTTACCTTTATTCCAGCTTGTACCACCAAGAGTAACACCATGGTAAAGAGTGACATCATCACCAATTTCCGCAGTTTCACCAATAACCACACCCATACCGTGGTCGATAAAGAAACGACGACCAATTTTAGCCCCGGGATGAATCTCAATACCGGTAAGCCAACGTGAAATATTAGAGACAAAACGGGCAAGCCAGTACAGTTTCCAGCCCCAGAGCTTATGACTTACGCGATGAAACCAGGTAGCATGAAGCCCGGGATAGTGAAATAACACTTCCATGGTATTGCGCGCAGCCGGGTCTCTTGCAAAAACGCTGGCTATATCTTCTTTTACACCTTTAAAAAACGCCATGCCGCCTCCTCAGGCCGCCGGAAATTGCTTTAATAGCTTATCAACGTCAGCAAGAATAATATCGCGCATGGACTTCTCATAGCCTTCCCGCTCGTCGTCCATTTCCTTCACTTTCTTCTTAGGAAACTTCTTACGCGATTCATGCGTTGGCATATGCTTAATTTTCTCGTACATATCGTGCATTGCAGGGTAGTCATTAGAGTAATCGTAATCGACCGCTTCAGGTCGATGATCAAGCAGTACCACAATTCTCAGGCATCCTTCAGACAGCGGGCATTGCTCCTGCTGCATGGCTTTGGCTATGGTAATAATGCTTTCATCAATACGGTCAACGCGTTTTTGCACCGCGGCTTCGCGAACTTGAGTCTGAGTGCGTAAACGCAGCACCAAAGTGGCTGCGTACCAACCCAGAGCGACAATAATCGCTATGCCTACAATGGCGATAATCCAATAGAGTTCGCTGGACATTAGCTCTCCTCGTCGTCCCATTCTTCATCGAGTTCATAACCCAGTTTGGCAATCAGCTGCTCGTAACGCTCAGATTTCTCGTCCAGGTAGCTTTGCTCTTCTGCTGTCAGAGACTCATCGTTTTCAAAGCGTTCAGCTAGTAGCTGCAGTTTGGTATCTTCCTGCAACTGCTTCAGCTCCTGTTCAGGTGTCATCACCAAAGCTATTTTACGACGACTTCCGTGCCGGGGATCTTTCTCATCCCCTTTTGTTTTGCTTTGCTGCAGAACTTTAGCCGATGAATGTCGCTGACCAGGCGCTTGTCCCTTTCCTTTTTTCTTGCCCTTGGATGCCGCATCTGTTGCCCGTGCATCTCTCGGAGTTTTAGGCTGTGCCAATGGTCCGGCCTTACGTGTCTTTTTCTGGCGAGTCATGGTCGCTCCTGAATAACAACTAATGTGGTCTATTGTAACGCAATAACGTGGATTACGTCAGTGGGGAGCAACGAATTACAAGTCTGAGATGATTTTTAGGCAAGAAAAAAGGCGATGCTTTCACATCGCCTGATTCTCTCATAAAATTGGCAGCGCACTGCAACTATGAGAATGGTTGTCACTGTTTCCGAGTTTTTATTGCGGTTTTCCGTAACCTGTCTGCTTTTTATTATTGTTATTATTAAGTGGAGCAACCGCGAGCCTGTTGGCTTTACTCCCTGGATTATCGAGAAATAAGATAACATCTGACTTTTCGATAACCTCTCGACCTCTTGTTATTTTTTTGTGTCGAGTCAGCTGTATTTTTACAGTCTTTTTATTATTTTCTCAAGGGCTTTTAACATCTTTTTTTGTTTTTTTCTGTCTGGAAGCTCCCCGAGCGTTGTTAAGACTACTTGAACCAAATATTAATTCAATGATTTTATTGATCTAAAAAACCACTTTTTTATTACTTTTTGTTAACAAGGTATGAAAAGATACGTTACTCATAACATTTTTCATAGCTATAAAAAAAGCGGCCGAAGCCGCTTTTCTATTCGCAAATACGAATTTAATACAAGCCACTCAAGAACTTAGACAGCAGCTCAATTTCTTCATCTGTCATTTTCTCTGTAACGCCCTGCATCATTCCATTCGGGTCGTTTGCACGCTCCCCACTACGGAACATTTCTAGCTGAGACTTGGTGTATGCGGCATGCTGACCTGAAATGTCAGGAAAAGCAGCTAACCCCATACCGTTTCCACGAGGGCCGTGACAACCCGCACATGAAGGCATATTGGTTTCAGGGTTCCCGCGGCGGAACAAGTCTTCACCTTTGGCAATAAGATCTTTAGGTGTTTCGCCTTTCGGTGAGTCCTTCGATGCATAAAACGCGGCAAGATCGGCCATGTCTTGTTCTGACAATGAAGCGACCTGCCCCATCATAATCGGGTTATTACGGCCTTCTTCACCGCCTGTTTCGGAGGCCCGTTTGAAATCTTTCAGCTGTTTCAACAAATA
This sequence comes from Idiomarina sp. 28-8, assembly GCF_000320945.2. NCBI lineage: Bacteria > Pseudomonadati > Pseudomonadota > Gammaproteobacteria > Alteromonadales > Idiomarinaceae > Idiomarina > Idiomarina sp. 28-8. Next base: position 854,054 of record NZ_DF266789.1, read on the forward strand.
TTTTTCGTGCTGACCGGCCAAATGCGGGTACATATCGGTCGGAGATTCACCATTGGGTCCATGGCAAGCCGCACAAACTTGCGATTTCTCTTTTCCGGCTTCAGCGTCGCCGCTTTGTGCTACTGCGATACCGGCGGTACCGAAGAAAAGTCCCAAAAAGATTGCGAATTTTTTCATGTTTGCTTCTCTTCTGTTCTGGATGGCGCCACGCGCCCCAATAAATCACCTTAAGCAGGTTGCTATTTTACACAAAACTTGTGTGGATTAAATGATTAAAACCGAATCAATTGCTAAATGATCATTGGAGATACTGTCCGGATACTTCATAATGCGCGTAGATGTTCCGTTTTTTCAATAAAAGTGACCTTAATAGTGGCAGATCAGCAATTAGATTACGCATCGGCAAAATTTGTGACCAGTGCACCCGATATCAGCAAACTGCCGCCGGACTCAGGCATTGAAGTTGCTTTCGCCGGCCGCTCTAACGCGGGGAAATCCAGCGCGTTAAACACTCTGACGCGTCAAAAAGCGTTGGCCCGCACCAGTAAAACGCCTGGACGGACTCAGTTAATTAACGTTTTTGAACTTACCACAGGTCAGCGACTGATAGATTTACCCGGCTACGGATTCGCTAAGGTTCCATTGGCTGTTAAAGAAAAGTGGCAACGTTCTTTAAGCGAGTACCTTCAGCAAAGGGACAGTTTAAAAGGCATCGTGGTATTAATGGATATTCGTCACCCTTTCCGCGAAACCGATCAGGAATTAATTTACTGGGCTGTCGACTGCGACCTTCCGGTACTGGCTTTATTAACTAAAGCAGACAAACTCAAACAAGGCGCGCGCAAATCAACCGTTTTAAAAGCCAAGCAAGCGGCAATTGCCTTCAACGGCGACGTCCAGGTTGAAGCCTTTTCCTCATTGAAGCGCATAGGTGTCGAGCAAGTCGAAGAGAAACTCAACCAGTGGTATAGCAAAGAGTATGACGACGAATAACACGCCACCACTTAGTGCCTGGTTATTATTAGGGTTACTCGCATTAATTTGGGGTAGCTCTTTTTTGTTAATAAAAAAAGGCTTACTGGCCTTTGGTCCAATGGAAGTTGGCGCACTACGCATCAGCTCAGCAGGACTTGTGCTTGCCCCTTTCATTGCCCGCCGACTGAATAAAATTACCCGCAAACATTGGTTAAAGCTTGCCAGTGTCGGGCTGGTTGGCAGTCTTATTCCGGCTTTTATGTTTGCCATTGCCCAAACACAGCTGGCAAGCGGCGTTACCGGAGTTCTAAATGCGTTAACCCCTATCGCAACACTGGTTATTGGTGCATTGTTCTTCCATCAGAAAGCGCGCTTAGCACAGGTTATTGGCGTAGCCATTGGCTTGTTTGGTACTTTGCTTCTGGTTACCGCCTCAGCTAATGGCAGCTGGGACTTTAATCTGTACGCCTTGTTAGTCCTGGCCGCAACCGTTTGTTATGGGCTCAACCTGAACCTCATCAAACACAAAATCAGTGACTTATCGCCATTAACCATTACCGGCATATCTTTGCTTATGGCTGCCGTTCCGGCAACAATCTACTTGTTCGCAGGAACGGAGTTTATTACTCAGGTTCAGCAGCCGGGCGCAATGTTGTCGCTGTTTTCTGTTCTGGCGCTGGGTATTGCAGGAACCGCCGGCGCTTTGGTTATTTTTAACCATGTTGTGCAGCTCACCAATACCGTTTTTACCAGTTCGGTCACCTACCTAATTCCCATTGTCGCTCTTATATTGGGGATACTTGATGGCGAAGACTTTTGGTTGCAGCAAGGGTTTGGAATGCTTGCCATTTTAGTTGGGGTTTGGTTCGCTAACCGCAGAGGCCGCTCCGGTATGGCGGGCATACCACAGAAATAGACAGAAAAAAGCCCGACTAAAAAGCCGGGCGAAAAGTAATCCAGGGAGAACAATTTTTTGAGGGAGGATTAATGCCCTCACTTGTTGTGACTAGACCCTTTATAAAAAGTTCAGACAATTCTTAAAATTAATGAGCTTCGTCCCAGTTATTACCTTTACCAGCTTCCGCTATTAAAGGCACATCAAGGCTTGCAGCCTTTTCCATTACTTCAGTTAATTGTTCAATATAATCCGTTAATTTCGACTCTTTTATTTCAAACACCAGTTCATCGTGAACTTGCATTAGCATGCTCACATCATCCTGACAGTTATTACGGTCAATCCAGTCGGCAACCTGCAGCATGGCTTTCTTAATGATGTCGGCTGCAGTGCCCTGCATTGGTGCATTGATAGCCGCACGTTCCGCTCCTTTTCTACGGGCTCCATTACTGGCTTTTATATCCGGCAAGGGTAAACGACGTCCAAACAAGGTTTTAACGTAGCCCTGCTCTTTTGCCTGCTTGCGAGTGTCTTCCATGTAACGCAAAACTCCAGGGAAGCGTTCAAAATACTTGTCCATATAGTGCTGAGCTTCGTGACGGGCAATACCCAGTTGCCGCGCAAGCCCAAAGGCTGACATACCGTAAATTAGCCCGAAGTTCACCGCTTTTGCCTGACGCCGCTGGTCATTAGTGACTTCATCAGCCTTACAGCCAAACACTTCAGCCGCTGTCGCACGGTGAATATCCAGGCCTTCGGCAAAGGCTTTAAGCAAAGACTCATCTTGCGACAAGTGGGCCATAATACGCAGTTCAATCTGGCTGTAGTCGATAGCGACAATCTTGTAGCCTTGCTCAGGAATAAAAGCCTGACGCACTCTGCGCCCTTCAGCAGTACGAATTGGAATATTCTGCAGGTTAGGGTCTGTTGAGGACAAACGTCCGGTTGCGGTTACCGCCTGCTGATACGAGGTGTGTACGCGTCCCGTATTAAGGTTAATCATCTTCGGTAATTTGTCGGTATAGGTTGATTTAAGCTTAGACAGGCCGCGGTGCTGCAGGATCACATCCGGCAGGGGGTAGTCATGTGCCAGCTCGTGCAAAACTTCCTCAGCCGTTGACGGCGCGCCTTTTGGTGTTTTCTTCACAATTGGCAACTCAAGCTTTTCAAAGAATATGCGTTGCAGTTGTTTCGGCGAGCCCAGGTTGAACTCCTCGCCTGCAATCTCAAACGCCTTTTTCTCCAGCGCATCGAGCTTTTCCGCAATTTCCTGGCTTTGCTTACCCAGCAAGTTTGCGTCAATACGCACGCCGTATTGTTCCATATCGCACAAGACAGGCACTAACGGCACTTCGATGTCGGTCAGAACACTTTGCAGCTCGCTGCCGGTTTCTTTTACTTTATTCCAGAGCACATCATGCAATCGGTAGGTAATGTCGGCATCTTCAGCCGCGTAGGGCCCGGCCTGCTCTAAAGCAATCTGATTAAACGTTAGTTGCTTCGCGCCCTTACCTGCAATGTCTTCAAAGCTAATGGTTTTATGGTTCAGGTAATGAAGGCTTAAGGTATCCATATCGTGTCGCGATCCAACGCTGTTAAACACGTAGGAGGCAAGCATGGTGTCATTTAAAATTCCCGCCAGGCGAATTTTATAGCGACGCAGAATATGCGAGTCGTATTTCAGGTTTTGCCCCACTTTTTGGGGCTTTTCAGCTTCCAGTAAAGGCTTTAACTGCTCCAGTAACCAGTCCCGGCCCACCTGCTCCGGCGCTTCCATATAATCATGCCCGACAGGTATATACACAGCCTCGCCCGGCGCCATTGCTAAAGACACTCCAACCAGTTCAGCCTCCATATAATTAAGGCTGGTTGTTTCGGTATCAAAAGCAAAGTAATCGCATTTTTTCAGTTGCGTTATGTAATCGCTGACGTCTTTTTCAGTCATCAATACACGGTACGCGTCTCTGTTGATATCGCTGGTCGGCTTTTCGCCATCGGTTTCGCCCAGCGCCTGATCCGTTGCCGCCCCAGTTTCCATCAGCTCACCAAGCCACCGGCGGAATTCACAACGACTGTAGAGCTCCTGCAGTTTTTCGCTGTCTGCCGTCTGTATTTTCAACTCTTCCGGTTGTAAATCCATTGCCACATCGAGCTTTATCGTTGCCAGCTCACGCGACATCAGCAGCTGTTCTTTATATTCATTAAGCTTAGCCGGCATAGACTTCGCACCACGAAAAGAGAGCTCAGTTACTGCATTCACATTTTCGTAAATAGCGTCAATGCTGGGAATACTTTGCAGCAGCGCCTGTGCTGTCTTTTCGCCCACTTTGGGCAAGCCTGGAATATTGTCCGAGCTGTCACCCATAAGCGCTAAATAATCGATAATTTGGTTTGGCTTAACCCCGAACTTTTTCTCAACCCCTTCAGGATCCATTAAAGTATCGGTCATGGTGTTAATGAGCATGACATGTTCATTGACCAGCTGAGCCATGTCTTTATCGCCGGTACTAATCAGCGTAAAGCGACCCTTGTCGCCGGCCTGGCGCGCCAGCGTGCCAATAACATCATCAGCTTCAACATCGTCAATGCAAAGCAGCGGTAAACCCATAGCCCGGACAATGTCATGCAAAGGTTTGATCTGACTTCGCAAATCGTCTGGCATAGGCGGACGGTTTGCTTTGTAGTCCTGGTAAATGTCGCTACGAAAGGTTTTGCCTTTGGCATCGAAAACTACCGCCATATGGCTGGGTTTATAGCGCTTTAGCAGGCTTCGGAGCATATTAACAACACCGTAAATAGCTCCGGTCGGTTCACCTTTTGAGTTGGTTAAATGCGGCGGCGCATGAAAAGCGCGGAACAAATAAGAAGAACCATCGACAAGGATAAAAGGATTTTCTGGAACAGATGTGGCCATAGTTAAGAACCTAAATTAAGCGTTACCTATAGGATGCCACAGAACGGCAATTCAGGCCACTGAACAGAGTGTGCATAACCTGTTAGTAACTCTGTTAACAACGAGTCATGCCACAGCCGGAAGTTTGAATTTCCCCGTGTCCAAAATTTACTTAAGTTATTGATAGTATGGGATTTAAAACGGCAGGTTTCCCGAAATACCTAGTACTTTTTATTGTTATGTTTCACTGTGGAAACTATTCTGCTTTTGTCCTGAAATGGAAGGAAATGCCTCAAAAGCAGGTCAGACAGATTACCATAAAATCAGCAATGATCTACTGACAAATTCAGTTTTTTTATAACCTTTTGTTCCTCATTTTTCTTTACTTATAAAAAGCAAAGAAAACCCCTTTTCAATCAATCAACTAGGAGTTCGCATTTCAGCCATAACAAATGCAGTATCGGGGCGTTCATCTCCCATCCAAAGTTGGTAAGAGGACGCAGCCTGCTCAATCAACATGCCAAATCCATCGCTGACATTTTTGCAGCCAGCCTGCGTCAGTTGCTCCATAAATATTGTTGGCTGGTCGGAATACATTAAATCATAGCCAGCAGCATTTTCGGACAGCAGAGTAGGGAGTGTTAAGCGCTGTCCATTCAAACTGCTGCTGGTTGCGTTAATTAACAGATCTATGGGTTCGTCAATTGCAGACGCAGACGAACGTACCTGAATTCGGTTAGCTGCAACCAGCCCCAGTGTCTCTAGCTGAGATTTAAGCATTTCGGCTTTCTCTGCCGTTCGATTAACCAAATACAGACACCGCGGATTTTGCTCCAGCAGAAGAGGTATTATCCCACGTGCTGATCCTCCGGCACCAAAAACAACAAGTGAGCGCTCACTTACGCTAAAACCTTTGTTTTCAAGGTCAATAATCAAGCCTTCGCCGTCAGTATTATCACCTAACAGCTGGCCATTGCCGTAAGGAATTAAGGTGTTCACCGCCCCCGCTAACCGCGCACGAGCGGACAGTTTAGTAACCAAGGATGCGGCCTGCTGTTTAAATGGTAAGGTGACATTGGCACCCTGCCCGCCATGGCGGAAAAATTCAGCAATCCGGCGGGGAAAGTGCGAAGGCGTGGATAAATAGCGTTGATAGTTAATTGAGTCCTGCCGGGTCTGCGCAAACAGCGCATGAATACGCGGCGACAGGCTATGCGCTATGGGATTCCCGAATACGCCCAGGCTGGTCACGGATTTCATACGGACAGCCAATCTCTGGGTTTTAAATAATACTCGGTAAGCTGCTCTTCTGCAGAGCCTGGCTCAGCTTGCCAGTCATACTCCCAACGCGCCAGCGGTGGCATCGACATTAAAATAGACTCGGTTCTGCCACCGGTTTGCAGGCCAAACAAAGTTCCCCTATCCCAGACCAGATTAAACTCCACATAACGCCCGCGGCGATATAGCTGGAAGTCTCTTTGTTGCTGAGTATAAGCCAGGTTTTTGCGACGTTCGACAATAGGCAGATAAGCTTTGGTGAACGCATCACCCACCGCTTTTATAACCGAAAAGCACTCGTCAAATGAACGGTCGTTAAGGTCATCAAAGAATATGCCGCCCACACCGCGCGCTTCATCGCGATGCTTAAGGAAAAAGTAATCGTCGCACCAGGCTTTATATTCCGGATAGAGCTTTTCATCGACGCTATCGAGCGCATTTTTCGCCTGTTGATGCCATTCGATAATGTCTTGGTCAAAAGGGTAAAACGGCGTTAAATCAAAGCCGCCGCCAAACCACCAGACAGGCTCTTCACCTTCTTTTTGCGCAATGAAAAAACGCACATTCATATGGACCGTCGGTACCATAGGGTTTTCCGGATGCATTACCAGAGAAACACCACAAGCATTGAAGTCGCGACCTTCCAGCTCTGGTCGGTGTGCCGTTGCCGAGGCAGGCATTTTCTCACCATAAACGTGCGAAAAGCCTACACCACCCTGTTCAAAAACCGCACCGTTTTTCATGATCCTCGAGCGACCACCGCCGCCGCCCGGCCGGTCCCAGCTGTCTTCCTGAAAGCTCTGCTCACCGTCCGCCTGCGCCAACTGCTGACAAATAGCATCCTGCAACGACATCAGGTAGCTTTTTACCTGCTTCAAGTAATCATTATGCATCGTCTCTGAAAACCTGATTATTTAGTGGGTTTATGATTCGAGTCGGGTTCGCAGCTCCACCGGTGCTTTCATCCATTATCCAGTCCACACTGTCACCAAATTGCTGACGAACTTCTGCCGCAGTTCGGGCGGGTTCCTGCCCGGTTAAATTGGCGCTGGTAGAGACTAAAGCATGACCCAGCTCGCGGCACAGCGCTCTGGCAGGTTCATGCGCGGTCACGCGCACAGCAATGGTATCGCGACCGCCCGTCAATAAGGTGGATACGCCCTTTCTTACCGGCAGAATTAATGTAACGGGCCCCGGCCAATGCGACAAAACGCTGAAACGTTTGTCCTGCGCAATAGCGGAGTCTTCAACATAGGGAAGTAACTGACTGTAATCGGCGGCAATTAATATAAGACCTTTCTCGGCGGGTCGCTGTTTCAGGCTTAACAGCCTCTGCACAGCCACTTCATTGCGAGGGTCGCATCCCAGTCCAAATACCGCCTCGGTCGGATAGGCAATAATGCCCGTTTTTATAGCGCTGTGCGCTGCTTCCCATGTATCTGCCATAATCACTCCTCAACTCAATGAGCCGGATTATAACGCGTCCGACTTATAGTCGCATTGCTTTTGCGGGCAGACTTTGCGAATTCCGGCGGCAGTTTTCTTTTTCACCAGCAGCGGGTACTGGCATTTGGGGCAGACTTCATCAACCGGAGGCTGATTCACGGTAAATTCACATTTCGGGTATTGGTCGCAAGCATAGAATACGGTACCGCGCCGCGATGTTTTTTGGTGTAACTGGCCTTTATCGCATTCAGGGCAGCGAATCGTCTCTTCTTCCTCAACGTTCGGTTCAGTAACGAACTCACATTCAGGAAAGCCGCTGCAGCCAACAAATAGGCCATAACGACCGCTCTTTAACTGCAATTCTTTACCACACTCAGGGCAAGGAACACCGAGATCTTCGGGCTCAATTTCAGATTGCTCCCGAAGGCCTCGCTTATAATCGCAGTCCGGATAACCGGTACAGCCTAAAAAGCTGTTATGCCCAACATGTTTAATAACCAGTGGTCGCTCACAACGGGGGCAGCGCTCATCTGATGACATTAATGCAGGGGTCCTTCAGCTTCCTCAAACAGCAAACCTTCCATTTGGTCGTACGCAGCTTCCTGGCCGGGAACATTAAACAGCACCATAAGTACAACCCATTTCAGGTCATCCAGAGTAAAGTTCGGCGTTTCCAGTTCCATCACACGGTCAACAACCACTTCTCGTGTAGCAAAATCAAGTACACCCAGGTTTTCCAGGTACATCAGAAAACCCCGGCTCTGGCTGTCCAGACGAGTCATCTCTGCCGCGGTATAAATACGGGTAGACTGCTGCGGAGCAACATCCAGATAAGACTTGGTTTCCATTTGCTGCAAATCGGCCAGGCGTTCTAACCACGCCAAAGCCTTCTGGATTTCCTGATGACGGAAACCAGCCCGGGTAAGTTCATTGGTTAACTCATCGTGATCAACTACAACTTCCATTTCCGAATGAATGTAGTTTTCAAACAAGTACATGAGGATATCAAACATACTTTAGCGCCTCCCCACTTTGATATAACCGCCTGGTACGGCTGCTACTAGCCCTTCTAATTCGAGTAACACTACTTTCTCCATGACTTCAGCAACCTCGAGTCCGGACAATTGTACCATGTCATCAATTGTTCGTGGCTCTGAACTCAGACTAGCGAACAATCGATTGTTTGCCAAGCTTTCATCGCGACATTCTGTATCACCTTCTATGGCAACCTCAGTATCGTCAACCGAGAACCAGTCGAGAATGTCCTGCGGCGTATTAATTAACTTAGCACCCTGTTGGATTAACCAGTGGCAGCCCTGATGCTCCGGCAACAACACCGACCCCGGAACAGCTCCAACTTCACGACCTTCGTTCAAAGCGTGTATTGCCGTTGAAAGCGAACCGCTTTTGCGCGCCGCTTCAACCACCACCACGGCCTGACTGATACCACTAATAATACGATTACGCCGGGGAAAATGATCGATTCGCGCGGTTTGCCCGGGCGGAAATTCGGAAATCAGCAACCCCTGATGTGCAATAAAGTCCTGTAAGGCTTTGTTTCTTCTGGGGTAGTACTGGTCGATACCAGTACCTAAAACCGCTATGGTTTTTCCTTTATCGGCTGCGGTTTTATGTGCTTGAGCGTCAATGCCCATCGCCAGACCGCTAACCACCACAACACCCGCCGCGACTAAGCGCTCGCTAAACCAGTCAGCAATTTGTAAACCACTGTGAGTGGCTTTGCGGCTGCCAACAATAGCCACACTAACTCCTTGCAAAAGCTCTTTACGACCCCGGTAATAAAGTAACCAGGGCGGATTAGCTATGGCTTTTAACGCAGTTGGATAATCATCACTAAAGTAAGAAATAACGCCCTGGTAGTCACTACGACACCAATTTTCAGCTGCATTTAACCAACGCGCCTCGACCGGTTTTAGCGATTGCCCCCATCGTTCAAAAATGGCCTCCCAGCCGGTACATTCCCGAGCAGCTTTCTGTACCTTGTTTAATGCGCGTGTCATCCCCATTAATACACATAGTTCCTGTGTGTTCACAGACTGTCCTTGACCTACCAATTTAAGGTAAACTAAGGGTAGATGAAGAATTGGAGGTTCTAATGGCAAAAATGACGGTTCTGCAATATCCGGACGAACGTTTGCGCAAAGTCGCACAGAAGATTGAAAAGGTAGATGACAATATCCGCTCGGTTATCGACGATATGTTCGAAACCATGTACGAAGAACAAGGTGTAGGCCTTGCGGCAACCCAGGTTGACGTGCACAGACGGCTGTTTGTTTCTGATTGCAGCGAAGATCAAAACGAACCGCTGGTGTTCATTAACCCGGAAATTACCGAAGCAGAAGGCCACTTTAAGAACGATGAAGGCTGTCTGTCATTTCCCGGCGTTTACGCCAAAGTTGAACGCGCCGAGAAAATTACCGTTACGGCACTGGATAAAAACGGCGAGCGTTTCTGCCGTTCCGCTGAAGGGCTACTGGCCATTTGTATTCAGCATGAAATAGACCACTTAGACGGTAAACTCTTTGTTGATTATTTATCGCCGCTGAAACGCGAACGCATTCGCAAAAAGCTTGAGAAAGAGCAACGTTTAGCCGAGAAGCAAGCGGCGGAAGCACAATAATGCGAATAGTCTTTGCCGGTACTCCGGACTTTGCAGCACAACACTTACAACAACTGCTTGATGGATCTCATCAGGTAGTGGGTGTCTATACCCAGCCCGACAGGCCTGCAGGACGAGGCAAAAAGCCACAACCCAGTGCAGTTAAGAAGCTTGCGCTCGAACACCAGCTTCCTGTTTATCAGCCCGAGTCCCTGAAATCAGAAGAGGATCAGGCTGCACTAGCCGATCTAAAACCTGACGTTATGGTTGTGGTGGCTTATGGCTTACTGCTTCCGCAGGCAGTATTAGATATTCCTACAAAAGGCTGCCTGAACGTGCACGGTTCTTTGTTACCCCGCTGGCGAGGTGCCGCTCCAATTCAACGCGCGATATGGGCTGGCGACTTAGAATCCGGTGTCTGCATTATGCAAATGGAAGCCGGCCTGGATACCGGTCCGGTGCTGCACGAAGAGCGCTGCGCCATCAGTCCGGACGAAACCTCGGCTTCGCTTTATCACAAGCTTGAAAGCCTGGGGCCTGAGGCGTTAACTAAAGTATTGAAAGATCTCGACGGCTATCAGAGCCAGGCTAAGCCGCAAAGTGACGCCAATGCCACTTATGCGAAAAAGCTGACCAAGCAGGAAGGTAAAATAGACTGGACACAACCGGCGGCCTTTATCGAACGCTGCGTACGAGCGTTTAACCCCTGGCCAATGAGCTGGTGCCAGTCAGAACATTTAAAAGCCGGACAGAACACAGTAAAAATTCACGCAGCTGAACTTATTCAGGGTGCCAGCAATAAAGGCCCGGGCACGATTATTAATAGCACCCACGAAGGTATCGACATAGTGACCGGGGACGGTATTTTACGTATCACTCAGGCGCAGATGCCGGGGAAAAAGGCTCAGCCAGCCAGTACATTGGTTAACGGCTATAGCAATGTCTTTAGCCCGGGACTGGAATTACAATGAGCCAGCCAAAACAATCAGAAAGCAGTGGCCAGGGAGCAAATAGCCGGGCCGCCGCTGCAACCGCCCTCTTTCATGTATTAGAGAAAGGCGAATCGCTTTCCGCCGCCTTACCCCACGCCACCGGCAAGCTCTCCGACGCGGACAAACGTCTTGCCAGTGCAATTAGCTATGGTGTTTTAAGGGTTCTGCCCAGCCTTAACAAGCTGGTTGGCGCTAAACTGGATAAGCCACTTAAAGGTAAGCTTAAAGTATTGCACTACTTGCTACTGGTAGGTGCCTATCAGCTTTATTGTCTGCGCATTAAAGACCACGCTGCCGTTAGCGCCACAGTAGAAGCGGCGCGTATTCTGGGCAAACGTAATCACAAAGGCCTGGTAAACGGTATACTGCGCCAATTACTGCGCGAAGCACCAATCGCAGATGAGTCACAGCAGCGCGATCTTCCTGTTGACGCGATGCAAAATCATCCGCGCTGGTTGTTTGATGCGATTCAGGCAGACCACCCACAACAAGCCAGCAACATTCTTTTAGAGAACAACGCACACCCACCCATGTGGTTACGCGTGAACCGTCGTTTTTTCAATCGCGATGACTATTTAAGACAACTGGAAGACAGTGGTATTGCTGCCGAAGGCGACACTCTGGCTGACGATGCTATTCGGCTGCATTCACCTGTTCCGGTTGAAAGGCTTCCGGGATTTGACCGGGGCCACGCATCGGTGCAGGACCGCTCGGCGCAGCTGGCTGCGGATTACCTGAACGTAAAAGCGTCCCACCGCGCACTCGATTGTTGCGCCGCTCCGGGAGGCAAACTGCTACATTTGCTAGAGCGAAACGACTTTGAACAACCGGTTCAGGCTATTGATATTGATGCTAAACGCCTTGAGCGAGTGGACGAAAACCTGGAGCGCGCCGGTTTAAGTGCCATAGTTCATTGCGCCGATGTTGCTGCAACTGGTGACTGGTGGGACGGCGAGCAGTTTGACCGCATACTTTTGGATGCCCCATGTTCTGCAACAGGCGTAATACGCCGCCACCCTGATATTAAATGGCTGCGTCGCGCTGAGGACATTAATGAGCTCGCACAATTGCAAAACCAAATACTAAATTCGCTTTGGCCTTTACTTAAAAACGGCGGAGAGCTGCTTTACGCAACCTGCTCTATTCTAAGCCAGGAAAACCAAACTCAAATTGAGTCTTTTCTAAAACAGCAATCGAGTGCTAGTCTGATACCTATTGATGAAAAGCAGAAAACTCTGCAACTGCTCCCGGGTGAACATAACGGGGATGGTTTCTTTTACGCGAGATTGAAAAAAGTCGAATGAAAATTATCATACTCGGTGTTGGCCAGGTTGGCGGCACATTAGCAGAAAACCTGGTTGGCGAACGTAACGATATCACCATAGTTGATACCAACAACGATTTACTGGACGATTTGCAGGATAAATATGACCTGCGGGTCGTCGTTGGTAACGGAGCCCATCCTGATGTTTTACGTCGCGCGGGTGCCGACGATGCCGATTTGCTCATTGCAGTAACCAGCAGCGACGAAACCAATATGATTGCCTGTCAGGTTGCTTACTCCATATTTAATACGCCAAAGAAAATAGCCAGAATTCGCTCTGAAGAATACATCCGCTATAAAGATCAGCTTTTTCATAATCAGGATGCGCCAGTTGACCACATTATTTCACCGGAACAACTGGTAACCAGCTATATTCGCCGGCTTATTGACTACCCAGGCGCTCTGCAAGTTATGGAGTTTGCCAACGGACGAGCCAGCCTGGTGGCGGTAAAAGCCTACTACGGCGGAAAGCTCGTTGGGCATGCTATTTCAACACTGCGGGAACATATTCCCAATATAGACACCCGGGTTGCGGCTATTTATCGTCAGGGTAAGCCTATACGCCCTACCGGAACCACAATCATCGAAGCCGATGATGAAGTTTTCTTCATTGCAGACACCCGCCACATTAGTACCGTAATGCAGGAACTGCAAAAGCTGGAAGACAAGTACCGCAGAATAATGATTGTCGGTGGCGGGAACATCGGTGCCGGTCTGGCGAAACAACTGGAAGTTGACCACCGGGTTAAGCTGATAGAGCGTTCAGAAACTCGCGCGGAAGAGCTTTCGCAAAGCCTTGAGCATACCTTAATTTTCCGCGGTGACGCGTCCGACCAAAAATTGCTGGAAGAAGAGCACGTTGAAGACATCGACGTGTTTATTGCGGTTACCAACGACGACGAAGCGAATATTATGTCCGCCATGCTGGCTAAACGTATGGGCGCCCGTAAAACTATGGTACTCATTCAGCGTAGCGCCTACGTTGACTTAGTGCAGGGAGGCGAAATTGATATTGCCATTTCACCGCAACGTGCGACTGTTTCAGCTCTACTAACTCACGTACGCCGTGGCGATATTGTTAACGTTTACTCACTGCGAAAAGGTGCCGCCGAAGCTATTGAGGCAATTGCACATGGTGATGAAGACACGTCCCGAGTGGTGGGTAAAGCCATTAAAGATATCAAGCTTCCGCCGGGAACAACCATTGGTGCCGTTGTCCGGGGACAAGAAGTGCTTATGGCGCACAGTGAAACCATTATTCACTCCGACGACCACGTTATTCTTTTCTTGCTGGATAAAAAGTACATTGATCAGGTTGAAAAAGTCTTCCAGCCAAGTGCGATGTTCTTTTAGTCCAGTTCTTTCAACTGCACCCGGCCACGGGTGGCAGCTTGTAGCTTCTTCTGCAACGCCCCAACATTCACGGGGCGTAGCAACACCTTAAGCCGCACGCTCTCTTCATACTCCGAAGATTCCATTTCAGCATTGGCTTCAAGCAAAAGCGGTTCAACATCGCCCTGGTCGGTATAAGCAAAATTTAACTGAAAGCGTTGTTTAAAAACCCTTTGCTCTTTTTCAAGTTCAGCTAATGCGGCGACTGTCGCGTCAGTATAGGCTCGCTGAAGTCCGCCCGTTCCCAACTTCACCCCACCAAAATATCGCACGACTATAGCGGTAACCTCGCCTACGCCGCTATTTTGTAGTGCCATAAGCATAGGTCTCCCCGCCGTTCCAGAGGGTTCACCGTCGTCGCTGTAAGCCATACTCTGGCTGTTATTAGGTGCGGAAAAAAGCGATGCAGAGCAATAGTGAGAGGCCTTAGGCCAGCGTTTTTTTACAACAGTCAGAAACTCAGCGGCGCTGTCGGTGTTTGGCGTATGTGCCAGGCAAGCAATAAAGCGGCTGCCTTTAACTTCTATTTCGACTTCCGTTTCCGAAGCCGGAATGTCGTAATCCTGATCATGCAAGACGGGTAACCTTTTTCACGTAAGCATCTAATGCGGTTTGGCGTGTAAGGTTATCATTTCGCTCCCGGTAAACCACAATATTATCCTCAATTCGCACACCACCAAAGGGTTTAAACTCATCCACTCTGCGCCAGTTAATTAAATGCTTATTGCGTGAATTCGCCAGTTTTTGCAGCAAAGGCTCAATAAAGTAAATTCCGGGTTCAATGGTATAAACCTGTCGGGGCTCTACGGTACGAGTGGTTTTTAGCGTAAGGTGACCACTGGGAGGAGCTATCGGCGTGCCTCTTTCATCAGCCTGCGCAGCACCAACGTCGTGTACCTGCAAGCCCAGAGGATGGCCTAAGCCATGCGGAAGAAATACCGTGGTTATACCGTCTTCAATCATTTGTTCAGGACTGCAACTGACAAAACCAAAAGCAAAAAGCGCATTAGCAATTTGTTCATGAGCCAACTGGTGCAACGCCGGGAATTCGACGCCCGGCTTCATTTTATCAATTAACGCCAATGTAATTTGGTCAAGCGCAGCTATCAGCTCTTCGTATTCATTGTGTTGTTTAGACCAGGTACGGCTAATGTCGGCGGCATAACCGCAAACCTCGGCGCCAGCGTCAACCAGCATCGACTTGAGCGAGCCTGAAACTTTTTTATCAGGCATCCAGTGATGCAAAACGCTGGCGTTTTCATTTTGTCCAATAATATGATTGTAAGGCACTTCATTCTGCCCTTGCCGAGTAGCTGCCATATATTTCAGTAGACAATCAAACTCCGACTCACCGTTAAAAAAGGCGTCAGCGGCCGCAACATGGCCTTCAGCCGCAATATGATTAGCCTGGGTCAAACAGGCAATTTCGTAGTCGGTTTTAAACAAACGGTGATAATGAAAGAAATGAAGCACGGGGTCTGGGTTTATATTCTCAAAGCCCAAAGCCTTGGCAACCTCAATATGTTCACCAAGGTAAGCCGCATTTTTCTTATCGTAAGGAAGTAGTTTTTCAATGGCCTCTGGCGAACTGATGTGTTCCACGTGGAACTCTTCTAACCAGGGAGCCCCCTCTAGGCTTGTCGCCGTATGCCAAAAGTCCGGAGAACTTAATAAAACTAATGTCGGCCGCGTGTTGGGCTTTAAAATAACCCAGGCATTAGGCAACTGAGTTTCCGGGCACCAGGCTTTAAAGTGAGGATTTGCACGGAAAGGATAATTCATATCATCCAAAAACCAGCGCTTTTGCTGGCCTGAGTGAATAGCAACTAAATCTAAATTTTCTCGTTTAAAAAGTCGTTCAGCACGAGTCTGAAGCTGCTTTATATGGTCAGGAAACAACGGCCACAAATCTGCTATCGCAGTCATATTGGATCGCCTTATTCAGTATCAACAATTGTCATATCAACAACTTGCTCAAACAAATTATCCTCGTTACCACCCAACATCCTATAAATTTGCTGATAACTCAATACCGCTTTTACATAATCTCTGGTTTCATGGTACGGAATGGTTTCGACCCACTCATCGGCAGCAACAGGCTCGTCGGGTAACCAGTCTTTGACTCTATAATAGCCTGCATTATAGCTTGCCGTAGCTAATAACCAATTATTCTCAAAGCGGTGTTTCAGTCGACTTAAATAGTCAGTGCCCAGGCGCACATTCACAGCGGGGTCGTTCAACCGCCGCCAACTATTGTTTTTAGTGTCCAGTTGCTTTGCAGTACCAGGCAGAATCTGCATTAGTCCCCTTGCACCGGCACTTGAATACGCATCATGCCTAAAGTTACTTTCCCGGCGCGTAATAGCTAAAGCCCAGTTTTCATCAATTCCTGCGGCCTGTGACGCCCGCCCTAATATGTCTTTGTAGGCTAAAGGGAAACGAATGCCCACAGCGTCAAAGTGCCCTATTTGCGCTAACGTCCATATTGCCTGATCGTGCCATCCCCACTCGCTGGCGAGATATGCTGCTACCTTTTGCTCCTCGCCATCAAGCTGCGTCAATAAATGGTTCCATTCGCGCCGGGCGTCGACCCAACGCTCCAGTTGAATCAGTTCATACGCACGTTGCACGCTAGGATGATTACGAATTTGTTCAAGCTGAACAACACTGACTTCAAGTTTCTCTTGTTCAAGGCTCACCGGCTTCTGCAACCGCGCTGCCGCCAGAAAACCGTAGTAATGCCGTTCGTCGGCTAAATCTTCGTACAGCTTTTGTGCGGCCAAAGCGTTACCGGTTATCTCCTGTGAGCGAGCCAGCCAGTAACGCCATTGATTACCCTGCCGAATGGCAACCGGCAAACTTTGAATCGCGTCTCTCAGGCCCTCGTAATCTTTGTCCTTAAGATAAATAGCCAAACGCCACTGTAAAACTCGTTCATTTAGCGCGTTGACCGGAACGCGATCATGCCAGACACGAGCTTCGGGATGAGAGTTTAAGCTTAACGCAACAGCAAATTCTTCGGCGATGCGGCCCTCTTGCTGTTCGGTAAAGGGCAGTTGTGAACTCAGCTTTTTATAGCTTCGCAGAGCAATGTTTTCATCACGCCAAACCAGCTTGGTTAAAGCATAGGTGACTATTTGTGCCTCTTTTCCAGGATAGCGCCCCTTGTACCAGGAGTCGTCCTCTATAGCGGCGGGTGAATACCTCACCTTGTGATAAAACTCACCCAGATACTGCTGTAATTCCGGCAATAAACCAGTTAAATACGGGAGCAGAGTCGGATTACCATGCTCAGCTGCCAACTCCAGTCTTTCCCAAACTTTGTCTTCGGTACGCCCACCCAATTCTTGCCATTCGTCCAAAATTGGATCGCAAGCCGAAGGAAGCGAAAACCCGTGCTTCCAGATAGCATCAACCTGACGCCTGAAAGGCCCGTCGTCCAGACCCTTTTCACGCTGCGACTCAATAAATTGACAACGGTGAGTTAAGGTTCCCGGATGCCGGAAGTCCCGAATAAAACGAGAATACTCCTCCTGCCCTGCCAAATAAGTAAGCCAGGGCTGTCTTAGTTGCCAGTCGAGGGGCGTCTTTTCATACTTATCGAGAAAAGCCAGAACGCGGTCTTCATTGGCCAGGTATCCAATTTGCTCAAGTCGAGCCAATTCCAAGTACGGTAGCAAAGGGTAATCTTTCAGCTTTTTAAGTAATAGCCGATACTCACCCAGACGACCACGCTTAGCCGCGTACTCTGCTTTTTTGAATAGCTCACGCTGCTGCTCCCGTTGCTTTGTATCAACAGGTTCAGACTGAACCGCACCAATGCTTAACAGGGACAACACGAAAAACAATGGCGCACTGTAACGTATGATAAACGACTGCTTTTTCATTAATTCAAACGCATGTTTAAATAACCGTTGAAAAATTGGCGTATTCGCGCCAAACTCTCTCTACCTTAACCCAAAGCTATAGCAGAATCAGTTTCTTTATAGCAACAAATTAATGGAAGTCGTGGGAGACCCAAGATGATCTATCAAGGTGAAAGCATTCGGGTCGATTTTATCGAACCAGGTTTCGCAGAATTACAATTTGATGCGAAAGGCTCGGTTAATAAATTCGACCAGGCGACATTAGAAGAATTCAGTGAAGCACTGACAAAATTACAAAACACTAACGACCTGCGCGGCGTCATTGTTACCAGCAGCAAGTCGACCTTTATTGTCGGCGCTGATATTACCGAGTTCCTGACACTGTTCTCTGATCAGGAGAAAACCCGCAGCTGGGTGGCAAAAGCCTCGCGCGTATTTGACCAATTGGAAGACCTGCCTGTACCAACGGTTGGTGCGGTAAAAGGTTTCGCATTAGGCGGCGGTTGTGAAGCATTGTTAGCCTGTGACTACCGTGTAGCAGACACCACAGCAACTATCGGCCTGCCAGAAGTTAAACTGGGCCTTATTCCTGGCTTTGGCGGCACCATGCGTTTACCTCGCGTGATTGGTCCGGACAACGCTTTAGAATGGATAACTACTGGTAAAAACAACAAGGCACTGGATGCACTGAAAGTCGGCGCAGTTGATGCCGTTGTTGAACCAGAAAACCTGACTAAAGCTGCTCTTAACCTGGCAAAACAGGCAGCAGCCGGTCAACAGGACTGGAAAGCGAAGCGTCAGCCAAAACTTGAACCGTTAAAAGCTAACGACACTGAGTTGATGATGACTCTGGTGACCGCTAAAGGCTTAATTGCAGCGAAAGCAGGCAAGCACTATCCGGCACCGCACAAAGCGTTAGAAGCAATTGAAAAAGGTGCCCGCGAGCATCGTGAAGGCGCGCTAACAGCTGAAAACAACGCGTTTTTCGACCTCACTCAAACCGAGGCATGCCAGGCACAGGTCGGTATCTTCCTGGCCGATCAGGCCGTTAAAGGTAAGTCGAAGAAGTACGCTAAAGCCGCAACCAAAGAAATCAAAACAGCGGGTGTTTTAGGCGCTGGTATTATGGGCGGCGGCATCGCTTACCAGTCTGCGTCCAAAGGCGTACCTGCGGTGATGAAAGACATCAAGCAAGACGCTTTAGACCTGGGCATGAAAGAAGCCGGCAAGATCCTGAAAAAAGGCGTTGAGCGTGGCAAGGTTAGCAACGAGAAGATGATAAAAGTCTTGTCGTCTATTACCCCGACCTTGCTGAACGATTCCGTTAAAGATGTCGACATTGTGGTTGAAGCCGTTGTTGAAAACCCGAAAGTTAAAGGCTCGGTGCTTGCTGAAATTGAAGGTGTGATTGGTGATGACGCTATTCTGACTTCAAATACTTCGACCATTTCTATTACTGAACTGGCTAAGAACCTGAAGCGCCCTGAGAAATTCTGTGGAATGCACTTTTTCAACCCGGTACACAAAATGCCGCTGGTTGAAATTATCCGTGGTGAGAAAACCTCAGATGACACCGTTAATGCGGTAGTCGCTTATGCACTTAAGCTAGGCAAAACTCCTATCGTTGTTAACGACTGCCCGGGCTTCTTAGTAAACCGCGTATTGTTCCCTTACCTGGCAGGCTTTGCCGGTATGGTTGATGAAGGCGTTGATTTCGTCGGCATCGACAAGGTTATGGAGAAGCAGTTCGGTTGGCCAATGGGTCCTGCGTACTTAAGCGATGTTGTTGGTATAGACACAGCTGATCATTGTACCGTTGTTATGGAAGCAGGCTTCCCGACCCGCATGAAACGCGACGAGTCCAGCGCCATTGCTAAACTGGCAGCTGCTGAGCGTTACGGTCAGAAAAACGGCAAAGGCTTCTACGTATACGGTACGGACAAAAAAGGTAAGCCAACCAAAGAAGCCGATCCGGCGACTTATGAGTTACTAGGCTGTGAACAAGGCAAAAAGCTGGACGCAGACGAAGTCATTGCTCGCTGCATGATCCCTATGGTGAACGAAGTGGTTCGCTGTCTGGAAGAAGACATTGTTGGTTCTGCTGCAGAAGCCGACATGGCGCTGCTTTATGGCTTAGGCTTCCCTCCATTCCGCGGCGGTCCTTTCCGTTACCTGGAAACGCTTGGCATGGACAACTTTATTCAACTGGCAGACAAGTACGCGCACCTGGGTGAAATTTATCAGGTTACCGACGGCATGCGCAAAATGGCTAAAGCCGGTAAATCTTACTTTGACACAACCAGCGCGAAGTAAGGCTTGAGGAGGTTATTAAAATGAAAGACATCGTCATAGTAGATTGTATTCGTACGCCAATGGGGCGTTCAAAAAATGGTGTTTTCCGCCATACTCGTGCCGAAGACCTCTCAGCTGCGCTGATGAAGGGCTTACTTGAGCGTAACCCGGAAGTTGACCCGGAAGAACTGGAAGACATTTACTGGGGTTGCGTACAGCAAACCCTGGAGCAAGGCTTTAACATTGCGCGTAACTCGGCGCTTATTGCTGGTATTCCGCATAAAGTGGCTGGTGTAACGGTTAACCGTTTGTGTGGCTCTTCAATGCAGGCTCTGCACGACGCAGCCCGCGCTATTATGAACGGCGACGGCGACATCTTTATGGCCGGTGGTGTTGAGCACATGGGTCACGTACCAATGACTCATGGAATCGACTTTCACCCGGGCATGAACAAGTCTGTAGCGAAAGCCTCTGGCAGCATGGGTATGACCGCTGAACTATTGTCTCGTAAGTTCGGTATTACCCGTGAACAACAAGACGAATTCGGCGCTCGCTCTCATCGCAAAGCGCACGAAGCCACGGTTGAAGGCCGCTTTGCTAAAGAGATTTACCCAATTAACGGCCACAATGCCGATGGCGAACTGGTACGCGTGACTGAAGACGAAGTGATTCGTCCAGAAACCACCGCAGAAGGCCTGTCACAGCTTCGCCCAGTGTTTGACCCTGCTAACGGTACGGTAACCGCAGGTACTTCGTCAGCCTTGTCTGACGGCGCCGCTGCCATGTTGGTTATGTCTGCTGACAAAGCCAAAGAACTGGGTCTGACGCCACGCGTTAAAATCCGTTCAATGGCCGTTGCAGGTTGCGATCCTTCCATTATGGGTTACGGCCCGGTTCCGGCAACAGAAAAAGCACTGAAGCGTGCTGGTGTGTCTATTGACGACATCGATGTTGTTGAACTGAACGAAGCCTTTGCCGCACAGTCACTGCCTGTTCTTAAAGGCCTGAAACTGTTCGACAAGATGGAAGAAAAAGTGAACCTGAACGGCGGTGCTATCGCTTTAGGTCACCCATTAGGCTGCTCTGGCGCACGTATCTCAACGACGCTAATCAACTTAATGGAAGAGAAAAACGCGAAGCTTGGCTTAGCAACCATGTGCATTGGCCTTGGCCAGGGTATTGCTACTGTCTTCGAACGCGTTTAAAAGAAACAGCAAAGTTAGGGCGGTTTAACACTTTAACTGCTCTGAGGAAGGGGGGAGCGAAGGCTCGCCCCTTTTTATTGTCAGGAAATACTCAGAAACACGCCGTGAACCCATCCCTGGGGGCTTGACTGCAGCAATCCATCACTCCCCCCTCACCTCTTAGTCACGAAAGTGTTAAACTACTCGGTAATTTCGCTTAACATCTTTTAAAGAAGTCATGACCCAGATTAACTGCGACAAAGAACTCGATACCCTTGGCCTTAAATGCCCGGAGCCAGTCATGCTGGTAAGAGCTGCTATTCGTAAAATGAAGGTTGGTGAGGTATTACTGATTATTGCGGATGATCCCGCAACAACCCGGGATATTCCGGGCTTTTGCGAGTTTATGGAGCATGAGTTGGTGGAGTCTGAGACCGAAGAAATGCCCTACCGCTACTGGGTTAGGAAATCTCATTAATAGCCTGACGCTTAGATGTCAGGCTTTGTCTTTATTTAAGTACATTTCCCAAAACTCGGCCTGACCTACGTCACCTAATTCATAAGGTGCGAAGCCGAAGTTCTCATAGGCTTTTTTCGCCCGGTCGTTGTTCTCAAGCACTTCCAGTGTCAGCTTCACGCAACCGCGAAATTCCGCCAGCGTTTTCACTTCTTCTAAAAGCTTTTTAGCAACGCCCTGCCCCCGATATTCGGGAATAACGGCTATGTCATGAATATTCATTAGTGGTTTAGCAGCGAAGGTTGAGAAGCCTTCTACACAGTTTGCAACGCCAACCGGAGTGTCACCATCGTAGGCCAGCAAAGAAAACACATGGTCTCGCTTTGCCATTTCATCTATCAGGCTTTCTTTAACTTCATCTGATATGCCTTCACCGCCACCCATTGGGTCTTTGGCATAAGCATCTAACATAGCAATAACGGCATTGCGGTGTTTGGGGTTGCTGTAATCCGCAAGAGTAATTTCTATCATTCTTCCTTCGCTCATTTTACAACGTAAACTGTTTCATTTGGTCAGCAACAGGCTGATAACAATGACAGCTAGTAACATGGTCGTTCACCATACCAACTGCTTGCATAAAAGCATAGCAAATGGTCGGTCCGACAAACTTAAAGCCTTCCTTTTTTAACGCTTTTGCCATGCTTTGGGAAGCTTCTGTTTCTGTTGGGATCTGATTTTGCGCCTGGTGCTCATTAATAATCGGTGAGCCGCCTACAAACTCCCATAACCACCGCTCAAATTTGACGCCCTTTTCTTCCATTCTTAAATACGCTTCAGCGTTAGTAAAAATGGCATCAATTTTGGCCTTGCTACGGATAATATCACGGTTGCTGTACAACAATTCACGATCAGCGTCACTCATTGCCACGATAGCTTGTGGGTCAAAACCTAAAAAGGCTTTCTCATAGCCGGCCTGTTTACGCAGAATGGTTAACCAGCTAAGCCCCGCCTGCTGCCCGTCCAGACACAGTTTGGCAAAAAGTTCTATCGGGTCGCTTACCGGACGCCCCCACACATTGTCATGATAAGCACGGTAGTCGTCAGTGGATTCACACCAGGAACACCGTTCTGGCTGATTATTTGTCATACCTTCCCCTATAACCAAGGCGATTCAGAGGGTATAATCTACGCATATTTCTCGACCTTCGGTCAACCACAAATAACAAAGCAGAGAATGCGTATGTCGACGTACGATGTGAAAACCTTTCAGGGGCTTATTCTTGCTCTTCAGGATTACTGGGCTCAGCAAGGCTGTGCCGTGGTTCAGCCACTGGATATGGAAGTGGGCGCGGGTACCTTTCATCCAATGACCTTTCTGCGCTCATTAGGCCCGGAGCCTGCCAGTTTTGCCTATGTGCAACCTTGCCGCCGCCCTACCGACGGCCGTTATGGCGAAAACCCGAACCGCCTGCAGCATTATTATCAGTTTCAGGTCATTATGAAGCCATCGCCTAAAAACATTCAGGAGCTTTATCTGGGTTCTTTAGAAATGCTGGGCTTTGACACACTGACTCATGACATACGCTTTGTAGAAGACAACTGGGAATCGCCTACTCTGGGTGCCTGGGGTCTGGGCTGGGAGGTCTGGCTTAACGGTATGGAAGTCACTCAGTTTACTTACTTCCAACAGGTTGGTGGTATTGAGTGTCGCCCGGTGGCCGGAGAAATCACCTACGGTCTTGAACGTTTAGCTATGTACATTCAGGGCGTGGACAGCATTTATGACCTGGTCTGGACAGACGGCCCGCGCGGTAAAATCTTGTATCGCGATGTTTTCCATCAGAACGAAGTTGAACAGTCGACTTACAACTTTGAATACGCCGATGTTGATGTGCTGTTCCGCCGCTTCGACGACTGCGAAAAAGAATGTGAACTGCTAATTGAAAAATCGCTGGCTTTACCCGCATACGAGCAGGTTATGCGCGCATCTCACGCCTTTAACTTACTGGATGCCCGACACGCGATATCTGTAACCGAAAGACAACGCTACATACTTCGCGTCAGAACCATGGCAAAAGCCGTTGCCGAAGTCTATTACCAGACTCGTGAAGCTCTTGGCTTCCCTTTAGCCGACGATAAAAACAAACCAGCAGCGAACTAAGGAGAGCAGAGCGTGCAAAAAGAAAACTTATTGATTGAGTTAGGTACTGAAGAGCTTCCTCCAAAAGCCTTAAAGTCGCTGCGTGACAGCTTAAAGTCGGGTATTGAGTCAGGCTTAAAAAGCGCCGAACTGAGTTTTGATAGCATCAAGGCGTATGCAACCCCTCGCCGACTTGCCGTGCTGGTGAAACAAGTTGAAACCGAACAGCAGGACAAAGAAGTCGAGAAGCGCGGGCCAGCAGTAAATGTAGCCTTTGATGATACCGGTAAGCCAACTAAAGCTGCCGAAGGCTGGGCACGCTCAAACGGCATTACGGTAGAGCAGGCTGACCGGCTTAAAACAGACAAGGGCGAATGGCTGCTGCATAAGGCGACAGTAAAAGGCCAGACACTAGCTGACTTAGTTCAGGGTATCTTAGAAGCAGCAATTAAAGCTCTACCTATCCCAAAACCGATGCGTTGGGGCGACAGCACGGCGCAATTTATTCGTCCTGTGCACACACTCACTGTTATGCTGGGTAGCGAGCTTATTGAAGCTGAAATTCTGGAAACGAAGAGTGCCCGCTTTA
The DNA here is from genome assembly GCF_000320945.2 of Idiomarina sp. 28-8. Lineage (NCBI taxonomy): Bacteria > Pseudomonadati > Pseudomonadota > Gammaproteobacteria > Alteromonadales > Idiomarinaceae > Idiomarina > Idiomarina sp. 28-8. The sequence goes on from NZ_DF266789.1 coordinate 878,397, forward strand.
TCCAGGGTCATCGCTTCCATTCGCCCCAAGGTTTTGAGCTCGACCATGTCGACAACTACCTAACTAAGCTTCATGAAGCGAAAGTGATCGCTAACTTCGAAGAGCGTATTGAAACCATTCAGTCGGAAGTATCACGTCTTGCCTCAGAACTCGGCGGCCAGGTTATTCAGGATGACGAGTTAGTTGAGGAAGTTGCGGCCTTGGTGGAATGGCCGGTTGCTTTAACAGCTAGTTTCGATCAAGGCTTCCTCGCGGTACCAAAAGAGCCGCTTATCGTTACCATGAAAGACGACCAGCGTTACTTTCCGGTGGAAGATGGCAAAGGTAACTTACTGCCACAGTTTATTTTCATTACCAATATTGAAAGCCGTGACCCTCAACAAATCATTAAGGGTAACGAGAAAGTCGTTCGCCCTCGCCTGGCGGATGCACAGTTTTTCTTTGAGTCCGATAAGAAAGTCCCTTTAGAGTCGCGAGTTGCTGCACTGGATTCTGTTCTGTTCCAAAAACAACTGGGTAGTATTGGCGATAAGGCTCGTCGTATATCGGTATTAGCAGGTAAAATTGCAAACCAGTTAACTGCCGACGTAAAAGCCTCAGAACGAGCCGGTCTGCTGTGCAAGGCCGATTTGGTTTCCGATATGGTTTCTGAGTTCCCTGAAACCCAGGGCGTTATGGGTAAACACTATGCGTTAAACGACGGCGAAAGCCCGGTAGTAGCCGAAGCAATAGAACAGCACTACTGGCCTCGTTTTTCCGGTGACGAACTGCCTTTAACTAAAGAGGCTTGTGCCGTTGCTTTAGCTGACAAACTCGACACACTGGTCGGTATATTCGGTATTGGTCAAGTACCTAAAGGTGACCGTGACCCATTCGCTCTGCGCCGTGCCGCTCTTGGCTTATTACGTACCCTGGTAGAACGAGAGCTTTCATTAGACTTGCATGAACTGTTAGCGGCATCCGTCGAAGGTTTTGGTGACAAGCTATCGAATAGCACCGTAGCTAACGATGTTTTCGAATTTCTACTCGGTCGTTTTCGTCCCTGGTACCAGGATCAAGGCATCTCTGTCGATGTTATTCAGTCCGTACTTGCCCGCTCACCCTCTAAGCCAACGGACTTCGACCAAAGGGTAAAGGCGGTTCAGTCATTTAAGTCTATGGATTCTGCTGCCAGCCTTGCCGCTGCCAATAAGCGGGTGGGTAATATCCTGGCAAAATCTGACGAAGAGATATCCGGTAACGTGGATGAAGCTCTTCTACAGGAAGAGTCTGAAACAACACTTTATCGTTTGGTTAATCAAACAGAAGGCGTCGTTAAGCCACTAATTGCTGATGGTAAATATAACGACGCCCTCACGCATTTATCCGAGCTTAAAGAGCCTGTGGATGCGTTTTTTGAGCATGTCATGGTCAATGCCGATGACGATAAAGTCCGTATTAACCGCCTCAACTTGCTGTTCCGCTTGCGTCAGCTGTTCTTAGAAATAGCGGATATTTCTTTGCTTCAGTAACTAACGCTTTGATTTTTAATAAATAAAAAGCCGGCTTCATTTTCATGAGCCGGCTTTTTTGTTGCCTGTCGCTTGCTAATGTCGCTGTTAAGCCTAGACGTCCAAATTGGCAACCTTAAGAGCATTGGATTCAATAAAGGCTCTACGCGGTTCAACTTCGTCACCCATTAACGTGGTGAACAGCTGATCAGCGCCAATCGCGTCTTCAATCGTTACCTGAAGCATACGACGAGTATCAGGATCCATCGTAGTTTCCCACAGCTGGTCAGGGTTCATTTCACCCAGGCCTTTATAACGCTGAACGTATAAACCACGCTTAGATTCACCAATAAGCCATTCCACAGCTTCAACAAAGTGTGTAACTGGCTGCTTCTTCTCACCGCGAAGCACATAGCCATCCGGCTCAACCAAAGAGTCAATCTCTTCGCCAAGCGTCACTATTTGTTCGTAGTCTTTAGACATTAAGAATTCATAGTTCAGCGGGTAATCCGTGTCGACACCGTGTTGACGAATCGTCGTCGACGGTAACCACATCTTACGTTCAGCATCTTCATGCAGAGAAACGGTATAAGTTGCCGAATTAATTTCACGGGCGGTTAAGTCATCGTTTAATGTTTTAACCCACTTCTCCATGTAATCTTTATCTTTCAAACGATCATCCGTTAAACGAGGAGCATAGAACAGACGCTGTAAGAAACGCTCAGGCATACGACGACTTAAACGCTTAATATTTTCCTGCGCCATCTGATAGCCGTTAACCAAAGTTTCGAGCTTCTCACCAGAAATACCTGGCGCAGTTTCATTAACGTGCAGCGATGCATTATCCAGAGCCAAACTGGTTAGATAGCGGATCAATGCAGGGTCATCTTTAATATAAACTTCCTGCTTGCCCTTCTTCACTTTGTAAAGCGGGGGCTGAGCAATATAGATGTATCCGCGCTCAATAATTTCGGGCATTTGACGATAGAAGAACGTCAACAACAAAGTACGAATGTGAGATCCGTCAACGTCCGCATCCGTCATAATAATAATACGGTGATAACGTGTTTTATCCGGGTTGTACTCATCACGACCAATACCACAGCCCATAGCAGTAATTAATGTACCAACCTCGACTGAAGACAGCATTTTGTCAAAACGCGCTTTTTCTACGTTAAGAATTTTACCTTTAAGTGGCAAAATCGCCTGGTTTTTACGGTTACGGCCCTGCTTAGCGGAACCGCCTGCAGAGTCACCCTCCACAATATAAAGTTCAGACAGTGCCGGGTCTTTTTCCTGACAATCGGCCAACTTACCAGGTAAGCCCGCAATATCCAGAGCACCTTTACGTCGTGTCATTTCACGTGCTTTACGAGCGGCTTCACGAGCTCTTGCTGCATCAATAATTTTATTGATGATAAGTTTCGCTTCGCCTGGGTTTTCTAATAAATAGTCCGCTAACTGCTCGTTCATTGTCTGCTCAACAGCAGATTTCACTTCTGAAGAAACCAGCTTATCTTTTGTTTGAGACGAAAACTTAGGATCAGGAACTTTAACAGAAATAATGGCGGTTAGACCTTCACGCGCGTCGTCACCTGTTGCAGAGGTTTTGGATTTTTTATTATAACCCTCTTTTTCCATGTAGGTGTTCAATGTACGCGTCAAAGCGGCACGGAAACCGGCTAAGTGTGTACCACCATCACGCTGTGGAATGTTGTTGGTAAAACAATAGATGTTTTCCTGGAATGAATCATTCCACTGCATGCTGACTTCAACACCAATACCGTCTTCTCTTTGTATTGTGAAGTAAAAAGCCTTCTGGTGAATTGGCGTTTTATTCTTATTCAAATAATTAACAAAGGCAGCAATACCGCCTTCATATTTAAATAAATCTTCGCGGTCGTCACGCTCGTCGCGCAACCGAATACCAACACCAGAGTTAAGGAACGAAAGTTCGCGCAGGCGCTTGGCCAGAATATCGTAGTGAAATTCAGTATTGGTAAAAGTTTCATGGCTAGGCCAAAAACGCAGTTCTGTACCCGTTGTATCAGTATCGCCAACAGGTTTTACATCACTGTCAGGCTCACCCATATGATAAGTCTGTTCGTAAACCTGGCCTTGTCGACGAATAGTCAGTTGCAGCTTTTCAGATAGCGCGTTTACAACAGAGATACCCACCCCGTGCAAACCACCGGAAACTTTATAAGAGTTGTCGTCGAATTTACCGCCGGCGTGCAATACGGTCATAATAACCTGTGCAGCTGAAACACCTTCTTCTTCATGTATATCAACTGGAATTCCGCGACCATCATCCTTCACGCTAACTGAACCGTCAGAGTGAATGGTAACCATAATTTCTGAACAGTGACCCGCTAAGGCCTCGTCAATAGAGTTATCGACAACTTCAAAAACCATGTGGTGCAAACCAGTTCCATCATCCGTGTCACCAATGTACATACCCGGGCGTTTGCGAACCGCATCCAACCCTTTCAGAACTTTGATACTCGATGAACCGTAATTATTTTCTTCCATAGTATTATCTCGATATCATTCGTTTATTACCCCATGTTCCACGTGGAACATTCGGGGTGATTTTTGAAATTTATCCGACAACTGCTTTCCAGTAATTGCGGTGATAAACACTTGTGCGTCTAGATTTTCTAACTCACGACAGAGTAACGCCTGATTTTTTGAATCAAGCTCTGACGTTAAATCATCGACTAAATAAATGCAGGGTTGCCTTTTTATTTTTTGGTAATGCTTCCCTTGCGCTAACTTTAAAGCGGTAATCGCGGTCTTTAATTGCCCGCGAGACAGGCGATGTTTTACTTCCACCCCATCCGCTATCACTTTTATATCTGCCTTATGTGCCCCAACTGAGGTAAAGCCGTATTTCTTATCTTTCTCTGTATGGCTTTCTAAGGCGTCAAATAAGCTTTGGCTAGTATCCCAGCCCGATTTTAATCGAACCTCCATTGTAACATCGGAGAGAAAAGATTTCGCTAGTTCTTGTATATAATCATTCAGTTCTTCTAGGTATTTTTCGCGACTTTTACTAATGCGCTCACCATAATAAGCTAACTGCTCTTTCCAATACCTATCTTCTCTTACAGGAAGCGAGCGTTGCTTGAGTAAGCTGTTTCTTTGCTTCAGGAGTTGAGTATATGCAACCCAGTCAGAATAAAAGGAGTGTTCCACGTGGAACACTCCCCAATCTATAAACTGTCTTCTCTGTCCTGGACCTTCCAGCAGAATATCGACGGACTCTGGCGTTAAGAGTTGTACCGGTACCAAGCGGGCGACATCTGACATGCGTTGAACGTTGGCGCCATTCAACCTAAGCGACTGTTCACCATCGGTACTACGTCTTACACCTATAGCGTAATCTTGGGAACGGCAAAATACGGTGAAACCAGAGTTCCCTTCTTTAATCAACTGACGAAACCCTCCCGGCCGAAAAGAACGTCCAAAACCGAGTAAATAGATAGCTTCAAGCAAACTGGTTTTTCCGGAGCCATTATCGCCGGTTATGATATTAATTTTGGGGCTGGGAGATAGAGCCACCTCTGAAAAATTTCGGAAGTGGCTTAAATTCAACGTCTCAATGAACATTTATGAGGCAGGTTACAAACGCATCGGCATAATAACGTAACAGCAAGACTCGTCGTGCTGAGGTTCAATTAATGCACTACTGTTTGAATCAGACAGTGTAAAAGAAACCTGTTCGTCATCAATGTTATTCAAGACATCGAGCAAATAGCTAACGTTGAAACCAATTTCCAGATCATCACCTTGATAATCCACTTCTATGACTTCTTCCGCTTGTTCCTGCTCGGGGTTCGTTGCCGTAATGCAAAGTTCACCACTACTCAAGTTTAAACGCACACCGCGAAACTTTTCATTAGAAAGAATTGATGCTCGCCCAAAGGACTGCCGCAACGCATCGCGATGGGCAACAATAACTTTGTCTCCACCGCTCGGTAAGACACGACGGTAATCAGGGAAACGACCATCTACCAGCTTACTCGTAAAAACAAGCTCTGGCGTTTCGACACGAATATGGTTATTTCCTATCGACACTGACACTTCCTGATCGTCGTCACCTAACAAGCGAAGTAATTCGACAACACCTTTGCGCGGAACAATCACCTGGCGTTGAGCCAAACCTGGCTGGTCAATAGCACAAGTGCTCATGGCTAAACGGTGGCCATCGGTCGCTACGGAACGCAACATACCGTTATCGGTTTCGAACAACATGCCGTTTAGATAATAGCGCACGTCCTGATTCGCCATGGAGAAATGCGTTTTCAACATTAAATCTTTTAATACTGCCTGCTCTGTTACCAGATGGATGTCACTTTTCCAGTCGTCGATATTTGGAAAGTCATCTGAAGACAGGGTACTCAATTTAAATTTACTGCGACCAGACTTAACCGTGGCACTGTCTTCCTGAGAGGTAAACTCGATGGTAGAGCCCTCAGGTAAGCTGCGCACAATATCCAGCAACTTCTTGGCCGGTACAGTAACAGCCGCATCCATATCCGCTGACTCGAGCGGTACAGCCGAAACCAGTTCAACCTCAAGGTCTGTTCCGGTTAATTTAAGCTGACCATTATCGACCTGAAGCAACAAATTCGACAAAATTGGTAAGGTATGCCGCCGTTCAACAGCGCCACTTACAACCTGCAGCGGCTTTAAAAAAGCATCGCGGTTAATTGAAAATTTCATGACTGAGTCCCCTGTTTATAACGACATACTTTTATGACGACAATGTACGAATTAGATTTCGATAATCTTCTTTAATGTCGTGCTGCGCATCTTTTAATTCTTGTATCTTCCGACAAGCATGCAAAACCGTTGTGTGATCCCGACCGCCGAACGCGTCGCCTATTTCCGGTAAGCTATGATTAGTCAGTTCCTTAGCTAAGGCCATTGCTAACTGCCGCGGACGCGCTACAGAGCGGCTACGGCGTTTTGATAAAATATCGGCTAACTTAATATTATAGTATTCCGCCACCGTCTTCTGAATATTATCAATAGTAACCAATTTTTCCTGAGCGGCAATTAGGTCACGCAAAGCTTCGCGGACAAAATCTATAGTTATAGGCCGTCCTGTGAGTTGCACATTAGCCACAACCCGGTTCAATGCACCTTCCAGCTCCCGAACGTTTGAACGCAAACGTTTAGCTATGAAAAAAGCAACTTCGTGTGGCATATGTAAGCCACGTTCGTCAGCTTTACGCATTAAAATAGCCACCCGGGTTTCTAATTCCGGGGGTTCAATGGCAATGGTAAGGCCCCAGCCAAAACGAGATTTCAGTCGATCTTCAACTCCGTCTATTTCTTTCGGATAAAGATCGCTGGTCATAATGATTTGCTGATTACCTTCCAACAACGCATTAAAGGTATGGAAAAACTCTTCCTGCGAGCCTTTTTTATTCGCAAAGAAGTGAATGTCATCAATCAATAACGCATCTACCGAACGATAGTAACGCTTAAACTCATTGGTTGAACTGTTACGAATAGAGTTCACCATGTCCTGCACAAAGCGTTCGGCCCGAATGTAAAACACCTTGGCGTCCTTTTTGTGCGCCATAATGCCATTACCGACCGCATGCAAAAGGTGAGTCTTACCCAAGCCGGTACCACCATAAACAAATAGGGGGTTATAAACGCCGCCAGGATTCTCTGCTACCTGAATAGCAGCCGCACGCGCCAGCTGGTTTGATTTACCCTCAACAAAGTTATCGAAGGTGTATTCCGGATGAATATTGCTTTCAAAAGGCACTTCCACATCGGTATTACCGGATGAGAAGTTAGGTGTTTTTCTGCGGGTTGCAGCAGCGCGTTGCGGTGAACCGCTGTCACGCTGTGTTGGTGACGCTTCCCCAACTTTTAAAACTACATTAGGTACTTTGTCGTCACACAAAGCTTCTAAATAGGTATTAATGGTTTTCAGGTACTTGTCACGCACCCAGTCTACCGAATAAATATTCGGAGCAAACAAGGTTAATGTTTCGCCATTGAGTTTGGCTTGTAGGGGTCTGATCCACGTGTTGAACTGCTGTAACGGTAACTCCGATTGCAGTCGCTCTGCACATTGTTGCCAAAGCGAATTATTCACACTCTTCTCCTGGATCGTTTCTTTATAAACATAACCAAAGATTGTACTTCACTCAGCTAATATTCGCTAGCATAAACTGCCTGAAAACAGCGTCAATAAAGGAGTTAAAAAATAGCCATTGAAACCAAAACTGGCGCATAAATTGCTTAAAAGTCTATATTCCCCTAAAACATGAAAACAAAGCAAATAGTGAATAACTGTTATTTTATCCACATTATTAATGTTATAATCTCAACAGATTGTGGATGATATTATTTTAGGATTTATTGCCTAAAAAAGCCTCTGGTCATTGACTCAACGAGAAAAGATCGGTAAGATCCGCGCTCTAAAAAATTCCGTTCACGTTTGGTTTCAACTTATTCGGCCAGCGTGGGAAATAGCAAACTGACCGATGGAATATTAGTTATGAAAAGAACATTTCAACCAAGCGTATTAAAGCGCAAGCGTTCACACGGTTTCCGTGCTCGCATGGCAACAAAAAATGGCCGCAAAGTACTGGCTCGTCGCCGTGCACGTGGTCGTAAAGTACTGAGTGCATAAAAGTATCTCATACGGAAGGGAGTTACGTCTGTTAACTCCCTCTCATTTCCAGACTGTATTCTCAAACCCTCCTGTAAAAGCCGTTACTGCTCATATCACTATGTTGGCAACCCCCAATGAGTTAGGCCATCCACGTATTGGTGTTACCGTCAGCAAAAAGCGAGCTAAGCGCGCAGTTGACCGAAACCGCATAAAACGACAAATACGTGAAACCTTCCGTTTAAGCCAACATAAAATTCCCGCTTTCGACATTGTAATTATTGCTAAGCAGGGTATTGTCGAGCAGGATAACGCCGCATTACGGGATACGTTGAATTATTTATGGCGAAAATTAGCAAAGCGTTGCGAACAATACCAATCGCGTTCATAAAGGTTTATCAGTGGTTTATCAGTCCACTGCTGGGCCCGCGTTGTCGTTTTTATCCATCTTGCTCACATTATGCCTGTGAGGCCATACAAAAACACGGTACAATCCGTGGCATTGGCCTTGCTGCAGTAAGAATCAGTAAATGTCACCCAGCTCATGAGGGCGGCTACGACCCGGTTCCACTTGCTAAGCAAGACGCCAAGCCAGAAAATAACAGCGAATCCGAATCTTTACTAAATCAGCCAACAGAGACGAAATCACTATGAATTCGCCACGCACGATATTATTTATTGCCTTTTTAGTGGTGTCTTTCTTCCTATACCAGAATTGGATGGTGGAAACCGCACCCGGAACAAAAGCACATGAAAACGTTACCTCAACACAATCGAGCAATAACGCTGAAAACAGCGATGTGCCCTCAGGCAGTTCAGCCGTTTCGGCAGACGTCCCGGAAAGTGATCAGCCGGTTGTAGCTCAGCGGGCTGAAACCACAGTTCACGTTCGCACCGACGTGTTAGATGTTGAGATAGATACCCGCGGTGGTGATGTTGTTTCGACTCACTTACTCAAGTTTGCGAAAACTCAGGGTTCTGAAGAACGCTTTCAACTTCTGCAAAACAGTTCAAACAACGTTTACGTCGCTCAGTCAGGCCTAATTGGCCCGGACGGAATTGATGGCAAAGACGGCCGCCCTTCTTATAACTACGTACAAGAAAGCTACGAGTCTACAAGCGAGGTTATTGAAGTTCCTTTAACCTATACGGCTGAGAACGGCGCTGTTTATCGTAAAGTATTTACCTTCACGCCAGGAAAATACACTGTTGATGTTCGGTACGAAGTAGAAAATAACACCAGCAAAACGCTTGAAACCCAATTTTACGGCCAATTAAAACGTTCCGTACACTCAGGCGAAAGTGGCAGTATGATCATGCCTACCTATTTTGGTGCAGCTTATTCCTACGATGAAGACAAGTTCGAAAAATACGATTTCGACAGCATGCAGGACAAAAAGCTGAACGTTACTTCGCAAACTGGTTGGGTCGGAATGCTTGAGCACTATTTCGTGTCAGCCTGGGTGCCGAAACAAGGTCAGCAAAATCGTCTTTATTCTCGAGTAGCCAATGGCAGCCAGGCAATTATCGGTGTCATTTATCCAATGACTGATATTCAGCCAGGCAGCTCCAAAACGATTGAGTCTCAAGTATTTCTGGGTCCAAAAGACCAAGACGCTATGGCTGAAGTCGTCGAGTATCTGGACTTAACCGTCGACTATGGTTTCCTATGGTGGTTAGCTCAACCGATATTCAAACTGCTGCAGTTCTTACAAAGCATCGTTATTAACTGGGGTCTGGCTATTATCCTGACCACAGTTATTGTTAAAGCGCTATTGTTCCCGCTAACTAAGGCACAATACGTTTCAATGGCTAAGATGCGCATGCTGCAGCCAAAAATGACGGCTCTGCGTGAACGTTATGGTGACGACCGACAGAAGATGTCAGGCGCCATGATGAAGCTCTACAAAGAGGAAAAAGTAAATCCTCTGGGCGGCTGTCTGCCTATGCTGTTGCAGCTTCCAATCTTCCTGGCGCTATACTGGGTGCTATTGGAAAGTGTTGAGCTGCGCCATTCTGCTTTTGTGTTCTGGATACAGGATCTGTCAACCAAAGACCCATACTACATCCTGCCTATTTTAATGGGTGCCAGTATGTTCTTAATGCAGCGACTGCAGCCAACACCGACGGCTGACCCAATGCAACAGAAACTGTTTCAGTATATGCCGGTTATCTTTACCGTATTCTTCCTGTGGTTCCCATCGGGTCTGGTACTGTACTGGCTGGTCAGTAACTTGATTACCATTGCGCAAATGCTGATCATTTACCGGGGCTTAGAGAAGAAAGGGATTAACGTTCGAAACAAGAAATAATCCAACATTAAGGCCCGGCTAATGCCGGGCTTTAGTCCTTTGGGGAGCAGCAAAAATGCAAACTGAAACAGATTTTGACGACACCATAGTAGCTCAGGCAACGCCTCCCGGACGCGGCGGTGTTGGTATTGTTCGCGTGAGCGGAAAAGCCTGTAAAGAGGTTGCAGAAAAGCTGTTAGGTCACTGCCCCAAGCCTCGTAAAGCCGAATACCTGCCGTTTTACGATTTACAGAAACAACTGCTGGACGAAGGCATAGCGCTCTTTTTCCCGGGTCCAAACTCCTTTACCGGAGAAGATGCCTTAGAACTGCAAGGCCATGGTGGGCCGGTTATTATCGACATGATAATTCGAGCAATACTGGAAATTCCCGGCATTCGCCCTGCTCGTCCCGGTGAATTTAGCGAACGTGCATTCTTAAACGACAAGCTCGATCTCACCCAGGCGGAAGCCATTGCCGACTTAATTGATACCAATTCAGAGCAGGCCGCAAAAGCCGCCTTACAAAGCCTAAAAGGTGAGTTTTCTCATAAAATTGATCAGTTGGTAGACGCCGTTATTCACCTGAGAATATACGTTGAAGCGGCTATCGACTTTCCTGACGAAGAAATCGATTTTCTTTCAGATGGTAAGGTATCCGGCGATTTAGCTGAAATTATCGACCAGCTGTTCCACATAGAACAGGAAGCCAAGCAAGGCACGCTCATGCGCGAAGGTATGCGCATTGTTATTGCCGGACGCCCCAATGCGGGTAAGTCCAGCTTGCTTAACGCGCTGGCGGGTCGTGAGTCAGCTATTGTAACGGAAATAGCAGGAACCACTCGCGATGTTCTGCGTGAGCATATTCAAATAGACGGCATGCCGTTACATATTATCGATACCGCAGGTTTACGCGAAAGCCCCGACCACGTTGAGAAAATAGGTATTGAGCGCGCCTGGGATGAAATACGCCAGGCTGACCGCGTGCTGTTTATGGTCGACAGTCAGGAAACCTCTGCCATTCATCCCGACGATATTTGGCCAGAGTTTTTCGCACAACTACCCGAGGACATGCCCTACACCGTTATTCGCAATAAAGTCGACTTATCGGAAGAGCCTACAGGTATAGATGAACACAACAACATTCCGGTTATTCATCTTTCCGCCAAAACCGGACATGGCATTGAATTGCTTAGAGAACACCTAAAACATTGTGTTGGTTACAGTGCAACCTCCGAAGGCAGTTTCATGGCAAGACGCCGCCATTTAGAGGCTCTGGCGAAAGCAAAAGTACATCTACTGCAAGGTCAGGAACAGTTAGAAGCCAATATGGCAGGTGAAATATTGGCCGAAGAACTGCGCCTAACTCAGCAGCACCTCAATGAAATTACCGGTGAGTTCACTTCTGATGACCTCCTTGGCCAGATTTTCGGTTCGTTTTGTATCGGGAAGTGAAACGGCCAAAAAGATCGAAAAGCATCCAATCAAATACAAATAAGCCTTTGTTTTATAAATAAAATTATTCTATTTCTTTGCAGGCAATTTGATCCGTTTTGCCCCCTCTTGCTCCGTGTGTGCTCCGAGTATAAGTTTTCGGAGCACTCGGAGCACAAAAGGAGCAAACATGAAAATCACTATCCAGAAACGCGAACCAGACAAGAACGGCCACCGTGCCTTGCGACTGGTCTACTACCACGGTTCCAAGACAGGCCAGAACGGTTCTCGGGCGCAGAAGCGCTCGTATGAGCCCCTGAACCTGTTCCTCTACGACAAACCCCGCCTTCCGGCGGAGCGTGAGCACAACAAGACGGTTAATCAGAAGGCTGAGGCCATCAGGGCAAAGCGGCTGTTGGAAAGCGAGTCGTCACGACATGGATTGGATGATCGGACCAAGCTTTCTGCCAGCTTCTTCGATTACTTCGACCAGCTGACCGACGAGAAAGCTTCCGGAAGCAAATCCAACCATTCGATCTGGATCTCCACCCGTCATCACCTGCACCGCTACCATGGCTTGTCTGAACTGACCTTTGAACAAGTCGATAAGCGATTCCTGGAGGGGTTTCGGCACTACCTTCAGCATGAAGCCACCACCAAATCCGGTACCAAACTGGCCAAGAACACGACCAGCAGTTACTTCAACAAGGTTCGGGCAGCGCTCAACCAGGCCTATCGGGACGGCATTGTCCGCGACAACCCGGTTCAACAGGTTAAGTCCATCAAGCCGGAAAACACGAAACGGACTTACCTGACCCTGGAAGAGGTCCGGGCTCTGACCAAAGCCGAATGCCGGTATGACGTGCTGAGGCGGGCTTTCCTGTTCTCCTGCACTACAGGCCTTCGCTGGTCAGATATCCACAAGCTGGTCTGGGGTGAGATAGAGGAATTCGCCGATGGCCACTACCGCATCATTTTTCGGCAGAAGAAGCTGGTGAACGCCGGGAACTCGCTGCAATACCTGGATCTTCCAGACTCAGCGGTGAGATTGTTGAATCTGGAGAATCGCGGAAAGCCAGGTGATCGCGTATTCAAGGGTCTGAAGTATGGCTCCTATACCAACGTTGCGTTGGCACAATGGGTCATGCGCGCGGGTATCACCAAGAGTGTGACTTTCCATGCCGGACGGCACACCTTTGCGGTCAATCAACTGGCCAGGGGTGTGGATATCTACTCGTTGTCCCGGCTTCTGGGCCACAGCGAGCTCAGAACCACGGAGATCTACGCGGACATACTCGAAACTCGCCGTACAGAGGCCATGAGGAGTTTTCCTGACATATTTGAGGAGACACTGGACGGAGAGCCTAAGTGACGAGAGGGGCTTTCACAGCCCCTCTTTCCTCCTGCCCCACATCAAACACTCCGCCGTCCTGGTCTTCGGTGGCTCACCAGGTGCTGAGCAGCCGACTGCTCGATCTCGTCCGCCGTCGCGATCCGGTTGGACTGGAGCCACTTCAAGGTGTCTGCGCGGCGAAAGAAAATCCGGTGACCATTTGGCTTGAAATGAGGGATCTTCTTTTGGGAGGTTAACTGGTACAGGGTGCTTTTCTTCAGCCCAGTGTATTCCGCACACTCCTCAAGGCTCATGATCTCCTTGTCGGCCTCCGGGGCCTTGCTACCATTAATATGGTCCAAAATGATTTTTTTGAGGACCATCATGTCCTGCAATACTCGCTGTAACATTTCTTTTTCTGTCATCGCTATACCTCTACACCGCCATAACCAAAGTGGGAAAACTGGGAAATTGGGAACACCGTGTCAGTCCTCATGCTCAATCCTCTCCAGTTCTTCAAGTTGCCGTCTAACTTGGTCAGGCCTGAGCGCGAAAAATCGCTGCAAATCTCCATTGACTCTGGTTTTGTAGGTCCCACGGGAGCGCTCATTACTCACCAGGCAGTCACGCTGTAACAGCACCTCCACTTCCCTCATGTAATGGGTCGGCAGCCCGAGCCGCTTCAGGAAGTGCGATTTATAGATCAACCACAACTCGCGTCCCTCGTGTGAGCGTCGAAAACCAGCTCCCCCCTGGCCACTCGCTTGTTCAATATCACTGAGACTGCGCTCCCAGACTTTCATGGCCCGCTCCAGCGCTTTGAGAAGCCGGAATTCCTCCGAATTTCTGGAGTGGCCTCTATTATCCAGCCAAGCCTTCAAGGTTCGGTGGACGGCTGCCAAGGACTCTTCCTCGCTCCAAGGGAGAATGAAATTCCTACTACCGAGACAAAGTGCCGCCCCTATGAGCGCAAACCGCCTGATGACCCGTTGCACCTGCGATGCCATCTGGTCTCGTGTCCAAATACCGCTTAGGCGACCAATTTCGTGACTCAGGTAGCTGTTCAGCTCGTCATGACGCTCGGTCAGTAAAGAGATCCACTCGCGAATTATGGTGCCGTGGTAGCGCTGACAAGCTGATTTCATCTCGTCCACAAACTGCTGAGGGTGCTTATGACCGTGTAGTTCATCGAACGCGCCGTAGGTCCCAAACACTGGGAGCTCCACCAGTCGAATCTGCTGGCCTGCACGTAACGGCTTACCGATCTGCTGGAGTAGCTCAGCAATCCAGACTTCACCGCTGCTCAACACCAGCGTTCGCCAATGCGAGGTCGCGGCCAGCTCGCCGGAGACGTTAGCCCGTAACTTTCCTGATCCGTTCATGATCTGATAGATCGCCGTATCGATGTCTTCTGGGCGAGCCATGCCAATCTCATCTAACGGCAACAACATGTCGTTGTGCTCTGATGAGACTGCCGCTAACCCGTTACTGGTTGAGATCCAACTGCGAACATAGCGGTTTCCCCCATACACGCTAGCCGCCAACTGCAACAAGGTGGTCTTTCCGGTCGACGATGCTCCAACCAAGTGGATGGCGCCATTTTCCATCCCAGCAGAGGCAATCAATGGCGCAGCCAGCGCCGTGCCAATACTGAATATTGCTAACGGGTTGCCTCGGCATAGCTGACCGACATAAGTCTGCCAGTCGCTGAGACTTCCAGACTCCTCTAACGTCGCAGAGCCTGATAATTGGCCTACGAAATGGTGCGGCTCGTCAGCGGAGCCGATAGTCCAATTACTGGTGGCAAATACTCCATCGTGCCAACCCGTTCGATTAACCACCGTCGCCGGTTCGGCCAGAGCCATCTGTTCCAACAGATAGTGCTGAAGCCGGCTCCAACTTGCCTGCCCGGGTGTCAGTGGATAACCGGTATCAACCAGCATATCTCGCACCTGTCGGGCATTATCGCTGTTGAGATCTCGGGCATAGACGACCTCGCGTAGCTTCACACCATCGAAATTCTGCCATTCCAGCAACGCTCCGTGTCCGTGCCGCCTGTCGGTTAACCTGGTGCGAGCCATTACCTGAATCCAGCCGCCGACACGCTGCCAATGGTCCCCTGATAAGGCATAGAGCCCGTCATCTTGCAGTTTGTATTGCATATCACGCAGCTCCTCTCACAGCTTGTCCAGCCACGCTTTTACGTCCTGGTAGCGAAAGCGAACGGCTCGCCCATGGGGATTCGGCTTCACAGGTGCCGGGAACCGCCCCTGTTTTACATAGCGGCGCAGCGTTGCCTGCGATGTTTTCAGGACGGTGCAGACTTCTTCATAAGTCAGTAGACGCTCAGTCGAGGTATTTGATTGTTTCTTCATGACTACTCCAGTTCGGTTGTGAATCGTTCGGAGCAATCATCGGAAATATTCGTCTTAGGGGAGAACCGCGGAATTGCCCAAAAAGGGCGCAAAGGAGAGGTCGGCTAATAAGCCATTGATTATTAATAGATAAAAATCACAAGAAACCAGAAAAAGAACGTCATAATCGCAAAATTAGGGCTTACATGAGTGGGTTTTGTGCATTTAATGACCAAGTTAGCTGCATGGCTTTCACATGTGAAAGTCATTCTCCGGTCTCAGAATCATATTTTGATTCACAGCCACTATTCCTATCCTAGCCAGGATAGGAATAGGTTTGAGGAAATCAGAGTTAGATACCAATTCTACGGACGTTAATACACTGCAATACGGCTCCAATTACAGCCACAGCTCCCGCTCCAACAGGCAATGCCCAGATCGGTAAATCCATCGCCAGAGCCATACCACCTGCCGCAGCACCAATAGCGCTTCCTAAATACAAAGCCGATTCATTAAGTGCTACAGCTAGATTTCCGTCACCCTTAGATTCCCTCACATGAATCAGCTGATTATTCTGGGGAACCTGCAGTGCCCATCCAACGGCCCCCCACAGAATGATTGGCACCATTGCCAACCAAGCATTCCAGGACGCAACTACTGGTAGAATAGCCAGAGATATTGCCAGAATTAACATAATAGCCAATGTCATCTGGGGTCCTTTAACGCGATCAGCGAGAGGTCCTACTAAGAAGCTGCCAAGCACACCTCCAATCCCCCAAACCCATAGAAACGGCGTGATCGAGTCAACGTCCCCGTATTCAGAAGAAGACATAAGAGGAGCCAAAAAGGTATACATCCCTAAACTGGCGATAGCGGCAAGCAAAGATACTGACAGGACCACGATTACCTGACCATCTACCAACAAGGACAACTTTTTACGTAACGGTACGGCATCTGAACTTGGCAGCTCTGGTAGTCGCCAAGCCAACCCGAGAAACGCTATCATTCCAAGTAATGTCACCAGCCAAAGCGCGGAGGCCCAACCGAGTTTTTCCGCCAGTACAAGTCCTCCCGGAACGCCCAAAACAGTACCTGCCGCCATTCCTCCCATGATAATAGCTATTGCTTTGCCACGAGCTGAGGATGACAGTGACGCCGCGATCGCGATCCCCATTGCAAGATAAACACCGGACCCAACCCCTGCTAAGGCACGGAAAGCAAGCAGAAAGTAAAAGTCTGTGGATAGTGCGCTCGCAGCGTTTGACAGAACAAATAACCCAAGCGCAGCTAATAGCCCATTTCGTTGCCGGTTTCCTGGTAACAAAGCCACAACGATCGGTGACCCAATGCCATAGGCGAGAGTAAAAGCTGTCACAAGCTGAGCAGCCACGCCAACGGAGACTCCGAAAGACTGTTCAATCAGAGGTATTAACCCAGCGGTAACATAAGAAGCCATACCCAGCGCAAAAGCGCCTAAAGCAATTAAGTAAACTATGAGTGAATTCGAGTTTGTCGTGATCGTGGGCGCACTCTCTGGGACGCACATTTCATTATTTGAGCTCATAAATAGACTCTCCTAGTGGAAAAGCCGTCATTCTATAAGCAGCATTAAGGTGTTACAATTTAACCATTTATGCTATTACTAAAAGCAACAGGAAACACATGAGTAAGTTAGAGCGTACAAGAAAGGAGCTAGCTGCTTTCTTGAAATCACGGCGAGAACGTCTGGCTCCTACAGACGTGGGGCTCCCTAGTGGGGGGCGTAGACGGACACCAGGGTTGCGGCGTGAAGAAGTTGCCGCTCTATCAGGGGTGGGACTCACTTGGTATACATGGCTCGAACAGGGGCGAGATATTAGTACGTCTTCCTCGTTTCTCGATAACTTGGCCCAAGCGCTGAAACTGGATGCCGCCGAACGTAGGCATCTGTTTTTGCTCGCTCATGACAGGCTGCCGCCGGAACCTGGCAAGACTTACTGTAAAGTTCCGCCTTTAATATTGAGGCTGATGAGAGACTTATCGCCTCACGGCACTTATGTACTTAACCTACGGTGGGATGTGTTGGCTTTCAACGAGGAGGCCGACCGGCTTTTTGGCTTCAATCGCCATCCTCCTGGGCAACGCAACCTGCTTTGGATGCTATTCACAGATCCCGCTCTCCGCGAACGTCTGGTTGACTGGGACAATCAGGCGGCTCAGATGTTATCCAGTTTTAGGCGAGACTACGCTCACGCAACGCAAGAAGCGGATATCCAGGCTCTGGTTACCAATTTACAGAAGGCTTCTCCTGACTTCAGGCAATGGTGGAATCGCCATGATGTTGACGCCCCGTGTCAAGGTGTCAGGGATATGAAAATGGAGAGTGAGACTATCTCTTTTGAACACACTTCAATGACCGTCGATGCTGATCGTCATCTCCGATTGGTTGTTTATGCACAGAGGATTGAGTAGTTGCACGCAATTATTTCGGGAGAGAAATAAAATATTATAAAGGCCCTTTCAGAGCCCCATCCACGTCGTATAAGTAAACGTCGATTCTGGAAAACATTAAGAAATGCGCAACGAGTCCTTTTCGAGGCTCTTCGGAATGGGTCAGGCTCAGAAACACTGGCATGGAGGTTATTGGACTAAGAGCCCGTCGTTTCCACCTGATTTGGAAAACTCACGCACTGGGATTCCGACGACAACTTATCCAGATTAATAGCGTATGTGCAGATCATATCTCCAAGAGGCCGCCTAATAGAGCGCATGGAATGAGCTCAAAGTTATCCAAATCAGATAGGTATGTGTAGCGATTGGAAAGTTCTCCAGGAGAGTCCCCTACCGCTGTTGGAGAACTCTCACTCAGTGTCATCATCCAGCCACTACTTTCCGCCCCAGTTGTCGGGGCGCTGTTCTCACCGCTCAATCAGCATCGTTCCCCATCTGCTTTTCGAACGCCTGTCGAATGAGCCCCATTACATAGGCAAGCTCAGATTCCTCACTAAACCCTACTTCCACATCGCCATTTCCCCAACGTCCGAGGTTGGTCACGTCACGAGCCATCCCTTTCGGATCGCTCAACTCGTGAAACGGCATATTCAAAGACAGTCGCAAACGGGTCTTTTGCGGGACCACATCGACAAAGTTCGTCTCGGCTTTGAACGCTATATAGAGCTTGAGGACTTCTTCAGTGACGCTCGTGTCGAGCGCCAGGACTTCCTTTCGGAGCTGCTCAAATAGAGCGCGCATTGGGGTCCCGTTTGCGAGTTGAGGGTGATCCTCAAGGTTGTAGGCTTCTGGTTTGACGGCCACGTTGCGGTAGGTATCGAGGATCTCGTCCGGCAATACCGGAGCCGCCCAAACCCGCACCGCTTCCTGGGCCAGCTTGGCGGCCCGATTCTTAATTGAGTCCTCATTCCATGCTTCTACAGCTCCCAAGCCCTCGTTGAGCCGTAGAGGGCTTTGTTTGAATCCGCCCTGCATATCGCGCTTCTCGATGAAAGCTCGGTCGCTGTACTCTGAGTTGTAGCCCGTAAGAGTCAGATTACCCAGCGTATGCAGCCAGGTTTCATGCACACGCTTCCATTCCGGACCTAGCTCATCCTTCCATCTAGCAGACAGATTCTCATTCTGCGGCATGATGTGTTCGATCGTGTATTCGTCGACCGGAACCCGTTCCTTGCGCTCGAAATTCTCCAGGCGGCGTAACCAGTAACTCCGACTGCGGAAGTTATAGAGATCGCGTACTGCCAGTTCCCTTTTGAACTCTTCGTCATTCGGAAAACGCCTGTATGACTTCAAACCGAGCAGGTGAGCCTTGATGCTCTCCAGGTAACGGTTCTTCTGCAATGATTTGTGAAAGGTCGCAAAGCTCTTGTTCAGCGAGTTTGTGGGGATGGCACAAACGGCACGACGGAACACATAAGCCTCGATCAGCCGAATAGCGCTATGAAAGTCATCTCGGGACAGATTGTCTTGTTGGTAATCATGGTAAAGTTCCAGCAGAAACGGATATGCCACGTCGACTTTTAGTTCCCGCAGGTCCTTAAATGCCATTCCGAGCTGTTTATCTGTTTCTTTCCCCAATGCCATCGCACAAAAATACCGAGCGAAAGCATGTATTTCAGCAACCAATGAATCGACACCAGCACTCGCAACTTCGGCGCGACGTGAATGCTGTTTGAAAGCCTCGTATACCTCATCTAACCGTGGAATTTCCCCGGTTTTAACCGTGAGGTAGTGGCGCATGAAGCTGTCAAAGTAAACGCCATAGCCTTCTTGCCCGAATTCCACCTCCATCGGACGCCAGTGATCGCGATAGAGCCGAGTTTGATGCTTCGGCTCCAGTCCCATCAGCACATAGTTCCGGATCAGGTCAGCCTGGCTCAAAGCTTTTCCTGTGGAATTCATGCTCTCAAAAATGAGTTGCGGGTTATCCTGGTCTCGGCTCAGCGCAATATCAACGATGATGAGCTTTGAAAGGCCCCGGCAGAGGGTTTCCAGTTCCCCGTTAAGCCGCTGAATTTGGCTGTTGAAGAACTCGAAGTTTTCCTGGATTCGAAGAGAACCGTCATCAGGTAACGGCTTCTGCGTGACCAACGCCAGAAGGCTCTCTTTGTCCGTCTGGGTCAATAGCAGTTTGTACGCTCGCTCACCGTCTTCCAACGGGTTAAGCAGGTAGTAATTGCGCAGCTTCTTAGCCGAAAACCCCTCCAGAGGTTCTGTGTCCCCAAGGTGTCGAGATAGCGCCTCAAGAATCAGCATGGTGGTAGTCAGTCGCTGTTGCCCATCAATGACCAGCAATGGTGATTGACTGGACACCTGATAAAGCCCCTTCTCGATGTAGACCACCGAGCCAATGAAATGTGCTGATATACCATCGTTGGTACCGGCTCGCATAATGTCGTCCCACAGTTGACGACATTGCTGTTCAGACCAGGAATACGTTCTCTGGTAGATCGGAATGACAAATTGTGGCGACTTCTTCAGGAAGTCGAGCAACTTGGCTTCTGTAGCTTTCATAACGGACGTTATCCCTTTTTTGTTCTGTTACTGCGTCTCAACGCTGGTTTTGACCTGGTTATACACAGCCCGCATCAGGTACTGAGAAGCGATATTACGGAAGGACTCGTCGTTCATCAGGCGTATGAAGATGTCTTCGTTGCCGTCCATGCGCTCTACAAACAAGTTCTCAAGCTGCTTGTTAAATACCGGTTCGAAGTTCTCCAGGCTGTTGGCCATGACGGCCTGGCGAAGCTGCTCGTTGGCAACGGCGGTTTCCTTCACCTGATCGAAGAACAGCTGATCCGCCGGGGTAAACTCAGTACCAAACCGCTCATTGAGCTTGTCGACCAGTGTCGATAACTGCACCTCTTCCTCTGCCTGGCCGGTATCGACCTCGGTCGGGCCTTAATTTGTCCTTATCGCTTGAAAGCGTACTTACGCTCTCGCTCTTCGAATGCAAGTTGTCCCCCCTCTAGAACCTCGCAAATATGCTCTCTAATGCCGAATTTCTTAAGCAATGAGGGCGCATCTGGTTCGAAAAACGTGCACTCCATGGCGCCGGAAACATATTCGAATCTAAATTGCTCGTTTTCCATATCATGCTGCTGGCCAGCCTGATTCGCGACGATAACACATTCGGAATCTGTGGATACAACCATATTAGCGTTGTGAGTGACCATGATGATTTGTCTTCTCTCTTTCCTTTCCCTAATAAAGTCGCGGAGTTCATTATAAACTGTGCGGTTATCTAAATTATCTTCAGGTTGATCTATAAGTATAGGGTGAGAGGAATTGCTCAAGTGTAGTATGAGATGGAGAAGCACCAGTCCTCGCTTACCGGGCGACATGCTGATAATGTCGTCATTTTTATAAAGCAAGTTAAAAGATATGTAAAAGCAATCCTGAAGTAGATTTCTAAGGATTAGTTCCTCGTTCGCACTCTTTCGAACTTTATGGGCGATCTGGGAGAAATCTCGAACCTTCTCACTCAGGGTGAATATAGAGTCTAAATGCGTGTCTTTTGAGTAAATATAATTGTTTTCACTATCAATCGAGTCGCCTAGAATACTTGCAAGGCTTCCTCTGGCATCAAAACAGTTTATGAAAGAATCGAAACTATTGTGATCGAATTCCAGGCTAGCTTGAAGCGTTATATTTTCATTGTCGATCTTCGCAGCACCATTGAAAAGCGCCTCTATTTCACCATATGTGTCAAACAACTGCTCATACAGGGCTTTAAGCTGATCAGAAGCTGCTTTCCCTTGTTCGAGAGTGCTTTTGACCTTCTTGCCTGCTTCTTGAATAGCTCTAAGCTTAGCTTCTTCCCGTTTTTGCGCCTCTAGAAGTCCCTTCAATTCGTTTTGGCTTTTTACTTTAGACGAGAATTTTTCAAGACTTTCCGTGGTATTTATAATTCTTTCATCTAGCGAGCCTATCAAGCTATTAGCGCGGCGAATGTTCTTTCCCGCTTCTATTGGCAGGTCATCAATGATTTTCTGAATCTTAGCCAGTGTTATCTGAACAAGGCGGCTTCCAGTGTGAAACCGTTTTTTTTCTGACTCTTCAGAATTCGTCATAAGAGCTACGTTTCTAAACGAATCTTCCATCTCTCTTACTAATTCATTTTTTAGCTCAGTGTGTATTTCAATATATCTTAAAAGAGACGAACGCCTTTTTTCGCTAACTGACAATCTGTCGCTAAGCTTTTTATAAATTTTTCTTTCGTCAGGAGTAAAACCTGATGATTTTTTTATTTTTTCTATTTTTTCTTTTATTTTTTCTTTTTCATTATTTACCGAGTTCTCAGCTCCTATTTTTTCCTTTTCGCCCTTTTCTTTTGCATACTTGTGTCTGAGCGATACAAGTTTTGTAACCTGTGTGCTGATGCTCTCATTCAACGAATCACATTTTTTAAAAAGCTCTTCAGCACCTAGCTTTATTTCCCTGTCTTGATATAGAATTTCGAGTACAAGCTCATTGAGTTGATCTCGACCACTTTCCTCGGCTAATTTATTTATATATAGCTGAGGTATGTAGGTTATTGGTCGTTGTTCGTTTGTTTCTCTAAAGCTTTGTTTAGTGTTGTCGTTCCAAGTGATTTCAAAGTCGAAATTTGATTCATTTTCAAATTCTGGATAAGTACTTGCCTTTGCTAGATCACACTTCTTTACGGTTTCCTCTTTATTTGCCGTCCTTGAAATATGATAGAGTAAAAGCGATTTCCCTGAGGATTTGCCACCAATAATCGAATTTAAATCCGAATTTAATTCTATTTTATATTCAGGAAAAATATTTTTCCCACTGGAATCTTTGAATCGAACAGAGTCTATAACTTCATAGCTTACCTTATCGCCAGGGCAAGTATCTTGAATAGCAACCCGTGACCTCGGCTCAAATACTACCTGCTTGAGGCCCTCAAAAGTAAGATCAGCCTTTATCCAAGTGTTATTTTCTTCGTCAGGCTCAAAAAGTGTTTCGTATGCATGTGCATCGGAGCCCCATATACAAGCTTTAGGTAAGCCAAACTCTTTTCTGAAAGAGGAAGGATTATCGTGATAATCTCCGAGCAAGAAGCTTCTCGTACGCTTGTTAGATGAGAATATCAGTTGGCTCTGTTGAATAAGTGTCTTCCGCGTACCGTGACCGGCCGAGTTCCAACTTACTCTGCTAAGGTCTTCGTCACAAGGCAAAGCTAACAAGTAGTTTTTTTTGAATCTTCCATCTTCGGTGAGTAGTTCAGCTATTTCGCTTGTATTGACCGACGCATTGCAGATCCCTACCGCAAGGGCAGATTGGCCTCTAAACTCGGGGTGTTCTTCAATTAGTCTGTTACCATATTCTATCAAGTTTTCTTTGGTTAAGGCTCTTCTCTCTGCTTTGAGCCCTGTTTCAGCGTGAGTTTCAAACTGTATTCTAGATAAAAACTCGCTTTGGATTAATGTGGGAGACAATTCATTGGAAAGGATAACGTGGAAGTTGGTCCGCCTATTCCATTTTAAGTCGACCTCTTTGCCTACTACTAGTTTGTCCAAGCGAAACTCGAGATTCGGGAAAATAGCAATATTCTTAATTTTCCTGATTTCATCCTCATCAAATAGCTCAGCTAGTTTATCATCGTTGAGAATATAGTCTTCGACTACTTTTTTATAGCCGTCAAGAAGGCAATAGTCGGTCAGGCCAATGGCACTTACATTATGATCTATTGCTGATCGAAAGAGTTTTCTGACGTAATTGTCGAAGTCGTCGCCGAACTGGTTGTTCAGAATTGAAAATGGAGTATGGACATGGAGGTCCCACTTTCTCCAAATTGATCCTTTTGAGCAGTTTTTCACATATCCCTCGCAGTCAACCGTAAGAATTGCTTTTTATTGTCAAACTATCGTATACACAGGTCGGCGCGAATACAAAAAAATCTAGGCCTTTCGACAAGTCTTGTACCCAGAGCATTACGTAGTTCAAGCCAAATACTGTTTGTAATCATCCTCTAAAATAGATGCATAAAGCCCGTCGGAAGGGGACGGGCCTGAATGGTTTTTTGTTTAGGATTCCGGGGGCTGAAGGCCATCGAAGTGCGCCTCCAAATTGTCCAACTGCTTCAGGTTTGCCCTGACGAGACGTCGCATGTGAGTGAGGTTTGCATTCATGATACGCACTATCTCAAACCCGGCTTCGGTCTCCTCAATGATGGGCCTTTCCCAGTCGTGAGCGCGGTTAAATGCGGGTTTTGAGTACCGATGTTTCAGGGCTCGGCGGATGTGTTCACTGAAAACCGCATGCCCTTTACCGTTTTTCACTCTTACGAAGGTGTTGTAATACCAGTGCATCTCCAAGCTGCCGTGCAGCATTCTCACCCGGCAGCCGTGATGGCCAGGGTAGCCTCTCGTTTCCTTGGTTCGATGAGCCTCATTATGTGTCCAGAAATAGTCCGACAGTCGCTGAGCGAGATAGCGTAGGCGTGCTCGCTCCATATCCAGACTTTTGGATAGCGATTGTAGATACTGTCTGCATTGATCAAGCGCCATTCGGCGCCCCTGTTGATGGTCAAACTCCCCGGCGCGAGCCACCTCATGCCACTTATCGGTGATTTCCTGAATGGTTTTGGGTTTGCTCATTAGCATTCTCCTGTTGGTTGATGTTCAAGAGAAATGCTACTGGCCGCAGAGACAAACCCACGGGTCTGTAATTTGCCAATTTGGGCAAAAGTAGCCGTTTACCCCCAGATTATCTGGAATTTTTATCGACCTGGCGGCGTGTTTTAAACTTCCGGTTGAGAAATGCTTCCAGCTTGTCAGCATTCAGGTATGTGATGCCGCAGATCGCCAGGATAACGGCGACAAAGCCGAGGAAAGCAATGAGTGTGACGGACATATCGATCATGTGAGTTCTCCTGTTTTCGTTCTTTGATTGCAAATTGCAGCCTATGCTGCATCTGACTGCTTTTGTTCCTTTGCGACAGAGGCAATCAGATGGCGCGAACAACCCAGGATGTCCTGGATTTCACTATAGCTATGACCGGTGCGCAGTAAACTGGCGATGTGTTGTCGCCTCTTCAGATCAGGTTGGCGACCCTGATACTTACCCTCGCTGCGGGCCTTTTTGATACCCTGATTCTGGCGGCGGCGTCTGTCCTCGTAATCTTTGCGGGCTACCGCTGCCAGCATGTCGAGCATCATGCTGTTGACAGCCTGCAATATGGAATCGGTGAAGCCGGTGTTATCCTTCTTGTCCAGTGCAAGCCAACTCGTGGGCAGTTCTGGCGAGACAATTGCCAACCGTTTGGCTGACAGCTTCTGTTTGAGCGTATCCCAGTCCCGCTGTTTAAGGCGGGCAAGCCGGTCTATCTGCTCCACCAGTACAATGTCACCTTCACCGGATTCGGCAATCAGTCGCATCAGTTCGGGGCGATGCAATGTGGCTCCGGAGACATTCTCGGTATAAAAGGCAGCAATGCGCTGACCGTGTTGCTCGGCAAACTGGATTAGCGATGCTTTGGCCCGCTCGGCATTTTGTTCCTGGGTCGATGCTCTCAAATAGGCGCGTATAAACATTAATGCCTCCTCAGTCTGTTATAAGTGGTTCCGCTTGGCCGGTCTGTTTTAAATGGTTCCTTGTCATGTTGAACGGCCTGAATTGTTGGTTCTCCTGATGTGTACCCATAAGGAACCACCTCAAGAGTCGAAAAACTGCCCGAACGGATCATCCTCCCGGAGGATCGGATTGACTCTGAAGTCATCGAACAGATCGCCTGCGCCTTCTTGACTCCCGGTGTCGGAGGTTGTCGTGCTGCTTGGACCGTTTTCTTCCCTACCACCGCCTCGACTAAACGACGCCATCTTTTTCTCGAATTCAGGAAACGTCATTTCCCCATCGGGTCCCTTGTCGAAAACCGTCTTGTAAGCATCGACTGCGGCCATTGCGAAGCGAATGAGCAGTACGACCACCCAAAGCAGGAACAATAGATACCATGCGTAAAGCGCTGCATCGGTACCCCTTAAGGCGAGCTCCACAACGCCGATCCCGGCGAGCCCCACTGCTACTATTTTTATCACCCTCACCATGGTTTCAGTCCCCGATAGATCTTTACTTCGAAGCTACCAGAACCTGAGAAAATGCAAGTTTTGCCCGACGTCAGGCCGCAGCGGCTTGCCCGGCCAGCCATGGCAGTTTCACCTTGCTGTAGGCATCATTTGTCATCGCCCTCAAATCTTCCGTGTTCAGGCGTGAAACCAGCCACGCAGTGCCTTGATATCGAACGCGCGGATAGTTGGATGGCTGAAATACGCCATGAGGGAGGTCGTCCTCATCACCCAGCCACTGTCTGAGCCGCAGATCGATACACCAGCCCTGTTCGAGCTCAATCCAGCAATGGGGAGCGGTGGCTATTCGGCTCAGCCGGTCCTCTGCGTATCCGATACGACATTGATGGAAGATGCCTTGCTCGCTCAGGGCATTGCTGATCACAAAGGTCATGCAGTCGCTATCGATTTTGGCGTCTTCAAGCGGCAACAGAGCGAACTCAAGTTCATCATGCCAGTCACTCATGATCTGGCTCCTTGAACATCAGTCGCTGGCCCTGCTCGTAAAGCACAGGGTACGGCAGCGGTTCGCTATCCTGGATGACGGTGCCGGGAGGAAAATACATCAACATCCAGGATGGTAAGGCACCACTGACCGTGCGATAGAACTCATCCACAGGGAAGCTGAGTTGCTCACCTGATTGCCGGAAAACGAGGCGAGAATAATTCTCTGGATGATTAGCCGCGATGTTGTAGCTTTCGGGCTCAGCACCTTCCACGTAGGCTGGAGACTTCCAGAGATTCGGCGTTTTGATGTTGTAAGCAACCACACATTGACCTGCACCGCATCCATGCTCAGTGCTTTCAATGGACCAGAGCATCAGTGGATGGCCATCAATCTCAGGCGTCTCCACGTTACTGAGTTTGGTGGCGCTCAACGCCATATCATTGGCAGCTAATCGGATGGCCTGGTCCACCAGATCCACATACTGCTCATATGCCTGAGCCTCCGAAGTGGCCATCGACGCAGGCATCCATCCCATCAGGCTTGGTCTCGCCGACGGATCATCCGGTGTCATCATGATGTCAGTAGCGTTGAACAGAAACGTTTGGCTACCCGAGAGATGTCGAAGCGGTGCATCGAATGAAGTCGCCAGGCTGGCGAGATTCAGTAATGGCACCGACATGCCTTTGCTGTAGGAGCGAGAGCCATCCCCAGAATCACGCAAGTCCATATCGTAGATGCCACCGGCTCTTGCCAGGTTCAAAGCCCGAGACTCTTCCGGGTTGTAAGCTCGTGGGATGGCCGCGCAGCCAGCCAGGGCAGCGACGAATATTGCCGTAATTAAGGGTGCTACTCTTTTCATTATGTCCTCCTGCTTTTATTAAATATTCTCATGAGGTTGAGAATATGCAAGAGAAAAAAACAAAAATAATCCTTGTAAATCAATAGTTTGTACTAACAGAACAAAGTTCCTTGAGCTCAAACATATAAATCGGCAGGTACACTGCCGTCACGTTGAAACTCATGCCATTGTAAAACACTATAAAATGATAGATGGTAACGGCGAGGGACGTACCAATTTACAAAGTTGATACAAGAGCATAAATCGAGGCAATAATGAACAAAGGATTTAACGATAATGAGGTCAGCACAACATTAAAAGACCTAATAGGCGACACTAGACTGGCTCGTTTATTCCATGATGACTCTCGACCATGCGCAGTACAGCTTTGGATTCTTCAAATTCTTTCCACAGAAACAACTAAAAACCGGATTATCTATGGTCGTGTAGTACCATACTCACATTCTAATAACTCTTGGTCTTTCAGCAATAACGACAAATTTTCGACTCTTGAACATTGCAGAGCGAAAATCACTCGCCTCAATCTTTACATCGATAGCAATTTGTTAAGTGATTTTCTGGAAATGCTTTGTAATGGAGTTAAGATTTCCACGATCAGCAATACTTTAGGTCTTGAGCGAAGCAATAAGTTTGATGATAAATTCGGCACAATATTTTTAGATCCAAAAAATTTAGTTTATAAACCCGTAACATATCTTATCAACAAGGATGCGTTCGAACTTCACTCGACTACTAGCCCCCATGGAGCAGCGGGTGCCATGAGCGCATCGATCACTCAAGTAGATAAATTATCTATCTTCCAAGCAGATCATAATTATCGATCCGACCTAATAAAGTTTATTGTCGAACATCTAAACTTTGACACTGGCTTGAACTTTGAACAGAACGATAAAGTGCGGTTTGGTGATATCGAATTTCTTGTCTTCCCGACTTTAGATGACAAAGAGAAAAATTTACTTGAAGTTTTTTGGGGCGATAAAAGACGAAAGTTAAGCGTTAAATTCGACTCCAAAAATCTTCCTAATTACTCTGGTTTTATATTCAGCATTAAGATCTTTAACAGCAGCCAAATTATATACTCAAGAATTGCAAATGCGAAAAAGTACGACAACCGCATGTATATGCGCGAATTCGATATTGATAAAACAATTAGATCCATCGCTGACTCTACTGAACTAGAAATCTATGGTTTTAATGCCGAAGATAACGAAGAAAATATATTATGTTGCAGGTGGCGTACCGGATATATTCGAGAAATTAACTTTCAAGCTAATGTGGCCGGTGGTAATTCAAGCTCCGTTAAATTTGATTGGTTAGATAACACGGTAAAAGAAAAGCAATCAAGCCGCGTGAAAGCAGTACTAACTAAAAACACAGGAAATCATGGGTTTGCTAGCCAAGTTGGCGGCCGAGAAGCCGACCCTTGGATTGCTATAAACCGCGAAATAAGCCCTATTTTCAACAAGCTGCACCCAAAAAAATCCGATGCAAGGTTTTTCGAACGTTATGGACCAAGCGATGGTGAAGGCCGTTTACAGTTTGTCGAATGGTTCAAATCTCTTTTTTCAAAATATAATGACAGTCAAATTATAATCTTTGATCCGTATTTTGATTCAGCCGGATTATCGTTGCTTTCTTTATATGCTGCGCCTAAATGTAATTACATTGTGTTTACTTCACTACCAAAGCAAAAAGGCGACGAAGAAAATCCTACTAATCGTAACAGAGTAGATGATCTAGTTACTGCTTGTGAAAACAACAAACGAACTCTCTCAAAAATAAACCTCAGAATCATTGGCTTAAAAGATGGTAAACTCCATGACCGATATATTCTGATTATAGGGAGCGACGGCCTACCAATAGCTGGATTTAATTTGTCTAACTCCTTGCAGAAGGTGGCAGAGAACTATCCCTTACTTATTACGCCGATACCATCTGATACTTTATTAGAGGTCGAAAAATATAAAAGCAGTCTTTTGAAAGAATTAGAGGCAAAAAAATCTGATTCTGAAGAAAATAACCCTGGATTAACCGAACTCTATGTTTCTTCCGATGCTCCCAGGAAAACTGTAAGATACGAGCCACTAAAGATACTGAATAATGAATTAGCAGGCGACATCCTATCAATATGGGCTAACGAGCCTTCATTAATAGGATTATACGGTGCACCACTGAAAGACAAGTTGATATCTCTTGAGCTATTAGAAGGGGACTCACTTAACTTGATCGATCCTCAGGGGTTCTTAGCCTGGGTAAAGAAAAAGGTCAGCTCTGAAGATTTCATGGATCAATGGGAAGTGGTTGGTGAATTTTTGGCAAACTCTAGAGCTGGTGATACAGATTTTCAAGAAATATTAAGTGAAACCTCGTTCTTAGAGAATCTCCTGGGGTACCTTACTAAATCGATACAGCGGACCCATAAAGATCTGGATTCTGATATAACTGTCTTAGAACCTCACCTATTTCAAAGACCAATTGAAAAGCTGCTGTGTAGCTCTTACCAGCTTCATCATATGTGTCATATGACTAAATATACAGCACTTACTTGGCCAGAATATTTTGCAATAAAACTGCTTTGGTCCTATGACCCAAAATCATTGTTAGAACTGGTTGCTGAAGAATCGCCTAAAATTCCGAAAGAGCCGGATCATGCTGACATAATTAGGCTGTCATTGTTAAGCCAAATTGTTAGCGAGATCTCCCTATCCATAGAGCTGCTACCAAACTATTCCCGCACATGCACTTTATTGAATAGTTGTAACGGTTTAATTCGATGGATGGGCTTATATGCTCTAGAGCAGATGATTCATCAAACTAAAGACGTCACATCAGAGCTGGGCTTGCTTTCAAGATTTGACCACACGGAAAAGGTAAGATATTTAGGTTGGTTGGTTAACAGATCGGCAAATGATGAAAGAAAACGTGATCAATACGAGAAATTATTAGTCGCACTCAAAAACGAACTACCAGAACAGCTATCTGAAAGTGATTTGAGGCACGTAATCGATTCGATGAGAGGCCATATGCGCCAATTACCATGGACAGAACCGTGGTTGTTTCGGGATCTAGTTTTACCTCTACTTCAAAGTGAGCAAGCTGATACGGATGATGCCTGCAAAATCTGGCTCGAGGAAATCGTTTCATTGATAGGCCCAGCTGAAAGCAGGAATTCAAGACTGTTCCAACTTTCACGGGAAGGGCAGATGACAAATACTTGCGCATTTATCTTCGCTCATAGTACGCCTGAGCAACAAAGAAAAGTAATTGGTATGATTCGACCCATCTTAAATAAGCAGAAAAGAGTTTTACAACAACCTCTGGCAAGTACTTCCAACTGGTCTTGCTGGAACGATGCTTTGGTAGTCTCAATGTGGATATTGGCATTCACTAGGTGGTGCCAATACTATTTAACCGAACTGAAGCAAGCTAATGTAGAATTAGATAACTTGTCAGGAGACGCATACGACCTTGCTATGTTAAGACCTATGGAAGAATTGGAATCAGAGGGGGTAGGAAAAGACAGAGAGCTCGCCTTATTTCTATCCCAAGCTGAAGATCTTATTTCGAAGTCGGAGTAACTCTACTGTCATAGGGGCGAACAACTTGGCAGTCGGTCATACCACTCAATTAGGAGTGGATATTGACAGATGCAGAATAATCGAACAGGAGATACTTTATGTTCCCAGTTTCCCACTTTTCCCGGTTCATTGATGGGGCACCGGCATTCGGATCTACGGAAACTTGCAAATATTTACACTTTTTTTCGCACATTCCAGCACTCCGAGAGTGCTCCGTAAAACTTGCAAGTTACTGTTTTTAAAAGATAATAAACATTCTGTATTGGTAAATAGATCAGTACCTCAATACGAGTCTGAAAATACCGACGAGAACGCCGCAAAAGATCAATTGCCTACATCTGATTCTCCGCATTTGCACCGAGCCGGAAGTACTGTCTGCCGCACTTGAAACTAAAGGCGAGTTCCCAAACTGGTGTAACGCAAAAAATAGTCCATAACTATAAGAAACCCTGAGCTTATCTCATCCTGACTCGCAATTAGCGGTTCGTATAATTTTTTTAAATTTAACATTAAATATACTTGCTACTTTGATATCTATAACTATTCTTAGTCTATGTGAATCGATAAAGTTATAGGTACAAAACACATGAACATTAGCCATTCAACCATGGATTTATTTTTCGCCTACAATCGTGAGGTGGGTAATGTATCGTCATTGGAAAAGGCGATAACGAAATTCGCTGACTACGCAAATAACGGTCAAACACCTGAAATGAGAGAACGATATGCTCAGGCAGTTAAGGATATTAAAGAACACCACCTCCCCAAAGCTAGGGAGCAATTGGATAGTTTAGGAAAAAGCCTAAAATTAGAAGATGGGAAATTAGGTCAGCCACTTTCTCTTGAAGAGCTTGAGGAAACTAAGAAAGATAAAACCCGCTTGAGTTATAGCCATTCTGGAGATCTTCAATCTTATCTGGACGATCCCTCTGGTGAATATGTTTCAACAAAATCTTAAATTAATGTACTAATCTCTAAATAAGGAAATTTATATGAAAAAGTATTTACTGTCAGTATTAGCAATAACGTCAGTATCGGCATCTGCTGCAATTAACGTTAAAGTCAACAATAACTCAGACTACGAAATGGAATTGCTTAGTTACGACACTCAAGTTTCTAATTACGTTCCTAGTCCTTCGTCAACGATTACAACTGGTGGCTTAGATCAATTTATAGCGCTTCCAGTTTACCCTGGAGTTGTAGAAATAGTTGATATGGAATACGGTTTTTCAGACAGTAGCTATGGTCCAAAATGCCATTTTCGCTTTACTACAATAAATGATTATAGTAGCGGCAACATGATTCCACAGGATGTTATCGCTGAAGATGAAGACGGCACTTATAATGATCGTGCAAGATGTTCTGGTCGTTTGACAAGCTTTAATCTGGCGACAGGTGAAGCTACTGTTGAGTTTAATATGGATAGAACTAAGTTCTAACGTCTGATGTGAAACTCTGGCAAATATGATGTTGTTAGAGTATCAAATTTTTGCAGACTCACTAATCAAACGGCCGTCAGGCCGTTTTTTGTATAAATTGAGCTTTGGCTATTCGTAGCGCCGTTGTGTCTATGTTTGCCAAAGACAAATCCCACGTGCACATTAACTTGCTGACCTCCAATCTATACTCAGTATTCACTTTTAGAGCCACTTTGGATGCGCTATTGAATATTCAGTTTTTACGCCTGATGTTTAGTATTTCCTGGCGTTTCAGTGCTTCAATACCACCTTTTCAATGAATCGCTTAGCGGCATTACTATTGTAATTTTACGCTCGCCTACTTTTGCAATAACATCAACCGTCAAATTCCGAAATATTACTGGCAAGCCATCCAGAATCCGATCCATTATAATCAACGGCAATATAATAAATAACCAAGTTTCCATAAGGTAAGGGACACCAGTGAAAGACAAGTTAGCGCAATGGGGGTTTGACTATGTTCGCCTGCGGTTTGGCTTTCGAACCGGCGTTGCTGCCTGCTTATCTCTTATTATTGCCTGGGCTATGGGCTTAGAGCATCCGCAATGGTCTGCTATGACGGTTTGGGCTGTTTCCCAGCCAACTCGTGGTCTTCTTATAGAAAAAGCCGCATACCGGGCGTTAGGAACTCTTTTAGGGACTATGTTCGGTATGGTGCTGGTGGTTACTGCCGGCGGTGAGATCATTTGGCTGGTGGCCGGCCTAACTCTGTGGGTATCGCTTTGTGTTTACACGGGTAATTTACTGCACGGGCTCATTTCTTACGGCACCATACTTGCCGGTTATTCAGCGTCCATGGTGGTGTTGCTAACACAAAGCTCAGACGCACTCATGCCGCTGGGTGTTGACCGTTTACTCACGGTTTTTGTCGGCATTATGACATCACTCGTTATTGGCTGGGCTTTTACTTATAAAAGAGCGGAACAAAGCTTAATTAACCAACTTCGCCGACAAACCGCGGCTAACTTGTACGATATTAGCCGTTACTTCGCCGAACCGGATAATAACGATTTGAACCTTGCCGATAAATTATCAAAACTGGCAGCACTGGAAGCCCAACTGCTCGATCACGGTACCGGCTCTGTCAGTGCTCATGAATCGGCCAAAACGTTACGTGTAGTTATTAACAGCCAATTGGGGTTTTTGGCTGAACTGAATATCCAGGAGCCAGAAAAAAATTTGGAAGTAAGCGATTACTTACTCGACGCGTCAAATAAATTAAATGCTTCCGCTAAACGAACTGAAATTATAGAACCTCTTAAAAATGCTCTGGAATCCATTAAAAACGCCGCATTGAAAAAGCGTTTTAATGAATTCGTTGAAGCAACCAATGACCGGTTATCTTTTCGTGATTCAGGCAAAACCGCCACTTCTACCTTACTCAGCAAAACCATTTTGCATCGCGACTGGTTGGGTGCACGCCAGGCCGCCATACGAACGTTCGTTATTATGGGGCTCATTGGCGCAAGCTGGTGGTATACCGAATTATTTCAATTCGCTTATTTAATGCTGGGTGCTTCAGTTATGTTGACGCTATTCTCCACCGCAGACAATCCGGCATTAACCATGAAATATGTATTTTTTGGGCAGTGTGCCGGCGCGCTGGCAGCCGTACTTATACAGGCAACAGTCTGGCAATATCAGGATTCCATTTTATGGATGCTGGTTGCTTTAATGCCGGTTATTTTGCTGGCGGGTTTTCCTATGGCTCATCAAAAAACGGCGAACGGCAGTATGGATTTCAACCTGGTCTTTCTACTGTTAATGCAGCCCTCTATCAGTTATTCGTTCCACCTTGGTCATTCGGCGAGTATTGCTCTGGCAGTCGTTGCCGCTCCTCTTCTTTCATTAATTGCTTATCGACTTATTTATCCAACCAATTTAAAAGCGCGTTATCAAAGCTTACTGCAAACTCTGACCGAAGAAATTGACCAACTGAACAAAACAAAACTCACCGAAAGCCAATACAACCGACGTAAAGCACGTTTCTACCATCGCGTAATAAAGCTTACCCAAATTAGCGACAAACTGGGAATAAAAGACAAAAACGCCATTCTCGAGCACCTTTTAACGGGTCAGAAGCGGTTAAATTTAACCGGCTAACTTTGCCTTTTTAGCGCGCGACCAGCGTTTTATTTCATATTCCCGCTGGCATGCTTTCGTTCTATTTGGGTGCTCCTCACTCCAGACAAGTACTACCGGACGACGCGCCCTGGTGTACTTAGCGCCTTTTTTATCGTCCGTATTATGCTCAGTCACACGCCGTTTAATGTCAGTTGTAACACCGGTATAAAACGTATTGTCTGCACATTTAATTAGATAAACCGCCCAGCTCACGACTTGAACTCTCTCCTGCTAAACCCAATACATAGTGTAACAACAGTTACTCAATGAACCGACTAAGGATGACATTATGAGCAGACATTTTGATGAAGCCAAGGGTCTGTCTGAACAACATGACCCCGCAACACACGACTTTGTGTTTAACCAGACTATGTTCCGCATTAAAGACCCCGAGCGCACCTTAAAATTTTACAGTGAAGTTCTGGGCATGACCCTGGTCAAACGCCTGGATTTCCAGGAAATGGAGTTTACGTTGTATTTCATGGCTGCCATGTCGCCGGAACAACATAAAGACTGGTCAACCGACCACGACAAACGCATTGAACAGACCTTTGGTCGGCCGGCCATGCTGGAACTGACTCACAACTGGGGCGACGAGAACGACGACTCGGTGTCTTACCACAGTGGTAATGAAGAGCCCAAAGGTTTTGGTCACATAGGTTTCGCCGTACCGGATATCGATGCCGCCTGTGAGCGTTTCGATAAAATGGGCGTAGAGTTTCAAAAGCGCCCGAACGACGGGAAAATGAAGGGTATTGCCTTTATTAAAGACCCGGATGGCTACTGGATTGAAATATTCACGCCGGAACGCCAACCAGAATTACTGAAAGAGCACTTAAAATAACGATGGTACCTTGAAAAAAGGCCAGTTCATTTGAGCTGGCCTTTTTCTATTCTGTAGTACCTTTGCAATTCATTTTACTGTTCTGAAAGCATCGACTTCACTTTACTCTCCAGAGACGTCATGCCATGTTCACGTCCAATTTCTAACGCTTTTTCTACCGGCATTCCATCTAACCAACCGGCTCGCAAAGCCATTAAAGCGCCAACCCGGTTACTCGAAGCACAATGCACCAGCACCGTTTTGTCGCTGTTCTTTAATAAAATACGATCGATCAGGCGTGCGTTAGCAAGCGTTACTCCATCGGCTCCATTGACCGGAACATGGTAATACGCCATGCCATTACGGGTAACCACTGCGGCTTCCTCACTGTCGGTCATTTCTTTTTGTGAAAGCAGATTAATAACAACCTCACCACCTTCATCAGCAAAGTCAGCCAACTGCTCATTTGATGGTGTGCCCATCACCCATAACTTATCTGACACCTGTTTGGGTGACTCAATGCCGGCAAAAACATTCGTTGAAACTATTGCTACACTAAAAGCGACTAATACATTAACCAGAGCTTTTACCATTTGGGTTCTCCTGTATGATTCTCGTGTTTTTAATAGTAGCAAATGAGTTAGAAATTTTATGACTGTTTTACATCTTTTAGTGGGTACAACCTCCGGAAATACCGAGTTTTTAGCCGATACTGTCAGCGAAAAGTTAAATCAGCAGGGCATTGAAACCGAGCTCCATTACGAACCGGAGTTTGAGAAGTTACCCAGCGATCAACCCTGGTTAATTTTTCTCGCCAGCCATGGTGCGGGTGATTATGCCGACTCCATGCTCGATTTCTACGACGAAATAAAGGATCCCCAAAGCCCTAATTTAGCCGGACTGAACTATGCCGTAGTGGCTGTTGGTGAATCCTGTTATGACACCTTCTGCGAAGCCGGTCGACATTGCGATAAACGCTTACAGGAATTAGGCGGAACACAAATGACCGATCGTTTAGAAATAGACATGCTGGAAGACGATCCGGAAGAGAAAGCATTAAACTGGTTGCCCGCGATCGCTGATGCTGTAAAGGCTCTGTGATCATACCCACAGGCTTGTGCACAAGGATTTCAGCTTGTGACTAAGGTTGGAATAAGATCACTTAAGCACTGTCAGTGAAGTGGGTATAACACTGGGGATAAACTGATCTGTGTATAACTACCCTACTTATCCACGATCTATGATCCCGGTTCAAGGTCACTTATCTACAAAGAGTGATCTTGCTCTAGAACAGATAAAAAAAGGGCTTCAGCGATCTATTCACAGAAATCCGCTGACTAGTAGTAATAGTAATAAAAGATCTAAATAAGATCCTTTACTGATCTTCTTTAAGATCTTTAACAGCGCTGAACGAAATTTAACCATTTAGATTTAAGTGAAATCGCGTTAAAATAATCGGCTAACTTCCTATTCTTCAAACAAAGGTCACTTTGCATGTCACAACAGAGCCAACAACACTTTGACGTTATTGTTGTCGGTGGAGGACACGCCGGAACAGAAGCTGCGTTAGCCGCCGCTCGTTTAGGTGTTAAAACCCTATTGCTTACGCATAATATTGATACTTTAGGGCAAATGTCCTGTAACCCAGCCATTGGGGGAATAGGAAAAGGTCATTTAGTAAAAGAGATCGATGCACTTGGCGGCGTTATGGCCAAAGCAGCTGACAAAGCCGGAATTCAATTCAGAACACTGAATTCATCCAAAGGTCCTGCAGTGCGCGCAACCAGAGCTCAGGCTGATCGACAGCTTTACAAACAAGCGATCCGCTATGCACTGGAAACTCAGCCAAATCTGTCAATATTTCAACAAGGTTGTGACGATTTGATCGTCGAGAACGATCGCGTTACTGGCGTTGTTACCCAAATGGGTCTTAAATTCACGGCAAAAACCGTAGTGCTGACCGTAGGAACATTCCTGGGCGGACAAATCCATATTGGTCTGGATAACTACCAGGGCGGACGCGCAGGCGATCCTCCATCAAACGCATTAGCAAAACGTTTACGTGCATTGCCATTACGAGTTGAACGCTTAAAAACTGGTACACCACCACGTATCGCTAGCCACAGTGTTGATTTTTCTGTTATGCAGGAACAACCGGGTGATACCCCTACTCCGGTATTTTCTTACATGGGTTCTCGTTCTGATCACCCACAACAAATTCCGTGTTACATCACGCATACCAACGAAAATACCCACGAGATTATTCGTTCCGGGCTTGATCGTTCACCCATGTATTCTGGTGTGATTGAAGGCGTTGGACCACGTTACTGTCCTTCAATTGAAGATAAAATTGTCCGTTTTGCTGACAAAGGTTCGCATCAAATTTTTGTTGAACCTGAAGGCTTAGATACCTTTGAAATTTACCCTAATGGCATTTCAACCAGCTTGCCGTTTGACGTTCAGCAGCGTCTGGTTCAATCAATTAAAGGCTTTGAAAATGCGCATATCACACGTCCCGGCTATGCGATCGAATACGATTACTTTGATCCCCGAGATCTGAAACAATCTCTGGAAACCAAAGTCATTAACGGCTTGTTCTTCGCTGGCCAAATTAACGGCACAACAGGCTATGAAGAAGCCGGTGCGCAAGGGCTTATTGCCGGTTTAAATGCCGCGTTGCAGGCTCAGGACAAAGAATCCTGGGCACCACGACGCGATCAGGCCTACATGGGTGTGTTGATCGATGATTTATCGACTTTGGGCACTCAGGAACCTTACCGTATGTTCACTTCGCGCGCTGAATATCGCCTGTTGCTGCGTGAAGATAACGCTGATATGCGATTAACTGAAATTGGTCGTAATCTCGGTTTAGTGGATGATGAACGCTGGGCCGCGTTTAATAAGAAAATGGAATCAGTCGAGCAGGAAAAACAACGTTTAAAAACTACCTGGGTGCATAAAGATCATGCATCTGTAGAGCAAATTAACGCGCTGGTTAAAAGCCCTGTCACCAAAGAAGTCAGTGGCGAAGAACTATTACGCCGCCCGGAAATTCATTACAAAGATTTAGCCTTAACTGACTTTTTTGCGCCGGGGTTAGACGATCCTTTAGCGGCAGAACAAGTTGAGATCCAAATTAAATACGCGGGTTATATAACGCGTCAGCAGGAAGAAATAGCAAAACAACAACGTCATGAAAATACCTTGCTGCCCTCGCCTTTCGATTACGCTAAAATTAAGGGGTTATCGAACGAAGTGGTTGCGAAATTAAATGATCATCAGCCTGAGACCGTTGGTAAAGCAGCGCGTATTTCCGGAATTACTCCGGCGGCTGTTTCAATGTTATTGGTTCACCTGAAAAAGCAGGGTTTATTGCGTAAAAGTGCTTAAGGAAGAAATGTGAAAGAGCAGTTAAAGGGATTATTAGATCAGGCACAAATAAACCTGTCAGAAGCACAGATTGAGCAACAACTGGCGTTAGTAGGCTTACTGGATAAATGGAATAAAGCCTATAACCTGACCAGCGTGAGAAATCCGAAGGATATGCTGACCCGACATATTATGGACAGCCTGGCTGTTCGTAAGTATTTACATGGGCAGCGCTTCATCGATGTAGGTACAGGACCAGGGCTACCGGGTTTACCCTTAGCCATAGCCGAACCGGATAATGAATTTGTTTTACTCGATAGTTTAGGCAAGCGAATTCGTTTTATTCGTCAGGTTTGTCATGAGCTAAAACTAACCAATGTTACGGCTGTGCAGGCGCGGGTGGAAGACTATCAGGACGAAAAGCAGTTTGATGGTGTAATCAGTAGAGCCTTTGCCTCGCTTAATGATATGCTTTCGTGGTGTGAACATTTACCGGCTGAAAACGGTCGGTTTTATGCGTTGAAAGGGTTGTATCCGCAAGACGAACTGGAACAGCTGCCCGAGCAATATAAAATTGAAAGTATTGAGCAAATTAACGTTCCCGGCATTGACGCGAGCCGGCATATCGTCATTATAAGCAAACGGTCATAAAACAACCGACAGTCGACTATCCGACAACAACAAGAGGTTATAAAACCCGTGGCTAGAACCATTGCTATTGCGAATCAAAAAGGCGGAGTAGGAAAGACAACCACAGCAGTTAACTTAGCTGCGTCCATGGCTGCTACCCGTCGCAAAGTGTTGTTGATTGACCTGGACCCTCAGGGTAACGCGACTATGGGTAGTGGCGTTGATAAGTACGATGTCGAAAATACTATTTACGAATTGCTGATTGAAGAAAAGCCAGTCGGCGACGTTGCCGTAAAAGACACTAACGGTAAATACCATTTAATTGCAGCTAATGCCGATGCTACGGCTGCAGAAATTAAGTTAATGGAAGTTTTTGCGCGGGAACTGCGTTTACGTAATGCGCTTAAAGCCGTTCAGGACAGCTACGACTATATCTTTATCGACTGTCCGCCATCGCTGAATATGCTGACCGTTAACGGCATGGCAGCAGCAGATTCTATTCTGGTGCCCATGCAGTGCGAGTATTATGCGCTGGAAGGTCTTACCGCGTTGATGGAAACCATTCGTCAGCTGGCCGACGTGGTTAATCCGGGGCTGGAAATTGAAGGTATTTTGCGGACTATGTACGATCCGCG
This sequence comes from Idiomarina sp. 28-8, assembly GCF_000320945.2. Taxonomy (NCBI): domain Bacteria; kingdom Pseudomonadati; phylum Pseudomonadota; class Gammaproteobacteria; order Alteromonadales; family Idiomarinaceae; genus Idiomarina; species Idiomarina sp. 28-8. Next base: position 918,446 of record NZ_DF266789.1, read on the forward strand.
TAACCGTTTAGCTAACGATGTTTCAGAACAGCTTAAAAACCACTTTGGTGAAAAAGTTTACCGGACCGTTATTCCACGCAACGTCCGTTTAGCTGAAGCGCCTTCATTTGGTGCGCCAGCTATGTACTACGACAAGTCATCCACCGGGTCAAAGGCCTATTTAGCCTTAGCGGGTGAACTTATCCGACGTTCTGAAAATCGTAAAGAAGTAGCAAAAGAATCATAACAAGGGAATAAAGCGAATCATGTCGGCAAAAAAACGAGGTTTAGGTCGCGGTCTTGATGCCTTACTGACCAGTAATCAGCAAAACTCTGACCGTCAATCAGAGCAAGTGACGGAAGAAGTTAAAGGTGAATTACAGAAGCTGCCGGTTGAGTTTTTAAAGCCTGGCCGCTATCAACCTCGTAAAGACATGTCACCCGAAGCTTTGGAAGATTTAGCCGCTTCGGTAAAAGCTCAGGGGATAATCCAGCCCATTGTTGTACGCCCTGTTGGCAAAGACGAATATGAGATTATTGCGGGTGAGCGTCGTTGGCGTGCAGCACAGTTGGCAAAGCTTGAACTGGTTCCTTGTTTAATCAAAGACGTACCCGATGAAGCCGCAGTAGCTATCGCGTTAATTGAAAACATTCAGCGTGAAGATTTAAACGCGATGGAAGAAGCCACTGCGTTACAACGTTTGTTGGTCGAGTTTCAGATGACTCACCAGGACGTTGCTCAGGCAGTCGGTAAATCACGGACTACAGTGACCAATTTGCTGCGTCTGAATAACTTGCAGGACGGCGTTAAAGTGTTACTGGAGCGTGGTGATATTGAACTTGGCCATGCCAAGTTGTTATTGGCGCTGGAAGGCGAACAACAAGCCGACGTAGCACAACAGATTGTCGCAAAAGATATGACCGTACGTGACGCAGAAAAGCTCGTCAGACGTACAATAGACCCTCCCAAAGAAACCGAAAAACCAGAGCCAGACGCTAATATTGAGCATTTAGAAACCAAGTTGTCTGAAACCCTGGGAGCCAAAGTTTCCATTAACCATGGTCGTAAAGGAAAGGGTAAACTGGTTATCAGTTACACCAACCTGGACGAACTGGATGGAATTCTGACTCACATCAAATAATAATTTCCAATGCATTGATTGTTGTAGAACTTTTGTTAAATGGCATAGAAACCGTCGCCTACAGGCAAATTTGTTTGCAATTACATGGCAGATCTTTATACTAGCGCGAGTTTCGTTGTGGCTGCTTGAAAGCCTCAAAAAAATAGCCGCCAGTTAAAAGGTTTTAGTCGTGACACAGGCACTTAATGCGGTAGGTAAAAAGCTGGCAGGAAAAGTTGTAGGTACACAATTTATAGCGGTTTTGATAGCCGCACTTGTCACGATAGCAGTTTCAAATACACAGTCGGCTTTGGGTATTCTGTGTGGCGGATTAACCGTCGTAATACCAAGCGCTCTATTTGCACTTATCGCTTTTAGACACGCAGGCGCACGCGCTAATCAGAAAGTTGTACAAAGTTTCTTTTTAGGCGAAGGCGTTAAGCTACTGCTTACAGCAGTGTTGTTAACAATCGCATTGCTGGTAACAAATTTATATCCTGTGTGGTTATTGGTCGGTTTTGTCATCGCCGTCACCATGCAGTGGATAGCACCGGTTTTATTTTTAAAATCAACCTAACTGGGAAACAACATGATAAGTGGAGAACAAACTCCGACTCAGTATATCCAGCATCACCTCCAAAATTGGACGGTTGGTGAAGGGTTCTGGGCGGTGAACGTCGATACTATCTTCTGGTCCGTGTTACTGGGTGTGCTGTTTCTGTGGAGTTTCCGCAGAGTAGCGAAAAAATCCTCTGCTGGGGTACCTGGTAAATGGCAATGCTTTGTCGAAATGATTGTCGAGTTTGTTGACAACAGCGTCAAAGAATCCTTTCACGGTAAAGATAAACTGATAGCACCTCTGGCATTAACCATCTTCGTCTGGATATTCCTGATGAACCTGATGGACTTAATTCCGGTTGACTGGCTACCAACAGCTGCTATGTATGGCGGTTATTGGTTAGGCTTTGTTGAAGACCCGCATGATGTGTACATGAAAGTAGTACCAACAACTGACCTGAATACAACTTTTGCATTGAGTTTAAGCGTATTTGCGCTAATTATTATCTACTCAATCAAATATAAAGGTGTGAAAGGCTTCGCTAAAGAAATGACTTTCACTCCGTTTAATCACTGGGCATTAATACCAGTGAACTTTGTACTGGAAAGTATCACGTTATTAGCAAAACCAGCGTCACTGGCACTGCGTTTGTTCGGTAACATGTATGCAGGTGAATTGATATTTATTCTAATTGCAATGATTGGATTCTGGCAGCTACCGGCGCACTTTGCGTGGGCAGTGTTCCATATTCTGGTTATTACATTGCAAGCGTTTATTTTCATGATGCTGACCATTGTTTACTTAAGCATGGCGTCATCTGAACACTAGTGTTCGAAACAAAAGTTTTTAGCTTTACTTTTAACTTTAATCTACTGAAAAACTGGAGAAATCAATGGAAACTGTAGTTGCTTTTACTGCTATCGCTGTATCAATCATGATCGGTCTGGCTGCACTGGGTACTGCCCTGGGCTTTGGTATTCTGGGTGGTAAATTCCTGGAAGCTGCTGCTCGTCAACCAGAACTGGCACCACAGCTGCAAGTTAAAATGTTCATCGTTGCAGGTCTTATCGATGCTATCGCGATGATCGGTGTTGCTGTTGCATTGCTGTTCACGTTTGCGAACCCATTCTTAACCCAGGTAGCAGGCTAATCGTTATTCGACGGTCACCAACTGAAGGAGGTCCGTTGTGAATATCAACGCTACTCTAATTGGACAAACGATCGCGTTTATCGTGTTCGTGTGGTTCTGCATGAAATTTGTATGGCCACCGATCATCAAAGCTATCGAGGAACGTCAGAAGAAAATTGCTGACGGCCTTAATGCCGGTGAACGTGCTCAAAAAGATTTAGAGAAAGCCCAGCAAGAAATTGCCGAGCAGCTCAAAGAAGCGAAACAGCAAGCCGCTGAAATCATTGAACAGTCGAAAAAACGTGGTGCTAAAATTGTTGAGGAAGAAACTCAACGTGGCCACGAAGAACGTGAAAAAATCGTTGCGGCCGGACATGAAGAAGTTGCTGCTGAACGCAATCGTGTTCGCGAAGAGCTGCGCAAGCAAGTTGCCGTATTAGCGGTGTCTGGGGCTCAGAAAATCATTGAGCGTGAAATTGATAAAGACGCTCATAGTGACATTGTTGAAAAACTGGTCGCTGAACTTTAATAAAGGGGTTTGAGCTTATGTCAGAACTGACTACGGTCGCTCGCCCTTACGCAAAAGCAGCTTTTGATTTTGCTTTAGAACAGGGAGCGCTCGATAAGTGGGCAGAAATGCTTAGCTTCGCTGCTGCGGTGGCGCAAGACGAGACTATTGCCTCATTTTTGAGTAGCTCCTCGACTGTTGGGAAAACAACAGAGGTTTTCTTGGGTGTTTGCGGCGACGAGCTCGACGACAACGCTAAGAACTTCGTTAAAGTACTGGCTGAAAATGAACGTCTGCCAGTGTTACCAGCAGTTAGTGAGCTCTATCAGACGCTTCGTGCTGAACATGACAAAGAAGTCACTGTAGATGTTAAATCGGCAGTTAAACTGCTGAAAGCACAACAAACGGCTTTGATTAAAGCACTTGAGAAGCGCCTGCAACGCAAAATTAAGCTGAACTGCAGTGTCGACAAGTCCATTATTGGCGGACTTGTTATAGAAGCTGGTGATACCGTTATTGACGGCACCTTGCGCGGCAAGCTCGACAGACTTGCTTACGCACTGCAATCCTAATTGGGGACTTGAGCATGCAATTGAATTCAAATGAAATCGCAGAACTGATCAAACAGCGAATTGAGAAGTTCGAAGTCACCAGCGAAGCTCGCAACGAAGGTACCATCATGTCTGTTCAAGACGGTATCATTCGCATCCACGGACTTGCAGACTGTCTGCAAGGTGAAATGGTTGAGCTACCTGGTAATCGTTACGCTATCGCACTAAACCTTGAACGTGATTCTGTAGGTGCGGTTGTTATGGGCCCTTATGCAGACTTGCAGGAAGGCACCAAAGTAAAATCAACCGGTCGTATCCTTGAAGTTCCGGTTGGCGAAAAACTGTTGGGTCGTGTGGTTAACACACTAGGCCAGCCTATCGACGGTAAAGGTCCTATCGAAGCTGACGGCTATGAGCCAGTCGAGAAAATCGCACCGGGCGTTATTGAACGTCAGTCAGTTGATCAGCCAGTACAAACGGGTTACAAGTCAATTGACTCGATGATTCCGGTTGGTCGTGGTCAGCGTGAGCTTATCATCGGTGACCGTCAGACAGGTAAAACGGCTTTAGCAGTAGACGCTATTATCAACCAGAAAGATTCTGGTATTAAGTGTGTTTACGTAGCTATTGGTCAGAAGAACTCGACCATTTCAGCGGTTGTACGTAAGTTAGAAGAGCACGGCGCAATGGAAAACACCATTGTAGTTGCAGCTTCTGCTTCTGAATCCGCAGCCCTGCAATATCTGGCAGCTTACTCTGGTTGTACCATGGGTGAATACTTCCGTGACCGCGGTGAAGACGCTCTGATTGTATACGATGACCTGTCTAAACAGGCTGTCGCTTATCGCCAAATTTCACTGTTGTTGCGTCGTCCTCCGGGTCGTGAAGCATTCCCTGGTGACGTTTTCTACCTTCACTCTCGTCTACTTGAGCGTGCTGCGCGTGTTAACGCTGACTACGTAGAAAAATTCACTGACGGTAAAGTGAAAGGCCAGACCGGCTCATTAACTGCCTTACCTATCATTGAAACTCAGGCAGGTGACGTATCGGCATTCGTACCGACTAACGTTATCTCTATCACCGATGGTCAGATCTTCCTTGAAACTGACTTATTTAACTCAGGTATTCGTCCTGCGGTTAACGCTGGTGTCTCGGTTTCACGTGTTGGTGGTTCAGCACAAACGAAAATCATCAAGAAACTGGGTGGCGGTATCCGTCTTGCCCTGGCTCAGTATCGTGAATTGGCGGCGTTCGCTCAGTTCGCATCTGACCTTGATGAATCGACTCGTTCACAGTTAGAGCACGGTCAGCGTGTTACTGAACTGATGAAACAGAAACAGTACAAGCCTATGAGCGTGGCTCAAATGGCTGTATCAATTTATGCCGTTGAAAAAGGCTTCTTGAAAGACGTAGAAATCGACAAAATCATGGATTTTGAAGAATCTCTGCAATCTTTCATGGCGAGCGAATACGCCGAGCTAATGGCTGAGATTGATAAAACTGGCAACTATAACGACGACATCGATGCGCAATTGAAAGCTGCGCTTGAGAAATTCAAGCAAACGCAATCATGGTAATCGCACCTGGCCGCAATAGCGGCCATTTGTCGTTGAGTTAACAGGAGAATCGTCATGGCCAGCGGTAAAGAGATAAAAACTCAGATCTCGAGTATCGGTAATACTCAGAAGATCACCAGTGCTATGGAAATGGTCGCTGCGTCGAAAATGAAAAAGGCGCAGGAACGTATGGAGGCAAGTCGCCCCTATGCGGACACCATTCGCAAGGTGATTGGTCATGTGGCGCGCGGTAACCTCGAGTATCGTCATCCATTTATGGAAGAACGTCAGGTTAAGCGTGTGGGTTACATCATTGTGTCTACCGATCGTGGTTTGTGTGGCGGCTTGAACGGTAATGAGTTCAAAAAAGTCGTTAAACACGCTAACGAATGGAAAGAGCAGGATGTTGAAGCGGATTTTGCCGCTATAGGCAGCAAAGGAACCAGTTTCTTCAAGCGTTTTGGTAAGTTGAAAGCGCAGGTTTCAGGTATGGGCGATAAGCCAGAACTGAAGGAAATTACCGGTTCTATCCAGGTTATGCTGGATGCTTTTGAAGAAGGCAAAATCGATCGCTTGTACGTTGTATTCAATAAGTTTGTGAATACGATGACCCAGGAGCCGACCATTCATCAATTGTTGCCATTGCCGCAAGCAGGATCGGAAGAAGATGTGCAGACAGGTAGCTGGGATTACCTGTATGAGCCGAATCCGGAAAGTATCCTGGATACGCTAATTCGTCGCTTCGTAGAAATGCAAGTGTACCAAGGCGTAGTGGATAATTTTGCTAGTGAGCAAGCCGCTCGGATGATTGCGATGAAAGCTGCAACAGACAATGCCGAAGATATTATTGACCAATTACAATTGCGATATAACAAGGCTCGTCAGGCAGCAATTACGCAAGAAATTTCGGAAATCGTGTCCGGCGCCGAAGCGGTATAATGCGGCAACGGTTAACAGAATTGAAGAGTTAGAGGAAACGTCATGAGTCAAGGTAAGGTCGTACAAATTATCGGCGCCGTTGTGGATTTAGAATTTCCACAAGACGCTGTACCAAAAGTATACGACGCACTGAAAGTGACCGAAGGTGGCTTAGAAGGTTTGGTTCTGGAAGTTCAGCAGCAGCTGGGCGGCGGAATCGTACGTGCCATCGCAATGGGTACAACTGACGGTCTGCGTCGTGGTATCACCGCTAAAAATACCGGTGAATCAATCATGGTTCCAGTGGGTAAGAAAACCCTGGGCCGTATTATGGATGTATTGGGTAACCCAATTGATGAAGCGGGCCCTATCGGTGAAGAAGAGAAAATGTCTATTCACCGTGCGGCACCAAGCTACGAAGAACAGTCAAACACTAACGAACTGTTAGAAACCGGTATCAAAGTCATCGACTTGATTTGCCCGTTTGCTAAAGGTGGTAAAGTGGGTCTGTTCGGTGGTGCTGGTGTTGGTAAAACCGTTAACATGATGGAGCTTATCCGTAACATCGCTATCGAGCACAGCGGCTACTCAGTATTCGCTGGTGTTGGTGAGCGTACTCGTGAAGGTAACGATTTCTATCACGAGATGAACGATTCAAACGTTCTGGATAAAGTATCACTAGTTTATGGTCAGATGAACGAGCCACCGGGTAACCGTTTACGTGTTGCACTAACTGGTTTGACTATCGCTGAGAAATTCCGTGACGAAGGTCGCGATGTACTTTTCTTCGTTGATAACATCTACCGTTACACTTTGGCCGGTACTGAAGTATCAGCACTGTTAGGCCGTATGCCTTCAGCGGTTGGTTATCAGCCTACCCTGGCCGAAGAAATGGGTGTTCTGCAGGAACGTATCACCTCTACTAAGACAGGTTCAATCACGTCTGTACAGGCCGTTTATGTACCAGCGGATGACTTGACTGACCCATCTCCTGCAACAACCTTCGCTCACTTGGATGCGACTGTTGTACTTAACCGTGACATCGCGTCACTGGGTATCTACCCTGCGGTTGACCCGTTGGACTCAACGTCACGTCAGTTGGACCCACAGGTTATCGGTGATGAGCACTACGACACAGCAATGGGTGTTCAGGAAGTACTGCAACGCTATAAAGAGCTGAAAGACATCATTGCGATTCTGGGTATGGACGAGCTGTCTGAAGAAGACAAACTGTCTGTATCTCGTGCTCGTAAAATTCAGCGCTTCTTGTCGCAGCCTTTCTTCGTAGCCGAAGTATTCACTGGTGCTCCAGGTAAATACGTGTCTTTGAAAGATACTATTGCCGGCTTTAAAGGCATTTTGGATGGTGATTACGACGATATGCCAGAGCAGGCCTTCTACATGGTTGGTACCATCGAAGAAGCGGTAGAAAAAGCCAAAAACCTGTAACCGACCGGGAGGTTTGAATGGCAACACAAACATTAAATCTGGACGTTGTTAGCGCTGAAGACAAATTGTTCTCAGGCGTTGTACAAACGGTTCAGGTCACTGGTAGCGAAGGTGAGCTGGGTATTTACCCAGGTCACGCGCCCCTGCTGACTAAAATCAAACCAGGTATGGTTCGTTATGTCAGCGAAGCGGGCGACGAAGAGCTTCTTTATGTTGCCGGTGGTGTGTTAGAAGTACAGCCTGGTCACGTTATTGTTCTTGCGGACGTTGCTGTTCGTGGTGACGAGCTTGACTTGCAGGAAGCCGAAGCAGCGAAGAAACGCGCTGAAGAAGCCATTGCCGATTCAGGTTCTGATGTGACCTATGCAGAAGCTATTGCTGAGCTATCGCGTGCGTTAGCTCAAATCGATATTATTCGTAAGCTTAAGCGCTAAAACTTCTGCGTTAAAATACGTAAAAGGCCTTGTTGTTAGTGCAACAGGGCCTTTTTTGTCGTTACAATAAGCTAATGTCATAAGGCTTACGCTAGCGATACTGAATTAAGGATCCATTAATATGAAGTTACGCGTTGTTATTCTGGCCGCAGGAAAAGGAACCCGCATGCGATCGGAGCTGCCTAAGGTGCTACATAAGGTGGCGAATAAACCTATGGTAGAGCATGTTATTGATACAGCCAGGTCGCTAAAGCCTGACGCCATTAATTTAATTTACGGCCATGGCGGCGATCAGCTTAAACAGGCGATAGCAGGTGATGACTTAACCTGGGTTGAACAACGCGAACAATTGGGTACAGGACATGCGGTTCAGCAGGTTATTCCGCACCTGAAAAGCAGTGAAAAAGTCATTATTTTGTATGGTGACGTGCCGCTGCTGACCGAATCCACCTTAATTAAATTGGTAACCGCCAGCGCAAACACTTCGCTTGGCCTGCTGACTATGACGCTTGCGGAGCCTACAGGTTATGGCCGTATTGTGCGTAATGAACGCCGCAGCGTTACCGGCATTGTTGAGCAAAAAGATGCCAACGCGCAGCAATTAGCGATTAATGAAGTGAACACCGGCATTATGATTGCCGACAGCGATAAATTAAAAAGCTGGCTTGAGCAACTGAGCAATGATAATGCGCAAAAAGAATATTACCTGACCGATATTGTAGCAATGGCCGCGCGGGAAGGCGTTAATATTGCCACTGCACAGCCTGACAATGCGCAGGAAGTGGAAGGTGCCAATAACCGCCAGCAATTAGCCTCTTTAGAGAGAGCACTGCAGCAGCGTCAGGCTGAAGAGCTCATGACCCAGGGCGTCACCTTAATTGACCCCGCCCGCTTCGATTGTCGCGGTAAACTGAGTGCCGGCAGCGATGTCACTATTGATATTAATGCGGTGTTTGAAGGCAATGTGGTTCTGGGTGACCGGGTTGTCATTGAACCAAACTGCGTCATAAGAAACTCCGTTATTGGTGATGACACCGTTATTCGCGCAAATTCCCATATTGAAGACGCAAAAGTGGCGAAAGGCTGTAAAGTCGGTCCTTTTGCGCGTTTGCGCCCTGGTGCGGAACTTGCGGATGAAGCGCAGGTCGGAAACTTTGTTGAGATGAAAAAAAGCCGTCTGGGTAAAGGTTCTAAAGCCAGCCATTTAACCTATCTTGGCGATACACAGGTGGGTGAATACGCAAACATTGGCGCAGGTACCATTACCTGCAACTATGATGGTGTAAATAAAGCACTCACCGAAATTGGTGATGGTGCTTTTATAGGTTCAAACAGCTCTTTAGTTGCGCCTGTCTCCATTGGTAAGAATGCAACTGTTGGCGCTGGCTCGGTTATTACCCGGGCGGTAGCGGACGAAGAACTGGCTGTTGCCCGCGGCAAGCAGCGTAATATCAGCGGATGGCAACGTCCACAGTCGAAAAAAGGAAGTTAATTTATGTGCGGTATTGTTGGTGCCACGTCGGAACGTCGGGTAACAGGTATTTTGCTGGAAGGTTTAAAACGACTCGAATACCGGGGTTATGACTCGGCGGGTGTGGCTGTTATCGACGCTGATAATCACCTTAAAAGCGTACGCCGTACCGGCAAGGTACAGGAATTAAAAGACGCCATAGACAAGAACCCCTTAGACGGCACTATTGGTATTGCGCATACCCGTTGGGCAACGCATGGTGGGGTTACTGAAGCTAACGCTCACCCTCACCGCTCTGAAGATGAAATTGCGGTAGTGCATAATGGCATTATCGAAAACCATGAACGCCTGCGCGAAGAGCTGCAAGCAGAAGGTTATGTCTTTAATTCGCAGACTGACACCGAAGTAATCGCTCACTTAATTCATCATGAGCGTAAAACGCATGGTGATTTACTGGCTGCGGTTAAATCAGCAGTAAGTCAGCTGGAAGGTGCTTACGGCACCGTGGTTATGGATACCAAGTACCCCGAGCGTTTAGTGGTTGCCCGTTCTGGCAGCCCTCTGGTTATTGGTGTGGGTATTGGCGAGAACTTTGTAGCTTCAGATCAGCTCGCATTATTGCCCGTGACCCGTCAGTTTATTTACCTGGAAGAAGGCGATGTGGCGGATATTAACCGCACTGAAATCGACATTTATGACTCTGAAGGCAACGCCGTAGAACGTGAGATTGTTGAATCTGACGTAAGCTACGACGCGGGTGGTAAAGGCCAGTATCGCCACTTTATGCTGAAAGAAATTTACGAGCAGCCTATTGCCGTGCGTAACACGCTGGAAGGTCGTTTGTCTGAAACTACCGTGTTGGATAACGCATTTGGTGAAGATGCAGCGAGTATCTTAAAAGACATTGAACACGTTCAAATAGTTGCCTGCGGTACCAGTTACCATGCGGGCATGGTGGCGCGCTACTGGCTGGAGTCCATGGCAAACGTGTCATGCAATATCGAAATTGCTTCGGAGTTTCGTTACCGCAAGTCCTATGTTCATCCTAACAGCCTGTTGGTGACCATCTCTCAAAGCGGTGAAACCGCCGATACCCTGGCGGCACTGCGCCTATCCAAAGAGCTTGGCTACAAAAGCAGCCTGACCATTTGTAACGTGGGCTCCTCGTCTATGGTGCGCGAATCTGATCTGGCGTTTTTAACCCGTGCCGGCGCAGAAATTGGTGTGGCGTCGACCAAAGCCTTTACCACCCAGTTAACCGGCCTGCTTATGCTGACCTTGGGTATTGGCAAATACAGAGGCATGCCAGAGCAGCAGCAAGAAGCTGTTGTTCATGCCCTACAAGCGTTGCCAACTAAGCTGGAAGAAGCGGTATCCTTAGCCGATGAAATTGAAGAGTTAGCACAAGACTTTGCGAACAAAGAGCACAGCCTGTTCCTGGGGCGTGGTAACCAATACCCCATTGCTATGGAAGGCGCATTAAAACTGAAAGAAATTTCATACATTCACGCCGAAGCCTATGCCGCTGGTGAGTTAAAACACGGCCCGTTAGCGCTTATTGATGAAGAAATGCCGGTTATTGTCGTGGCACCGAATAACGACTTACTGGAAAAACTGAAATCGAACGTTGAAGAAGTGCGTGCCCGCGGCGGTCTGATGTACGTTTTTGCCGACAAAAACGCCCGCTTCAAAGGCGATGAGTCGTTAACCGTACTTAACGTCAGCCATTGCGACGAAGTGATAGCCCCTATTGTCTATACCGTTCCGTTGCAGCTGTTGTCCTATTACGTAGCTTTGATAAAAGGTACCGATGTGGACCAGCCAAGGAACTTGGCCAAGTCAGTTACTGTGGAATAAGGAAGGGCCGAAAGGCCCTTTTTTTTGTCGGCGTACATTAAAGTTCTTAATAAACATTAAAGATCTTAAATGAGACATTAAAGTCATTAAATTTTAATGTTTCAAGGATTAGAACCTGTAATTTAGTCATTTTTAGATTTTTTCTGAAATGTCAGGGTCATTCTCGTTTTCTTTGTAGACTAAGTAAACTTCCCCTTCAATGGCTTTAAGCTGTGCCTCGTAAACAACATCTTCTATTAAGCGTACTCTTTCAGGCTTCGTTATAATTTCATTATTAGCTTTATGAACACTCAAAAAGCTTGTGAAATACGAGCGCTCTATCCAATAGATTTTGGAATCTGATTTTAAAGTGCTGACGACAGAAATATTTTGTCTAACAGGTAAAAACATAAGAGCCAGTATAGCTAACGACAGTAATGGGGTGACGGCTTCTTTTAAACTGAAAGCGAGTAACGTTATGACGATAAAATACAGTGATAAGATGCCTGTTACTATCAACCCTATTCCGTTATTTCCAGTAACTTCATTTATGAAACTGAACTGAAAAAAGTAAGAAAGTAAACTAATAATAAAAGGTACAGCGTACAAAAATAGAGTGCTTTTTTTACTTAACATGCAGCTATACCTTAATTGATTTAAGAGGGGAATATTTCTTCTTTTTTAGATAACGCTACTAAACGAGAAACTCACAGTCCTTTAAAATTTTTGGCTGGCTGACTAGTACACCAGTCCCATACTAATTGAGACAGCTCCGGTGAGCTGTCGGCTTCGCCTCGGCCCATTTTCCAGTGTTCATAGCCTAAGGCTAATATTTTTTCGTTAATGGCGTCCTGGTAGGTACCGGAAGTCGTGGGAAAGAAGCGCTCCAGTTGTTTGCGGTTCTGCTCTTCGGTTACGTAGTAGTCGTCCGGGTTATCTTTAAGATCAGCCACTGTTTTGGCGACCATATTGGTTTTTAAAACCATACCAGAGCAACTTTTCCAACGGGCCTGCAGCAGCTTGCCATGCTCAGACTGGTCGTTGTCATAAGGTGTTTTACCTGGGTTTTCATACAAAGATTCCCATGGCTTATCCATCGACTGTTCAGGTGGTGTTTGTGCATTAGCGGAGAGACTTAAAGTAAGGGCGGCTGCAAACATTATTCCTGTTGATTTCATCAGTCATATTCCTGTGTTTAAGATAAACTTAAAGGTTTTTACTTCCTTACCTTAGTGATAATAACTTTATTGAAGCAGTGACAACGAGTCAACGCCTGGGGATTAACAGCTCTAATTCGTTTGAGCAATATTACCGGCTTTTATCCGACGTAATGCTTTGCTGGCTAAAATTTTGCTACCTTTTCGCTGAGGCTCTCCTCCTAAAAGCTGTATAGCCACGCTTTGTTCTTTATACCAGACCGCCAGTGTTGGCATTGCGCCTTGCATCCAGTGTGCTTCATCGCCAATGCCTAAGACTGGCTCACCTAATCGACGAGCTTGGGTTAATACATAGCCTCCCATGTTGTCACTTTCATGGTCGTGGTAGTCCCAGGATACAGTCAACTGAAATGGCTCTTTGGTGGCCAAGTCAGGATCCAGATCATTTCGTACCCAAACGCAGGTTGAATAACCTTGCTCAGCTCTTTCTTCTGCTATATGAACGCCTTCGCTGGTGGGAATATGATCCAGAACGTCTTTTTCTGTCAGAAGCTTACAAGCGGGTGTATTCGATTTATTGGGGAGCATATCGGTTTTCTGCGAAACTGACTGTGCTGTCGTCGATACCGATATCAGCAGCAAGCTAGCTGTTAAAAAAGGGGCAAAAAAAGCTTTGGTTAACATAGCGTCTCCTTCTGAAACTTCTCATTCCGTTGTGTCTGAATCAACTTTTCACCCAGTATATTAATTAACCTTTAAAATAATATCCAGATAGCGGGTTCGCGAACCTAAACTTAGTTTCTAGGGTCGGTTATTCAAATAAGGTTGCCGCCCATCCGGCAAAGCTCGATAATCTCTAAAGGATCACCTAAGGAATGACACCAATGTTTTACCGAAACTGTTTTGCTGCAAGTTTATTGGTTTTAGCCTGCTCGCAACTAACCGCTTGTAACTCTGATTCGTCTTCAGAAAGCTCGGATCACCAAGAATCCGGCATATGGCAACCCAAGCCAGGAACAAGCTGGCATTGGCAGCTGGAGAACTACGATAACCTGGATATAAGCAAGGACGCCGAGGCGTTCGATATCGACTTATTTGAAGGTGCCGAGGGTGGTGACGACAGTATTATCAGTTCATTAAAGGACAACGGTAAACGGGTTATTTGTTATTTTAGTGCCGGAACCCGTGAAGACTGGCGGCCCGATGCGACTGAATTTTCGGAAGACGCGGTTATTGCCAACGGTGAAATGGCGGACTGGCCGGGTGAAGTATGGCTGGACATAAACAATGAGGCTGTCCTGAATGAAAACATCAAACCCATTATGGAAGCGCGTCTGGACTTAGCTCAATCTGCAGGTTGTGATGCGGTTGAACCCGACAATGTCGACGGCTATATAAACACTGACGAGACAAAAGGCATTATCACTTACGATGATCAGCTAAATTACAATAAATGGTTAGCCAATGCCGCACACTCGCGAGGGTTAAGCATTGGTTTAAAGAATGATGTAGACCAACTGAATGAACTGGTTAATGACTTTGATTTTGCCGTAAACGAACAGTGTTATGCCTACGGAAATGAATGCGTGAGTTACGAGGACACTTTCCTGAAAAATAACAAAGCGGTGTTTGTGCAGGAATATTATGAAGACGGCTCAGAGGGTGAAATCAGCCAGCAGGAGTTTGAAAGTAATGCCTGCTCTTACTTCCTTGACGTTGGAATATCCGCTTTATGGAAAGAGGGTTTTAACCTGGATGGGGAAAATGTTCTGAGCTGCAGCGAATAGAATTTTAAAGCAAAGGTCAGTTTCATTAAAACAAGAAAACGAACTGACCTTTGAGCTTATATGCTCCACTCGTGAGTATGCCAGTCGTTTTCTTTCGCAATTGAGCGCATTTGTTCGTTACCATTTATAACATGGCTGTTAAGCGCGTAATCCAGTAATGGTACGTCGTTAATTGAGTCACTATATATGCAGCCTAACGGTAAGTCTTCTAAGTCGTGCTGTTTTTGCCACTGCTTTAAAAGAGCAACTTTTCCTTCTCCAAAGCTAAATGGCTCTATTAGGTTTTGTGTGAACTTATTGCTAGAGACCTCAATATCGATTCCAATAACATACTGAATACCAAAAAGAGCAGCAATGGGCTCTACTATAATGGTGGGGCTGGCAGAAATAACCAGAAGAATGTCTCCTGCTTTCTGATGCTCCCTGACTTTACGCATACCTTCTGTATAAATGCGAGGCTTAATATAGTGTTCAGCAAATTCGGCAGCCAGAGTTCTGATTTCAGTAACCCGTTTACCTTTTATGGGTAAAACCCATGCCTGCATATAATCCTTCATATTCATTCGTCCGCTACTGTAATCCTGCATGATTTCGCTGCAAATCTCAGTCGCTTCTTTGCTGTAAGGCCAAGAGTTTTTTCGTAAAAAGTACATCCAGTCCTGCGCACTATCTGAATCAACCAGGGTGCCATCAAGGTCAAATACAGTAAGCTTTGGTTTTGTCATTATTAAAGTACGTCCTTAAGTACACCTTAACGATTCAGGCGGCCGGCAAATTGTCTAAGAAAAGAATCAGATGAGGTGCTCGTCACTGAGACATCGTAGCGTTGATTACTGTCCGTCGGTATATGAACGACCTGTCCTTGAGGCAGCCTTTTTTTCGTATCAACGTCTTGTCCAAGATAGTAGGTAAAGCCGTCACTACGAGCCAATAGGCCGCAGTACTTGCCGTCACTGATAAAGCTAATATCTCTTCCGGGTTGTATTTCAGAATGTTTTCCTGCTAAGCGACGATGAAAACCTTCTGGCCCCATGACTTGCAAGTCATAAGCATCTTCAATTAGCGTCCACTCTCTGCTCGTTTTATTTTTGGCTTCGATAGTATATCGGTGCGGAATTGAGTCCAGATTCAGTCGGTTGTAAACATGGAATACAGCAGCGTGCTTGCCTTTATTAATGAAGGTCAGCTTCAATGTATTGGTTTCCGGCAGCTCATCCCACTCTAAATCCAGCTTATAGAGGCTAGGCCGGTGTGGACGCATACCCGGTTCCTGGGCAGGCATCGACTGTTGAATCGGAAGTTTAGGCGTTGTTCTTTTTGGCAGTGCCGCTGCCCTTTTTGCGTCAGCTGTGGGGTCAGGAAAAGCTAACGGCAAGTCCCTGTTTGGATTTACGAAGTCAAAAGCATTTGTGAAATCACCACAAACAGCCCGTCGCCAGGGGCTAATGTTGGGTTCTAAAACACCGAAACGTTGTTCCAGAAAACGAATAACCGAAGTATGATCGAGAACTTCCGAGTTAATGTAGCCGCCCCGACTCCAGGGAGAAATTACGTAGGCTGGAACGCGTGGTCCCAATCCGTAGGGTCTTCCCATGTAGTCTTGTACTTCCAACGACTCATCCGCTTCGGATCGATGAGTATGATACTCCCCTCGGGTAGACACCTGAGAATGGCCTGCATATCCGCCGGGTGATGCTGGATCTTCTGAAGGCGGTGCTGGTGGCGGTACGTGATCGAAAAATCCGTCGTTTTCATCAAACATGATAAACAATGCTGTTTTTGCCCAAACCTCAGGATTCGCCGTTAGAGCGTCTAATACCTCTGAGGTATATGCAGCCCCTTGTGCCGGGCTAGATGGTCCAGGATGCTCGGAACCTTCCGCTGTTGCTATAATATAAGATACAGAAGGCAACTTATTTTCCATAATATCTTCTCGCAGCTGGTCTAAAGCCTGAGTCGTTAACCCTCGTTTTGCGAGCTCTGGATTTGAACCTGGCTTACCTGCTACTGAGTTTTGAAACGCAGCAAACCCGACAAGCGGATTGTCCGTAAAATTATCCGACATATCCTGATAAATACGCCAATTTACACCTGCTTCCTGCAACCTTTCCACGTAGGTTGTCCAGGTGTATGGAATGGCTGCACCACCATCTTCAGGTAAACGGTCATGTGAGTTACCAATACTCGGCCCACCAAATTGGGCCTGCCCGTCGTTGGTTCCGGACCAGAGGAACAAACGGTTGGAGTTGGTTCCCGCATGCATAGAACAATGGTAAGCATCGCATAGTGTAAAGGCATCGGCTAAGGCGTACTGAAATGGCATATCCGCGCGCTCAAAGTAACCCATTGAGTGCAGATTTTTTGCTTCTGGCCAACGATCCATGTGCCCGTTATCCCAAGCCGCTTGCGCATCTGGCCAGGAATGAGGCGTGCCTTCTACACGCATATGTTCGAATGTTTGGCGTGTATTTAACGCAAATGGGGTGACAAATTTAGGGCCTATTTCAGTTTGGTTTAATTGCGTGAATATCGTACGGTCTTTGATTTGGTCAAACGATTTAGCTGGTGCAGGATAAGGGTCGGAAAAACCTCGTGCTCCTGACAAGGTACCGAAGTAATGATCAAAAGACCGATTTTCCTGCATCAGAATAACCACGTGCTCAATATCTTTTATCGTGCCAGTACGTACCGCAGCAGGAATAGCCAAAGCTCTTGATATTGCGGGAAAAGAAGCCATTACGCTGGCAGCTCCTGCCCCTAAAAGAAACCGACGGCGACTAATATCGACCATAGAAGTAACTCCTTGAAGAGGCATTAGATTTCGAAATCTAATGCCTCTTACCTAACATCTGGTTAAAAATCAGCACTAACAGAGAAAGTCACCGTTCTTGGTGAACCGGGATAAACACTGTTACTGCCAACAGCCGATATATACTCATCGTCGAGCAGGTTATTCACATTCAAACGCAGGCGAAGAGCCGATATGCTGGAGGAAACACCCTGAATATCAGTACCAATGTAGGCATCTACCACTTCATACCCAGGCGCGGTGGCTGAGTTCTCAAAGTTGATAAATCTATCCCCAATATGGCGCAGAGAGATTCCACTCGTTATGTTGCTACCGACATAATCAGCTGCGATGGTGAAGAAAGTTTTTGGTCCGCCGTATACTTGGTTCCCAGCCCGAATTTCTGCGTCTTGGTCAAGACCGGTATCACCTGTACTAAGGTACTCAGCATCATTATAGGTATAAGACCCAGAAACTCTCAGGCCGCTGGTAACTTGATATGAGGTGAGCAGTTCAGCGCCGCGACTCTTCTGACCACCAACGTTCACATAGCTGCCGTCGACTTCTTCTTTGTAATCGATACCATCCAATACACTAGTATCCAATTGTACAATTCGGTTATCGAATTTAATGTCGTATAAGGTAACCGCTGCGTTAAAGCCATTGTTGATATAACGGAAGCCTAACTCAATGTTCTCCGCCGTTTCAGGATCAATGCCACCCAGTTCTGAATTAGATAAACCGGAATCAATGATACCAGGAACAATGGATTTATAGTTTTCAGAGTAGCCGGCAAATAACTCTAAACCATTAACCGGTGTTGTATAGGTTAACCCTGCGTAGAGTAACGGATCTGAAGTGGAGTCTAATTGACCCGTTCTGTCATCGTTATAGAAGTGATCAACCGTAGTATCGACCTGATATTGTTTTACGCCGAGACTTGCGCTCAGCGGGCCTAAAACCGCTTTTTCCTGAGCGTAGTACATGAGTTCTTTAGTGTTTGCTTCGGTTTTATATTGAATCCAGTAAGGGGTTTCATTGAATTCCGGGCTAATTGCCGAGTTCTCAACTAAATGCCATGAGCGCGTTACATCGGCATCGTAGTTTTCATACCAAAACCCGCTGCGTAAGGTATGTTGTATGTTGCCAGTTTCAAAGTCGTAGGAAACATCCCCCGTTATGCCATAACGATGATTGGCATAATTTGACGTACGATATGAGCCAACCCCTTCGACATTGCCATCATAACAATTGGGATCTTTTTCAGCGTCTAAACCATATCGACCAGTGCAAGAGTCAATCAATGTACCTGGTACATTTGTACCGGCGTTAACGAAAAAGATATCGTCACCCTCGTAATCGCCATAAATTGTGTTACCGGAGCGTTCGTTATCCAGGTTTCCATCTCCATCGACATCGGTAATGTAGGGAGGGATCCAGTCACCACGGCCTTTCATTCTGTGATAATAAACGGCGGTATTGAATGAAAAGTTGCCAAAGTCTTTTTCGACCTGAAAACTATAAAATGAATTATCACGCAGTGCACGCCAGCCATCGCGATAGTTTTCATCAAGACCAGGAATTCCGGTCCAGTTCATGTGTAATCCGTCGTGACGAGGGTTTTCATAATAATCTTCTAAAGAAACATATTCATATTCGTTTTCATTAGCCGAATTGTAGGTAGCGAAGCCTGTAATATGAAACCCATCAATAATGGTTGTGATTTTACCCGTAAGATAATCTTTCTCCGTGATAGCTTCATTATCCCAAACGTCCTTATTTTGCGAAGATGAGCCACTGAGATAGAAGTAGGTATCTGGACTAATTTCACCTGAGTCGTAACGGAAACGGTACTTACTCGCGTCCTGGTCGCCTGCCATATAGAGTAAGCTTAAGTTTTCTTCCATTAATGGATCGGAAGTAATGAAATTCAGTGTTCCACCTAATGCCTCATTTGATCTCGAGCTGATATCCGCCGTTCCCTGACTGACTTCCACGGTTTCAAGATCGAGCACGTCAATAAATCTATTCGCTTTACTACCGCCGCCGTAGTTTGAGCCGCCGTTTGGTAAGCCATCAAGCGTTGTACCAATTTGCCCGTTATTGGTATTAAAGCCTCGCATTCGGATGTTAGTCATCCAGTCAGATGAACCGAAGGTATCAGCTTCCTGTACAATAACTCCGGGTAATTCCTGTACAACAGTGTTTACTGAAGCATTGGCTGGACGACGTGAAATCATATCCATTGAAACCGTGTTTGAGGCGAAAGTCTGTCTCTTACCTACAACAATGATTTCTTCCATTTGTTCGTCTTTTTTACTCGTTTCTTCTTTATCCTGATCAGCTATCGCTGATGCTGAGGCTATTGCCAGTATTAATGGTGAAAGTGCAAATCGTTTGTAGCCGTTCATGTGTATCTCCCCAGGTATGCTAAACGTGGAAGTAATAGGACCAAAATGACCTTTCACCTCCAGCTATGATTTTGAGCGAGGCCAATATAGAATTAAAATGTGACAGTGGTGTGATATTTTGTTGTATTAATTATTAATAATGTGAGTTTATGTGGTTTTTAATGTTGGAAGTGGATTAAGATTTACTTCTGCTCTAAAGTAGCAACTTGTTAACTCATTGAATTACATGCGCGCAACCAATAAACGTGTGGGGATGGATGTGAATATGTCTGAGCGTTTAATCACTATGTTGGAGTTGATTAGGCTTCATAGATCAATGTCTGTTGTCGATCTTTCACAGCGTTTTGAGGTGTCAGAAGAAACCATACGACGTGATATACGGCAGTTAGAAACTACCGGCAGAGTGGTTAAAGTGCATGGTGGAGTTCGTCTTTCCACTTCAACTCTAGAGCCCCCATACCAAGGGCGCGTAAGTTTGAATGCTGCGGCTAAAAAAGAAGTTGGAGAGAAAGCTACCGAATTAGTCGAAGATGGGATGACGGTTTTTATTGACTGTGGTTCAACCAGTTACTGGTTTTCAAGAATGTTGACCAAACCTAAGAAGTTACTGGTAGTGACAAATTCGCTGGATGTAGCAAATGAAGTCATTGGTCGCGATGATTGGCGGTTAGCATTTACTGGTGGACAAATTGATCCAGATTACCGGGCCGCTTTCGGGCGGGAAGCTATTATTCAGGCTCGGCAGTTCACACCCGATCTGCTATTTCTGTCTATCGGTGGTATTCATTCCGACATAGGGCTACTTGATTTCAGTATTGATGAGGCTAATTTTAAGCGTTCACTTCTTGATAGAGCTCGCCGAAAAGTCGTACTGACCGATTCTTCAAAGTTTAGTGGGGCTGGTTCCGTTCATCTGGCCGATTTTGACCAAATTGATACGATAGTTTGTGATAAACCGCCCGAAGACCCGTTGAAATCTGCACTCGATAATGCCCAAGTGGAGGTTATTTGTAGCCGTTAACCCGCTATCAGGTTAGCGTCGGGTAGTAACATAAATTCTTCATATTCTGCGCGTAATATTGGCCGTTCTCACAATGGTAGGAATGGCACTTATGGTTTCTCTCACTAAGAATACAAAGCGCAGTAACACCTTCTGGTTTATTCTCTACGCCTCAAGTGCCGCTTTCTCGACCTATTTTTGTATGTATGCGTTCCGGAAGCCTTTTGCCGTGGCAAGCTACGAACAGGCTCAGTTCGTTGCAGGGATCGATTTCAAAAGTGCATTAATTATTGCGCAGGTATTAGGTTACGCCCTATCCAAGTTTGTCGGTATTAAAGTCGTATCGGAAATGACGGCAAATTATCGCAGTGTTGCCATTCTCACGTTGGTAATGGCAGCACAGTGCTCACTTATGGCTTTTGCCGTTGCGCCGGGGAACTGGAAGCTAGTCGCGCTATTCTTTAACGGTTTACCGTTAGGCATAATCTGGGGCCTGGTCTTCAGTTACTTAGAGGGAAGAAGAACCACGGAAGTCTTGGGTGCTATTTTATCTATTAGTTTCATTGTGTCTTCTGGTGTCGTAAAAACCGTCGGTAAATACCTGATGCTGGACTTACAAGTCAGCGAATACTGGATGCCGGCTGCCACGGGCGCTATTTTTACTATCCCGTTATTCATTTCCGTATATTTTCTTTCCAGGATTCCCCCGCCGACACACCAGGATAAAGAGGAACGCCATAAAAGGGAGCCAATGACATCCGAAGATAGGATCCAATTAGTGCGGAAATACTCGATAGGTTTGGGCTGCATGGTCGTCAGTTATATATTACTGACCGCTATGCGCGACTTCAGTGACAATTTTGCAGCAGAAATATGGATAGAACTAGGGTATGGCGACAGACCCGCAATATTTTCTTCCGTTGCGCTGTATACGTCATTGACTGTTCTACTTTTGCTAAGCTCGATAATGTGGATTAAAAACAATTTTCGGGCATTTATGGTTAACCATCTGATGGTTATTGGGGGATTTCTTCTCTTAGGTGTTAGCAGCTTATTCTATCAAAGCGGTGGAATTTCAGGTTCATCATGGATGATAGCGCTAACTATTGGGATTTATCTGGCTTATGTTCCTTTTAACTGTCTTATTTTCGATCGCATGTTATCGATGATAAACGACAAAGCTAATGCCGGATTTCTTATTTATATCGCGGATGCTATGGGTTATGCGGGAACCGTCGGTATACTGCTGTACCGTAACTTCTTTGAAATAAAGCTAAGTTGGCTAAACTTTCTATTAGAGAGCGCTTACTTTACGGCTCTTCTGGGTAGCGTGTTGATGGTATGTTCCGCCTGGTTTTTCCGCCAGCGCTTCTATAAAGAACACTCAAAGACTCTTATTAAAAGCTCAGCTTAACTGGAAATGAAAAGGGGCTACACGAAAGCGGCTCAAAAGTGCTCTTTTAAGAAAACGTCACGAGACTGTCACGGAACAAGGCGTTTTGATCAATTTTGGACAGGCTTAACGTAAGCTACTATTTTGAATGTAGTCATATTTTTATTTTAATCTGCTGAATTCTAAAATAATTTAACCAGACCAAGGAGCCAGCATGGAGAATTTTCTATCGCTATGGGGTGAGTCGGCCTATACCAGCCTGGGTTTTTTCTGGATGGCGCTGTGGGCGTTTGTATTAGGTTATTTAATCAGTAGCTTAATCCAAGTGCTTATCACTAAGCGGCGAATGCGCAAGGCTATGGGCGGCAATGATCTTAAGTCTGTGTCGCTGGGTACTTTCTTTGGCTTTATCTCCAGTTCCTGCAGTTTTGCTGCGCTATCAACCACCCGGGCTTTGTTTAACAAAGGGGCTGCGTTCAGTGCTTCAATGGCGTTTATGCTGGCCTCCACGAATCTGGTTATTGAACTGGGTTTTGTTATTTCTATTTTCCTTGGTTGGCAGTTTGTAGTTGGTGAATACGTTGGCGGGTTGTTGCTAATTCTATTCGTCTGGCTCTTTATTACGCTAACCAACCCTAAAAACCTAATTAAGAATGCGCGAAAAGAAGACGAAGAGGACGACGAACATCAACACGAGAGCACATTATCGGATCTTTTCAGTAAGGATACCTGGCAGAAAGTTGGCCAAAAGTACGTAATGGAATGGCAAATGGTCTGGCAAGACGTACTCATTGGTTTTACCGTTGCCGGCGTTATTTCAGCCTTTTTGCCTAGTGCGTTTTTTGAATGGTTGTTTATTGGTGTGGGTACAGAGGGTGACCCGGGTTTCTGGTCGTTACTTCAACAAGCGATAGTGGGTCCGGTGGCTGCATTTTTCACCTTTATTGGTTCTATGGGCAACATTCCATTAGCGGCCGTTTTGTTTGGTGAAGGTGTGGCCTTTGCCGGGGTTATGGCGTTTATTTTCTCCGACTTAATTGTACTGCCGGTTGTTAAAATTAATGCGCGTTATTATGGCTGGAAAATGGCACTGTATATTACCTTAATGCTATTTACCTGCCTGGTAGCGGCGTCTTTAGCTATGCATTATGGTTTACTGGCGTTTGATCTACTGCCGGATGCGTCGCAGTGGTCCTCTCCGGCAGAACAACAGCACTTTAAGTTGGACTATGGTTTTGTTCTCAACCTTATTTTCTTACTGCTGAGCGTGGTTATGGTTGTGCTTTGGCGGCAGAAGCAAAAAGAACACGAACACCACCATCATCATGACCATGGCGGCGGTTCGTCTTTAGGTGACAAGGTTATGAATGGGCTGTGTGGTATCAGTGTTCTTTGGCTGCTAGGCGGAATGGGCTTTTATCTTACAAGTAGCGCGGGTCAGTTCTGATCTGCGCAGTGCTCGTGCTTTAAATGAAAAAAGTGACCACTAATTAAGGTAAGCGAGCCAATAATAGTGAGTAAGATTTCAATTGGGCCATGAAAAAACTGGGCGATAACGACCGCTAAACAACCAAGCGGCAGTAGTACCCGACTGAGCTTCGCCTGCGGGTTTTTCCAGGCATAATACCCCTGAAATATCGCCATGGTTAACACCGGCAGCAATAATAGCCGGTGGAACAAAGGCGTTTCCAGAACACTCGCTAACGAGTTTGTCCCCAGAAAAATAAGCAGTATTGGCGTTGCCAGACAATGAACAAAACACAGGCCAGAGAAAAATATACCGAGTCTGTCACTCATGCCTTTCTCCTTAACCATCATAAATATTTCACCCAGGCTTTATTGCTGCGACGTTTGTATCGGTTAAACACTTGCGTTGGCTTATACAGTAAGGCGGCCAGTACAATGGTGGTTAACCACACCCAATAAATGTTGGGCAGACTCATAAAGCCTTCCTCCGGCGCCCCTAAAACTGCGGTAGCCAGAGTATAAAGCAGCAATAAAACGTAAAGATGGACTATGTAGAAAAACATGGGTGCGCCACCGAAAGCGGTCAGAACTTCCGTCCACTTTCCTTGTAAGCGCTCCATTAGGTAAAGCATGGCAAACATGCCGGCAAAGGTTATTTGCAGAAAATTCAGCGATGGCGGGTACTTGGTCACATTGAATATAGCCCGCGCGGTGGCGGCTAAACTCTCTTGCTGAGACCAGGCCTGTGTCTCGCCGTAGATATTAAAACCACGCAGCAACAGAAAGCCGGCGAGGCAAAACGTCGTTAGCCCTAATAACCAATAGGCTCTGCGCTCAGATGAGAAGGATTTGGAATACAAAGGTCCGGCCGCATAACCCAGCAAAATAACGCCTATCCACGGCAGTAACGGGTAGCTGGCTCGTATTGATAATGCGTCGGACTGTAAAATATAGCCGCGGTCATGAAGAATGGTCCAGGCTGTATAGCCCCACTCACCCGGTTTAAGGTGGATAAAGTCCAGCGCGTTATGCCCGGCAACAATAAGCAGACCCAACACAAACAGAAGCCGGTACGGTAAATTAACGCAGGCACCCAGAATGAGCATGCACAGACCAATAACCCATATTACTTGCAGGTACAGTGTTTCGTAGGCGCCAAACCATGAAAAGTTGATGACCGTAAGTTCCAATATCACCAGGAACAGTCCGCGCTTCCATAAAAACTCACGGGCGACGCTGGGCGAACCGTCATGCTTTTGCTGATACAACCAGGCTGAAAGGCCGGTTAGAAACACAAATATGGGCGCACAAAAATGTGCGGCAAAACGGCTCCAGAATAAGCCCGGCTCCGTAGTTTCCAGTATCATAGGGTCTGCAACCGGGTGATTATAAAAGAACCTCTCCCGTACGTGGTCCAGCAACATCAATATAATGACCAGCCCACGCAACGCATCAATACTGTTAATTCTTTGCGTGATAGTTTTAGAATTCATAAGTCAGGCTCACTGAAAACTGTCTTGGGGCTCCTGGTGTTGTCCAAAGCGCAGAGTAGGCGTTCGACATGTAATACTCGTCAAAAAGGTTATCAACGTTTATCTGTAATTCAGTGTTGTCGGTTAACCGGTGTGTATAGAACAGATCAAACACCTGATAACTGGGCAGACGATACGACTGATCGACCGTAGCGCCTAAACGGTCATCCACATAGCGAGCAGTAAGCCCTATATCAGCATTAATTTGCCAGTGTCTGAGGTCGTGTTTAACCATGGCGTTAAAGGTATTCTGAGGAATATTTACCAGGTCACTACCGGCAGGGACATTGACGCCCCAGTCGTAAACGGTAATATCATTTTTTGTTTCACTGTCTATGTAGCTGTAGGCAACCTGTAAATCGGTGTAACTGCCTAGCGACATGCCCCCTTCTATTTCAAACCCTCTACTGGTTGCTGCGCCCAGCGTGGCTGGATAGCCTGGGTGAGCCGGGTCATCCGTAAGAATGTTGGTTTTGGTGGCATCGAAAACAGCCGCATTTAACCGAAAGCCATGAGCGGAATATTTCATGCCCAGCTCTACTGAGTCGCTCTCTTCCGGGTCAAAACCCTGACCTTCGAAGTCGGTGCCGCTAATAGGAACAAAGCCTTCTGAATAACTGGCATACAGGGTTAAGTTATCCGTTGGCAAGTAGCTCAGTGCAACGCGTGGGCTAACCCGGCTGTCATCCTGTTCAGATTCCGTACCTGAAACCAGCTCTAAGGTTTCCTGTGTGTACTGATCCAGCCTTAAACCCAGCAGTAGATGCCACTGGTCATTAAGCTCAAGTTGATCCTGCACGTACAAACCGAAGCCCTTTTGATTCTCATCGTTAATGTATTGAGTCTGGAGTTCTGGTTTAGCTGCGCCATACTGAGGGTTAAAAATATCCAGCTCGTAAGTGCCTGGCTCCGGACGGGCGCGAGCCAATAAGGTGTATAAGTCATAACGGTATGCGTCGGCTCCCATCAATAAGTGATGGGTCATACCGAACAGCTCTGTGTTACCGCTTAATTCCAACCTTACTGATAAATCATCGGAGTCATAGTCACGACGGCGATGCTGACGTGTCAGAGTGCGGCCGTCTTCAAATAGTTTCTGGCGCGAGCCGGATAGCTCGGCATCTGACGAGTAGCCGTCCAACTTTGTGCTTCTGGCATTAATACCACCGGTTAAAAACCAGTCGTTTTGCAGATAGTGCTCAAAGGTTAACTGGTGGCCTTGTGAATTGATTTTAGTAGGGTCATCACTTGGTTCGCCCAGAAAGCGTTCTCGTGGAACAGTTTTAATGTTGTTATCTAAAACGACAATGCCGCGGTCAAACAACTGCTCCTGCTGCATGAACTCAAACGAATAAAGTATGGAGGTGTCTTTATCCAGTTGCCAGCGCAGCGACGGGTTAATAACCTTTTTCTTGCTGCTGACATGATCGCGGAAACTGTCGTCGTCCTGTATTGCACCGTTTATCCGCATGGCGAGGCTATCGCTAAGGCCGCTGGTGTAGTCTCCTTCAAGACGATAGCGGTCATCGCTGCCAAGGGAAGTCTTTAAGTATCCTTCCGGCGCGTATTGTGGTTTACGAGTAACTACATTAATTACCCCTCCCGGGTCCGAGCGGCCATACAGTGCAGAGCCCGGGCCTTTCAGAACTTCTACGTACTCAATATTGGAAACGTCCCGATGCCCGCCGAATCCGCGACCACTGGAGAAACCATTAACTAAATAACCAGTAGGTACATTTTCGTTGCCCGGAAACCCGCGCATGGAGTAGCTGTCCCATAAGTTACCGCCGTCGTTTTGCAAAGCAATTGACGGAGAAAACAGCAAAATATCGCGAAAACGGGAAATATTAATATCATCCACCAGGCTGCGGTCCAGCGTAGTAATTGCCTGAGGAATTTCTGAAACAGGAACATCTCCGCGGTAAGCCTGACGATAATTGACTTCAATGTGTTCGAAAGACTCCTGTTCTTGCGCAAACGAGCCCATACTTATGATAGAGAGTAAACTTAAGGTAACTGTTTGGTATTTCATGGGTCCAAGACAACTCAGTTATTGTGTTTAAGTGTAATGTTATATTATAACAGTAAATCTCTGATGTCGAATTCTGACTCGCTTAGTATTAAGATGAATGGGTGCTAACATTGGTAATAAGGAGCTTTATGCACCATCACCATCATCACCACGAGAGCTCATCGGAGCGAATTGGTTGGGCGTTTTTCCTTAATCTGTGCTTTACCGTTATTGAATTTATCGGTGGGATATTAACCAATAGTACGGCCATTTTAGCTGACGCGGTGCACGATCTCGGCGACAGCATTTCTATTGGTATGGCCTGGTTGCTGGATAAATTCAGTCGTAAAGATGCCACGCAGACCTTTACCTATGGCTATCAACGCTTATCTCTGGTTGGCGCTTTTATTAACGCGGTTGTACTGACTGCAGGCTCAATCTGGATTTTATTTGAAGCCATTCCCCGTTTATGGAACCCGGTAATGCCAATGGCGGAGGGTATGGCGTTACTGGCGGTATTCGGCGTTATTGTGAATGGTTATGCGGCGTTTAAATTGTCTCATGGTAAATCGTTAAACGAACGCGTACTTAACTGGCACTTACTAGAGGACGTTCTGGGCTGGGTTGCTGTTTTAATCGTGTCGATTATCTTAATCTTTGTCGACTGGCCTATTCTTGACCCTCTGCTTTCCATTGGCTTCACTTTGTTCATTCTGGTTAACGTTCTTCGTCACTTGGGTTCTACCGTTAAGCTCTTTGTTCAGGCCTCACCAGACCCCGAAGTGTACCGGAAAATACGTGAGCAATTGACCTCGCTGGAACTGGTTGATGACGCCCATCATTTGCATTTTTGGTCGTTGGATGGCGAGCGTCATGTATTAACCGCGCATATTGTGGTATCAAAAGAACTGGAATGTTCAGAGCGCGCACTGTTAAAGCAGCAAATATCACAGCAGCTGGCAGCGTTTGAATTAGCTCATACCACCATTGAACTGGAATACCCTGACGAAGCTTGTCGAGACCATTAACAGGAGAAGATCATGGAATTGTTCGGAAGTTATACCTCGCCGTTCGTAAGACATTGCCGTATTGCTTTACTTGAAACCAAGACAAAGTTTTCATTTACCGAAACGGATTTTGAAACCAGTGCCAAATTAAGTCCGGCGAAAAAGGTTCCCTTTCTTCACCACAATGATTTGCGCCTGCACGACTCTACCAGCATTCTCAAATACGTGCGGGACAAGGCGGATGAGCGCTTCTTTGCCGATGTAAAAGATTTTGATCAGTACTGTCTGGTCAATACGGCGATGGACTCGGCAATTAACGTGTTTTTGCTGGAGAGAGAAGGCGTAACAGCTGACAGTGTTAAGTATGTTAAACGCCAACAGCAGCGTATTGATGACATACTGCAACTGATGGAAGATAAAGAGCATGCGGTGGCTTATGAAGGGCCTCATCCCTTTAGTGACGGAGAGCTACGTTTAGGTTGTTTCCTTAGCTGGGGGCTTTTCCGTGAGCGTTTTAACTTAGATAAGTATCCGCGACTTCAGGCCTTTGTCGATAAGTTAAACGACTACCCTTATTTCGCGGATACTGATCCGAACCGTTCTTAAATATCTTTAATGGCGCGGCTGCGTTCGGGGATTTCCTCGTTCAGCAGTCGGTCATTTTGTGAATAGTTCACGGGTACATCAATAAGGTGTACGCCGGGTTTGTTCAGGCAGTCTTTTAACAGCGGTATCAAGTTTTCGGTTTTATCTAAACGGTAACCGTTAGCGCCGTAAGACTCTGCATATTTCACAAAATCCGGGTTATTGAAATCTAAGCCGTAGTCGCTTAGCTTCATATGCTGCTGCTTCCACTTGATCATGCCATAGCCACTGTCGTTTAAGATAACGACAACAATATCCAGCCCCATGCGCACCGCGGTTTCAAGCTCCTGCGAGTTCATCATAAAACCGCCGTCGCCACATATTGCCATAACTTTCTTTTCCGGATTAACCAGCTTCGCAGCCATGGCCGAGGGTAATCCTGCACCCATTGAGGCAAGGGCATTATCCAGTAGAACGGTATTCGGCTGACGAGCCGGGTAATTACGTGCAAACCAAATTTTGTAGATGCCGTTATCCAGCGCAATAACACCGTCATCTGGCATCGCTTCACGCACATCTTCTACCAGACGCTGCGGTAACATTGGAAAGCTGTCGTCATGAGCGCCTTCATCAGTATGGTCGCGCATATGATCGCGAACTTTTAGCATAAAGTCGAAATCCCAGTGACTCTGCGGCTCAATCCCTTCTTTCAATTGCCAAATGCTATTCCCAATATCGCCGATCATGCTGGCATGAGGGAAGTAAACTGAGTCAACCTGAGCACCCTGAAAATTAATATGTATAACTTTACGGTTATCGTTGTCGCCGGTTTTCATCATAAAGGGCGGCTTTTCCACCACGTCGTGACCTACATTAAGAATCAGGTCAGATTTTTCGATGGCGCGGTGAGGATAATCGCCATCGGAAACCGCGGCATTACCAAGCCAGCGCGGGTGGTCTTCGTTAATAACGCCCTTACCCATTTGTGTGGTAATAAAGGGAATACCGGTTTTATCAACAAAGGCGCGCAGCATTTTGGCTGTAATTTTCCGGTTGGCAGCAGCCCCTATCAGCAATACCGGATGCTTGGCCTCTCGCAGCAGCTCGAGTACGTGGCGAACCGACTTGTGCTCGGTAATGGGTCGGCGCGAATGACTGGGTTCTATCGGGAGACTACTGACTTCCTCTCGGCTGATATCATCTGACAGTTCCAGATGAGAAGCGCCTGGGCGTTCGTCCTCAGCACGACGGAAAGCTTCACGGATGTGCGCCGGAATACTGCTGGCGCTAATAATCGCCTGAGTGTATTTGGTAATAGGCGTCATCATGTCGACCACATCAATGATTTGGAATTGACCCTGATGCCGTTCCTTTATGGGTTTTTGCCCGGTAACCACAACCATAGGCATAGCGCCGAGTTGTGCGTAGGCCACCGGTGTAACCAGGTTGGTTGCACCCGGCCCTAAGGTCGAAAGACACACCCCGGGTTTGCCGGTCAGGCGGCCATAAGTAGCAGCCATAAAACCTGCGCCCTGCTCATGCCGGGTTAAAATCAGTTCGATATCAGATTTTGACAGGGACTCAAGTAAGTCCAGGTTTTCTTCGCCGGGAATGCCGAAAATGTACTTCACACCCTCGTTTTCAAGTGCTTTTACGAATAAATCGGATGCTTTCACTTCGCTTTCTCCTTGCGTTAAAGAATCTTCTAGTTAGGCCTACGTAAAGCATAGGAGAGATGATCAAAAAAATCCGTAACCAGAGTCAACTGATTACGGATTTTACAGTACTTTAAATTTCAGATTTTAGAACGAGTAACTGACTTTCGAGTAAACAAAGCGACCACGAGGGTTGTGAACGCTTGATGCGTACCCGTAAAGATCGTTGTTAAACGCTTCTGGCGGCTCTTCATCGAACAGGTTGGTTGTACCAATAGTCAAACGAAGTTCAGAGGTCACATCGTAATAGGCCTGTAAATCGACAAGCAGTTGTTTATCAACCATGCGTGCTTTCTCTGCTTCTACTTCATCAGGTGCCTGATAGTCCTCGAACTCGCCAATGTAGTTTAAGTTCAAGTTAACGCCTAAAGCGTCCTGGTTCCATTCTGCACGTGCAGTCCAGCGGTGTTCTGGATACTCGTACTCACCAGTGTAATCAATACCGTTTTTCTCAAATTTGCTCATATAAGACCAATCAACACCGAAACGGACTGTTCCAAGGCCTTGGGTATCCCAGTTGTAATTGGCTGAGAAATCAAGGCCAGAAGCTTCCTGACTAGTTAGATTTACATAGCTATTGTAAAGCGTTGCGAGCTCACCTAGTTCATCGCCCGGTAATGGATCGCGGCGCTCACAGATTTCGCTGTCTTGATCGTTGCAGTTGGCATCATAAACGGTTTCAAAATCGTTTTGCGCGATTTTGTTGTCTTGTTCAATAGACCAATAGTCTGCAGAAATATCAATGTCATCATTAACTTGCCAAATTGCACCTAAGTTGTAGTTTGATGACTCTTCTGGCTCAAGATTGTCAGAGCCTGAGAACACGATAGTGTAGTCTAATTCAGCACAGCCCTGGCCGTCTGCATCGCAACGGTATTCATCCACAAAGAAAGTGGATTCCTGTGATGGACCTAAACCAATTTGTGCTAATGATGGTGCGCGGAATCCTTCACCGTATGATGCACGTAACGTTACATCTTCAGTTGGACGCCACTGTAATTTAAATTGCGGATTGAAGGTTGAGCCAAAATCACTGTAGTCGTCATAACGACCGGCAACAGTCGCTTCCAATTGATCAGTAATTGGGATTAGGAACTCGACATAAGCAGCCCACTGATCACGCTCGGCTTCCGCTTGTACAGATTCGGTACCAAAAATTAATCCACGCTGGAACTGGTCATCTGGTTGGTCGAAAACGTCTTCCTGACGGTATTCAAGACCAGCAGCCATTGACACGTAGTGGTTACCTAGCTTGAATGCTTCGCCGGCAATACTTGCATCTACTGCGGTAAGGTGTGATTCACCGCGACGTACAAGTGACGTGTTGATAGCATCAATAACTTCCGGATCGTTGATGGTGCCGCCAAATGGGTTGTAGTTACCTGCGTTAATTTCTTCTTGTAAAAAATCAGTGCGGAGCCAGCCTTGTTCACGAGAGCCGGTTTGCATGCTTGAACTGCGGCCTTTTTGGTATGAGACATCCCAGCCCCAACCATTTAGGTCGCCACGCAAACCTGCGATGAAACGTAAGGTGTCCGATTCGATATCCCAAATACGGGCTCCGGCATCTATAGGACGAAAATAGTTGATATCAACTTGTTCACCAAAAGGATTATTTGGGTGGTCGGCAGGTACGTAAAGATCCGCATCACTATCAAGAGGAGTTGGTGCGCCACCAGCCTTTGAGCGGTTATGTTGGGCTGCTATTTCAATGTAGCCCTCAACGTCGCGTGAAAACTCTTTACTGGACTGAACAATTGCACCTACACGCTCTGCCTCCGGAAATATTTGTGCGTATGGACCGTAATCAAATACGCAAAAATCGCCGATTCTATTATCATCTTCATCAAATATATCTTTTGTTGCTTCAGGAGCACATGCAGGGTCCGCCGTTGACACCCCGTCTACAATGAAAGTGCCGGGGAACCCACGAGAAGAACGCTTGTCGGCTCCACCCCAGGGGGTTTGGTCTGCTGTCCCATTTCTGCCAAACTCTGAGCCCATAATTGAGGTGTTTTTCCAGTAGTCCAGAATTATTGTGGTGTTACTGTCATCGTCGCCAGTACCCCATACCAGGCTCATACTGGTTTCTTCATAGTTAACATCACCAGTGGTTCCACCGTGACTGGCGGTTAACTCAGTACCTACGAAATCGTCACGTAGAATGATGTTAACGACACCAGCAACGGCATCAGAACCGTATATAGCGGACGCACCGTCTTTAAGAATATCAATACGTTCAATGGCGGCTACCGGAATAGAGTTAATATCGACAAATGAGTTAGCAATTCCTTCAGCAAATGAAGAGACACCAACCCGACGTCCGTTTAGCAGAACCAGTGTAGAGTCCGCACCAAAGCCACGCAAACTGATAGCCGCAGCACCATTAGCGGTGGTGTCCTGACTGTTTCCCTGAGTTGAGAAGGTTCCGACACCTGCCGATGGTAAGCGCTCTAATAACTGTTGTAGGTTGTTAAAACCTGAGGCTTCAATGCTTTCTCTGTCAATTACCTCTACCGGAGAAGCGCCTTCCATATCGGTTCGTGAAATTCTTGAGCCAGTAACCTGAATGCGCTCAAGAGCGTCATCGTCTGCCTGACTGTTTCCTTGTTGTGCAAAGCTGGGGGCTGCGGTGAAAGTTGCGCCTATAGCTAATGCACAAAGAGAATGTTTAAACGTTATTTTCATTATTGTTTTCCCCTTTGCATTTGCGTTATATCGATTGAAAAAGTAACTTATATGTTAATTTTTATTACATTAATTTGACGATCATGCAAGGGTTGGTTATTCATTTTTAATGAATAATTATTCGTTTTGAGGCTAGATTAGACTAAAGTTTTAGTGAGGACGATGATTGTAAAAGTTTGTAAATAAAAAACCGCAGTCCGAAGACTGCGGTTTTTTTATGTCTTATGGAATCTCGGTTGATTAAGAGTTTTCGTCACCAGTCAGCTCTTCTAAGCGGCCACGAAGTTCTTCGTCGTTTTGCGCTTGCTGAATAATCATGTTGTACTCTTGCGGAGTTAGGCCAGCGTCTTCAACTGCTGCAATCATTTCTTCCTGTGCAGACTGTTGAATCTCACGAGCTTCTTCCTGGTTTTCAGCTTCCTGGAACTGGTCACGGTATTTTTCAGTAACACCCTGAACATCTTCCATAGCGGTTACAAACTTAACCAGCATGCCTTCAGAAATTTCCTGAGTTTGCTGCTGTTGTTGCTGAGCCATTGGATCTTGAGCTTGTTGCTCTTGAGCCATTGCGGCAGTGCTACCCAGTGCGAATACAGTTGCTAATGCGATAATTGTCTTTTGCATGATAATCTCCTAAATGAATTTATCAGTTTTAATTACGCTCTAACTAAAGCGAAGACTGTGCCAACTTTTCAATCAATTGATTTTTAAGAGATTTTTTTATTTGAAGAGTTTGCACACAGAAAAACCGCCCAAAAATGTGTATCCTTAGTACACAGTCAAAGGAGGCAGTGTGACAAAAAGATACAGTTGGCCACTATCCAGCTTGCAGCGGCGACTTCTTATTTATGTTGTTGTGCCTATGCTAATGATTTCCGGTGTGGCAATCAGTGTCGGCTTACAGGTTGCATCGGATGAAGCTAATGAACGTTTAAAGAGCGATCTGGAGCTGCTGGGTAGAGCTATTAGCTTACCCATTAGTGATGCGTTGCTGAATAATGATTTGTCCACAGTGCAGGCTAACCTGGACTCGGTGTTCAATATTGGCCGGGTTCACGGCGCGTCGGTGTATAACGTGTATGGTCAACAGGTAGCCGAAGCCGGCATTACTGAAACCGATTTAAGTAATAGTCAGTTGGCGCTGCAAACCGTACAGACGGGGGTCAGGCAAGATGACTACCGGCGGGTTGAGGGGCGCGATGTCTTCTCCCAGTTCCTGCCTATTGTTGACCGTGGTGGTCGCATTATTGGCTTATTACAGATAAACCGTCGTGCCAGTGACTTTGATGAGTCCTTTGAAACGCTGAGTCAATACGCCTGGCTCAGTTGGGCGGCGTTCGGCTTAATTACTATTGCGGTGTTGGTTTTTGGTCATTATCGCGGTGTTGGTCGGCATGTGGTGGCACTTAAGGACGCGATGTTGCGGGTGGCTGAAGGGAACCGCAGTACACGAGTTACACCGGCTGGACCGTCAGAATTGCAGGAGGTTGCGCAGGGTTTCAACCGTATGCTCGATAGTATCACTGAGGCTGAGCAGGAGCTGGAGCAACGTCGGGAGCACGAGGCCTCACTACAACAGGCATTACGAGAGCAGGAAAAAATGGCGGCTATTGGTAGCGTCGCCAGTGGTGTTGCGCATGAGTTAGGTGCTCCGCTGACCGTTATTGACGGACGCGCCAGCCGATTACTACGCAACCATAAAGACGAAGACAGTCAGCGCCAACTAAAAGCCGTAAGAGGCCAGGTGCAGCGGTTAACCGGGTTGGTAAACCAGCTGCTCGCTTTCTCTCGCACGCCGGTACAGCAGCGCGAAGCCATTTCTCTACGTGACCTGATAGCAACAGCCATGACCAGCATAGAGTTTGAGCAGGATAAAGGGTCGGCCAAAGTAGTCATTAAGGAGCTTGTCGACGTTATTCTGAAAGTGGATATCAAGCGACTGGAACTGGCGTTGGTGAATGTTCTTCGCAATGGTTTGCAGGCCGCTGAATCGGAAGTTGCGGTGGCAGCTGAGTTTGCTGATGAGGGCGTCATTATCACCATTGATGACGACGGCGAAGGCTTGCCCGAGTCGATGAAAGATAAAGCCTTGCAGCCTTTTGAAACCAATAAACCTCAGGGCAAAGGTACCGGACTTGGTTTAACCATAGTTAAACACGTATTGAATGATCATAATGGGGAATTGTCTTTAACAAATAACCCCAACGGTGGCTGTCGGGTCACCTTGAGTTTACCTGCGCAATGCCTTCGGCAAGCAGTTATCAAAGGAGGTAGTGAATGACCGCAGCAAAAGCCATGATAGGCGTAATTGAGGATGATCCGGCTCTGCAGGAACTGCTGGTTGAAGAGCTGGAGGCCGAAGGCTATAAAGTTACGGCCTGGGGAAGTGTTGAGGCCTTCAAAAAGTCGGTAACACCATTGGATTTGGTTATCAGCGATATCCGCTTACCTGGACTGTCGGGTCTGTCTTTACTGGAAAGTTTAAAAAATGAAGATAACTCACCTGCACTTTTATTGATTACCGCTTTTGGTACGGTTGATCAGGCGGTTGATGCCCTCAAACAAGGAGCCGATGACTTTCTAACTAAGCCGCTGGATGTTGAGCATTTATTGCTTAGCGTAAAACGGATCTTAGAGCATAGGTCACTGCAGCGGGAGCTTAAACGGTATCGTCAGCAACAAAAAGGCCCCGGGGGCTTAGTCGGACAAAGCCCGTCAATGCGCAAATTGTATGACCAGATAGAGCGCATTGCTCCGGCAGACGGCAGCGTGTTAATTACCGGTGAAAGCGGTACGGGTAAAGAGTTGGTGGCTAAGGCACTGCATCAGTTAAGTGACAGTGCTGAGCAAAGCTTTCAGGCAGTGAACTGTGCAGGTATTCCCGCCGATTTAATGGAAAGTGAATTCTTTGGTCACGCAGCCGGTGCGTTTACCGGTGCTCAGAAAAAACGTCAGGGTCTGCTTAAGCAGGCCGACGGTGGTACTTTGTTACTGGACGAAATTGGTGAAATGCCAATGGCGTTGCAGGCCAAACTGCTACGCGTCTTGCAGGAAGGCACGATTCGCGCCGTGGGCAGTGACGAAGAAGAAACAGTGAATGTCCGGATCCTGGCGGCTACTCACCAGGACTTAGAGCAACAGGTAGAGGATGGACGCTTTCGGCAGGACTTATTTTACCGTCTGGAAACCTTTAGTTTAAGGGTGCCTCCTTTGCGCGAGCGCGGCGAAGACATAGAGCGCTTAGCTAATTACTTTCTACAGCAGTTGCAAAAAAACAGTGATAAAACGGTTCGCAGCATTTCTCCGGCTGCACTGGAACAACTTTATAGCTACCGCTTTCCGGGCAACGTACGAGAACTACAAAATGCTATTGAGCGTGCTTTTACCTTTTCCAGAGACGATAAGATAGCGGTTGAAGATTTACCGCAAAGAATTCTGGATAGTGAGCATGAACCCGACGTGGAATATGGCACGGAGTGGCCGACTCTGGATGAATATCAGAATCAGTACATTCGTAAGGTACTGGCGCATGCCGAAGGGAACAAATCTAAAGCGGCTGAAATTCTCGGGGTCACAAGACGCACCTTATACCGTTGGCTGGAACAGCATGGCGAGTGATCAAACACGCGTTTTATCACGTAGTCTATACTAAGTTTTAGAATCATCTAACGGGAGTACTAAGTGAAAGTATTAATGGTATTAACCTCACACGATAAGCTCGGTGACACAGATCATAAAACGGGTTTCTGGGTAGAAGAGTTTGCAGCTCCGTATTATGTTTTTACCGATTCAGGTGTGGACGTGACTTTGGCATCGCCTAAGGGCGGCAAGCCACCAATTGATCCAAACAGCACAACGCCCGATGCGCAAACCGAAGCAACCGAGCGTTTTGAAAAAGACGAGACGGCTCAGCATAAATTAGAAACCACCTGTAAGCTTGATGAAGTTGACCCTGAGGGTTTCGACGCAATTTTTTATCCGGGTGGTCACGGACCATTGTGGGATTTAACCAACAATGAGCACTCCATTAAGCTGATTGAGCATTTCTGGAGTAAAGGCAAGCCGGTTTCTGCTGTTTGCCACGCACCCGCGGTGCTTTTAAATGTGAAAACCCCAAGTGGTGACCCGCTTGTTCAGGGGCGTACTGTTACCGGTTTTAGTAACAGCGAAGAGGCGGCAGTAGAGCTGACCGATGTGGTTCCGTTCTTGCTGGAAGACGAGTTGACCGCCAAAGGCGGCCATTATCGTAAGGTGGATGACTGGCAGGCATATGCCGTTCAGGACGGTATGTTAATTACCGGTCAGAACCCTGCTTCATCTGAGCAGACGGCACAGCGCCTGCTCGATGTGTTAAGAGCCAGCCTGTAGTTGGTTTAAAAGCGTCGGCGCCAACTAATGCCGACGCTTGCCTGCCGGCCTACTGCGGGTTCAAATGAACGCCCGCTGCCCTGATTAACCACAACAGCTCCTACGTAGTCTTTGTCCGTAATGTTATCAATCCGAGCCCATACATCCAGCTCGCTCTTAGACCATTGCCAATCGCGGCTTACAGCGATATCCCAAGTCGTATAAGAAGGGGCAAAGGTATCGTTTGCATCATTAACCGGTGTCTCGTTACGGTACTGTCCGGCTAACTGAACCAGCCACTGCTCTGTGGGCTGCCAGTTAAGACGTAAATACCCCTGACTTTTTGCTACGCCGGGTAGCTGATTCCCCTGCAACGGACCATTATCAAAGGTCGCATCAATGTAACTGTATGAAAGCAGTAAATCTAACTGTTGCGTTAATGCTCCGTTAATACTGAGTTCAGCACCTTCGCGCGAGGTTTCCGACGCGTTGCGGTAGGTTGTGCGACCGTCGTTTGACTGATCCACCAGTATTTCGTCCTCGCTTTTAATACCGAAGAACGCGAAATGCAGTCGCCAGTCTTGTGGTAGTTGGTGTTTGATACCCCATTCCCACTGCTCATTCGTGGACGGACCCAGTTCGCGGTTCAGGCCCGAGCCCTGATTTCGGTATGCCAGCTCAGTCAGTGTCGGTGTTTCAAATCCCTGCCCGATGCTCAGATAAGTCGCCGAGGTAGGCAGAAACTGCCAGGTAACTGAAACAGCTGCGGTGGTCTCACTAAAGTCGCTGCTGCCGCTGTCATCGGAGTTATCCAGCTCGGTAAAGTAGTCTTCTACCTCATAATTGATGTCGCTGTAACGAACTCCGCCGGTTGCCGAAAGCTCTTCCGATAACTGCCACTGAAAACGTAGATAAGCTGATGCATTTTCAATCCAGTTGAATTCGTTGCGGCGCAAGTCACCTTTTTCACCGCTGTCATTCACATAACCAAAGCGATGATCCTGCTGGCGTTCTAATTGCGCTCCCACGGTTGCTGACCAGTTAACTCCGCGTTGACGCCAGCGCGCATGAGCACCTTCAAATTGACGAGAGACATCAATGACGGCGCCCGAGCTTGTTGTGTCGTCACCGGCAAAAGGCAGAAACTGCTCTATATCGCGGTCACCCTGCCACAGCGAGAGTAACCCCTCACCATTGTTGCTCTCATGAAACCAGCTAAAAGACCCCTGACGGTGGTGAATATCTTTCCGCGTGTTGAAATCAATTGCCCGTTGTACTGTCTGAGTTGGGTCTTCGCGCCAGTCTTCGGGCGTTAGTGCGCTGGGGTCTTGCAATAATGGCGCATCGTTATTGTCGTAACGAATAACAAAGCGGTTCTGCTCGTCCCACTGATGATACCAGCGTATCGCCTGCTGTTGGCGCTCGGCTGAGTTATGCCTGCGCGGGCCGTCGGTCTGAAAATCTGAGGCTAAAATTTGCAGCTGATTGGTGTTGGTTGCCCACTGGGCATTAACATTGTACCGCTGAGTGTCATTTTCGCTGAACTGTCCACCCCATTCCAACGCGGTTTCTGTTGGCTTGCGGCTGAACCATTCAACCACACCACCGCCGGAGTTACCGTACAGCGTTGCTAATGGACCGCGCAATACTTCCAGCGAATCAATGCTGTCGAGAAAAATGCTCGAAGTTTGTGCCTGTCCGTCGGGCATAGATAACGGAATGCCGTCGACATTTAACTGCAAACCCCTTACTCCAAAGGCCGCACGCGAGCCAAAGCCCCGAACCACCAGGCGTGTATCCTGTGCGTAGTTGTAACGGTTGTCAGCCTGAATGCCCGCCACCCCGGCTAAGGCATCGCCAGCATCAATTTTCATAGAAGGTAAGGTGTTTTCCACGCTCACGCGGTCGATACTGGCCGCAGTAGTCAACCAGGGCGTTTCGCTTTGTGTCGCTGTAACAACAACGGTTTCGTCTACGTCTGCGGAGTGAACAACGAAAGAGGCCGCCAATAAAGGCAGCCCCGTGTAAGTGAGTTTTCTTAATACAGCTGAGTACAACATATTAATCCGCCGGTTTTATTTGAATGATGGCACCGTCAGGCTGGTCGGTTAATAAATAGAGGTAACCGTCAGGGCCTTGGTTAATGTCGCGAATACGAGCTTCAACAACATCTTCAAATAAACGCTCTTCATGCATCATGCGACCTTCATACAAGTCCAGGCGAGCAACCAGTGAACTTTTCAAAGCTGCGACAAAGAAATCGCCTTTCCACTCAGGAAACGCATCGCCGTTGTAAAATGTGGCTCCGGCCGTGGCAATAGAGGGTACCCAGTAATAGAAGGGTTGCTCCATACCTTCTTTGACTGCGTCTTCGCTGATAATGCCACCGCCATAATCAACACCATAAGTAATTTCTGGCCAACCGTAATTTTTGCCAGCTTCCGGAATGTTTACTTCGTCACCGCCTTGTGGGCCATGTTCAACAGTCCAGAGCTCGCCCGTTTCAGGATGAATATCGGCACCCTGCACATTGCGGTGACCGTAAGACCAGATTTCGTCCAGAGCGTTATCATTGTTAACAAAAGGGTTGTCTTTCGGGATGCTGCCATCAGGCCATATGCGTATCACTTTACCGTGATGGTTATCCAGTGTCTGTGCGTCATCCATACGTGAATAGCGGTCACCTAAAGTAATGTATAAGTGCCCTTCAGGTGAAAAGACTAACCGGGAACCAAAGTGGTTATTGCTTTCGTACTTAGGTGCCTGACGGAAAATAACTTCCTGCTCAGTAAATTCTTTATCGTCAAGTTTCGCCCGCATAACGGCCGTACTATTCCCTTTCCCACCGTCCTGTGCTGCTTCAGAGTAGCTAATATAAACCCAGTTATTCTCAGCAAAGTCAGGGTCAGTGGTAATATCCAGCATACCACCCTGGCCTTGTGCTACCACCTCTGGCGTTCCGCTTATCTTTTCGCGATAACTGCCGTCGGCGGATACCCAGTAGATGTCGCCGGAGCGCTCGGTAACTAAAATGCTTTTGTCAGGAAGAAAAGTCATACCCCAGGGGTTAGTAAAGCCATCCGCAAGTGTGCTGACACTGACTTTATGGCGTTCGGTTTCGACATCTTCGGCTGTGGCCGTCACGCTTACTGAAGCTGCCAATATTGCCGTTAAAACAAACTTTGGATTGAACATAGGTCTCTCCTTGTTATTGAATTATTTAGAGTATACGTCATTCTTCAAAATTTTGATGACACTGTGCTTGATCTGTTTGTCGCTTTAACCGTTAATACTCTTATCAATTACTAGAAATGTATTAGGTACCCATGAGCGGCAACGTTTTTAGCACGGACTCCTTACTTACTTTAGCGCAGTGGTTAGCCGCCATTTTTGTTTTGGCTATTATTACGCTGGTGATTTCTATTGGCGTTATGTATGTCGTCGATAAAACCCAGAATAAGCATACTATTCGCCATAACTATCCGGTTGTGGGGCGCTTTCGCTATTTATTCGAGCGCATGGGGGAATTCATGCGCCAGTATTTCTTTGCTATGGATCGCGAAGAAATGCCATTTAATCGTGCCCAACGAAGCTGGGTCTATCGTGCCGCAAAAAATGCCGACCGTAACGTGGCTTTCGGCTCCACCCGGGATTTAAGCCGCACCGGCACCATCATTTTTAGTAACGCTCCTTACCCACCTATGGCTGAGCAGGCGACATCGCCGGAGCCGGTTATTATTGGTCCTTATTGTCAAAAGCCCTATTCTCCGGTTTCGTAC
Organism: Idiomarina sp. 28-8; assembly: GCF_000320945.2. Lineage (NCBI taxonomy): Bacteria > Pseudomonadati > Pseudomonadota > Gammaproteobacteria > Alteromonadales > Idiomarinaceae > Idiomarina > Idiomarina sp. 28-8. The sequence goes on from NZ_DF266789.1 coordinate 959,624, forward strand.
TTTCATGTGTCCGGGATGAGCTATGGTGCCTTGTCACCGGTTGCGGTTAAGTCATTGTCTCAGGGGGCGGCGAAGGCCGGCTGCTGGCTGAATACCGGCGAGGGCGGTTTATCGCCTTACCACTTGATGGGACATTGCGACATTGTTTTCCAAATGGGCACCGCGAAGTTTGGGGTACGGGATAAAGAAGGGCGGCTTGATGAAGATCGGCTTGCTGAGCTGGGCCGCCACGACAATGTGAAAATGTTTGAAATAAAGCTGAGTCAGGGCGCTAAGCCGGGTAAAGGTGGTATTTTGCCGGGCATAAAAGTGAATAAGGAAATTGCACAAATCCGTGGCCTTGTAGAAGGCGAAGATGCCATTAGCCCGAACCGGCACCCGGAAATCAGTAACAATGAAGAGCTGCTCGATTTCATTGAAAAAGTTCGCAAAATTACCGGCAAACCTACCGGCTTTAAATTTGTTATGGGTGACCCGTCCTGGATTGACGAGTTGGTCGACTGCATCCTGACCCGTGGAGAAGAATACGCCCCAGACTTTATTACGCTGGACAGCGCTGATGGTGGAACCGGCGCAGCACCACAGCCATTAATGGATTATGTTGGTCTGAGAGTGACTGAAAGCTTACCTATGCTTATTGATAAGCTCACCGAAGCTGGGTTGCACGGCCGTGTTCGCGTAGTTGTCTCCGGTAAAATGATCACACCTGCAGATGTTGCCTGGGCTATTGCTATGGGAGCCGACTTTGTTACTTCTGCACGTGGTTTTATGTTCTCGCTGGGGTGTATTCAGGCTATGCAGTGTAATAAAAATACTTGCCCAACAGGAGTCACTACCGACGACCCTAAGTTAATGCGAGGGCTTGATCCAGAAGATAAATCGGTGCGTGTCGCCAACTACCATAAATACATGGAATATGGCGTTAATATTATTGCGCACTCTTGTGGTGTGACCGATCCGCGTCGGTTGAATCGTCGTCATGCCCGGGTCATTAAACCCGACGGGGAGAGCATTAGTCTGGCCGAGCGTTATCCGTTGCCGCCGGCCAGACGGCGTTAGTTTAATTCAGCGTATTGACTGGCAGCAACCTGGCAACCTCTTCCGCAATTTTACGGAAAGTTTGTCGACGGCTGGTGGTTGGGCGGTATACCAGGCCAATATCGCGGGAGGCTTCCTGCCCGGTGGGCTTTAATGAAACAAGGTCGGTATTTTCCAAAATGCCCTGGTCAATGGCCATTTGTGGAATAAAGGTAGCGCCTAAGCGGGCGTCAGCCATTTGTACCAGGCTGTGCAGGCTGGTTGCTGTAAACGGGTTCATCTTAATCGAGTCCGTTAACTGGCAGGCTGCGACCGCATGCCCGGTCATGCAGTGTTCTTTTTCCAGCAGGAAAATGCTGCGATCAGGCAGTTTATCGTAATCGACTGGTTCGCCGACGGTTTCTGCCAGATCTTTATGCACCACTAGTTTGAATGGGTCTCGACCCAGTATCCACTTCTGATTCCCCTGAATATCCATAGGCAGAGCCAGCAAAAGAATATCCAGTTCGCCGTTACGCAGGCGGTGCAGTAAGTTTTGCGTGGTATCTTCGGAAAGCTGCAGCAGCAGTTTAGGGAACTTGTTCTGTAAGTTTTTACTGAGCTCACCAATAACAAACGGGGCTATGGTCGGAATAATGCCGAGTCTTAACGGTCCTTCCATAATATTGCCCTGCCCCTGAGCATAATGCAGTAATTCTTCTGAGGCGCTGATAATGTCCCGCGCTTTCTCCACAATTTCCTCGCCTAAGGCAGTAAAGAGGAAGGATTTATGGTCGCGTTCAATAAGTTGGCAATCGAGTTGTTCTTCCAAATTTTGAATGCCACTGCTCAGTGTTGACTGGCTGACATTGCATTCCGCTGCCGCACGATTAAAGTTTTGTTCCTGGTGCAGTGCCAGTAAGTAGCTCAGGTTTTTCAGGCTCGGTAATTTACTCATAGGTTATCCGTCGCGTTTTAATTGGTATTTCCGATTATCATAATCCGTTTTATTCGTTTTATCCAATCTCTCTCCGTCCGTACACTAGCTCTCGACTCGTTAAGGAACGAATACATTTTAAATCTCAATCAAGGAGACAATTTATGTTAACAGTAGGCGATAAACTACCAGAATTCAGCGTAATTGCGGCAAAACCTAAGTTCAACATGCCGGAAGAAAACGGCGAAAGCGCTTTTGAAACTATCGACAACAACAGCTTTGAAGGTAAGTGGAAAATCATTTTCTTCTACCCGAAAGACTTCACCTTTGTTTGCCCAACTGAAATTGTTGAGTTCGCAAAACTGAACGAAGACTTCGCTGACCGCGACGCCGTTGTTATGGGTGGCAGCACCGACAACGAATTTGTGAAATTGGCATGGCGCCGTGAGCACCCTGACCTTGACCGCCTGAACCAGTACTCTTTTGCTGACGACGGTTCTTTGGTCGACGGATTAGGTGTTCGTGACAAAGCTGAGAATGTTGCTCTGCGTGCTACGTTCATTGTTGACCCGCACAATGTTATCCAGCACGTATCGGTAAACAACCTGAACGTAGGTCGTAACCCGGCAGAAATCGTTCGTATTTTAGATGGTTTGCAGACCGATGAACTGTGTCCTTGTAACCGCGCGTTGGGCGGCGACACCCTTTAATTGGTGGTTACTCCCCTAAACTAAGCGCTGATGGTATTGCCATCGGCGCCTGTTCCCCACTTTCAGAGGATTTCAGGAGTAAAGTATGGCAATTGCAGACTACAAACAGTTATTGGGTGATCACAGTAAAGACACCAAGCTTAACCTGTCGAGCTTGTTTTCAAATGTTGAGCAGTCAGGTTTAACCAGCGACCAGTTCTATGGCACAGCACTTTCGCTGGTTTACACTTTGTCGGACGGCGAGCTGACTCAGGCAGTGGAAGAAGAAGCCGATGGCAAAATTGAAGAAAACGTTAAGACAGCAGCGAAAACGGCAGCGTCGTTAATGGCAATGAACAACATTTATTATCGCTTCCTGCACTTATCTAGCGATAAACAATTTTCTAAGCTTCCTGCGGGGCTCCGCATGAATGCAATGGCTAACCCGGGTGTGGACAAAGCAGACTTTGAGCTGTTCTCACTGGCGGTGTCGGCCCTGAATGGTTGTGGTATGTGCATTGATTCGCACGTACAAACTTTGCTGAAGCACGAGGTCTCAGCGCAAGCGATTCAATCGTCAATTAAGTTGGCGGCGGTACTTAATGCAGCCTTAACTGCACGCAAACTGTCGTAAACCCTCTAGGGGCTCCCCTTTGCCCCGTGCAACCTTTGCCCGTACTTTTTGGTGCGGGCTTTTTTTACGCCTTTGGTGCTCCTTAGTTTATGTCCTACGCTTAATAATAAAAGCAAAGGAGGTGACTATGCTGAGTATTAATGCTGACCGCTTAAAAAAATCCGTGCTGGAGCTATCCAAAATTGGTTATAACGAGACCGATCATGGTATGTACCGTTGGGGTTTTACCGATGCCGATATGGAAGCCCGCCGCTGGATGATGGAGCAAGCTAAAGCCGAAGGTTTCAAGACCTTTATGGATGGTGCCGGTAATGTGTTTTTTGGTATTGGCGACTACAGCAAAAAACCAGCTATTCTTACCGGTTCACATCTAGATACTGTTCCCGCCGGGGGGATTTTCGATGGCGCACTCGGAGTGTTAGCGGGCTTCGAAGTTTTGCGCTCGATCAAAGAAAATGACGTGAAATTAGCGCATCCTGTATGGGTTGTTGGTACTGCCGAAGAGGAAGGCCGATTTGGCGGCATGATGGGTTCTCAGGCTATTGCAGGTGTGCTGAATCCGGACTGGCTTATGTCGGCTCACGATGCTGATAATGTGTACTTAAAGGACGCAATGGCCGCCCATGGCATGGACGTTATGGATGCACTGGACGCTGCCTGGCCTCCGGAGCGGCTAAAAGCCTTTTACGAACTGCACATTGAACAAGGACCGGTGCTGTTTCAGAAAGAGATAACCATTGGCGCAGTGGAAGGCATTTCCGGGGTGTTTAAATGGATAGTTCACTTAAAAGGTAAAGCCGACCACGCTGGTACTGCTCCTATGAATATGCGCAGTGACGCTTTTATGGGGCTGGCAGATTTTGCTCACGAAATTGAGCGCATTATTGCTGAAGACGGTACCGATAAAACGCGTATTACCGTGGGCAAAGTGGACTTGAAGCCCGGGAGTCCGCACACCGTGCCGGGTGAAGCGGTGTTTACTATTGTTGGTCGCGACATGAGTAACGATGTAATGAAAGAGCTGGCAGACTCCTGTAACAAGGCGTTATCAGCAATAGCGCGTAAGCACCGTTTGAAGTTTGAATACGAGCAAGTGAGTTGGCTGAACCCTCAGGCCTGTTCAGAAAAGCTGACAAAACAAATAGAAGAGAAAGCTAAAGCTCGAAATTATTCGTGTCTTAAAATGCCCAGTGGCGCAGGACACGATGCTCAATTTTTTACAGAGATTACGGAGTCCGGGCTAATATTTATCCCGTCTGTAAATGGGGTCAGTCACGCACCCGATGAGTGGTCGCACTGGCATGACGTGGAAGCTGGTTGTAACATACTTTTAGATTGCATCATTAATTCAGCCCAGTGAGCTGCGCAAACAGTTAAGATCCGTTATACTGTGCGCACCTCGCCGTGACACTATGTGGTATTGCTCATGGAACAAAAAATAACGGTTCAGTCCGCCGATAAAGTCAAAATTCAACGTCCAGACGGACAGAAACACAACGATAACTACTCCCCCCGCAGCCGAATTTACGTGCGTGATACCAAAGGTGCCATGGAGTATTTTAGACGTGGGTTTGGTTTTCTATTGCTGGCTGTCTTTGCTCTCATTCCCTGGCTGACTTATCAGGGCGAACAAGCAGTTCTGCTCGATATTATGGATCAGCGCTTCCGTATTTATGGCTTAACTTTGTGGCCGCAGGACTTCACTGTAGTTGCCTGGTTTGCGATTGTGGCCGCCGTTGCGTTATTTTTTGTGACAACCGTTTTTGGTCGGGTCTGGTGTGGGTTTATGTGCCCGCAAACCACCTGGACCTTTATTTTCATGTGGTTTGAGAAAAAGTTCGAAGGGCCGCGCAATAAGCGTATAAAACTGGATGAACGCAAAATGGACTTTGACAAGTTCTGGCGCAAAACCGGTAAACAGACCGGCTGGATCCTGGTGTCTCTATTAACCGCAATGATCTTTGTGGGTTACTTTACTGACATACGCGAACTTTTCCTGAACTTCTTTACCCTGGACGCCGGTTTCTGGGCAACCTTCAGTGTTCTTTTTTTCGCATTCTGTACTTATGGTAACGCCGGTTATATGCGGGAAATTATGTGTACGCACATGTGTCCTTATGCGCGTTTCCAGTCGGCTATGTTCGATAAAGACACTTACACCGTGTCTTATGATGCTGAAAGGGGCGAGCCCCGAGGCCCACGCTCGCGTAAAGCCGACCCCGCTGAAAAAGGCTTAGGTCACTGTATTGACTGCTATATGTGTGTGCAGGTCTGCCCTACCGGCATCGATATCCGAAACGGTCTGCAATACGAGTGCATCGACTGTGGCGCCTGTATTGATGCCTGTAATGACGTTATGGATAAAATGAATTATCCAAAAGGACTTATCCGCTTTACCACTGAACGTAACTTAGCCGCCAAAAACAAAAAAGAGAAAACCAATCCGTGGCGGATGAAGAGTATCGGCTACTTTATTATGGTTCTCGTAGTTAGTACCGTACTGGTTTGGGACGTCGCGACCCGTGTGCCTCTGGAGGTTGATGTATTACGTGACCGTAACCAGCTGTTCCGAGAAAATATAGAAGGACAAATTGAAAACGTCTTTACCTTAAAGCTGGTCAATAAGTCGCAACAGGACATGACTTACCGCGTGGAAGTTAAAGGTTTTGATGAGTTCGAGTTAATTGGCGATTCTACGAAACAGGTTTCTGCGGGTGAAGTCGGAACCTTGCCGGTAACCGTAGCGGTTCCACCATCATTATTAGAAGGTCAGGTCACAGAGTTTTACTTCGTGGTCACAGCGGTTGATAATGCGGATATAACTAATACGCATCAGAGCCGCTTTTTATATGAATGATTTTACAGAGAACGCGTCGGACTTTGCTTTTCAGGGACTGACGCCGGATCTGGTTGTTAATGCCTTAGAAAGTGTCGGTTTGTATCCCGCATCGGGCTTGCTGGCACTTAATAGCTACGAAAACCGGGTTTATCAGTTTGCTGACGACGATCGCAAACGTTACGTGGCAAAATTCTATCGCCCGCAGCGCTGGCGCACAGAGCAAATTAACGAAGAACTGGAGTTTGTTGAGGAACTGGCGCAAGCCGAGGTTCCGGCGGTTTCGGCTCTGGAGCTTCAGGGAAAGCGTCTGCACGAGTTTGAAGGCTATCGTTTTTGTGTGTATACAAGCATTGGCGGCAGAGCCTTTGAGCCGAATGACCTGGACGAACTTGAGCGACTGGGCCGTCAAATAGGCCGTATGCATGCGGTGGCTCAGGCAGGCAAGTTTAAAGTCCGGGAAACCATTGACTATGAAGGTTTTGTGGAACAGTCCGTGGTCGAGCTACACCAGTCCGCTTTATTACCCGCTGAATTAAAAGACGCCTTTTTTGCCATTCTTGATCCCTTAAGTGAGCGCTTACGTTCTACACCTTTGCAGGACTTCGAGTATCAGCGTCTGCATGGCGACTGCCATATTGGTAATATTCTGCAGTATGAAGAGCAACTGACTTTTGTCGATTTTGATGATTGTCGCTCCGGCCCTGCAGTTCAGGACTTATGGATGATGCTGAACGGATCGCATCAGGAGCAAACATTACAGATGGATGCCCTGCTGACTGGCTACGAAGATTTCTGCGAATTCGATACGGCGCAATTGATATTAATTGAACCTTTGCGCAGTTTCAGAATCATTCAATATATGGCATGGTTATCACGCCGGTGGCAAGATAGTGCCTTTCAGCGAGCGTTTCCCTGGTTTGCAGAAAGCCGATATTGGGAGCAGCAGATTCTGGCACTGAAAGAACAATTGGCGGGGCTGGATGAAGCGCCGCTGAACCTTGGTTTTAATGGCTAATTTGAATAGATAGTTTTAACAGATAACAGGAAATGATAATGAAAAAGTGGTTAATGGGTTTTGCCGGGGCATTAATGGTCGCAGCGGGTTTTGCTCAGGCTCAGAATTTTGAAGAAGGTGTCCACTACGAAGTGGTGGCCGATGAAGCGACCAGCAAGCCGGAAATTGCAGAGTTTTTCTCATTTTACTGCGTGCACTGCTACCGCTTTGAACCTATTGCAAAAGAACTGAAATCTGAATACCCGGATGCTTTCAAGAAGGCTCATGTGTCGTTCATTAGTCCTCGCGGTAACGTGGGCGAGACCATGACTCAGGCTTTTGTCGTTGCGCAAAAACTGAATAAGGAAGAAGAGATTGCCGCGGCTATTTTTGATTACAACTTTAATAAAAATAGCATGCTGACCAGCAAGCAGGACATTCGTAATGTGTTTATTGTTAACGGTGTTTCCGGTGATGAGTTTGATAAAGCTATGGCGAGCTTCACTGTGCGCGCTGCGGCGTCTAAAATGGATCGCCGGGCAAGCAACTTAGGGGTTAACGCAACGCCAACTTTTATCGTTAACGGTAAATACAAAATGCTGCCACAGGGTTTCCGTGACAGCGATAATTTTCAGGAAGACTTTTCTGATTTAGCCGGTTATCTGTTAGAAAAGTAACTCAGGACTCCGGTTTATAGTCACAATAAGCGCCTTCTTTGTTTTCAGAGAAGGCGTGGTTGTTATTCAAGTACTGATAATTCTTCAGTCCAAAGTCTGGCATCACACTGTATAAATACTCGATAATTGAGCTTTGTACCGCTTCGTATTTCATCCAGTCCGTTTGTTTACAAAACGCATAAATTTCCAGCGGTAACCCTGCTGCTGTAGGCTGCATAAGGCGAGCCATAATAGTCAGATCTTCTCTTACCTGTTTGTGGTTCCTTAGATAATTGTCAGTAAATACCCGGAATACAGTTAAGTTACTTACCGGTTTGTCGAGTTCATTGGCATTTAGCCAGTCGTCAGCGGACTGATTAAAATGCTTTTTAGCAAGTTCTTCTAACTGTTCGTTCGACAGAATTTTAGAGCTGTCCAAATCAATCATTAGTGAACGTCTCATGCGCCGCCCACCTGTATTGATCATTCCCTGCCAGTTTTTAAACGACTCGTGTATTAATACATAAGTGGGCAAGTAAACAATGGTTTTATCCCAGTTCTCAACTTGCACGGAAATTAGGCCGACTTCCTGAACCGTACCATCAACCCCGTGATCAGTCAGTTCAATCCAGTCACCAATAGCAACCATACGGTTGGTCGCCAATTGCACTCCGGCGACAAAGCCCATTAGGGTATCCCTGAAAACCACCATAAGAATGGCGGTCATGGCGCCGAAGCCGCTGAGTAAATACATGGGGGACTTGTTCATAATAATGGCGATGGTAATAATAATGGCCATTAGTACCAATACGAGCTTTATAACCTGTATGACCCCGGTAATGGGGACTTCACGTGCTTTATAAGAGTAATCATAAGCAATGGATACTACGTTAGCTAAAGCCGTGAGGATGCTGGTAATAACCCAGGTAAGATAAACACCAACAACGGTACGTAGCGGGGACTGCCAGCTTTCAAAGTCATCGATAAACAGGATCGGTATGAAACTGTGTATCAGGATAACCGGGGCTAAGTTAGCGCAGCGCTTAAAAAGGCCGCTGTTAACCAATGACTTATACCAACGCTCAGGCGCTCTTTTTAGTAAGTGCTCTATGGCATGGTCGATAAGCCAACGCGCTATGGCATAGGTAATATAGCAACCAATAAGAACCATTAATGAACTGATAGCCAGGCTCAGTTCCTGTAAATTGCTTTCAATACCGAATTTCTGTAGCCACTCTTTTACAAACTCGAAGTCCATTATAAAACTCCCTTAGCGGGTGCTGTGAATTTGCTTACGCATTTCGTCAATGGTTTGATCTTTTTCCTGCCAGCGCTGATTCAACCATTGTTGAAAATGGGCTCTGAAGACTTCGTCACTGGCGTAATCGCCGATTAAGTCAGCGGTAATGGGCCGTGTCTTTATATCAACATAGACGTTTTTCAATTGTCCGCTTAATAAATGCCAGACTACCGGGCGTTTATCGGTTCCCGGATAGACAATGGTAATATCCAGAATGGCCTCAAACTGACCTCCCATAATTTGCAAAGAGAAAGCCGTACCGCCGGCCTTAGGTGGCAGCAGGTTGCGAAAGGGGCTCTGTTTCTTTTCGTGTTTTTCCGGGGTAAAGCGCGTGCCTTCACAGAAATTCACCACAGTTGTAGGAATGTGGCGGAATTTGGCGCAGGAGCGTGTTGTTGTTGCAATGTCTTTGCCTTTTAAGTGTGGTTTTTTCTCCAGCAACTCTTTTGAGTAGCGTTTCATAAAAGGCATATCCAGTACCCAGCAGCCCCAGCCAATAATGGGTATCCACATAAGTTGTGACTTTAAAAAGAAGCGGGGCATAGGCATGTGGCGACGAGTCAAATGCATTAATACCAGCACATCGACCCAGCTACGGTGGTTAGCCATAACCATGTACCAGCCTTTTTCGTGGATATCGAGGTCACCTTCAATGTGCCATTCCATGCGTTGAGTCAGCTGGAACATCATTGACATACAGTACGCCCAGACTCTGAATAGAGCATTCCCCAGAAAAGAACAAATGCGCTGAGGCGTTTTAAAAGGCAGTAACACTTTAAAAATACCAATACTAATAATCGAAACACCAATAATAGCGGTGGTGATTAATCCCCATGAAAAGTTAATAACGACTCTGAAGGGAATGAGTATTGATGTCAGCATGCTGCCCTATCCTAATTAGAAACAATGAGATAAATAATAACTGAAGCCAGTAATGATGTCTGTTGGTAACGAGTAAAAATTAATGATACTGTATATATGTACAGTATTCGGAGGTTTTATGCAGACAAAGCTTCAGACTCTTATTCAGCAAGGGCTTGTTTGGCATGGTCAGGTTACCGACAATCAGACAGCAACCTTAAGCTCCGGTTTTTCGTCGTTAGATACGGCGCTGGGCGGTGGCTGGCAATACCCGGGGTTGCATGAATGGCAGTTGCCAACTCCTTTTTCGGAGCAGGCACTATTGTTGCCATTAATACAGCGTGCGGTGCAACAAAAGCAGTCAGTTTTCTGGGTAAACCCTCCGGCCTGGTTGTCGGCTGCTGGCTTACATCATTATGGACTTAATGAGTCTATGCAGGTGGTTGTTCAGACCAGTGCAGAGAAAGCTGCCTGGGCGTTTGAGCAGATATTGCAGACAAAAAATGCGCTGGCTTTAGGCTGGTTTGCACAAAAAGAGACGACAGCTCAATCTGTTCGGCGTTGGTATAAAGCTGCCCAAACCGGGCAGATGGGCGTGGTCTTGAGCGAACCCGCTTTAAATGAAGAGGCGCGGGCTTATTCTAACCGTGTACGGTTAAAGCTTGGTGAATCGGGTGTCACGCTCGACATACTAAAACGTAAAGTGGGTTGGCCGCTGGAAGGCGTTGTTCTGAACTAATGTGGCTATATTGTCATTTTCCCCAACTACTACTGGATAATCGGGTGCGCTTACAGCCTGACAGCAACACCCTGCCGCTGGCACTTTACCAGTTACAGGGTAACCAGTCGGTTATAGTGCAGTGCAACACCTTGGCGCGGGAGGCTGGGGTCAAAACCTCTATCCAGACGGTTATGGCAATATCGCTTTGTGAGCAACTGCAACTCGTTGAATATATTCCGGAGCGTGAGCAGCAGGTGTTGCAGCAATTAGCCACCCGACTTTACCAGTGGGCAGCTAAGTTAGTTTTGTATCCATCCAAAGGTCTGGCAATTGAGTTGAGTAGTCTGGCGCAGTTGTATGGCGGGATGGATGCGGTATTTAACACGTTATCCCGAGAGGTTGATGCGCTGCCAATTAAGGCTCAGCTGGCAGTCGCGGATAACCCTTTAGCCGCTCAATTATTAGCAGAATATGACTGCCCGGTTTCGTTAAACCCCAAAGAGTCTGCACAGCTGCTGGCTCAGCTACCTATTGGTGCTGCCGGTTTAGGAACAAAAACACAGAAGCATTGTAAAGCCGCTGGTTTTCGTCAGCTGGGAGAGCTCATACAGTTATCGGGAGATGAAGTCGGCCGGCAGTTGGGCCTGGAAACACAGTTATATCTGGAGCGAATTCAGGGTCGCCAGCAGCAAAGTTATAATTTTTTCACTCCACCGGAAAGTTTCCGGCAAAGCCTGGATCTGGTCACTGAAATTCCTCACTGGCAAGGGTTGTTGTTTCCGCTAAAAAGACTGTTCGGTGAGCTGGAAGATTTTCTCTATCAGCGGCAAAAAGTAACCCAGCAGGTTAGTATTGAACTGCATCACCGATATGAACCTCCTTCTGTTGTTCCCGTCGCTTTAGCTGAACCCGGCTGGCGGGGGCAGAGTTTTTTGTCGTTACTGCAGTTAAAAATGGAATCTATACCCTTGCCAGAAGCGGTTATAGAAATTACGTTGGTAGCTAACGAGCTATTGCAGTCTGAACAGCACAACAGTCACTTTTTTGGTGTGCAGCAACACCGGCATGAAACACTGCAGCTTATTGGCCGGTTACAGGCTAAGCTTGGCAACAATGCCGTGTTCTCGCCAGCCATGAATGACGACCCTCGCCCCGGTAATAACGAATTTCGACGCCCGGCAGGGGAAAAGCCTCAAATTTTATCTGCGGCGCCTAAGCGGCCTCTTTGGCTATTACAGCCTCCGCAGCCAACTTCAATTGATTTATGGCAACTACGTCACGGGCCGGAACGCAAAGTCTGTGGTTGGTGGGACGCTGGTGACATAGCGCGCGACTACTGGATTGCCCGGGACAAGTTTCAGCGTGTGGGTTGGCTCTATTTTGAGTCCGGACAATGGTATTTGCATGGTTGGTTCAGCTGATATGTTCAAAGGTTCCGGTGGAAAACCTTTTGCTGAGCTACACAGTTTAAGCCATTACAGTTTTTTGCGCTCAGCCGCTTCGCCGGAGGAACTGGTGAGGCACGCAGATGATCTGGGTTATGCCGCCATAGCAATAACTGACGAATGCTCTTTGGCCGGTATTGTAAAAGCCTATCAGGAGTCAAAAGAGCAGGGTATTAAACTGATTGTGGGTAGTGAATTCAGGGTGACCGAAGTGGGTACGCTGGTTGTGCTGGCGCCAACCCGGGAAGCCTATGCGGAGCTTTGTAAAAAAATTACACTGTTCCGTAGTCGCAGTGAAAAAGGCCATTATCAGGCCAACATCGATGATTTTTTCGACGGGTTCTCTCAGTGTCTTTTATTGTGGCAGCCAGACTTTTCTCAGGCCCAGCTTCTGGCCATTGGTGAAAAGTTGAAATCGGTATGGCAGCAGCGCTTTTGGCTATTATACGAGCGGCATTACCAGGCTGACGATGAAAGGGCTTTTCAGGCTATGGTTGAGCTACAACAGGCCGTTAAAGTGAAAGTCACCTGCGCTGGTGGCGTTCGCATGGCAACCATTGAACAACAGCCGCTGTATGACATTCTGAACGCGATTCAACATGGTGGCTCTTTAGCGCATCAGCCGGGGTTAGCCAGTAACAACGCGGAGCATCATCTGCGAAGCCTGAGTGAGTTGCAACAGTGCTACCCGCAAAAGTGGCTAGCCGAAACACTGGTTATTGCTCAGCAGTGTCAGTTTTGTCTGTCCGAACTTCGTTACGAATACCCCGTCGAACTGGTTCCTGAAGGTATGAGTGCCTCCGGCTATTTAAAGCAGTTAACTGAACAAGGCGCTCGCTGGCGTTATCCGCAAGGTGTGCCCGAGTCGATAAAAGCGCTTTATTTAAAAGAGCTAAGCCTGATAAAAGAGCAAAGCTACGAGCCTTTCTTTTTAACCATTCATGACTTAGTTCGTTTTGCCCGTGAGCAGGGAATCTTATTTCAAGGGCGTGGTTCGGCAGCAAACTCGGTGGTTTGTTATTGTCTGGGCATTACCGCGGTTAACCCGGCGCAAATTCAGGTGTTGTTTGAACGTTTTATTTCTAAGGAACGGAACGAACCTCCCGATATCGATGTGGACTTTGAGCACGAGCGCCGCGAAGAAGTCATTCAGTATATTTACCGCAAGTACGGTCGGCAGCGCGCAGCGTTGGCTGCAACGGTTATTACCTACCGTTTTAAAAGTGCTTTTCGTGATGTTGGCAAAGCTCTGGGCTTTAGTGAGCAGCAACTGCAGTATTTCCGTCGCAACTTAGACCGACGCGACAAAGAGCAAAGCTGGCAGCAACAGCTGGTGCAACAGCACCCCGAAGTCACAAATTCGGTAAGGGGGCAGCACCTTTTACAGTTCACTGAGCAATTGATGGGTACTCCCCGGCATTTGTCGCAGCATGTCGGCGGTTTTGTTATCGCTGCTGATGACTTGTCACGGCTGGTTCCGGTAGAAAATGCCTCGATGACGGACCGTACGGTTATTCAGTGGGACAAGACGGATCTCGAAAGCCTGGGCTTATTAAAAGTAGACGTGCTGGCGCTGGGCATGCTGACGGCATTACGAAAAATGCTGACGCTTATTAATTCGCGCTATGACCAGCAACTGACCATGGCAACCATTCCGCAGGAAGACAGCCGAGTTTATCAGCAGCTGCAAACCGCCGATTCTATGGGGATTTTTCAGATAGAGTCGCGGGCGCAAATGAATATGTTGCCGCGATTAAAGCCCAAAACTTTTTATGATCTGGTCATTCAAATTGCGATAGTGCGGCCCGGCCCCATACAAGGCGACATGGTGCATCCCTTTTTACGTCGCCGCGCAGGTCTGGAAGAGGTTGATTACCCTAGCGATGAAGTAAAGTCGGTATTAGAAAGAACGCTGGGCGTACCTATTTTTCAAGAGCAGGTAATTAAGCTGGCTATGGTCGCGGCTGGCTTTAGCGGTGGCGAAGCGGATCAGCTTCGTCGGGCAATGGCTTCGTGGGGGCAAAATGGGCATTTAACCCGCTTTGAAGACAAGCTTATTAACGGCATGCTGGAGCGAGGTTATAAGCAGGAGTTTGCAGAACGGTTGTTCCGGCAAATTTGTGGCTTTGGACAATATGGTTTTCCTGAGTCTCATTCTGCCAGTTTTGCTAATTTAGCTTATGTGTCGTCCTGGTTTAAGACCTACCACCCGGCTGCTTTTTATGTCGGTTTACTGAACAGTTTGCCTATGGGTTTTTATTCGGTATCGCAGTTGGTACAGGACGCACAACGCCACGGCGTAGCGTTTTTGGCTGCGGATATTAACGCCAGCGACTGGAACTATTGCTGGTTGCCTAAAGAAGATACGAACTCTGATGAGACTGTCCGCATGGGCTTAAGGCAAATTCAAGGCCTATCCGAAAGCAGAATAAAACATACGTTGATGCAAAGGCCGGAGGACGGTTTCACCAGCATGCATGAATTGCGAAAAAGCGGATTGCGGGACTCCGATATCAACGCCCTCGCCCGCGCCGACGCATTAAAGAGCATTGCTGGACACCGGCATCAGGCACATTGGCAAAGCTTGTCTATGAGTGATCAGCAAATGCCGTTGTTTGAGAATGTTAAGGATCGCCCTGCCCGCCAACTGCCTGCGCCTGATGAGCCGGACAATATAAAAGCGGATTATGAGTCGACCGGATTGACCTTAGGCCGCCACCCATTAGCTTTGCTGAGAAATAACCCTGAGTTAAAAAACTGTGTTATGGCCCGCGACCTAATGACCTGCCGCTCAGGACAAGTGCTGACTCTGGCCGGCTTAGTCACCTGCCGTCAAAGGCCTGGCACCCGTAGCGGCGTCACTTTTTTAACTTTGGAAGATGAAAGCGGAAACAGCAATGTGGTGGTCTGGGCGAATACCGCCCGCCAATTTCGACAATGCTTCCTGACCAGCAACCTACTTTGGGTAAAAGGCATTGTCGAAATTCACGACGGTGTGGTGCATGTTATTGCAGGCCGGTTAAAAGACTTATCCGGCCTGTTAAGTTTCTCTCGACTGGAAAGCCGTCGTTTCCACTAAGCTTCCATTAACTTAAGAAACTGGACTCACCTGTAAAAGGTAGTCGTCTTTTAAATCGACGTAGTTTTGTGCCGATTGGCTTAAAAAGTTCGTCTCACCACTATTAAGGCGTCTTTTCTTTTCAACTGGGCTGCCGACATATAAGTAGCCACTTTCTAAGCGTTTGCCCGGAGGAACCAGACTACCGGCTCCAATAATGACATCATCCTCTATTACGACATCATCCATTATAACGGCTGACATGCCTACTAATATGCGGTTACCCAGTTTGCAACCATGCAGCATGCAATGGTGCCCTACGGTAACTTCGTCCCCAATAACTAAGGGATGCCCATCAGGGTTGGCTTTGGATTTACGCGTAACATGAAGAACGGTTCCATCCTGAATGTTGCTGCGCTTGCCAATAGTAATACGGTTAACATCGCCTCTCGCTGCGACCATAGGCCATACGCTGCTGTCATCGCCTATTGTAATATTACCGACAATGACCGAACTGGGGTCCAGGTAAACGCGTTCACCGATAACTGGTTCATATTCACAGTAACTACGGATATCTGCCATAAGTGTGCTCCTGAGTTAAAAGCTGTTACAACCTTTATAGCAGATAGAGGTAAATAGGTCATGTCTGGCCTAAGTTTGGCGAGAAAAGCAGCGTGTTG
>NZ_DF266790.1:0-76238 GCF_000320945.2 Idiomarina sp. 28-8
AAGTAGCCTGATGTTCACATCAGGTGAGATAGTGAATTCAACAGAGTGGCTTTTACTTAAAAAAGCAGTCAGTTTTTACATGTTGTGACAGTTTATGTCTGGCGGCCATAGCGGTGTGGCACCACCTGAATCCATTCCGAACTCAGAAGTGAAACACACCAGCGCCGATGGTAGTGTGGGGTCTCCCCATGCGAGAGTAGGTCACCGCCAGACTACAAATAAATAACCCCAGCCCAATCGGCTGGGGTTTTTTATTTCTGGTGGTGACCTACGACGAGAGTAGGGTGAAGCGGGTTCCCGGTAAAGCCAACCATTTGGCTTTACCCCGCTGAACAGGTTGAGCTCTGCGAAACCTTGTCCAGACTACAAATAAAACAGCCCTCAGCTCACGCTGGGGGCTTTTTTTATGTCTGAATTCTCCTTTCAATCAGCTACGACCAAAGTCCTATTCCCCTTGTTAACAATTGCATTTACATTTGTTAGCGATCAAAAACAATAATGTTGAACAACTGGAGGGGACGTTATGGCATTCGAAAGCGAATCCCATGCCAAAGCGTATTGGAAAGAAAACCTCAGCTTGATGCTCAAGCTGCTAATTGTATGGTTTGTCGTTTCCTATGGCTTTGGAATTATATTGGTGGACGTGCTTAACGAAATCACTTTCTTCGGCTTCAAGCTGGGATTCTGGTTCGCACAGCAAGGTTCCATTCTGACTTTCATCGTGCTTATCTTCATTTATGTGAGAGGCATGGCCGCGTTAGATAACAAATACAATGTACACGAGGACTAAGGCGCTATGGATATTCAAACGCTCACCTTTATAATCGTCGGCCTGACTTTCGCCCTATACATAGGTATTGCGATTTGGTCACGTGCCGGCTCAACTAATGACTTTTATGTAGCAAGCGGCGGGGTTAACCCTATTGCCAATGGTATGGCAACGGCCGCAGACTGGATGTCAGCTGCTTCTTTTATTTCAATGGCGGGTATCGTCGCCTTTGCCGGTTATGATGGTTCTGTTTACCTAATGGGTTGGACTGGTGGCTATGTACTGCTGGCTATGTGTCTTGCTCCTTACTTACGTAAGTTCGGTAAATTCACTGTGCCTGACTTCATCGGCGATCGCTACTATTCTCAAACGGCACGTACTATTGCAGTTATCTGCGCGATCCTGATCTGTTTTACCTACATTGCAGGTCAAATGCGAGGTGTTGGTGTCGTATTCTCCCGCTTCCTGGAAGTTGACATCGCAACAGGTGTTATCATTGGTGCAATAATTGTTTTCTTTTATACCGTATTGGGTGGTATGAAAGGCATAACCTACACTCAGGTAGCACAATATATTGTATTGATGTTCGCTTACATTGTGCCTGCGGTATTCTTGTCATTAATGATGACCGGTCATGTACTGCCTCAAACGGGTTTTGGTGCCACCATAGCCGATGGCGTTCCCGGCTCCGGACAGTTCTTACTTGAACGACTGGATGGGCTGTCGACAGAACTCGGTTTTGCCGAATACACTGAAGGTGTGCGAAGTAAAGTTGATGTGTTCTTCATTACTGCAGCATTGATGGTAGGTACCGCTGGTCTGCCTCACGTTATCGTGCGTTTCTTTACAGTACCGAAAGTACGTGATGCACGCCGTTCAGCTTTCTGGGCTCTGACATTTATTTCAGTGGTTTACTTAACAGCACCGACTATTGCTTCGTTTGCTAAAGTAAATATTTTCAACACAATTAACGGCCCAGACCTGCAAGGTGTTGAATACGATAACGCGCCAAGCTGGATTAAAAACTGGGAAAAAACTGGCCTAATCACGTGGGAAGACAACAACAACGACGGCAAAATGTTCTATTCAGGTGATGAACGCAATGAAATGACCATTGACCGTGACATCATGGTATTGGCGAATCCAGAAATTGGTGAACTGCCGGCCTGGGTTGTCGCTTTGGTTGCCGCAGGTGGTGTTGCCGCAGCACTTTCCACTTCAGCAGGTCTGTTACTCGTTATATCAACCTCCGTTTCGCACGATTTACTGAAACGAAATTTGGCACCGAATATAACGGATAAACAGGAGTTGTTATACGCCAGGATTGCAGCTGCGACAGCAATTGTCATCTCAGTCTACTTTGGTATATACCCGCCCGGCTTCGTGGCGCAGGTGGTCGCCTTTGCCTTCGGCTTAGCCGCAGCAAGCTTCTTCCCTGCGATAATCATGGGCGTGTTCCATAAACGTATGAACAGCACAGGTGCGATAGCTGGTATGGTTGTGGGTATACTATTTACCTTCAGTTATATTGTGTACTTCAAGTTCGTCGCTCCCGAGCTGAATACTCAAGAAAACTGGTTGTTTGGTATTTCTCCTGAAGGTATTGGTACCTTAGGCATGATCATCAACTTCGTTGTTGCTGTTATTGTGCATAAGTTTACCGGTGATGCTCCGGAAGAAATTCAGGAACTGGTTGAGTCTATACGGTATCCAAAAGGATCCGGTGAAGCTCAGTCTCACTAACGGGATATAAGTTGATAAAAGCCCAGCCCTCGTGCTGGGCTTTTTATTGACTAACTCAGGTTAGTACACAAAACTGAAATCAGCTTCTCTATAAATTAGGATTAGCCATGGAAGTTAATTCATTTCTACAAGACTGCCCTCCTTTTGACTCGTTGCCTGAAGAACAACGAAGCTGGGCAGTGTCGCAGTTGCAATCGGTCTATATGAACGAGCAGAACTGCAATGAAGTCTTAAGAGATATGCGACCGGCACTTTTTATCGTCCGCTCAGGTGTTCTTGATTTAAGGGGAGCCGACGGGCGATTAATAGAACGACTGGAAAGCGGCGACTTGTTTGGTTATCCGTCTTTATTATCGGGTCGGGAAATAGTCAATAAACTCAAAGCCATAGAGGACGGGATTGTTTACGTTTTACCACAGTCAGCTTTTGACAGGTTGCGTAATGCATCTAAACCTTTCGAACAATACTTTATAAGAGCACATGGTCAGCGCCTGTTAGCTGAGCAGAAAAACGAGGATGGCACAGATAGCGACTGGAGCGCGCAAACGGTGGGGAGCGTTGTTTCTATGCCTCCGGTCAGCTTATCCAGCGACACCTCTGTACAGGAGGCCGCTAAGCTTATGGCTAGTCACGGTATATCTTCTGTTCTAGTGGTTGATGATAGCCAGCTGGTCGGAATTTTGACTGACAGAGACTTGAGAAACCGAGTTGTGGCTGAAGGACTCCCTCTACATATTCGAGTTTCTGCTGTAATGACACAATTGCCGGAATCGGTTTATGAGAATCGGTCGTTAATGGATGCATTAACCACCATGACGTCCAGCAATATTCATCATTTACCTGTGGTGAATGATAAAAATCAGCCGGTGGGTATGGTGACTGCGACAGACTTAATTCGTCAGCAGCGCAGCGATCCGGTCTTTCTTATTAGCGCAATCCGCAAGGCCGGAAGTAAAGAAAAGTTGATTGAGGAGGCGCAAAAGCTTCCGGAGTATTTACAGACTTTTGCCAGCCGCGTAAAGCAAACATCGGTGTTAGGACGTCTTATGGCGTCAGTTACTGACGGCATGACACGTCAGCTTATACAGTTATATGAGCAGGAAAACGGTGCCGCACCTGCCGCATACAGCTGGCTGGCGTTTGGCTCGCAGGGGCGGGAAGATCAAACTTTAAGCTCAGACCAGGACAACGGACTGTTGCTCAGTAATGGTTTAACCGAAAAGCAAAAGGACTGGTTTGCGGGTTTGGGGAACTACGTTTGTGAGGGGTTAAATGAATGCGGCATTCCTTCGTGTCCGGGCAATATTATGGCCTCTAACCCTGAGTGTCGTGGCACTATCGATGAATGGAAAACCCGTTTCAGCGGGTGGATTGAGAGTCCAACCCCCAAGGCGCTAATGTATTGCCAAATATTTTTTGACAGCAGGCCAGTTGTAGGTTCCGGTAAGTTCTATCAAGAATACCGTGAAGAAATAGCGAAACTGGCTAAGAACGAGATGTTCCTCGGCAATTTAGCGATTTTGGTTAACCGTATTTCCGTACCGCTTGGCTTGTTTAATCGACTGCGTACAGAGGATAGCAATGACGGAGATACTATTGATATTAAACGTTACGGTATTGCTTTAATAAACGATATTGCGCGAATTTATTCTTTGCAGGCTGGCATTACGTCTCCGAGCACTCCGGCGCGCTTGACCACGTTAAAGGGCAGTAGCTTGTTAAACCGACGCGACAACCAGTCACTATTAGAAGCTTGGGAGTTTTTGACACAACTTCGATTAAACCATCAGTTAAAAGTATGGGGTAGCGATAAGCCCAGGAACGCAATTGAGCCAGACGAACTCAGTACCCTGTCGAGGCGGCAACTTAAAACGGCATTTAAGATCATCAAAGAAGCGCAACAAGGGGTTGGTTTGAAGTTCAGCCGACAGGGCTACTAATTATGTCTCAATGGCTTCAGAAGCTTGCTCACTGGTACGACAGACGGCAGAAACTAAAGCAACCCTGGCAAAGTTTGCGATATGTGGCGTTGGATATTGAAAGTACCGGGCTGGATCCTAAAAAGCACCAAGTTTTGTCGATTGCCTGGATGACCATACACCCGCCAGTAATGCATTATGGTAATGCGCAGTATCATGTTTTTTCCCATGGACAGGAGCTGGATCTGGGTCAAAGCCCGACCATTCATGGTCTAACTGAGCAGGATTTTCTACACAGTTCCGAACCGAAACAAACCTTCGCCATGTTAAGTCGAGCTTTGAATCATGCCGTACTTGTTTGCCATCATAAAGGCATGGACTGGCGTTTTCTGAAACATATAGAGGCTCAGTACGGAATCCCTTTCAAACCTCTGGCAATTTTCGACACTCTAGCGTTCGAGAAAAATAAACTGGAGCGTAACCCCCAACAGCCTATTCAAGGCGGTCAACTTACTCTGAGTGCTTGTCGAAAACGCTATAACTTACCCAATTATCATTACCACCATGCACTGACGGATACCGTTGCCTGCGCGGAGCTTTTTTTGGCGCAGTGTTATGCTTCAAAACTGTTTAAAGAACCGCTAAATTCGTTACTAAAAAACTTTAGCTAAATCGCTTAAATTAAGCTTGTTACAGCTGGGAAACATATGTTTTAAGTTGTGATACATAGGTTATTTTTATTAATAAATCTGATCTCAAAATAACCTAATAGGTTGTTTTTTGACCTGTCGGTTCAAAGGGGATAAGAAAAGCCTTAAACGCCTATTGAAATGAAGTCCTTACAGCGTTAAAAGGTTGTTACCGAAAACGGGTGGTCGAACAATAAGTAGTCAGGCTGCCATCGGTTTCAGGTTGCTTTCGCCAATCAAGCAACTCAAAAATAATGTTCCAGGGAGTAATTTCAATGAATAGTAATACCTTCCGTAAAAGCGTAACGGCTTTAGCTGTTACTGCGACGTTAGGCTTTCCTGCGTTAGTCGCAGCCCAAGACAGTGGCGCTGACAACGTAGAACGCATCCAGGTGACGGGGTCTCGTATCAAACGTACTGATATGGAAACCGCAAGCCCAATCACTGTATTTGACTCTGAAGCAATAGAATCATCAGGCTTCACGACGATGGAAAAGTTTGTGCACAATATTCCATCGATGAACGGTGGTTACAACGGTTCAAACACAAACAATGGCTCGGGCGGTTATGCGTCTGCTAACCTACGTGGCCTTGGTTCATCACGTACTTTAATCCTGATTAACGGCCGCCGTTACGCTTCAGGGGATTTGAACTCTATTCCAATGGCTTATATTGAGCGCGTCGAAGTATTACGCGACGGTGCTTCAACCATTTATGGTTCAGATGCCATTGCCGGTGTTATTAACTTCATCACGAAAAAGGATTTTGAAGGTGCAGAATTCTCAGCGCAATACGATCTTACCGGTGAAGGTGATGGTGAAACGACTAAACTATCTGGTGTTATCGGCGCATCCAGTGGCAAAGGCAACGTAGTTTTAGCGCTTGAATATCAAAACCGTAATCCAATTTGGCAGGGCGATCGTGACTTTTCTCGTATCCCGCTAAGTGAAGAGGGTGGCCAGCTAGTTCAAGGTGGTTCTTCAACAACCCCTTATAGTTCTTGGTCTGCAGCTAACGAGAATTCACCGTATAATTCAGCGAATGCCGGTACAAGTTTTGTGGTTGATCCTGAAACCGGTGAAGTTCGCCCGTATAACGGACAGCAAGACGCGTATAACTTTGCTCCAGCGAGCTACATGGTTACTCCGCAAGATATATTTACCATTAACGCCTCTGCAAACTACGAGTTGACTCGTGATTTAAATGCTTTTATGGAAGCGGGTTACACTAACCGCCAATCCGATCAGTTAATGGCGTCAGAAGGCACATTTTGGGGACCAACGGTAGCTGCTGATCACCCTAATAACCCAATTGGCGAAGAGGTTTATGCTTATCGTCGTTTGACAGAGACAGGTGGTCGTTCATTTACTCAGGATTTCTCTGATTACCGCATGGTATTCGGTTTTGAAGGTTATCTGAGCAATGGCTGGTCCTGGGACGTATCTTACAATTATTCGCGCTTTGTCGACTCAAGTATAGACTATGGTCGTGCAAACCCAGAGCGTTTCCAGAACATGCTTGATCCCACTCTTTGTGACGCACAAGAAGCTTGCCCAGGTTTGTGGAACCCATTCGAAGCGGGTACATTAAGCCAAGAGATGATGGATTACGCTTTAGTGCCTAATTCGCCGGTAGAGCGCGGTACCACGAAACAATTAATGGCTAACTTAACAGGTGACACCGGTAGCTTCACTTTACCAGCCGGGCCAGTATCTTGGGCTGTTGGTGTTGAAAAACGCTGGGAAGAATACCAAAACCAACCTGATGGCGGTGCAATTCTTGGACAAATCTACAGTGTTGCAGCAGAGCCAACCGAAGGTTCTTACGACGTTGAAGAAGCTTACCTTGAACTTGATGTTCCATTGCTACGCGATCTGCCTGGCGTCCAGTCACTAGACTTGTCTGCTGCAGTCCGTTACTCTGAATATGATTTTCTTGACGGTGAAACCACAACAAAATTTGGTTTAGAATACGTTCCAATGGACGGTTTATTGGTACGTGCAACTGTTGCAGAAGGCTTCAGAGCACCAGGCATTGGTGATCTTTATTCTCCGCAAGAAGAATCGAATATTTCTTACACAGACCCTTGTGTAGAATATGGCGACAGCAGTAACCAGAATGTTATTGATAATTGTGCTGGCGAAGGTTTTGCACCAGACTTCACATTGGACAACAATCAGTCTTCAACCTTGATTGGTGGTAACGAAGATTTGGAACCAGAAACTTCCGACAGTTTCACTATGGGTATTGTCTACCAGCCTGAATTTATTGATAACTTAAGCGTTGCTGTCGACTATTATGACATTGAAATTGAAAATGGTCTTGGTGCACCAAGCACAAGTGCTATCGTTTCTCAGTGTTATGGTAGTGAAAACTTTTCGGCCGACTCTTGTGGGTTAATTTTAGGTGCTGAAGCAGTAGACAGACCTTCTTGGTCAGGCTCTGACTACCGTGATTCAAACGGTTATATAGCCGGTGTTCTGGCATATACTCAGAATATCTCAGTATTTGAGACTTCAGGGGTAGATTTTGACATTAATTGGAGTCGCGATTTAGCGGGCGGTCAACTGACTATGCGTCTAGATGGTACTTACCTGAGTGATTACACTTATGTAGCCCAGGCAGGTTCAGAGCCACTTGAATTAGCAGGTAAATTTGGTGCGGATACAAACTTCGGTGGTCGTGTTGCGGCATTCCCTGAATTACGTACCAACTTAACTGCAGGTTATAAAATTGGTGACACTGACATTAGCTGGACAGCTCGTTATCAGTCAGGCACTGATGACATCAACTATGATTCAAGCGACTTGAGTAGCTCAACTGGTTCTTACGTTTATCATGATATGCAAGCAAACTATTACTATGGTGAACACACTACGTTCTCTTTAGGTATTCGTAACTTGTTTGATAAACAGCCTCCATATGTAACAAACAACAACGATATGAATACCTTAAACTCATCTTATGACACAGCAGGCCAATACTGGTATGCTCGTATTGGTATGAAGTTCTAAGGTTTACCAACGCTAGTTTTGATAAAACCCAGCTTCGGCTGGGTTTTTTTTGACTGAAGGTAATTATTGTGTCTCATTCTCTTTATATTAAACACTACAATTCTGCGATCAAGCTGGTGAAGGCTAACCGGTTTGCTCAAGCTGAGCATCACCTTGCCCTTGCGTTAAAGTATTCACCTAGTTCTGAGAAAGCTTACCTGTTAAGAGCCCAGTGCTTGGCTAGTATGGGTGAACAAGACTCAATGCGGAAGGCTTCGGAGATGGTCGGACATTTTTTAAAGCGCAATTTGAATCATCGACGTGCTCAGCGAATCTGGGCTGAAGTGAAGTGGCGTTTAGCAAGTTCCGACTGGGATTTTTTCTATAAAAAAGCATTGAAGACAGAAAACTTTCCTTTGCCTTTAGTTTATGACTATGCTTATTTACTTATGCAAAGTGAAGATTTCTCTGGCGTTATAAGTTTACTGGGACAGTTTGACCCCAATGAGCAAGTTAATGAATTTGAAGTTATGCGTGCTCATGTTTTTTTTAAAACGAGGTGTTATACAAGAGCGTTACAGAGCATTGATAAGCTCATGGCTCGTGGTGATGCAACTCCAGCGGCTTTAAGAACAAAAGCGAAATGTGAACTGGCGTTAGCGCAGTATGAAGAAGCACTGGAAAGTGGGCGCAAGCTTATCGCTTTATCGCAGAGTCCAGAACAAGGTGACTGGGCATTATTGGCGTCCATTTTTAAACGTGCCGGACTTTACGACTCCTATAGAAACTTATACGATTTTGATCGTTTGGTGACGGCTCGCTTTTTAGCGGTGCCGGCCGGTTTTTCGTCGCGAAGTATCTTTCACGAGGAACTTGTTTCGTCTCTTGAAGCATTGCATGGGAGCTTGCAGCACCCGTTAGAACAATCTTTACGTAACGGAACGCAAACAGACGGACATTTATTCGCCACCTCTGAGGGGACTATTCAGCATTTAGCGGCGGGAATTAAGCAACATGTTGCGCAATGGGTCAATCAACTGAAAAACGACTCTGATCACCCCTTTTTGCGACATAGCGGAAAACGTTTTGACTTTAGCGGCTCCTGGTCGGTTAAATTAAAAAAGGACGGCTACCACAAAAACCACTATCACAATGCGGGTTGGATAAGTGGTTGTTATTACGTTTCGGCGAATAAGGAGCTAACCGCAGATGGTCAGGGCTGGTTAAAGCTTGGTGAAAGTGAATTGCTGGAAGACGATAGTGCCGATTACTTAATTCGTCCTGAAGAGGGCTTATTAGTTCTATTCCCTTCTTATTTTTGGCATGGAACCACCCCCTTTCAAAGAGACGGAAATCGCTTAACCGTTGCATTTGATATTTACCCAGAAGAATAAAAGGAAGAAAAATGACACAAAAAAATCCATGGACTTACTTTTGGCAAAAAGGCGCCAAAGCAAGTTTCTTAGATGAGCGCTCTCGTTTACAAATTTACCAAATGCGCAAGTTTTGGTTTGAGCGGATGGATGAATTGTCTATTAAACAGCCTGTTGTCGATATTGGTACAGGTAACGGTATTGCCGTCGAATGGTTGAATGAATACGCCGAAGCGAAAAATAAAAAGCTCGAAATTCTTGGCATTGATTCGGCGCAAATTAATCCGCCGAACAAGCAGTTAAAGCTTACCGGGGAAACACCGTATGAAACGTTTTCATTACCGTCGAATAAAAAAGTGGGTACTTTTGTCTCGCATTACGGTCTTGAATATGGCGATATGAGCACTGGCTTAAAAAACCTGCACCGACAGTTGAAGCGGGGTGGAGCGCTTATTGCCCTAGTACACTCCAAAGAGTCTACAATATACCAACAAAGCCAGGCTATTTATGACCTGCTACCCTCTGCTCTTAAACATTTAAAGAAATCGGTTGCACCTTTGCAACACCTGCTATTAAAGCAAGGGCCCAACAACTTACCTTCATCTGCGTTGCAAGCACAGCAACTATTAAATCAGTTTGCGCGAAAACATGAACGTAACCGGGCTTTTCATGCCATGAACTTTGTGCCGGCTACCAAGCATCTTCTAAAAGCTGCTGCCGAGGGAAAAGAAACTGAGTCACACCAAGTTTATAACGGATACTTAGAATCGTTAACTGCGCATAAGGCGAGGACACAAACGTTACTAAAAGCAACTGAGCAAATTGGGAGTGAAAATAACTTAAAAGCATCCCTCGAAGGTGCGTGCTTTAAGAAAGTCAGTGTGCAAGAAGTGCAGTTCCCTGAAAGTGGGGAGGTTGGTTACTGCATACAGGCATTTAAATAGAACGCGGAGAGCCACTTTTTGCGGTTTTACATAAACAAAATAATCTTAACAAAATTTGCACTAAAAGTTTACAGATATATAACTTCCTGTTAAATTCTAAGCAGCTTCAACTCAATGAAGCGATATAATAAAAACGTTCCAGGGAGTTTTTACTCATGAAAAATATGACATTTCGTAAAAGCGTAACAGCCTTAGCTGTTACCGCAACATTGGGCTTTCCGGCATTAGTTGCCGCTCAAGAGAACGGGGCTGATGACGTTGAACGTATCCAGGTTACTGGTTCGCGCATTAAGCGCACTGATACAGAAACCGCCAGCCCTATTACGGTTTTTGATGCTGAAGCAATCGAAAATTCAGGCTTTACCAGTATGGAAAAGTTCATCCATAACATTCCATCAATGAACGGTGGTTATAACGGCTCTAACACCAATAATGGCTCAGTCGGTTATGCCTCAGCAAACTTACGCGGACTTGGTTCATCACGTACTTTGCTTTTAATCAACGGTCGCCGTTTTGCGTCTGGCGACTTGAACTCAATTCCAATGGCTTATATTGAGCGCGTTGAAGTTTTACGTGACGGTGCCTCAACAATTTATGGTTCAGATGCCATTGCCGGTGTAATCAACTTCATTACGAAGAAAGATTTCGAAGGTGCTGAATTCTCAGCTCAATACGATTTAACAGGTGAAGGTGACGGTGAAACCACAAAAGTTTCGGCTGTTATCGGCGCAACCAGCGATAAAGGTAATGTCACTTTAGCGCTTGAGTACCAAAACCGTAACACTATTTGGCAAGGCGACCGGGATTTTTCTCGTGTTCCTTTATCTGAGTCAGGCGGTGAGCTCGTTTCTGGTGGCTCCTCAACAATTCCATACGGTAGTTGGTCAGCCGCCGATCCAGATTCTCAGTATAACTCAGGTAATGCAGGCACGAGTTTTGTCGTTGATCCGCAAACCGGCGAAGTTCGTCCTTATGACGGGCAACAAGATGCATATAACTTTGCGCCAGCAAGTTATATGGTAACTCCACAAGACGTGTTCTCAATTAATGCATCAGCTAATTATGAGTTGACTCGTGACTTAAACGCGTTTATGGAAGGTGGGTTCACTAACCGTCAATCCGATCAGCTAATGGCTGCCGAAGGAACATTTTGGGGACCTACCGTAGCAGCAGATCATCCTGATAACCCAATTGGCGAAGACACTTATATCTACCGTCGCCTAGAAGAAACTGGTGGACGTTCGTTTACTCAGGACTTCTCTGATTACCGTATGGTTTTCGGGCTTGAGGGGTATTTAGATAATGGCTGGTCCTGGGATGTATCTTATAACTACGCACGTTATGTTGATACACGTGTGGAGTACGGTCGTGCAAACCCTGAGCGCTTCGGCCACATCCTTGACCCGGCTCTTTGTAACAACGAAGGAGTAAACGAGGGATGTCCTGGTCTGTGGAACCCATTTGAAGCAGGTACATTAAGCCAAGAGTTGATGGATTACGTATTAGTGCCAAACTCACCGGTTGACCGTGCAACAACAAAACAGTTAATGGCTAACTTGACAGGTGACACCGGTTCTTTCTCTTTGCCTGCAGGCCCGATTTCGTGGGCAGTTGGTTTTGAAAAGCGTTGGGAAGAGTACCAGAACCAGCCAGATGGTGGCGCAATTCTGGGGCAAATCTACAGTGTTGCTGCAGAACCAACTGAAGGTTCTTATGACGTGCAGGAAGCATATCTAGAAATTAATGCGCCATTACTGGCAGGATTGCCAGGCGTAGAGCGGTTAGATTTATCTGCTGCAGTACGCCGTTCAGATTACGATTTCTTATCAGCACAAACGACGACTAAGTTTGGTTTAGAGTATGTACCAGCCGATGGTATGTTGCTTCGTGCAACTTTTGCTGAAGGCTTCCGTGCACCAGGCATCGGTAACCTGTATTCGCCACAAGTTGAATCAAATATCAGCTATACTGATCCTTGTATTAATTATGGTTCAGGTAGTCAAAGTCAGACTGTTAAAGATAATTGTGCATCGGAAGGTTTACCAGGAGATTTCAGTTTAGATAATAACCAGTCTTCAACTTTGGTTGGTGGTAATCCGGACTTGGAACCAGAAACGTCTGAAAGCTTTACTGTCGGTATGGTTTATCAGCCTGAGTTTATCGAAAACTTCAGTATTGCGGTCGACTACTACGATATTGAAATCGAAGATGGGTTAGGTGCGCCAAGTACTTCTGCAATTATAGCTCAATGTTATAACAGCCCCGACTTCTCATCAGCTTCATGTGGTCTTATCTTAGGTCCGGAAGCGGTAGGTCGTCCAGGCTATTCAGGCTCAGATTACCGCGATTCACAAGGTTACATGGCAGGTATTCTGGCTGGTACGGCTAATATTTCAACCTTCACTACTTCAGGCTTTGACTACGATATCAATTGGTCAACTGATTTAGGTGACGGCATGTTTAACATGCGTGTTGATGGCACATTCCTTGATGAATATACTTACCTAGCGCAAGAGGGTGGGGACGTACTGGAATTGGCTGGTATGTATGGTGCTGATACTAACTTCGGTGGTCGTGTTGCAGCGTTCCCAGAAGTACGTACTAACTTCACTTTCGGTTACCAAGTTGGTAATTGGGATCTTAACTGGATCACTCGTTATCAAGGTAGTGTAGAGGATATCAACTACTCTGAAGATGATTTGTCAAGCGAAGTGGGCAGCTACTTCTATCATGACGCGCAAGTGAATTACTTCGTGACTGAAAACACAACCTTTACTTTAGGTGCTCGTAACTTGTTTGATAAGAAGCCTCCATACGTTACTAATAATAACGATATGAATACTTTGAACTCTTCTTATGATACAGCGGGTCAATACTTATATGCTCGTTTTGGGGTTAAGTTCTAAAGCTTGGGTTATCATGCGATGATGTAATAGAAGCCCGGCTTCGCCGCAATGCTGATCGGTTAAGAAAAATTTCTCAGATCAGTTGACCGATCAAGTGAGGCTGCGAAACTCCAGTGATAGAATTATCACTGGAGTTTTTTTATGCCTTTGAATCAATCTTTACTTGACACATCTAATTCTGCCGGCAAGCACGGAAAGCTTTTTACAGCATATTCCGGAGGCGTGGTTGAAGGAAGCGGCAGACTTATCAAACAAAGCCGCTATTCGGCGCCGGAGACTGCCTTCTGAGCAGGTGATGTGGCTGGTGCTGGGTATGGCGTTTTTTCGCAACAAACCGATTGCTGAAGTGGCCCGAAGTTTAAATATCTCAGCAGATGGTCTCGCGAACGAGCAAATGCTGGCAAAAAGTGCGGTCACTCAGGCCCGGTAGCGTCTGGGCAGTCAGCCGATGCAATGGATATTTCAGCACAGCGCAGAAAAATGGGGAAAGGAGCGCTATCCGCAGGATGAATGGCAGGGTCTGCAGGTGTTTGCGGTTGATGGCGCACTGTTCAGAACCCCTGAGTCGACTCAGCTCAGAGAGCATTTTGGCTCCGGCAATACCATCAACAGACGGCAAACGCTGTTCCCGATGTTACGGTGTGTGGCACTAATGAATGTCCGCTCTCATGTCATTGTTGATGCATCAGACTGGTTTTGTTGACCACCACACCCCTCCTTATTCCAGCGTTTAATTATAAAGATGAAAACTATGCGAGAATATATTTTGCGGGCGTGCTTTGGGGAGTTATTATGTTGACCCAAGGGGGGCTTGGTTCGCCTATGCTTCTGAGTTTTGGTCTTGTATATATTTTTATGTATATAGCGTGTCACTATAATTCCTCTATAAGCGTCCATTCTATTAAAAAATGGCTATCATACTTTAGTATTTTAGGCACTTTATTTTGGATGGTGGCTAGCAAAGGAATTGTTTCAGAAGCGCCTTTGACAGCAGTATATTTTTTCATACTTCCCCTTATAGCTCTTTTCGCTAGCATTTTTATTAACATGCTGTTAGGTAGATGAAATATAGAAGGCGTAGTGGCTAAACTAAATTCCACCACCTAACCTCCTCTGGTAGGATAGTTGACCCCCCCTTAAAATTTAACTAGTTTGAGGCCGGTAAGGCTTGATTGTGCCTCGTTCTTCTGAAGAATGGAAAGAGGCAGTGCTGAGTAGGATGCTGCCGCCATTGAATTTAACGATTGCAGAAATTTCCCGTCGGGAAGGTATTGGTGTCCAGACTCTGTATAATTGGCGGGATAAAGCCAAACAGCGAGGTCGTCC
The DNA here is from genome assembly GCF_000320945.2 of Idiomarina sp. 28-8. NCBI lineage: Bacteria > Pseudomonadati > Pseudomonadota > Gammaproteobacteria > Alteromonadales > Idiomarinaceae > Idiomarina > Idiomarina sp. 28-8. The sequence continues at coordinate 14,663 of NZ_DF266790.1, forward strand.
CGTGCAAGGAAAGAAACCAACACCCGAGCCGAAACCAAGCTCGCTATTGTGATAGAAAACGGCTCAATGAGCGAAGCTGAGCTTAGTGAATATTGCGGCACTAAGGGGCTTTACATTGATCAGGTGAAAGCCTGGAAAACGGAATCACTGAAAGGATTTGTCAGCTTAAAAAATCGAGAGCAGGAAACCAGGCAGCAGCGTAAAGCTGATCATTAGGAAATAAAAAAATTAAAGCGCGAGCTTCGTGAAAAAGAAAAAGCACTGGAGGAGACTGCGGCATTATTGGTGCTGCGAAAAAAATTAAATGCGCTTTGGGAAAACGACGACGAGGACAATTAACCTCGGTTGCGTATGGCCTGCAGTGAAGTTGGTATCAGCTTGCGTACTTGCAAACGCTGGTATAAAAACGGCGAGATCACTGCCGATAAATGCCCAGAGGCAATATGGCCTCAACCAGTGAACAGGTTGTCAAACACTGAGCAGGAAACGATACTTGCAGTGTGTAATGAAAAGTGGTTTGCCAGTTTACTGCTGACAAAAATCGTACCGGCCCTGCTGGGTAACGGTGTGTATTATGCTTCAGAATCGACGTTTTATCGTTTACTGAAGCACCATGGTCAGCTCCACCATCGAGGCAGCAATGTTGCTCCCAAAGGCAGTAACACGCCCGGCCACGTTTACATCTGATGGCTTCTGTCAGGTTTTCTGTTGGGACATCACCTATTTATCGAGTAATGTGCGTGGTCAGTTTTATTACTTATACATGATCGAAGATATCTTCAGCCGAAAAATTGTTGGCAGTGAAGTCTACAAGCAGGAGTAGGGGAGCTTGCGGCGCAATTACTGCAGCGTACCTTGGTAAGAGAAAATAGCTTACATACCGGCGTTGTATTGTACTCTGATAACTGTGCGCCGAGAAGTCACAAACAATGAGGATTAAAGCGTATGAACTTGGTGTCACCACATCGTACAGCAGACCAAGAGTCAGTAACGATAACCCGTTTGCAGAATTATTTTCAGAACCTGCAAATACCGGCCTGAATGACCATCTTGGGGCTTTAAGAGATCGGTCACAGGAAAACTGTGATAACCTATGTTAGAGCCGCTCTCATATACAGTCACTTGGACTTCGTTTCCCGGTTATACTCGCGAAACCACTATCAAGGTCTACTAAAACTTGAAAATTAGAGGGAACTCGGAGAGAAGCTATCTCGTAGACTCATTCTATTTGAAACAAAATAAATACTAAAAGTTTACAATCTTTTAACTTCCTGCTAGATTCTTTTATACTTCATATAAGAAGCAACATAATAAAAATGTTCCAGGGAGTTTTACTCATGAAGAATACACTTTTTAAACGTACGCTTACAGCAGCGGCAGTAACTGCTGCTATGGGTTTGGCAGCGCCTGCCATCGCTCAGCAAGCAGATGTAACCTCGAGTTCAGAAGAAGAAGTTGTTAACTCTGTATCAGAGCAACGTCAAGCCGAAAATCAGGATGTTGAAAAAATCCAGGTAACAGGTTCGCGCATTGCGCGTATTGGTGCAAGTGCGCCATCACCGGTTACTGTTATTAGCGGGGATGATTTGGTTCAAACGGGGGCTATGAACATTGGCGAAGTGCTGAGTCGTTTACCGGCATTAGCTACTACTTACACCCTTGCGAACTCTGGTCGTTTTATTGGTACGGCAGGTATAAGTTCACTGAACCTTAGAAATATGGGGACCGACCGCACTTTGGTCTTAGTCGATGGCAAGCGACATGTAGCCTCTACGCCAGGTTCAAGTGCTGTGGATACTAATACGATTCCAAGTGCGTGGGTTGAACGTGTTGAGATTATTACCGGTGGTGCGTCAGCTGTTTACGGTGCGGATGCGGTAACCGGTGTTGTAAACTTTATTCTTAAGAAAAATGTTGAAGGCCTTGATGTAACTGCAACTCGAGGCTACGCAGAGAACAGTGATTACAGTAATGAAAAGTACACATTTTCGTATGGCACAAACTTTGCTGATGGGCGAGGAAACATTGCGTTTTCAGCAGAATATAACGCTCAGGAATCCCTGAATGCGTTAGACAATCCTTGGACGGCAACTTCATACGGAACTTTCCGTCATGATGATCTTTATGAGCCTCGCACGCAAGCGCAGATGAATGATCCTGCGTATCCGGATAATTTTACGTTGCCGAATGCCGGGTATTATTGGATTTCTAATCCGGGTACGGTTTGGGACGACGGTAGTGAGTCTGGAATTTACGAGGTAATGGGTACATTTAATCCGAATGGCAGTTATCGCGATATTTATACTGGCAACGTTGTCAATCCCAGTGGGGAATATTGCCAAGACTGTGATTTTATAAACCTTAATCAGTATCTGGAAGTGCAGCCGGAATTTTCTCGTGCTAATTACAATTTAAAAGGTAATTACGAGATTACGAATGACATGAATTTCTATTATGACGCTAAGTACGTGAAGAGTGAGGGTGAAAATATTGGTCAACCGTATTTTGGCTCTCATTATTTTTCCCGGGATAATGCCTTCTTACCTGAAGGTTTGGCACAGACAATGGATGAGCGTGGCGTATCTACCCTTGCGATGAGCAGAATGTATAACGACGTTGGTCGCCGTATTGAGCAAAATACTCGTGAAACAACTCGTGCCGTAGCTGGGCTCGAGGGTATGTTAAATCAAGACTGGTCTTATGACGTGTCAGTGGTTTGGGGGAAATCAGAGATTGAACGTGTGAACGGTGCTAATGTTATCTTGCAGAATATGGATTGGGCAAGAGATGCTGTTGATGACGGTAGTGGGAATATTGTTTGTCGTAGTGAAGAAGCACAAGCTGATGGGTGTGTTCCAATTAATCTGTTTGGGGATGGTCAGCCGAGCCAAGATGCAGTTGACTATGTAACAACAACATCAGTAGGTACCTCAGAAATTGAACAAGTGGTTTTCAATGCGACATTCAGTAATTCTTTTTTGTATGAATTGCCTGCTGGTTTTATTGGTTTTGCCGGTGGTGTCGAGTACCGTGATGAATCGAGTGTAACGATTGAGGATGAATTTACAAAAACAGGTGCAACCTTCTTTAATGCCTTGGGGGAAACTGACGGTTCGTACGATGTTTCAGAAGTATTTGGAGAGGTGACAGTACCTTTATTGGCTGACGCACCATTAGTGCAACAATTGAATCTAGATGCTGCAGTCCGTTATGCAGACTATTCCACCATAGGCGGTGCAACAGCCTGGAAATTAGGCTTAGACTGGACTATCAATGATGAGTTACGTTCTCGGTTCACATATTCAGAGGCCATTCGTGCTCCTAATATTGATGAACTGTTCTCAGGCCAAAGCCAATCGTTCGCCGGAGTCGCCGATCCGTGTAAAGTGTCAAACTTGGCTAATCAAACCGAAGAAAGTAGAGCTCAACGTGAAGCGAACTGTGCTGCATTAGGTGTTCCTGCTGATTTTGACTCTAATTATGATAGTGCAACTTTAGAAACATTAGTTGGCGGTAACCCGGATTTACTGGAAGAAACATCAGAATCGATAACGGCAGGTATCGTTTATTCGCCATCTTGGTTTAAGGGGTTCAGTGCAACCGTTGATTACTGGGAAATCGATATAGAAGATACAATTAGTAGTATAGGATTTCAGACTGTTCTGAACCGCTGTGTGGATGCTGGATCTATCAATAATCAATTTTGTGATTTGGTAGATCGTGATTCTGCAACAGGTGAAATCACATTGATGCGCGGTTTTGCTCTTAACATTGCACGCTCATTAAACTCAGGTGTTGACTTTGAATTGGGTTATGATTTTGATGCATTAGGTGGCCAATTTCGTACTAATTTAATTGGTACTTATGTTATTGAAGCAAAAGATTATCCTTTTGCAGATGAACCGGAAAACTATACGGACTATGCTGGTGTGACAGGTGATCAAGAGCTACAAATGCAGTTGAGTGTCAACTATATGATCGATGACTGGGCTTTTGGTACTCGTACTCGTTTCTTAGATGGGGTTGACCTTTATACGCCAACATCTTTAGAAAACAATCCAAACCCAAGTAACTATATGGAGTATGGAAGCTATGCCGTAACTGATGTAACGGCTGGTTATGAGTTTGACAATGGTCTGGGCTTGACTTTGGGGATAGATAACTTCTTCAACCGTGGTTTGCCAGGGACAACAACCGGCACTGGAGCTGGTTCTGCGATTTACGACAATATAGGTCGTTTTGCATACTTGCGTGCGTCATTTAATTTCTAATTTATATATTTTTTCTGGAACGTTAGAAATGTAATCAATTAGAGTTAAATAATTGAATTTCCTTTATTTATAGGCTATTCCGGTTAGTTAAGAAAGTTAGTTGATCGGTTGTTCTATCTTTTAAAGGTCTTAAATCCGTAGTCGAAGCTTTTTGACTACGGATTTTTTTATGGCTCATCGAGCCGTTGCGTAGTCGACTTTCCAAATTTCCCTAAACCTTCCTCCCGCCCAGCCGATAACAAAACATAAGCTACTATTCGTATAAGGTTAATCTATGTTTTATCGAATACTATTTCTGTTTTTTTCTCTTCCACTTTTCTTGCTTTCAGTTGAGGCAGCGGCAAGCAGTAATAACCCGCACGAAGCTATCGCCGATGATCTGGCAGAGCAATTAGCTGCGCAACTTGCGCAATCAAGTCAGTCAGACAATCAGTCGAATATTGGCATAACTCGTTGGGTGCTATCGGAAACGCTAAAACAGCCGGAACAAGGTGACTCGTTAAACAAACTAAGCCATCAGTTGAGCGAAAGCATTTATGCGCACTTTAAAGAGCGCAACTTAAGCTTAGTAGAGTTTCGAGCCCAGAACTATATTTCTATTGGAGAAGAAGGTTCAACCATACTTTCTCGTGATGTCGAAACCCTTGAGCAACACCCTGAAGTTGACTGGGTCTTGGTAGGAACTCTCTCCCGCAAAGACGCCGGTACTATGGTTAATTTGCGTATTATTGATCGTCGCAATCAGGAAGTTTTGGCAGCGGCTAATCGCTATGTCCCTAAACACCTGTACTGGCCAAATAAGCAAGCTGAGTTGGTCAATGGCCGTTTACAACGTCATTAAAAGAGGCACTGTCATGAAGTTATTCGTTTTTACAGTAATTGCAGCTTTTTCATTAAGTGCCTGCACGGTGTTACCTGCTAAACAAGAAGTCGCGAAAACTCCAGTGAGCGAAGAAGCGGACTACGCACAGCCTGATAGTGCTAAATTTAGCGCGCAACTGGCTGAGCAGTTAGTGGATAATGCAAGTATTCGCTTGAATACAGCGAAGGTCGGCATCACTAACTTGGTTGGCGTAACCAGTCAGTATGATGAAAGTTCAGCGTTAAGTCAGGTATTGTCTGAACAACTGCTGCTTGAGCTGCATCGTCGCGAACTTAGCGTGCTGGATTTCAAAGCAACTGATTTCATTCGTGTAACGCCGAAAGGTGACTTTGCGTTGACTCGCGATTATCTGGAGCTGGACGAAGTTATGCCAATAACTCATGTATTAGTCGGTACATTGTCGCATCATCGTGACGGTGTAATGGTTAACACTCGGTTAGTTGATATCAATACGAAGGTGGTGGTGAGTGTGGCCCAGATTTTTATTCCGGAAGCAGTGGCTCGACAGTTAGACGAAAGTTACGGGGAGCCGATACTGCGCAAAGCTCCGTAAGTAATTAGACTCCCGAGTTAGGCTAATGAAATTATAAAAGCTTTGTAACATATTGAGTAAAATATAAAGGCAGAACAAAGTGCTTTTTTTCAGTAGCGGGTGAACCTTGAGTTCCTGTCAGCTTTATCGTTTTTTCTGGTTGGCACTTGTTAATGTATGACTGAAGAGAGCGTGCTTTTGTTCGGCGGCCGCTTTTAACTTCGACAGGAATGATGTTGCCAAGGCTGTCGCTCAGCAAAAACTCAATTTCTGAGCGAGCGTCGTTCCACGAAAAGCTCGGCTCAATACCTAAAGCTGAAAGTTCCTGTGCAACAAAGTTTTCAGCGATATACCCCTTGTATTGGTAGCTTTGTTGCTTTATCTCTTTGTAGCCTGTATTTAGCATGTGGTTGAGTAAACCAACATCGAACAAGAACAGTTTTACCCGGTTCTCTTTCTGATAAGCTGCTAGCGGTGACTTGGCTTGTCCTTCTATCGGAAAATTTTTTAATACCAACCGGCATTTGTGCAACCAGCTTATAGCACTCTCAAAGTCAGAGTAACGAGATTTTTTGTCGAAAACGTCTTTAAATTTAAATCGCTTTACCGAATCATCCCGAACGGCTGAAAGTTGTGCCGGAATGCTACTAAACACAGACTCAATAAGTTGAGCATTGGTTTTTCCTGAATATTTGCCAAAATCGCGTAAGTAACCATTAATGAGGTTTTCATGTAGCTCAGAAATCGCTTCTGTTTTACTAATGATGCTTTCTTCTGAGTTTGCAAACCAGCGAGACACGGCTTCGGGCATACCGCCTGTGAAGTAATAGTCAGTTAACTTGTGAAACAGCTGTTTGTGCGCGGCTGTTGAGTCTAATTGTTTTTCAAAGGCTTTAATTAAGGGGGCCTCCCCTGATGCCCAGAGAAACTCCTGGAAGGTCAAAGATTGCAGGTTGTGCTGTTCGACTTTACCTACAGGAAAGGAAGTTAATAACCCGATATTTGATCCGCTGGCAGTGACGAACATGTTGGGGGCTTTTTCAGCAAAGTACTTTAGCGAAGTGACCGCTCGGGGGCACTCACCAATTTCGTCTAAAATAAGCAAATCGGAATGAGCGTTAAACTCTTTGCCAGTAATGAGTTCGATGTTTGATAGAACATCTTCTGGCGTTAAAGAGTCCTCAAATGCATCAGCCAGTTCAGGGGTTTCTAAAAAGTCGATACGGACGACATTTTTAAAGTGTTGCCCCAAAAGCTCTTTCAGCAAATAGGTTTTACCTGTCTGGCGAGCGCCGTCTATAAGTAAAGGCTTTCGTTGCGGCTTGTTCTTCCATGCAAGTAGTTTCTCAAGAAGTACTCGTTGCATATAGCGACCCTTGATGTAGACATTAACAGCCGCCATTACACTTCATTGCGCGTAAAAGTGCAAGTTTTAACTTTTTTATGCGCATAAAAGTGAGATATTGTACGCTTTTGTGCGCATAAAAGTGTTATTTAAACTGTACTGTCAATTCACTCATAAACTCACGAATACGTTCAGCATTTTTTCCCACATCGCTACGACCCACGCGTGACTTACTGCGAATATCCAGCTCACTGCCACCAGCAGTTTCGCGTATGCGTATAACAACGTCGTCTTTAAAACCGAACCAGGTAGTGGTGGCTGTCGCTTCTATCCGGCCTTCGGCTTCTGAACTTTCCACTAGCTCCCAGCGCATCTTATCAACGGCTAATAATGCAGCCGAAAAAAGCTCACTGGGTGACTCCAGCGACTGGTAGGTTTTCAGCTCAGCATACGCTTCCTGCTGTTGTTTCGCTGTCTCTTCTCCGGCGTATTCAGCCGGGTTAGGGGCATCTGCGCGTAGCGGAGCAATGGCAACGAACTCGGGTGGGTTCTGGGTATCTGTTGTTATGTCGTGAATGGCAGGCACATTCTGCGCTTTCAGGTACTGACTGAAAGGCATGTAAAAAGCAAAACCTCCGGCAATAATGGCTAAACCACTAAGCCCCGCAACAAGACCTTTCGGCCGACTAATAAAGTACCAGATAATATTCAGAACAAAGGTGGCCGCGCCAATATAGGCGGCCCAGCGTAGTAGTAAAAATGCCGTGCCAAGCTCCGCGGTGCCGCTTTTGTATAAAGGCCCGGATATAGCAAGCAGCACGACAGATAATAAACCCAGAAGAATAAATAAACCGTGTAACGCTTTCATAAAGACACCTTAAAGTAATGTTGCCTGCTATTACGTCACTACATTGGGCTTGGGTCAACGGGAATTTTATTATCAACTCTCACATTAGAGGACAATAACGTAGAAAACTTGACAATAGCCTAAATGCTATATACCTTTAAGGCTATAAACATGGAAGCTTAAATGAGAAAATATATGTGGCAAGTCAGAACAACGGATGTGTTCGACAATTGGTATGACGCTTTAGATAGTATTGATCGGGAAAATGTACTGGCATACATGATATTGCTGAGAACAAAGGGACCAATGCTTAACCGCCCTTATGCTGATAAGGTGAAAGGCTCTTGCCACCATAATATGAAAGAGCTTCGAGTTCAGAGCAAAGGTAATCCGATAAGAGTGTTTTTTGCATTTGATCCTGTCCGAGATGCCGTTTTGCTATGTGCAGGTGAAAAGACAGGTAACGAAAAACGATTTTATAAAGAAATGATACCGGTAGCTGACAAAGAGTTTTCAAAGCACCTGGACGATTTAATGAGAGGTAATTGAAATGGCGAGAACATTAGAGCAAATACTTGAAACAGAAAATGAGGATATTGTAGTCAATGCAGAAGCTAAAGCAGAGGCTATGCTGCTTGATATCCATTTAGCTGAAGTTCGTATGCTTATGAAAAAAACGCAAAATGATATGGCTAAAGCGCTGGGCGTTAAACAGCCCACTATAGCTAAAATGGAAAAGTCGGGCCGTGACGTAAAGCTCTCAAGTCTAAAGCGTTATATTGAAGCTGGCGGCGGTAAAGTGCGTTTGGATATTGAGCTACCAGACGGCCAGCATCATAGATTTGAAATTTAAAGCGGCAGGTTTGTAGTGTCGTTATATTTCCGGCAATTCATAATATTAGCTGTGAAGTTTGAATGCTTTAACCGTGTTTTATGTGGATTATTTGGTCAAACGGCGCCATGACATATAACCGCTTTTACGGTATAATTTGGCTTATATAGGAGGCATTATGACTAATACAATTTCTTCTACGGCTACGGCAGAAAAAAAGAAAGCAAAGTTTATCCCCAAAATGGAAAACTTTAGAACCAGCCTAATGTACGAAGGGCTAACGTTGAAAAATATAGACGAAAATCAGTCTATTGCGGCACTAAAACGCAAGTATGCGCGATAAATACGGGGTAGCACAAGATAAGTATTGCTACCCTGGAACGGATGTTCTCATTAATCTGCTGGATATCCGGAATGCGGATAAACTGGCCGAAGCCGAAATTGAGTTTACTGCAGAGCGTTACCGGCTCTATCAATCCCCTCAAGCGACTATTCAACAGTTCACGTTTGAACACTTAAAAACGCTCCACCACCATTTATTTCAGGATGTATACGAATGGGCGGGTGAAGTTAGAGATGTTGATATATCCAAAGGTGAAACACGATTTTGCACTTGTACGCGCATAGAACCTGAGGCTAAAAAGCTATTCAAAAATATTTCTCAATTAGAAAATGCCCAAAGCCACGAATTATTTATCGAGCAAATTGCGGATTTATTTTGTGAGATAAATCTATTGCACCCCTTTAGAGAAGGAAATGGTCGCGTACAGAGATTCTTTTTTGAAGAAATGTTGTTTGCATTGGGATATGACGTGACTTGGCCCCTTATCTCTCGACAGGAATGGATTGAGGCTAATATAGCGGGGGTTAATCTGGATCTTACTCTTCTAAAAAACATTTTTAATCAGGCCATTACAGAATTATAAAAGCTTTGTAAAATACAAAGGCAAAACAAAGTGTTTGTTCTCAGTCACCGGTGAACTTTGAGCTCTTGTCAGCTTTAGCGGTTTTCTAAGTTATTTAACTTCCAGTTATAGTCAACAAAACGAATATCTAAAGACTGGAAGTTCTTATTATCACCGTTACCTGAACCATCGGAAAGAGCTCCAGAATAGGTTCTCAGATAGTCTCGAAGCCCGTCAAAATCCTCCCGGTACCAGTCAAAAATCTTTGACAGATAAATGCCTTTATCATCAATACCATTCCTATCGCGGTCGCTCAAAAAAGTGATCATCTGGTTTTCTAATTGAGTTTCCAGGAGTTTACCGGTAAAGGCTTCCGCGCGCAGCTTAGGGCAGCTTGCTGCTGCGCAGACTAAAGCGGCATGTATGCGGGGCTCGTCAAAGTCGCCCCGAATTTTTTCGTGCTCAACCCAATCCAAAGTACGTTTTTCACCTAGTAGCGTAAAAAACGACTTCTCCCATGGGCTGGAAAATAGCCCGCCTAAGTCGCGAATCGAATCAGCCTCGCCGGACTCAAATTTATCGATATTGTCGATAATAAGCTGCAGGGTAAAACCGTTGTATGCATTGATTAAAAAAGCCAGTTGCTGCTCATGCGTCCAGCTTTCATACTGTCGGGGCTCAACTGCAGACAGCGATGCGAGATACTTGTCCAGAGGCTTTCTGTTTTGAGCTAACTCAGGGTAATTAACCGCAGACTTTAAACCTTCATCATAGACCTCAACATGATCGTTCAGAACATTTGTAAAAGCGGTATGAGACGGGTCAAATGACTGTGCGGATGCCGCCATCTGAAAAACTAAGCCTAAAATAAAGAGTATCGCTCGCATTACATGTTCCTGTCTTCGGGTTACTATGTTTTCTACTCTTTGATTGTAGGGCATTAATTTAAAAACAGATCATCAATCTTGAAGCGATTCTGCGTAATCGAAAAATACAAAAACTGCGTATAACCACAGTCAATAAAAAGCAAAGGGAAAATAAGAATGAAAAAGTGGTGGTGGCTAGGGTTCTTGCCGTTAACGGCGATGGCACAAGAAAAACCAATGGAAGTTATTGAGGTTATTGGTCGCGACGACGGAAGTGTTGTACTGCCATCGGAAGAAACAACCGAAGGTCTGTTTGGTTTAGCGGAAAGCTTGCAGGAAATTCCCCGCGCCGCCACAGCTATTAGTTCGTCGTTAATGGAAGAAGCCGCCATTAATGACTTACATGACATTGCGCGTTTTGCGCCTAACAGCTTTGCCGCGGCGGGGTTTGGTAACCCATCATTACCTACCATTCGCGGCCAACTGGGCGAGTTATTTGAAGCGGGCATGCGCCGTCAGGCCGGTAACAATGGGCTTGGTATTCCCATGTCGTTTAACGCCATTGAAGGTATCGCTGTTGTTAAAGGCGCGCCGCCGGTCATGCTGGGCACCACACAACGCGTGGGTGGTTTTGTCAATTTGCAGCCCAAAACCGCCCGTCTGAGTGAATCGGACTCCACCTTAAAAGCCCAATTTGGCGAGTGGGAGCAGTATCGTTTGCAGCTTGATCATAACTGGGTGTTAAAAGAGAATGAGCAAGGCCTGCGGGTAAGCGCCGAATATGTGGATGAAGATAGCTTTTACGACTTTCATCAGCACCGGAGTAATGACCTTTTGCTGGCGTATAAGTTTGCGCCTAACGACGACACGCTGTTGGATATTTCCTTAGAGTATTATGACGTTGACTGGACAGACAACGCAGGCATTAACCGGCCAACGCAAAACCTGATAGACCATAATTTGTACATTACCGGTCAGGGTGTTCAGCCAAATGGTTCGAGGGTTCCGGGGGCTGGGGCTGTTGTTAGCCCAACCGGAGAGGTTCGAATTGACCGCAGTACCACGTTAACTGACCCGCTCGACACCAATACCGCTGAAACCACTTTGTTGCACGCAAAACTTCAGCATTGGCTGAACGATGACATGGTGTTGGTTAACCGCACGTATTATCAGTATTTAACCCGCGAAGGCATTAACCAGAACAGTTTTGTTGAAATTATTGATGGCGCTCACACCTTTGAAAACCGCACCGAACTGCACATAAACAAGAAAACGGTCGTAGGAGTTAACTTACGAATTAACGATGTACTGGGTTACAGCCAGTTCTCAACCGAGGCGGATAATCCTATTGACTTGACGGGTCCACTCAGTAACCGCCGCATTCCATTAACTAATGATCAGAAAGCCAGCTTAATTGAGTTGCGTCCTGATCTCTGGGTCTCGCCGGGTAGCCAGTACGACATTGACGGCGATGGCGCGGGCGATTTTATTACGTCAGACACCACCGACTCAAAAAGTTATCAGTGGGGTGTTTTCGCTCAACACGAGCTGGATATTACGGACAAATGGCGAGTCACCGGTGGCGTAAGAGCCGACTATTACGACGTGGACGCAAAAGACCCTATTCCACCTCAAGATGTTCAAGCAGCGAGTGATACCTACAGTGACTGGCTAACCGCGGTAAGTTTATCAACTCAGTACAACTGGACGCCCGATCTGACATTCTATGCAACCGCCTATGAGAGCGACTCTACGTCGAACGCGATGGCGGGTGGTACGGTATTAAATGCCGCCGGTGAAATTGATTCGCAAAACTTTGCCACAGAGAACTCGCTTTATGAACTGGGCGTGAAATACGCGCCAAGTGATGCCCGCTGGTATGCAGACGCTGTGGTCTTTGACCAGAAGCGAAGCTTACGCAACCGTGATGGCTCTAACAGCGGTATTCGCACCGAGGGTTTTGAAACTCAGTGGCACTACAGCCATGAAGCCGGTTACTGGCTAACTCTTGCAGCCAGCTATATTGATGCGCACTATGACAACTCAACAGCGTCGCAGGGTACAGGTCAGGTGGCCGATGTGTTTGATGATTCAAGCCCCGATATTATTGAAGGTACAGGTATTGGCTCGCCGAATTTCACCGCGTTTCCTACGTCAAACCAACAATTACAGGGCATTCCCGAAGTACAGGCGTCAGCGGTTGCTGGTTGGCAGATAACCCCTGAATGGTCGGTCGGTGGTGATTTAAGTTATACCAAGCACTACCCGCTAGATTATCTGCAAACGGTGTTTATACGTGACCAGCACACGCTAAACCTGAACGCACGTTATCGCTTTGACGAGCAGTTAAGTGCCCGTATTGATGTGTTCAATGCTACCGATCAGGACAACTGGTCACCGGTATTTGAAGGCGGTTACTTTGGTGCAACCCTGGCCTTTCCGTCGCAGCCAAGACACGCGCGTTTGAGTGTTGATTACAAGTTTTAAAACTGGAAAAGCAGATTAAATGACCTATAATAAGACCTGTTAAAAGTCTTTTTGGAGGTCATGTGAAATCAGTTAGACCCATTTATGCACGCAACTCAACTAGCATTAGTGAGTTGAAAAAGAATCCAATGGCGGTTGTTGAAGAGAGTCACGGTGAGCCGGTGGCTGTATTGAACCGGAATCAGCCCGCATTTTATTGCATTCCGGCAGCAACCTATGAAGCGTTGATGGAAGAGCTGGAAGACAGGGATTTACTGGAGCTAGTTAAAAAACGCCAGCATGAAGATGAAGTCGAGGTGAACATCGATGATTTATAAGCTGACGTTTAAACGTTCAGCTTATAAAGAATGGAAAAAGTTGAACAAGGATGTTCAGGCGCAATTTAAAGCCAGGCTCAAGCAAAGGCTTGAATCACCTCATGTCCCGGCGTCTCGCTTAAAGGGAATGGATAACTGTTACAAAGTGAAATTGCGAAAACTGGGTTATAGATTGGTTTATCAAGTAAGAGATTCAGAGCTTGTGGTTACTGTTGTAGCTGTGGGGAAACGAGACAAAAACAGAGTGTATATTAGCGCTCACAAGAGATTGGATTAATCTTTATGTCATTAAAAAAGCTGTTGTTGCTGTTGGTTATTGTCGCGTTATTTATCAGCGCTTTTGTGTTTGATTTAACGCAGTATCTGTCTCTGGATGTACTAAAAGAAAAGCAGCAACAGCTTAACCAGCTTTTTATTGATTACCCATTTCAGGTCTTCGCCATCTATTCTGTTGTTTATGTGGCGAGCACGGCGTTGTCACTACCCGGTGCAACGATTCTGACGCTGGGCACCGGCGCTATATTCGGGCTGGGCTGGGGCTTGCTGCTGGCCAGTTTTGCCAGCTCATTTGGCGCATTCCTCGCTTTTTTAAGTGCCCGTTTTATTCTGCACGACTGGGTGCAGGAAAAGTTCGGTGAGCGCTTAACCGCCATTAATCGCGGAATGGAGCGTGACGGCGCGTTTTACTTGCTCAGCCTACGGTTGGTTCCGCTGTTCCCGTTCTTTGTTATTAACCTGGTTATGGGTCTGACTAAAATAAAGGTCTGGACCTTTTACTGGGTAAGCCAGCTAGGCATGCTGCTGGGCACCGCTGTATACGTTAACGCAGGAACCCAGTTAGCACAGATATCCAGCTTAGGTGATGTGGTTTCAGCAGATTTAATTGGTGCTTTTGTTTTACTGGGCATATTCCCGTTAATTGCCAAAGCGGTACTGGCCTTTGTGAAACGTCGTAAAGCCTTTAAAGGCTATAAAAAGCCTAAGTCTTTTGACAATAATTTGGTGGTTATTGGCGCCGGTTCAGCAGGGTTAGTCAGTGCTTACATAGCGGCCACAGTAAAAGCAAAGGTTACCTTAATTGAAAAGCACAAAATGGGTGGTGACTGCCTGAATACCGGTTGTGTACCTTCAAAAGCTTTACTTCATGTGGCCGAACTTGCTCATAATGCGCGTAACGCCTCAAGTGCGGGGGTTCACGTTGGTGAGGTCTCGGTTGATTTCAAGCAGGTTATGCAACAGGTGAAGTCAGTTATAAAAGACATTGAGCCGCACGACTCGGTTGAGCGCTACACCAAATTGGGAGTAGACGTTGAGCAAGGCGATGCGCGCATTGTTTCACCCTGGGAAGTTGAAGTGACCAGCAATGTTGAAGGTAAGAGCGAAACCAAACGCATAACCACTCGCAGTATTATTATCGCGACCGGGGCGAAGCCGTTAGTGCCAGACTTTGAAGGGCTGGATAAGGTCGACTACGTAACCTCAGACACCCTCTGGGAGTTAGAAGAGCTGCCTAAACGCTTATTGGTATTGGGCGGCGGGCCTATTGGTTGTGAGTTATCTCAGGCGTTTCAGCGTTTAGGTTCACAAGTTACTCAGGTGGAAATGGCCGAGCGGCTTATGGGCCCGGAAGACGCCGACACAGTAGAACTGCTAACGCAGCGTTTAACGGCAGAAGGCATTGATATTAAACTGAGCCACAAGGCCTTGCGCTTCGAGCAACACAATGGCGAGTCCGTGCTTATTGCTGAGCAGACGGTTGATAACGAAAGTGTTGATAACCAGAATGTCGACCAAAGCAAAGAAGTTGAGATACCCTTCGACAAGGTGTTAATTGCGCTGGGGCGGCAACCCAATATATCGGGCTTTGGTCTGGAAGAGCTTGGCGTGCAAACCAACAAAACGGTAAGTACCAATGAGTTTTTGCAAACCAACTTTCCGAACATTTACGCCTGTGGTGATGCTGCCGGGCCTTATCAGTTGACTCATGTGGCCTCGCATCAGGCCTGGTATGCCTCGGTGAATGCCTTGTTTGATCCTTTCAAAACCTTCCGGGCGGACTACTCTGTTATTCCCTGGGTCACTTATACCTCGCCGCAGGTAGCAAATGTGGGTTTAACCGAGCAGCAGGCGAAAAAAGCCGATAAACCGTACGAAGTAACCGAGTACGACATTGGTGAACTGGATCGTGCCATTGCCGATGACAGCGCCTATGGGAGGGTGAAAGTGCTGACCAAACCGGGTAAAGACGAATTGCTGGGTGTGAATATTGTTGGCCCGCAGGCCGGCGAACTACTGGCAGAATATGTGCTGGCCATGAAACACGGCATTGGCCTGAATAAAATACTGGGCACCATACACAGTTATCCGACTCTGGCAGAGGCGAATAAATACGTGGCCGGTGAATGGAAACGAGCCAATGCGCCGCAGAAGCTGCTAACATGGGTTGAGAAATTTCATCGCTGGCGCCGGAGTTAAAATGCGTTTTACTGCTGCCATCAGTTTATTGCTAGTGACACTTTTTGCCGCCTTACCTTTAAAGGCCGAAGTGGTTAACTTTTATGCCTGGGGTGGCTCGCCGGAAGTAAACAGTTACTTACGCTGGGCGCAAAAGGAACTGCAAGGGCAGGGCATTCAGTTTCGCCATAATAAAGTGGCGGATGCCTCCGAGGTGGTTAAGCAAATTATAGACGGTCATTCCAATGCGGATATTATCTGGATAAACGGTGAAAACTTCCATGCACTGAAAGAGGCTGGTGCTCTGCGTTCCATTGCCGATGAAATTAAGGCAATGAACAACATTAACCAGGACCTTAACTGGCAAACCGATTTCGGTGAATCGGTGGATGGGCTGGAAGTGCCCTGGGGAGTAGGGCAATTTAACCTGATTAGCCGACCCGGGCTTTTCACTCAAAAAACAGTGACTGCAGAAAGCCTGCTCAACGCCGCCCGGGAAAATAAAGGTCGCATCAGCTACCCTAAACCACCGGACTTTCATGGCACCACTTTTTTAAAGTCGCTGTTGTTATCGATACATCCGCAACAACGCGAGGTATTTCAGCAGCCCGCAAACAGTGTTAATGCAAATGAGCTGACAGAGCCTTTATGGAGCTATTTAGACAAACTGCACCCGCTGTTATGGCAGCAGGGCAAAAATTTCCCTTCCTCGGCTGGTGAGCAGATTTCATACCTGGCAAATGGGCAGCTACTGATGGCGGTCAGCTTTAATCCCAATGATTATAAAACCCTGGTGAATCAGGGGCAGTTGCCTGCGGGCGTTGAGCGTCACACGTTGTCAGACAAAGCCATAACCAATAACCATTATTTGGCGGTGTCGAAAAGCTCTAAGAGCACTGAAGCTGCGAAAGCGGTTATCGAGTTTTTATTGTCTGAAAAAGCGCAGCAACGAAAAGCCGATATCAATCGCTGGGGTGATCCTTCCGTTCTTAAAAGTGCGCAAGGCTCTTCGCTGCTGGAACCCACCGACGACTTTCATGCCAGTTGGCAGGAGTATCTGGAGCGGGAATGGTCCGCACGTTATCAGTAGTTGTCTGGTTATTGCTCATTATTCTGCCGGTTGGCAGTGGTGTGCTTTTTCTGCTGATTAGGTCATTTGACCCTGAAACCGGCGTCAACTTAGTAGCCTTAACTGAGCTGCTGGCAGATTACGATTCAATAGCTTCAAGCCTTATACTCGCCGTAGCCGCGCCACTAGTTGCTTGCTATTTAGCGCTGTGGATGGCTCCGGTATTATTAAAAAACGCTCGCCTGCTGCAACTCCTGTCTCCACTTTTGTCCATTCCGCATGTGGCCTTTGCGGTCGGCCTTATGTTGTTAATGAGCCCGTCCGGCTGGCTGATACGTTTAGTGGAAAGCGTCAGCGGAGTGTTCCCGGCACCACCGGCAAGCTGGCCATTATCCGAAAAGTCGTTAGTGACGGTTATAGTGGTTCTGGTTTTAAAAGAGCTGCCATTTTTACTACTAATGATATCGGCTCAGTTAAAACAATTGCCCGTCAATTCGTGGATGACCCAGGCACAGAGCTATGGTTACAGCGAACGGCAAGCCTGGTGGCGCATTGTTACGCCGGAACTTTTAAGACGTTTAACGCTGCCTATGGCGGCTGTCATTATTTACTCGCTGTCAGTGGTCGATATTCCGCTGTTAGTGGGCAGTAACACGCCGGGTGTGCTGGCGCAGCGCGTGTATGAATGGAGCTTTCAGTTCTCTTCCAGCAGCCAGATTAAGGCAATAACTGGAGCATGGGTTTTACTGGCTATGGCTTTAATACTGCTATTAATAAATGCCCGGCATTATGCTTTGTATCGCCGCTTAGTGCTCGGTAAAAAAGTAACCCAACCCGTAAAACTCAACACACATAAAGCTAGCCGTTATGCCTGGATTCTTCTGGGGGTACTGTCGTTGGGGGTTATTGTTGTTTTAGCCTTGCAGAGCTTAGCGACACATTGGTTTTATCCTGAGTTATGGCCTGCGGACTTAAACCTTGAACGCTGGCAAACCGAGTGGGCTTACTTAGCTGAGCCAACAGTGAATAGCCTATGGCTGGCGCTGCTCAGTGCGTTATTTGGTACTGTAGCCGCAATTGCTCTGCTACAACGGCAACGACAGAAAGCCGTCGCATCGTTTTACTGGCCTGTGCTTGTAGCGTTGTTTATTCCGCAGGTGCCTTTGGTACTTGGTTGGCAACGGCTAGTTGGTGGGCAACTGAGTAGTGGCTGGCAAGCCTGGTGGGTGCTCTGGTCTCATGCCGTATATACTCTGCCTTACGCCTACCTGGTTTTGCATGGGGCTTACACCCGCTTTAACGAGCAGTGGCTAACCCGGACTCAAAGTTTGGGTTATAGCTATCGGGCCGCCTGGTGGCGAATTATGCTACCCATGCTAAAGCAGCCCATAGCCGTTGCTTTTGCGGTCGCCTTTTCGGTTAGTATTGCTCAGTACCTGCCAACGCAATGGCTGGGGAAAGGCTTAACGCCCACTTTAACCACCGAAGCCGTTAGCGTTGCCAGCGGCGGGGACTGGCGTATTGGCAGCCTTTATGCGCTGTTACAAATGCTACTGCCACTGGTGGTGTTTATTGCTGTCGGACTCATCAGGACAAAAAGTTATGCTGAACATTCGTAACCTTGAAATAAAAAGGCGCACAAAAAATGGCTCTGAGCCTTTATTCAGCCTGAATGAACTGACGGTTGAAAAAGGTGAAATTGTCACGCTGATGGGTCCGAGTGGCGTAGGGAAGTCGACCTTGCTGCGCTGGGTGCTTGGTGAGCACTTGCCTAACTTTCATATTCAGGGCGAATTAAGGTTAAACGGCGAAGATATCGGCGAGCGCTCAATTGCCGCGCGCCAACTTGGCATGATGTTTCAAAAGGGCGGTTTGTTTCCGCACTTAACGGTTGAAGAGAACTGCTATTTTGCGCAAAAGCCTCGTTCAGCACTAACCCACCAGCAGCAAAAAGACAAAGCTCTGGCCATGCTGAATAATCTGGGGCTAACGGATAAACGGACGGTTTACCCTGACAGCTTAAGCGGCGGGCAATACGCTCGCATCGCTTTAATCTGTTCGTTATTAGCAGAGCCGCAGGCCATGTTACTGGACGAACCGTTTTCGGCATTAGACGCCAGCCTGCGTGAAGAGGTCAGACAGTGGACTTTTGCACAACTCAAAGACAAACAAATGCCGACCTTATTAGTTACTCATGACAGCGCAGATGCCTGTGGCCGTGTGCTTGAAATACAAGGAACTGAGGTAAAAGGAGACGTCGCTAATGTTTGACCCTAAGCTACTTCCGGCAACCCGAAAAATTCTCGACCTCCCTGCGCGCATACTCGTCCGTGTTGGTGTCAGTGCTGATCAGGTCACCATAACAGGTTTTATTATCGGTTTGCTGGCTGTGCCATTTTTAGCCTTTGAGCTTTATGAATTCGCGTTAGTGGCAATTCTACTCAACCGCCTGTGCGACGGTCTGGACGGGGCAGTAGCAAGGCGCACTCAACTAACCGACGCCGGTGGCTTTCTTGATATTGTGCTGGATTTCATTTTTTACAGTGCTGTGGTATTTGGTTTTTTATTGGCCTCGCCCGAACAGAACGCCATTGCCGCAGGCTTGTTGTTAGTCACTTTTATGGGTACTGGCTCTACTTTTCTGGCCTTTGCCAGCGTTGCCGGAAAGCGTGGTATTGAAAACCCGGAATATCCGAATAAGTCACTGCATTATATGGGCGGTCTAACCGAAGGCTTTGAAACCATTGTAGCTTTTGTGGCGTTTTGCTTGTGGCCACAGCACTTTCCGGTACTGGCCTATATATTCGCCGCTGCCTGCTGGCTTACCGCAATAACCCGCATTGTTGCCGGTTACCGCACACTGAAACAGCCAGGGGCAAAGCCGGAGGGCACCGATGTCTGAAACTGCCTGGCGCTTAAGCATTTTTCTTGGCGTATTGCTTATTATGGTGTTGTGGGAAGTTGCCTCGCCTAAGCGCAAGCCCCGCTATAGACGTAAACAGCGCTGGCCGGCAAACCTCGCCATAGTAGCCGTCGATACGGTATTGCTGAGAATTATTGCGCCCGTTGGCCTGACCGGAGTGGCGCTTGTTGCATCAGAAAATGGCTGGGGGCTTCTTAATTACTTAAGCAAGGCGGGTACGGAAATACCCTTTTGGTTGGTTATGGTAGTCAGCATTGTCGCACTGGATATCGTTATTTACTGGCAGCATAGGCTATTCCACCGTATCCCTTTATTATGGCGAATGCACCGGGTGCACCATGCCGATCCGGATTTTGACGTCACCACCGGGTTGCGCTTTCACCCGGCCGAAATAGTGCTGAGTTTTTTCATAAAGGCGGCCGCCATTCTTGCTCTGGGCGCTCCGGCGTTAGCCGTTATTGTATTTGAGATTATTCTTAACGCCTGCTCCTTGTTTAATCATGGCAATGTGGCACTGCCCAAACCTGTGGAAAAGCTCGTGCGCAAAGTGCTCATTACCCAGGAGCTGCATCGCATTCACCACAGTACGGAAAAAGAAGAAACCAACAGTAACTACGGCTTTAGTGTCAGTTGGTGGGATCACCTCTTTCGCAGCTTCACCGCAAAGCCAAAGGCCGGTTCCGACAATGTAGATATTGGTCTGCAAGAATACCGCGACGCAAAACTCACCACTAAACTTTGGGGGTTATTGAAGATCCCCTTTACCCGGAATTAATAGACATGGCGTCCCCGGCAGGAGTCGAACCTGCGACCTGCCGCTTAGGAGGCGGCTGCTCTATCCTGCTGAGCTACGGGGACGTGCCGCGAATTATGCCAGAAGCTGTCGCGGGTTTCACCCTCAGTTAACCGGCACCACCCAGTCGTTCACCTGAACGTTGTGCAGCATGTTCCCTTTCGTCAACTTAGCGACGGCGGTGGACTGCTGCACCTGGGACACCTCAACTTCAAATTCACTCACCTGCCACTTCTGACGATAACGTCCCTGATCATCGGTAAAATGGCTGGGTTGCACAATTTTTAGCTTATCGCCGGTGTGTACGCCGTGCTTTTCACCTAAGTTGAATTGAACGGTGTTTTCATCAACGGCAATAATTCTGGCGCGCACCGGCTTACAAACCACCTGTTCTTTTACGCCGGAAGCTAAGTCGCGCAGGCCGCTATCCAGTGCTGCACCAAAAGGTTCATTCCAGAATTGTGCAGTAGCAACATCCACATTGGTGGTGCGATCAAAGGTCCAGGGTTGGGTGTTCTCAACTCGTGCACGGGTTACTAGCTGCCCGGTGGTGGCATCGAGAAGGTAAAGTGTTAATGCGTAATGGCGATCGGGGTCGCTGGACCAAAACCAGCTAGATTTAGTATCCATCATGGCCAGGTCGTCGAACATGCCGAAAATAACAAACTGACTGTCGTTGGCTAAACCAATGCTGCGGGACATACGACCTAATTCTTCCAGGTTCAGGCCGCTGAGAGCCCGGTCTAAACCGGCGTGACGGTGCAGGGTGTGGGCAATCTGCAACTGGCTGCCAACACCGCCTAATTCACGGGCTAAACGCTCGGCCGCTACTTTGCCTATTTCCCAAATTTGTCCCCAGGTACCATGGGCGCGGTCGCGTAGTTCAAAAGGAACAACGGTCACGGAGTTTTTGTAGCTGCTGCGGGTGCAGTCGCCTTCGCGGTTCCAGATGTCCGCACGAAGCAGAACAATAACGCGGTCGTCGCGAACTTCTTCGCGAACTATGGTCACCTGGTCAACATTGCCCTGGCTATTCCACTGGGTTTCGGTGTTTTGTAAAACGCCGTCAACCACTTGCTGAATACTGGAGATGTTACCACCAGAGGTTAACAATGCCTGCTGAAGGGCGTTTTCGATGGCTTTTTCGCGTGCGGCATTGGTGTCACCATTAATAATGCGGGCAGTGCCCTGAGCTTCCACCCAACGCGCTTCGCTTGGCATAGCAATAAAGAAAACAGAGATGATAAGTAGCAGGGTTTTCCAGTTCATGGTGTTAATGCATCCCAAGTGTCAGTTTTTAGTCGTTACTTTACTATCGGAATTAACTGCAAAAACCCTGCCATGTTTAACTCAATAAAAGTGGCGCTTAATAATAGACAACGCGTTTCACTTTCTGCTGACGGTTGGTGCTTTGATACAGGCGGTGAACCTTTTCGAAATCAAGACGCAACTCAGTCGCGTAGTAGTCTCCAACAGTATAGGTCTTAACCACTTCTGCACCACGAATCACTCCGTCTACAGAGGCCTGAAAACTGTCGCGGTTTAAGGCCCAGTCTTCCACCGAGCTACTACCGGCGATGCGTTGGCCATAGACTTGTTCAGCAAGCTCGCGGTAAGCGGCTAACTTAGAGGCGCGCATGGCGTTTAAGTCTTTTAGCTGTGCATTTTCGCCTTGCTGAGTTTCAATAGGGGCGTAGCCAACCGCATTCAGCACCGGAAATTCACTTGGGGTTTGGGTTTCCCATTCAACGTGCTTTTGATCGTACACAATTTTGTTGTAAGCACTACAGCCGCTTAATAACAGCGCAGATGCAAGTAGAGCTAAAGAGAGTAAATGCTTAGCCATAACGACCTCTGATTGAACAAAGTACTTATGGTTATAACGGCTGGACTGGCAAAATCTTTAACGGATTTTACCTTTACTATTGTAGGTAAGGGTATCTTTTCGTGCGGACTGTAAAATGGACTGTTTTAACTGCTCAATACTGTTTAGCGTTGACTGCACCACGCGTTCATTAACCTGACTTTGATGCTGAACGTCAGAGAGGGTGGCCTTAATAGCAGCAACCGCTTCAGCTAAGTCCGCGTCGTCTTTTAACTGTTCGTTGTCAGGGTGTTGAGCCAATTGCTGGTCGAGTTCGCTAATATGGATAAGCGTTTTTTCTTTGGCGTCGGCAATAGCATTAACATCAGCGTGTTGGCGCTCGACAATGGCATTAAGCTCACGTTGTTGTAACAACGCAAGGTTTTCCAGCGAGTCTGCCATATCCTGTAATATCTCGTTAACAGGCGCCAACACGGTCATTATTCGTTGCTGCCGTTACTGAACAGGTCAGACTCAAACTGAGCCAGTTTATTGGCCAGCTGTTCAACGTTAATTTTGTATGAGCCGCTTTCAATGTCGGCTTTAATTTTATCAACTTTGGCCTGGTCAATGCCGCTGCTGTTCATTGCTTTTTCCTGTAAGCCATTCAGTTGCTGCGCTTCGCTGGTTAACGAAACGGCCTCACCACCTTTTTGCGAAACCGCAGCAGGCTTCGCCGGAGCATCGCTCTGTATTTGACGACTGCTGGATTTGCTATCAATGTTGGCATTTTTCAGCCCGGCATTGTTAATGTTAATTGACATGGTTTTTAGCCTCGCTAGATAATATGTCTCGGTTACTTAT
The DNA here is from genome assembly GCF_000320945.2 of Idiomarina sp. 28-8. Classification (NCBI taxonomy): domain Bacteria; kingdom Pseudomonadati; phylum Pseudomonadota; class Gammaproteobacteria; order Alteromonadales; family Idiomarinaceae; genus Idiomarina; species Idiomarina sp. 28-8. The sequence goes on from NZ_DF266790.1 coordinate 37,855, forward strand.
CGACCACACTTAAAAATACTTTAATAAAAATTTTAGCACGTAGCCTGACGTTCACGTCAGGTTCTTGTTAAGCATTTTATAAATTAACAGTCACTTCATTTAGTCCTGTGACAACCGCTTGTATTGATTTGTTCGAACGCGCGTTCTCAACAACAACCGATTCACCTTTGAGACCATCAGCCAGGGCTCTTCCGGCTGCAGTAATTCGCAAAGTTTTATCTTGCGCAACTATTGTAACGCTTTGCCCCTCACATACAAGACATGTCTCGCTGGCACTTATTGCCTGACCTGCGGCAACGCGCTTTTTAATACGCGCTCCAACCAAAGCCGTCATGTCAGTAAATACATTGGAGCGAACCCGGTTAAGGTCGACTTCGGAAAAAACTAAATCACTTTCGCTTATCATTTGCCCCGGAGCCATAGGTGAGGCCGCGGTAACAACATTTTTGTAGCGGTAGATGCGTACGGGTACATAAGTTCGCCAGTTGGCTGAGGCCACACACTCAATTTCAATGGTGGTGTAGCTGTCGAGGTTGGCGTTAGTGGCCAGGCCAACTTTTGGTGGCTGCGAGCAAATTTTGGGAGCCATGCGTGGGTCGAGGTTATTGGCAACCACTTCCACACGACCATTATCCGGCGCTGAAACCCGCTGTTCTACATAATTATGAGCCAGCTCCTGTAACGCTTTGTAATTAAAACGCTGACTGTCTTCCGAGCCTCTGGTTTCTGCGTTAACGGAATTAAAGCTACAAGCTATAAAAAAAATCGAACTGATCAGCAGCGATTTACGTACTATCATAAAAATTCCTGATGTTATCCGTTAAGGTTATCTGGTCGAGTGCCGAAAAAAACGGTATAACGTCAAAAGATCGGCAGTTCGATGGTTTCAGTATGGTTAATGTGGATACAAGCAAATACCGTGCCGAAGTAGAAGTAGCCTGCCACATAACAGGAGTGAACAATGGCTAGCATTCTCGATTCAGTGAATCAACGCACACAAATGGTCGGTCAAAACCGACTGGAACTATTAATGTTTCATCTAAACGGTAGGCAGCGCTTTGGCATCAACGTATTTAAAGTACGCGAAGTATTGCCATGCCCTAAACTTACCGCAATGCCTAATCGTAACCCTCTGGTTCGTGGCGTTGCGCATATCCGTGGTCAGGCTATATCCATTATTGACTTGAGTATGGCGACCGGTGGTCGGGCGCTAACCGATATTCAGAATCGTTTCGTCATTATTGCTGAGTACAACCGAACCATTCAGGGCTTTTTGGTTGAAGGGGTTGATCGCATCATTAACATCAACTGGGAAGATGTGATGCCGCCGCCCAAAGGTACCGGAAGAGATGCGTATCTTACCGCGGTGACCAAAGTGGAAGATGAATTAATTGAAATTATTGATGTGGAACGCATTTTAGCTGATATTATGCCGGCTAATATGGATGTCAGCGAAGAAGTCGCGAATGCACCTATCAATGTTGCAAAAGAAGATTTAACCATTTTGATTACGGATGACTCTTCGGTTGCCCGTAACCAGATAAAACGTGCATTGCAGTCTTTGGGTATTACGCTCGAAGTTAAAAAGAACGGTAAAGAAGCTTTAGATTACTTAAAAGATAAAGCTAAGGAAGTGGGGGGCTTAGTTCATCCTCATGTGCCCGTTTTGGTTTCCGATGTAGAAATGCCAGTTATGGACGGTTACACGCTTACCGCTGAATTGAAGGCTGATCCAAATTTACGCGATATTCATGTTATTTTACATACATCATTGAGTGGTGTGTTTAATCAGGCTATGGTGAAGAAAGTCGGTGCCGATGATTTTATTGCAAAATTTCATCCGGATGAGCTGGCGACCGCCGTACAAAAATGGCTGAACACAGAAGTTATTGCGTAGCCTGATGCTATTGCATCAGGTGCGATATTCGACCTGCCGTTGAACGTCAGGCTGCGGTCTCGTAGCAAACTTAGGTGCCGGGTAAGAATATTGAACCTGACGTTAAACGTCAGGCTACGAAACGAATGAAACTGAAACGGAAGTTGTTTATATAACGTGATAGATCGCGAATTAAGTTTATCGGAATATCAGGAATTTCGTCAGTTCCTTGAACATCAATGCGGTATCGTATTGGGTGAGAGTAAACTGTATCTGGTGAAGAGTCGGCTGAGCCCTTTAATGGGCCGGTTTAATGTCGATTCGCTCGCAGAGCTTGTCAAACGCTCAATGAAGCTAAGTGAGCGCGCGCTGCGGGCAGCGGTTATTGATGCCATGACAACCAACGAAACCTTGTGGTTTCGTGACACTTACCCGTTTGAAATTCTGAATGACCGTATTCTTCCGGAATATAAAAATCACACCGGGCCTTTAAAAATTTGGTCTGCAGCCTGTTCCTCGGGGCAGGAACCTTATTCCATTGCCATGACCTACTTAGAGTATAAGGCGAAGAATCCGGGTGGGTTAAGAGCCGGTATAAAAGTTACGGCGACCGATATTTCTAATAAGGTGCTCGAGCAGTGTGCAATTGGTGAGTACGATAGCCTGGCTCTTGCGCGTGGTTTGTCGGCTGAGCGTAGAAAGAAGTTTTTTACTGACGCCGAAAGTAAAGCCGGCTCCATGAGAGTAAAAGACGAGCTTAAGCAGTTTATTCATTTCCGTCACTTAAACTTGCTGGACAGCTATTCTTTGTTGGGCAAATTCGATGTTATTTTTTGCCGCAATGTTCTTATTTACTTTGCCCCTGAAGTAAAGCGGAAAATTATTGCCCAATTCCGGCAATCGCTGAACCCCGGCGGTTATCTTTTTCTCGGTGCATCCGAATCAATTTCAGGACTTACTGAGGATTTTGAGATGATCCGCTGCCAGCCGGGCATTATCTACAGAAGAAAATAGTGCCTGCAGAAAATGCTCGCCTGAAAAACTAATCACCCTGTCTGAACTGGCACACTTCCTGCATCGTCTCCACCATCGAACACTGTGGAGACAAAAATATGGCACTTTCCATGGACAAGCTTTTGGGAATACAGCAACACACGCTGGGGGTACGAACTCAGCGCGCGGAGCTTATTGCCAATAACATTGCCAATGCTGATACCCCCGGCTACAAAGCGAAAGGCCTGGATTTTCAGCAGGCGTTGCAGCAAGCGCAGCGCGGTATGGAAAATCATAAAATGGCGCGTACTCACGAAAAACATTTCAGCGTTGAAATTAAACCTCAGGGAACTGAAAAGTTCCGCGTACCCACGCAACCGGATACCGGCGATGGCAACACCGTTGATGTGCAGTTGGAACAAAACTTGTATGCACAAAATGCGTTGGAGTATGAAATGACCATGAACTTTCTTGACGGCCGTATCAGCGGTGTGAAGAAAGCCCTGGGCGGACAAGGGAGATAATAAGTCATGAGTCTTTTTAACATTTTTAATGTGTCGGGTTCGGCCATGAGTGCTCAGTCAGTACGACTGAATACAACAGCCAGTAACCTCGCAAACGCTAACTCAATTAGCAGCAGTATTGATGAAACCTATCGGGCCAGAAACCCGGTTTTTGCGACCGCTTTAGCCGACGCTAAAGGTGACTATCGCGGTAATAGTCTGACGAATCAGACTCAGGCGGGTCAGGAAGCCGGCGTCAAAGTACTGGGTATTGTGGAAAGTCAGGATCCGCTGCAAATTGAATATGCTCCAAATCATCCTATGGCTGACGAAAGCGGTTATATCTACCGTCCAAACGTCAACACCATGGAAGAAATGGCCAATATGATTTCGGCTTCGCGTTCCTACCAGACAAACGTTCAGGTAGCGGACACTGCCAAAACAATGACACAACGTTTATTGCGTCTGGGTCAAGGGTAAGCAGGAGATAAGTAATGGAAGGCGTAAGCAATAATTCCTACATTGACGACTTGAAATGGAAGAAAGAAGACGATGCCAGATATGCTGATCCAGATGAGCAGGGAAAGCTGGAGCAAGAAGACTTCTTCAAGCTGTTAACAGAGCAACTCAGTATGCAGGACCCGTCTAAGCCGGTCGAGAACGATCAGATGATCGCTCAAATGACCAGTTTCACAATGGCGGAAGGTATTAGCGGTCTGTCAGACCGATTTGACCAATTTGCGACAGACATGACCTCGAATCAGGCACTTCAGGCTTCAACTATGGTTGGGCGTAAAGTTCTGGTGCCGACTGATCAGGCTAACCTGGAATCAGGGGCTGGCGTAACGGGCATGATTGCGACACCGCAGACGGCTCAGAATGTAAAAATTAGTATTAAAGACTCCACGGGTGCAACGGTTAAAACCATTGATTTAGGTGATGTGGAGCAGGGAACAAAAGAGTTTGAGTGGGACGGCGTTATGTCTAACGGCGAAGAAGCGCCCGCCGGAAATTATTCGTTCTCTGTGAATGCCCAAGTAGGTGGTCAGACTGAAGAGCTTCCATTGCAAATGCACGCTCGTGTGCAAAGTGTCAGCACCGGCGGTGACCGCGGTGTGGTTTTGAATCTTAAAGGATTAGGTGGCATCAAGCTTTCTGATGTGACTGAAATTAGCTAACAAGTGAGGTGACTTATGTCATTTAATATTGCACTCGGCGGTATCAATGCATCACAAAAAGACTTAGATGTAACCGCAAATAACATTTCAAACGTCAAAACAACCGGCTTCAAGCAATCACGTGCTGAGTTCGCGGATGTTTATGCCAGTAGTATCTTTAGTTCGGGACGAGCTAAGGTGGGGGATGGCGTGTTAACGTCATCAGTTGCACAGCAATTTAGTCAAGGTACGCTCGATTTTACTGAAAACTCTTTGGATATGGCCATTAGCGGAAATGGCTTCTTTGCAACCGCATCCCAGATAGGCGATCAAGATTACAACTTTACTCGCTCAGGTGCGTTTAAGTTAAATAACGAGAGCTATATGGTTGACAATAATGGGAATTACTTGGTCGGTTTTCCTGTTAATGAAACGACCGGAACAAGTCAGTCCTCCAGTTTAGCTACTGCCCAGCCTCTTCGTATTCCTGACACGGCTGGGGCGCCAAGCTTAACTGAAAACGTGAACCTGTCGTTTAATGTCGACTCGAGGAGTAATGCGGTTCCCATGAAGACAGGAGACGATCCCACTAAGACCGGTTATGTTGAGGGACGACCATTTAATCCTGAGGATACTGGTAGTTATAACACTTCAACATCCACAACTATATACGACTCCCTTGGTGAGTCTCATGTAATGACAACCTACTATGTTCGTCGAGCCGAAGGACAGGGTGGAGAAAACGATCCGGGTAAAAAAATTCCTGAGGATGATAATACTTACTGGGACATTTATACTACTGTCGATGGACAGGGGGTTGACGCTAAACAGCAAGATAGCGAAGGAACAGTAATTGAGGGTACGGAAGCTGAGCCAACTGCGGCGTTTTCAGGTGGCGGTCCTTACCAGGGGATTCGTGTGTCTTTTGGGTCCGACGGGAAACCGAATTCTGACTCTCCTGGTTTCACTGACGAAACTTTTCGTGATGCGACGGTGGCAGTGGGTAGCACATATAGCAATGGCGCAAATGCAAACCAAGAGTTGGCTATTAAGTTTCAAGACCCGCAAGGAGACAGGCTGCCTACTCAGTATGCTTCGGAATTTGAAGTTAACTTTCTTGAGCAAGATGGCAGTACGTTAGGCCGATTAACTAAGGTGGAAACGGCAGAGGATGGGCTTATTTCAGCGACATACTCCAACGGTGATACTCGTTACTTAGGCCAAGTTGCACTAGTGCGCTTCGCGAATGAGCAAGGTCTGACTCAGGTTGGCGGTACATCATGGAAACAAAGCAGTGCATCAGGCGAGGCGCTGGCAGGCCAAGCCAATTCAGGTACCTTTGGTGCAATCGAGTCATCTGCACTTGAAAACTCAAACGTCAACTTGACCAAAGAGCTGGTTGACTTGATTTCAGCTCAGCGTAACTTCCAGGCGAACTCACGTTCACTCGAAGTGAATAACACCATTAACCAGACTATTCTTCAGATTCGATAATAACTTCTGGTTACTGACTAACAAAAGACGCCTTCGGGCGTCTTTTTTGTTTTTGGCACGAAATCTGCATTGTCTTAATAATAAACCGCAGACGACAAAATTTTGGCTGGAGGTCAGCTATGGACAAGATGCTTTGGGTAGCGATGAGCGGCGCGAAAGAGAACATGAACGCTGTCGCTGTCCGTGCCAATAATTTAGCAAATGCCAACACCACAGGCTTTAAAGGCGACCTGCAACAAGCTCGGGCAATGCAGGCCTTTGGTGAAGGTATGCCAACGCGCGTTTTCTCTATGACAGAAAGCCCCGGGCAAAACTTTGCCAGTGGAGCAATGCAGACCACCGGACGGAATCTTGATGTTGCCATTCAGGATCAAGGCTGGATTGCTGTCGATGACGGCAATGGCAATGAGCGTTATACCCGAAATGGTAGCCTGGAAGTGGGTACCGATGGCCTGTTGAAAAACTCCACTGGAAAAACAGTGCTGGGAGACAATGGACCGATATTTGTGCCAATGCCGATAGATAACTTGGCTATTGGTGCCAACGGGAATATCTCTATACGACCTATGGGGGCTCCGGCCAATGCGATGGAAGTCATTGACCGTATTAAACTAGTCAACCCGCCAAACGGTAATATGAAAAAAGGTAACGATGGTCTGTTCAAGTTAAAAGACGATCAACAGGCCATTGCCGATGCCAACGTAAAACTGGAAATTGGCGCTTTGGAAGGCAGTAATGTGAATAGCGTCGAAGAAATGACGCACATGATCGCTCTGCAGCGTCAGTACGAAATGAACGTCAAATTAATGAAAACGGCCGATGAGAACGCCCAGCGTTCTGAGTCGCTGATGAGAATCAGCTAAGCGTAGCCCAGGAGAAAGACCATGAACCCAGCATTATGGATAAGTAAAACCGGATTGGACGCGCAGCAGCGCGATATTTCAGTTATTTCTAACAACCTGGCTAACTCTAGTACGGTTGGCTTTAAAAAGAGCCGGGCGGTATTCGAGGACTTGTTGTACCAGAACATTAACCAGCCGGGCGGTCAGTCTGCGCAGGACACCGAGCTACCTAACGGTTTAATGCTGGGTGCCGGTACCAAAGTTGTCGCAACGCAGAAGTCCCACACTCAGGGTAACGTGCAGACAACCGATAACTCACTTGACGTGATGATTGACGGTAAAGGTTTCTTTCAGGTGTTGATGCCGGATGGCAACATTTCTTACACCCGTAACGGTCAGTTTTCTTTAAATGAAGAAGGCGAAATGGTGACGTCGGGTAATGGCTACACCATTGAGCCTGCTATTCAGATACCGGAAGACGCGATGTCGGTCAGTATTTCACAAGAAGGTGAGGTTACTGTCACGCAGCCGGGCAACCCCGATAACGTAGTGGTTGGGCAGCTTAATTTGGTTAACTTTATTAACCCGGCCGGCCTACAGCCTATGGGTCAGAACCTATACAAAGAAACCGCAGTAAGTGGTGCTCCCTTAGAAGCGGTTCCGGGCGTTGACGGAATGGGTAATACGATTCAGGGCGCATTGGAAACCTCAAACGTGAACGTGACCGAGGAGCTGGTGAACTTAATTGAGAGTCAGCGTGGTTACGAGATGAACTCTAAAGTGATTTCGTCTGTGGATCAGATGTTGAGTTACATTAACCAGCAGCTTTAATTGTTGTCGTCATTAAATAATAGCGGGTGAGTCTATGCGTTTTTTACTTTTTTCTTTAGCCGCAGTGGTTTTAGCCGGTTGTGTACAAACGCCGCATAAACCTATGCCGGATGACCCATATTACGCACCCGTATTGCCGGAAGAGCGTGCGCAGCCGGTCGTGCCAACAGGCTCTTTATTTCAGGATGCTTACGCGGATAATCTGTATTCGGATATTAAAGCCCGCAGACTGGGCGACATTATTACCGTGACGTTGCAGGAGCAGACTACCGCCAGTAAAACGGCTACGACGGAAACGTCAAAAGAGAGCACTGCAGAATTAGCAGCGCCGACGGCGTTTGGACGTGACATTACCGTAGGCGGCAATCCGCTGTCTGCGGGTATAAACGGAACTCGTGAGTTTAATGGCGATGGCAGCTCTGATCAAAGTAATCAGTTAAACGGTGAAATTACTGTAACGGTTATAAAAGTGCTGCCGAACGGCAACTTGATTGTTCGCGGTGAAAAGTGGATGCGCATTAATACCGGTGATGAATACATTCGTTTAACCGGTATGATCCGCCCGCAGGATATCACTGCCGCTAACCAAATCCCGTCAACTCGTGTCGCCAATGCGCGCATTGAGTACTCGGGTACCGGCAGCCTGGCGCAGGTGCAGGAGCAGGGTTGGTTAACCCGCTTCTTTAACAGCCCAATATGGCCATTCTGAGGAGTAAGGCATGAGAACGCTTAAAATATTTGCGCTGGCGGTAAGTTTAATTTCTATGCTGGCGGCTCCTGTTCAGGCTTCACGGATAAAAGACATTGCCTCGGTGCAGGGTATTCGCTCCAACCAATTAATTGGTTATGGTTTAGTGGTTGGTTTGCCCGGCACGGGTGAACAAACGCCATTTACTGATCAGACCTTCCGCACCATGTTGGGCAACTTCGGCATTAATATTCCGGCGAATGAGCGTCCTAAAATTGATAACGTTGCAGCGGTTGCTGTACACGCCGATTTACCAGCCTTTGCGAAACCCGGACAGAAAATTGATGTGACGGTGTCTTCCGTCGGTAGTGCCGACAGCCTGACCGGCGGTACTTTACTGCAAACTTTTTTGAAAGGGGCTAATGGTGAAGTTTACGCGGTTGCACAGGGCAGTTTAATTGTAGGTGGTCTGGGGGCGGAGGGTAACGACGGCTCTCGTATTGTTATTAATACGCCGACGGTAGGCCGTATTCCCGGCGGCGGTGTGGTTGAGCGCGAAGTTCGCTCTGGTTTTGGTTCGTCCGATTATTTCACTTTTAATTTGCATCAGTCCGACTTTACAACTGCTAAGCGCATGGCCGAGACCATCAATAATTTAGTTGGTGACGGTGCTGCTCAGGCGGTAGATGCAACTTCAGTACGGGTAAGGGCTCCCCGCGACTTAAGTCAGCGGGTGAGCTATATGTCCACACTGGAGAACCTGGAAGTGCAGCAGGCTTCTGCGGCCGCGAAAATTATTGTGAATTCGCGCACCGGAACTATTGTTGTTGGTCAGAATGTTGAATTGAGACCAGCAGCCGTAGCGCACGGTAATATGCAGGTGACCATAGCCGAAAATGTCAATGTCGATCAGCCGAATCCATTCGCCGATGGCGAAACAGCGATTACTCCTCAGAGCATTATTGACGTAAACCAGGAAGATGCACGGATGTTTGTATTCCAACCGGGTACAACATTGAATGATTTAGTGCGAGCGGTGAATCAAATTGGTGCAGCCCCGGGTGACATGATCGCTGTGCTGGAAGCATTGAAACAGGCCGGTGCGTTATCCGGTGAACTCATCGTTATTTAACGGCAGTTAATAATATGACGGTTTCAGACTCTCATCTAAAACAAGCGCAACACGCTATGGATACCCACAGCCTGGACGGGCTGCGGAAGCGTGCGTTTAAACCCGATGACAAAGAAGCGCTGATGGAAGCCGCGCAGCAGTTTGAAGCCATATTCCTGAACATGGTCATGGGCAGTATGCGCAAAGCCAATGCGGTGTTTGAGGAAGACAACATGCTGGATAATCGCTATACGAATATGTATCGCGATATGTATGACCAGCAGTTGACCTCAGAGCTTTCAAATCAGGGAAGCCTTGGGCTGGCTGAGTTGATGGTAAAACAACTGGGTGGCGACGATAGCTACGTTCCGTCATCTATGAATCGTAGCGGAGCGAATCTTGATGACCCGCGCATGAAAAACCGCACCGATATGAGCACTCAACTGAGTGATCAAGGAGGTATTGACGCCGGTTTATATTATGGGAATCAGCGCGTTAATACCGCGAAACTAAGCGACGGGAACGCAACTTTTGATTCACCGCAGAGCTTTATTGCGGCTTTAAAACCTCATGCCGAACGAATTGCGAAAGAAGCCGGTTTGAACCCTGATGTTTTAATGGCGCAGGCTGCGTTGGAAACCGGCTGGGGGAAACGCTTAGTGCCCGGACGACACGGTGGTTCCAGCAATAATTTATTCAATATAAAAGCCGACACGCGTTGGAGCGGCGATAAGTCTCATGTGAGTACGCTGGAGTTTGACGGGGAAGTTGCTCGTAAAGAGCGTGCAGCGTTTCGCTCTTATGCCAATGTGGAACAGAGCTTGCAAGACTATGTGGACTTTATTAAAGAGCATCCGCGCTACCAGCAGGCTTTACAAGTAGCTGATGATCCGGCGCAGTACGCGGAAGCTTTGCAAAATGCGGGTTACGCGACAGATCCTCAGTATGCACAGAAGATTCAGTCGGTATTAAACAATCCGGCTTTTGTTGATAAAGAAATTTAGTGGTGCCGCAGGCGGCAAAAAATTGCCGTTCAAACTAAATAATATTCGCTAGGTGCCGATAACGGTCACAGAGTAACTGGAGAGTCATTGATGAGTTTTGACTTATTAAATATCGGTAAGAACGGCATATTAGCGCATCAGCAAAGCCTGCAAACCACCGGTAAGAACATTAATAATACGAACACGGACAGTTACGTTCGCGAGCGCACCGAATACTTTGAGTCTTCTTATGGAGGGCTTGAGCGTGTCCGCGTACAACGCATGATCGATGAATTCTCCAATCGTCAGTTACGTACGGATATTTCAAAAGTCAGCTATTACGAAGCGAACCTGCAGCAGGCTGAGCAATTAGATACTTTACTGGGTGACAGCACGACTAATGTTTCTTCTAGTATTGAAAGTTTTTTCAATACACTACAAGACGCCAATAATGATCCTGGTTCAGTGACAGCCCGTCAGCTTATTTTGGCCGAGGCGGACGCTATGGTAACAAAGTTTAATGACTTTTCGGGTTACCTTGACGAACAAAAAAGCATTATTAACGAACGTGTTAATCTATCGACCGACCGTATTAACTCAATTGCGGAAAATATCGGTAGTCTGAATGAGCGAATTTTTGCATCGCAAGGTGGCAGTGAAGCGAACGGCGATACCAATGCGCTGATGAATCAACGAGATGAAGAGCTGAGACAGCTTGCGGAGCTTGTTGAGTTTAATGTCGTTGAACATGAAAGCGGCGCATTGAGTGTTAACTTGCAAAGCGGACAACCACTGGTACTTGAAGATGGCCGCTTTAACTCGGTTGCGGCTAAAAATAATCCGAACACCGAGCGTTTAGAGTTTGTGCTAGAAAAAGAACATGGCGGTGGGAAGAAGAGTGAGTTCTTAGTGCCTGTGGGAGAGATTGGAGGGGAAGTTGGCGGTTATTTAGAATACCGTGATGAGATTCTGATGCCAACAGAGCGCCGCTTAGGTCAGTTGGCGGTTCGTATTGCCGACAGCATGAATGCTCAAAACCAAAAAGGCATGGATTTAGATAACCAGCTCGGGCGTAAGTTATTTGATTTAACACAAACGTCAGCCCAAGGGCTTGGCTACGATGAGAACACAGGTAACGCAACAGTTACCATGAATGTTCTTGAAGGTAATAGCGAGTCGTTTCCCTCGGAAAATCTGCAGGTGACTATGACCAGTGCCACAGATTACGAAGTGGTTGCGGTTGACTCAACGGGTAAGCCACTGGATGGAGCCGATGTGGTTACCGGAACATTGGACGGTGCTGGTAATGCCGATATAGTGCGCTATGGCGTTTCTTTGAATGTAGCCAATACCGCCAACGCTGGTGATAAATTTTTAGTTAAACCATCCGAGAGTGCCGCATCTGAAATTAGTCTATCAGTTCGCCGACCAGAAGATATAGCGTTGGCGAGTCCCGTTCGCGTGAGTGATAATCCCGATAACCAAGGGGCTGCGGAAGTAGAGCTAAGCCAAATAAATACGCCGGATGACTTTTATAATGCAACGGGTGATGGGCTTATCGGGACGGCTCCAGCAGAGATAGAAGTGGTCTCTGTAACGGGAAATAATTATGAATTGCGTATGTTGGATCAAAACGGCAATCAGATAGGAACTAACCGCACAACGCAAGATCTGAAAAATGTGATTCAGCAAATATATGACGCTGATGGCATCGGTATTGATGCGGATTACGATATCAATATTGTCGGAGAACCGCAGGCAGGCGATAGCTACAATATGGAATACAACCTGAATGGTTTTGACGATAATAGCAACGGACAAAGGCTCTCTGATTTGCAGCGTCAGCAACTTGTTCGCCGAGATGGTGCCGAGGACTCTGAACCGACCATGACGTTTAATGAGAGTTATGGACGCTTGGTTTCTGACGTGGGCAGTAAAGTGAGCCAAAACCGTGTGCTCAGAGACTCTGCGGAGGCCGTGAAAGCACAAACAGAAGCGCTTTATGAATCACAATCCGGTGTGAATATAGAAGAGGAGGCTGCTAATCTTATTCAATACCAGCAGGCTTATACAGCGTCAGCAAGAATTATTACTACGTCGCAAACAATTTTCGATACGCTGCTGCGTTCTTTAGGTTAGAAGGTGAGATAAGATGAGATTAAGTACCAGTTTGTTTTATCAGCGAGCCCAGGACACCCTGACAACGTCCCAGTCTCGAATGGATAAAGTTCAGTTAATGTTGACAAAGCAGACCCGGATTTTGAGTCCGGCAGATGATCCTATTGGTAATTCGCAAGTGTTGGCGTTGGATGAAAAACTTGCGCAGAATGCTCAATTTGATCGCAACTCTATCACGTTGGAGAATAATCTCGGCCGAGAAGAGAGCGTTCTTTCTAATATGGTTGACTATGTACAAAAAGCACGTAGCTTGGCTGTAAATGCGGGTAACGGGAGTTTGTCCGCAGAGAACCGTGAATCTATAGCGCTTGAGCTTCGAAATATAGAGCAGGCGTTATTTGATTTCACGAACGCTCAAGATGAAGCGGGCGAGTATATTTTCGCGGGTTATCAAAATCGTATTCAGCCGATGGAGTATGATCAGGCAACTCAATCGTACGCTTATAGAAGTGACGATGGTCAGCGTGAAATTCAATTGTCACCAAGTTTGCATTTACCAGCAGGCGACCCGGGTAGCAAGGTGTTTAATAACTTGTCGACTCGTGCGGATATTGATTTTACGAATGGTGATAACTTAGTAAAAGGTTTAAAGGCTCCAGACCGTCAAACTTTAAAAGGTTATTGGGATGCGGGTAACGCAGATACGCAGTCGGCAACTATTGAATTTGTTGGCGGAGACTATCAAATTCGTGATGGCGGAAATAATATTGTGCAAGGGCCTAATGCGTATAATCCAGGCGATACTATTACCTATCAAGGTCTTGAAATTGAGACATCCGAGAATGTTGCTAATGGTGATGCCATAGACTTCGACATCGGTGAACCGGTATCTCGGAATATTTTGACTCAGATAGGTGATTTAGCATCTGCACTTGAGAATTCAGGGCCTGAAGGGAAAGGGTTCTTCACTGATGAGATTGACTCTTCACTCTCTTCTTTCGATGATGCGATTACGAGCTTGACCAATACGCAGGCAAAAGTAGGGGCTCGCTTGAATGTGTTAGAAAGCTCTCGATTGAGTAATACTGATATAGAAATAGTTAACGAAAAAGCAAGAGCAGACATCGCTGACGTGGATTACTCAACAGCGATAACAGATCTGATTAAGAATGAAACTATTTATTCGGCATCACAGCAAGTTTTCAGTCGCGTCAGCCGTTTGAGTCTGTTTGACTATCTTTAAATAGTGCAATGATAAAAAATAAGAAGGTTTTAGAATGAAAGCGAGTGAAGAGCAGGCGCTTATGGAAGACTTGGCTAATGACGCAGTTACCTTTGTGGAATCAGAGTTTGGCATGGTTTTAGACTTCTCGCGTGAGAGTGTTTTACAAGTTGATGACGTTATAAAGAAACTTCGCAATCAATTTCAGTCGGATATAGCGCAGGAAAAGGTGGTGTATACATTGTCGAATATACTGGGGGCTTATTGTGGTGAGTGCTTCATAAAACAGTACGGTGGTGCCTGGTTGATTGAAGACGATGGCGAAAAAAATATGATTTATTTAAAAAAAGATGACTTTACTTTTCCTTTTCCCGGCGTGGTCTACTTGAACCTGACAGAGAAAGAGTGCCTTTCTATCAATGACTACTATCAAGAGGCTGCACAAAAATTAGAGGGTTGAATAACAGAGCCGGAAAAAAATTGCCACTTTTTTTCAAGAAAGTCTAAAGTCCCCTGAATGGCAGCCGATAACCTTTATGAGCGTACAAACCTTTCGCTTTAATTTGGAGAATGTACTATGGGACTTTATGTAAATACAAACGTGTCATCACTGAATGCTCAGCGTCAATTGATGAACTCAGGTAACGGCCTGGACACTGCTTTCGAGCGTTTATCTTCAGGTTTTCGTATCAACAGTGCTGCAGATGATGCGGCTGGCCTTCAAATCTCAAGTCGTATGACTTCACAGGTTCAAGGTCTTGATCAAGCAGTTCGTAACGCGAACGATGGTATTTCTGTTGCGCAAACAGCTGAAGGTGCACTGCAGGAAACAACTGACTCTCTGCAACGTATTCGTCAATTGGCGATTCAATCTCAGAACGGTGTTAACAGCGACGAAGATCGAATTGCACTGCAAAAAGAAGTCGATGCACTGACAGCTGAGATATCTCGTGTTGCAAGTACAACTGAGTTTGCGGGTAAGAAGCTATTAGATGGCAACTTTGGTGAGCAGTTCCTTGTTGGTGCCAATGCGGGTCAAAATATTGGTGTCAGTATTACTCAAGGGTTTGATGCAGCAGGGTTAGGTATCGATGCATTGGCTGTTTCGAGTGCAGGTGGCGCGTCTAGTGCGATTTCTGTAATTGATGGTGCATTGTCAACTGTGAATGCTCAGCGTGCCGACTTGGGTGCGGTACAGAACCGCTTCCAGTCAACTATTAGTAACCTCAGCAACATTTCTGAGAACGTAACCTCTGCACGCTCGCGTATTAGAGATACCGATTTTGCTGCAGAAACAGCGAATCTGACTAAATTCCAGATCCAACAGCAAGCTAGTACGACGATTTTGGCACAAGCTAACCAACGTCCTCAGGCAGCGCTGTCGCTTCTTGGATAGAAAATTGC
Organism: Idiomarina sp. 28-8; assembly: GCF_000320945.2. Lineage (NCBI taxonomy): Bacteria > Pseudomonadati > Pseudomonadota > Gammaproteobacteria > Alteromonadales > Idiomarinaceae > Idiomarina > Idiomarina sp. 28-8. The sequence goes on from NZ_DF266790.1 coordinate 53,077, forward strand.
GTGCTGCTTGGCTATAGTACAATTGTCAGGCAGCACTTGTTTTTTAATTCGAGGCAAATACCATGGGTATTGAAATCCATTCGGGAGTGTCCTTTGCCGGGATTCCCAATGATTCCGAGCAGAGTAGCTCGACACGTTTTGTTGAGAACGCTGATAAAACAGCGAATTCGACAACCGTAACATCCGAAGACTCTCAAACCACTGAGCGTTCCAAAAAGGGAATAAGCAGTGCCAGCCAGAAATTTCAGAATATGATTGAAGCACTGAATGTGAACGATAGCATTCGACAACACAATTTGGAATTTAATGTTAATGAGGAGTTGGGGCGAACCATTGTTAAAGTCGTGGACTCTGAAACTGGTGAGCTGATTCGGCAAATACCATCAGAGGAACTGTTGGAGTTAGCGGAGCGTATTGAGGAACAAACCCAGGAGTCAGAAAGCTCTGTTGGGTACTTAATTGATAGTATTATTTAAGAACAGTAGATTTAAGTTTACTGATAGCCTAGGAGGCAGACATGGGCATTTCATCGTTAGGGGTTGGTTCCGGTTTAGCATTGGAAGATTTAGTGACTCAGCTGGTACAAGCTGAGCGCACACCTAAATTAGAGGCTCTACAACAACGACAAAATACCGTTGATGTGTCTTTGTCAGGATACAGTAAACTTAAGTCAGCATTGTCGAAGGTTGAAGATAGCCTGGAGTTGCTGAGTAACCCTCGAGAAATGAACAGTCGGACTGCTCTTATTAATGGGGCGCCCGGTAGTGCATCAACTACTGAGGATGGTGAAACGACGACTACCAATGCCTATTTGTCAGCAACGGCTAACAGTAATGCACCAGCAGCCAGCTATAATATTTCAGTAGAAGCTCTCGCTCAGGGGAGTAAAGCCAAGTCGGGCGCTTTCACTTCGGCTTCAGAGGTGATCTCATCATCAGCGGGAACACTCACCTTTGCGACAGAAAATGGTGAAAACAGTTTTGATGTAGCCGTTGAAGCGGGAGCGACCTTGCAAGACATCGCGAATACAATTAACTCGAACAATGATAACTATGGTGTCAGTGCTTCTATCGTTAATACAGGTGGCACTAATCCAGAAAGTCGACTTGTATTTAGTTCTAGCATCACCGGGGCGGATAACGAGCTGGTAGTTACCAACGATAACGCGGAATTAGATGCTTTATCCACGGTTGCCAGTGGTGGCACGGCGGGGATGACGATTGCGGCGGAGGACCAAGCTTCTGATGCTAAGTTGATTGTTGACGGGATTGAAGTATTCAGTTCAACCAATACGTTTTCGGATGCTATTGGCGGGGTTGAATTGACAGCAAAAGAAGTGTCAGCAGGAGATACGCAAAAGGTTGAGGTGACAACGGATAAACAAGGCGTAAAAGATACAATTAATAGCTTTGTTGAGTCATATAATGGATTTATGGATGTGGCTAATGCATTGACCAACGTTAATGTCGAAGGGCAGAATGGGGCGTTAGTAGGCGACTCCATGCTGCGTGGGCTGCGTTCAGGCCTGAATAATATTTTAGGGGGCTCTGTAGCATCGGCAGAAGTTGGGGCGAATACAATGTATTCTATCGGGTTAACTTTTGAAGAAGACGGAAAAATAGGTTTTGTGAGTGGCGGTGAAGAAAAGCTCGATCAAGCATTAGAGGAAGACTTTGACAAAGTATCTAAGTTATTTTCTAACGACGATGGTCTTGGGGCGAAATTAGATTCTTATATCAAACAATACACACAAACGGGCGGGCTTTTTGAGACGAAAACCGATGTGTTTGATACACAGAAGAAAGATATAAAGAATGAGCTTGAGGATTTTAACCAGTATATGGAAGGTTATGAACAAAACTTGCGCGAAGAATATCAAGCGTTAGATTCGATGATAGCTCGTATGAATCAGACAATGTCATCATTGCAGGGACAGCTCGGAAGTCTGCCTGGATTTGGGGGGAATAGTTAATGAGAAAAAAAGGCTTAAACGCGTATAAACAGGTCGGCATTCGCGATCAATTAGGAACAGCTGACCCTTATGAAGTGATTCAAATGCTGATGCAAGGTGGTATTGATCGTATGGTCATGGCAAAGAGTGCGATAGAGCATCAGGACTATTCGGCAAAATCAGAGCATATTAGTCGGGCCATAGCGATAGTGAATGCTTTAAGTGACTCTCTAAGGCCTGTTGAAAATGGTGAGGAGATTACCAATAACTTGGGCAGTCTGTATGACTTCATTATTGAAAGCTTGTCAGAGGCGTCCGTTGAGAATTCGTCAAACAAAGTGAATGACTGTCAACAGATATTGGTTACAATTAAAGAAGGCTGGGATGCAATTCCAAGAGATGTGAGAGAGTCAACATTAAACTCAACGCCCGCAGCATTGGCTGGTGGTTGATGACTAAAGTCTTTGAAGCAAAGTTGATAAAGTTTAGGGAAGAGCTCACAGAACAGCTAACTTCAAGTGAGGTTGATGTCGAAGTTCTGGAAAAAACGATAAAGATTTACTGCTCTTTATTACCGGATTACAGTGACGAACTCCGTCATCACCTGTCGCCGCAGGATGTGGAAGATAATCTGCAAAAAGAACTCCTGTTTACTCGGCATGTCATCGCAGCTTTGGATGATTTGAAGACCGACAGGAAAGAGGCTTTACTGGCTTTGATGAAAGGGAGAAAGGCAACAAGCGCTTATTAAACGCTACAATCCTTGGCATAGTTTGTGCTAACGTAGCCGTAAATAACGAAAATTTGACGGCTTACAATCATGCAGAAGAACATAGCGTTTCAATTTCACTCCGATGAGAACACCCAAGGTAAGAAAGACGAAAAGCTCAGTACGCATATTATAAAACAGAAAGCAAAAAATGCCGAAGCGCTACGGCGAAACTACCCTGATTTGTACCAACTTTTTTTCGGCTATACACTCGAAAAGTATTCGGTGTTTATTAACCGATCTGACGAAGTTAATATCCTCAATTTCGCCGATGCTACTACGCTTTATGGTCTAAATGCTAAACAACAGCAGCTTGGGCATGTCGATTACTTTTTGAGGAATAAATCTGATTTTTTAGCGTCTCGAGATGAACACTTATCTGAACAAAGCTCTAGTATTTTGGTCACTTTTGGACTGGGGCTTGGCGACTGGCTATTACCATTATTGCAAAAGTCAAACTTCAAGCATGTAGTAGTCTGTGAACCAGAAAAAGACATACTTTTTAGTTCGTTTATTACTGTGGACTGGGTCGCTATTCTTGATTATTGCGCTGAGCAAGGTATTCAACTGTACCTACAAGTAGGAGATGAATGTGAGCACTTTAGCGACGACGTTAATGGTTTATTAGACGCGACTGGGGAACAAACCTTTTATATATATCGGCACCTAAGTTACTCGTTCCTGGATGGGATTTATAAACAATTAATCGTTGATAAAACACCATTTTCAGATGTAAAAATCTTGCCAGATGCATACTCGAATGCTGTTGATCAAGTTCCGTTATTTTCCTTGTGGAAAGCACAAATTGTTGACGAAGGTAACGCCCCCAGTGATAACAAGCGATTTAAGAAAAACCTGAAGGCGCTAAGCACGCGCTATGGCAACCTTTATGAAGAGATAAAAGATTACCAACCGAGCAAGTGGGAGCTAGTAAAAACCTCTTGTGGAGGCGTAAACCTATATCATAAGGAACGCCAGGCATTTTGGTACAACGAGTCAGCCGAACAAGACGAGCAGGCGTATTTAGAGCAGTTTGAAAATAATCCAGGAAATATTAAACCTGCTTTGGGTAGTCATGGTGGGATACTAAAAGATTATATCCACTATCAGTTTGTAAGAAAATTTGTGGCATTGCGCAAGGAACTTGGTTTTAAAAATATGGTGTTGCCACAGAAAATTCCTGCCCTAATGACATTTTGTCCGACACTAGGTTTAAGTGTTGAAAAAATACTACTGAATAGAAATGTGCGATCGGGATTCTGGGTAGAACCGAATATTGACTTCTTTTACTGGTCACTTCATACAATGGATTGGGCGAGAGTTTTGACAAAGCTTGAAGAGGATGGAAGCTTTTTTTTCTTACATATCGGTGATGACGGAAAAAAACTAGCTAACGATCTAATGGATCGGGTAAATAGTACAGCGGGTAATTACGCAATTAATGGCTACTACTATACGCCTTTCCTTTCGTCAAATGTTAAGAAGGCAGTAGCGCGGGTACTTGAGGATATACAACGGATATTGAGTCTCAGTGAAAATTATGACCATGCGTTATTTGGTCTCTCGCACTTCCGTCAGAACCTTAAAAACGGTGTTCGCATATTAACTGAAGAAAAACGCAATAGCTGTCTAGACAATGGTTTGGATGTGCCCTTATTTATTATTGGTAATGGTCCATCCCTAGATAATGATATTGAAGCGATTAAGCAAGTTCGCGACCAAGTACTCGTCATGTCGTGTGGTACAACATTGAAAGCTTTATGGGCAAACGGGATACAGCCCGACTTTCATGCCGAAGTAGAGCAACATAAAAACTCTTATAATATTGTTAATGTACTCAACGATCCTGATTATTTAAAAGGTATAACCTTTGTTGGTGGTAGTTGGGTGTATCCTCATACGCCAGATTTGTTTAAGGTCGCGCTAACAACACTAAAGGAAGGAGAAGGAACGACACGAGCTATCAGGAAATCGGTAACAAAGCACAATTTTGTAACGATGAAGCGAAGTTTTCCTACTGTTGCAAATTTGGCAATAGGCTTTGCTAACGAAATGAGATTCAAAGAAGTTTACTTATTTGGCATGGATTTGGGGTTTGTTGATGTTAACCAGCATCACTCTAGACATTCTATTTTTTACAATAATAAATCGGGTGATCAGTTGTATGAAGTTCAGGAACAGGGCTGGGAAATTAGCTTGGTTAAAGGTAACTTTAGACCGGTAGTTCGAACTAAATTTGATTTTAAACTGTCGTTGAGAATGGTAGAGAAAACGCTCCAGCAAATGGATGCTGAGATCTACAACTGTAGTGATGGCGCGAAGATTGAGGGAGCTCTTCCATTACGTAGCGACCTGTTATTGATTTCTTCCTCAGCTGATGAGGCACAGAAAGCGCGTAAGGTCATTGAAGAATGTGCTTATGGTAACGGCGATCAACAAGAAATTTTGGCTGAAGTAGAATCACATTTCGATGCCGAGGCAATTATTAAAGATATCGATGAGTTAATTGAGCTTTTGGATAAACCTTTTACTGCCGAAGAGGAAGTGAATGACGCATTATTGAAACAAGAGCAGCTTCTTGTTGATAAATATCATGACGGTGATCACTTCTTCTACAGCTTAATGATTTCTACCATTAGTTATTTGCACTCGATACTTACCCACTTCTTATACTATGGCGAGACTTGGGAAGAGAAACAAGAGGGTTTTGTAAAAGCACAGCAATTAGCGCTATCAATGTTGCGAACCTGCAGGGATGATTTTGCTGAAGACCCCATGCGACTTGACGATACTGACTGGGACCTTATCAAGAAGTTATAGTTATGGATAATATCATATCAACATTTATTGCGCGGATGGAAGGTTATGAACATACGCAAATTGATGTTCAAGGTCCAAGACGCCAATGACAACAGTTGCGATTATTCCGGCACGAGGCGGCAGCAAGCGACTGCCTGGAAAAAACATTAAACCGCTTGCGGGAAAGCCTTTAATAGCTTGGACTATTGAAGCGGCGTTAGCATCTGGGTGTTTTGATAAGGTCGTGGTTTCGACGGAAAGCTTAGAAATCGCAGAGATAGCGAAAAAATACGGAGCTGAAATCCCATGTTTGCGGCCAGTAGAGTTAGCGTCTGATATAGCCTCGACAGGTCCGGTATTAGAGCATATGGTGAAATATATTGAAGATAGGGATGGTATTAATTGTGAACAATTATGTCTTCTTCAACCTACTTCACCATTACGCGGGCCGGAAGATATCGTGGAAAGTATGAAGCTTTTCGAAGAAAGGAATGCGGACTCTATCGTGTCGGTAGTTGAAGCAAATATAAAGCCAGAAATAAGTAATTATTTAACTGAGGATTTATCATTATCGGGCTTTATTAGTGAAATAAAGCGAACTCAAGATAGCAAAAAGTTATATCAGCTGAACGGTGCAATTTATTGGTTAAAAAGAAGCTTAATCGATGAGTTGTCGAAAATTTATCGTAACGACGCCTCCTTTGCTTATGTTATGAGTCAACAAAATTCAGTCGATATCGATACTGATTTTGACTTTTACTGGGCTGAGTTTTTGTTGTCACTTTTGGACGGACGATAACCTTGGCGCCGCCTTCGCGCGCGACGTGTCAACAGTATAGTAGTGTAAGAGGGGCTTTCGATTAGTGTTGGTATAATTTAAACCAAGATATGTGGGGTATCGTTAGGCCTGATTTTTCTAGACACCTTCTACCCGCCTAATGGAGTGGACCGAGAATCATAGACAATTCCTGACTATTATTTGAGCATAGGAGGAAAGTTTATAAATAACTGCCATTTTCTTCATATTATAAATCCAGGTTGATAATATCGAGCTGCGCTCGTTTGTAGTCCTCAATACGGCCGATATCAAGCCAGTATTCACGTACCGGGTACATGACAACCTCTTTTTCTTGTTCAATGGATGACTCAAGTAGTGAGGGCATATCGATGTATCGGTTCTTGGAAACCGCTCGTCTTAGTCCCGGGCTGACAATATAAATACCAGCGTTAATAAAGTAGTGCTCCACTGGTTTTTCTTGCATGTTAATCACTTTATTGTCTTGTCCCTGAATGACACCAAATGGTACCTGGTACTCGTAATCTCTGACACACATTGTCGCGTGAGCCTTCTGCTTATTATGAAACTCTAAGACTTTTTCAAAATCGACATTGGTCAGGACGTCACCATTTATCAAAAATAAAGGGAGGTCGGGGACATCATTGGGTAATAACCCTAAAGCGCCGCCGGTTCCTAGCGGCTCTTCTTCATGTACGTAGGTAATATTCACTTTCCACTTTGAACCATCGCCAAAGTAATCTCTGATCATTTCAGGTAAATAATGAGTGGAAATATAAAAATTCTTAAAACCCGAACGAATAAAGCTGTTGAGGACAATTTCCAGTATCGGTTTGTCACCCACTTTAAGCAGAGGTTTGGGGCAGTTATCGGTTAGTGGCCGTAAGCGGGTACCAAAGCCTCCGGCCATGATAAAAACAGGGTTTTCATAAATTCTGCCTGAACCACTTTTATTCAGCGTTTCCAGACCGACAACTTTACCTTTTTCTACCAAGGGAATTGCTAATAGTCCTTTCGATTCCATGAGTTTAACGGCGTCTTTTCTGGTGACATTTTGAGGCGCGGTTACAGGCGTTTTATTCATAACATGTTCGACTGGAGCATCAAGCCCGACACCTTTTATTAAATGTCGGCGAATATCACCATCAGTTACTACACCGACTAAGTGTTCAGTGTCATCAATGACTAACGCAATTCTTAAAGCCGCATTATCTATTACTTTGAGTGCTTCAAGAATGCTCTGATTAGATTTCAATAAAATATTATGCCAACGGTAACTCATCGCTTTTCCTTTATTGGCGTAACGGTCATTTTTGGAGCGTAAACTATATGGTTATTGGGTATCGATTTATTCACTGTCGCACCAGCAGCAATAATAGAGTTATGACCAATAGTGAGTCCTTGAATGATGTTTGCCCCCGTACCAATGTGCACGTTATTTCCAACATTAACACCGCCTGATAGATTAGCGCCAGGCGCGATATGACAATGCTGTCCAACTGTTACATCATGCTCAATGATAGCCCCGGAGTTGATAATACTGTTCTCTTTAATTAAAGCTCCTGAGTTAATAATTGCTCGGGGGAGCACCTGTACACCGGTGTTTAATGTTGCATTATCTGAAATAATGGCAGAGGGATCGCTTATTGACATAAAGTCGTATCCCCTTGTTGCAAAAAACTGATATATCTCCTGCCTTTTGTGATCATAGGGGAGGCTGCCCAGGCCATTAATTAGAACGACATCGTTTGTGTCAAAGGCTAATACATCGTTGTCACTTTGGAGCCACTGTAGTTGCTTAAAAGCAGCGTCGGGATGTTCAGGAGAAACTACCGCAAACAACGAAATATTGTTTCGGATGCATAGATCCAGGCAGACACTGGCGTGGCCACCGGCACCAACGAGTAAAACTTTCTTATCACTCAAAAATGAGTTCTCCAACTTCATAATTCTGTTTACAGATTTTGCCCTGAATATGCCAGTAATAAACTGGGGAGAGTCCTCCGCCAGGTCTTTTTACGGCGATATCATCTTTAGTAATGACTTGTCCTGCTTTTAGCCTATGCGCTGCGACTAAGCTTCTACGAGCAATCGGTTTATTGTTGATCTCACTTTTTGTCGGGCGTTTTATCCCGTCCCCAAGCGCTTTCTCTACCGTCCTAATTGACGCCACCATTTGCTTCAACTGTTCAGGTTCCAGTGACGCCTTGTGGTCGGGGCCCTCTAAATTACGATCCAGAGTGAAATGCTTTTCGATAACGCTTGCACCCTTTGCCGCCGCGGCAATGGGAATAATAATACCGTCGCTATGATCAGAGTATCCAACAGGAAGTTTGAACGCCTGATGAATCGTATCCATTGCGTTTAAGTTTATCTCATTGAAAGGTGCCGGATACTCCGTAGTACAGTGCAAAATAGTGACTTTGTCCTGCAGCACCCGTAGCCCTTCAGAAGAGGCATAAGCGGCTTCAAAATCCGTTGGTGCAGGTTTTTCTGTTGTTTTATCGAGATAACCAAAGGCAATAATGGCCAATGCGGTTTCTATTTCAGCCAGGGTTGCCATACCGGTAGAAACAACTAAGTCACATTGCGTTCGCGCGTGGGCCAGCAAAAAAGGCGCATTGGTTATCTCGCCTGATGGCACTTTCAGGCGTTTTAGCCCTAAGTCATTGACTAGAAAATTGAGGCTCTCATCATCAAACGCGGTAGAGAGAAACTCTATTCCTAGTTTGTTGCAATAATCAACCAGCTCGTAATGCAATTCATAGCTTAACTCCAAGCGTTGCAGCATGGCTAGCTGGCTTTCTTCCTTACCCATATTTTTCTTTTGATAGTTTGCCTGAGTGGCTTTTTCGGTCACCAGATTCTTGGCTTTAAAGGTCTGAAACTTAACAATATCGGCACCGGCTTTATGAGCGGCGGCGACTAAATCCCGCGCCAGCTGGGCGTCGCCACTATGGTTTACACCGGCTTCAGCAATTATCAGTGTCATAAAACCTCCTTAATCAGCATAAAAGCTTCCGCAGCATGCTTATTACACTGCGCACCTCGGACAAATGTTAAAGACTCAATGGCTTTTCTCGAGCGGGGGAAAGGGAAGTTGCCCATTTCTGATTCAAATATTTCCAGTATTTCTAACTTTTTCTCTATATGGCTACTGATATCTACATACACATTTGGGCGAAATCCACCATCTTCAGGCTTTAAGCCGAAATCGGTTTCGGAAATCGTTTCATAAGCTAAAACACGCTCTATAAACGGATAACGAAAAGTTTTAGTTGCAGCCATTGTTGCGTCATACACAATTTCATGATCGCTGTGCGCATCATTTCTATAGGGGGTATAAACAACTTCAGGAGCTAGCTCTCTTATTACTTTTCCAAGCTCGCTAATTATATCGCCTTTTGCCAGCGTATCTAAACCAGCAGGAGGAAAATCAAGCTCAAATGTTCCCGACAAACTATAGGCTTTAGACACCAAATTGATTTCCTTTTTTCTTCTTTCTATTTGTTCCAAAGAAAAACCTAAATCAGTGGACATTTTTGTTACTACCAACCAGTAGACTTTGTCACCTGACTGTAAATGTCTTAGCATAGTGCCACCGCATCCAAGAGTTTCATCGTCGGCATGAGGGGCAATAACAAGTACTGTTTTCATTAAAGGTAATCCCCTGTTTTAATAGTATGGCTATCAACATCTAGCAACCAGATTGCGCCCTCTCCCTCAGTTTTAATTAGTAAGTTATTCCCGGTTATCTTAAGAACCTTTCCTGGCTCAATATTTTTTGGATACCCCGAGTTTATTGGCTCGCTCTTAGCTACTTTATAAAAAACATCATCACATAAAAATTCAGCGCAAGGATAAGGAGGTGCCAGTGCCCTTACTAGGTTGTAAATAGCCTCCGCCGACATACGGAAATCTATAAGTCCGTCTTTTCTAGTGCGTTTTCGCCAATATGTTGCTTCATCTTCGTCCTGCTTTACAAACTCAGCTTTACCTTCAGCTAGCTCACCAGTGAGTTCTACTATTTGCTTTTCCGCAATACGTGTCACTTTATTGTATAAAGAATTTGCGTCGTCATTTCGGTCTACCTTTATTACCTCTTGACTTAAGATTGGCCCAGAATCCACACCACGGTCAATTTTAAAGAATGTAGAGGCTGTTTCAGAGAGACCTAAAGCAAGTGCCCAAATAATGGGATGACGCCCACGATTCTGAGGTAACTTTGCGGGGTGAAATCCAATTACACCCAGGCGAGGCATAGAGAAAAGCTCTTCATCAAGTAAATAGCTCCAGCCTATGCAGTAAATGACATCAAGGTTAAAGTTTTTCAGGAACTCAGTTGAAAACCTTTTTTCCTTTCGATTTTCATAATGATAAGGAATATTTTCATTTTCACAAATAGAAGATAAATCACAAAAATCATTATTAACTTGCGAACTCTTGCGAGTTACAACAGCGGCAACTTCTACATTAGGTAACGCTAGTAATGTTTTTAACGCATTTTCGCTAGATTGAACACATCCTATTAAACCTATCTTCATAAATATTGCCTAAATTAAATCGTAAAACTTTTTATAAACCAGATTATCTAACTCGGTACTCAGTAGAGTATCGATAATCTTCTTAGAGCTGTTTCCATCACCGTAGGGATTTTTTGACTGAGCGCATAATTTTTTAAAACTTGAAGACAAAGCTTTATCAAGAGATCTTTTAATTGATTCTGCATCGCCGTCACAGTTTATTACTGTATCACCTGCAACTCTTCCTCTTTGCCGCCTCCCAATATTTACCGTAGGAATGCCAAAAGACGGCGCTTCAATGAGACCACTGGATGAATTTCCTATAGTTAATTCGCTATTCTTAAGAACACTTAAATACCGGAGTTGTCCTAAAGATTTAGTTAAAAGTACTTTATCAGGATGCTTTTCCTTAAACTCTTGTAGAAGAGTAATTAACGAACGCCCAAATGTGTCCGCATTTGGATACGTTATAATGAACTTGAAGTTTTCATACTTCTCTAACGTTGATAATAAGTTTGTAAAGTCATCAATTGCACCATCCTTATTAAGGGTTACAGGATGGTAGGTAACAACCATAAAAGGTGTATCTAAAACATTAAATTCAATTGCGTCTGAAAGCTCGTTTCGCTCAAGTAGCTTCAGATTTTTTATACTGTCTACCCCTGGTGCTCCAAAATTGTATACCATTGCTGGCGGTTCACCTAACTGAATAACTCGCTTTCTGTAATCCTCGGTGGCCGTAAAATGTAAGTGGGACATTTTTGTTATACTATGCCTTACGGCCTCATCAATAAGCCCCTCAGTTGTCTCGCCACCGTGTATATGGACAATAGGTATTTGCGCTATCATGGCCGCCTGACAAACGGCTAACGCTTCATACCTATCGCCTAGTACTACAAGCATGTCGGGCTTAGTTCTTTGAAAAGCATCAGCGGCAGAGATCATTGCAAGCCCCATGGACTTTGCAATGCCAACTGGACTATCAGATGACAGAAGAAACTCCAATTGTTCTGTAACTTTAAAACCATCGTTTTCTATTTGGTTAATCGTTTTACCGAACTCTGGTGAAAGGTGCATACCACCAGCAAATAAAAGTAAGTCGGCTTTACTTGATTCCTCTAAACCTTTAATTACCCAATAAAGTAAACCATACTCCGCTCGTGTGCCTGTGAAAACCGCAACTTTTCGCTTCATAGTATTGTCTTTCGCTTTTATTCAGGAAGATTAAATTGGTGAACTTGGGACATTTACGAGACGGGCTTCGATATCTTCGGATACTTCCAAATCGCCTCGTAAACATTGCTCGAACATAGGCAACCGATGCATCAGTTGCCATACCGGACGACACATTATGCCCGAACTGTTTTGCTCTTCGAGCAGTGCGTTGCGTGCCGACTTATCGCTACACAGTATGGCATTCAGCCAGAAGTTGGAGCGCCCGTGCTCTGGCTCGTCAATAAATTCATAGCCGGAGCCTCTAAAAAACTCGCGATACTGATTCGCCAGTTCCCGTTTTTGCTCTAAAAATAACGGCAGCCGCTGCATTTGCGCACAACCCAAGGCCGCGTTTAAATTCGGCATCCTATAATTAAAACTGGGTTCGTCATGATAAAACTCATACGGGTGAGAGACCTTAGCGGTGGTGGTAATATGTTTTGTTCTTTTGCCATGCGATTCGTTTGAACAAAGTATCATGCCGCCACCGCCGGTGGTAATCACTTTATTGCCGTTAAAACTTAAAGCGGCAAACTCCCCAACAGTGCCGGTATGCTTACCCTTATAATAAGAACCCAGGCTTTCGGCTGCGTCTTCAACCAAAGTGATGTGCCATTTTTTGCAGATGCGCTGTATCTCATCCAAATGCACCGGGTGTCCAAAGGTGTGCACAGGCACCACCGATTTTATGGCCTTTCCGGACTGTTTATGAACGCAGCGCCCGCCTTCTACACGGGCGTTTTCTTCGAGGTATGATTCTAAGGCCAGCGGACACAACCCCAGGGTTTCACGCGACACATCGACAAACACAGGCTCAGCGCCCATATGGTGAATGGCGTTGCAGGTTGCCACAAAGGTTAAGGCCTGGGTAATGACTAAGTCGTTGCGCTGTACACCTGCCATATAAAGCGCGGTATGCAGGGCCGCCGTACCGTTCACTGTTGCAACGGCCTTCGGGCTACCGGTAAAAAGCTCTACTGCACGCTCAAAGTCGTCAACATACTTACCTACGCTGGAGACAAAGGTAGTCTCAATAGTATCCAGCACGTTCAGCTTCTCCTGCTCACCAAAGGTTGGCGTGTGCAGAGGGATAAATTCCTTTGTTTTATAAAGAGAACGAATAAACTTACTTAAATGATGTGGCATGCTGCTCTCTAATTACATTTTGCTGTCAAGATATTTACCGGTCTCTTTATGGCCGAACCCAGGTATCATTTCATGAAATAATTTGACGATGTCGTCTTTGGTCCAGGACTTTGCGCTGCGCAGCTTCTGGATTCTGTCCGTAAAATGCTGTAACAGCTTTTCATCGTAAACCGCGTTATTTTTAATCACCCCGATGTTACTGAAGCGCTCCATATCCAGCACTTCACTGTCGGTGAAAAACTCTTCGAAGTCTTTTTCACCCGTGGTATCACTGGAACTGAAAAGGCAGGGCCACTTGCCCTGCTCCGGAAAGGTTTTGATGAGCTCTCTGGCTTCATCTTCAGAGCTACAGAGGTAAGGTTCATAACCGCGGCTGAGCAAGTATTTCTCGGCAATTTCAGAAAAAGTAATTAGGTGCAGAGCTTCGCTCAGCTTTGGAAAAAAGATGTCTCTGTTTTCGCCGAAAATACAGGACATAAGGCACAATTCGCCTGACTCTTTCGGAGTAACGAAGTAGCGTTTAATATCGTTGGGCGCAACAATCGGCTGCCTTTTCTGAATACGTTGGTTAAAACCATGCAAGAGCGAGCCATCAGAAAATGCGACATTGGCGAAACGAGCTGTTGATATACCCACTTGTTCACTGCGCCTCATTAAGAACATTTCCATGATTCGCTTTGACGCCCCCATCATGTTGACTGGGTTCGCTGCTTTGTCGGTTGAAACACAAAAATACTTTTGGCTGCCATGTTTAATCGCGTGTTCAATGCTTTTGTCGGTATTGAAGATATTAACGTCAAGCATCCGCATTAATGTGAATGGATCTTTTTCGCTACGAACATGTTTTAAAGCGGATAAGTTGAGGACATAATCATACTGCCCGTAGTGGTTCATTAAAGCTTCGAACTCCAATGAGCCAATATCCAGAGCGAAGGTTTTAAAGTCGCCATTGATATAGCCCAGCGAGCTACGGACATCTCTGACCAGCTCAACTAAGTTGTTTTCACTAATATCAACGACATGAAGCCGTTTAGGAGAGCGTTTAAAGATTTCTTTAACGACCGCCTGGCCAATTGAACCTGCGCCACCTAAAACAAGGAAGCTGGAAGAAGAAACTTGTTCGCAAAGTTCCATTTCGTGATGTTGGATATCGCCAGAGAATAGCTCTCGATCGCGACCAATTAACGATAAAATATTATCCACGTTATTTACTTTTACGACGCCAAATTAATTATAAATTGTAATCGGCAGAGTATGCTATGTCTTTAACTAATGCAATTTGGTGGAACATTTTATTAAACTGTTACTGGAACACGTGCCGACCAGAGCAACGGCACGGCGAAAAATTGACCCTATCAAACCGTTTGTTCTCTTTATAAATGCTCCGCCAGCCACTCCACAATATGAGGTTTCCCCACAGGGGAATAGCGGCTCAGGTGTGGCAAGCCTGCCACATATACTGGTTTACCATTGATGTGACACTGAAAACCTTTGGCTACCCAGGTGCCGTGACCGGACGGGATATGCTCTTGCTCACCTCCAAACATCGTGTGCAAGTATCCGTATGGAGAGTCGGCTGAATTACCATACGCAATAATCAGTTTGGGCTGTACGATTTCCAGAATAGCTTCGTGAACAGACCAGCATTGTTTCGCGAGAGAAAAGCTAATGTCGTTCGCTTTGCGGCTTTGTACAAAAATTAGGTTGCTAGCACAGACATCCGCTGGGTTCAGGTCAAGCTCGCTGAGTAACCATTGAGCTCTTTTTTGAAGCGGGGCTTCTCCAGCTTTCCACGAACCGCTTCCATTGGCCCATTCTTCATCAAGATAGGCGTTTTTGTTATTAGAGAGCATTGAATCAATGCTTTCCTTTAGGGGATTTCCGCCATTTCCACCGGGATTGAAGCCGAGTAAATACACACTGCCTGGTTTCAATGTTTCGTGACTGCTGTAAAGAATGCCGCCTGGCTCTTGTAATAGGTCAGACAACGCTTCTTTGGCAATCGCTGGAATATGATTTTTTGTCATGGTAAGTCCTTTTATCTTATTGCTGTATTGGTTGTTACTCATACGCACCTATTTTATGCCATTATCTATGGCTAGCAAGTCAGTATCGATTTGTAAGTTACCTCTCAATTTACTCCCCACTCATTAAATGTGAACTAGACTATTAACTTCTTTTAGCGTGTTGACAACTGTCAACATCCGGTTAATAATGGAGTCTAATATCAAAAAACACCCGAATAAGGAAATTCAGGCAGCTATTGACTTCGCCTTAGTCTATGGCTGGACATTTAAGTTAAGTAAAGGTCATGCTTTTGGACGCTTAAAATGTGGAAAAGGGCATCGGCAACATCAGATTAGTGTTTGGTCAACGCCAAGAAATCCTTATAACCATGCTAAGCAAATAGTTCGACAAGTCATTGCCTGCGAGGAGTTAAAACCATGAACACCTACAATTTTTCTCTTGTCTTAGGTGGTATTTCTAACCGCACTCCGCTGTTGGAAGACAAGCTTTATAGCGCAGGCTGTGATGATGCATTGGTGTGCTTTTATGGCTCAACAGTTTATTTGCAGTTCGACCGGGAAGCTAAAAGCTTTCAGGACGCGGTGCTGTCGGCCATTCAACAGGTGGAATCATTGAGCGACTGTCGAGTAACAGTCGTTGATGCAGGTGGTTACGTCGGTATTAGTGATATTGCGGAGCGAAGCGACTTAACTAAGCAGTCTATTTCTCTGTTAAAAGAGGGTAAGAGAGGGAGTGGTGACTTTCCATCGCCTTTTTATCGTTTAACAGGTAAACAGCCATTATGGCAATGGAGTGAAGTGGCTGAATGGTTAGCCAGCTATGAGAAAATTCCAAAGCAGTTAGCGGAGCATGCAGAGCTTGTAAGTCATCTGAACCTAGCGCTGCAGCTAAGAGACAAAAAAGTGCGAGCAAAGGTAGGTGAGCTAATGGAAGCTTTACCAAATAAATATTAGAAACAAAAAAACCGGCTCAAAAGCCGGTTTTTCTTTCCCTGCGCCTAAGCCCAGGTCAGTAATTCTTCTTACAGTGCTTTGATCTTAGCATTTAAACGGCTCTTATGACGTGCCGCTTTGTTTTTGCTGATAAGACCTTTAGTCGCGTAACTATCCAGCATTGGGGTTACGTCTTTCATTGCAGTACTTGCTGCATCTTTATCTTTTTTATCAATAGCTGCGATTACACGTTTAAGGTAAGTACGCATCATTGAACGACGGCTTGCATTGTGGCGGCGATTTTTCTCGGCCTGGATCGCACGCTTTTTAGCAGACTTAATGTTAGCCAAGGTGAACTCCTAAATTCATTAACAGAACGCTTCTCTTATAAAGGCCGCAGATTATGCCTTTTCTGCTGTAAAAGTCAACAGTGAAAAGGGAAAAACTCAGTGCTTTAATTGAGGTTTTGATAAAATAGCATCCGTCATTGGTCTCAGTTACAATCAAAAACAGAAACTTAGCTGTCAGCCGAAAGGATCTCTCGTGTCAAAAGCTTTACTCCGCTCAGGTTTTATCGTCAGCGCGATGACCCTGATCTCGCGCGTATTGGGTTTAGTGCGCGATGTGGTTATTGCCAACCTGATGGGAGCCGGCGCTGCGGCGGATGTGTTCTTTTTTGCTAATAAAATCCCCAACTTTTTACGCCGGTTATTTGCTGAGGGCGCTTTTGCCCAAGCTTTTGTACCGGTGCTCACGGAGTACAAGCAGGGCAAAGAACTGCCCGATCAGCAATTACTTATTGCCCGGGTCTCGGGCACCTTAGGTACTATTGTGACTGTGGTCACCATTTTCGGTGTGGTAGCTTCCCCGGTTGTGGCGGCGCTTTTTGGTATGGGGTGGTTTTTAGACTGGTGGAATGACGGCCCGCAGGGACAAAAGTTTGTCCTCGCCAGCGACTTGCTCCGCATTACCTTTCCTTATTTATGGTTTATCAGTTTCGCCGCTATGGCCGGAGCCATACTCAATACGCTGGGCAAGTTTGCGGTAGCCGCTTTTACACCGGTATTTTTGAATGTAGCTATTATTGCGGCGGCTATCTGGTTGGCCCCCCAGCTTGAACAACCGGAATATGCACTGGCCTGGGGTGTATTTTTCGGTGGTTTTATCCAGCTGTTATTTCAGTTGCCCTTTCTGAAAAAAGCGGGATTATTGGTTAAACCACAGTGGGGCTGGAAAGACCCGGGCGTTACTAAAATTCGGAAACTGATGCTGCCGGCTATTTTTGGGGTATCGGTTAGCCAAATCAATTTACTTCTGGATACCCTTATTGCCAGCTTTTTAATGACCGGCTCCATTAGCTGGCTTTACTACTCGGATCGGTTACTGGAATTCCCACTTGGGCTATTTGGCATTGCCATTGCTACGGTTATTTTGCCAGCGCTTTCATCACGTCATGTGGATAAATCGACTGAAAACTTCAGTGCTACGCTGGATTGGGGTATTCGTATGGTGCTATTACTGGGTGTACCGGCCATGGCGGGGCTTTTTGTATTAGCGGAGCCCATGCTTATGGTGTTGTTCATGCACGGCGCCTTCAGCCCGGACGATGCGCGTATGGCGTCTTACAGTCTTATGGCCTATTCCACCGGGTTGCTAAGTTTTATGATGGTAAAAGTTCTGGCAACGGGCTTTTACTCACGCCAGGACACTAAGCGCCCGGTGAAATACGGCATTATTGCTATGGCGGCGAACATGGTGTTTAACATTGCCTTGGCTATTCCATTTAGCTATGTCGGCCTGGCACTGGCAACGGCGGCGTCTGCGGCTATTAACGCCGGGTTGTTGGGCGTTACGTTATGGCGTGAAGGCGTGCTAAAAAAACAACCCGGCACCGGGCGCTTTATACTACAAGTGCTGTTTGCTACAACGGCGATGATAGCCGGTGTATTCTGGTTGAGTCCGGACATTAGTGCCTGGCGTACCAGCTCGTTGGTTGAGCGCCCCTGGCTTTTGGCTCAGGTGATAGGATTCGGCGCCGCTATTTATATTGGTGTGTTGGTTATCACTGGCATGAGACCAAGACATTTCCGTGCCCGCGAGTACTGATTATCGCCTCGGTATCAGTTATAATCGCGTCTTTTCCGGAAAACATTAAGATTGTGCGGGCATGGAACTGATTCGCGGTACTCATAATCTCAGAGCTGAACATTGTGGTTGCGTATTGACCATAGGTAATTTCGATGGTGTTCATCTGGGGCATCAGGCGGTGCTGAGTCAGGTTCGGGAAAAAGCTCAGCAGTTGGGTGTGCCATCCGCGGTTATGACCTTTGAGCCTCAACCGCAAGAGCTTTTCCAGCCTGAAAAAGCGCCTGCACGGTTAACTAACTGGCGTGAAAAATATCTCGCCTTACAGGCACAAAATGTCGACCGGCATATTGTTATTGAATTTAATAAGAAGTTTGCCAGCCAGCCAGCCCGCGAGTTCATTGAACAGACTCTGGTGGGTAAGTTAGGCGTTAAGTTTTTGGTCGTGGGCGATGACTTTCGTTTTGGCAACAAGCGAGAAGGTGACTTCGAGTTGCTGCAAAAAGCCGGTAAAGAACTAGGGTTTGAGGTGGTCGATACCCGCAGTTACCGTCAGCAACAACAACGTGTTAGCAGTACCGCTATTCGTCAGGCATTAGAGGAAGGCGACTTTGAACAGGCGGAACAAATGCTCGGGCGGCCTTATCAAATATGTGGAAAAGTCGTACACGGACGCAAAAATGGCCGAACTATTGGTTTTCCTACCGCAAATGTGCCGTTAAAACGTTTAAAAAGCCCGTTACATGGGGTGTTTGCAGTAACAGCTCAGTTTGGTAAAGACGAAGAAATACATTCCGGCGTTGCCAACCTGGGAACCCGGCCAACATTAAATGGCGACGAAGTACAGCTGGAGGTGCATTTGTTTGAGTTTTCAGGCAATCTGTACGGTCAGCAGATGACGGTCACACCAGTGGCCAAATTGCGTAACGAGCAACGTTTTGCGTCGTTGCAGCATTTACAAGAACAAATTGAAAAAGATGCCGCCCGCGCACGCGATGCATTAGCGTGCCGGAGTCAGTAACTATGCGGAAATGGAAACAGTGACCCATGAGTGATTACAAACACACCTTAAACTTGCCAGAAACAGCATTTCCAATGCGCGGTAACCTGGCTCAGCGCGAGCCAAAGATGCTGGAGCAATGGTATGAAACTGACCTGTACGGTCAAATTCGTGAAGCCAAAGCAGGCAAGCCAAAATTTATTCTGCACGACGGCCCTCCGTATGCGAACGGGCAAATTCACATTGGTCACGCCGTAAATAAAATTTTAAAAGACGTTATTGTTAAGGCAAAAACCTTAAGCGACTTCGACGCGCCTTACGTACCGGGCTGGGACTGTCACGGCCTGCCAATTGAACTGCAGGTAGAGAAAAAACACGGCAAGCCGGGTAAAAAACTGAACCTGGCTGAGTTCCGCGAAAAGTGTCGTGAATACGCTATGACCCAAATTGACCAGCAACGCACCGACTTTAAACGTCTGGGCGTGCTTGGCGACTGGGACAACCCCTACCTGACTATGAACTTTAAGCAGGAAGCTGACAGCGTTCGGGCGCTGGCAAAAATTATTGATAACGGTCATATGCATCAGGGCTTTAAACCGGTTCACTGGTGTACAGACTGTGGCTCCGCGCTGGCGGAAGCGGAAGTGGAATATCAGGATAAAAACTCGCCTGCTATTGATGTGCGTATGCCGGTTGCAGCTACGGCTGAAACGGTTGACCGTTTTAGCACGCCGGAAGGGCATGTGGGTGAAGGTAATGTCAGCATGGTTATCTGGACCACCACGCCGTGGACCATTCCTGCTAACCGTGCGGTGACTCTGGCCGAAGGACTCGAGTATACCCTAGTACAAGTTGAAGCCAGCGATGATCAACCTGCCGAGCGTGTGATTTTGGCTGACGATTTGGTTAGCGACTGCATGGAGCGCTGGAACATCACTCACTACCACAAACTGGGTTTCTGCAAAGGTAAAGATTTGGAAGGCCTGCAATTGCAGCATCCGTTGTTTGAACTGCAAGTTCCGATCATTTTGGGTGACCATGTGACTACCGAGAGCGGTACAGGCTGTGTCCACACGGCACCGGGTCATGGTGTTGACGACTTTTTGGTGGGTCAGAAATACGGCATTGAAGTTTACAATCCGGTGGGTGATAACGGCGTGTACAAAGACGATACGCCACTGTTCGCCGGACAGCATGTGTTTAAAGCGAACGAGCCTATTGTTGATAAGTTGCGCGAAGTGGGCAATTTGATGCATGCCGAAAGCTACCGTCACTCGTACCCGCATTGCTGGCGCCATAAAACGCCAATTATTTTCCGTGCGACGCCGCAGTGGTTTATTAGCATGGACAAGAAAGGTTTGCGCGCAGGCGCTTTAGAGCAAATTAAGAAAGTGGGATGGTTCCCTGAGTGGGGGCAAAGCCGCATAGAGTCTATGGTAGAAGGGCGCCCTGACTGGTGTATTTCTCGTCAGCGTACCTGGGGTAACCCCATTGCCATTTTCGTCAATCGCGAAACTGATGAACTCCACCCAAATACACTGGAGCTGATGGAAAAAGTCGCTCAGCTGATTGAAAAAGAAGGTGTTCAGGCCTGGTTCGACTTAGAACCTGAAACGCTGCTGGGTGACGAAGCTGATCAATACCGCAAAGTTACCGATACTTTAGACGTTTGGTTTGACTCCGGTGTGACGCACCATTGCGTATTGCGTGAGTTTGACGGCTTACGCTGGCCTGCCGATTTGTACCTGGAAGGCTCGGATCAGCATCGCGGCTGGTTCCAGAGTTCGCTGGTTACCGGTGTTGCAATGTATGACGAAGCGCCGTATCACCAAGTATTAACCCATGGCTTTACAGTGGATGCGCAGGGCCGGAAGATGTCGAAGTCTATCGGTAACGTGGTTGCTCCGCAGGACGTGATGAATAAGCTTGGCGGAGACATTCTTCGCTTATGGGTCGCGTCAGCAGATTACTCTGGCGAAATGACGGTTTCTGATGAAATTCTTAAGCGTTCAGCGGATGCGTATCGTCGTATTCGTAATACCTCGCGCTTTCTGCTCGCGAACTTAAGCGGTTTTGACCCTAAACAGGACCTGGTTGCCAAAGAAGATATGGTTGAACTGGATCGCTGGATTGTCGGGCGTGCGGCGGACTTACAACAAGAGTTGCTGGAAGCCTACAATAACTACCAGTTCCATAGTGTGGTGCAAAAGCTTATGCATTTCTGCTCCATTGAACTGGGCAGCTTTTACCTGGATATTATTAAAGACCGCCAGTACACCGCAAAATCGGAAGGTTTAGCGCGGCGCTCATGCCAGACGGCGCTGTATCATATCGCCGAAGCATTAGTCCGCTGGATGGCACCAATTTGCAGCTTTACTGCTCAGGAAATTTGGGACTTGTTGCCAAACGGACGCAGCCAGTATGTCTTTACTGAAAGCTGGTATCAGGGCTTTGATGAGTTTTCTGGTGTTAAAGACGATGAAAACGAGTTCTGGATGCAGTTACTGGAAATTCGTGATGTCGTTAACCAGGCGCTGGAACAGTCACGCCGGGATGATGTTATCGGTGGTTCGTTACAGGCAGAAGTCACATTATACGCTGATGATAAACTGGCGACAGCTTTGAATCGTTTGGGTGAAGAGTTGCGTTTTGCACTGCTGACATCGGAAGCGCAAGTGGCCTCTATTAATGACGCACCTGCTGACGCCGTTAAAGCGGAGAAAATGGCTTTGGCCGTTAGTGTGACAAAATCTGAATACAAGAAGTGCGAGCGTTGCTGGCATCATCGCGAAGAGGTGGGGACTTTAGATAGCCACTCTGATTTATGCCAGCGCTGCGTAACTAATATTGAAGGTGAAGGTGAGGAGCGTCGTTTTGCCTGATTTTTCTAACCAGACCAACCGTGCGACTGGGCTGCGTTTTTTGTGGCTGACGTTGTTGCTGGTGGTTATTGATCAAATTACTAAAATTTGGGTGGCGGGTGAGTTTGAGCTTTATGAAAGCCGAGTTTTAATTGACGGGCTATTCAATTTAACTTACGTGCATAATTACGGTGCGGCGTTTAGTTTTTTAAGTGACGGTGGCGGTTGGCAACGTTGGTTCTTTACTGCCATTGCTATTGCCATCAGCGTGGTGCTGCTAATTTGGATGCGCCGCAACTCAGTGGGTTTATGGCGCCAAAATTTAGCCTTTTCCCTAATTATGGCCGGGGCTATTGGTAACGTAGCAGACCGTTTAATGTATGGTTATGTTATCGACTTTTTTGATGTTCATTATCAGGGGTGGCACTGGCCGGCCTTTAACGTAGCCGACATGGCCATTACTATTGGTGCCGCACTCATGTTGTTGGAAGCTTTTTTTGATAACCGTCGGGACAAAGCCGAGAACGGTCACGGGCAGTAAGGAGTTTCGTTTGAGTCGTTTACCTATAGAACACGGACGAGAAGTGGTTATGCACTTCACCATTAAACTGGCCGATGGCTCGGTTGCAGACAGCACAAAAATGTCTGGTAAGCCTGCCAGATTCCGGATGGGTGATGGCAACCTGACCGAAAACTTTGAAGCGTGCCTGGTAGGGCTGCGCGAAGGGGCGGAACGTGAGTTCACTTTAGAGCCTAAAGACGCCTTTGGTGAACCGAACCCGGACAACTATTATTATGTTGATTCGGCAAAATTTAACGATGAAACCAAACCGGAAGTTGGAGCCATTTTGGCTTTTACTCAACCGGATGGTACCGATTTACCGGGAATTGTTCGTAAAGTTGAAGGTCCAACAGTCACCATCGATTTTAATCACCCGTTGGCCGGACAAACGGTGATTTTTGAAGTAGAGATTATTAGCGTTGAGCCATGATGGGTTAATGAACCGGGCTGAACGCAGGAGGAACTGATGCAAATTTTGTTAGCGAACCCACGGGG
>NZ_DF266790.1:76563-77088 GCF_000320945.2 Idiomarina sp. 28-8
CTTTTGTGCCGGAGTTGATCGCGCTATAACTATTGTTGAGCGGGCTTTAGAAATATTTGAGCCGCCAATTTACGTGCGTCACGAGGTGGTTCACAACAAATATGTTGTCAGTAAACTGCGCGAGGCCGGTGCGGTCTTTGTTGAAGAATTGCACGAAGTACCAGACGACCAAATTGTTATTTTTAGCGCCCATGGCGTCTCTCAGGCGGTAAGACAAGAAGCCAAAGATCGCGGCTTGCGAGTATTTGACGCGACTTGCCCATTGGTGACCAAAGTCCATATGGAAGTTACCCGTGCCAGCCGTAAAGGGCATGAATGTATTTTAATTGGTCACGCAGGACACCCTGAGGTTGAAGGGACTATGGGCCAATATAATAATTCTGAGGGTGGCATTTATTTGGTGGAGTCGCCGGAAGATGTTGCCAAGCTGGAAGTGAAAGATCCCGGTAACCTGCATTACATGAGCCAGACCACCTTATCGGTTGATGACACGGCCGACGTAATAGATGCCTTGCGTCAAAAGTT
>NZ_DF266790.1:77108-169614 GCF_000320945.2 Idiomarina sp. 28-8
CCCAGAGATAAACGGGCCACGCAAAGACGATATATGCTATGCCACTCAAAACCGTCAGGATGCGGTACGCGAATTAGCCAGCGACGCTGATGTCATGTTGGTGGTGGGCGCGCGCAACAGCTCAAACTCAAACCGCTTACGCGAGCTTTCCGAGAAAATGGGAACCCCGGCATACCTAATTGATGACGCCAGCTGTATTGATAAAGCCTGGTTAGAAGGGCATGAGAAGGTCGCAGTCACCGCTGGCGCTTCTGCACCTGAAGTTCTGGTCAAAGAAGTGATTGCTAAGCTACAGGAATGGGGCGGTAAAACCGCAGTAGAACTAAGCGGGCGCGAAGAGAATATTACCTTTTCAATTCCACCAGAGCTAAGGCCGCACCCGGTAGGTTAAACTGGTTATCGGGAAAGCCAGAATGTCTGGGCGAGCTCGTTATCATTTCCCCAGTAAACGGTTACCTCGATGGTCGCGTTGAACTGATCTATAGGGGTTAACTCTGCTGTTAAATGAAGCTGCCCTGTTTCCTTTGATAGTTTTGGATTATTGCCTTGAGTCCACGTTTGTTGAGCCTCACTTAAATAAGTCATCAAAACCTCCACAGCCTTTGCTTTTGTGTGGGCATGGTCAATCGCCGATAATCCAACCTGTAAAAGCCGCAGGCTACTGACGGACCAAAGAGCTACTAGTGCAGCTCCGACCAACACTTCAACCAGAGAAAAGCCTTTATTCTTGTGACAGTTCATAAGCCCTGCGCTCTGCTTCGAAATCTTGCTGAAGTTGTTGAGAAAGTTGTAGCCATTGATGATGTTGCTGAGCCTCTGTCATTTGCGCGTAGAAAAGCAGTGCAGCTAAACTGGCCGAGCTCAAACTTATAAGTGTTACTAAGGTGAGTATCAGAGCGAATCCTTTCGCGTTCATAGTAAGCTCCATTTAGTTAACCAGAGGAGTGATTGTTCGTTTGAAAACATGTGCCTGAGCATTGTGAGTAACGGTAAAAGTTACAACGAGTTTTGATAGCCCACTACCAGATTCCGGAGCGTAAGAGTCAGCAGTAAATTGCGTGACTTTGAATTGAGACTTATCGGTTAGGGATTGCCAGCCATACCCGGCGCAATCGAGAGTCATTGAGTTATGCTGTAGCTGTTCATTCCTGACCCTGAAGCCGACCGAGCCTCCATTTTGCTGAGGAAACAAATAGCAATTGCTCTGAGGGTTTGAAATTTGCGTTGCGGCGGTATTTTTTAAGGTTTCAAAAAACTGATTTGCGACTGACTGAGCACTTAATAGTAAATTGACCTGTATTAGCTTACGGTGTTGCACTCCTGTTTGCCATTGCATTTGCTGCTGTGCTGCCAGAACAATTATTGCGCCAATAGCCGAAGCTATAAGAACTTCTACTAAACTACTGCCGCGCTCAGAAACTATTAACATGGGGGGATTCCCGGAAGTGAGTCACCTTCACTTAAGCACAAACGAATACGAGCGACACTGCTGATGATGACTTTTATATGTCGGCTTTTACCTATTAGTTTGATATGCCCGGGTGTCGCGGCAGATGACTCTCCATAAAAAGTAAGCGACGCGGAAGAACTGTAAGTGTATTCGGTTTGAATACCTGAGGTTTGCGAGTTACGGCTAAATGTAATTAAGTCGATTTCAACAGATTCCTTATTCGCTATGGACCTGGCTTTTACCAGCTGCAAATAAGACAGCCAGCGGCTGGCCTCTTTTTGAAGCAACAAAGACTCTGTCTGTTGAGTAAATATTGGCAGGGCAGAAGCACCAAGCACCGCACTGACAGCCAATGCCACGACCAATTCCATAAGAGAGTAACCGCGCATAAAAACACATTATTTTGAAGAAGAGCAACGAGTATAGAAGTTGTTTAAGCTTTGTCTGTAAGCCCCAACTGAAGCGAATGTAAGATAACCTCCGAATAAAACGAAAGCTGGCTCGATTCTTGAATAAAACACCGCAGGTTCAACTTTTTGACGCAACAGGAAGACGTATGGCGGGCGGTGCCGAAAAGTTAGTAAATTTTAGAAATTTCACGCAGAACAATGCGCATCTGATCAAAGGTTTTGGAACGCCGTTGGCCATTATGGCCATTCTGGCGATGATTGTTTTGCCAATTCCGGCTGTGGTGCTGGATGTTCTCTTTTCATTTTCAATTACTTTGTCACTGGTAGTTATGCTGGTGGCGGTTTATACCCAACGTCCGCTGGATTTCGCCGCTTTTCCTACCGTTTTGCTTATTGCTACGGTACTACGCTTAAGCCTTAACGTTGCCTCTACGCGTATTGTTTTATTAGAAGGGCATAACGGGCCAGGTGCTGCAGGCTCTGTTATTGAAGCTTTTGGTAGCGTGGTCATAGGTGGTAACTACACTGTCGGCCTGGTGGTGTTCGCCATCCTGGTTATTATCAACTTTGTGGTTATCACCAAAGGTGCCGGCCGTATTTCAGAAGTAACCGCTCGCTTCACCCTTGACGCTATGCCTGGTAAACAAATGGCCATTGACGCTGACCTTAACGCGGGCCTAATTAACCAGGAAGAAGCCAAAGCACGACGCAGCGATGTAACCCGTGAGGCTGACTTCTACGGCTCCATGGATGGTGCCAGTAAGTTCGTAAAAGGGGATGCCATAGCCGGTATCCTTATTCTCTTTATTAACATTATCGGTGGTCTGCTCATTGGTATGATCCAGTACGGTCTGACCTTCAATGAGGCAGTGGAAGTTTATACGCTGTTAACCATTGGTGATGGCCTGGTAGCACAAATTCCGTCATTGTTACTGTCAGTTGCGACAGCCATTATCATTACTCGTGAAAATAACAGCCAGGACATGGGCGATGCAGTTGTTCTGCAATTGCTCGATAACCCTAAGGTTTTGGTCATTACCAGCGCGGTATTGTTTGCCATGGGGGTTATTCCCGGTATGCCGCATTTTGCCTTTTTAAGCATGTCTGCGGTGTTAGCCGGCGCGGCTTACTTTAAACTTAAGAAAACCAAGACTGAAGAAGGCGAACTGGTTGAAAAAGAACAGGAGCAGCAAGTTCAGCAGGCGCAACAAAAAGAGCTCAGCTGGGATGACGTACGCCACGTTGACACTATAGGTCTGGAAGTTGGTTATCGCTTAATTCCTTTGGTGGATAAGCAGCAGGGCGGTGAATTGCTGTCACGCATTAAAGGTGTACGTAAGAAGCAATCTCAGGAGTTTGGTTTTCTTGTTCCGGCCGTACATATTCGGGACAACCTCGATTTAGGCCCCAACAGTTACCGCATTACTCTTATGGGTGTGACCATGGGTGAAGCTGAAATTCGTCATGACTGGGAGATGGCGATTAACCCGGGTCAGGTATTCGGTGAGCTGGACGGTGAGAAGACAAAAGATCCGGCCTTTGGCCTGGATGCTGTCTGGATCCGTCCTGAGCAACGCGAGCACGCTCAAACTCTGGGTTATACCGTGGTTGACGCTGCAACTGTAGTCGCTACTCACTTAAGTCAGATTGTAACCAACCATGCATCTCAGCTGCTGGGCCACGAAGAAGCACAAGAATTGCTGGATCGTCTGGGGCGTACTCATCCTAAGCTGGTTGAGGGGCTGATTCCGGATCTATTGTCACTGGGCAACTTTGTGAAAGTACTGCAGAACTTACTGGACGAAGGCATCGCGATCCGTGACATGCGCACCATTGTACAAACTTTGGTTGAGTATGCAGGACGTAGCCAGGACCCAGAAGTACTGACGGCTGCAGTCAGAATTTCACTGCGCCGGTTAATTGTTCAGGACATTGCTGAAGGGGCGGCGGAATTGCCTGTCATAACTTTGGCACCAGAGTTGGAACAGATGTTGCATCAATCATTGCAAATGGCTGGTAATGACGGAAATCAGCAAGGCGCCGGAATCGAACCTGGTTTGGCCGAACGCCTGCAACAGTCATTACGCGAAGTGCATCAGCAGCAGGAAATGAATGGTGAACCTTCAGTACTGCTGACCTCCGGGCTTCTGCGGTCAACCATGGCGCGATTTGCGCGTCACGCTACCGATGGTATGCGCGTGTTGTCCTATCAGGAAGTACCGGATGATAAACAAATTCGCATTGTCAGCTCAATTGGTGGACAACAAAACGGTGGTGAACAAACCGCCACACAAGAGTAACGGGAGTCGCTTGTGAAGATTAAACGCTTTTTTGCCGAAGATATGCGCCGTGGATTGCAACAGGTTAAAGAAACCTTAGGTCCGGATGCGATTATCCTGTCCAATAAGAAAGTAAACGGTGGTATTGAGCTGGTTGCAGCCATTGACCCCGATGCGCAACAGGCACAGCCAATGGCTGAGCAGGCCCCAAATGAGCCGGCTGCGTCAAAGACACCGGAAGTGCCGGCTGAGTCTTTGCAAGAGCTGTTGCAACGTCAGGCACAGGTTGCACAGCCCGCACAGCGCACTGCTGCGCAAGCGACTACTGAACCGGCACAACGGCCAGAGCCGAAAGCCGAG
This sequence comes from Idiomarina sp. 28-8, assembly GCF_000320945.2. Lineage (NCBI taxonomy): Bacteria > Pseudomonadati > Pseudomonadota > Gammaproteobacteria > Alteromonadales > Idiomarinaceae > Idiomarina > Idiomarina sp. 28-8. Next base: position 81,608 of record NZ_DF266790.1, read on the forward strand.
CCACAAGAATTTAACGCTTCTCAACTCAGCGACGATATTTTTCCTGAACAAATAAACGCACCAGCAGCAGACGACTCCCAGGCTATTGCTGAACTGCGCTCTCAGGTCAATGGTATTCGCCAATTGCTGGAACACCAGTTAAGTGGTTTGATGAAACAAGAAATGGATCGTGAAGAACCAACCCGCTCTATGCTGATGAACCGGTTAATGGATATGGGTTTGAGCGAGCGAGTTGCCGATCAGATTGCCTGTTTTATTCCTGAAGGCGGATCAGATGACGAAGCCTGGGAACAGACTCTACATTTATTAGAAGGTCAGTTGAATACGACCTCTGACGACATTTTGACGCGCGGTGGAGCGGTTGCTTTAGTCGGCCCTACCGGTGTCGGTAAAACCACGACCATTGCGAAGTTAGCCGCTCGTTATGCGCAACGCCATGGTGCCGATAAAGTGGCTTTAATTACCACCGACACCTTTCGTATTGGTGCCAGTGAACAATTACAAACCTATGGTCGTATCATAGGGTGTCCGGTCAAAGTGGCAAAAAATGCACAGGAACTGGCAGATGCATTACTTGCGCTACGTCAAAAAAGTCTTATTTTGATTGATACGGCAGGCATGGGTCAACGCGACAAGCGTTTGAACGAACAGTTAAGCCAGCTTATTCAGAATTCACGATTGCGGATTCGTCCTTACCTGGTGTTGTCTGCAACATCACAAAGCCAGGTGCTGATGGATGCTGTTAAGCAATTTAAAGCACTGCCTTTGTCTGGCTGTATTTTCACTAAGTTGGACGAATGCTTAAGTTTAGGTGAGAGTATCAGCGTAGCTATAGAACATGGCTTACCGGTTGGTTATTTAACAAATGGCCAGCAAGTGCCTGAAGACATTCGGGTAGCGGATGCGAACTTTATGGTTGCCGAGGCCGAGCGCCTGCTTGATAAAAGCATTTGTTCCTCAGTGTCAGACGTGCCAAAATCGTACTGGAATGAGGCGTTTTCTCGCTGAATGAGTCAATATAATATGAAGCTGTTATCAATCTAGTCAGAAAAGAGATACGCCCGATGGATCAAGCAAGCGGTCTGCGAAGAATGAAACAATCGAAAGTAAAAGTTATTGCGGTAACTGGTGGTAAAGGCGGCGTTGGGAAAACCAACGTGTCGCTGAATATGGCTATCGCAATGGCAAAGCAGGGCAAACGAGTATTAGTGCTGGATGCCGACTTAGGTCTGGCTAACGTCGATGTTATGTTAGGCCTGCGGGTTGAGCGCAACCTGTCTCATGTGTTGAGTGGGCAGTGCGAGTTAGAGGATATTCTGATTGAAGGCCCGGCGGGAATCAAAATTGTTCCGGCAACATCGGGAACGCGCTCTATGGTGGACTTGAGCGAATCTGAACACGCCGGGTTAATTAGAGCCTTCAGCCAGCTTCAGGGGAACTATGACGTATTAATTGTCGATACTGCAGCGGGTATTGGTAATACCGTTGTCAGCTTTGCCAGAGCATCACAGGATGTTTTATTAGTGGTTTGTGATGAACCCACATCAATTACTGATGCATATGCACTGATAAAAGTATTGAGCCGGGAGCAGGGCCTGTTTAAATTCAAGGTGGTTGCCAATATGGTACGAAATCTGCGCGACGGACAAGTATTGTTCAATAAATTAACTAAAGTAACCGATCGGTTTTTAGACGTTGCTTTAGAGCTTGCCGCGATTATACCTTTTGATGACAACTTGCGTTTAGCTGTTAGAAAACAACAACCTATGGTACTGGCTTACCCAAAATCGCCGGCTTCTTTAGCGATAAAAGCTTTGGCTAAGAAAGCCATTGACTGGCCTGTTCCGGCTCAAGCCGGCGGGCATTTAGAATTTTTTCTTGAACAATTGATAACTTCTGCCGATAACGAGAGTAAGCGGGATGTTGCCAATGAATAAAGCTGCCGTTTATGCCGCCACTGCTGACAATCGAAATGCTATTATTGAACAGCATACCGGGCTGGTTAAGCGTATTGCACACCATATGATGGCTAGACTTCCAGCCAGTGTGCAAGTGGATGATTTGATCCAGGCAGGCATGATTGGCTTATTAGAAGCTGCGCGTAACTTTGATAACAGTAAAGGCGCCAGTTTCGAAACCTTTGCCGGCATTCGCATTCGTGGTGCTATGTTGGACGAAATTCGTCGTGGTGACTGGGCTCCGCGCTCGGTTCATCGTAATCATCGACGCGTACTGGAAGCCATTCGTCAGGTTGAAAATGAAACCGGACGCGATGCAAAAGACACGGAAGTGGCCGCAAAGCTGAATATGGGTATGGATGAATATCATCATATTTTGCGGGATGTCAGCACGGGACGAATTGTTGGTATTGAAGATCTTGGTGTATCAGAAGATGCTATCATGCCAGAGCAGGTAACGGGTTCAGCTTATGAACCACAAAGAGATGTTGAAAATGCTGCGTTTCATAAAGCGTTGGTTTCGACAATATCTTCGTTACCAGAACGTGAAGCTTTGGTGCTTTCGTTGTATTATGACGAAGAATTGAATTTAAAAGAGATAGGTGAAGTGCTGAGCGTGAGTGAATCACGAGTCAGTCAAATTCACAGTCAGGCAATGTTGCGACTGAAGTCGCGAATGCAAAATTGGGTTGAATAAACTTTGGTTGTAATCGAGAGCCTCAGTGGAGGGTGCTTTGGATAAAAATATGAAAATTCTCGTTGTGGACGACTTTTCTACAATGAGACGAATCATTAAGAACTTACTTCGTGATCTTGGCTTTACCAATATACAGGAAGCCGATGACGGTAATACCGCATTGCCCATGTTGCAGAACGGTGATTTCGACTTTGTCGTAACCGACTGGAATATGCCGGGTATGCAGGGAATCGACTTGCTGCGTGAAATTCGCAAAGACGATAATCTGGCTCATTTACCGGTGTTAATGGTAACGGCGGAAGCCAAACGAGAGCAGATCATTATGGCAGCTCAAGCTGGAGTAAATGGTTACATTGTAAAACCATTTACAGCCGTAACGTTGAAAGAAAAGCTCGACAAGATTTTCGAACGAATCAGCTAAAGGGCGAACGACTATGTCTGATAACGCCCATGATATTTCTCTGGAGCAAGCCAAGGAATTAGTAGCCTTGCTGGAAGACGGGAAACAGCAGCAGGCTAACCAATTACTGGAAGATGTTTACAACCGTCGTAATGACAAGTTGTTTACCTCTGTAGGCCAGTTAACAAGAGACCTCCACGAAGCGCTCCAGGACTTTCAGGTTGACCCTCGCATTGTGCAAATGACGCAGGATGATCTTCCGGACGCGCAAAATCGTCTGCTGTATGTCATTGAAAAAACTGAAGACGCCGCGAACCGCACCATGGATGCTGTAGAAGCCTGTCTGCCACTCGCAGACGATATGCATCATCGTGTCGAGAAAGTGATGCCGGCCTGGAACCGGTTAATGAGCAACGATATTCAGTTAAATGAATTCAAGTCTTTATGTCATGAGGTCGATGACGTACTTAAGCGCTGTGGTGAAAATATGCCTCAAGTGCATGGGTTAATGACTGAAGTGCTTATGGCGCAAGATTTTCAGGATATTACCGGGCAAGTTATTCGTCGGGTTATTCAATTGGTCGAAGACGTTGAAAAGAACTTGATTGAATTGCTGAAGATATTTGGTAAAGAAGAAGAACGTCGTAACGCGGAAAAAGCAGGGTCTGCGCCTAAGAAAGATGCAGCCCATGCCGAAGGCCCAATTATCGATGCTGATCAACGCGATGACGTGGTTGGCGGACAAGACGAAGTGGACGATTTGTTGTCCAGTTTAGGTTTCTAGGAGCATCAGTCGCATGAGCTTTGATATGGACGAAGACATTCTGCAGGATTTTTTGATCGAGGCTGGAGAGATCCTCGAGCAACTGTCTGAACAGCTAGTTGAACTGGAAAATGATCCGCAAAACAAAGACCTGTTAAATGCTATTTTCCGTGGCTTTCATACGGTTAAAGGTGGTGCCGGGTTCCTGTCGTTGGGAGCTCTGGTTGATACCTGTCATGGTGCGGAAAACGTATTCGATACCCTGCGTAATGGTCAACGTACTGTCACTTCCGACTTGATGGACGTGATTCTTCAGTCTTTGGATACTATCAATACTCAGTTTGCGCAGGTGCGCGCTAAAGAAGATCCTGAAGCAGCTTCACCCGAGTTACTGGAATTATTGCATAAGTTAAGTGAACCAGAGTCTGAGGACGAAGAACCTATAGAGGTTCCAAAAGACGAACCTGCCGCGGAAACAGCTCCGGAACCAGAACCTGCAGCTGAAGAAAGCAGCAGCGAGAGCATTGACGAAATTCAGGACGATGAGTTTGAAGCTTTGCTGGACGAGTTGCATGGTGAAGGCAAAGGTCCCGGAAAAGAAGATAAGCCAGCGGCGTCCAAACCCAAGGTAAATGAAGACAGTGATGAAATTTCAGATGATGAATTTGAGTCATTACTGGATGAACTTCATGGTAGCGGGAAAGCGCCTCAAAGTGCTGAGAAAAAACAAGAAAAGCAGAAAGAGCCCGCAAAAGACGACGAGATTACAGACGACGAATTTGAATCCTTGCTGGACGAGTTGCATGGCAGTGGCAAAGCACCGACACCGAAAGGTGATAAGTCGGCTAACGAGCCTGCGCCGGAAAAAACTGAACCCAAAGCGCAGCCAAAACCTGCGGCAAAGCCAGCATCTAAGCCAGAAGCTAAGCCAGAGCCGAAATCAGAGCCTAAAGCGAAACCAGCAGCGGCTCAGTCTGCAGATAAAAAGCCAGCTGCACCAGCGCCTGCTCCAGTTGAAACTACTGTGCGGGTTGATACCAAGCGCTTAGACGAAATTATGAATATGGTCGGTGAGCTGGTACTGGTCAGAAACCGTCTGTTGAGCCTGAGTAATTCTGACGAGTCAGACAGTGCTGAAATGGGCAAAGCTATTTCCAACCTGGATGTTGTCACTGGTGACTTGCAGGGCGCAGTGATGAAAACCCGGATGCAGCCAATTAAGAAAGTGTTCGGTCGTTTCCCCCGGGTTGTCCGTGACCTGGCTCGTAGCCTGAAGAAAGAAATTAATCTTGAGATGTACGGTGAAGAAACCGATTTAGATAAGAACTTAGTTGAGGCGTTGGCCGATCCTTTGGTGCATTTGGTTCGTAACTCTGTTGACCATGGTATCGAAATGCCGGATGAGCGTGAAGCAAATGGTAAGTCGCGCTCAGGAACCGTTACTTTATCGGCGTCTCAGGAAGGCGACCATATTATGCTGTCGATTAAAGACGATGGTGCCGGTATGGACGCTGAAAAACTGAGAGGTATTGCCGTTAAAAAAGGCATTATGGACGCAGACTCCGCTGCACGGTTAAGCGATGAAGATGCTTATAACTTGATTTTCGCGGCAGGTTTCTCGACCAAAGAACAAGTTTCGGATATTTCCGGTCGTGGTGTTGGCATGGATGTGGTTAAGACCAAAATCAGTCAGCTCAACGGTAGCGTTAAAATTAATTCAGAGTTAGGTAAAGGTACTGAGCTCTTGATTAAAGTGCCACTGACTCTGGCAATATTGCCGACGCTGATGGTGGCCGTAAAAGATCAGACTTTTGCTTTGCCGCTTGCTGTTGTCAGCGAAATTATCGACCTGGATATGAAGCGCACCAATACCGTAGACGGTCAGTTGACTCTCATTGTACGTAACCGGGCGATTCCGTTGTTCTTCCTGGAAAAATGGCTAGTCCGTAACCATGATGGTTCAAGTCGTAAAGAACAAGGCCATGTAGTGGTTGTGCAAATTGGTAACCAACAAGTTGGCTTTGTGGTGAACGCACTGATTGGTCAGGAAGAAGTGGTTATAAAACCCTTAGATAAGTTACTGCAGGGTACGCCAGGAATGGCCGGAGCAACAATTACCAGCGATGGTGGTATTGCTCTGATAGTTGATGTGCCCAGCATGCTTAAGTATTACGCCAAAAGATAACGGGACAAACCGTTCATGACTGTAAAAGTTCTCGTGGTAGACGACTCGGCGTTTTTCAGGCGCCGGGTAACTGAGATTTTAGAAGACAATACCAACATTAAAGTGATTGGTAGTGCGAATAATGGCGAAGAAGCGGTAGAGCAAAGCCGGACCCTTAAGCCGGACGTTATTACCATGGACATTGAGATGCCGGTAATGAACGGTATTGATGCGGTTAAAGCCATTATGAGCAGCAATCCTTGTCCTATTTTGATGTTCAGCTCGCTGACTCATGAGGGGGCGACAGCAACGCTGAACGCACTCGAGGCGGGAGCCGCGGACTTTCTGCCGAAGAAATTTGAAGATATCGCCCGTAACCGCGACGAGGCAGTCAAAACTCTGCAGGATCGCGTTTTAGCGATTGCGAGGCAGCCGGTAAGTCGAACGTCTGCGCGGCCATCAACACCGCCGCCTGTTGCGAAGCAGTCCGAACGTCCGTCAGAACCGGCTACGGCGCTGGATCGTATCCGGCAACGCAATAATGAACTGCAAAGTCAGCGTGAAAGTGATGCGCGGACAGCGACATCGGCTGGCGCATTAACAATAAACCGGGCTTATCAATTACTGGCGATAGGAACTTCAACCGGCGGCCCTGTCGCATTGCAAAAAATACTCACTCAATTGCCCGGCAATTTTCCTTACCCTATTGTTATGGTCCAACACATGCCTGCGGCTTTTACCAAGGCCTTTTCACAGCGTCTGGATGGTCTGTGTCAGGTGCATGTTAAAGAAGCCGAAGACGGTGATGTGCTAAAAGCCGGAACCGCGTATTTAGCGCCAGGTGGCAAACAGATGATGGTTGAAGGCCGCCCGGGTAGCGCAAGACTAAGAATAAAAGATGACACTAGCGGGCGCATTACTTATAAGCCGAGTGTCGATTTAACCTTTGCCAGCTTATCGAAAACCTATATGGGCAAAGTGCTGGGCGTGATTTTAACCGGCATGGGAGCAGACGGGCGTGATGGCTCACGTATGCTGAAAGACCAGGGCGCGACTATCTGGGCTCAGGATCAGGCTAGCTGCGTTGTATACGGAATGCCACAGGCGGTTGCCCAGGCGGGCATTTCAACCCGCAGTATCAGCCTCGAAGGAATGGCCAAGGCTATTATGAAAGAAGTCGGTTACAGCGGCTTATAGCAGGATGAGTGAATGATCGTATGGACGGTAGCTAATCAAAAAGGCGGGGTCGGCAAGACCACCACAACCGTTGCGCTGGCAGGCCTATTGGCTGAACAGGGTAAGCGAGTCCTTTGTATTGATACTGATCCCCATGCGTCATTAACCTATTATTTTGGCATTGATTCGGAGTCGCTGGAGTCCGGTTCCTTTGATGTCTTCAGTGCTGGTAAAGCTGTAACTGCTGATTTGATGCGCCGCAGTATTTTGTCTACCCAGTTTAAGCATCTGAGTGTTATGCCTGCCACTATGGCACTGGCTACGCTGGACCGTAAACTTGGTACTCAGGACGGCATGGGGCTGGTCTTAAAACGTGGCCTGGCAATGGTCGCTGATGATTTCGACTATGTCCTTATTGATGTGCCGCCGGTGCTGGGCGTTCTTATGGTCAATGCACTTGCCTGTTGCCAGAGAGTATTGATTCCGGTTCAAACTGAGTTTTTAGCGCTAAAAGGGTTAGAGCGCATGATGCGAACCTTAACACTAATACATAAGTCTCGCGGTGAGAATTACGCTTATACGATTATCCCGACACTTTATGACAAGCGAACCAATGCGTCTTTGCAAACGTATAAGAAGCTCATTGCACGTTATGGTCGCTCGGTCTGGAATGGCATGATCCCAATAGATACGAAATTCCGCGATGCCTCTAATGAGCAGCTCACGCCTTCTGCTTATGCACCGAAATCGCGAGGGGTGTTGGCTTACCAGTCATTATTAACTAATTTGAAGCAGCTGGAAGAGCGTTGATTTATGACGACTAAACGCGATAACAGTGAAGCCGCTATGGCAGAATACCTCAACGCTTTACTGCTTGAGGAAGAAACGGTTGAGTTTGACAATGAACCGGTTAAACGGCTGTTAGAGCAAGCGGCACCGAAAATTCAGGCGGTTGCTGAGGAAGAAACGGTTAGCTTAAACCGTGAACAGGATTTATTACCTTTAGTTTCTGCAAAAGCGGACGATAGCTATAAAGAACCAGAGGTTGAAACGGTTACGGAAACAGAAGTTGAAACAGAAGCTGTTGACCTGACAACCACTGAGACAGACATTGATACGGAAGTACATACTGACACCGAAACAGAAGTGGAGACTGAAGTTGTTGAGGTTTCTGAACCTCCAGCGGAGCCACTTCCCGATGCGATGTCAGAGTATATGGAACAGGACTTTCAGGCATTATTTTTTAAAGTGGCAGGTTTAACTCTGGCCGTGCCGCTAAAAAGCTTAGGGGGCATCCATCAACTGGGCAAAATTAGTCCGCTGATGGGAAAACCTAAGTGGTTCCGCGGTATTATGACCGAGCGTGACAATAAACTGCAGGTGGTTGATACGGCTCGTTGGGTCATGCCGGAAAAATGTACGCCGGAGCTGGAAGAGAGTTTAGATTATCAGTATCTAATTACTTTGAATGACAGCCCATGGGGACTGTTGTGTGAAGAATTAGTGACCAGTGAACCTTTGCAGCCGCAATCGATTCAGTGGCGTAAGGAATCAAATAATAAGCGACCCTGGCTTGCCGGGGTTGTCCGTGACAGAATGTGTGCATTGCTGGATGTTAACGCATTGATTACACTTCTGGATAAAGGTCTGGGACATATCCAGCAAGATTAATAACGCATGGCGGAGTAAGAGATGAGTAAAGACAATCGCGCTATCAAGAATGAAACTGACGTTGATGGGAATGACGAAGTTCTGCAGTGGGTAACTTTCCAGCTGGAACAGGAAACTTACGGTATCAATGTAATGCAGGTTCAGGAAGTGCTGCGCTACAGCGAAATTGCTCCCGTACCCGGCGCACCCAGTTACGTACTAGGTATTATCAATTTGCGCGGTAACGTGGTTACAGTTATTGATACGCGCCTTCGCTTTGGCTTGCAGACGACCGAAGTCACTGACAATTCACGTATTGTGATCATTGAGTCTGAACAGCAGGTTATTGGCATACTGGTCGATAGTGTTGCCGAGGTGGTTTACCTGAAAACCTCTGAAATTGATAGCGCTCCGAATGTGGGTACTGACGAGAGTGCCCGCTTTATTCAGGGGGTAAGTAACCGAGATGATGAACTCTTGATTCTGGTTGACCTGGATAAAATGCTCACCGATGAAGAGTGGGATGAAATTTCCCGTCTGAGCTAAATGATGACGAACTGGTTATTTGCTATTTCAGCGCTGGCTCTTGGGCTGGCGCTTATTGCTTTAGTCGCGGTGGTTATTACCTCGCGGCGGCAAGCCGAACTCATTGAACGTCAGCAGCAGCGCTTGCTCATGCTGACCGAAACTGCCAGTGAAGTGTTATCCTTACGTGATCAGTTCAAACAGCAACCCTCTGAAGCACCCTCGAAGAAAGATTTTGCTCAGCAGCAAGTGGTTGCTCAGTTGCAACAGCAAGTTGCGCAGCTAAACGAGGAGCAACAGCAGTTACAGCAAAGGTTGCAAGAAGTTGCGGAGCAGGATCCGGGTAGTAAGCTTTATCAGCGCGCAGCTAAGTTAGTGGCGAGTGGAGCCAGTGTTGAAGAACTGATGCAGGAATGTGATTTGCCTCAGGCTGAGGCTGAGTTATTAACCTCGTTGCATAAAAAAGGCGCATAAACCGGTTTAACCCTCCTCCCATTGTCTTGGGAATTTGCCATCCAGTAAGTACGCGAAAGCGATAATTTCTGCAATAATAATGTACAGCTCGCGTGGAATTTCATCGCCGACATTCAGTTTGGCAAGCGAATCGGACAGCAAAGGATCTTCATGGACTAAAACGCCATGCTCTTTTGCAACGGCAATAATTTCTTCAGCAAGTTCGTCAAACCCCCGGGCTATGACTTTGGGCGCATTAAAACCGTCGTAAGACAAACCTATCGCTTGTTTTTCTTTCTTGTCACTCATACTGTCACCCGAATAATACCGCTATGCTGCTGCGCCAGGTTGTCCGGAATTTTACCTTGCTGAACCCGAAGCTTAACGCTGTTAACCTCCAGTTCGGCAAGCCTTTTTTCAAGCTTTTCGACATTACTCTCAACCACCTTTTGCGCCGCTTTCGTTTCGGTATAGAAGTCAACCGATGACCCTTGTGGGTGGTAGCGACCTTTAACCAGCAAAGGTCCGGTACTTTCCAGTTCAAAGCGTAGGGTAAATAACCATAAGGTGCGTTCACCCTCTCCTTTATTGTTACTTTCGCGTTCACTGCGAATAAGCAGTTCATGCTGCTGTGGCTTCTGCGTATCAGCGGGTAACAGAATGTAATATTCCGGTTGTTGAGGAGGAGAGTCCTGTAACCTTGCCTGACTGCTCTGCGCTGAGTTAAGAATACCGGTAAAGAGCTGTAATAGTCGCTGCAACTGTTGCTGCGGTAATTGTTGCAACAGGGAATTAATGCGCTCGCGCACTTCGCCTGCATTTTCGGGGCCAGGGTTAAGCACCTGCTGAATAAAGGCCTGAGTAAACTGATTTGGTGAGGTTCTCGCTGCTGAACTATTGCTGGTCGTTTCCGGATGCTGCTGCATTGCCAGCCCCAGCAGCGTCATTAGCATTTGCCCTAAACCTCCCATTTGCTGGCTGGGTTGAGCGCTGACCGGGCGTGCCGCAAACCAGTCGCTGACCCAGCTCTGCAATGCCTGGGGGCGTTGCATGGCATCCGGTGTTGGCATTTGCTGAAGTACTCTGACTAAAAGCTGTTGTAAGGCCTTAGGTGGCGACTGCAAGGCTTCTCTTGCTGCTTCTGCTGATAATCGCGCCGTTGGCTGCTGAACGCTTTCAACCGTGCCTGTCGATGAGGGCGAAGGCCGCAGGCTTTGCGGTATAAAGTTCTGCAATGCCTGTTGAAATTGTTTGGGTGTTATTTGCTGAGCCTGTTTTATTGCTAACCCGGTAGCCGTTGGTATCGACACTTTTTGCGTTGGTGAGGGCTGGGCAGCGGTGTTTGGTTGATTCACTGGCGGGTTAACTGACTGGGTACCTGGCTTTGCTGTGATCGGCTGTTGCGGTGTCGGTTGCACCGTAGCAACCCGACCTTGCTCAACAAAGGCTTTAATCAATTTGGGCGGCAGTTGGGTTACCGGCACCTCTGCCACAGCCACTGGCTTCGTTGCACCAGTGCTAAGAGCTACACGAACTATCGGTTGTTTGGGATCAGGTTGAGTTATTGTCAGCTGCAATTTCGTTGTCGCCGTTAATGGCGGCTGAATATTTTTGGGTGGGTTAGGCCATTGCCAGTTGTTGCCCTGAATACGAGCTGGTTGCTGGCCTTTTGCGGGCTCAAAAGTTACCGGTAAACTGATCTGGACCAATAATTGGGCGAGTAACCGGGTTGTATTTGCCTGATTCAGCGGGCCCGCATTTATCGAAGGTGTCGAAAGATTGCCCTGTTGCGGAGCCTGAGTTGTGGCTGCGGCTGAATTGCCACCAGAGGCGGAGCCGCTGAAAATACGCATTAGACTGGACAATTGCTGCTGCTCGGCACGAGCTAAAGTTCGTTCCGGAGAAGCCATCATTTGTTGTAACAGTTGCTTAATATCAGCCATGCGCTTTACCTAATTTTTATGGTAGAATCTTGGGCATTTGCGTCAGCTTACCAGTAAGGTTCCGGTTGTAAAATCCGCATGACACAAGTTGCTTCCACCAACAGCCCACTATTGCACGCAGAGCAGCTAAGCTCAATCCGTGGCGGGCGAGTATTATTTGAAAATCTCGACTTTTCAGTGAGTGCGGGCCAGCTGTGGCAGGTTAGCGGACCTAATGGTGCCGGAAAATCGTCGTTACTGCGAATTCTTACCGGACTGCTGGAGCCTTCCAACGGTGTTGTTTCTTTTGACGGTCAGCCGCTGAATCAGAACTGGTCGGAATACTGTCAGCAGTTACTGTTTATTGGGCACAAAGCCGCGGTCAAAGGCGAGTTAAGCGCGCTTGAGAACTTTCACTGGCAGCAACAGTTATCCTCGGTGCAAGACGTTGATGCCTGGGAGTTACTCGAGAAGCTCGGACTGCTGGGCTTAGAAGATGAATTAACCACGCGACTGTCTGCAGGCCAACAACGCCGAGTTGCATTAACCCGTTTATGGGCGACGCAGGCTTCGTTGTGGATACTAGACGAGCCCTTTACCGCGTTGGATGTGCAGGGAATAGCTTTATTACAGCAACGCTTTGTCGAGCATTTAGCTGCAGGTGGCACCATTATTTTCACCTCGCATCAGTCGCTGACTTTGTCAGGTTTAACGCCTGAAAAACTGTCTCTGGAATACCGGGGCGAGGTGCTATGAGTCAGCTTTCGAACAGACAAACCTGGTTAACTCTTCTGAAGCGGGATCTAAGAATAGCCGCACGGCGACGTAGCGATGCCTTAAACCCTCTGCTCTTTTTATTAATGGTTGTGACGTTGTTTCCGCTGGGCATTGGCCCCGGTCCCGATATTTTGGCTCGTATTGCCCCCGGAATTATTTGGGTAGCCGCTTTACTTGCCAGCTTGCTGGGGCTTGAACGTTTGTTTCGCGATGATTTTCAGGACGGCACCCTGGAACAGTTGTGTTTATTGCCGCAGCCTCTGGCCTTTACGGTTACAGCGAAAATGATGGCGCATTGGTTGTTAAGTGGGTTACCGCTGGTTATTCTGTCGCCCGTTCTGGCTTTGCTGTTGAGTTTACCATTACAGGGGTGGTGGCCACTGGCGCTAACTTTGTTGCTGGGAACTCCGGCATTAAGTGCGTTGGGAGCTATTGGTGCGGCATTAACTCTGCAGGTTCAGCGTGGAAGTTCGCTGGTCAGTTTAATTTTAATCCCGCTTTTTATTCCCTTATTGATATTTGCCACGGCAGCAGTCGAAAATGCCTCAATGGGGCTTGCAGTTCATGGTCAGTTAGCGATACTGGCGGCAATTTCAGTTTTAACCGTAACATTGGCTCCGCTGGCTGTAGCAGCTGGCATTAGAATGAGTGTGAATTGATATGTGGCGATGGTTACATCCGTACGCAAAACCCGAAGCAACTTATAATCTGTTGCAAAAGCTGCTGCCATGGTTTGTGGCATTAACACTTGTAACCCTTATTACCGGCGTAATTTGGGGACTGGCATTTGCTCCGGGAGATTATCAGCAAGGTGACAGTTACCGAATTATTTTCCTGCATGTACCGGCGGCAATTTTCTCTATGGGGGCTTATATGGGTATGGCCATCATGGGAGCCATTGCACTCATCTGGCAGATTAAGACCGCAGAGTGGGCTATTCCGGCAATTGCGCCTGTCGGGGCGGCACTAACCATTGTTGCCTTATTAACCGGGGCTATTTGGGGCAAACCCATGTGGGGCACCTGGTGGGTGTGGGATGCAAGGCTGACTTCTGAACTGATTTTGCTATTTCTTTATGTCGGCGTTATGGCTTTGTATTTTGCTTTCGATGACGCCAGAACCGGTGCCAAGGCCGCGGCTATTTTATCTTTAGTGGGGGTTATCAATTTGCCCATCATCCATTTTTCGGTGGAATGGTGGAACACTCTGCATCAGGGCGCGACCATTACCAAGTTTGAACGACCTTCGATAGCGGCCAGTATGTTAATTCCGTTATTAATCTGTCTGGTCGGCTTTGCGTTTTTAACCGTATCCTTAGTGATGATGCGGTTAAAAAATGAGATACTAAGACACGAATTACACCGCCCCTGGGCACAGCAACGGCTGGAGCAAGACTAATGGCTTTTGATAGTTTTACTGACTTCGTCGCTATGGGTGGTTACGGACTTTATGTTTGGTTGTCATTCTTTTTGAGTTTTGTTGTTCTTGCCGGAGTTGCGTTAGAAACTTTATTGGCAAAACGACAGTTGGTTAAGAAAAGCCGGCAGTTACAACAGCGTCAACAGCGCTTAGCCAGACGCACAGCCAACCGTGCAGCAGTAGGAGACGGTAATGAACCCAAGACGTAAACAACGCTTAACCTGGGTCGCTATTTTAGTGATTGGGGTTTCGGTAGCAACGGGACTGATGTTGTATGCTTTAAGCCAAAGTATCGATCTGTTTTATACCCCCACTGAGCTGGTTGAAGGTAAGGGCAAGGATAAACAAAAGCCTCAGGTTGGCCAGCGAATGCGAGTTGGCGGCATGGTGGTTGAAGGTTCAGTAGAGCGCAACAGAGAAACTCTGGAAGTTTCTTTTAAAGTCACAGATATCGGGCCTGAAGTTACCGTGTTATATCAGGGGATTTTGCCGGACTTATTCCGCGAGGGGCAAGGCATTGTCGCTCAGGGTGAACTGATTGAGCCTACCGTGTTAAAAGCCAGTGAAGTTCTGGCTAAGCACGACGAAGAATATATGCCGCCGGAATTGGCAGAGCAGATGAAAGGCATCAAACATGTAAACCCAAATACAGTTGAAGAAGGTGAAGGGCAATGATTGCTGAAGCAGGACATCTTGCCATAGCCATTGCGCTGGCTTTTTCTGTACTACTGGCGGTTTATCCTTTATGGGGTGCGGCAAAAGGCAACGGCGGCATGATGGCATTAGCCCGGCCGTTTGCTTACGGGCAGTTTTTCTTTACTGCTATTGCTTTTGCTTTATTAGTCTGGGGCTTTGTCAGCAACGACTTTAGTATCGCTTATGTTGCGGCAAACTCGAATACTCAGCTGCCAGTTGCGTATAGAGTGACGGCTGTCTGGGGCTCACATGAAGGCTCTTTTCTTCTATGGATGCTAATGCAGGCAGGTTGGATAGCGGCAGTCGCGATATTCTCCCGCTCAATGCCATTGCCGATGATAGCCCGAGTACTTGCTATTCTGGGCCTGGTCAGTATTGGCTTCTATTTGTTTATGCTAACGGTTTCGAATCCGTTTGACCGGAGCTTGCCGTTAATACCGGTGGACGGGCGCGACCTTAATCCACTACTACAAGATCCCGGCATGATCATTCATCCGCCGTTGCTGTATATGGGCTACGTAGGGTTCTCCGTCGCTTTCGCTTTTGCCATTGCTGCTTTATTGTCCGGCAAGCTTGATGCTGCCTGGGCACGCTGGTCGCGGCCCTGGACTCTCGCTGCATGGATTTTCCTGACCCTGGGTATAGCCATTGGTAGCTGGTGGGCATATTACGAACTTGGCTGGGGTGGCTGGTGGTTCTGGGACCCGGTTGAAAACGCGAGCTTTATGCCATGGCTGGTAGGAACGGCATTACTGCATTCCCTTGCCGTAACCGAAAAACGGGGCAGTTTTAAGTCCTGGACAGTATTGCTGGCTATATCAGCTTTCAGTTTAAGCTTGCTGGGCACCTTTTTGGTGCGTTCTGGTGTTTTGGTTTCGGTGCACGCGTTTGCATCCGACCCAACCCGCGGCTTGTTTATTCTGATACTGCTGGGGCTGGTTGTCGGTGGCTCGCTTATTTTGTATGGCCTGCGTGCAGGCAAAATGCAAAGTTACAGCCGTTATGAACTGCTGTCACGAGAAGTTATGCTGCTGGGTAACAATGTCTTATTAATGGCTGCCATGGTGGTTGTGTTCCTGGGAACCATGTTACCTCTGGTTCATAAAGAGATCGGTCTGGGTACCATTTCTATTGGTGAACCCTTCTTCAATGGAATTTATAGCTGGCTGGTTATCCCGTTTGCATTAATGCTGGGCCTTGGTCCTTTAATGCGTTGGCGCAGACAAGCTATGAAACCACTTCTGAAACCACTGGCCTTAGCACTTTCTTTGGCGCTGATTCTGGCTTACACCCTTCCTAAGATTTGGGCAGACGAATTACCTGCATTAGTGGTTATCGCTCTGTTTCTGGCATTTTGGGTGGCTCTGGCTACATTGACCGAAGTGCAGCAAACAGTAAAACAACAGAAACAGGGCTGGGCCGGGCTGACCAAAATATCGGGTAGCCACTGGGGAATGGTTCTGGGGCATTTAGGTTTTGCGGTAACGCTCATTGGTATTACGCTGGTTTCAAATTATGAACAGGAACGTGATATTGCGCTTGCTCCGGGGCAATCGGTTGAAGTTATCGGTTATAAAGTGGCGTTCGAAAGCCTGCAGCATCGGGAAGGACCTAACTACGATGCCGACGAGGGATTATTTACGGTTTACAAGGACGGGCAGAAAGTAACGCAATTAACCAGCGATAAACGTTTTTACCGGGTACAACGCACCAGTATGACGGAAGTAGGACTGGATGCGAGCTTACTGCGCGATATCTATATTGCTATGGGCGAGCCGCTGGATGATGAAACCTGGGCCATTCGTTTCTATATCAAGCCTTTTGTCCGCTGGATTTGGCTGGGTGCTATTATTATGGCAATAGGTGGTGCCATGGCATTGGCCGACAAACGGTATCGGAAGCGCGGTAAAAAGGAGATAACCAATGACTAAGTTTCGTTGGTTGATCCTATTTGGTCCGCTGATTTTATTCGCTGGTTTGGTGGTCTTTTTACTTAAAGGCCTTGGCAGCGATCCGACCGAGCTGGATTCAGCACTGATAAATGAGCCCGTACCCCAGTTTAAGGCACGCGATTTGTACGAAACCGAGGTAACTTACGACCAGTCGGTGTTACACGAGGGCCCGCTGCTGCTTAACGTATGGGCGACCTGGTGTCCTACCTGCCGCGCCGAGCACGAGTTTCTCAATGAGTTAGCATCAAGAGATGTGCCTATTGTGGGTCTCAATTATAAAGACGACTCCCGGGAAAAGGCCGTTAACTGGCTGAATACGCTGGGTGACCCCTATATCGTTAATTTATTCGACCCGAAAGGCGAGGTTGCGTTTGAATTTGGTGTTTATGGCGCACCAGAAACTTATTTTATTGACCATAAAGGGGTAATACGTTACCGCCATGTGGGTGACGTGAATGAACGCAACTGGTCAAATAAACTGCAAGGCATATACCAGCAATTGCTGGAGGAGGCCGAATGATCCGCTCATTGCTAGTGACTGTTGCCGCTGTGTTTGTATTGATTTCTGCAGCGTCGGCAGAAAATGAAAACAGTTATCAGTTTGATAATGAACAACAGCGTGCAACCTACCAACAGCTGACCAAAGAGCTGCGTTGCCCTAAGTGTCAGAATCAAAATATTGCTGACTCTAATGCGCCTTTAGCTGAAGATATGCGGGACCGTAGCTATCAGATGCTAAAAGAGGGCAAGTCACGGGAAGAAATTATCCAGTTTATGGTCGCCCGTTATGGTGATTTTGTGCATTACCAGCCACCTTTTACAACGGTCACCAGTGTTCTTTGGTGGGGGCCTTTGCTGATTGTTGTTATTGGTATTGGCGTTGCCATTGGCTTAACCCGCAAGAAAAAAGCGGCAGTTGAATTAACACCAGAAGAACGTGAACGTTTACAGCAATTGAGGAAGTCGGGCGATGAGTAGTTTATGGTTACTAATGGTGTTGATGTTGCTCGTTGCTGTGGTATTCGTATTTCTGGCTACAGGAAAGCAGCGCCGTTATCAGAGACGTCAGGATGAGAATCAGCGCTGGTATGAACAACGCCTTTCAGAGCTTGAAGATGAGCGCTCTCAACATGGGCTGCCGGAAGAAGATTATCAGCATGCAAAGCAGGAGCTGGATAAGACCTTTCTGAATGACAGTCAGGACGTTGAAGAAAGCGTTACCTGGCGTCGGGCCCCGCTTATTGTGCCAATTGTATTATTGGTGGTGATGTCAGCAGGGCTTTACTGGGCTTTTGGTAGCTGGCAGTTGCAACTGCAGGCGGAAGATGCGCGCAAACAGTTGCCGGAGTTAGGAAAAACCCTTTTGCAGCAACAGAACCAGCAGGCCAGCCGCGAAGACTTAAATACCTTTGCGTTGGGTTTACGGCAAAAGCTGATGCGGGAACCAGATGACGCAGTTGCCTGGTGGATTTATGCTGGATTAATGGTTGATCTGGGAGCCGCTGAAGACGCCGATGAAGCTTTTCAAAAAGCCCTGGAGCTTGAGCCTGACAGAGTAAACACCTTAGTCAGTTACAGCCGGTTTTTATTAATGTCCGGAACAGAAGGCGGGCAGCCTAAAGCGGCTCGCATGCTAGCCCATGCACTGCAGCAGGAACCTGACAATATCGAAGCCTTGTCATTACTGGGGTTTGTGGCCTTCGAGCGTCAGGACTGGGAGCAGGCTATTAATGCGTGGCAATTATTAAAAGAGCGTTTACCGGAAAGTTCCAGTAGATACCAGGCGGTTGTTAATGCACTGGAAAACGCAAAAAGCCAGCAGGAAAATGCTGAGATTCAATTACAGGTTACTGTCGAAATAAGTGACAATATGCGCTATCATTTACCTGCTGACGGTACAGTTTTTGTTTATGTCACAGGTTCTGAACAGCCCATGCCGGCCGCGGTTGTACGCCAGCCTGTCAGTGAGTTCCCCATTACGGTAACCTTATCGAATAATAATGCTATGTTACCGGACTACAAGTTGAGTGACCTCGACGAGTGGTTGGTGCATGCGCGTATTTCGCAAGATGAGAAAATCGATCGCCAGGTGGGTGATCTGGAAGCTGAGACTGTCGCTATACAAGCTGACGGATCAACTGAATTAACTTTGACTTTATCGACCCGGATTGACGAATGAAAAAATATGGTTTTTTAATACTACTTTCCCTGTTTATGGTTGGGTGTTCATCGACACCTGAAGACCCTTATGCCGATCCACGTGACCCGTTTGAAGATTTTAACCGTGATATGTGGGAATTTAACCGGGATGTTGATAAAGCGGTGCTAAAACCAGCCGCTGAAACTTACGAATATATTCCTCAGCCAATTCGTTCATCGTTATACAATGCCGTAGAGAACCTCGATGAGCCCTCGTCTTTTGTAAACAATCTGTTGCAATGGAAAGTGGCCGATGCCGGTATTTCACTGGGACGATTTGTGGTTAACTCGACGGTTGGCCTGGTCGGTCTGTTTGATGTAGCAACCCCAATGGGTCTCACCAGACGTGAAGAAAGCTTTGGTCAGACATTAGCGGTATGGGGCGTGCCTGAAGGCCCTTATTTAATGTTGCCGCTTTTAGGCCCAACCGTTGTGGTAGACCGGGGTGGTGACTATGCCGACGGTCAGTATTTTCCGTACCCACTGCTGAGCTGGCCGGTAGACGTTGCTCGTTACGCAATAAAAGGTCTGGAAACACGCTTGCGCCTGCGTGATCAGGAGCAAGTACTGGAAAACTCTCTCGACCCTTACTCTTTTGTTAAAGACGTTTATTATCAGCGCTGGCAGGATCAAGTGTTTGATGGTAACCCGCCGATTGAAGAAGAAAACTTTGATGACTTTGACGATGACTTTGACGATGACTTCGACGAAGACTTCGATGATTACGACGAATGAGTCGATGAGTCTTATTGACGATTAGCCATTCCTGAACAATGCTTAGGGCATGAGTCATAACTAAGAAGTGACAATGCCCCGAGCACACATCGCATTAATTGAAGACGATCCGGTATTTCAGTCTGTCGTCAGACAGTATCTGGTAAATAGCGGTTATGATGTGTGTTGTGCAGATAATGGTAAGCAAGGTATTAAGCTTTGTCAGGAAGAATGCCCGGACATTGTGCTCTGCGATTTAAAACTACCGGACATTGATGGCCTTGAAGTCATCGAGCAACTGCTTAAAGTTTGTACCCAAATTCCAATTATTGTCATCTCCGCGTCTGAAAAGATGTCCGATATCCGTGAGGCTGTTCGCCTTGGTGCCTGGGATTATTTGGTTAAACCTGTGCAAAACCTTAGTGTGATTGAAAACGCTATCGAGAATTGCCTGCAACGTTACCAGTTGGAAGAAACTTACCTGCACGATGTATGGGAGCTGGACGCACATATTGATATTTTGTATCAGGACGACGTTATCGTTGGGCGGCTGGTTGATGAGTTGCTGCCGGACGGGCCATTAAACCTTAATGGCTACCAATTTAATTGTTCCATTAATGACTCAGAAAAGGCTCCGGTCTGGATTGACTATCGGCCTTTAACCGAGGGAAGAGCTTTAGTCATTATGGCTGCTGCGCAAAATGCTACTGAGCAGAATCTGCTGCCCTTACTGGTATTAAAAACTCTTATTGACCCGCTTATTCGCCAGCATTTGTCCGGGCACGATAACACTTTGCTTGCGCCCGGGTTGTTATTACAGCATTTGAATCACGAGCTTTGTCATTCACAGGTGAGAACCGCTTTTGATGCTCTGGTAGGCATTGTGGATACGACTAAGCATAGTTGGTTATGGGCTCAGGCTGGAGATAAATTTGAGCCAGAGCCGGGAGCAAAACCCGACCTGGCGTTAGGTATCTGGCAGCACGCCAATTTTCGTGAGCACCGCATAGAACATTTACATAAGTTGCATTGCGGGTACGAGAACACCGAGCTTATTGTGACTGCTGTGCCTCAAACTGTTTGATGGCTTTATCAAGGTATGGCAGTGACATATTCAAATTAATGGGTTGTGTAAATAGTGGGTAACCAATACCTGCCGCTAGTAAAGCCGGAACTTTCCACCAACCTTCGACCTCTACAATAAAGAAGAAAATAAGACAAATAGGCACCAATTTTGCCATATTACAAATGAGGCGGCGTGGCACCGGCATTTTTTCCTGTGCCATGGATAAGATCATAGCTCGCTGAGTAAAGCTGTAGTTAGACAGTTGCGGAATGTGACGCGAAGAAAAATATAAAGCCATAGTCAGTCTTTCATTTGAATTTTGTTAATTGGGTTGCATTATAACATGGGAAAAGGTTATAAACTTGCGCTTCTGAAGTGAACAGAATTTAAGGACAGCTGTTATGGTCAAAAAAGTCGTTATTCCAGTAGCCGGGCTCGGAACTCGGATGTTACCTGCTACCAAAGCCATTCCGAAAGAAATGTTGCCGTTGGTCGATCGCCCCCTTATTCAATACATTGTTGAGGAATGCGCCGCTGCAGGTTTGACCGATGTCATTCTGGTCACTCACTCAAGTAAGAACTCGATAGAAAATCACTTTGACACGAGCTTTGAGCTGGAAACGACTCTGGAGCAGCGGGTAAAGCGCCAATTACTGGCTGAAGTAAAAGCTATTTGTCCTGAAAAAACCACAATTATGCATGTTCGTCAGGGTGTTGCAAAAGGCTTAGGGCATGCCGTTCTATGCGCGCGTCCATTAATCGGAGATGAGCCTTTTGCTGTCGTATTACCTGACGTTCTGGTTGATGAAGCCAGTTGTAAACTGAATCGCGATAACTTAGCTGAAATGGTGAAAAACTTTGAAGCAAGCGGGCATTCACAAGTCATGGTCGAAAAAGTGCCGCAGCAAGACGTTAATAAGTATGGCATAGCCGATATTAATGGCGCGGAGTTGAGTCCGGGCGAACAGGCTGGTATTACTCAACTGGTTGAAAAGCCGTCAGTTGAAGATGCACCGTCAGATTTGGCCGTAGTTGGTCG
Organism: Idiomarina sp. 28-8; assembly: GCF_000320945.2. Taxonomy (NCBI): domain Bacteria; kingdom Pseudomonadati; phylum Pseudomonadota; class Gammaproteobacteria; order Alteromonadales; family Idiomarinaceae; genus Idiomarina; species Idiomarina sp. 28-8. The sequence goes on from NZ_DF266790.1 coordinate 103,178, forward strand.
CTATGTCTTTTCAGCTGATTTATGGCCGCTGTTAGAGAAGACTCCGGTGGGTGCAGGCAATGAAATTCAGTTGACTGATGCCATGGCAATGCTGCTGGAAAAACAACCGGTTAATGCGTATTACATGAAAGGCAAGAGCCACGACTGTGGTAACAAATTAGGGTACGCTCAGGCATTTGTTGAACATGCTTTGCGACACCCGGACTTGGGCGCCGACATGAAAGCCTACATTCAGTCTCTGAAATAAAGGTCTTTTAACGGGACTGGTACTTAAGTATCAGTTCCGACAAAGTTTTTGCACAAGGCCCGGTTAGTTCTGCTTTGGGTAATACCATATACAAACTGCCTTTGCGCGAACTGCTTCCCTCAACTTCTATTTTAGCGAGTCTGCCAGAATCTAAATCTTCCTGAGCGATGTAGCCCGGCAACCAGCAAAAACCTAATCCGTTACGAATGAGTCTGAGAGCTTCATCAAAGTGGCTTACCGTCCAGCGTTGCTCGGCTTTTAACCAGCCTTCGTCTTCTACCGGCTGGCTGCCGGTATCCTGAATGACTATTTGCAAATATTGAGACAGCTCGTTCTGGTTAATAGGTTGTTCCAGCTTTGCCAACGGGTGTTCAGGGTGACAAACCAAATCCATACTGTACTGACCTATAGGCTCTCCGATAAAGCCGCGGGGCAGATGGTGCGTAATAACGACATCAGCTGTTTGTTCCTGAATTTGCTCGACGGTGCCGGTAAGCACGGTATCGTTGATAATCAGTCGACTGCCCCGACTAAGCTGTTGGAATTCATCCAGCACAGGAATTAGCAGACTGCGGTCAAATACCATTTCTAACGCAAGTTTAACTTCCGGCTCCCAGCCTTGCTCGAGGTTATCCGCCAGCTGCTCTATTTCTTCGGTCAGATTGGTTAACTGACGAGAGCGGCGAAGCAAAACTTCACCCGCCGCGGTTAGGTGAGCTTTTCGGCCTCTGACTTCCAATAACTGTACACCTACCACTTGTTGCAGTTTGGCAACCGCATGGTTAAGCGACGACTGGCTTTTGTTCAGTGCTTCAGCCGCATGCGCGTAACCGCCACAGTCAACAACTGCCTGCAGGATACGCCATTGCTCAATGGTCGATTTCGGTCGGTAAACACTCATCTTGATTCCACTCCGGTGGGGCTAAACCCGAGCGGTAATCACTGCTCGAATCGGTGCCTGGTAACCTTCAATAGTCTTATTTGTGTCATTTGGATCAAGAAAATCGGCTAACGACTCGCCGGTCATCCAATCTGTGCGCCGTTGTTCGTCTATTGAGGTAGTATTATGGTCAACCACAGAGATGTCTTTGAATCCTAATCTTTCTAACCAGACGGACAACGCACTGGCGCTGGGTAAAAACCAGACGTTACGCATTTGCGCGTAGCGCTCACCAGGCATCATGACGGTGGTTTCATTGCCTTCCACAACAATGGTTTCTAACACTAACTGACCGCCCGGGCGGATTAAAGATTTCAGTTGCTGTAAAAATTCAACAGGTGAACGACGATGATAAAGCACACCCATACTGAATACGGTATCGAAGCTTTTAAGTTCCGGCATATGTTCAATACCAACCGGGAAAAAGTGTGCCCGTTGCTGCCAGGACAAAGGCATTAACTGGCTAATGGCTCTGAATTGCATAAGAAAAAGCTCGCCCGGGTCAATTCCCCAAACGTGTTCAGCACCGGCTTCCAGCATCCGCCATAAGTGATACCCGCTCCCACAGCCAACGTCCAGCACCTGACGGCCGTTTAGGTCATCTAAATGTGGTGCTACGCGTTGCCATTTCCAGTCAGAGCGCCATTCTGTATCGATAAAAACGCCGAATAAATCAAAGGGGCCTTTACGCCAGGGCTGTAACTGCTGGAGTAGCCCGGTTAAGCGAGCCCTGTCGGCATCAGAGGCCTCATCTGCTTCGCCTATCTGCACGGTATCGGACAATTTAACGTGTTTTGCGGTCAAGTCTGGCAATTGTGTTAGAACCCGCTGCCAGCGTTTTAAGTTCCCGTGAGGGTTATTCTTAAAGGCCGTAAGTTGAGGCGCCAGAGTATCCAGCCATTGGCTGTGCGGACTTTGCACAAGTGCGCTAAGTTCTTTACTGAAATCAACCATAATATCCCTTATTTAACGGCCAGCATGGCGGCAAAGTTAAAGCACTGGAACCAAACCGAACTGTGCTGAAAGCCGGCTTTTTGAAAACGCTGTTGATGAGCCTGCAATGTATCAACTTTCATCACGTTTTCGATTGCCGCTCGTTTTTGGCTAATCTCAAGTTCACTGTAACCGTTGGCTCGTTTAAAATTGTGGTGCAGTTCAATGAGCAAGTCGTTCATAGATTCATCCGAGTGGCGTACTTTTTCCGCGACTAATAACGCGGCACCTTCATTCATACCATTGAAAATGTTCTGTATAACGGCGTCTCTTTTATCCTGGCTAATAAATTGCAAAGTGAAATTTAGCACCACCACTGACGCATTTTTAATTTCGGTGTCGGCTAGATCCTGACAGTGAAGCTCAACCGGAATCTGGCTTTTAAAGCCATCCAGATGCAGTTGCGCGCGTTCTATCATGGGTTGAGAGTTGTCTATTCCAATAATTTTGCAGTTTTCTGTCTGCTCGCACCCTTTACGCATAGCAAGCGTCGCTGCGCCCAATGAACAACCCAAATCGTACAAATGACTATTAGCCTGAACATAGCGGCTAACAATTTGTGGCAACGTCTGTAGGATACTGGAGTAGCCCGGAACCGACCGGTTAATCATGTCAGGAAATACTTCGACAACCTGCTGGTCAAAACAGAAGTCGGAGATGCTGGGCAAAGGCTTGGAAAATATCGTGTCATGTTGCGTCATAGAAGCTACTTTTCTTCGATAAAGAATTAAGATTAATAGGCATTTTACCGATAAAAGCTACTGACGCACAGGCAATATTCGACTAAAATCCGCGCTATCGCAGTGGAGGGTAAAACATTGAAACGAGCTTTGGGTATAGCAAGTGTTATTTTTGCTGTTTATTCTGCCTTTTTATCTTGTAGTTACGCAAGTCAGCCGGAAGGCTGGCTTGAAGACTATGACAAGATACGTGTAGGTGTGCCTGAGCAACTGGAACCTTTAGTTTCTATAGAGGGAGACAAAGCTAAAGGACTGGACGTCGACTTAGTGAATCAATTTACCCGGGGGTTATCTATTGATGTTGTCTGGAAGCCTTGTGGTCATTGGCAGCAATGCCTTGATGCGTTAAAGAATAAAGATATTGATGTCTTAACCAGCGTTTCTTATTCGGTTGAACGTAACCAGTTTATGGATTTCACCCAAAGCTACTGGTCTATGCCATGGGCGGTTGTTTCGCTGGATAATATGCGAAAAAGTGATGGTAGCGTTGCGTTAGAGCAATTGAATAATAGCAAAGTTGGTGTAGTAAAAGGTTATAGTATTGAACCTGAATTGTCACAACTCAGCAGTATACATACCTTACCGGTTAATAATATTCGGGAGGGGATGAACTTATTGAGAAATGGCGTTATTGATTATTATGTCGACAGCTTGCCTGTATTGGTTAATGAGTTGCAGATACGCCCGGTTCCCGGCTCTAGTTTATCCGTTATTGATAAGGCTGAAGGCGAAGCTTTATACCTTGCCGTACGAGATGACTGGCAGCCTTTAGTCACGGCGCTGAATCGTGGTATTGATTCAGTTACGGTTAGTGAACGCAATAAGCTTAAAAATAAGTGGTATGGATTTGAGTTGGAGCGAGGCTGGAGTAACGAGGAGTTACTTGGAGTTCTGGCCAAAGCTGGCTCTATCGTGCTACTTATTATTGTTGGTTTCGTTATATGGAACAGTCGACTAAGAAAAGAAATTAAGTTACGTAAGGCTGCGGAGAGACGAATCCGGCATATTGCGACCCACGACGAACTGACAGGACTACCTAATCGAAATTTAATGCAGGATCGCCTGGAACAAGTCTTGAGTCAGAATGAAAGAGCGGGGAAGCCCTTTGCCGTTCTGTTTCTTGATTTAGATGGTTTTAAAAAAATAAATGACGACCATGGTCACAATTATGGTGATGAGCTTTTAATACATGCAGCTCACAGAATGGGCAGCCTGTTGCGCCGTTCAGACACTGTCTGTCGTCATGGCGGCGACGAGTTTGTAATTATATTGCCGACAGCAAATAACGTTGGCTCCGCACTAGCGGTATCCCGCAAGCTGGTGGTGCAGTTAGCAAAGCCATATAAAATTAAAAAGAAATCGCTAGAAATTAGCGTATCTATTGGTATTGCTATTTACCCAAAACATGGGGTAAACGCAGAGGAGCTGCTGCGCTCTGCGGACAAAGCCATGTACCGGGCAAAAGCCGCTGGCAAAAATGATGTGCGTCTGGCCGGCGACGACGGATGACATTCGGCGTCAGTCCGCTATAATGTTGCGCTTCGTAAAACATTCATTGCAACAGCTAGCAGGATAAACGCGCATGCGAACTCATTACTGTGGACAAATAAATGCTGAATTGGCGGGACAAGAAGTCACGCTATGTGGTTGGGTTAATAAACGTCGTGACTTAGGCGGCTTGATTTTTATCGATTTGCGCGACCGGGAAGGGTTGTTGCAGGTTGTTTTTGACCCCGATCAAAAAGCGTTATTTGATACAGCGAACAGCCTGCGCCAGGAATTCTGCGTGCGCTTAAGCGGTAAAGTTAACCGTCGCCCGGAAAGTCAGGTGAATAAAAACATGACGACCGGCGAAGTTGAACTGCTGGCAACCGACTTAGAAATCTTGAGCCGTTCTGAACCGCTTCCAATCGACTTCAATCAGCAAGTGAGCGAAGAAGCCCGCTTGCGTTATCGCTACCTTGATTTACGTCGTCCGCAAATGAACGAAAAACTTCAGTTTCGCGCTAAAGTAACCAGCGCAGTACGTCGTTTTCTGGATGACAGCGGTTTTCTTGATATTGAAACGCCAATGTTGACCCGCGCAACACCGGAAGGCGCGCGGGACTATCTGGTGCCAAGCCGTACCCACAAAGGTCGTTTTTTCGCGCTGCCACAAAGTCCTCAGCTCTTTAAACAGCTGCTTATGATGTCGGGCTTTGACCGTTACTACCAAATTGTTAAGTGCTTCCGCGACGAAGACTTACGTGCTGATCGTCAACCTGAATTCACTCAAATCGATATTGAAACTTCTTTCATGACGGCTGAGCAGGTCATGCAAATTACCGAGCAAATGGCTCGTGACCTCTTCAAGCAACTACTTGATGTGGACCTGGGTGAATTCCCTAGCATGACCTGGCACGAAGCCATGCGCCGCTTTGGTAGTGACAAGCCAGACCTGCGTAACCCGTTGGAGTTGGTAGATGTTGCCGACGTCTTAAAAGATGTTGAGTTCAAAGTATTTTCAGGCCCGGCGAATGACGAAGAAGGCCGTGTTGCTGCTATCCGTTTACCGGGGCAGGCTGAAAACGTTTCACGCAAGATGATTGACGAATACACACAATTTGTCGGCATTTATGGCGCTAAAGGTTTGGCCTGGATTAAAGTAAACGACCGCAGTGCAGGGCGGGAAGGCTTGCAGTCACCTGTTCTTAAGTTCCTGCCGGACGAAGTGATTGAGCCATTATTAGAGCGCACTGAAGCGCAAACTGGCGATATCCTGTTCTTTGGTGCCGATAAAGCGAACGTTGTTGCTGAAGCTCTGGGTGCTTTACGCCTGAAGTTAGGTAAAGACTTTGAACTGGTCAGTAACGAATGGAAGCCGCTATGGGTTGTTGACTTCCCTATGTTTGAAGTTGCAGACGATGGAAGCCTGGCTGCGTTACACCACCCATTCACCGCGCCGGTCAATGTGACTCCGGAGGAGTTAAAAGCCAACCCGGCAGCCGCTATTTCAAACGCCTACGATATGGTGTTGAATGGTGTTGAGTTAGGTGGTGGCTCGGTTCGTATCCACGAAAACGCAATGCAGCAGGCGGTGTTTGAAGTTTTAGGTATTGAAAAAGACGAAGCGCAGGAAAAATTTGGCTTCCTGCTGGAAGCATTGAAGTACGGCACGCCACCACATGCAGGTTTAGCTTTTGGTTTAGACCGCCTGGTAATGTTAATGGTTGGCGCAAGCTCCATTCGTGACGTTATTGCCTTCCCGAAAACAACCACTGCGGCTTGTGTTCTGACCGACGCGCCGGGTGCAGCGAACCCGGCAGCATTGCAAGAGCTGGGCGTAAAAAGTATTGTGAAGGAAGACGAGTAATCAACAGAGGTGAAAAATGGCTGGTCATTCCAAATGGTCTAATATTAAGCACCGGAAAGCCGCGCAGGACGCTAAGCGCGGCAAAATCTTTACCAAGTTAATTCGTGAAATAACGGTCTCTGCCCGCGAAGGTGGTGGAGACCCTGAAACCAACCCGCGTTTACGTGCGGCTATCGATAAAGCCTTATCCAATAATATGAAGCGCGACACCATAGATACTGCGGTCAAACGCGGCTCGGGTGATCTCGAAGGCGATAATGTTGATGAGCTGACTTATGAAGGTTATGGCCCCAATGGCGTGGCCGTGTTGCTGGAATGCATGACCGATAACCGCAACCGGACGGTGTCAGATGTTCGCCACGCGTTCAGTAAGTTAGGTGGTAACTTAGGTACCGACGGCTCTGTCGCCTACTTATTTAATAAGAAGGGCGTTATTAGCTATGCTGACGGTGTGACCGAAGAGCAGGTTATGGAACCGGCGCTTGAAGCCGGCGCGGAAGATATTCTTGCTTATGATGAAGGGAGTATCGATGTCATTACATCGCCGGAGAACTTTGGTGCCGTTAAAGATGCTCTGGATGCTAAAGGACTCGAGGCCAGCAACGCTGAAGTGACTCAGGTGCCTGATACCCGCGTTGATTTGGACGAGGAATCCGCACGAACCTTTTTAAAACTGCTGGATGCGCTGGAAGACTTAGATGACGTGCAAAACGTTTATCACAATGCCGATATCTCTGATGAGATCATTGCGCGACTGGACGACTAAGTGGCGATTATTCTGGGTATCGACCCGGGTTCGAGACTGACCGGCTACGGCGTTATAGAGCAGCGCGGACGGCAACTGAATTACCTTGGTAGTGGCTGTATAAAGGTTATTGGTACCACTAAAGAGCCTTTGACCCTGGCGGAAAAACTGCGTCGCATTCATGACAGCGTCAGTGAACTCATTACTCAGTTTAAGCCAAACGAATTTGCAATAGAGCAAGTGTTTATGGCAAAGAACCCGGATTCTGCCTTAAAGCTTGGGCAGGCGCGTGGAGCGGCGATTGTGGCTGCGGCGTGTGCAGAGCTTCCGGTAGCAGAATATTCAGCGCGCCAAATTAAACAATCTGTGGTGGGTAACGGCGGGGCAGAAAAGTCTCAGGTTCAGCATATGGTGATGGCTTTACTGAATTTGCAGCGTTGCCCTCAGGAAGATGCCGCAGATGCACTTGCTGTTGCCTTATGTCATGCTCACAGTTCACAAAACCTGATTAAAATGGCAGGCGCCGCGCGTAAAACTGTGCGCGGGCGTTTGCGTTAATGGAGTAAAAAAGTGATAGGTCATATTCAGGGCGTACTTACCAGCAAGCAACCGCCGGAAGTGGTATTAGATGTACAGGGCATTGGTTATGAAATTCAGTTGCCAATGACCTGCTTCTATCAATTGCCGCCGATAGGGGAAACCATTAAGTTAATCACGCATTTTGTGGTGCGCGAAGATGCGCAACTATTGTATGGTTTTATTTCTGCTTCAGAACGTTCGCTGTTCCGACTACTACTGAAAACTCAGGGAGTTGGCCCGAAACTGGCTTTGGCTATTTTATCCGGCATGTCAGCAGATGAGTTTGTCATGGCGGTGAATCAAAACGACGTTACTCGTTTGGTAAAATTACCGGGTGTAGGCAAAAAGACCGCAGAACGCCTGGTGATTGAAATGCGTGACCGTCTCAAGGACTGGCAGCCGTCTACGCCATTTACTGACCGGGCACCGTTGGATAGTCAGGGTATGGATGCGGGAGAGCATCCGGCCGATGCAAGAACAGATGCTATTAGCGCCTTGCAGTCACTTGGCTATAAAGAAAATCAAGCTGAAAAAGCCTTGCAAAAAGTGTACTCTGCAGAACATAACAGTGAGACCTTGATTCGACTGGCACTAAAACAGCTGTCGTAAGGAAACCCCATGATAGAAGCCGATCAAATACCAACTCAACGGCTCATTGAACCCGACGTACAGGGTGAAGATGAGGCTGTTGATCGTGCCATACGGCCTAAAACTCTGGCGGATTATACTGGGCAGAAGCATGTCGTTGAACAGATGGGAATTTTCATTGAGGCCGCGCGCAAACGTCAGGAAGCCCTGGATCATCTTTTAATTTTTGGTCCTCCGGGGTTGGGTAAAACGACGCTGGCGAACATTGTGGCGAATGAGCTGGATGTGAGTATTAAAACAACTTCCGGTCCGGTTCTGGAAAAAGCCGGTGACTTAGCGGCATTGCTGACTAACCTTGAAGCACACGATGTTTTATTTATTGATGAAATTCATCGTTTGAGCCCGGTTGTCGAAGAAATTCTTTATCCGGCTATGGAAGACTATCAACTGGATATTATGATTGGTGAGGGTCCGGCCGCGCGTTCGATTAAATTAGACTTACCACCTTTTACTCTTATTGGAGCCACCACCCGTGCTGGCGCGCTGACGTCACCGCTACGTGACCGCTTTGGTATTGTGCAGCGTCTTGAATTTTACGATGTTAACGAATTAACCGACATTGTGGCGCGGTCGGCTCACTTTATGAATGTCCGGATGCTTGACGGTGGAGCCCGGGAAATAGCACGCCGCTCAAGAGGAACGCCACGTATAGCTAACCGTTTATTGCGTCGGGTACGCGACTACGCCGAAGTCAGAGGCAATGGCGACGTTGACGAAGCAACAGCCAATGCAGCGTTGACCATGGTGGATGTTGATCAGGCTGGTTTTGATTATATGGACCGGAAGCTGTTATTAGCCATTATGGAAAAGTTCATGGGTGGGCCTGTGGGGTTAGATAACCTGGCAGCAGCCATAGGCGAAGAAAAAGATACCATTGAGGATGTTCTGGAACCTTATTTGATTCAGCAGGGCTTTTTACAACGCACGCCGCGAGGACGTATAGCGACTCCCAGAGCTTATCAGCATTTTGGCTTAAAGCCCGAAAAATAGGTAAAAAAAAGCCCGCACAATGTGCGGGCAAACAGAACAACAAGAAGGAAGTTAAATCCAGGGAACTATTGCTGAATAAACAATCTCAGAAAAAGTGACAACCAATCTCTTCGTCTTTGATATGCTGGGTATTATAAAGTTAATCTGATTCTGATCAAACAAGAAAAATTAGATGTTCGCATTATAATAACTAATCTGGAAGTTGTGTTCTTTGTACAAAAAAAGCGCAACATATTTGTAACAAAAAAGAAAAAGCTCTAAAAATCATAGTTTTGATATTTTGTTCTTTTCGTCCTGTTATAAAAAAAAGTCTGCTGACAAAGTAATCAGTTGTGGTTTTAAGGGCTTCTTTACAAAATATTACACAAAGGTAACTTTTCGGAACTTTACTTGAGGTGGTAATGTCTCATTATGAATTTGAATGGCCTATCCGGGTTTACTACGAAGACACGGATGCAGGTGGTATTGTTTATTATGCTAATTATCTCAAGTTCATTGAAAGAGCACGAACCGAGTGGTTAAGATCATTAGGGATTGAACAGGATACCTGGTTAGCTCACAATATAGCCTTTGTGGTTCGCAAGGTAGAACTGGATTTACGGCAGGCGGCTAAGTTTAATGCTGAACTAAGAGTTACTGTCAAAGTTACAAAGATTAAGAAAGCCTCTTTGGCTTTCGAACAACAAGTTTTGGCGAAGGATGGCAGTGTGCATTGCCAGGCAACAGTGTTAGCAGCCTGTGTTGATAATCAGGCGATGAAAGCTGTCGCTATTCCGGAACCGATAATATCGCGTATTCAGTCAGGGGTTTAAAGCGTGGAAGCAGAACTATCGTTTATTGATTTATTCATGCAAGCCAGTTTCTTGGTCAAGCTGGTGATGGTTATGTTACTGGCGATGTCGGTATGGGGCTGGGTGTTAATTTTTCAGCGCAAAAAAGTGTTGAAGCAGGCTCGAAATGACGCGCTAAAGTTTGAAGATAGATTCTGGTCAGGCGTCGATCTTGCACGCCTTTATCAGGAAATTTCTGCTCGCGCCAAGAATGCGCGGGGAATGGAGTTACTGTTTCACGCTGGCTTTAAAGAGTATGCCCGGCTGCGTAACCACTCAACAACAAATACGCAAACTATGCTTGAAGGCGCCTTTCGTGCAATGCGCGTGGCGCACGCTAGAGAAACCGAAAAGCTGGATAACAACTTAGGTATTTTGGCCACTATTGGTTCTATAAGCCCTTATATTGGTTTGTTTGGAACGGTATGGGGAATAATGAATGCTTTTATCGCTTTAGGTGCCGTGCAACAGGCTACGCTGGCTATGGTTGCACCGGGTATCGCCGAAGCACTGATTGCAACTGCGATGGGTCTTTTCGCAGCGATACCGGCCGTTATTGCTTACAACCGATTCACCACCAGCGTGGAAAAAGTTGATAATCAATACATGAACTTTATTGATGAATTTATCTCGATTTTACAGCGACAGTCGTCAGCTCAGGCAGGCAAAAGTAAAGTAGAGGGCGAAACGGTATGATGGTAATGCCGCGCAAGCGTCGTAAGCCGGTTGCGGAAATTAACGTAGTACCTTACATCGACGTGATGCTGGTTCTGCTGATCATCTTTATGGTAACAGCCCCTTTAATCACCCAGGGGGTTAAAGTGGACTTACCGAAAGCAACGGCCGAGCCTCTTTCTGAAGAGAGTAAACCACCTTTGGTTGCATCGGTTGATGCTGAAGGGCGTTACTATTTAAATCAGGGAGATACTCAGGATACGCCCATGCAGGCTGATGAACTCGCAACTCTGGTTGCCGCTCACCTGCAAGTTGAACCAGATACTCCGGTTATGGTCAATGGTGATGGAGCGGTGTCTTATAATCAAATTGTGCAACTGATGGTGTTACTGCAAAGAGCGGGTGTGCCCTCAGTCGGTTTAATGACAGATTCGTCGGATAATTAGTTGTGGCAAAATCAGATAGCTTAACCTTACCGCTGATATATTCGATTGTCATACACGCTGCAATTGCGGGCGTGTTGCTGATTAGCTTTGAATTTACCCCCTCAACGCCAGAGGCGATGGAGGTGAATTTAGATCAGAGCGAACTGGATATGTCAGAAGAGATTGTTAGCGCGGTCACCGTTGATAAATCCAAAGTTCAGCAACAGGCGGATAAAATTCGTCAAAAGAAAGCGGAGCAAGAGGCGGCTGAACAACGCCGTATCGAACAACTTGAACGACGAGCTGCGGAAGCGCGGAAATCGCGTGAAAGAGAAGAACAGCGCAAGAAAGAAATTGAACGTCAGCAGGAGCTTGAAAAGCAGCAAGCCGAAGAAGCACGTAAGCAAGCTCAGCAAGAGAAAAGAGAGGCGGAACGTTTAGCTGAAGAACGGGCTAAAGCCGAGGCGGCAGCGAAAGAAGCAGAACGCCGTAAACGCGAAGCCGAAGAAGCCGAGCGGCGTGCTGAAGAGGAGCGTAGAAAACGCGAAGAAGAACGCCGTAAGCGTGAAGAAGCGGAACGTAAAGCTGCGGAACGAGAAGCTCAGCTGCAAAAAGAAATGGAAGAAGAGCGTGCACGCCGGCAGGCAGCTCGCCGTCAGCAGGTATTGAGTGAAGTTGAAAAGTATCAGGCGCTTATTCAGCAAACTATTCAGCGAAACTGGAATGTTGATGACTCAATGCGTGGCAAGTCATGTGAGTTAACCATACGAGTAGCTCCAAGCGGATTCGTTAAGTCAGTAGACACCGGCAGTGGCGATGCGAACGTTTGTCGTTCAGCTCAAAATGCCGTATTAAAAGCTACAACGCTGCCGGTTTCTGAAGATCCGGAAATTTACGAACAAATGAGTACAATTAAACTGACTGTAAAACCGCAGTTGTAACAAGGTGACCGATGAAAAATCTATTAATTAAAAGCATTTTACTCTTTGTTGCGCTAACCGTTTTTGCGCGTGCCGGGGTACTGGAAATCGTCATCACGGAAGGTATTGATACCGCGCGGCCGATTGCTGTTGTGCCTTTTCAGTGGAAAGGTGAAGGAGAGGCGCCAAGCGAAATTACCGATGTTATTGCTGCAGATCTTATGCGTAGCGGTAAATTTAATCCGATTCCCACAACTGCTATGCCGCAACGTCCGGCTGCTGATGATGAGATCGATTATTCGGCCTGGGCAAAAATGGGCGTAGAAGCCATTTTGGTTGGCTCAATAGAACCGTATTCAGTCGACCGCTATATGGTTAAGTTTGAAATTATTGATGTGCTCCGGGGACAAATTACCGGTGGTAACTCGCAGATGTTACGCAACGGTGAGTTGGTGCAGAGTAATGACCATGTTCTTGATTCACGCTCCAGTGTTATTGATGGTGATCAATTTCGCTCTTATGCACACCGAATTTCTGACGTGGCGTATGAAGCATTAACCGGCGAGCGTGGTGCTTTCATGACAAAAATCGCTTATGTCACGGTAAACCACGATGACCGTTATCCCTATAAACTTGCGGTTGCCGATTATGACGGAGCGAACGAGAAAATATTGTTACGTTCACCAGAGCCACTGATGTCTCCGGCCTGGTCTCCAGATGGTAATAAATTGGCTTACGTTAGTTTCGAGAATAAAACGGCAGAAATATTCATGCAGGATATTTATACCACCCGCCGTGAGAAGCTTACGTCCTTCCCGAGGATAAATGGTAGTCCGGTTTTCTCGCCAGATGGTAAAAAGTTAGCTATGGTTTTATCTAAGGATGGAAATCCTGAGCTTTATGTCTTTGATATTAAAACTAAGGACTTGCAACGTGTTACTCGTAATCGTACGATTGATACAGAGCCGAATTGGACACCAGATGGTGAATCTTTAGTGTTTACCTCAGAAAGAGGTGGCAGACCGCAACTATATAGCGTAAATTTATCATCAGGTCAGGTTCGTCGGTTAACCTTTGATGGTGAACAGAATTTAGGTGGTACCTTATTACCGTCTGGCGAAGATATGATTTTAGTGAACCGTACACGGGGTAACTATCATATAGCTAAGCAAGAGTTTCCACGTGGAAATATGCAAGTTTTAACGAAAACGGCATTAGATGAGTCGCCTAGCGTGGCGCCAAATGGCAGTATGATTATTTACAGTACCACGCACAATAATAAGCAAGTGCTGGCTTTGGTTTCTATTGATGGACGTTTTAAAGCACGATTACCGGCAACCGATGGTGAAGTTAAGTCACCGGCTTGGTCGCCATTTATGTAAAACAAAAGCCTGAATGGTTGAATTGTTCGATAAAAACGATAAGGACGAAAAGGATGCAGCTTAATAAACTTTTAAAAGCTCTGGCAATCGTTGTACCAATGGCAACTCTGGCCGCTTGTAGCTCAAACCAGGAAACTGATTCAGGTATGGGCGCAGGTCAGGAAACCAATCAACAAGCTGAGCAAGACTCAGGCGTTGAAGTCGGTGCAGCAGAACGCCAAAAATCGGCTGAAGAACAACGTAAAGAGAAAATGGAAGCGTTACGTAAAGAACACATCGTTTACTTCGCTTTTGATAAATCTAACGTTCAGTCAGAATACACAGACTTGTTATCAGCACACGCTGATTACTTAGTTAAGAACCCATCTGTGAAAGTTGTTATTGAAGGTCATACCGACGAGCGCGGTACACCTGAATACAACATCGCGTTAGGTGAGCGTCGTGCTAAAGCGGTTGAGAGCTACTTGCACAACTTAGGTGTTCAGGATTCTCAAACCTCGACTGTTTCATACGGCGAAGAGAAGCCAATGGTAAATGAATCAAACGAACGCGCATACTCGAAAAACCGTCGCGCTGTTTTAGTTTACTAATTTAAAAGTAACGGATAGTAATGAGAAAAACGCTGTTAGCTGTATGTTTGTGTGTGCCTGGGGTTGTTATGGCCCAGGCACCTGTTTCCGGGCTGTCGTCTTCAGGTGACGTTGAGCAACGACTGGAACAAATCGAGCGCATGCTCGAAGCTCGTTCCGGCGCTCAGCTTGAAATGCTTAATCAGTTAGGCTCTTTGCAGCAAGATGTTGCTGAATTAAGAGGTATAACCGAAGAGCATGAATATCGTCTGGAGCAATTGTTGGAACGCCAGCGCGAGCTGTATCAGGAAATTGATCGTCGCTTCAGTAATTTGAAGTCGAGCAATAGCCAGAGTGGAAGTACGGGCGATGATTACAATGACCTGGAACAGGTACCGACACAAACAGGCAATAGCAGCTATTCTCCAAATCTTAGCGAGAATGATGCTTATGACAAGGCGATAGCTTTGGTCCTTGAAGATAAGCGTTACGATGAAGCTATACCTGCATTTGAGTCCTTTCTTAAGAACTTTCCAAACTCAACTTACTCTCCTAACGCTCACTACTGGTTAGGTCAGTTGTTTTTTGCTAAACGTCAATACGACGAAGCAAAACAGCAATTTGAAACTGTTGTTAATGACTACCCGGATAGTAATAAACGTGGTGACTGTTTATTAAAGCTTGGTGCTATTGCCAGTGAGCAAGATAAATCGGCAGATGCAAAAGCATATTACGATCAAGTGATTGAAGAATACCCGGAAAGTACCGAAGCTAATTTGGCAAAACAACGCCTAAATCAGTAACAACTGGGCAACATGTGTTCGTGAATTAAGCAGTCGCACAGTTTTTTTCAATTTTCAGTTGCATACGCGCACTATTTCAGTAAACTATGCCGCCGTTGCCAAGCAGAAACGGGCAATATTATTGGCGTTGGGTTGTTAGCTCAGTTGGTAGAGCAGTTGACTTTTAATCAATTGGTCGCAGGTTCGAATCCTGCACAACCCACCACGTCGCCGATAAAAATATTTACCAGAATTTGGGTTGTTAGCTCAGTTGGTAGAGCAGTTGACTTTTAATCAATTGGTCGCAGGTTCGAATCCTGCACAACCCACCACTTCCCTGAAAACTCATTACGAAAACCACGTAGCCATACAGATGACCTAAGGGTGATACTGACTTAGCTATTAGCGTCCCTTGAATTCCGCTATAATAGTCCTCACTTATTAAGAACACTTGGAAAACAAGCCGTAGTATCATGACCGAGATTCAAACTCTGGATAGCCTTGATTATACTTTTCCGCCAAAGCCTAAACCGTTAAGTGCGGAAGAAAAGGCTGAAACTATTAATCGTATTAAGCAGCTTCTGCTTGATGAAGACGCTGTATTGGTGGCTCACTACTACACAGACCCGGATATTCAGGCGTTAGCCGAAGCAACCGGTGGCTGCGTGGCCGATTCTTTAGAAATGGCTCGATTTGGTCGCGACCATCCGGCAAAGAAACTGATTGTTGCAGGTGTTCGCTTTATGGGCGAGACAGCTAAAATTCTTACGCCTCATAAGCAAGTACTGATGCCAACATTGAAAGCCGAGTGCTCTCTTGATCTTGGTTGTCCACCAGAAAAATTTGCTGAGTTTTGTGATCAACATCCTGACCGGACCGTTGTCGTCTATGCGAATACTTCGGCAGCGGTAAAAGCTCGTGCGGACTGGGTAGTAACGTCCAGTATGGCGCTTGAGCTTGTTGATCATCTGGATGCCAAAGGGGAAAAAATTCTTTGGGCACCAGATAAGCATTTAGGCGGCTATATTGCACGGGAAACCGGAGCTGATATGCTGCTGTGGCAGGGCGCTTGTGTCGTGCATGATGAGTTTAAAGCGAAAGCCCTTCAGGATATGAAAAAACTTCATCCTGAGGCGGCTATTCTTGTGCACCCTGAGTCACCGGAGAATATTGTCGCGATGGCTGATGCTGTCGGTTCTACCTCGCAGCTTATTAAGGCGAGTCAGGAATTGCCAAATGAAACCTTTATAGTGGCAACCGACAAAGGCATTTTTTATAAAATGCAACAGTTGCAACCGAATAAGACCTTTATTGAAGCCCCCACTGCTGGTAATGGTGCAACGTGTCGCAGTTGTGCGCATTGTCCCTGGATGGCAATGAACGGCTTACAAGCGATAGAAGAAGCACTGAAGAACGGTGGTGAGACACATGAGATTCATGTCGATGAAGCTCTGGGCAAAAAAGCCATGGTGCCGCTAGACCGAATGCTGGAATTTGCAGCGACTTTAAAGTGATTTAAAAGGCTCCTTCGGGAGCCTTTTTACTTTTTGTCTATACAACATATTTGTAACAATAATAGCCCCAGTGCCTACCGAAGCTGATGCCTGCATGGTAATCTAGCTTTATTGAATAATTATTCGAGTGGTATAAGCATGGGACTTTATGATCCAGCTGATGTCCGTGATAACTGCGGCTTCGGCCTTATCGCTGATATTAATGGCGAAGCTCAGCAAGGTTTAATTTCTACCGCAGTAAAAGCGCTGGACCGTATGCAACATCGTGGTGGTATTGGCGCCGACGGTAAAACCGGAGATGGCTGCGGACTGCTACTGCAAATGCCCGAGCAGTTTTTCCGCCAGTACGCAGAAACTCAAGGTTGGCAGCTCAGTAAGAAATTCGCTGTCGGTATGGTATTTTTTAGTCGGGATAAGGATAAGCGCGAGTCCGCCCGCCACCTTATTGAGCAAGAGCTTCAACGAGAGACTTTAGCGGTCACTGGCTGGCGTAAAGTTCCGGTCAACAACCAAGTACTGGGTGAAGGCGCTAAAACCTCTGAGCCGGTTATTGAGCAGGTTCTGGTGTCGGCGCCTCCGGGCTGGCGTAAAAAAGATTTAGAAAGACGCTTGTATATGGCGCGGAGACGCATCGAAAAGTTGATGCCTAATCAGGATGAGCTTTATATTTCCTCGTTGTCGAGTCTGGTTTTAGTTTATAAAGGCCTGATGATGGCAGCTGACCTGCCGGCTTATTACTCCGATTTAGCCGATGCAGAAATGAAAACCTCGATTTGTGTTTTCCATCAACGCTTCTCTACCAATACAGAACCGCGCTGGCCGCTGGCTCAGCCGTTCCGGTTCCTTGCCCACAACGGTGAAATTAATACTATACGTGGGAATCGTCAGTGGACGCAGGCAAGAGCTTATAAATTCCAGACGCCCTTACTGCCTGACTTACAGGACGCAAAGCCACTGGTGGGACTGTCAGGCTCCGATTCTGCGTCGTTAGACAATATGCTGGAGCTGTTACTGGCCGGTGGCATGGATTTATTCCGGGCCATGCGCTTGCTTATCCCGCCGGCATGGCAGGGCGATGCCACCATGTCGGACGAAATGCGGGCCTTTTACGAGTTTAACTCCCTGCATATGGAGCCCTGGGATGGACCTGCCGGCGTGGTTATGAGTAACGGTCGGCATGTGGCCTGTAGTCTGGATAGAAATGGTCTGCGTCCGGCGCGGTATGTTTTGACCCGTTCGGGTATTCTGACCATTGCCTCCGAAGTGGGTATCTGGGATTACGACGAGCAGGAAGTGATTGAAAAAGGCCGCTTAGGGCCGGGACAAATGATGGCGGTGGATACTTATACCGGCAAAATTTGGTATAACGACCAAATTGAAGAAGAACTCAAGCAGCGTCACCCTTATAAACAATGGCTGGAACAACATCGTCGCCACTTGATACCGTTTGAACGCAGCCACGCCGACAAGCTGGGTAAACGTTTGTATGACGACGAGACCATGCTGGTTTTTCACAAAGCGTATTTGTATTCCGAAGAAGAAATACAGCAAATTATCAGTGTTCTGGCGAAAGATGGTCAGGAAGCTGTGGGTTCTATGGGGGACGATACACCGACCGCCGTGCTTTCAAAGCAGCCGCGTTTGCTTTACGACTATTTCCGCCAGCAGTTTGCGCAGGTGACTAACCCGGCTATTGACCCGATTCGTGAACGTCATGTTATGTCGCTTTCCACTATCATAGGCCGTGAGCATAATGTATTTAACGAGGCATCGGGCGATGCCGACCGGGTAGTATTTGAATCACCTATCCTGATGTACACCGATTTAAAACAGCTACGGGAACTTGATGAACAGCATTACCGGGCAACCACTTTATCGCTGGGTTTTGAACCGAAGCAGCAAAACCTGGAACAAGCCATTGAGAGTCTGGTTGAGCAGGCAAAACACGCGGTTAAGGATGAACAAACGGTTATTCTGGTTCTTAGTGACCGGGATTTACAGCGGGAACAACTGACGGTACCGGCAGCCATGGCCGTTGGTGCAGTGCAGCAAGCGTTGGTTGCAAATGATCTTCGCTGTGATTCAAACATTATTATTGAAACCGCTTCCGCACGTGATCCACACCATATGGCAGTCTTAATAGGCTTAGGTGCTACAGCTGTTTATCCCTACCTTGCGTATGAAACTGTGGAACAACTGGTGGCCCGGGGCAAAGTCACACTGGATATAAAAGAAGCGTTGCTTAATTATCGTAAAGGTCTGAATAAAGGTTTACTGAAAATACTCTCGAAAATGGGTATTGCGACCGTAGCAGGTTACCGGGGCTCCTCCTTGTTTGAGGCGGTTGGGCTGAACGAAGATGTGCGCCGTCTATGCTTTGAGAACGTACCAGCACGCATTGATGGTACCGGATTTGATGATATACAGCAGGATCTTCAGCAGAGCTTTCACCGCGCCTGGCTAACACGAAAAAAACTGGCTCAGGGCGGCTTACTGAAATATGTGCATGGAGGGGAGTATCACGCTTATAACCCGGATGTTGTGACGTCGCTACAACGCGCGGTGGCAACAGGCGAGCAGCGAGATTACGACGTTTACGCTAAGTTTGTTAACGAGAGGCCGGTGACTCACCTGCGTGACTTGCTCAGCATCAAATTGCCTGAAAAGGCAAAAATTAAAAAAGAAAAAGTAGAAGCTAAAGAGCTTCTGTTTCAGCGTTTTGATACCGCAGCTATGTCGATAGGCGCGTTAAGTGCCGAAGCTCACGAAGCCTTAGCTATTGCTATGAATACTATTGGCGGGCATTCAAACTCAGGTGAGGGCGGAGAAGATCCGAAACGCTTTAACAACGCAAAAAACTCGCGAATTAAGCAAGTGGCCTCGGGACGTTTTGGCGTCACGCCTCATTATCTGGTTAATGCAGATATTATACAGATAAAAGTTGCGCAAGGAGCCAAACCCGGTGAGGGCGGCCAGTTGCCCGGCGAAAAAGTCACAGCGGAAATTGCCCAACTGCGCTATGCAGTTGCTGGTACTACCCTGATATCGCCGCCGCCGCATCACGACATTTATTCCATTGAAGACTTAGCTCAGCTGATTTTTGACTTAAAGCAGGTGAACCCTAAAGCCTTGGTTTCAGTCAAGCTGGTTTCTACGCCTGGCATTGGCACCATTGCTACGGGGGTTGCTAAAGCGTACGCCGATTTAATTACTGTGTCCGGCTACGATGGCGGAACCGGTGCCAGCCCCATGACCTCGGTAAAATACGCGGGCTCGCCGTGGGAGCTTGGTCTGGTTGAGGTGCACGAAGCATTGGTTGCTAATAATCTGCGCCATAAAATTCGGTTGCAGGTTGATGGCGGCTTAAAAACCGGTATGGATATTGTGAAGGCGGCTATTTTGGGCGCTGAGAGCTTTGGTTTTGGCACCGCCCCTATGATTGCTCTGGGCTGTAAGTATTTACGCATTTGTCATTTGAACAACTGTGCAACAGGCGTAGCCACTCAGGATGAAACCCTGCGGCGGGAACATTTCTCCGGCTTGCCGGAACGCGTGGTGAAACTGTTTGAGTTTATGGCGGAAGAGGTGCGTGACATTCTCGCTCAATTGGGGCTGGAAAAGTTAACCGACGCTATTGGCCGGGTTGACCTACTGGAACGGCTGACAGGTGAAACCAAACGCCAGCAGCAGTTGCAGTTAAATGCCTTGTTGCAGTCAGCCGAGGTACGTTCAGAGCATTCTTTATATTGCACCGAGAAGAACCCGCCGTTTGATCAGGGCAAGCTGAACCAGCGATTGCTGGAGTTGTGCAAGGAGTCTATCGATAAGCGGAGCGGAGGTCATTGGTCTTTGACTATCCGTAATTACGACCGTTCGGTTGCTGCAAGTGTATCGGGTTACATTGCCAGCCAGCATGGAAATCAGGGAATGGCGGTTGCGCCAATTACTTTAGGTTTCATCGGTACCGCCGGACAAAGCTTTGGTGCATGGAATGCCGGAGGCTTAAAGCTTCATCTGACCGGAGACGCCAACGACTACGTTGGGAAAGGTATGGCCGGTGGTGAAATTACTATTAAGCCGCCAGCAGGCTTTCGTTATAACACGCACGAAGCAGTCATTATGGGCAATACCTGTCTGTATGGCGCGACTGGCGGAAAACTTTATGCTGCCGGTTGTACCGGCGAACGTTTCGCGGTGCGTAACTCCGGCGCGACAGCTGTGGTAGAGGGTATTGGTGACCATGGCTGTGAATATATGACCGGTGGAATTGTGGTGGTACTGGGGGAGTGCGGCATCAATTTTGGTGCGGGCATGACCGGTGGTTTTGCTTATTTAAGAGACAGCGACGGTGATTTGCACCGTCGGCTTAACCACGAGTTGGTTGAAGCGGTAGCAGTGGATACCCCGATTATTCAGGAGCACTTGCGCGGTTTAATTCATGAGCATCACGAAGCAACGGGAAGTCACTATTCGCGCGAGTTGCTAAACAACTTCGAGCAAATAGTGGACAGCTTTTATATCGTCAAACCAAAAGCGGCAGATGTGAAAGAGCTTTTAGGGCATCGGGCGCGGTCAACCGCAGAATTACGTGTGCAGGTGATGTAATGAACAAGAATATTTATCAGTTTTTGGACGTGCAGCGCATTGATCCGCCGAAACGTCCGGTTGAAGAGCGCCGCATTGAGTTTAAAGAAGTTTATGATCCAATGCCTGACGTGCAGCTAAAAGGCCAGGCAGATCGTTGCCTGGACTGCGGAAACCCTTATTGTGAGTGGCAATGCCCGGTTCACAACTATATTCCTCAGTGGCTGGAGCTGGCCAATGAAGGGCGGGTTATTGAAGCCGCTGAACTGATGCATAAAACCAACAGTCTGCCTGAGGTTTGTGGCCGGGTCTGTCCGCAGGATCGTTTGTGTGAAGGAGCCTGTACGCTGAATGACGGTTTCGGCGCAGTAACTATTGGCAGTATTGAAAAGCAAATGGTCGACGAAGCCTTTAAACAGGGGTGGCGGCCAGATTTAAGCGGTGTGACTCAGCGTCAGGAACGGGTTGCTGTCATTGGAGCCGGGCCTGCAGGTCTTGCCTGTGCCGACGTATTGACGCGTAATGGTGTCAAAGCTGTCGTTTACGATCGTTACCCGGAAATTGGAGGCCTGCTAACCTACGGCATTCCGCCATTTAAGCTGGATAAAGCGGTCATGACGTTGCGTCGTGAAATATTCACCGACATGGGTATTGAGTTTAAGCTGGGTGTCGAAGTGGGTAAAGACATCAGTTTTGCTGAGCTGGAAGCCAATTATGATGCGGTATTCTTAGCTCTGGGGACTTATAAAGCGCTGGATGGAAAACTAAAAGGCCTGGATGCAGATGGAGTTTATCCTGCCTTGCCGTTTCTCATTGGCAATACACAAAAGCTTATGGCTCATGAGCCTATGTCTCAGTATCCACTTATTGATGTGAAAGACGAGACCGTGGTTGTGCTTGGTGGTGGCGATACTGCGATGGACTGCGTCAGAACCTCAATCAGGCAGGGAGCGAGTTCGGTTGTCTGCGCTTATCGCCGCGACGAAGGTAATATGCCAGGGTCGCGCAAAGAAGTGCAGAATGCTCGCGAAGAGGGCGTGTCTTTTGAGTTTAACCTGCAGCCGCTGGAAGTAGTCACAGACAATTCGGGTAAGGTCAGCGGCGTGAAAATGATGCGTACTGAACTTGGCCCGGCGGACGCGGATGGCCGCAGACGTCCACAACCTGTGCCGGATTCAGAATTCATAATGCCTGCAACGGCGGTGATTATTGCTTTTGGCTATCAGCCCAGCCCGCCAGAATGGTTACAACAACATAAAGTGGAGCTAAGCAACTGGGGCACTGTGCTGGCCACTGGCGACACGGAGTTTGCGATGCAAACCAGCAACCCGAAAATATTTGCCGGTGGCGATATGGTGCGCGGCGCCGATCTGGTCGTGACGGCGATAGCAGAAGGACGCAACGCCGCCGAGGGAATGATGGATTATTTCGACGCCGTATAAGTTATGAGCAGCGCAATCAGCGCTGCCATTGTTTAATAACCGGCGCATAACCTTCGCGAAAATTCGCATACTGAAGTTGGTAACCACTGTCTTTCAAACCCTTGTTCATACAGCGTTTAGAGCCTCTGGGACCAACTTTCTTATTAATGTTTCCTGCCAGCTCAATTCCAAGCTGCTCAGCCAGCCACTGGTAAACTTGGTATTGTTTGACCGGTTCATCGTCATTAACTAAATAAACAGGTTTGGGCTGATTAACCTGGGTAAGTAAATGCACAATAAAGCCAGCGACATCGTCCTGATGTATGCGGTTAGTCCAGCTGTCACGAAGCTGGACATTGCCCTGAGTTAATTGACGCAATAAAAAATCACGTCCCTCGCCGTAAATACCACTGCAACGAAGAATTGAGGTTTGCCCCGGTAAGGCATTGATAATGGATTCAGCCTGTAATAGAGCTTTACCGGAGTCTGACGTAGGCTCGGTTGCACTGTTTTCATCAATCCACTCGCCGTCGCGTTGTGCGTAAACGCCGGTGCTGGAAACGTAAATAATATTAGGCTGATGCCTTTGCTGCGACAGTACCTGTTGCAGGTGACGACAGGGAACGACATAGCCCTGATGATAGCTATCTTCTGCGCCTTTTGCAGGAGTCAGGGTAATGACAACATTATCCCATTTATTCTGGAACAGTTGGTAAAGCTCTTGTTCACTGTTTAAGTCTGCTGCAACTAAATTGACCCCCTGGCGTACCGGCTTGCTCTCCGGGGTTCTGCAAACTCCGGTGACTTGCTCGTTTTGCCCGCTCAGCCGTTGCGCAACGCGGTCTGCAATATCGCCGTAACCGAGTAAAAGCGTTTGCATGAAGATCCTCTTGGCGTTAATGTAAAAGAAATGTTGAACTTAATATAGATACTGAACAATAGCCCATTATGAGCAGTGACCCTTCAATAGAAAGTCTGATTGATGAGCTTAAAACAGATTATCACCGCTCTCAATTTGAGTCTCTGTTTAAACGTAAAACAAAACATCTTAGCGGGCCCGAGAGGCTGCAGGCGCGGATGCGCATTACCGAGTTAGCGAAACCAGCTTTGGGTGTTATAGATCTTCGAAAGAAAATCCAGTCCGAAATTGAACCCTACCCTTTTCAGGGGCGCGTACATTATTTTGATTTAGCTGCGAAACGATTATTTGAAGACGGCTTACGACTGTATAAGGGCGTTTTTACAAACGACACGAAACAGCAAATATTAGCGTTAAAAACACAGCATCAGCAGTTAGCGGAAGACAAAGCCTTAGCCCAGCAGGAACAAGAGAAGGCGCTTGCCAGTTTCGTGGCCGGGCGTGAGTACCAACGTTGTGAGCAACGGATTAACCTGGTCAGCGCTGTGACCATGGAGCTGGCCGATGGCCAGGAATTCAGCGCTATGACTGTGGACATCTCTAATAATGGACTGCAGTTAAAGCTAGGTTTTGATCCCCAGCTAACCGGCTTGAAGTATGCACGCGTAAAGGTTTACTTTTCAGGACTTAGCGACGACTTTGTGTTTGACGCAACCCAGGAATATGAATACCGGGTAGTTGGGCTCAAAGAAAAAGACTTTTGTCTTTACTTACGCTTAAGGCGCATGGATGAAGCTGGCGATGACGAACTAGGCCGGTTTTTAGCGGCTATGTTGAGCAAGTCCCGGCGTCGCTATAAAGTTAATGTTGAGCATTTAGCCCAGAGGGTTACAGCCCGGGGGCATGAAAGCTACTGGTTTGATGCCGTTCAGGCTGTGCCTATTATTCTAAAAGCTGGCTCAGCGAGCTGCGCTTTAGTTCAGACAAACTCAAATCAAACCCTGTTGAACAGCTGGCAGCAACACCAGAGAGATCTTATTGCGGAGCTTATTGAGCAACCATGGGTTCAATCTGTGGTAAATGAGTTGCAAGAATCCAGAAAACCAACACGCCGACAAGTTACCTTGTTTCGTATTAGCTTGCCCATAAATAAAGTCTGGCGTGAGTACTTACTGCCGCTGCAGGCTATACAAAAAGAAAAAAGCTTAATTGCTACGCTAAACGCATTGCGTGCGGCGGGTTACGGGGCAAGGTGTTATCAACTGACGCTCACTTACAGCAAAGACGATGAGTTAAGCTACGGCGAATTGAATGCGATAAAAACACCTCTTTGGCGCGAACATTCCAATGAGAAGCTGAAATTATCGGTACTACAGGACTACCAGACCAAAGGAGCTAAAGCACTGAGTTGTAAACTGCTTAGTCCTGAAGCGTCAGCAGAGCAGAATATGTTTCGTTACGCTTTATCCAGCGCCTTGTTTTTGTATAAAAACGGCGTTGACTGGGAGCCTCAACTGGCCGCATTAATGTCTATTTCTGAAGGTTTACCGAAATTGTTTGATGACACTGAATTTTGGTTAGCAAACAACGCACGCTTACTTGGCGGACGGCGCCTGAGCTCAGAACTAAGAAAGTCATTGCGTCGGGTGTCGGAGAACAGCAGTTTGTCGCCGCGTATATTACTGTTAAGAGTTACTCAGGCCACTCAGAAAGACGGCGTTATGGGGCGAGAAATCAGCGAGTACGACAGCTTTGAAGAGGCGGCAGAATACATTCGTTTTCTTGACGAGGATGATAACTTTCTTGCGCTGCTGGTAGCAGGGCAGCCCTGTCAGAATCAAATATCAGCCGAGTTGATGACAGACTTGTCTTATATTCAACGCTACTTACCGCATCGGGCTAAAGAGCTGGAATCCAGTTTTAAACAACTGCGCGGCGTCATAACCCTGACAGACGTGACTCAGACTCTAAGTGGGCTTGCACAACTAACGGAGCAGCCATAAAGGTTGTTGTCTGCTGCTCCTGTGCGCGGCTTTCCATCCTCCGCTGTATACCTCATAATCGAAACAAGCTCATTAATTAACAGGTATTCAATTATGTTCAAATCGTGGACAAGTTCATTACTGGCGGTAAGTGTTGGTTTAGCCACTCCGCTGAGTGCTATCGCTCAGGATAGCATTGACTATAAAGAGCAGGAAAAGTTACATGAAATAGCCGGTGCCATGCAGGCTGATCGCATTGAAAGCGATATTCAGACGCTGGTGGATTTCGGCACGCGCCATACCTTATCTGAAACGGAATCTGATACGCGAGGCATTGGTGCTGCGCGGCGCTGGATTTATGCTGAATTTGAGCGCATATCCGAAGCCTGTGGTGGTTGCCTTGAAGTGATGTACGTCAGCGACACGATTTCGGGAGAAGAGCGCATACCTGACCCTGTGGAAGTGAAAAGTGTGATTGCGGTTCAGCGTGGCAAAACAGACCCTAATCGTTATGTGATGATGTCCGGGGACATCGACTCGCGAGTTAGTGATGTCATGGATTATACCTCGGACGCCCCGGGCGCAAACGATAATGCCTCTGGTGTCGCTGGCGCGTTAGAAGCGGCACGAGTGCTGACCCAGTACGAATTTGATGGTTCTATTGTTTATGCGGCACTGGCAGGCGAGGAACAAGGTCTGTTTGGCGGCAAAATTCTGGCCGAAAAAGCCAAAAAAGAAGACTGGCATCTGACCGCTGTGCTTAATAATGACATGATTGGTAATATTGAAGGTATTAACGGGGTTATTGATAACAGCACTGCACGTATTTTTGCTGAAGGCACCCGTATGAATGAATCGGATCGCGAAGCAACCATGCGCCGTTTTTATGGTGGCGAAGTGGATTCTCCTTCACGCAACTTAGCCCGCTACATTGATACAGTGGCTGATCGTTACATCAATAATTTAGACACTATGATTGTTTATCGCTTAGATCGCTTTGGTCGTGGTGGGCATCATAGACCTTTTAATGATTTAGGCTATGCCGGTATCCGCATTATGGAAACCAACGAAAATTATAACCGTCAGCACCAGGACCTTCGTGTGGAAGATGGCATTGAATATGGCGATACCATCGATGGCGTAGACTTTGACTACGCCGCTAAACTAACAGCGCTGAACGCGGTTTCCATGGCTAGCATGTCGTGGGCACCAAGGCCGCCGGCTAATGTCGAAATAGAAGGTGCAGTAAAACCGGATACAACCTTGCGCTGGGCGGCGCAAGAGGAAGATAAAGAAAATATTGCGGGTTATAAAGTTTACTGGCGTTTAACCAGTGCTCCTCAGTGGCAGTTCAGTCGCTATGTGGCTAACGTAAACGAATACACACTGGAGAATGTGGTGATCGATAATTACATTTTCGGTGTAGCTAGTGTCAGTAACGATGGCTTTGAAAGCCCAGTTGTATTTCCGGGACCAGCGGGGACATTTTCTATTGAGTAAAACGTTGTTCAAAGCATTAACCGAGCCGCTAAATTATGAAGGGGAAGACCGAAGAGTTGGTTTCGAACTGGAGTTTAGCGGTTTAACCCTGGAGAGAACTGTCGAAGTTCTGCAACAACAGTTGTCGGGGAAACGGGTTGCGGTCTCTAAAGCGGAACAAAAAGTTGAAGTGGATGAACTAGGTTCATTTACAGTTGAGATAGACTGGGACTATTTAAAGCGAAAAGCGAAAGCAGAAGGCGGAGACAATTCTGCCTGGGTGCGCGAGTTAGGCAGCATAGCTGAGAACCTGGTACCTATCGAAATTGTTTGCCCGCCATTGACTCTTGAGCAGTGTGAGCGGTTAATTCCTGTGACCGATGCTTTACGGGAAGCCGGTGCGAAGGGCACTGATGAGTCCTGGATTGCGGCTTATGGTGTGCACATTAACCCCGAGGTACCGTCGTTAGAGCCAAATGCCCTGCTGCGTTATTTGCAGGCATTTTCTTTGTTGCAATGGTGGCTGGTAGAGGCTCACCGGGTTGATACAACACGAAAGCTGAGTCCTTATATTGATAAATATCCTGAAACCTACATTCGCTTGCTGGTTTCTCAGCAGGAGGTAAGCCGGGAGCAACTAATTAATGATTATCTGGAACATAATGCCACCCGTAACCGGGCGCTGGATATGTTGCCGCTGTTTGCTTTTCTGAATGAAGAAAAAATTATGAAAGCGGTGGAAGATAATAAGATTAAAGCCCGCCCGACATTTCATTATCGTTTACCGAATTGTCAGCTTGAACACCCAGACTGGGATTTAACCGAACCATGGAAAATTTGGTGGATAGTGGATGCTCTGGCGAACGACGAACAGGCTTTAGAGTACTGGAAGCAAGCGTTCACTGATGCTGAACGCCCGCTAATAGGGGTTTCAGAAAAAGACTGGAAGGAAAGGTTGCAGCAATGGCTCAAAGACCGCGAGTGGTTGTAACCGGAAGCGCCAGACGGTGGTCGCCTTCCTGGTGGTGTACCTGGCTTATTCTTAAGTGTCTTGGGGCAACCCCTGTTCGTGCAAGTGTCAGACACCGCTGTGATCACGAAGGCATTGACGCCGTTATTATTGGCGGCGGCGATGACATTAGCCCATCTGAGTACAATCAACCACCGGAACGTGACGGCGAATACGACCCCGACAGAGATGAGCTTGAAATTGCCTGGATACGTTGGGCTCTGGAAGAAAAAAAGCCTCTATTAGGTATTTGTCGTGGCTCGCAATTGATTAATGTGGTACTGGGCGGTGAACTGAATCAGAATATTCGGGAGCTACGACAGCTAACCTATAACAGACCCGGGTTATTGCCAACCAAACAAGTGTTTATTGAACCCCGGAGTCAGTTGGCGAAAATTTGTAAAAAACAAAAACTGCGAGTTAACAGCCTGCATTCGCAAATTGTAAAGCAAACCGGCGTTGGTATGCATGCTGTGGGGTGGGATCTCGATGGTTTTCTACAAGCTTCTGAAGGGCAGACCGAACAAACCATTATTGGCGTGCAGTGGCATCCTGAGTACCTTTTCTACGTACCCAGCCAGCTCAGAATCTTCCGTTGGCTTATCAAACAATAATTGAACATTCCGATTATACCGTCATCAATATATCAATTTTTTTGATCCATCTTTAAGCCTAATTAGTATAATCGTTCAATTACATAGATGAATAGTTCATCGCATTCTGGAGCATTAAATGACTATAGCAAATCGATTGTACGCGGGGTTTGCCTTTATTCTACTGTTACTTGTTATAACGACAATTGTCGGTACGTACCAGGTTGGCGAAATAGATAAAACACTAACTAGAGTGAATGAAGTAGGAAGTGAAAAACAACGCTTTGCTATTAATTATCGTGGCAGTGTCCATGACCGGGCTATTGCTCTTCGCGATTTAGTACTTGTGGATGATGCCGCTGATCGTCCTCCGCTGCGTGAGCTAATTGATGATTTAAAGGCGAATTACAATACAGCAGATAAGGGCATGAGTGCTATTTTTTCTGACAGCACTTTGGTTAGCAGTAAAGAACGTGAATTATTGGCAGCTATTGAAGACGTGCAGGCGCGAGGACTGGCCGCCGCCGAGGAAACTGAGCGTTTACTGAGTTCAGATCAACGACAACAGGCGCAGGAATACGTACTGAATGAACTGTCTCCGGTTTATGCGGAGTGGCTGAATCGCATTAATACCTTCATCGATTATCAGGAGCAGAATATAGCGTCAGGTACCGAAGGCGTTATGGATCGTAGTGAAAACTTTGCCACTTTAATGTGGTGGGTGACTGCTTTCGCTATTATTACGGGTGGTATAGCTGCCTGGCGGATAGTGGTTAAGCTGACTCACACCATAGGCGGCGAGCCCGAAGAGGCGGCTGAAGTATTGCAGCGCATTGCTGATGGTGACTTAACGGTTTCAACCCGAACACGCTATGAAGATAGCATGATGGCGGACGTTAACCGCATGGCTCGTCAACTTAGAGAGATTCTACAAGACGTTAATGATTCGGCAGATACGATTCTGAACTCATCAAATGAGCTTTCTGAAACAGCGAATGATAACCAGCAATTAGTGGTTCAGCAGCAAGAGCAGACCACTCAGGGTGCAACGGCAATTCATCAGATGGCTCAGACGGTGCGGGAAGTGGCTCAGCATACAGAGCAGGCGGCTCAGCTGGCGGACGACACTGATAAAGAGACAGTTGATGGTAGCCGTGAAGTTGAAGCGACCATACGTTCTATTGAAGAGCTGGCAAATCAGGTTGAAGGTGCATCAAAAGTTATTGGTCAGTTATCTGATAACACCGCAGAAATTCATAAAGTACTGGAAGTAATAGAAGGCATTGCTGACCAGACTAATTTACTGGCGTTGAATGCCGCAATTGAGGCTGCCCGTGCCGGCGAGCATGGCCGTGGCTTCTCTGTGGTTGCTGATGAAGTGCGTGCGTTAGCGAACCGAACTCAGGACTCTACCCGTAATATTCAAAGCTTAATTGAAACCATGCGAGTGAGTGCCAACGACGCTGTTACCGTTATGGAAAAAGGCAGAGAAAAGGCTGCAGAAAGTGTTGAACAGGCGCGCTCCGCCGGTAAGTCTCTACATGCGGTGAATAGCTCGGTTGCAAAAATGAGCGACATGAACGCGCAAATTGCGACTGCAGCGGAAGAACAAACCGCCGTAGCAGAAGAGATAAACCAAAACTTCACATCCATTACTCAGGCCGCTGAGCAAACGGCAGCGGGCTCAGAGCAAATTAGTGAAGCCAGTCGCGAGCTTAACGAACTGGCAAAACGGTTAAATAATGGCATGAAACGCTTTAAAATTGCTTAAACCCCTTGATTAGAACGGCTAAAACCCCTACCATAGCGGCCGTTCTGGAGAGGTGTCCGAGTGGCTGAAGGAGCACGCCTGGAAAGTGTGTATACGGCAACGTATCGAGGGTTCGAATCCCTCTCTCTCCGCCAGATACAAAAGAAACCGCCCTTGAGGCGGTTTTTTTGTGTCTGCAGAAAGGGAGGACTAGATGAGAACCCTACCGGTTCGACAAAACGGCAGGAAAGCCGTTTTGAACAGCGCTTCAGCGCTGCCCGAAGGGCGAGGGCCAGGGAGGGCCCGAGTTAATCCCTCTCTCTCCGCCAGATACAAAAGAAACCGCCCTTGAGGCGGTTTTTTTGTGTCTGCAGAAAGAGGGGACTGGATTACATCATGCTTTGTAAATACAGCTGCTCACCCAGTCGGTCCATTAAGTTCAGTTGTATCTGTAGCCAGTACGCGTGGTCTTCTTCGGTATCTTTTAAAATACCGACCAGCATTTCGCGGGTAACGTAATCATCTACTTCTTCGCAGTATTCAATGACTTCACGCAGCGTTTTGGCGTTGTTGTGCTCAAGCTGTAGATCGTTTTCCAGCATCTCCCGGACATCCGAACCTATGGTATGAGGTTCGCGATTGCTCATGTTGGGTTTGCCTTCCAGAAATAAAATTCTGCGAATGAGCAAGTCTGCATGACCGCGCTCGTCGTCAATTTCATGGTTAATGCGCTGATAAAGCTTCATTAAACCCATGTCTTCGTACTGACGCGAATGTGAGGTGTACTGGTCAATTGACGTGAGTTCAAAGGCCAGCAGGCGATTTAGTTGCTCAACGACATTGTTATCTCTGCGCATTATTCAGCTCCTTGAATTTTTGTTTGCAAATAGACCTCGTTACCCAGGCGCGATATCAAATCAATTTGAGTTTCAATCCAGTCGAGATGCTCTTCCTGCGAGTCGAGAATATCGCGTAATGCGTTACGGCTGACATAGTCTTTGTGTATCTCACACTCTTTTATGGCTTCGCGTATTGCGCTGACATCATTAAACTGGACTTTGTGGTCCATTTCCAGCATTTCTCTTGGGTCTTCACCAACGTATAACTTACCCAGTTCCTGCAAATTAGGAATGCCTTCCAGAAATAAAATGCGTTCGATAAGCACATCGGCGTGCTTCATTTCGTTAATAGAGGCTTTATAAACAGGCTTGTTCAAACTTTCGAAGCCCCAGTTACGATACATGCGGGCATGAAGAAAGTACTGATTAATGGCGGTAAGTTTGAGCGTCAGTATTTTATTCAGTTGCTGGATGACTTTAGCATCACCTTTCATAGCCGTATTACTCCTTAATTCACTAGGTATGAATTAAGTGTAGCATACGGAAACCGGAAGTTGAGTCTCTTTACCTGCTTGAGTAGAACGTTGTTCGAGGGCTTCGTGAAGAACATCTTTGGCACAGTTTTTACAACAGCCGCACTGTGAGGCTACACCGTATTGCTGGCGTAAGTCTCGCATTGAGTTCACCTCACCAGAAACTACGGCCTGATGGATGACTTTATCGTTAATACCTTTACAAAGACAAACATACATAGACTATCACCTCACTTGATAGTGACAGTCTATGTTAAATGCGAACGATTTGCAATAGTGTTTTATTGCGGGGCGATGAAGCCGGTTTTCAACAAGTACAATGTGTAGAGCAAGTACAGGCAGATAAAGATAAACCCGTGTACGCGGTTAATTCGCCCTTGTCGTGCCTTGCGAATACCAAAGACCATTAGCAGTAATGTCAGTACAGCCATAGCAACCCAGTCACGGCTTAACACTAAAGGTTCTAGCGAAACCGGCTCGATAGCACCGGCAATACCGACTACCGCTAATGTGTTAAACATATTCGAGCCGATAACGTTACCCAGTGCCAGGTCGTGCTCATTCTTGCGGGTTGCCGCAATGGCTGAAGCCAGCTCTGGTAAAGAGGTACCAATAGCAACCACAGTCAAACCTATGACTAAATCGCTGACGCCGAGTGACACCGCAATATTCACGGCACCCCAGACTAGAGCACGTGAACTGACAATTAGCAGTAATAAGCCAACAATAAGCCAAATAATGGCGGGCTTCATTGGCAGAGGGTTTGCGTCCAGTTCTTCAGTGAATTCCGTGGCTAAGCTGTCGTCGCTGCTTTTTGAGCCTATCCAGATTGACCAGCCCATGTAGCCAACAAAAACAACTAACAGAAGAATGGCTTCCAGTCTGGTAATTTGATAGTCGAGCAAAAAGAGGGCGCTTAACAGGGTTATAGCGATTAAGACTGGCATTTCTCGACGTATAACCACAGATTTAACCGCAATAGGAGCGAGCATAGCGGTAATACCTAAGACCAAAGCTATGTTGGTTATGTTCGAGCCATAGGCATTACCCAGTGCCAATGCAGGGTTACCCTGCATTGACGCCAGTGCCGATACGACCATTTCCGGCGCCGACGTACCAAAGCCAATAATGACCATACCGATAACTAACGGCGCCATGCCCAGGTGTTTTGCTACTGCGGCTGCGCCTTCAACAAAGCGGTCTGCACTCCAGACCAAAACAGCCAAACCCACAATGACCGCAACAATCGATAACGTCATAACACCCTGTTCCTGTTTAAAAGAAAGGGCGATAGTTTAACGCATGGTTTCCTTAATAGCATCAATACTTGACGGATCGTCAATGGTTGAAGGAACAGCGACATCGTCGCCCTGTAAAACCTGTCGAATAAGACGTCTCAATATTTTTCCTGACCGTGTTTTAGGTAGCCGGGGCACAATGTGCAGAGTTTTCAGGCAGGCAATTGCGCCAATTTCTTCGCGTATTGACTGAATAAGTTCCTGTTGTAATTGCTCATGACCAATGGTGGATGAGTTTTTAAGAATAACAAAACCAACCGGTAATTCGCCTTTTAGCTCATCCGGTTGTGCAACAACAGCGCATTCAGCAACGTCTTTATGGGCTGCCAAAATTTCTTCCATTTCACCGGTGGATAAGCGATGGCCTGCAACGTTTATTACATCGTCTGTGCGACCCATGATAAAAACATAGCCTTGTTCGTCGATGTACCCTCCGTCGCCACTGCAGTAATAACCCGGAAAGGCATTGAGATAACTGCTGTGCAGGCGTTGTTCATCGCCCCATACGGTGGTCAGGCAACCGGGAGGTAAAGGTAAGCGCACGCAAATTGCACCTTCTTCTTTGCTGCCTAAACTTTTCCCCAGTGGGTCCAGCACACTAATCTCATAGCCGGGAACCGGAAAGGTGGAAGAGCCGGGTCTCACTTTTACCGCTCCAATACCAACCGGGTTAGCGCACATTGGCCAGCCGCTCTCGGTCTGCCACCAGTGGTCGTAAACCGGCAGGTCGGTTAGTTCGGTTGTCCATTCATAGGTTGCCGGATCTAAACGCTCTCCGGCCATATAAATGCGTTTCAGTGAGCTTAAGTTATAGCGCTGAATAAACTCGCCTTCAGGGTCTTCTTTTTTTATTGCCCGGAAAGCCGTAGGAGCAGAAAAGATGGCGCTGACCTTATAGTCCTGAACTATGCGCCAGAAGGCTCCTGCGTCTGGCGTATTAACCGGCTTGCCCTCGTAGAGTACACTGCTGCAGCCAAAGAGCAGCGGACCATAAACAATATAAGAGTGACCAACGACCCAGCCCACATCGGATGCCGTGAAGAAGACTTCCCCCGGCTTTAATCCGTAAACGTAATTCATAGAAAAATTCAGGGCAACGGCATAACCACCGTGGTCGCGCACAACGCCTTTCGGCTTGCCCGTAGTGCCCGAGGTATAGAGAATATAAAGAGGATGAGTTGCCGGTACAGGAACAGCTTCTACAGGGCTTGCTGTCGCTAATGCCTGTTCCCAGTTGGTGTCCTGACCTTCTTGCATTTCTGCTTGGCACTGCTCGCGCTGGTAGACAATAGTGCGCGGTTTGTAGCTCGCTTCAGCCAGAGCTTTATCCACAATAGGTTTGTAGGGCAGAACTTTGGTCCCCTCAATACCACAAGACGCGGTGATAATGAGTTTGGGAGCCGCGTCGTCGATGCGAACAGCCAGTTCGTGCGCAGCAAAGCCACCAAAAACGACGGAGTGAATGGCCCCAATGCGAGCGCAGGCCAGCATTGCAATAGCGGCTTGCGGTATCATAGGGAGATAAATAATAACCCGGTCGCCTTTTTCTACGCCGTGTTGCTTCAGCACATGAGCAAAGCAGGCAACCTGCTCCCGTAACTGATTAAAGGTGTAACTGGTTTTACTTTCGGTAACCGGTGAGTCGTAATACAAAGCGACTTGCTCGCCGCGGCCTGCTTCAATTTGTGCATCGAGTGCTAAATAACTGATGTTAACTTCGCCATCCGGAAACCAGTCTGCCAGTCCATTCTTTTTGACCCGGGCTGCGACTTTAGGCATTTTGAACCAATTTAAGCGACGCGCTTGCTCCAGCCAAAAACCTTCAGGATCTTGCTGAGCTTCGGAGTAAACGTTTTTATAGGCTTGCATAGCACTACCTCAAATCCTTTTATGCAGAGCCTTTAAGCATATTCTGTTGGCTTAAATTTCCTATTCGACTTAGGTCTAAACCGCTTTGATATAAGTCAGGTTTACCAGAATCTCAGGCGTCTCAACAACAGGAATTCGACAATCGCGATAATTACCAGCGCACCACAGAAAATCATAAATGCACCTTCGCTTTCTACCCCGGGCATACCACCAATGTTTATTCCAAAAACACCGGTTAAAAAGCTAAGGGGTAAAAACACTCCGGCAATAACCGAGAGCCAATAGGTGTTGCGATTCATTTTTTCGGCTATGGCTTGCTGCAGTTGCTCGCGCTGCATCCAGATTTGCTCCAGCATCAGGTCAATTTGCTCGAATAAGCGCTGAGTGGTATCGCGCTCGTTGATAAGCCATTGGTGCAACTCTGTGCTCATAACCTTTTCGGTTTCGGTACTGAGTTTTTCTAAAGCGGCCAACTGCGGGCGGATAAAGCGGTTAAGGCGTAACAGACGACGATGCAAAGCGGTGAGTTTTATCTGAACCGATGCCGTATTATCAAAGCCTTCACCCTCAATAGCTTCCAATTTTTGCTCCGCTGAGGACACCACATCTTCAATTCGTAAGTTCAACTGCTCAATGAGGGCAACGATAAAGTCGTGTAACGACTCCGGCCCTATTTGTTGACCAAGTTGCTCACGCAATTTTGCTACGGATAAAAAAGGACGTTTACGAAAGCTGTACAACGCGCCTTTATAATACAGTAGACGCAGACTGAGCATGTCTTCGGGAGATTCACCCGTGTTTAAATTAACACCCCGTAGCAACAGCATAAAACCGTCGGGTAAACGCTGAAAACGAGGACGGGTATCTTCTTCCAGTACCGCATCAATAAGAGGTTCTGGTATACCGGCTTGAGTTAACCATTCGGTTAACCCTTCGGCATCACGCTGAAAATGAAACCAGGTGTTTTCTGTGGCGCGCGATGGCGACTGAAGTTGTTTTGCGGGATGTTGACTGAAATCCCATGCGTCAATTAAAAAATCCATAGAATCCTCACATATGACAATTATTCAGAGTCTATAGTGAGGTATTCAACTTGTCATTTGTTTTACGCATCAGTTAGTCGGGCAACTCGCACAAAGACGAGTCGAATACGACCAAGTGATCAAAGTCGATATCAATTCCAATTTGTTCGCCTGTTTTTAACGGTTGGTGTGATGGGCCGACCGCCAACACGTGACTGGTGTCGGCCAGCTCCAGAGTATAGAGATAATGCGAACCACGAAAACCGCAGCCAACCACTATGGCCTGCATACTGCTATCGTTATTAATTAATACATCATCGGGGCGAACTAAAAAGTTAACACTCATGTCGGGTTTGTTGTGCAACTGAGAGTGCTCTATGATTCCAAATGCACAATGTAATTGATGTTCTCTTATTTCGCCATTCAGCAAAACGCCGCGGCCAATAAAGTCGGCGACCAGTTGATGCGTTGGTTGATGATAAAGGGCATAAGGCGTTTCCCACTGCAGTAGCTGACCTGAATACATCACGCCGGATTTATCTGCCATAGCAAAAGCTTCTTGCTGATCATGAGTCACCAGTAATGCGGTAATACCTTCTTCTTTTAGCAATCGTCTTACGTCGTGAGCCAGCACTTCGCGTAGTTCGGCATCAAGACTGGAGAAGGGCTCATCAAGCAGCATCAATTTAGGTTTCGGAGCCAGAGCGCGGGCCAGAGCAATCCGTTGTTGTTGTCCTCCGGATAACTCGTGCGGGTAGCGATTTTGATAACCGTTAAGACCAATGCGGATGAGCAGCTCTTTAACTCGCTCTTCCTGCTGCTTTTTGGGTAATCGATTAATGCCAAAACGGATATTGTCGGCCACAGTTAAGTGGGGGAATAATGAAAAATCCTGGAACATCATACCAACTTCTCTTTGCTCGGTTGGTATTTGCACCTGGCTGGATGAGACCGTTTTTCCGTGCAGCTCAACTTGTCCGCCGGAAACCGGAATAAAGCCGGCAATAGCGCGCAGCAAAGTGGTTTTCCCACAGCCACTGGGGCCTAGCAGGCAACCTATCTCACCCGGCTCCAGAGACAAACTCAGTCTGTCGACGATGAGGTCACCGGAGAGCTGGATGCTGACTGCGTCAATATTCAGTAATGTGCTCATTTACTCTCCTGCTTTCAGTGTTTTACTGCGTAAGGCCCGGGACAGCATAATAACCGGAATTAGCCCGACTGCGACAATCATCAATGCGGGGGGCCCGGCATCAGCTAAGCGTTCATCAGAGGCCATTTCGAATGCGCGCACTGCCAGAGTGTTAAAATCAAATGGACGTAATACCAGCGTGGCGGGCAGTTCTTTCATCACATCGACCAGCACCAAAATTAACGCCGCCAATAACGGGCTGCGAAGCAAGGGTAAGTGAACCCGCCATAAAATACGTTTACCGCTGGCGCCCAGAGTTCTCGCTGTATCGTCCATTTGCGGTGTGATTTGTTCCAGCCCCGAGTTAACGGTTTGCAAGGACACCGATAAAAACCGGACACTGTAGGCAAACAAAAGCGCGACAACGGTACCAGAGAATAATAAACCGGGATTAAAGTCGAATAACCATTCGCTGATACTGATAATTTGATTGTCTAGCCAGGCTAAAGGCGATAACAATCCAACGGCTATAACAATACCGGGAATAGCGTAGCCCATGCCCGCCAGACTGATAGCCGCGCGTAAAGGTCGGGTAGGGTGGCGCCGGCGACCGTAAGCAAGCCATAATGCCAGAGCAACAGTGATCAACGCCGCTAATAAGCCTAACCAGAGTGTGTTGAAGGTTAACATCCAGAATTCGCTTTGCTGCCATATTTCTGATTTCTGAACCGACCACAAGAGCAGTTGTGTCGCTGGTATAACAAAGCCAAGCACAACGGGCAGCCAGCAGACCAGCGAAGCCAGAGCCGCTCGCCAGCCGCTTAGTGGTCGCCGCTGAGGAGGCTTGGTTGCAGAGCGCTGTTGATAAAAACGAGCGCGACGTCTGGAGTAACGTTCAACCATTATCAAAATAATGACGAATACCAGCAATAAAGCGGACAGTTGCAGCGCTCCCTGCGCATCGCCAATGCCATACCAGGTGCGAAAGATACCTGTGGTAAATACCGTGATGCCAAAGTATTCCATGGTGCCGTAATCAGCCAGAGTTTCCATTAATGCCAGAGTGACGCCGGTTGCTATAGCCGGTCGCGCCAGTGGCAGAGCAACTTTCCAGAAACTTCTTAATGAGCTGGCGCCCAGGGTTTTTGCACTTTCAAACGCGGTTGTCGATTGCTGCATGAAAGCGGAGCGTGTAATAAGGTAGACGTAGGGGTAAAGAACAATACAAAGAACAAAGATAGCACCGTTCAGGCTGCGTATTTCAGGAAACCAGTACTCACCTATATTGACAGAGAAAATGTCCCGGATAACCCCCTGTACCGGGCCGGCATAATCGAGCAGGCTTGTATAGGTATAAGCTGTAATGTAGGCAGGCATAGCCAGTGGCAGCAATAACGCCCAGCTTAACCAACGCCAGCCGGGAAAATCGTATTGACTAATGCACCAGGCCGTACTTACCCCGAGCAAAGTGACACCGGTACCGACAGCGAACAATAAGATCACTGAATGACCGATGTATTCCGGTATCACGGTTTGCCAAAGATGTTGCAGAGTGTCCCATTGAGGGTTCAGTAACGACAAAGCTACCACTATGAGTGGTAGCCCTATCAAGACCGCGACGGCAAACAGCAACAGCGTGCCACGGTTCATCTATACGTCTCCTGGTAGTAAATTAACGCCAGCCGGCACGGTTCATTAAACGCACGGCGTCGCCGTTATTCTCACCCAGAATATCCATTTCAATGTCATCCTGCTTAAAGTCACCCCATTGCTGGAGTGTTTCGCTCCACTCGACGCCTTCGCGAACCGGGTATTCATAGTTGGCCTGAGCATACCATTTTTGTGATTCTTCAGAGACCAGGAACTCGATGAGCTTTTGAGCTTCGTCAACGTTTTTAGCGTGTTTGGTAATGCCTATGCCAGAAACGTTTACATGAGCACCTTGTTTGTCCTGTGCTGGCCAGAATATTTTAACTTTTTCGGCCGCTGAACGCTCTTCTGCGTCGTCGGAGTTCAGCATATGACCAAAGTAATAGGTATTGGCAATAGCGATATCACAAACACCAAAAGCTACGCCTTTAATTTGGTCGCGGTCGCCACCAACGGGTTTGCGAGCAAAGTTTTCGACAAAGTCTTCTGCCCATTCTTCAGTTTTTTCTGCGCCGTGGTGTTCAATTAGCGCAGCAACTAACGACTGGTTATACAGATTATTGGAAGAGCGGATGCAGATACGGTCGTTCCATTTTTCATCTGCGAGGCTTAAATAAGAGTCCAGTTCGTCCGGGTTAACGCGCTCTGGCGAGTAAAAAATGGGGCGGGCGCGTAAACTTAATCCGAACCAAAGGTTGTCGGTAGAGCGAAAATGAGAAGGAACGGCTGAATTAATTTCGTCAGAGTTTACCGCCTGAAACGCGTCTGCTTCAACGGCGCGGTGAAGAGCACCTGCGTCAACGGTTAAAAATAGATCCGCCGGGGTGTTCTCGCCTTCGGAGTTCAATCGGGCCAGCAACGCGTCCGCTTTACCGGTTAATAAATTAACTTCGATGCCGGTTTCTTCAGTGAATTTTTCCAAAACGGGTTTGATCAGCGCTTCTTTTCGGGCTGAGTAAATATTAACTTCAGCGGCGGCGCTAGTGAAGGACACCAGTGTCGCAGAAGTCGCAGCAAGTATTGCCAGTAGTGAATGAAACTTACGCATTTCAGATGACTCCTTAACGAACTATTTTAAGAGAAACGCGACGATTATATCAAACAAAGCGAATAATGATAGCCATTCTCATTTAAAAAAATAGTCATCTAAATTCGCTATTTGAGGGTAGTCAGAGTGTTAGCTTCTGCTATTCTAAAACGACTTACTTTCAGCGGAGAAATTATGTCTGACTTATCGATGCTTGCCCTGATTGGCGTATTGTCCATTAGTTGTCAGTGGTTAGCGTGGCGTATTAAGTTGCCGGCAATACTGCCGTTATTAATTTGTGGCTTACTGCTAGGGCCCACTCTGGGGTTACTTGAACCAGACTCGCTATTTGAGGATTTACTCTTTCCTTTTGTCTCATTAGCGGTGGCGGTTATTTTATTTGAAGGCAGCCTGACCCTGAAATTTGAAGAAATTCGTGGTCATGGTCGCATGGTAACCAACCTGGTTAGCATCGGCATGCTGGTAACCTTTGTTGTTATCGCCATACTAACGCATTTTATTATGGGCTATGGCTGGGAAATTTCAGCCTTGTTCGGAGCCCTTGTTGTGGTCACAGGGCCGACCGTTATCCAGCCCATGATACGGTCTATCCGGCCGATTAATAAGTTAGCGAATATTTTGCGCTGGGAAGGCATTATTATTGATCCGCTGGGTGCCTTGCTCGCGGTACTGGTATACGAGTTTATTATTGCCAGCCAGGATGTTGCTTTCCTGCATGCTTTGCAGGCCTTTGCAACCACTATCGCTTTGGGCTTTGCTCTGGGTTGGGGCGCAGCGCGCTTGCTTGGCCTGGCTCTGGGGCGAGGCTGGTTTCCGCATTACTTACAGAACGTTGCTACCTTAACCATAGTGCTGGGTGTTTTCGCGCTATCTAATGCTATTCAGCATGAGTCTGGCTTATTAACCGTTACGGTTATGGGTATGGTTATGGCCAATACGCGTAACCTCAATATGGAAGAAATACTAGAGTTTAAGGAAACTCTCAGTGTGCTCCTTATTTCTGCGCTTTTCATTATTTTGGCAGCGCGGCTGGACTTTGCAGAGTTTGATGCGTTGGGAATGCCCGCAGTTATTCTAATTGCCATTATTTTGTTTGCGGTGCGCCCTCTGGCTGTTTGGTTGTCTGCGATAGGAACCGAGCTGAGGTTTAAAGATAAGGTCCTATTATCCTGGATAGCCCCCCGTGGTATTGTAGCGGCGGCAGTTTCTGCATTGTTCGCATTAAAAATGGAAGAGTCAGGCTGGACTGAAGCCGCGGCGGTTGTTCCGTTGGTTTTTCTAGTGATAATGACCACCGTTGTATTGCAGAGTTTAACTGCAAAACCGCTGGCCAGAATGCTTGGGCTGCTGGAACCTCAAGCCAAAGGGTTCTTAATTTTCGGTGCCAACCAAATGGCGCGGGCGGTTGCAAAAAGCATACAGGAAAGCGGCATTCCGGTTCGCCTGGCTGATACCAACTGGGAAAACATCAAGTTAGC
Source organism: Idiomarina sp. 28-8 (assembly GCF_000320945.2). Lineage (NCBI taxonomy): Bacteria > Pseudomonadati > Pseudomonadota > Gammaproteobacteria > Alteromonadales > Idiomarinaceae > Idiomarina > Idiomarina sp. 28-8. Next base: position 144,055 of record NZ_DF266790.1, read on the forward strand.
GCGGATGGATAATTTACCGGTGTATTTTGGTAATCCGGCATCTGAGCACGCCGCTAATAACATTGATTTAACCGGTCTTGGTCAACTGTTAGTTATGTCACCCTACAAACAACTAAACCCTTTAGTGTCGATGTATTATCAGGACTGGTTTGGTTCCAGAAAAGTGCATGGTTTAAACGGTGGAGAGCAGGATTACCGAGCCAGCCATCAGTTGACCGAAAGTTACCGCAAAACATTAAACTTATTTGGCGACAGCGTAACCTATTCAAAGCTTGCAAGCCTGCATTTTAAAGGCGCTAAAATTAAGTCGACACCTATTACCGACAGTTTTAGTTTTGCAGACTACCAGCAGAAGTATGGAACTCGTGCGTTGCCGATGTTTGCGCTGGACGATGCCGAAAAACTCCATATTTTTACCACTGAAAGGGAATTGATACCACAGTCGGGTTGGACAGTAATAGCCATGATTTCAGCGGAGCCTGAAGAAAATGACGTCGAGCAGGATAACGCAGAGCGAAAAGAATGATGTTGTCGGCTGCCCTCAATGTGACTGGGTAAGCCGCCGAGTCGTTCTTGCCGGGAATGAACGAGCTGAATGCCCACGTTGTGGGTACATTCTGGAGCATGGTAAGAAAACAGAACACTTTACCTTGGTGGCGATAGCTATCGCCGCTCTGGTAATGCTTTTAGCCAGTTTGTCGGTCGACTTTATTCGTTATTCCGCAGCCGGTGTTGAGCAGTCCATGACTTTAATGGATGCTGCCTGGCAACTTTCTTATTTTCACGAAAAAGTATTGGCTGTGTTAGTTCTTCTAACGGTTATTCTTATTCCGTTTATTTATCTGTTAAGCCTTATTTGGGTATACAGTCACACTAAGAATGCAGCATGGAATACAGCACGAAACCTGGGCAGTTTGTATTTACTGCGCTTAACCGAGCACTTAAAACCCTGGTTAATGACCGACGTTTTTCTGCTTGGCACTTTGGTGGCGTTGGTTAAGATCTCCAGCCTGGCAGATATTCGCTTACTGGAAGGCTTTTGGAGCTTTAGTGCCTTTGTTGTACTGTTACTTTTTGTTTATGAGCGGGCGAAACATACACCCGTCTGGCGACACTTGATTAAAACGTCACAGTCGGCACCAGATGGTAAACCCGGAATGACAGCATTGGAGCAAGGCTTGCAAACTTGTCCTGTGTGTTATGCGCTGAATTCTCAGAACGCTGATACTTGTTACCAATGCACAGAGCCACAGAAAACATCCTGGTGGCGTAGGCCAGGCACAACGGTCGCGTTAATTACTGCCGGCGCTATTATGTTAATTCCGGCGCATTGGTTACCGGTTATGGAAACCGTCCGATTTGGTAGCGACCAACCGTCAACCATAATTGGCGGAGTAACGGAGTTATGGCAAAGTGGGGATAAACCAATAGCGGCTATTGTTTTCGTCGCCAGTCTGGTTATACCTGTGGCTAAAGTACTGGTGCTGATAACTTTGCTAATATTAGCTCGCTGGCAAACCCCGCAAACGGTTCGCCACCGTCTTATTTTATTCAAACTGACGGACTGGATAGGGCGCTGGTCAATGATCGATATTTTTGTTGTTGCGATACTGGTAGCTTTGGTTCGTAGTGGTTCCGTTATGTCGGTTTACCCGGGCAGTGCTGCGGTTTCATTCGCGGCAGCTGTGGTTCTTACTATGCTTGCAGCGATGAGTTTTGATACACGCTTATTCTGGCGAGAGGCAGATAAATGACAGAGAGTTCAACGACTAAGGTCCGCAAATTTTCCGGCATATCACCGGTCTGGATTGTACCGCTGCTGGCTCTTGCTGTGGCGCTTTGGATGGTTTGGCAGGATACGCGCGGAACCGGGCCCACTATTACTGTGGCAGTAGGGGACGCCGAAGGCATCGAAGCCGGAAAAACTCAGGTGAAAGTTCGTAACGTAGACGTCGGACAGGTTACTGAAGTGCGCCTGTCGGAAGACTTTTCTTCGGCTGTTATAGAAGTGGCGATGAACGAAGGCACCGAGCGAATGTTAAACCCGGAGACCCGAATTTGGGTAGTAAAACCCAGAATTGGACGACAGGGAATTAGCGGGTTGGGAACTTTACTATCAGGTGCGTATATTCGTTTGCAGCCAGGAGACTCTAAGGAGCAGCAGTCGCATTTTAAAGCACTGGAACAGCCACCTGTTACTTCTCAGGAAACTCCAGGGCGCCGGTTAAATTTGACCAGCGAGGGGCAAACCAGCGTAACAGTAGGTGACTCAGTGCAATATCAAGGTTTCACCGTTGGTCAGGTAGAGCAGTCGGAGTTTCAGGTCAATGAACGACAAACTCGATATCAAATTTTTGTGAAGGCTCCTTATGATGAGCTTATTACCGAAAATACGCGGTTCTGGTTGCAGCGGGGCGTTTCTATTCAGTGGAATTCTCAGGGACTGGACTTGGCTTTGGGCTCCATCGAGTCCCTATTGGGAGCCAGTGTGACTTTTGGTGTTCCTGAAGGACAGCCACGGGGGGATAAGCTTACCAGCGAACAGGAATTCGAGCTGTTTGAAAGTCTGGAAGAGGCAAAACAGCAGGGTTATATCCACGGTATTGATTACGTTGTCTTACTGGATGAATCAGTTGCAGGCCTTGAAAAAGGAGCACCAGTTCAATTTAAAGGCGTGCGCGTTGGCACAGTCAGAGAAGTACCATTGCGTTGGTTCCCGGAAAATGGCGATGAAGCTCCGTTAAAACGTATCCCTATTCTTATTCGATTTGAACCCGAGCGCTTACGGGGGCTGGTGGCCGATACCGATATTGAAAACTGGGAAAAACGTTTGCCTGAGTTATTTAAGCAGGGCTTACGGGCGAATATCCGGGCTTCTAACCTATTAACCAATACCTTGTTTGTCGATGTTCGTTTTTATCCTAATGCTGATGAGGAAAGTGTCGACGATAAATTTGCCGGGTATCCGGTTATGCCGGCAATGGCCAGTGACTTCGCCCGACTGGAAGAGAAGTTAACAGCATTGATGGATAAATTTAATCAATTGCCACTGGAGCAGGGGCTTAACGATTTTTCGGCAGCGATGAGCTCCGTCGATAGTACAGCTAAGAAGCTGGATAGTGTGTCGGAAAGTTTGGCGGCTATTGTTGAGCAACCACAAATGAAGCAATTGCCTCAGTTATTGCAGCAAAATCTTATTCAGCTGAAAGAGCTTACCGGCAGTTTTAATGAAGGTTCCCCGACACGACAGCAGCTGAATCAAACGTTAACTGAAATTGAGCAGCTCTCACGTGAGTTAAAACCGGTAATTGAGTTGTTACAGGAACAGCCGAACTCGCTTATTTTTAGCCCATCTATAGAGCCCGATCCGGAGCCGAAAGCTTATGAATAGCAGATATTCTTTTCCAAAAATACTCAAGCCGTTTGTTACTGGTGCAGCAATTGCGTTGCTCGCCGGGTGTACCTCTAACTCATATGAGATAACGCAATATCGACTTCCACATTTGAGTGAGTCCGCGGAAGCTTTGTGTCATGCGGATAAGCGTCCTGTATTTGTGGGTGATTCAGCGGCGAAACCCGGGTTGCAGCTACAGCAGGATGAAACCCGCTGGCATAGTGCCCGGCAGCACCGTTGGAGTACGCCTCTGGCGCATCAACTTCAGCGTAGTGTTCAGCGCCTTTTGCTGGCTGACAATTGCGAAGGCAAGCTAACGGTTTGGGTTGACGATTTTTATGGAAGTAATGACTCACGGGCCGTTGTTGCGGGTCACTGGGAGTATAAAAGTCAGGATAACCAGACGGTGTTGAAAGGAACCTTTACTGAAAGCACGCCGTTGAAAAGTGACGGCTATCCTGCGTTAGTCAATGCTCTGGATGAAGCCTGGCTTAATGTTATGGACACCATCAGCCTGGGAGTAGGGCAGAAGCTGGCGCGTTAAAAGCGCCATTCTCCACTCAATTGTACGCCCACTTCGCCGTCGTAATTGCTGCCGTCAAGGTATTGCAGAGAGAGTTTAACTAACCCCGAAAAAGCAGGTTCAGTGCGCCGCAGTAAAGCCCGTGACAGAGTGTCATCGTCTTTTTCTTTACTATGACTGACCAGCGCCGTCCAGGCAGAACCGTCGGCTGAAAACTGGCGATAGCTGGCAGATACAGTCTGACTCTCACGGGGGAAAGGCGATCCGGGATTGCGCTGGTGGTTCAGAAAGTATTGTCTTTGATTTTCGTCCAGTGAATAAAAGTCGTGTTCTTCTCCGCCGTCTAACTGACTGTATTCAACCGTGAAGCTATGACGACGTTCTTTAGAGCCTGTCATCCATTGTGCGCCCAGGGTATATACTGGTTTGTCATCGGTTTCCAGTTTTCGGTCAATACCCAGCTCCGCGTAAGCTGAAAACTGATGAGCTCCCCAGTCGAAACCGGTTCTGGCATCAGCGGTTAACATCCGGTTGTCGGGGCGGTTGTCGCCACTCTGCTCTATAGCGCTTATACCAAACCATAAATGCTGAAATAACTGACTGGAAAAGCGGATGCCGCTGACCCGATAATGGTCGCTGTATCCATCGTCCTGATAGGCACTGAATAAACTGATTTTGAATGGATTCATTCCGGCAGGCGGATAATCAGGAGCGTAATCGATTCGAATTTTGGGCATAGGGCGGGCATTGTTAGAAAACAGCAAGCTGCTGTGCTCTGCCGGCCCCCAACGCAGTGGCAGTGAATCCAGGCTGAAGCTCCAGTCATTCAGGTTGTAAGCTAAGTAACTGCCATCCAGAGTCTTTTTGTGATCACCTTCAAAGGGGTCCTGACGATAGTTTACCTGAATTCTTGCCGCCCAGTTTGTACCGTGCATACTGCGGCTTAGGCTAATTTTACCTTCTTCATAGGTGTCGTCGCCGTAATCCTGAACTACCTGCTCGCTATCCGTTGCACCGATATACCATCGTGTTTTAGGCCCATTCTGAGCTTGTGATAATTGATGACGCACATGGCGTAATGCTAATTGCTGGGTTGGGCTCAAACCTTTTAATTCAAGCGCATCCAACTCCGGCAGTAAGCTTTTCCAGGTTATTGGAAATTGCTGAATGGGTGTTTTGATAAGCCCTGATTCAGCTAATACAATCAGACTGTTCCGCAATTCCGCATCATTTGCTTCAATCCATACGGAGCTAAGCGCAGAAGGGGTCATGAGTAAGCTAAGACCACCAGCAATAAGTGTGTTACGAAAAAATGAGATGGATGACATGAAACTGATTTGAATCCCTATGACAAATTACGTTCTATACTGCCAGAAATTTTAACACTAAGACAACGGTTTATCTGCGCTTTTCAGTTATAATATCAAGCCTTGGAGGTTTCCTTATGGCTTTTAAAAATTTTTTGGTGGCAGGGTTATTCCTCGCCGTTCTTAGTGGCTGTGGTCAGGAAGGCACAACCGATTTGCGCAGCGCTGAAGTTAAAGCTCTGGATGAACAGTTACTGCCTAATGCTAACTGGCAATTGAGCCGGGCAACGATTGAGCTCAGCTTTTGTCGTAACCGCATTAATGAGGCTTTGCTGGCATCGGAGGCAGAGCTCAGAGGTTGGCGATTATCGGGAGAAAGTACTGCGTTTCCCCCATACAGAAGCGAGGGCTTAGATGCCTTGTCCAGGCTTTTTGATAAAACCGATGTTTTACTGTGGCAGGCAGAAGGAAATGTCAGTGCACAACGCTATCACGTGGTTAAACCGGCCTCTGCCTCAAAAGGCGAAGTTGTGGATGCAGTTTTTCCTGCTGTCGTTAGCTTATCCTCAAGTGAGGAAGTTTGTCATGCGGCAGTTGATGACTCTGAATATTGAACAAACTTTATTTGTCGAAAATTCGTAGAGTTAGCAGGTTTTTGTAAAAATTTTCTGCGATTCAGTATAAGTAATCTAAACTGAAGATTAGAGGCAAACGCAGAGGGGAGCAGTTATGTCTATTGGGCTAAATATTGAAAATAAGTTGCGCGAAGCGTTTACTCCGGTGCATCTGGAAGTGGCAGACGAAAGCCATATGCACTCGGGTGGTGCTAATGCTGAATCTCACTTTAAAGTGGTCTTAGTTACTCCGAAGTTTAGTGGTGAGCGACTCATTAACCGACACCGTGCGGTTAATAAAATCTTAGCGGATGAATTAATGAATCATATCCATGCATTGGCGCTACACACCTATACTCAAGGTGAGTGGGAGCAACTGGGAGAGTCCAGACGTTCACCCAACTGCCTGGGTGGGTCGAAAATAGCGGCAAATTAAGAAAAATTCCGCATGTCTGATGTGTTCCTGTCGTTTGATTGGTTACAATAGCCGAAATAATGCGAACAACAGGGATACATCAATATGATCATTAAGCCAAAAATTCGCGGTTTTATCTGCACCAATTCTCATCCGGTGGGTTGCGCCGAAAACGTCAAACGTCAAATCGAATTTGTCCGTAATAAGCCTGCCATTACCAATGGCCCTAAGAATGTATTAGTCATAGGCTGCTCCACAGGTTATGGACTCGCGTCAAGAATTACGGCTGCTTTTGGTAGCGAAGCCCATACTCTTGGTGTGTGTTTTGAAAAAGAGCCTACAGAAAAGAAAACAGCGACAGCTGGTTGGTATAATACCGCCGCTTTTCATCAGCAAGCGAACAAAGCCGGTTTAGCTTTCCATTCAATTAATGGCGACGCATTTTCTGATGAAATTAAGCAGGAAAGTATCGATTACATTAAGCAAAACATGGGGAAAATTGACCTCGTTGTTTACAGCCTGGCATCACCTAAACGTAAAGACCCCGATAGCGGTGAAGTCTACAGTTCAGTGTTAAAGCCAATAGGCAAACAATACACAACCAAAACCTACAATACGGACAAAGATCAGGTACACGAAGTGACACTTGATCCGGCTACCGATGAAGATATTGCCAATACCGTAAAAGTGATGGGCGGTGAAGACTGGGAACGCTGGGTTAAAGCTCTGCATAATGCGGGCGTTTTGGCCGAAAACTGTCAAACCACTGCTTATACTTACATAGGTAAAAAACTGACATTGCCAATTTACGGTCATGCAACCATCGGCCGCGCAAAAGAAGATCTGGATCGCGCGGCATCAGAGCTCGTCACCGAATGCGATGATCTTAATCTGAAAGCTTACGTTTCTTCATTAAAGGCGTTGGTAACACAGGCGAGTTCAGCTATTCCTGTTATGCCGCTGTATATTTCATTAATTTATAAAGTGATGAAAGAAGAAGGCACGCACGAAGGTTGTATCGAGCAAATTTACCGCCTGTTTACTGAAGGTCTATATAATAGTAATCCTGAGCTGGATGACGCAGGTCGGCTTCACATGGATGGTTACGAAACCAATGATAAGACTCAGGCAAAAATAGAAGCACTCTGGGAGCAAGTAACTCAGGATAACTTCCATCAGCTTGCCGATTACGAAGGATATCATCAGGAGTTCCTGCACTTATTCGGTTTTGGCTTCGATAATGTCGATTATGACGCGGATATTGATCCAAAAGTAAACTGGTAAGCGTTGTGGGAAAAATGCTAAAATCCCAACGATAAGTGTGGAAAATGTTTCAGGTTGCCGATGACAAGCCCCCTGAAGGCGGTTGTTTGTGTCGGTAACTATTTGATTATTCAGGTTTCCAGCCCCGGTGGCTGGTTGTGATGAATCTTCCCTTAACGAGTAGTGCAAACGCATATGATTACGATCAAGAAAGGGCTGGACATCCCTATTAAAGGGGCGCCCCAGCAAGAACTATCCGACGGTAAGGCTGTGACGACAGTCGCTACCCTAGGTGAAGAATACGTGGGTATGCGCCCAACCATGCACGTGAAAGAAGGTGACCAGGTTAAAAAAGGTCAGCTGATTTTCGAGGATAAGAAAAACCCTGGTGTCAAGTACACAGCCCCCGGGGCTGGTGTAGTAAAAGACATCCTGCGTGGTGAGCGCCGAGTATTGCAGGCGGTTGTTATTGAATTGAAAGGTGACGAGCAGGTTACTTTTGATAAATTTGACAGCGACAAGCTCAATTCATTAGGTCGTGAGAAAGTTCAGGACATTCTGGTTGAGTCAGGTCAGTGGACTGCGCTTCGTACCCGTCCTTACAGCAAAACTCCGGCATTAGATGCAGAAGCCAGCGCGATTTTTATCAACGCGATGGATTCTAACCCGTTAGCTGGCGACCCAACTTTATTTATAAATGAACAGAAACAAGCTTTCATTGATGGTCTGAAGGTTCTTTCTAACCTGACCGAAGGTAAGTTGTTTGTTTGTAAAGAGGGTAATGCTGAAGTGGATACTGGCGACGCAGATGTCACGCTGGAGTCATTTTCCGGCCCTCATCCATCAGGTTTGGTTGGTACTCATATACACTTCCTTCAGCCAGCGAGCATTAAACGCCCGGTATGGCACATCGGTTATCAGGACGTTATCGCTTACGGTAAGTTATTCACTACAGGTGAAATCTTTACTGATCGCGTTGTTGCGGTTGCCGGTGAAGGCGTTAAAGAGCCTCGTCTGTTACGCACCCGCTTAGGTGCTAACTTGCATGAGTTAACGGATGGTGAGCTAAGTGGTGATAATCAACGTATTATCTCAGGGTCAGTCCTGCATGGTCACACTGCGGATAACGAACACGCCTGGTTAGGTCGTTTCCATAACCAGGTTAGCGTTATTCCGGAAGGCAATTATAAAGAGTTTCTGGGCTGGATACGTCCTGGCTCGGACTTGCACTCAGTTACACGCGCTTATGCCGGACACTTTAATCCGAAGAAGTTATTTAGCATGACAACGTCACTGAATGGTTCTTCACGTTCAATGGTTCCAATTGGTAACTACGAACGCGTAATGCCTTTGGATATTTTGCCAACATTACTGCTGCGTGACTTGTTATCAGGGGATACTGATGAAGGTCAGCAGTTGGGTTGTCTGGAACTGGACGAGGAAGACCTCGCATTGTGCACTTATGTTTGCCCCGGGAAGTACGAATATGGCCCGGTGCTGCGTGACTGTCTCACTAAGATTGAGAAAGAAGGCTAACCATGAGCTTGAAAGACACACTCGAGCGTATTGAACCGCAATTTGAAGAAGGCGGTAAATACGAGAAGTGGTACGCGCTTTACGAAGCCGTAGCCACTATTTTGTACACACCAGGTACTGTGACTAAGTCGGCTACGCATGTTCGTGACCGTATCGACCTTAAGCGTATTATGATCTTGGTGTGGATGATGACGTTCCCGGCAATGTTCTGGGGTATGTATAACGTTGGTAACCAGGCTGCTTTGGCTTTGGCTGACGGCTATGCGCTTTCTGACGTCTGGCAGGTTGGGTTATTCCACTTGTTCGGTGGCGAGTTAGGCACTAATGCCGGCTGGGGCGCGAAAATGTGGTATGGCGCGTGTTTTTACCTGCCTATTTACGCGGTTACCTTCTTTGTTGGTGGCTTCTGGGAAGTCCTGTTTGCGTCTATTCGCAAGCACGAAGTTAACGAAGGTTTCTTCGTTACCTCGGTTTTATTCTCCCTGATTTTGCCGGCAACAACGCCATTGTGGCAGGTTGCTTTAGGTATCACCTTCGGTGTCGTTATTGGTAAGGAAATTTTTGGCGGTACTGGTCGCAACTTCCTTAACCCGGCACTAACCGGTCGCGCATTCTTATACTTCGCTTATCCTGCCAGCATGTCAGGTGATTCCATCTGGACTGCCGTCGATGGCTTTTCTGGTGCAACAAACCTGGGTAAAGCGGCTCTGGGTGAAATGGATTATGGGAATACTCAGCTTTGGTGGGATGCTTTCCTTGGTAACATCCAGGGGTCAGTAGGTGAAGTTTCAACCTTACTTATTCTGGTTGGTGGTTTAGCGTTAATTTATTTCCGTATTGCCTCCTGGCGTATTGTCCTGGGTGTCTTTGTTGGCATGGTTCTGTTCTCCGGTTTACTGAACCTCGTCGGCAGTGAGACAAATCCAATGTTCGCAATGCCCTGGTACTGGCACTTAGTATTGGGTGGTTTTGCCTTTGCAATGATGTTTATGGCAACCGACCCGGTATCTGCGTCCTTTACCAATAAAGGGAAGTTTGCGTACGGCTTGTTAATTGGTTTTATGACGGTCATGATTCGTGTCATTAACCCGGCATTCCCGGAAGGCATCATGTTGGCCATCTTATTTGCTAACGTATTTGCACCGTTATTTGACCACTTTGTAGCACAGGCAAATATCAAACGGAGGTTAGCGCGCAATGGCTAAGAAAAATGAAAGTTTAGGCAAGACCGTTGGTGTCGTGCTGGCGCTTTGCCTGGTTTGCTCAATTGTTGTTTCTGGTGCTGCTATTGGTTTGAAACCAATGCAGGAAAAGAATGCGGCACTTGATATGCAAAAGAACGTTTTGGATGCTGCCGGTATTCTGGAAGCCGATACCGACGTTGTTGAAACTTACAAGCAACGCATCGATACCATGGTTGTCAGCCTTGAAGATTTAACCGTTAAGGATGACATTGACCCGACATCTTTCAGCAATCGCAAAGCAGCGAGTGACCCTGAAAGAAGTAAAAAACTTGAGAAAAAGAACGACCCTGCTGGTTTAGGTACCCGCGAAAATTTAACACAGATTTATCTTGTTAAAGATGAAAGCGGCGAAACAACAGGTCTTGTTCTGCATGTTCGTGGCCAGGGTCTATGGGGAACCATGTACGGCTTACTGGCGTTAGAAGGCGACTTTGACACTGTTAAAGGCGTTAACTTCTACGAGCACTCTGAAACTCCGGGGCTTGGTGGTGAAATCACCAATCCGGCCTGGGTAAAAACTTGGCAAGGTAAAGAAGTTTACGGCGAGGACGGTAACGTCCAGTTTGAAGTGGTAAAAGGCGGCGCCAAAGGCGAGCACGAAGTTGATGCGCTTTCTGGTGCAACTTTGACCAGTAATGGTGTTGAATACCTGGTTCAATTCTGGATGGGCGAAAATGGTTACGGTCCATTACTCAAGAAACTTCGTGAGGGAGAGTTGAACAATGGCTAATGTAAAAGAAATGAAGTCCGTATTATTCGGACCGATATTCGCCAACAACCCCATCGCACTACAGATTCTTGGTATCTGTTCTGCATTGGCTGTAACGTCGAAAATGAGCAACACCTTGGTTATGTGTATTGCACTAACTGCGGTTGTCGCGTGCTCTAACTTATTTATTTCGATTATCCGGAATCATATTCCGTCAAGCGTACGTATTATTGTCCAAATGACAATTATCGCGAGCTTGGTTATTGTCGTTGACCAGATACTAAAAGCTTACGCTTACTCAATTTCTAAAGAGTTGTCAGTGTTCGTTGGCTTAATCATTACTAACTGTATCGTTATGGGTCGCGCAGAAGCTTACGCTATGAAGAGCACTCCGTTTATGTCCTTTCTGGACGGACTGGGTAACGGTTTAGGTTACTCAGTGGTGCTGTTGGTTGTTGGCTTCATTCGTGAACTCTTTGGTTCAGGCAGCTTGTTTGATGTACAGATTTTACCTCTGGCATCACAAGGTGGTTGGTTCGAGCCGGTTGGCTTGTTACTGATGCCACCTAGTGCCTTCTTCATCATTGGCGGATTTATCTGGGTACTGCGTACCTTCCGCACTGAACAAGTTGAACCTAAGGAGTAATGGTCATGGAAAACTATATCAACCTGTTCATCCGCGCGGTTTTCATTGAAAACCTGGCATTGTCCTTCTTCTTAGGTATGTGTACGTTTTTGGCTGTATCTAAGAAAGTAAAAACAGCATTTGGTCTGGGTGTCGCGGTTATTGTTGTATTGGGTATTTCGGTACCGGTTAACAATTTAATTTACCACAACATTCTGGCCCCAGGTGCTCTGGAATGGGCTGGCTTCCCGGATGCGGATCTAAGTTTCCTGAAGTTTCTGACCTTTATAGGTGTTATTGCCGCTATTGTGCAGATATTGGAAATGGCATTGGATAAATATGTACCTGCACTATACAACGCACTGGGTATTTTCCTGCCACTCATTACCGTTAACTGCGCTATTTTTGGTGGCGTAGCTTTCATGGTCGAGCGTGATTACAATTTTGGCGAATCCGTTGTTTTCGGAATTGGTAGTGGTGTTGGCTGGGCTTTAGCTATTGTTGCTTTGGCTGCAGTGCGCGAAAAACTGAAATATGCAGATGTACCTGATGGCCTGCGTGGCTTAGGTATCACATTTATTTCAGTGGGTCTGATTGGTTTGGGCTTTATGTCGTTCTCCGGCGTATCCTTATAACCAGTGTGTTGAATCGGTAAAAAAAGGTACGAATCGATGCAAGAGATATATCTCGGTGTAGGGATGTTTACCATCATCGTACTGGTTTTGGTTGCGATTATTATGTTCGCAAAATCAAAGCTGGTACCTCAGGGTGATGTGGAAATCCTGATTAATGACGACGAAGACAAAAAAATCGTGACCCAGCCTGGTACTAAACTTCTGGGTGCGCTGGCTAATGCGGGTATTTTCGTCTCGTCAGCTTGTGGTGGTGGTGGTTCATGTGGCCAGTGTCGTGTCACAGTTAAAGAGGGTGGCGGTGACATATTGCCGACTGAACTTGACCACATTACTAAACGTGAAGCTCGTGAAGGCTGTCGTCTTTCCTGTCAGGTTAACGTTAAACAGGACATGGAAATTGAATTACCAGAAGAAGTTTTTGGTATTCGTAAGTGGGACTGTACGGTTAAGTCGAACGATAACGTAGCAACCTTCATTAAAGAGTTTATTGTTCAGTTACCGGAAGGCGAAGAAGTGCCTTTCCGCGCAGGTGGTTTCATTCAGATTGAAGCTCCACCGCATCACGTTAAATACAAAGACTTTGATATCTCCGAAGAATATCATGGAGATTGGGATCGTTTCGGTTTCTTTGATGTTGAGTCTAAAGTTGACGAAGAGGTTGTACGCGCTTATTCAATGGCTAACTATCCGGAAGAAAAAGGCATTATTATGCTGAACGTCCGTATAGCAACGCCGCCACCTAACGACTTAAGCTTGCCTGCAGGCAAAATGTCATCGTACATTTTCAGTCTGAAGCCAGGCGATAAAGTCACAATTTCAGGTCCATTTGGTGAATTCTTTGCCAAAGACACTGACGCTGAAATGGTCTTTATTGGTGGTGGTGCCGGTATGGCGCCAATGCGTTCTCATTTGTTTGATCAGATGCGTCGTATAAAAACGGATCGTAAAGTATCGTTCTGGTACGGTGCGCGCTCGAAAAAAGAAATGTTCTATGTTGAAGATTTCGACATGCTGGCCGAAGAGAACGAGAACTTTGACTGGCACGTGGCATTATCTGATCCACAACCGGAAGATAATTGGGAAGGCGATACTGGCTTTATTCACAACGTTCTTTATGAGCGTTATCTTAAAGACCACGACGCACCAGAAGATTGTGAGTTCTACATGTGTGGACCACCGGTTATGAACGCGGCAGTTATCAACTTGTTGAAAGACTTAGGCGTTGAAGACGAAAATATCATGTTGGATGACTTTGGTGGTTAATTCATGATGCTATCGAAACTGTCGATTGCTAAAATTTGGCTAGCCCTTCTGGGGCTGGCCTTTTTAGTTTCTTGTTCTGATTCACCTGAGAAAATATCCTTTAGCGGTAAGACTATGGGAACCACCTATAGTGTCACTGTCTACTCTAAGGATCCCAGACACAACAAAGAAGAGATTCAGAAGAAAGTTGATATAGTGCTCAAAAGAGTTAATGCACAAATGTCGACTTATGATCCAGAGTCTGAACTCTCACAGTTTAATCAGTTTAAAAGTACCCAACCTATGGTTATTAGTCGTGACCTTGAACGGGTAGTTAATCGTGGTCTCGAAATTGCTGAGGAAACGGAAGGTGCTCTGGATATAACCGTTGGTCCTCTGGTGAATCTTTGGGGCTTTGGTCCTCAGGCAAGACCAGAAAAAGAACCGTCTGAAGAAGAGTTGAATGCGGTTCGGGAAAAAACGGGCTATCAGAAACTACGTGTAGAAAATCATCAATTGATTAAGGATAACCCGGATCTATACGTCGATCTGTCTACTATAGCCAAAGGCTTCGGCGTCGACAGAGTTGCTCACTTATTGGATCAGTTGCGTATAAAGCAGTACCTGGTGGAAATTGGCGGTGAGGTTATTGCAAAAGGCGGCAAGCCGGATGAAGCATTATGGCGCCTGGCGATAGAAAAACCGGTTTCAACGGAACGTGCGGTGCAACATGTTGTCCAATTTAAAGACGGCGCTTTGGCGACATCGGGTGATTATCGTAATTACTATGAAGAAGATGGTAAACGATATTCGCATATTATTAACCCGGTAACCGGTGCTCCTGTGCAGCATAACTTGGTTTCTACTTCAGTTTATGCCGAGGACACAATGTCTGCCGACGCTTATGCAACTGCTTTATTTGTAATGGGGACGGAAAGAGCAAAGTCCTTCGCAAAAAGACACAATATGGCAGTTATGCTCATTTATAAAACCGAAAACGGTTTTGAAGAGTATATGAGTGATGCATTTAAGCCGTTGTTGGCCGAGCAGTAGTAGGAGTTTTAATGCAAACCTTTATAATGGTATTCGCCTTATTTATTATCGTTGTGCTGGCGATGGCCGTTGGCTATATTGTACAGCGCAAGACAATTTCCGGTAGCTGTGGTGGCATCGGCGCTCTGGGCATGGAAAAAGCCTGTGACTGTGATGAACCATGCGACAAGCGAAAAGATAGGATGAAAAAGGAACAAGCCTGGAAAGAAAACCAGATTCATTGACCCTTTTAGTCATAAAGGTTATAAACATATAACTTTTAGTTAATTTGGAGGGTGGCATGAAACCAGTAGATATTCAGACAAACGCAGACGAACTTTATCTGGACTGTAATGCTACCACTCCGGTACTTCCCGAAATTATCCAGGCTGTTTCGCATACGATGGAAACGGTTTTTGGTAACCCTTCAAGCAGCCATATTACGGGCTTAAAAGCTCGCTATATTCTGGATACCACACGTCAGTTAGCTCGCAAAATTGTTGGCTTGCAGTCGGGCCGACTTATTTTTACCAGTGGCGCGACAGAAGGCATTCAGACGGCTGTGGTTTCTGCAATTCACGCGGCTATGCAGGTTGCTCCCGATAAGCGAAAAAAATACCTGCTGTATGGTGCGACAGAACATAAAGCTGTTCCCCAGGCCCTGGCTCACTGGAATCAGTTACTTGGACTGAAAGCTGAGCTTGTTGCCATTCCAGTTGATAAACAAGGCTTATTGGATAACCAGTTTATTGCTGAGCATGTCAAAGATGCTGCCATGATATGTACTATGGCAGTTAACAATGAAACCGGTGTTATTCAGAACTTAAAACAACTGGAAGAGACAATACGTCAGCAAAGCCCGGATGTACCCTGGATGGTTGACTGCGTTCAGGTATTGGGGAAAAAAGCTCTTAATTTAGATGAAACAACCATTGATTACGCTCCGTTTAGTGGTCATAAGCTTTATGGGCCGAAAGGCATTGGGTTTATGGCGGTTCGGGATTCAGCCCCTTATACCCCTCTAATTATTGGTGGAGGACAAGAGTCAGGTCTGCGTTCCGGAACCGAAAACTTACCGGGAATAGCAGCATTAAATGCGTTATTTGAATTGATGCTGGATGATAGTAACCGTCGCTTTCATAGTGAAGCTAAATTACAGGATTATCGATCTCAGTTGGTTGAAGCCCTACGGTCAGCTTTCCCTTCTATTGTATTTAACCATGACTTTGAGCGCTCGGTTCCTACTACGCTGAACTTCTCCGTAGAAGGAGTTGCCTCGCGCGATATTATGGATGTTTTTGACGCCTGTCAGATAAGAGTGAGTTCAGGCTCTGCATGCAGTTCCAAGGTAACAAAAAGCTTTGTTTTAGACGCTATGGGGCTGGAAGAGTGGCGCAGCGGTTCCGCTATTCGATTATCTTTTGGTCCGGCAACGCGACAAGAGGAAATTACTGAGGCTTGTGTACGTATAAAACAAGCTGCTGATGCATTGAGAAATTCCTGCTTGATTGTTGCGGACACGAATAACGATAACGACGCTCAGTTAGACGGTGTTGTGCAACTGAAGTACGACGATCATTGCTGTTATCTGGTGATAGATAAGCAAGCTAAAGAAATAGCCGTTATCGATCCTCATCCGGCTTTGGCTGGCAGAATTGAGAATATTGTCAGCTGCCAGCATTATCAAGTGAAAGCGGTGGTATCGACATCCGCTGATTCAATTACCAGCCAGTCTATTGAGTTGTTATTACCAATACTCATGCCTGAGCAGTCAATAGACGAGTACGATGTGTTTGGCTGGCCTAAGTCTGCTACTGATTCCTGTGACGTGGTTCCAATGGAATGCGAAGGCAGTGTCAGTGGCTGTGTGAGTATCGGTGAGCGACGTTTATTTCGAGTCGGTAACCGTAATCCGGTTTATGTATTAAGTGAATCGGCTGCGCTGAAAAGCCGGGTGGGTTCAGACTTTTTATTTACCGGGTCTGAGGCAGCTTCAAGCACTTATGAGTGCTTTATTGGCGAGAGTACGCTTATTTGCCCGGGGCAAGACTCAGAGCACCATATTGTTTACACGCCTTGTGAATTAAACGGTGACTGTCGTGTTGATGATGGAGTTAATATTCCGGTGGGGGATACTGACGAATTCTGGCATCGCGATGATTTATTAATTGTTGACGTGCGGGAGCGGCAGGAGCACGTATTGTCCGATATTCCCTGCAATGCAGAGGTGGTTAATGTACCACTGACCGAAGTCATTCAATTTATACACAGTAATTCACACTTGCGTGAGCGCGATATTATTTGCTTGTGTCGCTCAGGCAACAGAAGCCAGGTGGTAGCTAATGTGCTTAAGCGACACGGTTTTAATAGCCGTCACTTATTAGGTGGGCTGGCTTTATTGAGTTCTCCAGCGGCTTAATGTGCGTTAATCGCTAGAGTTTCGGGCGCTGTTTCGGCGCCTGCCATTGCAAACGACCGACATAACCGTCTTTACCAACCAGCCAGCAGCTGATATCCCCATGACACTGAATATTCCAGATATTGGCATCAGAGAGCTTAAACCACTCATTATTCTGTAGGTCTAATGCTGCTGCGCCTTGAGGGTTAGAGGTCAGCAACCAGGAACCCTTGTGGTCGACCAGGCTTAAGCTATAAAGAGCACCTTTAATTGGCGGCCCGGGCAAGGCTTCAAATTCGTTGTTTTGATAATGCCACAAGCGATTTTCATCGCCAGAATCATCATTTAAGTCACCACCAGCAATATAAAAGGTTTTATCGTCAATAGGCCACACACTGGTGATGCCCGCCATAGGTCCTGCTTCCATTGGTGTTTCTACCACACGAAAGCGAATGCCAAACGAGCCTTTAATTAATACTCGAGCTTTATCAGCATTACCCGTTGCAATCATCCAGTTGTCGTTATTAAAGCGGGCACAGCTGCCACTTGAGGCGAAACCACCTTCGTTAGATTGAGGCGGCTCGGCGACCGCGCTGCGAACTTGCATCCAGTTGCGGCCATCGGCACTGCGTACCATCCGCCATTCGTCTCCAACACTGTCGCCATGTACCCAGGCTTCGCCGCTAGGAGAAAGTGCCATGCAGTTGAAAAAGCTGTCCGCCTCGCCGCGATAACGCAGACGCCAACTGTTACCACCATTCTCAGTGTAGTAAATACGTGACTGACCACCGGTACCAACGCTTAACGCATAGGCGCGGCGGTCATCAATAGCTTCAATATCGCGAAAATCGAGGTCACCAGGTCCGGGTTGAAAATATTCCCAGCTTTTTCCTGAATCGGTAGTTCTGGCTACAGTTCCTTTCTCACCGGAGATCCAAATAGTATCGCGACTAACCGGACTTACCCCCACCCACTGTTGCTGGCGGACGTTGTCAAAAACTTCGATTTCCGGGGGCTCAGCAACTGCTGACAAACTGAACAATGCGCTGAAAGGCAAAGCGAGCCTAAGTATATTAACGGCTCGCTGCTGTAGCTTCGATGTCATAGACGTAACCTAATTAATTATGCATGTTATTGAGTGTAACACGTTTCCTTTTTACCGATACGTCAGTTCGAAGCTGCCGGTTTACTGGGCGTCGAAACACAATCCATTATCAGAAATGCTGTCGTCACTCATCAGATACAAATAAGTTGGCATCAGATCTTTTGGCGTTTTAAGTGACTTCGCGTCTTCTGCCGGATACGCTTTTGCACGCATCGCTGTGCGGGTCGCGCCGGGGTTAATGACGTTGGTGCGTAATTTGGTATCTTCATACTCGTCGGCAATAACCTGAGCCATACCTTCTGTAGCAAATTTACTGACAGAATATGGTCCCCAGAATGCCCGGCCTTTTCTTCCTACGCCGGAAGACGTGAAAACTAAGGAGGCATTCGGAGACTTTTCCATTACCGGAATCAGTGCCTGAGTCATGGCAAACTGACCCGTTACGTTAACCTGCATAATGTCGTCCCAGCTGTCTTTCTCAATGTGCGTAAAAGGTGACAGAATGCCAAGTAGCCCAGCGTTATGCAGCACGCCGTCTAATTTACCGAACTGATCGGCAATGGTGGCCGCCATATCACGATAATGACTTTCTGTTGCGCCTTTTAAATCCAGCGGAATAATTGCTGGTTGAGGACTTTCCTGAGCGATAATTTCGTCATAAACTGACTCAAGCTTGCTAACAGTACGCCCCAATAAAATGACTGTAGCGCCATGTTCGGCGTAGCTCAGAGCGGCTTGACGACCAATTCCGTCGCCTGCACCAGTAACTAAAATAACCTTATTTTTCAATAATTCAGGGCTTGCCTGATAATCATGTACGGTTTTAATTTCCATAACAGTTTCTTAATACCATTGGACTGTGGTCGGGTGAGTGGGCTATTGTAACGATATTCGAGTAACTTCTCAGCAAACGAACGAAAAATCGGTAAAAAGCCTTTCATCTTATTTGATACCGGTGTATAAAAATCGTTAAGAGAAGCCGTAAAATAACAAATCATAAAAAAGAATTGAGGATACCTCATGAAGAAATTATTACTCCCGCTTGCGATTGGTTCTGCACTTAGCCTGGTAGGCTGCGGCAGCGGCGACGAAGCTCCTGTTACAGAAACCGAAGTTAGCGTTGCTGCGTCACGCGTGGTTTTTGACCCGTCCAATGGTGCTTTATCTGCGCCTACTAACATCTTATTAAGCGGTTCAACTGATGGCACGTTGAATTTGCCAGTTGAAGATGCTTCAGATACCGCAAACCCTCAGGTTGCTATTAATGGGCTTGATGGTTGGGGTACCCAATCAACTTTAACTTTTGATTTCTCATTACCAGTTGATGAAAATGGTGAGCGAGTCACTATTGAAGCTGCTAGCCTGGAAGCCCAGGGCTCAATCCGTGTATTTGAAACGATTCAGGGCGGCAATGAGGTTTCTGAGCAATGTGCCGCCGCAAATCCTGCGGCGGTATGTGCAATAACGGGTGAGCTAGAACACAATACCGACTTTACCGTTAAAGCAACAGGCGATGGCAGCGTCGCAATTTTACCACTGCGTCCATTCAAACCTAAGACTGGTTACCTGGTGGTATTGACCGACAATATTCAAGACTCTCTTGGTCGCGATGTTAAGCCATCACAGACTTATACCTTAATGAAACGTAATGCGGATGAAAAACCGGTTTCAGGTGATGAGAGTGCCGTCTCACTGCAGCGCTTGGTTAATAGTTATGAAGGTTCTTTGGCGCAGTATGGTGTAGACCCTGAAGGCGTGATTTACAGCTCGAACTTTACCACACAGTCTGTGGGTGATGTTTTGGGCGCTACCAAAAGTTTGTTAGGACAAAGAGTCGCTGCTTCTAACCCTCCAATGTTACAGGCTTCTCCTCAGGGTGTAACTTTGGATGCGGTTCTGTCAGGTGCTGGAATTACCGATCCAGACGCGTTGGCTGTAGCTAGCGCGGCAAAAGTTTATGGTGGTCAGGTTGATCTGCCTTACTACTCTCCTTTACCCAGTGCAGAGAACCCAACAGCACCGTTGTCAGGAAGGTGGACGGCTCAATGCGACAGTCCTGCTGCTATATTAAACGGCTTGCAGGCAGGCGAGATCGATGCCGCGGCTGAGGGCATTAGTGCCGCAATGATTGATGATCCAACATTGATGCTTCCTCCTAACGAATGCTTTGATATTGAAGGTGTGGATGAAGAGAGAAATCTAACTCGATATAACCCTGTGCCTGCGAATCAGGGAGACCAGACGATCGACGCATTTATTACAATTCCTGATTTGGCGACGGCAAATGGCGTTCGAGCTACAATGGGGCTTGATCCTTTAACCGCTCCGGCTGATGGCTGGCCTGTAATTATTTTTCAACACGGTATTACGGGCGAGAAAGAGAATGCCGCCGCAATAGCTGGTACCTTCGCAGTAGCTGGGTTCGCTACAGTAGCGATAGATCATCCATTGCATGGTGCACGCGCATTTGACGTAGACAATGATGGTACTGATGATATTGATGCATCCAGCGAAAGTGGTGTTACGGCTTATATGAACTTAAGCAGTTTGTTAACCACTCGGGATAATCTGCGTCAGTCAATTACCGACCTGATCGGGCTTCGTTTAAGTTTAAATTACTTTCAGGATGCGAGTGGCACAGAAGAGTTAAATGGTCAGGATGTGCACTTTGTTGGACACTCTTTGGGGGCAATTGCCGGCACAGGTTTCACTGCCTTGGCTAACACCTCTTTTGGTGAAGACAGTCCGCTTGTGTCACTTGATAACCAGTTTTCTGTTCAAGCCTCAAGTTTAGGTATGCCTGGTGGTAGCATAGCGAGTTTCCTATTGGCTTCTGACAGCTTCGGGCCGACGATTAAAGCAACTTTGCTGTATTCATCTAATCCAGAATTTAAAGCTGCGGCTGACGAGGCTATTGCAGGCGGCGCCACTCTTGAAGAATTCTATGCAGGATTTATGGCACAAGCGTCAGAACAGCAAGTCGCGCAAATTAATGCAACTCTTGAACAGTTCGCCTTTGCAGCTCAGACGGTTATCGATTCAGGTGACCCTGTTAACTATGCAAGTAGCGTAGTCGCATCGGAAACACCAATTCATGTGATAGAAGCTATTGATGATGCTGTTATCCCGAATTCAGTGGAGAATAAACCACTGGCGGGAACAGAACCTTTGGCTGCATTGCTTGGTCTGCAGGGCATCTCAACTACGACAACATCTGAAGATGGAACCACGCCGGTATCAGGCATCGTTCGCTTTGGTGGCGATGCAGAGCATGGCTCGTTAGTTGATTCTTCTGCATCAGCAGATGTTACCGCAGAAATGCAGCAACAAATTGCTTTCTGGTTTGCAGCCGACATGTTGCAGTTACCAGTAACCAACGAAGAAGTGGTAGAATAATCTCAGGTTATTGAACACTTGGTATTCAAAGGCCGGCAGTTATGCTGGCCTTTTTCGTTTTAGGAGAGTGGTATGGATTTTGTTGCTGATATTGGAGGCTTTTTACTAAAAGCCGCTATTATTGTGGTGGCTGTTGGTTTTATTGTAGGCCTTATTGCTCAGGCGGCGCAGAAGCAGAAAAAGAGTAAAGGTGACTTACAAGTCACGCATTTATCTAAAGAGCTGAATGAGCTCAGTGAACAATTGAAAATTGAGCTTATGGATAAAAAAGCTCAGAAAAAAGCATTGAAGGCGCTAAAGAAAAAGAAGGGTGCCGAGAACAAAGAGAAACGCCTTTTTGTTATTGATTTTAAAGGCAGTATGGACGCGAAGGAAGTCGACAGCTTACGCCATGAAGTGAATGCCATTTTAAACTTGGCCACTGAGAAAGATGAAGTACTAGTGAGGCTGGAAAGCGGCGGTGGTGTCGTCAATGGTTATGGTCTGGCGGCGGCTCAGCTGCTGCGTTTAAGAGAACACAACTTAACCGTTAATGTTGCTATAGATAAAGTGGCTGCAAGTGGCGGTTATATGATGGCCTGTGTCGGTCATAAATTGCTTGCGGCACCTTTTGCTTTTATTGGTTCAATTGGTGTGGTTGCTCAAATACCGAATTTCCACCGTCTTTTGAAAAAGCATAACGTCGATTTTGAGCAATTAACCGCGGGTGAGTATAAGCGCACTTTGACTATCTTTGGTGAAAATACTGACGAAGGGCGTCGTAAGTTTAAACAGGACTTAGAAGCCATTCATCGTCAATTTAAGTCTTTTGTTCAGGAAAACCGCAGCGAGCTGGATATAGACAAAGTAGCAACAGGCGAGGTCTGGTCAGGTCAGGAAGCAAAAGAGCTTGGCTTAATTGATGAAGTGACGACCAGTGACGGGTGGTTAATGAAACAGCATAAAGGT
This sequence comes from Idiomarina sp. 28-8, assembly GCF_000320945.2. Lineage (NCBI taxonomy): Bacteria > Pseudomonadati > Pseudomonadota > Gammaproteobacteria > Alteromonadales > Idiomarinaceae > Idiomarina > Idiomarina sp. 28-8. Next base: position 166,441 of record NZ_DF266790.1, read on the forward strand.
TTCGATGTATTACAATTACAGTATGTTATCCGTAAACCGCTAAGTGAACGTTTTGCGAAAGGTATGTCTGTTATTATTCATACCTTAAAATCTTCCTTAACCCGGTCAGATGTCGCACAATAGAAGGTGTTCAGCGAGGCTTACAGTTTTATAGCTGCTTATTTAAAAGCTTTCTGCTAGGCTGTCGCAGTTTTTTAGAATGAATAATAAAGGACGCTTATGAGCGAAAAGAAAAAACTCAGCCTGACTAGCCGTATCGTTATCGGCATGGTCGCTGGGATCATTCTCGGTACCATTATTCGTTACGTTGCCGGTGATAATGCCTGGGTTTCCCTGTATTTAACCAATGGTCTTTTTGATGTTGTTGGTCAAATATTCATTACCTCTTTGAAAATGCTTGTTGTGCCACTGGTATTTGTGTCACTGGTGGTCGGCACTTGTTCCTTAAGTGACCCGAGTAAGCTTGGACGCTTAGGTGGTAAAGCTGTTGGCATGTATATGATCACTACGGCAATAGCGATTACCTTTGCGATTAGTTCGGCAATTTTGGTGCAGCCAGGCTCCGGCATTGAGCGTGCTTCGGACGCCACTTTTGAGCCCAGCGAAGCGCCGTCGGTTAGTGAAGTTATTGTTAACTTGTTTCCCGATAACCCGATTAATGCTATGGCCGAAGGCAATATGCTGCAAATTATTGTGTTTGCACTGTTGTTCGGTATTTCCATGGCCTTAGTCGGTAAGCCGGGCGAACGTTTAAAAGGCTTTTTCGATGATTTGAATTCGGTCATTATGAAGCTAGTCGTTATTCTGATGAGCGTAGCGCCCTATGGTGTATTTGCGTTAATGGCTAAGCTGTTTACGGAAATTGGCGTGGAAATGATAGGCAGTCTGGCGAAGTACTTCCTGCTTGTGCTGTTTGTATTGATCGCTCATGGTTTAATTATTTACCCCTTATTTATGCGCGTTCTTGCCCGGGTTAAGCCGGGACTTTTCATGCGTAAGATGCGTGACGCTCAATTGTTTGGCTTTAGCACCGCAAGCAGTAACGCGACTATGCCTATCACGTTAGAAACCGTTACCCGTCGTTTAGGCGTCAGTAACAGCGTGGGTTCCTTCACTGTGCCACTGGGCGCTACCATCAATATGGATGGTACGGCTATTATGCAGGGTGTTGCCACCGTCTTTATTGCGCAGGTGTATGGGCTGGACTTAGGTGTTGCTGAATACCTTATGGTGATTATGACGGCAACTCTCGCATCGGTCGGTACTGCCGGAGTGCCTGGCGTTGGGCTTATTATGCTTGCCATGGTGCTGCAGCAAGTTGGTTTACCGGTTGAAGGTATTGGCCTTATTATCGGGGTGGATCGCTTGTTGGATATGACCCGGACTGCAGTTAACGTAACCGGTGACGCTATGGTCAGCTGCGTAGTTGCTCGCTCCGAAGGCGACTTTGATGAAGATGTTTATTATGACAAAGAGGCTGGCAAAAAACTGGAGGAGCTCTAACTACTGAGATTTCTCCGGTTACTTCTCCGGATGTTACTTCGAGAGCCGGTGCACAATTAAGCGTGCACCGGTACTCCTGAGTGAAAACGTAGCTCAGTGTCGTCAGATGTAATCAATTCCGCTTCCCACTCCCTGAACTGATTAACCCGCTCAGTAATGTCTGTATCACTTAGCTTCTGCGCTAATTCCAGGTAGTCCTGATAATGGCGTGCTTCTGAACGTAACAGGGACACATAAAAGCGGGCTATATCCTCATCCAGATAAGGAGCCAGTGCGGCAAAACGTTCACAAGAGCGTGCTTCAATAAGGGCTCCTATAATTAATTTATCAATTAAAGCCTGCGGTTCGTAAGTACGTACATGACGGATCAGGCTGGCCGCATACCGCGATGCGCTGAGCTTATAAAGTGGCACATCTCGTGCCTGCATTATTTCAAGAACCTGCTGGAAGTGATGCAGCTCTTCCCGAATTAAACGGGACATTTTATCAATAATTTCGTCGGCGTATGGTTGTGACTCAGCTGCTTGTAAAGCGTGAGACAATTGCTTGCTCTGTCTAAGTTGCTGAAAATTTCCAAGACCGCGATAAACCAAATCTTCGTATGGCTGAAGAGCGTCAAGCAGAGTTTGTCCGTGATCTTTATTGACGGCATAACGGCGTAGCAATAAGGCTGCACTTTGAGCCGCTTTTAGCTCACAATGTAAATGATCCAGTAAGATGACGGGCAGATTATCAGCCAGCGAGGCTTGCTTAACCCAAGCTGAAGGCGTTCGGCAAAGTAAAAATGAGTGTATCGGGTCAAGCAGGTTTAGATAGGGTTCGACGAGACTATAATTCACAGCGATCCTTCTTGGCGTAAAAGGTGTAATAATAAATTAACAACTAACCCTTTGTTCTATAACAAAAGGCCTTGACAGAATACAGATGGTGCTGAATATTAGATACATGGGGTGAATTTTTCAGCAGTACCCGCGTCAAAAATTATAACGTATTTACGAATTCGGCGGTATGACCGCGAACTATGGGGAAGTGAAATTATGATACTGAATCATATTTGGGGGTTATATGCCCATCCAGCGCAAGAGTGGAAATCGATAGACAGCAAGCGTGAGAGCTTTCTTTATTCCTGCTCTCATGTCTTATTGGTTGCAATTTTACCTTGCTTAGCGGCTTATTATGCTTCGGCTCATATTGGCTGGAGTGTCGGTGCACGCGAGTCCATTTATCTTACCCAAAGTAGTGGTATCATGCTTGGCGTTGCAATGTATATTGGTATTTTGGGAGCCACGTTTGCGTTGGCTTACTTAATTTACTGGATGGCGAAAACTTTTGGTGCTGATCCGAGTTACACGAAGTCACTTGAATTAGCGGCTTACGCGGCAACTCCGGTTATTATGTCGGGAATAGCCTCACTCTATCCTGAGCTGTGGTTTGTTGCTTCCGTTTTTCTTATTGGCGTGGCTTATTCGGTTTACCTGCTTTACTCAGGTCTACCGGTTATTATGCACATTCCGGAAGAACGTGGTTTTCTGTATGCTAGCTCGGTAGTTACCGCGGGTCTTATTGCTATGGTTGTACTTATGGCAACAACGGCCATTTTATGGACCAATGGTTTTGGGCCTGACTTTATTTCTTAAAGTAAATTTTAAATAAAAAAATGCGTCTCGTAGT
>NZ_DF266790.1:169634-182844 GCF_000320945.2 Idiomarina sp. 28-8
GGTTCTGGTTAAGCGGAACCGGGCATTTTTTATTGTTTCCAATAAAGCGCTTTCGTAAAACTTATTTCTTCAGATAATGACCCGCCAGACAAGTAACCGGAGCTGCTGTTGGCTTGCCATGTTGCCAGTCTCCGCCTTCCACGCCACTACCGGCGATATCTATATGGATATAACTTATTGGGTGTTCACTATCAATGCCGTGATTGTCCAGACCAGACACTCCGGTCAAAAACGCCATGGGGAATTGGTGCCCACGTGGCGTAGCAGCCGAAGGTCCGTTATTAGATGACAACAGGTCATCGCATAGGGTACGGCCTTTAACAAAGTCAAAGTCTTCACGACGCGACCAGGATATTTCTGTCGGGTCACCATAGGTTTCGCCTGCATCGAACAAAGCCTGAGCCAGATTCTGACGACGTGCATGGCCATTGGGTACCAGAGCGCTGTATGGACCTTTAGAAAGGGCTGCGTGGCCTGTCAGAGTTGCTACCGTGTACAACTCGTGTTCGCCGTCACTTTTCGCCGCTTCCTCGCGCAAATGCGACAACAAGTCGGCCATTATCAGGCGACCTTCGGCATCGGTATTACCAATGCGGACACGTTTGCCACTGTGGCCGGTAATAATCTCATCGGCAACAAAGGCATCTGAACCAATGCTGTTACGTACCGCGCCAATTTCAGCGATCACATTAAGGTGTTCTGGCTGTAATTCTGAAACCGTTTTTAAGAAGCCGGCAACACCTGCAGCACCGCCTTTATCTCGACTCATACCAGCCATATGACCACCGGTTTTTAAGTCAGCACCACCGGTGTCGTAAACAATACCTTTACCGGCAAACATGACTGTACGCTCGGGGTTGTTGCCGTGATATTCAAGGCGAATAACACAAGGGCGGTGACGCTCTACCGCCATTGACGAGCGACCAACGGCTGCCAGTAAAGGATACTCATGCTGTAGTTGCTGGTAGTCGTCGATAACCGTGACTTTAACCGAAGTGTGCGCAAAGGCCTGGCGGCAATACTCAGCGAATTTAGGTGGTGCCATACGCTCAGGTTCGGTACCTGCAAGGTCGCGGGCAACGCGTTTACCGGCTTCAACTGCCATAGCCCATTCAGCGTCGAGCTCTCCGACTAAAATGACGTTCTGAGTCGGTTCAATGGCTTCTTCACCATGAGCTTCACGAGCTTCCAGTGGCTGGTAAAGTGCCTGACAAAAGCCAAGGTAAGCGGCTAAAAATGCTTGCTGATAACGCTCGTCGTTCACGTTAACATTATTCAGCGCAATAACCGGGTGGCGGGCACCAGCTTCTTGTGCGACTTTTGCCGCCGCATGTGCGGCATCGAAAACCTGGCGGACATCGTCAAAATCACGGTTTAACGGCCCGGTAGGCGCAGCGACCAAACGCTGGCCCGGAACACCGTCAGCCTTTAACAGTAAAGGCTGTTTTCCCACTCTTTGATCGGTAATTTGTGCCTGCTGGATAGTTTCAGCCAGAGCAGAATCGTCAATAGAATCAAAATTTCCAATTAAGATAAGTGCGTCGGCACCATCTTTTGAGTATGCGTCAGCCAGTGAGCTGACGATTTGCAGTCGTGCAAATGACATAGGTTAAACCTCTTAATCAGTTTGTCGGTTAAGCGCGACGCCAGCGGGTGCCTTCAGCACCGTCTTCTAAAACAATGCCCATGTTGGTTAGTTCATCACGGGCTTCGTCTGCTGCAGCCCAGTCTTTATCTTCCCGGGCCTGATTACGCTTGGCAATCAACGTTTCAATTTTGGCGACATCGTCATCGTCGCCCTGTAAAAACTCTTCCGGAGACTGTTGCAGCAGCCCCATTACTTCAGCCAGCTCAAGCAAAACATGTGCTAACTGTGCTGCTGTGTCCGGAGCACTCTCGCGGTTGCGGTTAATTTCCCTGGCAATTTCAAATAACACACTCATGGCTTCCGGCGCGTTTAAGTCGTCGTCCATTGCCTGCTGAAAGCTCTGCCAGTATTTACTACGCAATTCTTCACCGGCGGCTTGCGGTGTTATCTCACGCAATGCGGTATATAAGCGCTCCAGAGCGGAGTGCGCCTGATCCAGATTTTCCTGAGTATAGTTCAGCTGCGAGCGATAGTGGCTCGACAACAGGAAGTACCGCACTGTTTCCGCGTCGTATTGTTCCAGTACGCTGCGAATAGTAAAAAAGTTACCCAGTGACTTCGACATTTTCTCATTGTCGACCTGCACCATACCGCTGTGCATCCAGTACTTTACGTACTCAGACTGATTCGCGCAGCAGCTTTGAGCTATTTCATTTTCATGGTGAGGAAAAGACAAATCAGAGCCGCCACCATGAATATCGAAAGTATTGCCCAGGTGCTTTTTATTCATTGCTGAACATTCAATATGCCAGCCCGGGCGACCTTCACCCCAGGGCGAAGACCAGCTCGGTTCACCTGGTTTTGCTGCTTTCCAGAGTACAAAGTCGAGCGGATCTTGTTTAGCTGCATCAACATCAACCCGAGAACCCGCTTGTAACTGTTCTAAGTCCTGACGACTGAGCTTGCCATAATCGTTAAATGTGGATACATCAAACAGAACGTCGCCGTTACCAGCTTCATAGGCGTTGCCGTTTTCAATCAGGCGTTCAATCATCTGGATAATTTCATCCATATGGTCAGTTACACGCGGTTCGATATCGGGACGGACTAAGCTTAATGCGTCAAAATCTTTGTGCATTTCCTGAATAAAACGCTCAGTCACCTGATGAAAGTCTTCTCCGTTTTCTGCTGCACGTTTAATGATTTTATCGTCCAGATCGGTGATGTTGCGGACGTACTTAACGTCGTAACCAAGCTTACGCAGATAACGCACGACAATATCAAAAGCGACATAAGTTCTGGCATGGCCAATATGGCAGTAGTCGTAAGTGGTAACACCACAGACATAAATACCCACGTGACCGGGTTTGATTGGCTCAAATGACTGCTTCTTGCGGGTCAGGGTATTAAAGACGGTTAATGCCATAATGTGATCTCTTACTTATCTATCGGTTAGCGATGAAAACAAGGGGCTTATGATACCACCGATGGCGAGGCTCTGGTACACTATCAGCTGGTTTAGTCAATGAAACAGGTACATTCAATGCAAGTCGTTTTACATACCAATCATGGTGATATCACTTTAGAAATGCACAACGAAACCGCGCCTAAGACTGTAGATAACTTTTTACAGTATGCCCGTGACGGTTTTTATGACGGCACGATTTTTCACCGTATTATTAGCAACTTCATGGTGCAGGGCGGTGGTTTTGAGCCAGGCATGAAGCAAAAAGAAACACGCGCGAATATTGAAAACGAAGCTCCGACAGCAAAACCCAATGTGGTTGGCTCGGTGGCTATGGCGCGTACGCCCGATCCTCATTCAGCGTCGTCTCAGTTTTTCATCAACGTGAACGACAATGCCTTTTTGAATTTTCAAAATGAAACACCTAACGGTTATGGTTATTGCGTATTTGCCGAGGTTGTTGAAGGTATGGACGTGGTAAACACCATTAAAGACGTGAAAACCGGTTCAGCGGGGTTCCATCAGGACGTGCCGGTTGAAGACGTGGTTATTGAAAGTGTGTCGGTTGAAGACTGATTCCATGACCACCGGCTTTATTGCTGACTTACATTTAAGTCCGGGGCGGCCAGATATTCTGGCTGCTTTTGGTGACTTTTGTCGGCAACACAGCAATCTTGATGCGCTTTATATTCTTGGCGATTTGTTCGACGCCTGGCTGGGCGACGACGACACCAGCGAATTTGCGGCGCAAGTGAAAAATCAGCTGAAGTACATGACGGACAGAGGTGTACGGCTTTACTTTATGGCCGGGAACCGTGACTTCATGGTGGGCGAGCGTTTTGCCAGCGATGTTGGTTTAACCCTTCTCCCGGATGAAACAGTTATTGACTTGTATGGCGAGCGGGTACTACTGATGCATGGTGATACCTTATGCACGCTGGATAAAGGTTACCTGCGTTATCGGGCTATTATCCAGAATGCTTTGGTCAAAGGTATTATGCGCAGCTTACCCTTATCCTGGCGTATGCGTATCGCTAATCGGTTACGGCAAAAATCCAGTAGCCAAAGACCTGAACTAACCCCGGAACAGCTTTATAAAATGGATGCTCAGCACAGTGAAGTGCTGCATGTTATGGAAAAGCACGGCGTTAGAAAGCTAATTCATGGTCACACACACCGTCCGGCAGTGCATTGCTTCACTCTCGGTGACGGCAAACCCGCTAAACGTATTGTACTGGGCGACTGGTATCAGCAGGCCAGTGCTTATCTCGTTTCTAAATAACGCTTGCGCTTTTTCGCACTGAGTTTTGTGGTATCCACTAACACCAACCCATCTATCGAATGATTAAAGTCCGGGTCAACGCCAAACTCTAAAAACTGCACTCCGCCGGGTTCGCATAGCTCCGAGTATTGTTTGTAAAGTGTGGGAATGGCGGAGCCGATATTAGCCATATAGCTTTTTAGCAGAACAAATTCATCGGCGTAGTTGTTACCGGTAAAGTCAGGCACCGTTGAGTCGGTGTTTAAACGATAAGGAATGTTCGCCCTGGCCATCGGTGTTTGCGGCGGAAAATGGCTGCTGTAAAATTTAACTAAAGCTGCCTGCGCATCCTTTGGTAAGGCGTTGCTAATACTGACAGAGCCAAATAAGTAACGATAATTAGGGTGCTTACGCAACAGCGCACCAATACCTACCCAGAGATAGTCCAGACTGCGCTTACCCCAATACCGGGGTTGTACAAATGAACGGCCCAGTTCCAGACTTTGCGGAAAAATCTCCTTCATAGCGTCTGAGAACTCATAGAATCCGTCACTGTAAAGCCCGTTTTGGCCGTGCGCTTCTATTATTTTTTTACAGTCGCCCAGACGGTAAGCACCGGCAATTTCAAGATCGTCCGGATCCCAGAGTATCAGGTGCATATACCAGGTATCGTACTCATCAAGGTCGCGTTTACGCCAGGTGCCTTCGCCCACGGTGCGAAAAGCGACTTCTCTTAAGCGGCCTATTTCCCGAAGAATAGGAGAGCTACCACTGAATTCATACAGATAAATCTTTTTGCCACATGGGGTTTCACCAAGTAACTCACAGGCCTCAATGGCCGCTTTCAAAGGTTGGCGCGATTCAGGACGGGCTATTGCTGTCTGAGTTGGGAAAATCGATTTTTTTTGAGTACCTAAACGGTACAAGTGCTTTTTAAACAGTTTAACCTGCTGGTTGACACTAAGACCCTGATGAAGAAAGGCTTCAACCGGTATTCTTTGCCCTATATGACATTTAACCTGTTTACGTTGCTGGCGAAACATTTCTTTCACTAACAGCATGGTTGCTAAAGGTTTATAGACCATAGAAGCGGTGTAAAACCAGGCGGAATTGTGAGCATCAAGGCGTATTGGCAAAATGTCACTTTGGGTTGCCTTGGCTATTTTAAGAAAGCCACTTTGCCAGTGTGTGTCGCGTACCCCATTAGGGCGTAACCGCGACACTTCTCCTGCAGGAAATAGTATGACGCACCCTTCGTCGTGAAGGTGGTTATGTATGTTGCGAATGTCTTTGCGGCTGGGTTTGCCGCCAAAGACATTAACCGGCAGCAATAGGGAATTAAGAGGTTCGAGTGCAGACAGCCATTCATTGGCAACTATTTTTACATCGCTGCGCATTTCACTCACTAACTTTAATAACGCCAGGCCATCAAGAGAACCTATCGGGTGATTTGCAATAATAACCAGACGTCCGCTGACAGGGATATTATCCAGTTCTTGCGAAGAGTAGGAGTAAGTGAAATTAAAGTAGTCCAGAGTGTGTTCAACAAAGTCTATGCCTTCTAAAGAGGGAGAGCTTTTGCCAAACTTCTGAATATCTTCTTCGTGTAAAAGGTTGCGTAAAACCCAGGTTGTCGGCTTTTCTAACCAGGGCTTACCTTTAATGAGTGGAAGCTTGTCATTAACGACTTTGTCTACAGATAACATCAAGTGCTCCGGCAGCTACTGATGGTAAAAGTGTAGAGAGTGTAAATGACAGTTTAATGACGGTTGCTAACAAAAAAGGGAGCCGGTTAAGGCTCCCTGGAATTTGTTCTGTGCTTAAACAGTACGCTTAGTTGTTAAATTGCTTACCGAAGAACGAGTCTTCCAGCCATTGTGGACGTTTATCGGCGTTCGCAATTTCTTTACCAATAGCAAAGTTAATGTTGGTAAAGCGAGCTCCGGCTTCGTAGTTAATGTCTAAATTGAGTCCATCGCTGGGCTTGTGATAGTGCTCAGCAAAAAACTCGCCCCAGACTTCGCCGCCGTCTTCACCCTCGGTACGTGAGGTAAAACCGGTCATTAAAAATACCGCCGGAATGCCTTTTTTTACCAGAGTGTAATGGTCTGAGCGTGTAAAAATAGCCTGCTCAGGCATAGGGTCAGGGCTTTGCTTTGTATCGAACTGCTGAGCTGCCTTGCTAACGGTGTCACCTAAAGTTGAATGTGAAGCGCCAAAGGCAATGACATCGGCAAAATCATACAGTAGTACCGGCATATCCAGGTTTACGTTTGCTACGATGTTTTCTAAAGGAACCGTTGGGTTATTGGCAAAGTAGTCCGCACCCAGCAAGCCTTTCTCTTCAGCCGTGACAGACAAAAACATAATTGAACGGTCAAATTCCTGCTCTGACTCTACAAACAAGCGCGCGGTTTCCAGCATAATGGAAACGCCACTGGCATTATCCATCGCGCCATTATTGATATTGTCTTCGCGGCTCATGTCTTTTACTACGCCGATATGATCAGAATGCGCAGTATAAACAACGTATTCGTCTTTCAAGGTTTCGTCAGAACCGGGTAATACAGCCGCAACGTTAGGGCTGGAAATTTCCTCATGACGCGATTCACGAGCCAGAGTGACTTCACCTTCCAGTTCAAACCCTTTAGGAGAGAAGTCCGGGTCTTCTTCAATTTTCTCGAAGATATCGCTTAGCTTAGTCGGAGCATTCGCAAACAGTTTCTCCGCAGGTTCATCATCAATATAGGCAGAACCTTTTAACTGTTGCTCTTCACCCTTAGGCAAACCATTAGGACCTAACCAGGTCATGCGTGGTGTTTTGGTGTAATACACACTGGTTTCGTATTTGCGAGTTTTTTCGCGTACCGGAGTGTGTAAAGTAATAATACCAACCGCGCCTTTTTCGCGGGCAATATCATTTTTAATATTGGCTAAATGAGCGCCTTCTTCGCTAGGCAAAAAGCCCGGACGACCGGTTAGCATGACAACAATTTTGCCTTCTACGTCAAGGCCGTTATAGTCATCAAGCTCAAATTCAGGGGCTTCCATACCATAGCCAACAAAAACTAATGGCGCGGTAATTTCATCTTTTTCTTCATAATGACTTGGGCCGGTAATGAATTGCTTAGGGAATTCAAATTCAACCACTTCACCATTGCTTTCAAAGGTCATGCGAGCGCTGTTTTCTTTCAACGTACTTTTACGAAAGGGAATACGCTGATAAAAAGTACCGTCATCGCCAGCGGGCTCAAGGCCTAACTGCTTGAATTCAGAAACAATGTAGTTAGAGGCAATTTCATGCTCATTACTACCGGTTTCGCGACCTTTAAGGTCATCGTCTGCAAGAAACTCTAAATGAGCACGGATATTGGATTCGTCAGCACGGATCTCTTCAGTCTTTGACTTGGTTTCTGATGCACCGCAAGCCGCTACCAGCAGGCTTAATGTAACGGGCAGAAGAATATGGGATGGCTTCATATCATGTCCTTGGTGTTATTTTTATCATAATAGCCAATCTAGTGTACCGCAGCAGATAACAGACAACCAGAGTGGATGGATGAAAGAGTGTTGCAAAACGTATCAAGGTTTCGTAATGTTATACTATTACAATAACGAGATGGCGTTCATCTGAAACGACGTTAACTGGAGTGGTTATGAAACTGAATGCGTTAACTCTTGCATTACTGGCAACAAGCACCGTTGCACATGCGCAACAGCAAGAAGAACATGAACACATTAATGACTATGAAGTGATAGTGATTAATGCAAGCCCGCTGGATAAGACGGCGCTTGAATCGGCACAACCTGTCAACATTATTTCTGGTGACGCGCTTAAGCAAAAGAATGCTCATAGTCTGGGAGAAACTCTGGCAATGGAGCCGGGTATTAACAATACCCATTTTGCGAATGTTGCGGGTAGCCCCATTATTCGGGGACTGGGCGGGCCACGAGTAAAAGTCACCCAAAACGGACTTGATACAGGTGACGTATCCCGAGGTGGTCCTGACCACGCGGTTACCACGGAAACCAGCACCGCACAGCAAATTGAAGTACTAAGAGGGCCGGCAACTTTACTTTACGGTAGTGGAGCAATTGGCGGGGTCATTAATGTAGTCGATAACCGTATTCCTTCAGAGCCTGTGTACGGGCTGCAGGGTAATGCGAATGTGTCAGCTGCTACCAATAACGATAACAAAGAGGGCTCTTACGACTTGCAAGTAGGCAATGGCCGCTGGGCTCTTTATACCGACGCCTTTATTCGCCGCGCCAACGATTATGAGACACCGTCGTTTACTAATGATGAAGGTGAAACGGTAGATCATGTCGAAAACTCTTTTATTGATGCTCAGGGCGGCACTATTGGCGCCAGCTATCAGTTCGATGATGGCTTTTTCGGAGTGTCTTACCAAGGGCTTTATCAGGAATACGGTATTCCGGGCCATGACCATGGCCATGGTGAGGAAGAACATGAGCACGATGAGCATGAAGAAGGACACGATCACGAGGAAGAGCATGACCATGCGGAAGCTGGCCCATATGCTGACCTGGAGCAAGAGCGTATTCAATTTGCGGGTCAATGGCGTAATCCTTTCAGTGGTTTCAACCGTTTAGATTTTCGTGCTGCTTTAACTGACTACCAGCATCAGGAAATTGAAGACAACTTTGTTGCGACTCAATTTGAAAATGAACAAAAAGAGGTACGACTGATTGGTCAGCATAAAGAAATAGCTGGCTGGAAAGGTGCTGTCGGCTGGCAATGGGACATCAGTGATAAGTCTGCATTTGGAGAAGAAGCCTTTACCCCGAATACATCGCGTCGTACTCAGGGCTTATTCTGGGTCGTAGAGCAGGAATTTGGTTCTCATCATGTTGATTTAGGTGTTCGTCACGAGCGCACATCGCTTTCTAGTGATGAGCGCAAACTGGATACCTTTGACGCTACTTCGGCGTCTGCTGGTTACCTTTATCATTTTAATGACCACACTTCGGTTTCATTTAACCTCAGTCACGCAGAAAGGGCTCCGGCTGCAAATGAAGTCTTTGCTAACGGCAATCACTTTGCAACTCGTACTTATGAATTAGGTCTGGGGTATGAACTGCATGAAGAAGAGCACGACGAGTATCATGTTGAGCCGAATGATGCTGCGATTAAAACCGAAACATCAAACAACATAGATGCCGGATTCCATTACGAGAATGACCGTTTTCACGCGAATTTGAACGTGTTCTACAACCGTGTTGATGATTTTATTTACGATGACTTTATCGGCTTGAACAGTGAACAATTGCATGGCGATGAAGACCATGATCACGATGAACATGCCCATGAAGAAGAGCACGAACATGAAGGCGAGCATGAACACGAACATGATCATGGCGGTCTGGAAGTGGTTCAGTTCAAACAAGTTGACGCCGAGCTGTATGGTTATGAACTTGAGTTAGACTGGAAATTCACAGAACAGTGGTCACTTCACGGTTTTAGTGATTACACTCGCGCCAAACAGCGTGATGGTGATGACTTGCCGCGCATTCCGGCTCAGCGCTTTGGTACTGAATTGCGTTACCAGGCCGTTGGCTGGGACGGTGCTATCGGTTATACGCGCTATATGGAACAGGATAAAATAGGGCAGAATGAAACAGTTACTGACGCTTATGGCTTATTGAACGCCCGCGTCAACTTTTACCCTGAATGGTTAGCAAATTACGGTGCTACCCTTTACCTGAAGGGTGAAAACCTGACGGATCAGTTAGGTTTTGTTCACAGCTCCTTTATAAAAGATGATGCACCTGTTACCGGTCGTCGTTTTCAGGCTGGCGTTTCTATTAGCTTCTAATTGAACTGCCTTTCCCAAGAATAACGCTATCGTCGTAATTCGGCGGTAGCGTTTTCGTGTTATTTCACCGCAGCCAACCGATTTTTATCCCGAACTTTGTTAATATAAGTGGTAATAAACTCATCGTTGGATCTTGCATCATGCCTTTTCATTTTAATCGTCGCATTCAGACGATTGCTGTTATTGTTTTCAGCTTTTTTAGTCTTTCTGTTTTTGCCGAAGAATTAACCATAGAACGTTTGTTTAGTGGCCCCAGTCTTACTGGTGAAACTCCCAGGTCGTTAAAGTTTGCCCCCGGCGGGCAATACCTTTCATACTTAAAAGGCAGTAAGGAAGAACCGCAACGTTATGATCTCTGGTTATACGATATAGAAGCCGATAAGCATAAATTGTTAGTTTCCGCAGATCAGCTTGCTGTCGATGAGCTTGAATTGTCTGATGAAGAGAAAGCCCGCCGGGAACGCCAACGTATTAGCGGTAATGGCATAATTGAGTACAGCTGGTCAGCAAAAGGGGACGCGCTGCTTTTTCCCTATAACGGTGATGTTTTTTATTACCAGACTGATGAAGACAAAGTGACTCAGCTGACAAAAACTGATGCTTTTGAAACTGACGTTAAGTTCTCGCCAAAAAGCAGCTATGTGTCTTTTGTCCGGGAACAGAACTTGTACTTTATTGACCTTGCCAGTGGCGAAGAACACAGGGTTACAAGCGAAGGCGGGAACACGCTTAAGTTTGGTATGGCGGAGTTTGTTGCACAGGAAGAAATGAAGCGGATGACTGGTTACTGGTGGGCTCCGGATGAGTCGGCTATTGCGTTAACCAAAGTTGATGAAAGCCCGGTGCCTCTGGCCACCCGCAGCGAGATATACGCAGACCGGATTGAAACCATACAACAGCGCTATCCGTTTGCAGGAAGTGACAATGTCGAGATTGACCTGGGTGTATATCAAATTGCCGACAAACAGAGCAATTGGTTGCAGCTGGATAAGAAAAGTGATGGTTACCTGGCCCGGGTGAAATGGGTTGGTGATAGCAAGCGCTTGAGTTACCAATGGCAAAGCCGGAATCAGCAGTCCTTGACGCTTTGGCTTTATAATCGGGCGAGCGAAACTCAGCGCGAGTTGCTAACAGAAACTTCGGACAGCTGGCTGAACCTGCACGATGACTTATATTTCTTAAATGATAACAAGCACTTCATTTGGGCATCTGAACGAAGTGGTTTCAAACACCTTTATTTATATCGTCTGGACGGGTCGTTAATTCGTCAATTGAGTTCCGGTGACTGGCAGGTTGATGAACTGGAAGCGATTGATGAAAGTACCGGTACGCTGTATTTTACCGCCCGGAAAAAGTCACCTATGGAATCTCATCTGTATCGTACTCAGCTAAATGCGAGTTCCGCGGCTAGCCCGACACGCATTACCACACGCGAAGGCATGCACAATATTGAATTTGATGCCGATGCACGCTCGTATCTGGATACTTACTCATCGCCTCAGCAGCCCAAACAAGTGAGCTTGCACGGTCCTACCGGGAATCATCTGGTGTGGCTGGCTGAGAACAAAGTGACCGATGAGCATCCACTGTCTCCTTATTTGAGAAACTGGCGTTACCCTGAATTTGGTGAACTGGAAGCTGAAGACGGGCAGACACTGTATTACAAAATGACCAAGCCGGAAAATTTTGATGCAGAAAAACAGTATCCGGTGCTGGTGTATGTTTACGGTGGACCCGCCGCTCAGCGAGTAACGAAAAGCTGGGGCAGCGGTTTTGTTCAGTATATGGCCCAACAGGGCTTTATTGTCTTCACTCTGGACAACCGGGGTTCGGCCAACCGGGGAAAACGCTTTGAGGCACCTATTTATAAAAATATGGGGAGCCCGGAAGTGGACGATCAGGTGGTGGGGGTTAAGTACTTAACCAGCCTGCCTTATGTCGATTCAAAACGCATTGGTATATATGGTCACAGTTACGGTGGTTATATGTCGTTGCTGGCTATGTTTAAAGCACCTGAGTACTTTAAGGCTGGAGTAGCTGGTGCACCGGTAACCGACTGGCGCCTATATGATACGCATTATACTGAACGTTTTATGGGCATGCCCGATGACGGCGATGCTTATGAAAGTTCATCGGTTTTTCCATACAGTAAGAACTTAAAAGGTGATTTGCTGATTTACCATGGAATGGCGGATGATAATGTTTTGTTTACTCATAGCACGAAGCTGTATAAGCAATTGCAGGATAATGCTCAGGCTTTTGAAATGATGAATTATCCGGGGAAAAAGCATTCTATTAACGGGCGTAATACAAAAATTCATTTATATTCAATGATTGCTCAATTTTTTCAACAAACCATTGGCGAACAATAGGTTATAATATGTACATATCTTCCATGAACAAGGAGTGACTATGCGCTTTTTATCTCGCCGACTGGTTATGCCAAACGATTTGAACTTTGCCGGTTCGTTATTTGGTGGCCGTATTTTAGAATGGATTGACGAAGAAGCTTATATTTTTGCCAGTTGCCAGTTAGGGGCAAAAAGCCTGGTAACTAAGCATATTGGCGCTATTACTTTTGAAACCTCTGCGTTTCAGGGCGATGTCGTTGAATTTGGCTTGCAGGTAAAATCTGTGGGACGCACGTCGTTAGCTATCACTTGTCTGGTACGCAATAAGCACACCAAGCAAAACATTTGTTCAGCTGATGACATTGTGTTCGTACATATTGATCCGGAAACGCGTCAGCCAACGCCTCATGGCAAAACGAAAGAACAATTAGACGATTTTCCAGAGCCGCTTTAAGCGGCTCTGGCATTTCACTTAAATTGGCGAACCCGGCGGTAACGGCTCGGGTTCGTACTGTTCCGGCCATTCCCCCTGGTTTAAGAACTTATCTAAGTCCTCTGTCAATTGTTGTACTAGCATTGAGTCAGCTTTGGCAAGCTCCTGTAGTTGTTTAGCAAGCTCTGCTCGCATAACTAAACGGGTTTCTGCAGCCAGTCCCGAATTTTTTACTGCTCTTACTTCGGCGTTGATGGCGGTTGCCAGTAAGCGCT
>NZ_DF266790.1:182976-618639 GCF_000320945.2 Idiomarina sp. 28-8
TGCTGACGGTATCGGGTATTAGCCCTGTTTTACCACTGAAGTTCTCGCGCGATGAGCTTTCACCGTAAGCTGATGGGACCAGCCATTGTTTAATATGTGAAGGGACACGCAAAGTATCTGCCTGAATGGTTTTTAACAACTGTTTCAGAGCAGCTTGTTGTCTGGCGGCACCTACCGGCTGGTAGTCGTCGGTAGAATCATCAGCCATATAGTAATGGTAGTTAACGCCGCCTAACCATTTTACTGCGGCTTCGGTCTGGTACCGATGCAGCAAGTAAATAGGCACGAAAGTCGATTGTAACTGGCTTAACGGTTGATCGCTGTCCAGCATGTCTTTGCTGAAATTATCCAGTACTTGCTGACGCACAGAAAGCAGTCGCTCAAGCTCTGTAACAGGTTCGCTGCCGTTATCCCACAAGTGCGCCTGAGGGTGAGCACCGCCTGCCGGGCGCGCATCTCTGTCTGAAATAAAGCTCAGATTGAGCGTTTTATTTTTATCCAGAATACGTGCCAGTTGCTCGTCAGACGATGGCATACCGCCAAAATCGCTATAACCATAAGCCAGAACTTGTTTATCCCATATTCCTAAGCCTTCTGTATAAGCGTTGCTTAGGCTTAAACCGCCATCGGTTGTCAGGTTTACCAGTGGGTGCGGGTAGTCCATAACAGAAGCTCTGTCTGACGCGCTGGCAGCAAAGTTATGAGCAATGCCTAAGGTATGACCAATTTCATGCGCACTTAATTGGCGAATACGAGCCAGCGCCATATTTTTAACCGCGCTTTTAAGTTCACTGGGGTCTTCGATAAAAGGCGTCAACAAGCCCTCGGCTATTTTCATATCCTGACGGACACGCAGTGACCCCAGGGTGACATGACCTTTAATGATTTCGCCGTTACGAGGGTCTATTACCGATGAGCCGTAAGACCAGCCCCGGGTTGCACGGTGAACCCACTGAATGACGTTGTAGCGCACATCCATAGGGTCAGCATCGTCGGGCAGAACTTTTACCTGAAAAGCGTTCTCGTAACCTAAAGCTTCAAAGCCCTGAGCCCACCAGCGGGCACCTTCAAGCAGTGCCGTTTTGACAGGTTCCGGTGCACCTGGGTCAAGATAATAAACAATAGGTTCACGCGCTTCACTTTGTGAGGCAATAGGGTCTTTCTTATTCAACCGGTGACGTGGGATATATTGCACTGTCATCGACTCGCCAAGAGGTGCTGCGTAGTCTTTAAAGCTGTGAGCCCAAAAACCGCTGTTTGGATGAAACTTCCTGGGTTGGTATCCGGCGTCAGGTAACTTTATAAAGGAATGATGCAGGTGCAAAGAAAGTGCATCGGCGTTGGCCGCAACCTGATTTACCCACTGACCTTTCCCTTCGCCGACAAAGGTGACTTTTGCTTCCAGCTCCGTATTTTCTGCAAAGGCTTTGCTGCGTTCAGGGTAAATTACTGAGCGGCTTGTATCGGCTTTAAACTGTCCCTGTTCAGTTTGCTGTAAGCGCTTACTAACGCCGTGTACATCGCTCAACAAATAAGGGGTGTAGTCTATTAAAACACGGTCATCGCTGCTCGCAACAACGTCAAAACCATAAAGTACGGCGTCGGCAAACGCTTGATCGACACTGCTGCGTTCAGCCTGATTCCTGGTTTGTGCACGAAACTCGGTGTTGTGTTGAACCAGTAACGCCTTATTTCCTTCAACATGAAATGATGCTAACCGAGTTTCACCCAGTTGGCCTCGATCCAGCCCGACATCATTAGAGCCTAAGCCCCAGGGAAGACTGGTTTGAAAAATAAACTGTGGTCCTTGTCTGGGCACTTCCAGATAAAATTTAGCGTTTGTTTTATCGTGGTAAAAGGTGAAGAACCCGGACTGCTCCTGGAATGATGAGGTGAATTCGTCGATGCTGGAAACTTCGGTTTTTGCCTGAGCCGTTATCGACACAAACAAGGCGAGTAACAGCAGGGCTTTTGAAAGAAAGTTTTGCATTTTTGTTATCCTAATTGTTCGGCAATTTCTTCTAAAATTTGCGTCGTCCATTGTTCAATACGTTCATCTGATAGCTCATATTGGGAGTCTTCATCTAGTGATAAACCGACGAACTGAGTGTTATCTGCGGTTAACGCTTTGGAGGCGGCAAATTCGTAGCCCTGATTTGGCCAAAAACCAATGCGCTTACAACCGTGGTTGGCTATGGCATCATGCAGCATGCCCAGAGCGTCCTGGAACCAGTCGGTATAACCTTCCTGATCACCCATGCCAAAAAGCGCAACAACTTTACCGCGCAGGTTCACGTCATTTATGTCATCCCAATGGCTTTCCCAGTCTTCCTGAAGTTCGCCAAAATCCCAGGTAGAAATACCAAAAATAAGAATATCAAATTGCTCAGCTTCTTTTAGCGGGGTATTTTTTATATCAAACAGCTGAACAATGTCCTCGCCAATGGCTTGCTGAATTTTTTCTGCAGCAATTTCGGTATAGCAAGTGGTAGAGCCGTAAAACAAGCCAATTTCCAGGGACATAATAACTACCTCTGTCATAGGTTGAGTCTGTGATGCGGATGCATTGTAACAAAAAGACCGTTAGAATGAGCGCCTTTGTTTTTCAACGGGAAACTGCAGATGGGAACTCGTACGGACTTTGATCAATTAGTGGAACAACTTGAAACCGTATTCGATGATGCGGTGGTTTCCGGCACAGATGATGAACTATTTGCCTGCGGTTATTTGCGCGGGCATTTCGATTTAGTTGTTGCTCAACTGGAAATGGCTGGTGAGACTCAACCGGAGAAGATTATGCCTGCTTTGCGTGATGCAGTTCACAAAACGCGGCATGAGTTGTCTCCGGCCGACCAGGCTCATATTAACAATGTACTGGACAAATTAGCTCTCAAAGCGACTAACGGAGATGCGGCGTAAAGCATCCTGAGTTAAAGGCGTTAACTCTCCGGTTAGCTGACAGGCAATCACCTCGGCCAGAATAGGGGCGGAAGTGAAGCCCCGTGACCCAAGCGCTGTAATAACATATAAGTTTTCAGCAACCGCTCCGGTAACAGGCTGGTGATCGGGGCTGGTCGCCCGTACCGAGACTCTTTGAGATGTTAATTGCAGAGACTCAGCCCATGGCTGCCTCGCGTTTTCAGCCAGTTGTTTCAGGTTTTCCTCGTCATCCTCCGGGGTTGGTTCTAAATCCTCTCTATCGCGATTAAAGGTTGCGCCAACACAGTGATGCTTGCCATCTTCCGGAACTAAATACCCTTTAAAGCATAAAACCGTTTTCAGCGAAGACAATAAGGGAGTTGTCTGAACCAGGCTGACTTGTCCGCGAACCGGTTGGATTGGCAGCGGTTCGACGCTTTCCGGCAATAACGAATTGATGTGATGACCCGTGGCAATGACGACACGCTCAGCGACCAGCACACTTCCGTCCTTTAGTGATATCTGCCAACTGCCATTTTCAGTTTTCTGAAGAGCCGTAGCTTCGCCTTCAATAAGCTCAATTTGTGCTGTTTCTAAAAGGCTTTTGACCACAGCCGCCGGTCTTAACCATCCTGCTTTAGGGTAATGCAACGCCGGAACTGCCAGCGACACCCCGGCTTTTTGTTCTGCCTCGGGCTGAGATAAATAGCGTACCGTGTCCGGCGCATACAGTTCATCGGCTATACGTTGATAACGTTTGGCTCTGTTATCGTTAAAGGCGGGCTGCATAACGCCCAC
The DNA here is from genome assembly GCF_000320945.2 of Idiomarina sp. 28-8. Taxonomy (NCBI): domain Bacteria; kingdom Pseudomonadati; phylum Pseudomonadota; class Gammaproteobacteria; order Alteromonadales; family Idiomarinaceae; genus Idiomarina; species Idiomarina sp. 28-8. Next base: position 186,694 of record NZ_DF266790.1, read on the forward strand.
TGGAAACCAGTGGGTGGCACAAAAACTACGGTAGAAGCTGGTGGCTGTGGAGAACGCCTGCCAGTAGAAACGACTGAGCGGCGTATGCTCGGCGTGTAACAGAGGATACACTGCTCCCTGAGGGTTTCCGGATGCGCCATCAGCAGTACCCGCACTAACGACTCTGACGTTAACGCCTCTTTGCTTCAGTGCCAGGGCTGAACATGCCGCGCTAATGCCGCCACCAATAATGGTAACGTCACGTCTGTCGTAATATTTCTGACAAACTTCGGCGCTATGGTAGTGACCACAAAGCATTTCTCGTTTGCGACCAAAGCCCGTTACTTTTTGAACTTCGAATCCGCTTTGTTGTAGTGCTCTTCTTACGCTGCCAGCAGCGGTGAAGGTAGCAAAGGTTGTTTCGCTGTGTGCGGTTTGCTTCATGGCATCAAAAAGTGTGGGCTGCCACATTTCCGGGTTCTTTGCCGGAGCAAAACCGTCGAGAAACCAGGCGTCAATTTGGTGTTGTGCCTGTGGAAGCCATTTGGGCAATAGCTCATTGAGGTCGCCTATCCACAGGTCCAGAATGACCCGGCCCTGTGATAGGATAATGCGATGACAGCCGGGATCGGTTGCCGGGTAATGCTCCAGAAACAACTGACTGAATTCCTTTAAGGGTTCCAGTAATTGGTATGCTTGTTCAAGTTGCTGACGCGATAAAGGGAACTTCTCGAAACTGACAAAATGAAGACGTGTATTGGCAGGTGCCTGCTCTAAAAAACGTTTCCAGGTCAGAAGAAAGTTCAAACCTGTACCAAACCCGGTTTCGGCTATGGTAAAGCTATAATGAGCCGGTAGCGACAGCCAGCGGCGGGGTAATCCGTTTTGCGCCAGAAATACGTACTGACTTTCGTCAACACCGCTTTCGACAGAAAAATAAATATCATCGAAAGTAGTGGAAACGGGTACGCCTTGCTCGTTAAACTGAACAGATGAACTAGAATTCAAGCGGCTATCCCATGATTTATTGGTTGATGAACGCTATAATAACAACTTTACGAACAACAGTGGACAAAGCAGACCACATTCACACACGACGTTGGTAAGATATCGACGTAGAAATGTCAGACAGGATTATAGAATGAGAAGAGCTGTTATCACCGGACTTGGTATTGTATCAAGTATCGGGAACAATCAAGAAGAAGTGCTGGAATCATTACGCACCGGCAAATCGGGTATTACCCGTTCAGAATCTTTTGCTGAAATGGGCTTGCGTTGTCAGGTATGGGGCGAAGTTAAGTTAGATCCTAAAGACCATATTGACCGCAAAGCGCTGCGCTTTATGGGCGATTCGGCTGCTTATGCCTACATTGCAATGGCGCAGGCTATCGAGGATTCAGGCCTAACCGAAGAACAAGTCTCTCACCCGCGTACGGGGTTAGTTGTTGGTTCCGGTGGCGCTTCTGGTGAACATCAGGTTGCAGCAGCTGATATTTTGCGTGAACGTGGCGTGAAAAAAGTTGGCCCATACATGGTACCTCGTTGCATGGCGTCAACGACTTCAGCTTGCCTGGCAACACCTTTTAAAATTAAAGGTGTTAACTATTCAATTAGTTCTGCTTGCGCAACCTCTGCGCACTGTATTGGCCATGCGCTGGAATTAATTCAATTCGGTAAGCAAGACCGCGTATTTGCCGGCGGCGGTGAAGAACTGCACTGGACGCTGGGCATGGAATTTGACGCTATGGGCGCATTAAGTACCAAGTACAATGATACGCCTGAAAAAGCTTCACGTACTTACGACCAGGGTCGTGACGGTTTCGTACCTGCTGGTGGTGGCGGTATTCTGGTTATTGAAGAACTGGAAGCGGCAAAAGCTCGTGGCGCCAAAATTTACGGTGAAATTGTAGGTTATGGTGCGACTTCAGACGGTTACGATATGGTTGCTCCGTCGGGTGAAGGCGCGGTTCGTTGTATGAAAATGGCAATGGAAACGGTAGATACTCCGGTCGATTATTTGAATACGCACGGTACCAGTACACCAGTTGGTGACGTTAAAGAGTTAGAAGCTATTCGTGAAGTTTTCCCTGAGAAAACGCCAATGATTAGCGCGACAAAAGCCATGACAGGACACGCCTTGGGTGCCGCAGGTGTTCATGAAGCAATCTATTCATTGCTGATGCTTAAAAATGGTTTTGTTACACCTTCAATCAATATTGAAGAGCTGGATGAAAAAGCCGACGGCATGAACATTATTCAGCAGACAACTGAAGCACCACTGCGAACGGTTATGTCTAATAGCTTTGGCTTCGGTGGTACAAACGCATCGTTAGTGATGCGCCAATACTCTGAATAATCGACAAGATCGGTGACTTCGGTGAAAATCGTTGCCGATCAGAATATTCCCGCACTTTCCGACTTATTGTCGGGTGCGGGAACACTTTCCTACTTTTCTGAACGAATCCCTCCGCAGAAACTGTTGGCAGAAGCTGACGCTTTACTCGTGCGTTCTGTGACTCAAGTTGATGAAGCACTTTTAGAGCAAGCTCCCGAACTTAAATTTGTTGCGTCCGCAACCATTGGCACTGAGCACATCAATCTTCGGGCTCTAGAGGAGCGGGGCATTGGCTTTGCTCACGCGCCGGGGGCGAATGCGCAATCAGTTGGTGAGTATGTTTTGTGTGCGGTGCTCAATTGGTTAAGTGACCAACCCCGGTATGTAGCTGACGAAATCGATGTTGCCATTGTTGGCGCCGGGCATACGGGAAAAGCCGCGGGAAAGAGGTTGGAAGCGCTGGGACTCAATGTTCATTATTATGATCCGCCCCTGTGTAAAAAAGGCGTTAAGTTTGTGCATGACCATTGGCAGCGTGTACTAACGGCCGATATTATCTCCTGCCATGTCCCCCTGACGCGGGACGGCGATTTCCCGACTCAGCATTTGTTTGAAAATACGGCATTGCAGTCACTGCATTCGCAGCAGTTATTAATTAACGCCAGCCGGGGTGCTGTTATCGATAACAAGGCCTTACTGGAGCGAGTCGAGCAGGGTGAGCGCCCATCGCTGGTGCTGGATGTATGGGAGAATGAACCTGACGTCCTGTCAGGTTTAGTGTCTTATGTTGATATCGCAACTCCACACATTGCCGGACACAGCCTGGAAGGTAAAGTAGGCGGGGCGGTAATGATTTCAAATGCATTGCTGGAACACTTTGGTAAGCCCGCCGATAAGACTGTGTCTGATGTGTTGCCGGGGACGGCCTGGAATGAACGTGATGCCGATGAGTTGAATTCATTGGAAAGTCTTAATTTGTGGGCAAAAGAACATTTCGACTTGTTCCTGGACGATGAACTTTTCCGGCAACAGGGTCTCACTACCGAAGGTTTTGATAGCTTACGACGCAATTATCGCAAAGAAAGCCCGCGTAGAGAGTTCATTAATCAGGTCGTTACATGCCATAATAGCGAGCAATACATCCAGTTTTTACAGTTGGGCTTTAATGCTCAACAATTGCCTAAGTAAGGAGTTTTAGCATGTCACATGGGTTTCGCGTTGCCGTATTAGGTGCAACAGGTTTAGTAGGTCAGCAGATGATAGAAATTTTAGCTGAGCGAAAATTCCCGGTGGCAGAACTTTTTCCGTTAGCTAGTGCCCGCTCCGCTGGAGCAACAGTGGACTTCAACGGCGAAGAAATAGAAGTGTTAGATGCTGGTGAGTTCGACTGGTCTAATGCGGATATCGCGTTCTTTTCAGCGGGTGGTTCAATTTCACGCGAGTTCGCCCCCAAAGCTGCTGAAGCAGGTTGTGTGGTTATTGATAACACCTCTGAATATCGCTATGAACCGGATATTCCTTTGGTCGTGCCGGAGGTTAATGCCTGGGCGCTAGCCGATTTCAGAAACCGCAATATTATTGCTAATCCGAATTGCTCTACTATTCAAATGATGGTTGCGCTTAAGCCTATTCATGATGCGGTCGGCATTGAGCGCATAAATGTCAGCACCTATCAGTCGGTATCCGGTGCTGGTAAAGAGGCGATGGAAGAGCTGGCAAAGCAGACTGCAGAACTTTTAAACGGCAAGCAGCCGACGGTCGCGAACTTCAGTCGACAAATTGCTTTCAACTGCATTCCTCAAATAGACGTTTTTCAGGAGAATGACTACACCAAAGAAGAAATGAAAATGGTGTGGGAAACCCAAAAGATATTTAATGACCCCAGTATTCGGGTTAATCCTACGGCGGTAAGGGTTCCTGTATTTTTCGGACACGCAGAAGCCATTCATATTGAAACGCGGCAGCCAATTACCGCTGAGCATGCAAAACAGCTGTTAAGTGAGGCTCCGGGTGTTACTTTAATGGAACAGCGCGAGGAATTTCCGACTCAAGTGGGAAATGCTGCTGGCAATGACGATGTCTTTGTAGGGCGGGTACGGGAAGATATCAGCCACCCTAATGGACTTAACCTGTGGGTTGTATCGGACAACATACGCAAAGGCGCGGCAACCAACAGTATACAAATTGCGGAAACTTTAATTCGTGATTACTGGTAATTTAAGCAGCTGTATGTCATAAAGTTTTTTTAACGAACGCCGTTAAAGATAAGAGCAAAGCGCGGGCAGAGACTAAAGGATGAGAAAAACCAAGATAGTGCAGGTACTGAGATACTTCTCGCTGGCAGCCATGGTGTTGTCCGGCAGTATGACTGTCGCTGCAGCAGGTTGGCAGGATGGCGTCGTTATAAAAGGCGAGAAAGGCTCAGAAGCAACCGATGTTCGTATCGGCCAGGAGCGCTATGGGCCTATAAGCAGCAACGACACCTTGTGGGACATTGCGCGGCGTTATAAGCCACACTCCAGTGTGACCCAGTATCAGACGATGGTTGCTATTGTGCAGGCTAACGACGATGCTTTCGTCGACGGTAACATGAACCGCATGCTCGACGGTTTTTACCTGCGTATACCTTCCTTGCAAGAAATCAAAATGGTTAACCCTGAAGCTGCTCGTAGACAAGTAGTGGTTGACGGTCAGTTAAAAACCAAGTCTCAACAACTTTCACGAGCTCAGCAGGAGACTCAGAAAACTCGCGCCGAACAGCAACAGTTACTTGAACAAGCCCGCGCAAAAGCTGAACAAACCATTCAGGAAGTTGAACAGCGTCAGGAACAAAACTTTCAGGAGCTTCGCTCTGATATGCAGAAGTCTATGCAGGCGGTTGAACGCATGTATGGAGAGAACCAGTCTCTGCAGGAGCGTATTGATGCGTTAGCGTCACGCTTAGATGAGATCGCCAGCAATGCGAGCAAGACAGATGAACTGGAAGTTCAGTTTCAACAGGTTTTAGCTCAACAGCGAGAGCTGCTTGAACAGCAGGCTCGGGAAGAAATGGAGGAGGAGTCAGGGTTTTCCGACTGGCTACAAAGCCCTCTGAATATGTTGCTTGTATCGGTATTACCGGCACTGCTCATAATTGGTCTTGTTGTTTTCTTCTTTTTACGCCGCTCAGCGAAACCAGCGGACGAAGACGAGGAGCAGGAAGAGAAAAGCAGCAAAGAGCTCACCGAAGAAGAAGCCGCGGCTGAACTCGATAAAGAATTGCTGGGTGATGTGCCTAACGACAGTACGGACGGCTTATTCGATATTGACGGCGAAGAAAGTGCTGACGATGAAGGTGACGACTTAAGTGCGCTAGAGGCCGAGTTAACCGGGAATTCGAGCGAACCGGAAGCCGCTGATTTGAGTGTTCGTCTTGACGATGGAAAAGACGATGTCAGGAAGGAAGAACCGAAGCCGGAAGCCGAAACTGAACCGGCTGTAGAAGACGATTTAGATGACGACGATCAGGCTGTGTTGCCGGATGAAGAAGACGAAGAGTCTAGTGAACTGTCTCAGGATGAACTGGATCGTTTGTTTGGTGAAGCCGACGATGATGACGAACAGGCCATTGACCTTTCCGTCAATGATGAAGAAGAATCGCCGGAGTCATCGAGTGCAGACGCCGATGAACCTGTTTCAGAGGATATTGAGCAAGAAGGCGAAGCAACAGAAGAAGAGTCTGCAGTAGCGGATGTCGACGATATCGATGACATTCTGTCCGACAACGCGCCTTCAGAAACCCCTGAAGAAGCTGACAGCGACGATGAGCCTGCGGCTGATGAAAAGCCGGACGAAGGTGAAAGCGAACCTGATGAAGAAAACGATGATTTGTTGCCGGATGACTTTGACGACAGCGAAGTTGATGATGTTCTCGCGGAATTAGGTCTTGCAGAAAGCCAGGCCGACGAGCCGGAAAGTGCGGAAGCGGAAGGTATAGAAACAGACAGATCCGAAGCAGCAGATGAACCAGACGCTGATGAGGTTCAACCAGAAGAGACTGCTGAACCTGAAGAAACCGGGGTAACCTCGAAAGAGGAGAGCCAGCCTGTAGAAGAGGACACCGAAGAGGATAATCTGGAACAGTTGCTGCAAGAGTCGGATGAGCTGACGCAGTCGCTGGACGATCTGGATGATCTTGAAGAAGAAGTTCCCGACGACGATGCGGAACTTGATCAGGCTGAAGATGAAGCTGACAAAGACTTAGAATCATTATTTGGCGGTACTGATAACGCAGATAACACTGCCGATGAAGATGAGCTGGCGACAGAAGAAGACGAAACCGAAAAGGAAGCCGAAACTGACGCGTTTAGTGCTACCGACGATGATGAATTTGTGGATATTGACTCCTTAATGGCGGACGCCGATGAGGAAGACGAAGACAGCGATCGCTATCAGTCCTCGGCAGTAAAAGACGTTTTACCGGATGACGAATCGGGAGATGCCGAAGGTGCTCCAGAAGATGATGATCCGGCGGGTCAGCTTGACCTGGCCAGAGCCTATATTGAAATGGGCGAAGAGGACGAAGCGCGGGAGATTCTTCAGCAATTAGCAGAAGGTGATGATGAAGCGCTGGCAAATGAAGCTAAGACGCTGCAACAAAAACTAGATTCGTAGGATAAAGTAGTATGCGAATGGCCTTATGCCTTGAATACGACGGCAGTCGTTATTATGGATGGCAACGACAACGTGAAGTAGCCAGTGTTCAACAGTGTGTTGAAGAGGCTTTGAGTAAAATAGCGAATGCTCCTGTTGAGGTAACCTGCGCCGGCAGAACGGATGCTGGCGTTCATGCCACTGCACAAATAGTGCATTTCGATGTTCCTGTACCAAGAGCTGACGTGGCCTGGACATTAGGCGTGAACAGCAATCTGCCGGCCGGTATTGCTGTGCGTTGGGCGCAGGAAGTTGACAGTGATTTCAGTGCTCGTTTTAGTGCAACGTCGCGGCGTTACCGTTATATTATTGCTAATACCAGATTTCGTCCGGGTATTCATTCGGCCGGGGTCAGTCATTATCATCAGCCACTTGATGCAAAGGTTATGCAAGAAGGCGCTCAGGCGCTTATTGGTGAGCACGACTTTACTGCATTTCGGGCATCTCATTGCCAGTCGCATACGCCGTTTCGCAAGGTTTCCGATTTAACAGTTGAACGCCGTGGCGATTATATTATCGTGGATATTTCTGCGAATGCCTTTTTGCACCACATGGTGCGCAATATCGTCGGCAGCCTGATCGTTGTTGGCCAGCATTTGCAGCCGCCGGAGTGGATTGGCGAACTGCTAAGAGAAAAAGACCGCACCAAGGCCGCAGCTACAGCGAAACCCGGCGGACTTTACCTGGTGGCAGTAACTTACCCAGAACACTATAATATACCGGAGGCTCCATTGGGACCTTTGTGGCTAGGCGATTAAGAGTCACTGTTATGACCTCTTTGCTTGACCCATTTGTGGTACCATGTAAGCTACATCAAATTGACTAATAACAGCCTTTGGGCGGAATAGTATGAGCTGGATAGAAAGAATTCTTGCGAAGCCAAAAATTAACAAAAGACGTGGCGTTCCAGAGGGCGTGTGGAGTAAGTGCACGGCCTGTGGCAATATTATTTATAAGGCTGATTTAGAACGCAGTCTTAATGTTTGCCCTAAGTGTGATCATCACATGCGGGTCACCGGGCGCAGCCGTTTAGATATTTTTCTGGATAAAGACAATCGCGAAGAAATAGGCACAGATTTGGAGCCAAAAGACGTTTTACGCTTTAAAGATTCCAAAAAATACAAAGACCGTATTGCTGCCGCACAAAAAAGCACGGGCGAGAACGACGCTTTAATTGCCGAGAAAGGTACCGTAAAAGGCGTTCCTATAGTCGCGGTTGCCTTTGACTTTAATTTTATGGGCGGCTCCATGGCATCGGTAGTAGGGGCTAAGTTTGTCCTGGCTGCCGAAGTCTGCCTTAAGCACCGTATTCCGCTGGTCTGTTTTTCTGCCTCCGGCGGTGCTCGTATGCAGGAAGCTCTGATGTCGTTAATGCAAATGGCTAAGACTTCTGCAGCTTTAGCGCGCATGAGTGAAGAAGGTCTGCCGTTCATCTCGATATTAACAGACCCGACCATGGGTGGTGTTTCTGCGAGCCTGGCAATGTTGGGTGATATTCATATTGCCGAACCAAAAGCACTCATCGGTTTTGCCGGACCTCGAGTTATCGAGCAAACGGTTCGTCAAACCTTACCGGAAGGTTTTCAACGCGCTGAGTTCTTGCTGGAACATGGGGCTATCGACATGATTACCGACCGTCGTGATATGCGCGATACTGTTGCCCGTTTGTTGGCGAAAATGCAAAACTTACCTTCTACCGAAGCTACGGAAGTAAGTGTAAACGAGTAATGGCGGAAATATCTTTATCAGCTCCTGCGGCGACAGCGTCACTGCAGGAGTGGTTGACCTACCTCGAAAAACTTCATCCGAAAAATATCGATATGGGTCTGGAGCGTGTAGCCAGAGTTGCCGCTAATGTCGGCGTATTAAAGCCAGCACCTTTAGTCATTACGGTTAGCGGAACCAATGGTAAAGGCTCAACTGTTTGTTATCTGGAAACCATTTTGCAGGCGGCGGGCTACACTACTGGTGTTTATACCTCACCGCATATTACCGAGTATCGCGAGCGGGTCCGGGTTAATGCGCAAGAATTGCCTGACTCCGAACACGTTAAAGCATTTCATGCTATTGAGCAGGCTCGTAACAATACTTCATTAACTTATTTTGAGTTTGGTACTTTAGCCGCGCTTTGGTTAATGGGTCGCCAGTCTCCGGATGTCGCTATTCTTGAGGTAGGCCTGGGTGGGCGGTTAGACGCGGTTAACTGTGTTGACGCAGACGTGGCTGTGGTCACCAGTATCGGTATCGACCACATTGCTTTTCTCGGAAATAATCGTGAGCACATTGGCTATGAAAAAGCCGGTATTGCCAGAGCGGGTAAGCCATTAATTTGCGGTGAAGTAAATCCAACGTCCAGTATTGCAGAAAGCGCGGAGCGCATTGGGGCTAAGCTTTATCAAGTGGGGCGTGACTTTCATCGTACCGAATACAAAGAAAGCTGGAGTTATCGCAGTCAGAACACCCAACTGAATGATTTACCGTTGCCCAAACTGCCTCTTATCAATGCGTCAACAGCCATTGCGGCTATCGAACAGTTGCCGTTACCAGTTAGCTTATCGGCTATTCGTGAAGGTATTAGCCGGGCGAGTTTAGCCGGGCGAATGCAATCTCATAACGTTGATGGTATTGAAGTCTTGCTGGATGTCGCGCATAACCCGCAGGCTGCAGTGTATGCCAGTCGTTATTTACGTAAGTTTTATCCTGAACATAAGGTTTTCGCTGTGGTTGGGATGTTAAACGATAAAGACCATGCCGGTGTCGCTAACGCACTGAGTTCTCAGGCTTCCGCCTGGTATCTTGGCTCATTGCCGGAACCGCGTGGTGAAACTGCGGATAACTTGGTGACCAGTGCTAAATTACCTACCGAATCCTGTTGTCAGTTTGAATCTGTGGAGCAGGCATTTGTTGCCGCTGTAAAAGCAGCGAAGCAATGGCAAATGAATCATGGTAAGGCTCTGGTTTTCGGCTTCGGCTCGTTTTACACTGTAGCGAGAATTAACGCGTACCTAAAAGGAGTTTGAGTTTGTCCAGTCCTCTGCAAAATCGTCTCGTTGGCACTTTAATACTTGTGGCGTTAGCTGTGATCATTATTCCTGATGTGCTTGATGGCGAAAAGAAAGGACCTGTGGAACCAATGGAAACTATTCCATTAAAGCCCGCAGTAGAGGAACAGCTGCAGAAACCTGAAACTCTCTCAGATACAACAGTAGCAGAGCCCGTTACGGTTGAAGAAGCGTCATCAACTGTTGAAAAGACAGCAGACGAGGCCGCTCCCGTTAACGAAGATAACGAGGTTCAGGTGCCACCACGGGAACCTACTGAGTTTGCTGCCGATGGTAAAGCCTGGGTTATTCAGTTAGGTGCTTTTAGTCAGGAAGACAGTGTTAAACGGTTAATTTCGCAGTTACAGGCAAAGGGCTTTGCCGCATACTCACAAAAAGCCTCAGGCGGCTCTTTAATCCGTGTATTGGTTGGTCCGGATACGTCTAAATCAGAACTTGAAAAGCAATTAACGCCATTAAAAGAGTTAACCGGTCTTGAAGGTAAGGTCATTACCTACCGGCCATAAGTTTTGCAATATATGCGAAAAGAAATCACATTATGAATCGCATTCTGTTAAAATCGCCCGCGTCTTTAGCTCAGCAATTGTGAGTCACTATGCTCTGGATTGACTACGCCATTATCATTGTTATTGGCCTTTCTACGCTTATCAGCCTGGTAAGAGGATTCGTTAAAGAAGCCGTATCTCTGGCCATCTGGATAGCAGCTTTTTTCATCGCTAGTCAGTTCTACGAGGATCTTGCGGTATACTTTACCCAAATTGGTGACCCGCTGGTCAGAAACGCTGCCGCTATTGCCGCACTATTCGTAGCGACACTTATTCTGGGCGCTATTATCAACTATATTCTTTCTCAATTAGTTCATCACACCGGCTTGTCCGGAACCGACCGGGTACTTGGTCTGGTGTTTGGCGCCTTACGCGGAGTGCTAATTGTCAGTGCGTTATTATTCTTTATTGACTCCTTTACTACGTTATCTTCCAGTGACTGGTGGAAGGAGTCCGTGTTAATTCCCCATTTCGGTGTATTTATTCAGTGGTTTTTCAGTTATCTGGAAAACAGCTCCAGTTTTTTAGTCCCTCAACCTGTATAAAAAGGTGAAAAGACATGTGTGGTATTGTTGGTATTGTTGGTAAGCAACCTGTTAACCAAGCGCTTTACGATGGGTTAACCATGCTTCAACATCGTGGCCAGGACGCCGCTGGTATTATGACAGTTGATGAACACTGTACTTTGCGTTTGAGAAAAGCCAACGGACTGGTACGGGATGTGTTCCATACGCGTCACATGCACCGGTTGTCAGGTAACGTCGGTATTGGTCATGTGCGTTATCCTACGGCCGGAAGTTCGAGCTCAGCAGAAGCTCAGCCATTCTATGTTAATTCGCCTTTTGGTATTGCCATGGCGCATAACGGTAACTTAACCAATGCTGCAGACGTTCAGGAGCATTTGTTTCAAACGGCTCGTCGCCATATTAATACCACTTCAGACTCGGAAATTTTGCTGAACGTTTTTGCCAATGAGCTGGATAAAAATGAGAGCTTAACGCTGAGCGAAGAAGATGTTTTTCGCACTATGACCGCTGTACATCGTCAGGTACGCGGTGCTTATGCCGTGGTAGCAATGATCCTGGGTCATGGCATGGTAGCTTTTCGTGACCCATGGGGCATTCGTCCGTTAGCACTGGGCAAGCGCGATACCGAAGACGGCGAAGAGTATATTGTTGCCTCTGAAAGCGTTGCCATTGATGGCACCGGCTTTAAATATGTGCGTGATGTCGAGCCCGGCGAAGCCATTTATATCACTAACGATGGCAAATTGTATTCGCGTCAGTGCGCAGATAAACCTATGCATTGCCCGTGTATTTTCGAGTACGTTTACTTTGCTCGTCCCGATTCATTTATCGATGGTATTTCGGTGTATGCATCAAGGGTTAATATGGGACGTAAGCTGGGCGAAAAGCTGAAACGTGACTATGCCGATCTTGATATCGACGTTGTTATTCCAATTCCCGAAACCAGCTGTGATATCGCTTTAGAGATAGCCAGCGTGCTAGACTTACCTTATCGTCAGGGCTTTGTGAAAAACCGCTATATTGGCCGCACCTTTATAATGCCTGGGCAGACTCAGCGCCGTAAATCAGTACGCCGCAAGTTAAATGCTATTAGCGCGGAATTCCGTGGTAAGAACGTTCTGCTGGTTGATGACTCAATTGTACGAGGAACAACTTCAGAGCAGATAATTGAAATGGCTCGTGAAGCCGGTGCGAAGAAAGTGTATTTTGCATCAGCGGCTCCGGAAATTCGCTTCCCGAACGTTTACGGCATTGATATGCCAAGTGCTAACGAGTTAATTGGTCACGGACGTGAAGCTATAGAAATTCGTGACATGATTAAAGCTGATGGGCTCATTTACCAGGATCTTGACGACTTGATTGATGCCGTAGGAGCAGAGAATCGCTCAATTAAGCGCTTCGAGACGTCGGTATTCAGTGGTGAATACGTAACGGGTGATGTGAGTCAGGAGTATCTGGATCGTTTGCATGCGGCACGTAATGACGTTGCAAGGTCCGATCGTGACGGTTCAGAAGACGCCAACCTCGAACTTCACAACGACAACGATTAATTCATTCTGAAATGAAAGACTGAGCGCCTGGCGCTCAGTCTTGTTGGAATGGGTACACCGAACCCAGCTTCATAATTTGTGTTAATTCATCAAGTGCCGTGCGCGATTCTTCCAATAACGCAGGGTCACGTAAATCATCTACCGCTAACTCATCACGGTAATGCTTCTCTACCCACTGATTTAAGCGATTAAATAGCCCTTCAGACATTAGGCAATTCTGGTTTGCACCGGCTATTTCTTCATCGTTTAAAGCAACACGCAAACGCAGGCAGGCGGGGCCGCCGCCGTTGCGCATACTCTGTTTCACATCGAAGTACTCAACCCGCTTAATTGGGCTGTCAGCGCTTTGCGTCAACTGCTCAAGATAGGAACGGACATTATCATTTTCCTGGCACTCTGTAGGCGCGATAATGGTCATTTGGCCGTCGGGCGGTGTAATTAACTGAGTATTGAATAAATAGGTATTTACTGCGTCCTGAATGCTCACTTGTTCTGTAGCTACTTTAATGAAATGTAGCGGATGTTCGCCGAATTTACGTTGAATTTCAGCTAATTTCGACTCTGTATCGGTAAAAGCCTGCTCGTGATAAAAAAGCACATTTTGATTACCGACCGCAATAACATCATTATGGAATACGCCCTGATCAATAACATCGGGGTTCTGCTGAATGTAAACGGTGTTGTCTTCACTTAGACCATGCAACCGGGCTATTGCCTGAGAGGCTTCCAGAGTCTGTCTTGCCGGAAAGCGCTTAGGCGCTGGCTTGGAACTGTCGAAGGCGTAACGGCCAAAAACAAAGAGCTCAATTCCGGCATGACCATATTCACGGCACAGACGGGTGTGGTTCGCGGCACCTTCGTCACCAAAGTGTTCATTGTCCGGCAAGTGGGTGTGATGCTCAAAATAACGACCATTATTGAACATTGCCTGTAGAATACGACCACTGGTTTGTGGCTCTAAGGAACGGTGAAACTTATTGGTCAGATTCGCCGGGGTAAAGTGTACTTTCCCGTTGGCGGTGTCTGCACTGGGCGAAACTGTCGCGGCATTGGCTGTCCACATACTGGAAGCGGAGCAAACGGCCTGAAATATTGCGGGCGCTTCGGTTGCTGCACGGTACAACACCTCGGAATCGGTGCCGTTGAAGCCCAGGCGACGTAATGCAAAAATATCCGGACGTTCCTGTGGGGCTAACACGCCTTGCTTCATTCCCATATCGTGCAAGGCTTTCATTTTTTTCAGGCCTTGCAGGGTAGCATGTTTGGGGCTGGAAGTTGCTTTTGCATTAGCTAAAGAGGCAACGTTGCCGAATGACAGTCCAGCGTAATTATGGGTTGGGCCAACCAAACCGTCGTAGTTGACTTCGAAGTGTTGCATGCTCACTTTTCGATACTCCCTGCACGTGTCGTGCACCTGAAAATAGAAACTTAATTTCCATTATACTGTTTTAAAACTGCCTTGAAAGCCTTTATTTTTCTGGACTTTGGCGTTCGAATCTAATTGTGACTGTTTATTTAACTTGTGCGAATTTTTATCAAATAACCGAGTTGCGGTTGTTTCTGCAAGCGATAACCGATATACCTAAAAAAGGCCGCTAAAGAGCAATTGCACTTGTAATTGTTACTGTTAGCACGTATATACACGGTCATCTACAACAAGAGAACGATTATTCTATGGCAAAATCGCTCGTCATTGTCGAGTCTCCGGCAAAAGCCAAAACGATTAATAAGTATTTAGGTAAGGACTTTGTCGTTAAGTCCAGTGTTGGTCATGTCCGTGATCTGCCTACCCGTGCCACTGAGACAATAAAGAGTAAGCCGGCTGCGGAAGTACGCAAAATGTCGCCGGATGCTAAGGCAAAATACCAGAAAGAACGTGATTATAAGCGACTGATTGCTCGTATGGGGGTTGACCCGGAAAATGACTGGGAAGCGCATTACGAGGTTCTGCAGGGAAAAGAAAAAGTCGTTAAAGAGCTAAAACAGTTAGCCAAAAAGTCAGATGAAATTATTCTGGCAACGGATTTGGACCGCGAGGGAGAGGCGATAGCCTGGCACTTGCGGGAACTTATTGGTGGTGATGACTCGCGTTATAAACGCGTGGTGTTTAACGAAATAACGAAAAAAGCCATTCAGGAGGCCTTCGAGCATCCGGCAGAGCTGAACACCGACCGGGTTAATGCGCAGCAGACCCGACGTTTTCTGGATCGGGTCGTCGGTTTTATGGTGTCGCCCCTGTTGTGGAAGAAAATCGCCCGAGGGTTGTCAGCAGGACGTGTTCAATCTGTTGCTGTAAGGCTTGTGGTTGAACGTGAGCGCGAAATTAAAGCCTTTGTGCCGGAAGAGTACTGGGACGTCCATGCAGACCTGAATACGCCAGTAGACGAGTCTCTGCGCATGCAGGTGATGAAGCAGGCCGGTAAGAACTTCCGGCCGTCCAATAAACAGGAAACGGACGCAGCCTTAGCGCTACTGAAAAAAGCCGGCTATGAAATTACCGGGCGTGAAGACAAGCCAACGTCGAGCAAACCCAGCGCACCTTTTATTACTTCGACTCTGCAGCAAGCTGCCAGTACCCGGTTAGGTTTTGGTGTTAAGAAAACCATGATGATGGCCCAGCGTCTGTATGAAGCGGGTCACATTACGTACATGCGTACCGATTCAACCAATTTAAGTTCTGAGGCTGTTGATGCCTGTCGTGAATTAATTACCAAGGACTTTGGTAAAAATTATTTACCGGATGCTCCTGTTCGCTATGGTGCAAAAAGTAATGCGCAGGAAGCGCACGAAGCGATACGTCCGTCAGATGTGAAGGTTAAATCTGAATCTTTATCTTCTGTGGAGAGAGACGCCCAGCGTTTGTATGAACTTATCTGGCGTCAGTTTGTAGCCTGTCAAATGGTACCGGCTCGGTACGACAGTACCACCTTGACGGCAACCGCCGGCGATTTTGAATTGAAAGCTCGCGGACGCGTTATGCGGTTTGCCGGTTGGACTAAGGTGATGCCTCCGGCCAGTAGTAAAAAAGACGGTGATGCGACCTTGCCTGACGTGAAAAAAGGCGATGCATTACAGCTGGAGAAACTGAACCCGGAACAACATTTTACTAAGCCACCGGCGCGTTATGGCGAGGCCTCTTTAGTTAAAGAACTGGAAAAGCGGGGTATTGGTCGTCCATCAACTTATGCTTCCATTATTTCTACCATTCAGGATCGCGGTTATGTTCGGGTTGAGAGCCGTCGGTTCTTTGCTGAGAAAATGGGTGAAATTGTCAATGACCGGTTGGTTGAGAACTTCACTGAGCTAATGAACTATAACTTTACGGCGGAAATGGAACAGGCTCTGGATGATATTGCTGCCGGAAAGCGGAACTGGAAAGAGACTCTGGATAAGTTTTATGCCGACTTTAAAGAGCGTCTGGAAAAAGCAGAACTGGAACCGACCGAAGGCGGTATGCGCGAGAACAGCATGGTTCTTACCGATATCGACTGCCCTGAATGTGGTCGCAAAATGGGAATAAGAACAGCTTCCACGGGAGTATTCCTTGGCTGTTCTGGCTATAACCTGCCGCCCAAAGAGCGTTGTACCAAAACGCTTAACCTGACACCGGGCGAAGAAGCTATAGAGGTGACTGACGAAGAAGAGCGTGAAACTGAAGCGCTTCGGGCCAAAAAGCGTTGTCCTAAATGTGGCACCGCAATGGACAGTTACCTTATTGATGAAAAGCGTAAGCTTCATGTTTGCGGTAACAACCCAACATGTGACGGCCAACTGGTTGAAGAGGGGACTTTCCGCATTAAGGGTTATGACGGACCCACCATTGAATGCGATAAGTGTGGTTCTGAAATGCAGTTAAAAACGGGACGTTTTGGTAAATATTTTGGTTGTACCAACAGTGAGTGCAAAAACACTCGGAAATTACTGCGCAGCGGGGAAGCTGCGCCACCGAAAGAAGACCCTGTGCCGTTACCGGAATTGCCTTGTGAAGAGTCGGATGCTTACTTTGTGCTAAGAGACGGTGCCTCCGGTATTTTCCTGTCGGCCAATACCTTCCCTAAATCCAGAGAAACACGCGCGGTAACGGTAAAAGAGCTGGCTCAGTTTAAAGATCGTTTACCGGAAAAATTTAAGTACCTGGCAGAAGCACCCAAGGAAGATGATGACGGTAATGATGCTATTGTTCGTTTTTCAAGAAAGAATAAAGAACAGTACGTTGTAACTGAAATTAAGAAGAAACAAACAGGGTGGAAGGCGTTCTACCGTAACGGTAAATGGAAAGTTGAGGAAAAGTAGCTAAAAACTTACGAACAAACACTCATTTTGCCAATAGTTAAAAGATAAAAGCTGAACTAACATAGTGCCGTGTCTATTGAAGGACACGGCACACCGGACACGGAGGTCCTCATGTTATTGTCTCGCTTGAGCATAACACTTCCCGCTGCTTTTCCGGCAGCGGGTTTTTCTTTTCTGAACCCCGTTAAAATACTGAAAAAACAATCCGGGCAGGCGAGTGTTGAGCTGCTGGTCGTCTGGCCTGTTATTGTCGCCTGCGTTTTTACTTTTGTTCAGGCGCTCTTTATTTGGTGGGCGCAGCAAACACTCACGGTAGCGAATCAGTATGCAGTAAGAGCGGGAAGTCTTAATCATGGCAACAATAACGCCATGGTGAACACGCTGGCGTCAGGAATGGCCGGTTTAAAACCACAACTGGACATAGATAACAAAATAACCGCCGCAGCTGAGGCGATAGCTAAACAGCGAATGCATTTCTCGCGGTTTGGAGAATTAAAGGTTCTTTCGCCCAGTACTGATGACTTTCGCCAGTTTTCCGACTGGCGTTGGGATAACGAATTGCAAAAAGATGTATTGGAAATTTCGGTCGACCATTATCATGCCCGGGCTGGCGATAATGCTTCGGAGGAATGGCATCAGGCACGCGTTCTGGTCATTGAAACTTATTGGTGCTTGCCATTGGAAATTCCAATTGCTGCTGATTTTCTGGCAGCAACACAGAGTTTACTCTCAGATTCAAAAGCCGCGACTTACTGTGCAGGCCGCAGTACTTTATTCGATGAACCGTTGTGGGGGTTATCGAATACCGCTCAACATGTCATGTTAAGCGGCTACCGACAGCAATAAAACTTAACGAACGTCGTGATAATCGACACAGGCCTGTAATGTGTTCTCAATTAACGAGGCAACTGTCATGGGACCAACGCCACCGGGAACTGGAGTGATCCAGCCAGCTCTTTCGGCAGCGACAGAGAACTCTACGTCACCGGTTAACCGACCATCGGGCAGGCGATTCATTCCTACATCTATAACAATGGCGCCAGGCTTAATCCATTCTCCGGGAATGAACTCCGCCTTGCCTACTGCAACAACGACGATATCGGCACGCTTTACATGATCGGATAAGTCTTTGGTAAAGCGATGGCACACGGTGGTTGTTGCTCCGGCCAGTAATAACTCCAGGCTCATTGGACGACCAACAATATTCGATGCGCCGACAACCACTGCGTTTAACCCATGTAAGTCGACTTGTGTGTGTTCTAACAGTGTCATAATGCCTTTGGGGGTACAGGGGCGCAAAGCAGGGATGCGTTGTGACAAGCGTCCGATATTGAAAGGGTGGAAACCGTCGACATCTTTATCCGGGCGAATTCGTTCTAAAATCGGCGTGGCATCCAGACCCGCAGGCAACGGAAGCTGAACTAAAATACCATCTACGGCGTCGTCATCGTTCAGCTCTTCAATGAGCTTCTCAAGTTCTTGCTGTGTTGTGGTTATTGGCAAGTCGTAATCAAACGAGCGAAAACCAACGTCTTCACAGGCACGGCGCTTGTTGCCCACATAAACTTCTGAAGCGGCGTCGCTTCCGACCAGGACAACAGCTAGCCCCGGTGCCCGTAAGCCGGAATCAATGCGTTCTTTTACTTGCTGTTTAACCGCCTGGCGAACAGTGGCAGCGATGGTTTTACCATCGATAATTTGAGCTGGCATAATGACGTTCCCAAAGATGAGAGAATTCAAGGTGATATATAAGCCTCATTGTAACTTTTTTCTGCCTTGAATGTCACCGGTTGTTGGTTTAGTCATCAGGTTGTTGCAAAAGTAGCCAGTCGGTACCGATAACCGAAAAAAAGTTTGACGGGTCAGTCTTCAGCAGGTAATATTCGCCACCGTTGTCGACCAGCAATAGCGTTTTTAAAAGCTGCGTCTGACACGGCTTTCGGAGAAATTCGGCGATTAGCGCAGTTTGGTAGCGCACTTGGTTTGGGTCCAAGGGGTCGCAGGTTCAAATCCTGCATCGCCGACCATTCTCTTGACGGTTTACTGGTTCGATATGCGCCCGTAGCTCAGTTGGATAGAGCAACGGCCTTCTAAGCCGTGGGTCGCAGGTTCGAATCCTGCCGGGTGCGCCATAACGCGCCAAAGAAATCACTCAGTGGTGGGTGTAGCTCAGTTGGTAGAGCCCCGGATTGTGATTCCGGTTGTCGTGGGTTCAAGTCCCATCATCCACCCCATTTCTTTTGAAGTAACATCCTGTATATCGGCGATTAGCGCAGTTTGGTAGCGCACTTGGTTTGGGTCCAAGGGGTCGCAGGTTCAAATCCTGCATCGCCGACCATTACACTAATTCCCCTTTTTCTTTTCAGTCACTACTGCTACATTTATCTTAATACTTAATCAAAAGATTTTATTGTTAATCCTTGGCTGGAGCTATTGTTATGGACTTTAAGAAAAGTTTAAAGAATCCCGCTGAAGCGTTTGATTCTCCGCAAGACGTGGCAAACGATTCTGAGCTTTCAAACGAGCAGAAAATCGAAGTGCTGACGCAGTGGCGTTATGATGAGCTGGAAACTGAAGTCGCCGATCAGGAAAACATGGCCGGGGAAAAACCGGATAAACTGGGCGAAATCAACAATCTACTCCTTGAGCTTAAAGACAAATCTTAGTTATTTTTCCTTCCGTTAAAGTGAAGCCTAAAAATTGCCGCTCGGGGGCTCGACTCCGGGCGGTCACCTCGCTATAATGCTGCGTCATTTTTAAAGGTCAACGCCGTTGCCGTATCTCATTTTTATAATGATAAGTTGATGCGAGTAACATTCATTGATTGAAACCGAGGTAATGAAGCAATGCAGGTTTCTGTAGAGACAACTCAAGGTTTAGAACGTCGTGTGACTGTCACAGTCCCGGCAGATACAATTGATAGCGAAGTAAAACGCTTATTAAAAGAAGAATATCGCCATCGCCGTGTGAATGGTTTCCGCAAAGGAAAAATTCCACCAAACGTATTACAAAAGCTGTTTGGTCGCGAAGCCCGTTCACGTGCAGCATCAAGTATCATGCAAAGTAAGTACTTTGAAGCTGTTATGCAGGAAAAATTGAACCCTGCTGGCGCACCTGCAATTGAACCTAAAGTCAATGAGCCAGGTAAAGATCTTGAGTTCACGGCTACGTTCGAAGTGTATCCAGAAGTAGAAGTACAGAACCTGGACAAAGTAAAAGTTGAAAAGCCTGCTGTTGAAGTCACCGAGAAAGACGTCGACAACATGCTGGAAACGTTGCAGAAACAACACGCTGACTGGAAAGAAGTTAAGCGTAAATCCAAAAAGGGTGACCGTGTCACTATGGATTTCGTTGGTTCTATCGACGGTGAAGAATTTGAAGGCGGTAAAGCTGACGACTTCGCGCTTGAGCTGGGCGAAGGTCGTATGATTCCTGGGTTTGAAGATCAAATCAAAGGAATTAAAGCGGGCGAAGAAAAGACGATTGAAGTCACTTTCCCGGAAGACTACCACGCTGAAAACCTGAAAGGTAAAGAAGCACAATTCGTGGTAACCGCTAAGAAAGTTGAAGCACGTGACCTGCCTGAGCTAAACGATGAGTTCGTTGCATTGTTCGGTGTGAAAGAAGGCGGCGTTGAAGCGTTGAAAGAAGAAGTTCGCAAAAATATGGAACGCGAGCTGAAAAACGCTGTGAAAGCAAAAGTTAAAGAACAGGTACTGAAAGGTATTGTTGAAAACAACGACGTTGAACTGCCTAAATCAATGATCGACCAGGAAATTGACCAGTTGCGTAAGCAGGCTGCTCAACGTTTCGGTGGTAATGTTGAACAAATGCCTGACTTACCGGCTGAGCTGTTCGAAG
This sequence comes from Idiomarina sp. 28-8, assembly GCF_000320945.2. NCBI lineage: Bacteria > Pseudomonadati > Pseudomonadota > Gammaproteobacteria > Alteromonadales > Idiomarinaceae > Idiomarina > Idiomarina sp. 28-8. The sequence goes on from NZ_DF266790.1 coordinate 207,538, forward strand.
AACAAGCGAAAGAGCGTGTTAAAGTGGGTTTGTTATTAGGTGAAGTGATTCGTGGTAACGAGCTTAAAGCTGATGATGAGAAAGTAGATGAAATCATTGCAACCGCAGCTTCTGCTTATGAAGACCCACAGGAAGTTGTGGAATACTACAAGTCAAACAACGATATGATGCAGCAAGTTCGTAACTTAGCGTTGGAAGAGCAAGCAATCGAATTCGTGTTGGAAAAAGCCTCGGTTAAAGATAAAAAAGCGAGCTTTGATGACATCATGAATCCGAAGCAGCAGTAATCTCGTGTAACGGAATCCTTGACGGGTCCCGCTACAGCTTGGTTTAATGGCTCGTATGACCTCATACGAGCCATTTTTATTTCAGGAGCTTTATAAAACATGTCGAGCGATATTCAGGATCCAATGGCACAGCTAGTCCCTATGGTCGTCGAGCAGACTTCAAAAGGGGAGCGCTCTTACGACATTTATTCACGCCTATTAAAAGAGCGTGTCATTTTTTGCTGTGGTCAGGTTGAAGACCATATGGCCAATCTTATTGTGGCGCAGCTACTGTTTTTAGAATCAGATAATCCTGATAAAGACATTTACCTTTACATTAATTCGCCTGGTGGCGTAGTGACCGCAGGTATGGCTATTTACGATACCATGCGCTTCATTAAGCCAGACGTTAGCACTGTGTGTATGGGCCAGGCCGCCAGTATGGGAGCATTCCTGTTAGCGGGTGGAGCTCAGGGTAAGCGTTATTGTCTGCCTAACTCCCGAGTGATGATTCACCAGCCTTTGGGTGGATTCCAGGGGCAAGCGTCAGATTTTGAAATTCATGCGAAACAAATTTTGGATCTGAAAGAGCGCTTAAACCGTATGTTAGCGGAGAACACAGGTCAGGATTACGAGAAAGTGGCCAGAGACACTGATCGCGATCACTTTTTATCGGCAGAAGAGTCAATCGATTACGGCCTGGTTGATGGTATTTTACGTCAGCGTGGCGAAGAGTCCTGAGTTGGCGCAGAGCAGTTAGGAGAAAAGCATGACGGATCAGTCCAAAGGTGACGGCGATAAGCCGCTATATTGCACTTTTTGTGGCAAAAGTCAGCACGAAGTTAAGAAGCTTATTGCAGGACCGTCCGTATTCATTTGTGATGAATGCGTTGAGCTATGCAATGACATTCTAAAAGAAGAAATTCATCAACTGTCTCCGGTTCCGGATCAGGATGAATTGCCTGTGCCAAAAGCTATCCGTAAGCATTTGGATGACTATGTTATTGGTCAGGATCGCGCTAAAAAGGTGTTGTCGGTAGCCGTTTATAATCACTATAAACGCTTACGCGGTTCAGCCAAGCAGGAAGTTGAGCTTGGCAAAAGTAATATCCTGCTAATTGGTCCGACAGGCTCAGGAAAAACTTTCCTGGCTGAAACCTTAGCGCGTTATTTGGATGTGCCATTTACTATGGCAGATGCAACAACATTAACCGAAGCGGGTTATGTTGGCGAAGACGTTGAAAACATTATTCAAAAACTTTTACAGAAATGTGATTACGACGTTGAGAAAGCAGAGCGCGGCATTGTCTATATCGATGAGATTGATAAGATTTCGCGTAAGTCGGACAATCCGTCAATTACTCGCGATGTCAGTGGCGAAGGTGTGCAACAAGCCTTATTGAAACTGATTGAAGGGACAGTTGCTTCTGTGCCGCCACAAGGTGGTCGAAAACACCCTCAACAAGAGTTTCTGCAAGTCGACACATCAAAAATCCTGTTTATCTGTGGCGGAGCTTTTGCTGGCTTGAATAAAGTTATCGAGCAACGTTTGTCTACCGGAACCGGTATTGGTTTTGGCGCAGAAGTGAAGAGTAAGACGCAAAGTGAAGAAGGGGCAATTATTGCTAAAGTGGAACCAGAAGATTTGGTTCGCTATGGCTTGATTCCCGAGTTCATCGGTCGCTTACCGGTTGTTGCCACGTTAGATGAGCTGGATGAAGAAGCACTGATTGAAATTTTGCGTGAGCCAAAGAATGCGTTAACCAAGCAATACTCAGCTTTGTTTGAAATGGAAGACGTTGAACTGGAGTTTCGCGAAGATGCTTTAAGAGCTATTGCGAAAAAGGCCATGGCTCGCAAAACCGGTGCTCGAGGCCTACGTTCCATTGTTGAAGGTGTTCTGCTGGGCACTATGTATGAATTGCCTTCTATTGAAGGGGTCGCGAAAGTTGTGGTGGATGAATCGGTAATCGCTGGTGAATCCGAGCCTATTCTAATTTACGCGAATCAGCAGAAAAATAAGCAGGCTTCGGGCGAATAATCCGAAACTGTATTAAAAGTGTTCGAAAAAGGGCCGGAAAGGCCCTTTTTTTCTGTCAAGGATTGAACTTTCAGGTAAAGACCGCATATTACAAAGTAAACCTAGGTCGGGAGAGAATTTAATGAGCGAAGAGCGCACCGAACAATTAACGATGCCGGTTCTGCCGTTGAGAGATGTCGTGGTATACCCGCACATGGTGATACCACTGTTTGTCGGTCGGGAAAAGTCGATTCGATGCTTACAAGCCGCTATGGATGAAGATAAACAAGTTTTTCTGGCGGCTCAGAAAGACGCTTCTGTGGATGAACCTACTACTGAGGATATTTATCAGGTAGGTACAGTTGCGACGGTTCTACAGCTACTGAAACTACCCGATGGCACCGTTAAAGTGCTGGTTGAAGGTAAGCAGCGGGCGCAGTTGGATGAATTGCAGGATAACGAAGAATACTTCCAGGCCAGTATTCATTACCTGGCCGCGGAAGAGTTACCGGAAAAAGAGGAAGAAATCCTTATTCGTTCGGCGCTGAATCAGTTCGAAGGCTATGTAAAGCTAAACAAGAAGATACCACCGGAAGTACTGACGTCTCTGTCCGGTATTGAAGACGGAGATCGCTTAGCAGACACCATGGCCGCTCATATGCCACTGAAACTTGCAGAAAAGCAGGCCATTCTTGAAATTACTGACATTCGCGAGCGCATCGAACACCTGATGGCTCTTATGGAAGGTGAGATTGATATTCTGCAGGTAGAAAAGCGCATTCGTAGTCGTGTTAAAAAGCAGATGGAAAAAAGCCAGCGCGAATATTATTTGAATGAGCAAATGAAAGCTATTCAGAAAGAGCTGGGTGAAACCGAAGATGGCGTCGATGAATTTGAGCAGTTACAGAAGAAAATTGATGACGCTAAGATGCCGGCAGAAGCGAAGAAAAAGACTGAAGCTGAGCTGCAAAAATTAAAAATGATGTCACCTATGTCAGCGGAAGCGACTGTCGTGCGCGGCTATATCGACTGGATGGTATCGGTCCCGTGGAAAAAGCGTTCGCGTATCAAGAAAGATTTAGCTCACGCTGAAAAAGTGCTAGATGCTGACCACTACGGGCTAGAGAAAGTTAAAGAACGTATTATTGAGTATCTTGCGGTACAACAACGAACCACCAAAGTGAAAGGTGCAATCCTTTGTTTAGTAGGTCCTCCGGGTGTCGGTAAAACGTCGCTTGGACAATCGATAGCGAAGGCTACGGGGCGTGAGTATGTGCGCATGGCGTTAGGTGGCGTGCGCGATGAAGCAGAAATACGAGGTCACCGTCGCACTTATATTGGTTCTATGCCGGGTAAACTGATCCAGAAAATGTCAAAAGTTGGTGTCCGCAATCCGTTGTTTCTGTTAGATGAAATAGACAAAATGTCGGCTGATATGCGTGGTGACCCGGCTTCAGCATTGCTTGAAGTGCTGGATCCTGAGCAAAACATTAATTTCAATGACCATTATCTTGAAGTGGATTACGACCTGTCGGATGTCATGTTTGTGGCGACATCTAACAGTATGAATATTCCAGCGCCATTATTAGACCGCATGGAAGTGATTCGCTTGTCGGGCTACACCGAAGAAGAGAAGCTGAATATTGCGAAGCGACATTTGTTAACCAAGCAAATTGGCCGTAACGGTTTAAAAGAAAAAGAAATAACGGTTCAGGACAGTGCGATTATTGGCATTATCCGGTATTACACACGCGAAGCCGGCGTGCGTAACCTCGAACGAGAGCTGTCACGTTTGTGCCGTAAATCGGTTAAGCAAATTTTGCTGGATAAATCGATAAAACATGTTGAGATTACCGGCGATAATCTGAGCGACTACCTTGGCGTACAACGTTTTGATTACGGCAAAGCTGAAGAAGCGAATCAAGTCGGTCAGGTCACTGGCTTAGCATGGACTGAAGTTGGTGGAGATTTGCTGACTATCGAAGCTACTAATGTAGCTGGTAAAGGAAAGACAACCACCACCGGTTCCCTGGGTGATGTTATGCAGGAGTCGATTCAGACTGCTCTGACAGTGGTTCGTAGCCGTGCTGACAAGCTGGGTATTGCGGAAGATTTCCATGAAAAACGCGATATTCACGTGCATGTGCCAGAAGGCGCTACACCTAAGGACGGGCCCAGTGCCGGTATCGCTATGGTGACAGCTATGGTTTCATCGTTAACCGGTAAACCTGTACGCTCAGATGTTGCTATGACGGGTGAAATTACATTGCGCGGTGAAGTGCTGGCCATTGGTGGTTTAAAAGAAAAACTGCTGGCTGCTCATCGTGGCGGAATTAAGCATGTGTTAATTCCGAAAGAGAATGAACGCGACTTAAAAGAAATTGCTGATAACGTAAAAGAAGATTTAGTGATTCAGCCGGTAAAATGGATTGATGAAGTATTGGATGTCGCCTTGGTTAAGGATTAACCAGCGGATTAATACTAAAGTCATATTCAAGCACTAGAATGCGGCCTGCGGATGAGAAATCATGCTTCAGACCGCATTTTTTCGTTAAAAAGTGAGTAAAAAGGGTTTTCAATCTAAAAGACTGTGGTAGCCTAGAGTTTATAGCTGATTCACATGTATGACATACGAACAGCTGGATAGGAAAGCCATTTGGACTAATGGTGCTTGAACAATTAAATCAAGCTTGATATAACCGTTCTGGCCCATTTTAAAATCCGAATGGAACCACGGAAACTTGATAATAACAATCTAAGGGGATGATACTGTGAACAAGTCTCAGCTTATTGACAAAATCGCGGCAGGTGCAGATATTTCTAAGGCTGCTGCTGGTCGTGCTCTGGACTCTATGATCGATGCAGTAACTGATGCTCTAAAAAAAGATGACCAAGTCGCATTAGTTGGCTTCGGTACGTTTAGCGTGCGTGAGCGTTCTGCTCGTACTGGTCGTAACCCTCAAACGGGTGAGACTATCCAGATCGCTGCTGCTAAAGTTCCTTCTTTTAAAGCAGGTAAAGCACTGAAAGACGCAGTAAATTAATCAAAGCGCATTAGCGCTTTTTTTTAAGAATAATAATAGTAGCCCGAGGTTTATAAAACCTCGGGTTATTTTTTTGTATGAATGGTGAGTTTTAAGACGAATCACCTTATAATGTGACGTCGTTTATTCAGGTTAAATAAGGAAAGCCTTATTATGTTAGAGCGGATTCGGGAAGGCTCGCAGAGTTATACTGCTAAGGCCATTCTTGTGTTAATCATTCTAACTTTTGCATTAGCGGGTGTTGGTGGTTATATCACTAGTGACACAGAAGATGCTGTCGCAAAAGTTAATGGAGAAGAAATTCCTCGTAGTGACTACGATCGTGCTTATGAAAATGAGCGTAGCCGCTTGCAAGAGCAGTTTGGTGATATGTTTTCTGCTATTACTTCCGATCCAGATTATATGCGTAATTTACGTAGCGGAGTATTAGAGCAACTCATCGAACAAGAGCTTTTAGTGCAATACGCCGAAGATAACGGAATGAGAGTGGGGCCTGAGCAGGTAAAAGCTGCAATCCGCGATATTTCTCAATTTCGTACGGCTGGACAATTTGATAACGATGTTTATCTGATGGCGTTACGTAATGCCGGCTACAGCCCTGAAGCTTTTGCTAAGGTTATGCAGCAAGATATGACACGCAACCAATTGCTACGCGGGCTGTCTGCAACTGAGTTCGTACTGGAGCCTGAAGCTATAGCCTTTATGCGTTTACAGAGTCAATCCCGTTCAGGGGGCTTTCTGGTCGCTCGCAATGAGAACTTCGAAGAACAGGTAGAGATTGCAGATCAGGATATTGAAAACTTCTATCAGCAAAACCAAGATATGTTCCGGACTCAGGAAAAGCTTAGCGTTGCTTATGTGGAGCTTTCGTTAGCTGCTGTTGAGTCTGAAGTCGAAATTTCAGATGAAGAAGTACGTCAGTACTATGATGAACGTCAGCAACAATATTCAACGGAAGAAGAGCGCCGTGTGTCTCATATTCTGATTGAGTTTGATACGGATAACGCCAAAGAGAAAGCTGAAGAAGCGCTTGCTGAACTTGAACAAGGTGCGGACTTCTCGGAAGTAGCGCAGACTTATTCAGATGACACGTTCTCGGCAGAGCAGGGCGGCGATCTTGACTGGATAGAAGCCGGTATGATGGATGAAGACTTTGATGCCGCTGCTTTTGAATTGGAGAATGTCGGCGACTTATCCGGTATTGTGGAAACCAGTTTTGGTTACCACATTATTAAGCTGACTGATTTACGCGAAGGCTCAGTCACACCATTTAGCGAAGTGGAAGACGAAGTGCGTCAGCAACTGTTGACCGAAAAAGCGGAAGACCGCTATTTCGAAAAACAACAAAAACTTGCGGAAATTAGTTTTGAACAGCCTGACACTTTAGAACCTGCTGCAGAAGAAATTGGTGCTACTGTACGCCGTTCCGATTTATTTACTCGTGAGCGAGCGCCTACTTCATTAAGCGATGATGTGATTCTCAATAACTTATTTTCGGAAGAATTAATTAAAGAGAAACTGAATAGTGACATCATTGAGACGCCGGATGACCGTTCTCTTGTTGTGCGCGTAACGGATCATCAACCAGAGCGTGTAAAAGATCTGGATGAAGTTCGTGAACAAATCGTTTCACAATTGCGCGTAGAAAAAGCGCAGCAGCTGGCACTCGAGCAGGCAGAAGAATGGATGCAGGCATGGGAAAACGGCGATGACGTCAGTGACGACATTGTCTGGGTAGACAGCGTGGAGCGGAATAGCGACGAATATCCGCGAGCCATAATACAAGAGTTGTTCTCGATGTCTCCTTCAGCCAGCGACGAGAGTGTTTTTAATACGGTTGCCTTGCCAAATGGCGATGCTGCTGTGGTTGCGTTGACGGACGTTTCTCCGGGAAATGCTGACGACAACCAGCTTGATGAGTTAAAGAGTCAGATGCAGAATCGTCAGGCTCAGGTTATGTTACAAGCGTTCATCAATAACTTAAAAACGGACGCAGATATTCAACGTTTATCAACTCGGTAAAGGTTAATATCGAAGAAAAAAGCTCAGACCGTAAAAAGTCTGAGCTTTTTTATTGCTATTGCGGAAAGTTTTTATCAACCATTGCCATATAAATTAGGCAGCACGCTTTTGGTTGTTGTTTTATTTTTCCTACTTTCTATCGACGCTCTAACCTCTTTATAAAGCACTTTACCATCCTGCCATGGGGTAGCTCCCGGATGGTAGAGACTTTGCTGCAAGCTTGAGCAGGCAGCTTGTATCGAAAGGTACTGGGACAGCTCTGTTAAGCTATTAAACGAACGCTTAAAATATCGGGTTGCCCACTCTAATAGAGAGTCTTTTGCTTCTTGCGCATTATTGTTACGGCAGGCAAGCTGAAATTCTCGCCAGAACTTGTCTTTATTGAGGTTACGCGGTGTTTCTTCCGGTTTACGCGACGATACTCTATTCTGAGAGATTGTGCCTTTATGCCAAAGAAGGTAAGCGTTCAGTATGAGCGAAATAACCAATGCAAGGGCGAGTAAACTTATTACCCAGATATTCCATTCAGCTGATTGGGCTTCCACCTCAGTCGAAGCTTGCTTCTTATCCTTTTCTGGGTGCTTTTCAGCAGCAGGAGTTTCGGCATTATCATTTGGCGACGGAATAGACTGCATGCCGTCACCCATTGCGACAGAAAAGTTAAGCTCTTCGGTTTTTGCCGATGCAGGTGAGCCTGTTTTGGTATTAAACCAGGGGATGCTTAGCGCCGGAATTTTTAACGGCCCAGGCTGATTAGGAACGATCGCAAAGCTTATTGTTTTTTGCGAAATAATAACGCCGTTACGGTTAAACTGATCCGTCTCATCGCCATCCGGGTAAACTCTTACCGTATCGGGAAATTCGGGTTGAATGTCCGGTAATTGCTCTGGTTTCACACCAACCGCGGTCAGCATATAAGAAACCGTAAAGGGTTCGCCTACGGTGTAACTGTCTTGTTCAGGAGAAACAGACTGAGAAACACTGACAAGCTCGCTGGGTAACCAATGGCCTTGCCAATTATCCGGAACGGCCTGCACCTCAACCTCTATAGTTTCAGCAATGGTGCTGACAGGCTGCGTATTGGAAAAAGATGAAAAGATAGAACGCTGACCCTGAGTGAAAACTTCACCATCGAACCGGGCTCCTGTAATACTTAAAGAACCGGACTTGCTTGGCGTTATTTGATAAACACGCTGATAAACCTTATAGCGCCTGCCATTCACCATTTCAGTGCTTTCTTCATCCCTGCCAATTTGCTGAATGTCGGCATTCTCTGCTTCAGGCGGTATTAAGTTTCCCTTGTTTAAGTCGGCAGCAAGAAATAAACGCGCAACATAGGTAATAGGTTGCTGTAAATAGACTTGCTGACTGTCGACCTGAGCTTCAAGGAAAGCGACTTTCTGTTCGTTATCCTGGTTGTTGCCTGGCTCCAGAACTTGCAGTGAAATAGGAGCCGATGAAACCCCACCTATACTAATTTCGGGAATTTTATATTCCCCGGCGGACTGAGGAATGAGTACGGTTGTAAAGCGCGTCTGTTTGCTTAGTTTTCCGTTAATCATTGACGTTTGGCGGCTAACCGAAGTTCGGCCCACAACAAAGTCTTTTAGTAGTTTAGATGGCGAAAAGCTGTCATTAGCCACATCGTCGTCAACGGTTACTGTTAAAACAAAGGACTCGTTGGCCGTAACCGGGTTGCGATCGACCGTTGCGGTAACGTCAGAGACATCAGCGTGAGCAAGCTGACTCACGAGCAAAAAACTTATCAATAAGATAATGTGTCGCCATACTCTTACCATTTTTTATCTTCTCCCTGGGGTTCTGAGGCTCTTCGCTGACGCCGTTTCTGGCTCTCCAGAAGCATTTTATTACGTAGCAGTATACTCGGGTCATCAGGCACCCGGTTCATCCATTGTTCCAATTGCTGGGCTTTCTCAGGATCAATATCGCCCTCGCGCACTTGCTGTTGAAGTTGCTCGTTGGATTCTTCTGCGCTTTCGGTGTCTTGATCCTTGCTCTGTTGCTCTTGCATTTCTTCCTGAGATGACTCCTGCTCCTGTTCTTTTTGCTCCGGATCAGACTCTCCATCCTGCTGGCCCTGCTCATCCGGGTTAGGAGGACCATCATTATTGTTGGATTGATTACTTTGCTGATCTTCGCTGTCACCACTTTGCTCAGAATTCTTATCCGATTCGTTGTTATCGGAATCTGACTCCTCGGAGGATTCGTCCGAGTCGCCGGAGTCTTCGGACTCCTGCTGTTGTTGTAATTGCTCGACAAGCTGCTTGTTTTCGGCTGCCAGTGACCAGTCAGGCCGTTGTTCTAACGCCTTGTCGTAAGCTTCTATTGCTGCATCGTATTGCTGCTGCTGAGCTAGAGCATTACCTAAATTGTATTGCGCTTCTGCTGAATCGTCCTGAGAGAAAGCCTCGGCGGCAGCTTCATAGTCACCATCGCGGTAGAATGCTGAACCCTGGCGAAAAGGCGTCTCACTCAGATTAGCAGCCTGTTGATATTCTTCTTCCTGATATAAACGCTGTGCGCGTTGCTCCTGGTTCAGTAGTTGTTTCTGCCAGACGGACTCCTGTTGAGCATGAGCATTTGGAGTGAAGCCGATTAAAGGCAATAACATAGAGACTAACACTGGGCTTAGCAGACTGCCCCGACGCCAGCTAAATAACATAATAGGTAAGATAAAGAGTGCAACGTAAGGGCCCATATCACGCCACGAGTCTCCTTGCTGCTGATCATCACCGTCCTTACCTTCACGTGTCAGTGGTGCCTGGTTTATCAGTTTATCAATATCACTGTTGTCCGCGGTTACTGATGAGAAGGCTCCTCCGGTAATAGAAGCCAGATCAGATAATCGCGAAGGATAAGTTTTGGCAATAATGACCTGATTGTTGTCTTTTAATAAACGGCCAGAGCTATCGCGGATTGCGGCACCATCTTCGGTACCAACCGCCAGAATTGAAACCCGATGCTCAATAGAGCGCAAATAGCTACTTAGCTGGTTGAGTTCGCTACTACTGATGCCGTCGGTAAGCCAGTATATATCGCCTTGCGGATAGCCGGCATTCTTTAATAACTCGTCAGCCAGCTCCAGAGCTAACTGAGGTTCACTGCCTTGCGCCGGCATAATGTCGGGTGAGAGAGAGGGAATGAGGTTCATTAAATTACGGTTATCGGCAGTCAGCGGACTGATGATAAAAGCATCGTCGGCGTAAGCGATAAGACCCGTGTCACCATCAAGTCCTGCCCGGACTAAATCAATAGCTTTGTATCTCATTCGGGTTAAGCGGTTGGGTGAAATGTCATCGGCTAAAACCGATGGCGACATGTCCATAATCACAACCTGTCCCGATTCAAGTTGGTAAACCGGTTGTGGCAGTCGTTCCCAGGTAGGCCCGCTAAGAGCCAGTGTTGCCAAAACTGAAATTAACAGAAAACGATGGGCTGGCCAGAGAGAGGGTTGTGACCCTGACTTAACCAATACTTTTGACAGGTGTCCGGGTAGCCATTGATGCCATCCTGCCTGATGTTTCTGACTGTAGAGTAAACGCCAGTACAGCAGTGCGACCGGAATTAAAGCCAACAACCACCAGGGACGCAATAAATGAAATTCGTTCATGAACGTCTCCCCCATGGGCGATAGTGCAACAAGGCTAGCGCGATAAACAGAAGAAAACTGATTGCTAATGGCCAGTAAAATAAACTGACTCGGGGCCTTAGTTGCTGAGGGTCACCGGCAATAGGCTCCAGCTTGTCCAGGCGTTGATAAATTTCTTCGAGCTCACTGGTACTGCGGGCACGGAAATATTTACCACCAGTTTGTTTAGCGATACTTTGCATTAACGGTACGTCCAGATCACGGCTTGGATTAACTCGCCGTTGCCCGAAAAAGCTATCAACTACTACTTCTTCAGCACCTACCGCGATAGGGTAAATCGTCACATCGTAAGCCTGAGCCAGCTCAAGAGCCTGCTCCGGAGTTAAATTCCCCGCTGTGTTTTGACCATCGGTCAGCAATACCAGTACCCGGTTCGATTCTTCGTCGTCACGAAAGCGCTTCACCGACAAAGCAATAGCGTCTCCTATTGCGGTGCGTTCACCCACTAGGCCGAGTACAGATTCATTGAGCATTTGTTTTACAGTATTGCGGTCGTAAGTCATGGGGGTCTGCAAATAGGCAGTATCTGCAAATAGAATAAGCCCAAGCCTGTCACCTTCGCGGCGTTCAATAAAGTCGCTCAAAACGTGCTTAACCATAGTTAAACGGTTGACTGAGCGGCCTTCCAGTTGCATATCCGCAATCTCCATACTGCCGGATAGATCCACCGCCAGCATAATTTCTCTTCCTTCGGCTCGAATTGCGAGCGGCTCGCCAAGCCATTGAGGTTTTGCGACAGCCGCGACCAGCATGATCCAGCATAAGCTCATCAACGGTAATAAAAGCCAGCGTTTACCAGAATTCTGACTGCCGCTAACTAAACCGTAAGTGCTGGGTAGGCGTATGGCCGAGCTGCTTTTACGTTCGGCCGGAAACCATTTCCAGATAATGGCGGGTAAGGGCAGTAGGCAAAACATCCACGGCCAGGCAAATTCAAACATCATCGGCTCCGGGTTGCTTGCTTAAATCTTTACTCAGCCACAGGCGAGCGAGTTCGTAGTAATGTCGGTTAAAGTTATTATCAGCAATACCATAAAAGTTTTTATTGGCCTCGTTAAGCAAGGGTTCATAAGTTGTCTTTTCCTTGCCTGACAGAGGACTGAGCAAGAAACTTATCCATTGACGACTGTGTTTTTCCGCAACGACTTTTCTGGGGTAATACGCCAGCGCCGTGCGTTTCAACAATATAGTAAGCTCTTCGATGCCCATATTTCTGTCTTGCTGCAACTGCCTGATAGCCGCTTTGCGCGCGCGCGACTGCTGTCGACGCCGAACTAACCAAAAAATAAATAAAGCGATGCCAGCCAGTAGTACAACGGCAAGAGCAATTGCCGGCCATGACGGCGGCCACCAACTCGCCGCTCCCGGCTCGACAATATCATTAAGCTTATCTAATGACGGTTGCTGCATTATTTTACCTCTGCCCATTGCTGTTCCAATGGTAAAGCACTGGATATTGGTGTTAAAGACAACTTCCGTTTCCTGAACTCTTGCTGAATACTGCTCCAACGAAGCTCAGCGGCATTTTGATATGTTTTTCTTTGCTGTTGAGCAGCGAGATTTATACTGACTTGTTGCTGACCATCGGTAATTGCCAGCGGATGAGACGAGTACCCCTGAGGCAACTCATGCTCCATAGGGTCGTAAAGCCCAAAACAACGAACCGAATTATGCTGGGATAGCACGCGCAAACCATCCAGAAAGCGTTCGCCTGCGTTATAGAAATCACTGATAACATGAATGCTGCTGCCGGGCTTAACCAGTTGTCGTATGCGTTTTAAGTTATCATCCAGCGTGTTTTGTTGCTGTTTTTGCTTGTCTTGCCAACGCTTCAGGCTGTCTTTATGAACTTCCAGAAGTGCATGACATAAACGTAAAACGCCTTTTTGTCTGGCTATAGGTTTTAACTCCTGATGTTGCCAACCGTTGCCAATGAGCCCACCAATACGGTCGCCTTTGTGTTGTGCCTGCCAGGCCAGGGCTGCGGCTAAGTGACAAGCCTGCACAGATTTAAATACAAACTGGCTACCAAATAATTGGGTTAAAGAAAGGTCCACCCAGATAAATACCGGGCGCTCTTTTTCTTCACGATAGAGCTTGGTATGAGCTTTACCGGTTCGCGCGGTTACCCGCCAGTCAATGGAGCGGATATCATCACCGGGCTGGTAATGCCGTACTTCATCAAACTCCATTCCGCGCCCCCGGCTCTTACTTAGCAGGGGGCCGGTCTGGCTTGAGCGCGGCAGACTTTTATGGTGGCGTGCAAACGCATTAATTTTACTGCGATAATAAAGAAGTTCCTGAATACCGGGACTGACTCCATCGCAGTGCAACTGCTTAAGCCATTGTTCAACTTCAGCTTTTAACATTATGGTGCCGGTACAAGTTTCAGTATTGTATCAAGAACCTGATCGTGTGATACGCCATCGGCTTCCGCCTGATAACTCAAAATAATACGGTGGCGTAAAGCGTTATGGAACACGCTGATAACATCGTCAGGTGTGACGAAATCGCGACCGTCGAGCCAGGCTTTAGCGCGGGCGCAGCGCTCCAACGCTATAGTGGCGCGAGGGCTGGCGCCGTAACCTATCCATTGTGCTAGGTTCTGGTCGTAGCGCTGCGGCTGACGTGTCGCGATAATCAACTGAACCAGATAGTTTTCGACTGCATCATCTAAATACAACTGCAGGACTTCGTGGCGCGCGTCGAATAACTGCTTTTGCGTTAATGGCGTAGGCATATCAAGATCACCTGACAGGGCTTCTCCCCGGGTTAGGCGCAGAATTTGCTGTTCGGTCTCGGCATCCGGATAGTCGAGTTTTAAATGCAATAAAAAACGGTCGAGCTGGGCTTCAGGTAACGGGTAAGTTCCTTCCTGCTCCAGCGGGTTCTGTGTTGCTAACACCATAAAAAGATCAGAAAGTGGGTAGCTGCGTTGACCGACAGTTATTTGTCGCTCTGCCATAGCTTCCAGTAATGCTGACTGAACTTTTGCCGGGGCTCGGTTAATTTCATCGGCCAGAATTAAATTATGGAACAAAGGGCCTTGTTGAAACTCAAACTGTCCAGTTTCGGGACGAAAAATGTCGGTACCGGTTAAATCGGCGGGCAATAAGTCGGGAGTGAACTGCACCCGATGGAAGTCGCCTTCAATACCTTTTGCTAAAGCTTGTACTGCACGGGTTTTAGCCAGGCCGGGAGGGCCCTCTACCAGCAGGTGGCCGTCAGCCAATACGGCAATTAAAAGGTTTTGAGTGAAGTCCGGCTGTCCAAGCACTTGCCGATTCAGGTAATTTTGTAGCTTTTGAAACGCTGTCGCGGTCATGTTTACTCCAGGCTGTCGTTATCAGCGAAAACTGACTATGCTGTCAGTACTGCATAGCAATGACAGCAACAATGCTGTCTTTGTTCCGAAATTTCAATCTATACAGCATACTTTACCGAAAACGGTGGTTTTAATCTGCTCTATTACGGGCTAGAATTTGTAACATAATTTGTGGTCAGACCAGTATTGGTTTTTGAATTGAGGATTTATTATGACAGCAGCACAACGCTTGCTAACCGTAAATGGCGAAAGAATTGCCTTTGTGGCGGGTATAAGAACACCATTTGCGAAACAAGCAACGGACTTTCACGGCATACCCGCAGTCGACTTAGGTAAAATGGTTGTTCAGGAATTAGTGAATAAAACCGGTATTGACGGTGACTGGGTTGAGCAACTGGTGTTTGGTCAGGTTGTGCAAATGCCGGAAGCGCCTAACATTGCCCGTGAAATAGTATTGGGAACCAGTTTGCCTGTTGGTACTGATGCTTACAGTGTGTCCCGCGCGTGTGCTACAAGCTTTCAGTCGGCGGTTAATATTGCCGAAGCTATGGTGGCTGGCCATATTCGTGGCGGCATAGCTGGTGGTGCGGATTCATCTTCGGTATTACCTATTGGTGTCAGTAAACGTCTGGCGCGTGCTCTAGTCGATTTAAATAAAGCAAAAACCTTAGGGCAACGGTTTTCTATATTGAAGCGCTTGGGTTTTAAAGACTTACTGCCTGTACCACCGGCCGTGGCAGAATACAGTACCGGACTAAGCATGGGACAAACGGCGGAACAAATGGCGAAAACGCATAACATTAGCCGTGAAGACCAGGACGAGCTAACGGTAAGATCGCACCAAAAGGCTCATGCTGCATGGGAAGCTGGTTGGTTAAGTGATGAAGTGATGACGGCTTACCCTGAGCCTTATAAACAGCATTTGAGCCGCGACAACAATATTCGCGGTGACAGCCAGATAGAAAAACTGGCGAAATTAAAGCCGGTATTCGATCGCAAGCATGGTTCAGTGACTGCGGCGAACAGCACGCCTTTAACTGACGGAGCTTCTGCTGTCATGATGATGACCGAAAGCCGCGCGAAAGAACTCGGGTTGCCGGTATTAGGTTACTTACGCAGTTATGCCTTTGCTGCCCTACAGGTGGAAGAAGACATGCTGATGGGACCTTCCTATTCGACTCCGGTGGCTTTAGACCGCGCGGGTATGAGCTTAAACGATTTAGACCTTATTGATATGCACGAGGCTTTTGCAGCGCAAACATTGGCGAATATGAAGATGTTTGCCAGTGATAAGTTTGCGCAAGAGAAGCTGGGTCGTGATAAAGCCATTGGCGAAATCGATATGGATAAATTTAACGTGCTGGGCGGCTCCATTGCTTATGGTCATCCATTTGCCGCAACCGGTACCAGAATGATCACACAGACTTTGAATGAATTGCGCCGTCGCGGTGGTGGTGTCGGTTTAACAACCGCTTGTGCTGCCGGTGGCCTGGGTGCAGCAATGATTGTGGAGACAGAATAATGAGTCAGGATAAAGCATTCACTATGGAAGTTAGGGACGACGGCGTCGCTGTAATTACGATTGATGTCCCTGGTGAGTCGATGAATACCTTAAAAGACTCATTTGCCGAAGAAGTTGGCAGTTTGATGAATCGCTTAGAAAGCGATGATTCAGTCAAAGGTGTGGTTTTTATTAGTGGTAAGCCAGGCTCCTTTATTGCCGGTGCTGATATCAACATGATAGACGGTTGTGAAAATGCCGTGGATGCAGAAAGTCTGGCGCGAAAAGGGCAGGCTATGTTTGATCGCATCGAGCAGTTAAATGTGCCTGTGGTTGCGGCTAT
This sequence comes from Idiomarina sp. 28-8, assembly GCF_000320945.2. Classification (NCBI taxonomy): domain Bacteria; kingdom Pseudomonadati; phylum Pseudomonadota; class Gammaproteobacteria; order Alteromonadales; family Idiomarinaceae; genus Idiomarina; species Idiomarina sp. 28-8. The sequence continues at coordinate 223,729 of NZ_DF266790.1, forward strand.
TAACGGAGCTTGCCTGGGTGGTGGACTGGAACTGGCCATGGCTTGTCATGTAAGAGTTTGTACCGACAACAGCAAGACAGCTCTGGGCTTACCTGAAGTGAAATTAGGCTTGTTACCGGGCAGTGGTGGTACGCAACGTCTGCCTGAACTGGTTGGTGTTCAGCAAGGACTGACGATGATCCTGACCGGTAAAGAACTGCGGGCTAAACAGGCTCTGAAAGCAGGACTTGTCACCGAGGTTGTTCCCCAAAGCATATTGTTGGATGTTGCCGTTGAGCACGCGTTAAAACGTAAGCCAAAATCAACTAAGCCGCCACTTAAGGGCATTAGTAAAGTGCTGGAGGCGACCAAGTTTGGCCGTGACATTATCTTTAAAAAGGCCAGTGAGCAGGCGCAGAAGAAAGCTCAGGGCAATTACCCGGCAATTGATAAAATCATTCAGACGGTGCGTGAAGGTGTTGAACGTGGCCGCGAAGCTGGCCTGGATAAGGAAGCCCGTAGCTTTGGTGAGTTGGCAATGACGCCAGAGTCTTATCAGCTGCGCCAGATTTTCTTTGCCACCACTGAAATGAAAAAAGAAACCGGTGCCAATGGCGTTAAACCTGATTTGGTCAAACGGGTTGGCGTTTTAGGTGGTGGATTGATGGGCGGCGGTATTGCCTATGTTACGGCGGCTAAAGCAGGTATTCCTGCACGTATCAAGGACATCGCTGAAGACGGAATTCGACATGCATTACATTACAGTTACGAGCGTCTAGATAAAAAAGTGAAGCGTCGGCATATGCGCCGGGCCGAGCTTGAAAAGACCATGCTAATGCTGAGCGGTTCGCTTGATTACAGTGGATTTGAGCGTACCGATGTGGTTATTGAAGCGGTATTTGAAGACCTTAACCTGAAGCAAAAAATGGTTGCTGATGTGGAGGAGCACGCAGACGAGTCGACCATTTTTGCAACTAATACGAGCTCACTGCCTATTACTCAAATAGCGGCTAAAGCCAAGCGCCCGGAACAGGTTATTGGGCTCCACTATTTTTCTCCGGTCGATAAAATGCCGTTGGCGGAAATTATTACCCATCCGGGTACTTCCGATAAGACAATAGCCACAACGGTTTCTCTGGCCAAGAAGCAGGGTAAAACTCCGATAGTGGTGAAAGATGGTGCCGGATTCTATGTAAACCGAATTCTTGCGCCCTACATGAACGAAGCTGCGCGCTTACTGTTAGCCGGAGAGCCTATTGAGCATATCGATAAAACCTTAGTGAAATTTGGTTTCCCGGTGGGGCCAATTACTTTACTGGATGAGGTTGGTATCGATGTTGCGGCAAAAGTGGCTCCGGTCTTGGTGAAAGAGCTGGGTGATCGTTTTGAAGCGCCTGAAGCTTTTGAGAAGCTGATTGACGACGACCGTAAAGGTAAGAAAAACCAAAAAGGCTTTTATCAATACGGCAAGAGTGTAAAGGGTAAGCCGGTAGACACTTCAGTGTATTCTTTGCTGGATATTGATCCGAACGAGAGCAAGTCTGCGGACGAAATTATTGATATTTGTTTATTGCCCATGCTGAATGAAGCTGCTTACTGTTTGCAGGAAGAGATTATTCGCAGTCCTCGCGACGGTGATATTGGTGCAATTTTCGGTATCGGTTTCCCACCTTTCCTTGGCGGGCCATTCCGTTATATGGACAGCCAGGGGCTTGAAACGATAGTGAATAAGCTAGAGAAGCTGGCAGCAGAACGTGGCGAACGATACACGCCTGCGCCTTTGTTGAAGCAAATGCTGGAAAATGGTTGGAATTTTTATCAATAGCCTTTATTAGTAACGTTAAACCTGAGCAGCTACTTCGTTGTGCTGCTCAATAAACTCAATTAACGCATCAGCCGGCATTGGTTTTGCAAAATAGAAGCCTTGAATGTATTCGCATTTGAGGCTTTTTAACGTCTGTAACTGAGCTTTAGTTTCAACCCCTTCCGCAACAACCTTCAGGCCAAGGTTATGTGCCATTGCAATAATTGACGCGACCATATTACGGTCTTTGTCGTTGATGGTTATGTCATCAACAAAGGCTTTATCAATTTTCAGGCTGTTCATAGGAAAACGCTTAAGGTACGACAGCGAAGAGTAACCTGTACCAAAATCATCCAGAGCCAGTTTTACACCCATATCAGATAGGTTTTCCATCATAGTAATGGCGCGTTCAGGGTCGCTCATGACCATGCCTTCGGTTATCTCAAACTCAACATGGCGAGGATGCAACCCCTCTTCACGTAAAATTTGCTCAATTTGCAAGGCCAGACTGGATTGCATAAACTGCCGGGCAGACAAATTCACAGCAATGCTCTTCGGTGAGCCCTGACAAGCCATAAAGCGTTTCATATCACGGCATGCTAGCCGCAAAACTTCTTCGCCTAGTGGAATAATAAGCCCGGTTTCTTCGGCCAGAGGAATGAAGTCAGCCGGATTAATCATTGAGCCGTCTTCACTCTCAATGCGGGCCAGCGCCTCAAGTCCGGCAATATGGCCGGAGTTTATTTCTATTTTCGGCTGATAGTAAACGCGAATATTATGAGACTTTAATGCTGCTCTTAATTCATTTTCCAGCTTAAGTCGTTTGACCGCGTTCTCGTTCATTGACTGGCTGAAAAACTGATAGCAGTTTCCGCCACGCTGCTTGGCATGATACATAGCCATATCGGCTTTCTGTAAAAGCTCCTGCGACGTCTGGCCGTCGTGAGGGTAAAGTACAATGCCAATGGAACTGCCAATGACAATTTCCTGTTGCTCAATAAAGTATGGCTCTGCCACTTTTAGGTTAATTTGGTTGGCCAAATCGCCAATTAGGTTTATGTCCACGCTGTCTTCAATGAGCAAACCAAACTCGTCTCCACCCAACCGATAAAGAGTATCCTGCCGACGGCCAATATCCATAAGTCGCTCGGCAACCTGGCATAAAAGCTGGTCACCAATCTCATGACCTAAGGAGTCGTTAATTTTCTTAAAATCGTCTAAATCAAAGAGCAATAAAGTATGTGAGACTTTTTTCCTAACCAGATTTGAATGACTGACCTGAAAGTAAGAACGATTCGGCAGGCCGGTTAAAGTGTCGGTGTTCGACAAGCGGCGAAGCTCGTTTTCTGTGTGACGCCTTTCGGTGATATCCGAGAAACTGGCAACGATGAGTGACACCTCACCGTTATCATCCCGAACCGCATCAAGGGTTAATTCCATCAGGAACTCTTCACCGTTGGCTTTAACATCGGTGATTTCACCCCGCCAGGTTCCCTCTTTTATGACCGCTCTTTTTATTTGATTCACGAAGCTCTCGGGATAACATTCAAGCGTCAATAACTGACCTAAAACCTGTTCACGACTGAAGCCGCTAATTCGCTCAAACGCATTATTGACTTCGCGTTTTCGGAAAAACCGGTCGAAGATGCAAATTCCATCAGATATATTTGTAATCGAAGAAGCCAGCATCGTAATTCGCTCTTCAGAGCTTATCAGACTGCTTATGTCACTTAGGGTACCGAACATAGTTCGGTGTTCATCGTTAGTTTGAAGTTTTCCTCTATCTAATACCCACAGCCAGTTGCCCTGATTGTCCAGTCGATAGCTGCATTCGAACAACTCAGACTCACCACTTAGGTGGTCTGCAAGGCTTTTTTGCAGTCGTTTTAAGTCTTCCGGGTGTACGTTCGACTTTCCGCCAGAAAGGCCAAGTCGTTTCCCGTCAATAGGGAAAGCGGGGCAGTTCTCCCAGATATTCTGTCGTATCAGTTCGCCTGAATCGAGATCCCATTCCCAGCATTGGTAACGGCTGGAAAGTACGCCTTGAGCCTGCCGGTGGTACTGTTTAAGATCGCGGCGCATGTTGGTTTGCCGCTGGCGCAGATAAAGCCAATACGATAACAAGACCAGAGCACAGATGAGTGTGCCGCCGATCCAGGCAAAAGGTGTTTTCCAAAAAGGAATTGCCACGTCAAGCTGAGCCACTGCCGATGGCGACCAGAGGTCATCATGATAAGATACCTGAACCTCTAGTTCATGCGACCCGGCGGGCAACGACGATAGTTGTAGCGATGCACCGCTTTTTCCCAGAGTTTGCCAGCTATTTTCAGCGTGATTCAATTTGTAGCGGTAGTGTAACTCTGTCGGAGCGGCTGCGAACGGAACCGTAAAGTCAGCTATAAATGTGGCGTTGCTGACTTTTTCTAAGTCAATATGGGGTGGTTTGTTTAACAGTTCATTATCGACAGAAATTGTTTTTTTCTGAGAGACTTGTCCAAAGGCGTCTATTTCGATGGCTTCGGTTTTTGTATGCAACCAAAGCGAATGGTCAAATGCCGTTAAATTCAAATTATTGGGTGTTGCCGACAATTCTGACGCTATTAGTGAATTCCAGTCTCTATTAATAATGTTGTACTGATATAGCTCTCCGGAGTTATTAACAAGATAAAGCTGATTAGCGAATAAACGCATTTTATTTATCTCAAACTGGGCGTCCGGGTAGTGATTAAGTTCGGAGATTTCTTCATTGACGGTATTGTAAAATAATAACCCTAAGTCTGTCGCTAACCACCAGTTACCATTGCTATCTTCTATCGCTGCTGATACTTGTTGCATCAGTTGAGGAATGTTTATGCTGGCTGAACTCTGCTGTGTATTGGAACCGGAAACCAGGGCTGCCGGAGCAAAAGGCGTGTCTAGTTGGTAAATGCCCTGATTATCCGGTACGAAAAAAACGTCCCCCCGGGTAACTTGCAAAGCCGATGCGGTGGGTGCGTTATGTAGCTTGATAAGCTTTTCATTTTGTAATTCATACAGACCATTAGCAGCACTGAGTAAAATTGCGGAACGGTCTTGAGTTAATGCTATATCATTAACTTTATTTAGGTTGCTAAGGTACTCAGGAAGTGCTTTTAAGCGTAAATCTTTGTCCAGAAGAGTCAGCCCTTGCTCTGTTGCAAGCCAGAGCTTATCTTGATAGTGAACGGCAGCGTAAAGCTGCTTGCCTGGTATTGTGTCTGTAATCGGGTTTTGTTTATTAACCGCAAAAACTTCACTGGAAAAACCATCCCAGGCAAATACTCCCTGATTTTCAGTACTTAACCAGTTCCATTTTTTTCCATGATAAATATAGTTTACGTGCTGAATCGGGGTGCCGTTATAGCTTAGGTTTAAGGGTTCAAAAACCTCTGTTCCGGGAGTGTGGCGGTAAATGAATCGGTCTGTACCAACCAGTAACCGACCTTTTGCGTCTTCTGAAATGTGTCTTATACGAGTTTGACCGCCGGACTCACGCCCTGATAACTCAAAGGTTTTAAGCTTGTGCTCTGAGGAAAACTGGAGTTGCGTCAGACCGTTTCGGGTTCCGAGCCATAGTGCACCCGACGTATCAAAAAACAGTTGTTCGATATTATCAGAAAGCAAATGCCTCTTTGCTTCAGGGATAGCTAAAATATTTTTGAATTCATTGCCATCAAATCGGGTTAAGCCACTGGCTGTCGCAACCCACAAGAAACCTTCGGGACCCTGAGCTATAACATTTACATGATTGCTGGGTAAGCCATCATTGAAGGTCCATTGATGTACTGAGTTTTGTGTGGAGGAGTATTGCGCGTAAACATGAAAGCTAAAGCTTCCAGATAACAAAACACATAGAAAAAGAGCAGAGCATAATGTTCTGATAGGCAATGTAAAATTCACGACAAACCTATTGAATGGCTACTTTAGCAGCTCTTTATTGTTAATATATCGTTAAGATAACGAGAGAGGTACTGACTGTCAAAGACTATTCTACTTGGTCAGAGTTTAGGTTTGAAGCCTTAGAGCTTGCGATTTATCACCTAAACGCAGTTTTAGTCGTTCCAGCCAGTCAGTGAGTTGGCAATGTTCCAGGGCACTGAGGAGTTCTTGCTGGCGATTGAACCCTGTATCGGCGAGTTGAATAGCGCCCCAAAGTCTTTGGCTGCGAACCCTTAAGTTACGATCAACTGTTTTAATTTGCTGTTTAAGTACCGACTTAGCGTGGTGCCATTCTTTTAGTGTCAACTCCTCAAGCTCGGCCAGTTGCACTTTAATCACGTCTTGTATTGCTTGATAAAGTTTATCAGCATCAAACTCGTGTGACTGTAAAAAGAATAAGATTCCGGGCAGCCGTTGTACCGGAAAATATTGGCTACCGGCGGCATAACCCAGTTGTTGTTCGGTTCGTAAAGCCTGGAATATTGGTTGATGAATTAATTGCTGCAAGAGCATAAAACTGATTTGCTCGGTTGAAGTATCATCTTCGCCCTGAAAATAAAGCAAAACAGCGGTATCTGAGTGTTCAGCAGGAACAATTAACTGCTGCGAACAAAAATCGCGGACGCGCTTAACCGGAAGCCTTTTGTTGGGAACGCTTCGTTGGTCAGGGAGATTATTTTTAATAAGCTGTCCCAGCTCCAGAGCATCGCCTTTTTGCCAGTCGCCGTGAGCTAGTGCATTAACATGCACTGGGGAGAAAAGCTTCGCTACTTCTATTGTAAACTGACGGAATGAGACTTTCTCCAGTTCACAGGCTAAATCGCTAAGCCGAAATAAACCGGATTGCAGCTGCTGGTTCAGTTCAGCAAAAAGCTTGTTCAGTGGCTGACTCTGATGAGCGGAGTGCCAGTTACTTAGCAAGCTTTGTTTTAGATCCTGCCAGCGGCGTCTCGCAAAACGAGTCTTTAAAGCTCGCCGGATAAGATGTTGCATCAAGGGAATTTGTCCGGCAGAAAGCCCGGTTGTATGTATCGTAATACCGTTTTGAGTTGGATAAATATTAAAGTGCAAGCCAGCGACTTCGGCGTCATACAAGTCGTCATTTAATGCATCTATCATAAGCTCAGACCATAATCTGGCGATAGCGAAGTGAAAAGCTGAATTGGTTACCGCAGGCAACCTTAAGGATAAGTAAATATGCCCTTTGGGTACCCGGAAGTCACGATCCTGCAGGTGCCATAACTGTAACTGTGCACTGTCCTCTAATCGTGTTGGCAGAGAGCCACCAGACTCCAGAGGTAAAGGTTTAAACCGGGAGTTGAGAAAACGGTTGGGCTTAGGTAGCTGACAGTTGAAGTCATCAGGTGTTGAGAAAAATGACTGAAACTGCTTTTTGCTAATAGGGCTTAAACCATATTCTGTATGATAAATCGGCGCGACTTCAGTCGTCCGGACATCAGGAGCAATTAAAGTAATACGCGCATTTTCAGCGGTCATCTGTTGCAGGGTTTTCGCTGCATAAGAATAATTTAACCCATCCATACGATAATCACCGTAGAGAGTGTCTTCCGGTTTATAGTGAAAAGCGTTTACGGAGAGCTGGTTAGCCAATTCTCCGACCGGAGTCGGCTCTTGATACAGAAAACTCATTTCTGTGGTAATACGGCGCTCTTTGTAGCGCCAGTCTTCGATCCCGTCCGCTTCTATTTTTCGTATATAGGCAAAAACCCACTGAACAACCTGTTCAACTCTGTGGCGACCAGACTCAGTAAGCTGGATATTAATATTAAAATCTTTGAAGTTACTACCACTAATGCCACCGCCCGCTGAAAGTGAGTTGACCCAACCCTTTGAACGCAACGAACTGAATAAACTTCCCGGACCTTCGTAGCCCAATAAATGCGCAATAAAGCTGGTGGTTTTATGCGGGTAGTCTGCGTCGATACTCGGTAACGGTAATGTCAAAATAAGACGGTAAGCTGCTTTGATGGGCTTAACTTTTATCCATACTCCTTTTTGTTCCTGGCGGTAAAGAGGAGCATTAATAGACGTTTTGCCAGTGCGTTGTTGTTTAATATCCGCAAAGTAACGGTGAGCTAATTGTTCGAGCTCGGCAATAGACTGCGGACCGGCAACGACCAGACGCATTCTTTGTGCTACGTAATGTTCGTTAAAAAAACGCTGCAATTTGCTTTTTAAGGTACCGTGCTCATCGTGTCTGAGTGTATTAAGGTTGCCCACAGAAAACTGACTGAAAGGGTGCTTTGGGTTCGCGGTAACCTTATGAACCTGATACAAGCGTCGGAGTTCATCATTTTGTTTCAGGCGAAACTCCGACTCTATAGAACTTATTTCTTTGTCTATCCAACTCTCCGACAACAACGGTTTTTTCAGCATAGCGGAAAAAAATTCCAGCGCCTGTGGCAGTGCATTAGCATTGCAGTCAAAGTGATAGTTAGTAAATTCCGTGCCGGTCCAGGCGTTGTGCTGGCCACCTTGCAAATTTAAGAAGTGCCCGAAAGCGGAGGGATCAGGAAACGCCTGGCTTCCTAAAAATAACATGTGCTCTAAAAAATGAGCCAACCCCTGAGTATGTTCAGGATCATCGAAATGGCCGGCATTTACCGCGACAGAGGCCGCGGCTTTCTGGCTATCAGGGCAGTGAACCAACAACACCTTAAGTTGGTTCTCTAATGTCAGGTGCTGATAGTCTCGTTTGTCTCCAGAACTTCGGACAACACGGACGACCTCATCGTTAAGTGAAGAGTTCGCCATAATTCTCCTTGATGTAGATTTCGAGGCGAGTTACTGGTCCAGTGCCTGATTAAAGTCTTCTGGTTTATCAAAGTCGCCTTTAAAATCCTGCAAACGCTTGTCATTGAAGGTAAGTACCAGCTCTTTACGGTAATCTTCACCTGAATTGGGATCCATTTTATAAAGGTATACCCAGCGGTCAGAGTCAAAGCTGTTCTGCGCAACAGGGGTTCCCAGCACAAAGACAACTTGCTCTTCAGTCATTCCCACCCGCAACTTGTCGACATCTTCCTGTTCAAGGTAATTTCCTTGTGGGATATCAATACGATATACCATTTCATCGAGAAGAGAACAGCCATTTAAGGTTATAACGGCAACTAGAAAAACTCCAAATCTTGACATGAAATACCTATTAAAATTAATCTCAATTGATTGTATTGGCGTCGATGATAAACAATGACTTACTCGAACGCCAGTATAGAACGAATTTAACTGGCGAGTAATTCCCTCGCATTAGCTTTTGCCATGTCGGTGACTTTGTCGCCACCTAATAAACGCGCCAGTTCGATAACTCTCTGTTCTTTAGATAATGCAACCACCGCAGTTTCAGTTTCGGCTCCATCAGTTGACTTGCTCACTTGCAATTGTTGATGAGCTTTAGCCGCGACTTGTGGTAAATGGGTAACACAAATAACCTGAGAGGTTTTCCCCAAAGCCTGAAGCATAGATCCCACTATTGATGCCGTGGGGCCGCTGACGCCGACATCAACTTCATCAAACATCATGGTAGGAACCGTTTTCTGTGTCGCTGTCATCACCTGTATGGCAAGGCTAATTCGCGAAAGTTCACCCCCGGAAGCGACTTTATTCAGCGCCTGTATGGGTTGTCCCGGGTTGGTTGTTACCAGAAACTCGACCTCATCGGTACCCAGTCGGGTAGCTCGGGCGCTGGCATCATGTTCAACCTGAATAACAAAACGACCATGCGGCATATTCAACTCTTGCATTGAGCTGCTTATTTTTTGACTTAATTCCGCAGCTGCCTGCTCGCGGCTTGTGGAAAGCTTAAGGGCACTCTCACGGTAAACTTTGCGAGCCTGCTGCCGGTCTTCGTCAAGCTTCTCAGCTTGTTCACCGGCTTGTTCCAGATTATCAAGCTCATCCATTAACTTCTTGTGTTGCTGGCTCAGTTCCGAGCCGGGTATCTGGTGCTTCTTCGCTAAATGAATAGCGGCGCTTAAGCGGGCTTCTATAATCTGGAGTTCGCCCGGGTCGAGCTCTAAGTCGTCCTGATACTGGCGTAATTCAAGCGCCGCTTCTTCAATGTGTACTTTCGCCTGTTGCAGTAACTGGTTAATAGGAGAAAGCGCGGTATCCATCTCTTCAGCTTCAGCTAAGCGTTGGCTGGCTGACTGAACCAGGCTGGACGCGTTATTGTGCTCCCCTTCGTAAAGAGCATTTAAAGCAAACACACCGGCTTCGAGTAAAACCTTGCTGTTACTTAAGCGTTTGTGTTTTTGCTCCAGTTCTTCGAATTCACCATCTTCCAGAGCAAACTCATTCAGCTCGTTAACCTGATATTCAAGTAATTGACGCTGGGCTTCCAGTTCTTCTTTTTGTTGCTGATAGCTCTGATATTGCTTCTCAACTGAAGCCCAGTTTTTATAGTCTTGCTGGACTTTGTCTAATAAGTGCTGATGGCGGGCGTAGCTATCGAGTAGCGTTAATTGATGCTCTTCTTTTAACAATAATTGGTGTTCGTGCTGACCATGAATGTTAACTAACAGAGGTGCCAGGGATTTTTGCTGACTGACGGGAACCGGTGTTCCGTTAATCCATGCTTTGGAGCGTCCGTCGCGCTGAATAACCCGACGTAAAACGCAGTCATCATCAGCATCAAACTCATTTTCAGTTAACCACTGATGGGCGGGGCTGGCATCTTCTAAAGCGAAAACAGCTGTAATTTCCGCTTTTTCCTGGCCCGGACGAACCCAGTTAGCATCGGCCCGACTACCCAGGCAAAGGCTCAAGGCATCCAGAGCTATAGATTTACCGGCGCCGGTTTCACCGGTGATAGCGGTCATGCCGTTGTGAAATTCAATGTCTAAAGATTTAACGACTGCAAAGTTGCGAATAGTTAATTGGGATAACATAATCTTCGCTCCAATACTGTTGATATATACAGGTTATACAGTATTTATACAGTAGTTACGTCGAAATGCAAGTATCCCTTTTAAAAAAGTCGACTACCCCAGCCCAGTTTATTGCGTAATACGTGGTAGTAGTTGTGGTCAATCGGATGAATCATACGTAAGGCTTTCGGGTATTTTTTTATAATGACATCGTCGCCCGGGTGAACTGTCATCCTGACATGCCCATCGCAACTGATTTGCAGCAAGTCATTGTCAAAAGCGGCCTTTAATCTGACTTCACTGTTACCGTCGACGACAATTGGGCGACTGCTTAAAGTATGGGGAAACATAGTCACCAGAGTCATTGCGTCCAGGCCGGGATGCAAAATAGGGCCGCCGCCTGATAATGAATAGGCGGTAGAGCCGGTTGGTGTGGCGCAAATTAAACCATCAGAGCGTTGACTAAAAACAAAATGGTCGTTTACATAGAGTTCAAACTCTATCATATGCGCGACTTTGTCTGAGTGCAGAACAATTTCATTAATTGCTCTGCCGGTACCTGATGAGCTGCCTTTGTTAATGACTTCAGCTGAGAGCAGGAAACGTTCCTCTACGTGGTAGTCTCCATTGAGTACCGACAACAAAGGCGTCATAACTTCGTCAGGGTCTAAGTCGGTTAAAAAGCCCAAATTGCCGCGATTGACGCCGATAACACCGATATCATATTCACATAAGGCGCGGGCAGCACCCAGCATGTTGCCATCACCACCGACGACAATAGCAATTTCGGCCCATTCACCTAAGTCCGGCAGGCTCAGCGTCTCAACCTCTTCCGGCAGGTTTAATTGCTCCGCCGTACGTGCCTCCAGACACAGCGCAAAACCACGATGAATTAAAGCCGTGGTAATTGTTTCTAAAGTTAACTGGGTACCGCGATCGTCGGCCTTGCCGAGTAACCCAATCTTTGTAAAAGCGCTCATTAACGGGATCCTTATGCGTTCGTGTGCTTACGCTACGATGAGCAAGAAAATTTATCAAGTAAGAGAAATCCCCTTGAAAGAAAAAAACTTGCCCCCATTAATCCTGCAACCTTAATTTTAAACTGGTTAAAGAGAGTCACTTATGACCGATAAAAACGATTCGAAACAGAAAAATGAAGCGGCTGATGAGCCGACTGTAGAGCAGCAAAAAGCTGAACAGGAAGCCGCACAGGCAGCTGAAGAGGCGTTGCAACAAGACGTAGCAGTTGACGAAGCAGAAACTGCGGGACAGTCATCGGATCAAACGGATCGCATTGCTGAACTGGAATTGGCTTTAAGTAAAGCAGAAGCGAAAGTGAATGATCAACGCGACTCGGTACTACGCACTCAGGCTGAAATGGAAAACGTGCGTCGCCGGGCCAGTCAGGATGTTGAAAAAGCACATAAGTTTGCGCTGGAGAAGTTTGCTAATGAAATACTGACTTCGGTAGATAACCTGGAACGTGCTTTACAGCTGGCTGATAAAGAAGATGAAGCGAACAAAAACTTTGTAGAAGGGATTGAGCTTACCTATAAAAGCTTAACCTCAACGCTGGAAAAATTTGGCGTAAAAGCAATTGGTGCTGAAGGCGAAGCCTTTAATCCGGATCAACACCAGGCCATGTCGATGCAGGAATCTGATGAACATCCGAACAACACCATTATGGCGGTAATGCAAAAAGGCTACGAGCTGAATGGACGCCTGTTGCGTCCGGCAATGGTAATGGTTGCGCGTAATTCGAACTCTGGTGTCGACACAAAAGCGTAACAAAATCGAAAATTATCCCTGTGTTGGGTATTGAAATTCGAACATAGGCACCCCAGATAAGGGGTAACGAAACAAATTACATGAATCAGAAGTTGGAGACGAATCATGGGTAAAACGATTGGTATAGATTTAGGTACAACAAACTCTTGCGTTGCTGTACTGGATGGTGGCAAAGCTCGCGTTATTGAAAACGGCGAAGGCGACCGTACAACTCCGTCAGTAGTTGCATTTACTGACGATGGCGAAATTTTGGTAGGTTCACCGGCAAAACGCCAGGCAGTAACCAACCCAAACAAAACACTGTTTGCTATTAAGCGCCTTATTGGCCGTCGCTTTCAGGACGAAGAAGTACAGCGTGATATAGGCATCATGCCTTATAAAATTGTTAAGGCTGACAATGGTGACGCATGGGTAGAAATTGATGGTGACAAAAAAGCGCCACCACAAATTTCTGCTGAAGTCCTGAAAAAGATGAAAAAGACAGCGGAAGAATTTCTGGGCGAGAAAGTAACGGATGCGGTAATTACTGTACCGGCGTACTTTAACGATGCTCAGCGTCAGGCAACAAAAGACGCCGGTAAAATCGCGGGTCTTAACGTCAAACGTATTATTAACGAGCCGACAGCAGCTGCTTTAGCATACGGTATGGACAAGAAGTCCGGCGACAATGTGATTGCTGTGTATGACTTAGGTGGTGGTACGTTCGATATCTCAATTATTGAAATTGATGAAGTTGAAGGCGAACACACCTTCGAAGTACTGGCGACTAATGGTGATACGCACTTAGGTGGTGAGGACTTTGATAACCGCTTGATTAACTACTTAGTTGAGCAGTTTGAAAAAGATCAGGGCATTGATCTGCGTAAAGATCCGCTGGCGATGCAGCGCTTAAAAGAAGCTGCCGAGAAAGCAAAAATTGAACTGTCATCTGCGCAGCAGACCGAAGTGAACCTGCCTTACATTACGGCAGACAACACCGGTCCTAAGCACATGGCCATTAAAGTGACCCGTGCGAAACTGGAGTCGCTGGTTGAAGACTTGATTAAGAAGTCACTTGAGCCACTGAAACAGGCGCTAGCGGATGCTGATCTGTCTGTCAGTGACATTCAGGACATCATCATGGTGGGTGGTCAGACTCGTATGCCGAAAGTACAGGCTGCTGTAACTGACTTCTTTGGTAAAGAACCACGCCGCGATGTTAACCCTGATGAAGCGGTTGCCGTTGGTGCTGCGGTTCAGGCCGGTGTACTGCAAGGTGACGTTAAAGACGTACTGCTGCTGGACGTATGCCCGCTGTCGCTGGGTATTGAAACCATGGGCGGGGTTATGACGAAACTGATTGAGAAGAACACAACGATTCCTACTAAAGAGTCGCAAACCTTCTCAACGGCTGAAGATAACCAGTCTGCGGTGACTATCCATGTACTGCAGGGCGAGCGTAAACGTTCAGCAGACAACAAGTCGCTGGGTCAGTTTAACCTCGAAGGTATTCGTGCTGCGGCACGCGGTGTACCGCAAATTGAAGTCACTTTCGACATTGACGCGGACGGTATTCTGCACGTATCGGCTAAAGATAAAGATACCGGCAAAGAGCAGAAGATAACCATTAAAGCGTCTTCTGGTCTGGATGAATCCGAAGTCGATAAGATGGTTAAAGATGCAGAAGCGCACGCTGAAGAAGATAAGAAGTTTGAAGAAATGGTGCAGGCACGTAACCAAGCTGATGGTTTGGTTCACGCAACTCGTAATCAACTGAAAGAAGTTGGCGATGCCTTGTCTCAGGAAGACAAAGACGCCATTGAGAAAGCTTGTGAAGAGTTAGAGCAGGCTGCTAAAGATGGCGACAAAGAAGCCATTGATGCGAAATCTCAGGCGTTAATGGAAGCATCACAGAAACTGATGGAAGCGGCTCAGCAGCAACAGGCACAGCAAGGTGCTGAAAGTGCAGCTGGCGGTGAACAACAGTCTTCCAAAGCGGATGATGATGTTGTTGATGCTGAATTTGAAGAAGTCAAAGACGACGATAAGAAGTAAGCATCAAGGCAACTTCGCAAAAGCACACGGGTGTTGCCGAAAGGTAATACCCGTGTATTTGTATCAGGCTGACAAACAGCACAGATAGAAGACGAAGAAATTATGGCGACGCAAGATTTTTATCAGGTTCTGGGCGTATCGAAAGACGCCAATGAACGTGACATTAAAAAAGCCTACAAACGTATGGCGATGAAGTATCACCCGGACAGAACCGAGGGTGATAAAGATATGGAAATTAAGTTTAAAGAGATTAAGCAGGCGTACGAAGTTCTTTCTGATCCTCAGAAACGCCAGATGTATGATCAATATGGGCATGAAGCTTTCGAACAGGCACGCCAGGGCGGAGCTGGCCATGGTGCAGGCGGATTCGGCGGTGGCGGTGCTGATTTTGCTGATATCTTTGGTGATGTCTTCGGTGATATTTTTGGCGGTGGCAGACGTCAGCAAGCTCGCGCGCAACGCGGTGCAGATTTGCGCTACAACCTTGATATGTCGCTGGAAGAAGCGGTTCGCGGTAAAACTGTTGAGCTCGAAATTCCTACCTTAGTGGAATGTCGAGACTGTAACGGCAGTGGCGCGAAGAAAGGCAGTAAGCCGCAAACCTGTGGTCATTGTCATGGTTCAGGTCAGATTCAGATGCGCCAGGGCTTTTTTGCTGTGCAGCAAACCTGTCCTCAATGCCGTGGTACAGGTACGATTATTAAAGATCCTTGCCGCACATGTCATGGGCATGGCCGTAAAGAAGAGACAAAAACCTTGTCGGTTAAGATCCCGGCCGGCGTTGATACCGGCGATCGCATTCGTTTAGCGAATGAAGGTGAGGCCGGTGAGCACGGAGCGCCTGCGGGTGATTTGTATGTTCAGGTTCACGTACGGGAGCATCCTATTTTTGCCCGCGACGGCAATAACTTGTTCTGTGAAGTGCCTGTCAGTTTCACTAAAGCTGCTCTGGGTGGCGACATTGAAGTGCCAACCTTAGATGGCAAAGTAAAACTGAAAGTGCCTAAAGAAACACAAACGGGTAAACATTTCCGGTTACGTGGTAAAGGCGTTAAGTCAGTCCGCACGGGTGAAGTTGGCGACTTAATTTGCAAAGTGGTGATTGAAACCCCGGTAAATCTGTCATCTAAGCAACGTGACATGTTAGAAGAACTCGAGGATTCAATGGGTACCGGCGATGAAGCTGCAAAATTCCGACCCAAAGAAAAAGGTTTTTTCGACGGCGTGAAACAATTCTTTGATGACTTACGTAGCTAGATTGTCTATCACTATATAAGTGCATGATAAAAAAGACCGGAGGCAGTCAATGAATTGGAAGACCGTGACGTTAAGCGCCTGCATGTTGGCGGTATTAGCCAGTTGTGCTAAATCTCCGACGGGCCGCTCGCAGTTGCAACTTTATTCAAATAGCGAGTTGAATAAAATGGGGGCTGCCTCCTACGAAGAAATGCGCGAAGAGCAAAAAATTAATGATGATGCTGAGGTCAATGCTTATGTGCGTTGTATCAGCAATGCATTAGTTGAAAACTTGCCGGGAAACTATAGTGATATGGACTGGCAAGTGACTGTTTTTGCAGAGCCTACTGTTAATGCTTTTGCTCTACCTGGTGGTTATATTGGCGTATACGACGGCTTGATAGAAGTTGCCGAAAATCAACATCAGCTTGCTGCGGTTATCGGGCATGAAATTGGCCACGTGATTGCGGAACACAGTAACGAGCGCATTTCCAGTAATATGATGGTAGGGCTTGGTTTGCAGCTTGGTGGTATCCTTGCCAGTACTCAGTTGGACAATGATAAAGCCGGTTTATTGATGGCCGCGTTAGGTGTAGGAGCCCAGGTTGGTATTCTGCTACCTTATTCACGCACCCATGAATCAGAGTCGGATGAACTGGGTATGGAATATATGGCCGACGCTGGCTTCAAGCTGGAAGAGGCACCTGAGCTTTGGCGCAATATGCAATCGGCTTCAGACGGTGAATCGCCGCCTGAGCTGTTGTCGACTCACCCGAATCCAAAAACTCGTATTAAAGATCTTGAAGCGCTGATCCCTTCGTTGCAAGAGCGTTATTCTGCGGCTCGTGCCGCCGGAAAAACACCAGCCTGTCAACGGCCTGCTTCGGTCGGCAGTTCAGACAAATA
Organism: Idiomarina sp. 28-8; assembly: GCF_000320945.2. NCBI lineage: Bacteria > Pseudomonadati > Pseudomonadota > Gammaproteobacteria > Alteromonadales > Idiomarinaceae > Idiomarina > Idiomarina sp. 28-8. The sequence goes on from NZ_DF266790.1 coordinate 240,319, forward strand.
AAGTAACAGAGGGAATGATCCTGTTCCCTCTGCCTTTCAAAAGGTTATAACCTAGTTCAATTTATTCTTTTTGCCCTTATCCTTAAAGTTTTACCCTAGCTCCCATTTTTATAAAGCGGCTGGGGAATTATGTTTAAAGCGTGGTTTGCAATTCCATTTTGGCAACGTGTTTTAGGTGCCTTTGTATTAGGCATGCTCATAGGTGGACTGGCTCCTGAAGTTGGAGTTGCGCTTAAGCCTCTTGGCGATTTATTTATAAAAGCCATTAAAATGCTGGTCGCGCCGCTTATTTTCTGTGCCATTGTCAGTGCCATTACGGATTTGAATGATGGAAAAAAATTAGGCCGCTTGGGTGCTAAAACCATAGGTTTATTTATGCTGACCGCGGTGATTGCCAGTGCTATTGGCTTAACTCTGGCCAGTTTAATTGACATGAGCCCTGCAGCTACGTTGACCGCAACGGAGCAAAACGAAAAGCAAATTCCCGGTATAGCCCAGGTTTTCCTCAATTTTGTGCCGAGTAATCCTTTTGCTGCTTTAACCGAAGGTAATGTGCTGCAAATCGTTGTTTTTGCTGCTTTGGTTGGTATTGCTATTCAACGCTTAAAAGACAAGGGCGAGCCTTTGCGCAAGACGATAAAATCAGGCGCCGAAGTCATGTATGAAATTACCCGCATGGTGTTGCAGTTAACGCCTGTTGGTGTGCTTGGTTTAATGTCCTGGGTTATTGGTGAATACGGTTTTAGTACCTTACTGCCCCTGGCGAAGTTTGTTGGTGTTATTTATTTGGCTTGTCTTATCCATATTGTGGTGGTTTACGGCGGTTTAATTCGCACTGCTGGCGGTATGAGCCCCTGGCAGTTTTTCAAAGCGATATTTGACGCACAGATAGTCGCCTTTACCACGTGCAGTTCGTTTGGCTCATTACCGGCAGCGCACCGGGCTGTCACCGAACGTTTGGGGGTTTCGAAGGATTACGCCAGCTTCGTTTTGCCTTTAGGCGCCACCATTAATATGGACGGTTGCGGTGGTATTTATCCGGCTGTTGCTTCTATTTTTATTGCGCAGCTCTACGGAATACCGTTAGAGTGGATGGATTATGGTTTGATCATGCTAACAGCAACGCTGGCTTCGGTGGGAACTGCGGGCGTACCGGGTACTGCTCTGGTAATGTTAACTGTTACCCTTAATGTTATTGGGTTGCCTTTAGAAGGCATTGCGTTTATCGCTGCTATTGACCGCATCATTGATATGGCCCGAACCCTGACTAATGTGACCGGCGATATGATGGTTTCTAGAGTTGTTGCGCGTAGTGAAAACCTGTTGCAGGATCAAACTCATTTAGCGACGGAGTCAAAATAATGATCAATGTGGGCGTATTCGGAGCCTCAGGCAGAATGGGACAAGCGGTTATTAAGGCTTTGGCGGACGATAACGAAGCTAAGCTGGGTGCAGCCATTGTCAGAAAAAGCAGTAACAGTTACGGCGACAGTGCGACAGAGAACGAGCCCGTTCATTTTATTAGCGCCGACGAATTGCAGCCCGAGCAGGTTGATGTCCTTATTGATTTTTCTTTGCCTGAAGCACTCACTGAAAACCTGAAGCTTGCTGAACAATATCAATTACCTATTGTTGTTTGCACTACGGGGTTAAACGAAGAACAGAAAGAACGGCTGGCACAGGCAGCCGAGACTGTACCGGTATTGTATGCTAGTAATACCAGCATCGGCATCGCTTTGCTGGAACAGCTGGTTGGTATAAGCAGTGCAGCATTACCTAATGCCGACATTGAAATTTTTGAGGCGCATCACCGACACAAAAAAGACGGCCCGTCGGGAACCGCACTGAGTTTGGGACAGGCTGCAGCGAAAGGCCGACAGCAAAGCTGGGATCAGGTTAACGATGGTATTCGCGCTGATGGACTGCGCAGCGAAGAGGGTATAGGTTTTTCTGTAATGCGGGCAGCGGATATTATCGGTGAACATCAGGTTACGCTGGCGGTCGCGGGTGAACGAATTGAGATTGGACATCGTGTCAGCAATCGAAAAACTTTTGCCGACGGAGCCTTACGTGCCGCCAAATGGCTTGAAGAACAAGCGCCCGGTTTTTATAGCCTGCAGGACACCTTAAATTTGCAGGACATACTGCAACGCATGCTCAAGCAATAAATACTGCTGGACGATTTTCGTAATATTTCGTAGAATGGCGAGAATTTGCCTGAATCAGTCCGAAGGCTGGCGTGATTTGGCAAAACGCGCGGTTCAGGACGCAAGACGGGGAAGTCAAATTATTGATTTACCCGTTTTTTTATGTACGGAGGTTGCCCTTGAGTATTCTAGCGAGTCAATCCGCTAAACGAGCGATTCTGGTGCTTGCTGACGGGACCGTGTTTCGCGGAACCGCTATCGGAGCCGAAGGCTCTGCAGTCGGCGAAGTGGTCTTCAACACGGCCATGACAGGTTACCAGGAAATTCTTACTGACCCATCTTATACAGAACAAATCGTTACTCTCACTTATCCCCATATAGGCAATACCGGTATTAACTCTGAAGACGCAGAGTCTGATCAGGTTTGGGCGAAAGGACTTATCATTAGAGATTTGGCAATGAAAGCCAGCAATTTCCGTAGTGAGGAAACGCTAAGCGCTTACTTGCAACGTCACAATGTGGTGGGCATTGCAGATATTGATACGCGTCGTTTAACTCGCATTCTGCGCGAGAAAGGTGCGCAAAATGGCTGCATTATGGTTGGCGAGCTGGATGAAAATAAAGCGCAGGAACTGGCTCAGAAGTTTCCGGGCTTAAAAGGAATGGACCTTGCGAAAGAAGTTTGCTGCGATAAGCCTTACGACTGGCAGGGCGGCAGCTGGCAGCTTGGCGAAGGCCACACCAAACCAGAGCAGAATAAATACCATGTAGTCGCTTACGACTATGGTTGTAAACACAACATTCTGCGTTTGCTGGCAGACCGAAACTGTAAGATTACAGTCGTACCGGCTCAAACGTCGGCCGAGGATGTACTGGCATTAAAACCCGATGGGGTTTTCCTATCGAATGGTCCGGGCGACCCTGAGCCTTGCGATTACGCGATCACAGCAATCAAAGCCTTATTGGATAAAGACATTCCAATTTTTGGTATTTGCCTTGGTCATCAATTATTGGCTATTGCCAGTGGCGCGCACTCCATGAAAATGAAGTTTGGTCATCACGGCGCTAACCACCCGGTACAAGATTTAAAAACGAAACGGGTGATGATTACCAGTCAGAACCATGGCTTTGCCGTTGATGAAAAGCAGCTGCCGGATAACCTGGAAGTGACTCACGTGTCTTTGTTCGATGGCACATTGCAGGGTATTCGCCGCAAAGATAAGCCGGCCTTTAGTTTTCAGGGGCACCCTGAAGCAAGCCCTGGGCCGCACGATGCCAGTGAACTGTTTGACCAATTTATTGAATTGATGCAGGCCAAAGCCTGATTCGTCGAATGATATTCGATGCCGTCATCCGTAGCGAAAGGACAGATAGAGCGACTTTATGCCAAAACGTACCGACATTAAAAGCATTCTGATTCTGGGTGCAGGCCCTATTGTTATCGGCCAGGCCTGTGAGTTTGATTACTCCGGCGCTCAAGCGTGCAAAGCGCTGCGCGAGGAAGGTTACCGAGTCATTTTGGTAAATTCTAACCCTGCTACCATTATGACTGACCCGGAAATGGCCGATGCAACTTATATCGAGCCAATTCACTGGGAAGTAGTAGAGAAAATTATTGAGCGTGAGCGTCCGGATGCGGTGTTACCGACCATGGGTGGCCAAACCGCGTTGAACTGTGCGCTGGATTTAGACCGCCACGGTGTGCTGGAACGCTACAAGGTTGAAATGATTGGCGCTAATGCCGATGCGATTGATAAAGCGGAAAACCGTGATCGCTTCGACAAAGCGATGAAAGCGATTGGACTTGAGACACCAAATGCTGAAATGGCTCATAGTCTTGATGAAGCCTTTGATGTGCTTAGCCGACTGGGTTTCCCTTGCATTATCCGACCATCCTTCACTATGGGCGGCAGTGGCGGCGGTATTGCCTATAACCGCGAAGAGTTTGAAGAAATTTGCCGCCGGGGTCTGGACTTGTCGCCAACCAATGAGTTGTTAATTGACGAGTCGCTACTGGGCTGGAAAGAGTACGAAATGGAAGTTGTGCGCGATAAAAGCGATAACTGCATCATTGTTTGTACTATTGAAAACTTTGACCCTATGGGTATTCACACCGGTGACTCAATTACGGTTGCGCCTGCCCAGACGTTGACAGACAAAGAATTCCAGCTAATGCGTGATGCGGCCATGGCCGTTCTGCGCGAAATTGGTGTGGAAACTGGTGGTTCAAACGTACAGTTCGGTGTTAATCCGGACACCGGGCGTATGGTCATTATCGAGATGAACCCACGGGTCTCGCGTTCATCTGCTTTGGCATCAAAAGCTACAGGCTTCCCAATTGCTAAGGTTGCAGCGAAACTGGCCGTTGGATACACGCTTGATGAACTTGAGAACGAAATAACCGGCGGCAAAACGCCCGCGTCTTTCGAGCCTGCATTAGATTACGTGGTCACAAAAATACCGCGCTTTAACTTTGAAAAATTTGCTAACTGTAATGACCGGCTGACCACACAAATGAAGTCGGTTGGTGAGGTGATGGCTATTGGCCGTAACTTCCAGGAGTCAATGCAAAAAGCATTGCGTGGTCTGGAGCTTGGAGCCTCAGGTTTTGACCCTATTGTGGACTTAGAAGCTAAAGATGCCCGTTCAAAAGTTATCCGTGAATTAAAAGAACCGGGTGCAGAGCGTATTTGGTATATCGCCGACGCTTTCCGCTTAGGTATGACGGTACGCGAAGTCTTTGAACTAACGCGTATAGATGAGTGGTATCTGATTCAAATTGAAGAGCTTGTCGACCTTGAAAAAGAGGTTGATGAACTTGGTTTAGCCGGGCTCACCGCAGACGTGATGACGGTGCTGAAACGTCGTGGTTTTGCTGACTCCCGTATAGCCGATGTTCTGCATGTGAGTGAAGCAGAAGTTCGTAAAAAGCGTTATAAGTATAAAATTCATCCCGTTTACAAACGTGTTGATACCTGTGCGGCTGAATTCGCCTCTGGCACAGCTTATATGTATTCAAGCTACGATGAAGAATGCGAAGCAGCGCCGACGGACAATGACAAAATTATGGTTATTGGTGGCGGACCAAACCGTATAGGGCAGGGCATTGAGTTCGATTATTGCTGTGTGCATGCCTCGCTGGCGCTGCGTGAAGACGGTTATGAAACCATTATGGTGAACTGTAATCCGGAAACCGTATCCACCGATTATGACACTTCAGATCGTCTATACTTTGAGTCTATTACTCTCGAAGATGTCCTTGAAATTGTCCGTATTGAAAAGCCTAAAGGGGTTATTGTTCAATACGGTGGTCAGACTCCGTTGAAGCTGGCGCGTGAGCTTGAGGCTAATGGCGTGCCGATTATCGGTACGTCGCCTGACGCTATTGACAGAGCTGAAGATCGCTCAAGATTTCAGACTGCAGTGCGTCGTTTAGGGCTGAAGCAGCCCGAGAACTCAACAGTCACAGGCTTTAACGAAGCATTAACTGAAGCAAAACGTATCGGCTATCCTTTAGTCGTGCGCCCATCTTATGTGTTGGGTGGCCGTGCGATGGAAATCGTTTATGACGAAGCCGACCTGCAACGTTATTTGACTGACGCGGTCAAAGTGTCAAACGACGCACCGGTACTGCTGGATCGTTTTCTTGATAACGCGATAGAAGTGGACGTTGATGCCATCTGCGATGGTACCGACGTGCTAATTGGCGGCATTATGCAGCATATAGAGGAAGCCGGTGTTCACTCAGGTGACTCTGCGTGTTCATTACCTCCGTACTCATTGAGTGACATTATTCAGGCTCAATTACGTGAACAAATGCGTAAGCTAGCCTTTGAATTGAATGTGAATGGCTTGATGAATGCGCAGTTTGCGGTTAAAGACGATGAAATTTATCTGATTGAGGTAAACCCAAGAGCTGCTCGAACCGTACCTTTTGTTTCTAAAGCAACAGGTGTGCCGTTAGCCAAAGTGGCAGCGCGGGTAATGGTTGGCCAGTCACTGCAAGAGCAGGGCTATGTAAAAGAAATTATTCCACCGTATTACTCGGTGAAAGAAGTGGTTATTCCTTTTGCAAAATTTCAGGGCGTGGATCCGATTCGCGGACCTGAAATGCGTTCAACCGGTGAAGTTATGGGTGTGGGTGAAAGCTTTGAAGAAGCTTATGCGAAAGCCAACCTGGGTGCCGGCGAAGCGTTGGCCAAAAAAGGTAAAGCACTCATTTCTGTAAAAGACAGTGACAAGCAACGCTTGATGGACTTAGCCCGCGGCTTATTGGCATTAGGCTTTAGTTTAGAAGCAACGCGCGGTACAGCCAAAATGCTTGGCGAAGAAGGTATTGACTGCAGTATTGTAAATAAACTGCAAGAAGGCCGTCCAAATATTGTTGATGCGATTAAAAACGGCGAATATTGCTATATTATAAATACAGTAGAAGGCCGTCAGGCGATTGAAGACTCGGTCTATATTCGCCGCGAAGCACTATTGAATAAAGTTATTTACACCACAACATTGAATGCTGCGTTTGCGACAGTAAAAGCAAATACAGCGGATGATCGGGCTCGGGTGAGCTCGGTACAAGAATTACATAAAAGGGTATCGTTAATATGAACCAGATTCCAATGACGGAACATGGCGCGCAATTATTACGTGATGAGCTTAAACGTTTAAAAACGGTAGAGCGTCCGCGCATTGTTGAAGCTATTGCTGATGCTCGCGAGCATGGTGATTTAAAAGAAAATGCGGAATATCATGCAGCGCGTGAACAGCAAGGTTTTTGCGAAGGCCGTATTCAGGAAATTGAATCCAAGCTTTCCAACGCACAGATTATTGATGTAACTAAGGTACCAAATAACGGCAAAGTTATTTTTGGCTCCACAGTCACCGTTTACAACACGAAAACGGACGAAGAAGTTACTTATAAAATAGTTGGCGATGATGAAGCGGATATTAAATCAAACTTAATTTCTGTGAATTCACCCATTGCGCGTGCGCTTATTGGTAAAGAAATTGATGATATTGCGACAGTAACGACACCTAACGGTGAAGTTGAATACGAGGTTGTTGCAGTACAATATAAGTAATATCAAAAATGAGTGTATAAAAGGCTGGAAACGTAAGTTTACCAGCCTTTTTCTTTTTATTAGCTTTTCAAATACATTCCTGTTTGTTTTTTATACTATCTATTGTATAGTTTGCTCTTATCTTTTTTCTAACATTAAATTTACAAGAGAAGATGACAATGGACAAGGAACAGTCACTATCATTTAACACTTTTCAGCATACACCCCTTGATGAACTTAGCGTCACGGAGTGCTTCGAACGTTTAAAGCTCATTTCACAAAAGGCAACTTATAAAGATGTTTCTGTGTGGTTAGGCCGCAACGCCAACGATTATGCCAACTGGAAACGTAGTAACAAATTACCTTTTGCCGAAATTATTCGGAAACTACTGCAAGAAAGAATTTCTCTTAACTGGTTTTTTGCTCCGGGTTATACCTTGCACGAACCCAGCTACGCTTATACTCAGGGCGATTACGTTAAGAGCAGCGTGGTAGAGGAAGAACGCAAACGGCGAATTGAGTTTTTAAAAGCGCACAAAAAGATAGAGCCGCTATTGAAAGCCTACGGGCTGCAAGATGATGAACAATGTATGACTTTGATGCTGGATGCGTATTTTTCCACTACAGATAAGTGGATGGAGAAATCGCAGGCATTAGAGTTAGTCGCAAAAGCATTAGCTCTTAAGCCTGCGATTCAAAGAATTACCCGCGAGGAAGACGAATCTTAGGTTCTTCTGCAGCACGGTATATCACTTGTGTTTTACCGATAATTTGCACTTCAGCGGCACCGGTTTCATGTACAATGGTTGCCATAATTTGCTTTCTGAGCTCGCGATCTTCTTCCGGAACTTTTATTTTAATCAGTTCATGGTGGTCAAGTGCTTGCTCAATTTCTGCAAGAACACCTTCAGTAAGGCCGTTAGCCCCAAGTAGTACGACGGGTTTAAGCGGATGTGCTAAACCTTTTAAATGCTGTTTTTGCTTATTACTTAATGACATTCGATAATATCCGTTTTAGAGCTTGATTTTTTAACATTGTAACGCCAGATCAGGTATTCAGGCCAGACAATTAAGGAAACTTCGTTAAATCATGGGAAAAAAACGCAGTGTGAGTAGTCAGCGCTGGCTGAAAGAACATTTTGACGATCAGTTTGTCCAAAAAGCACAGAAGAAGGGATTACGCTCCCGCGCTGTTTTTAAATTGGAAGAAATACAAAAACGGGACAAACTGATCAAAAAAGGTCAAACCGTCGTTGATTTAGGAGCAGCCCCAGGTGGGTGGTCACAGTACGTGGCCGACTACTTTAACGGCGACGGTCAAATCATTGCTTGTGATATTTTAGCGATGGACCCAATCGCCGGAGTCGATTTTCTTCAGGGAGATTTTCGTGAAGAATCGGTACTGGAGGCTTTATTAGAGCGTATTGGTGGTAAAAATGTGGATGTGGTGCTGTCTGACATGGCACCTAATATGAGCGGTAATGGCACGGTAGACCAGGCGCGTTCTATGTACTTGGTTGAGCTGGCGCTGGACATGTGCCATCAGGTTTTGAAACCAGGTGGAAGTTTTGCCGTCAAAGTGTTTCAGGGGCAAGGTTTTGAATCTTTCCTGAAAGATGTACGAGCAGCGTTTAATGATGTGAAAACGAGAAAACCAGAGTCCTCAAGAGCACGTTCGAGAGAGGTCTACTTGGTAGCGACAGACTATAAACTGTAGTACCCTGTTGGGTAGTTGATTTTTAATAGAGGTAATAGGCTTTGAGCGATATGGCAAAGAATCTCATCTTGTGGCTTGTGATAGCTGTCGTACTGATGAGCGTTTTTCAGAGCTTCAGTCCGAGCGGAACGTCATCATCAACCATGGTATACAGCGAATTTGTATCTCAGGTTAATAATGGCAACATTCGTCGTGCTGAATTTGGTGATGATGGACGCACTATTTCAGGTATGACTCGCAATGGTCAATCTTATAAAACCGTTGTACCAACTCAATATGATCCAAAAATTCTGGATGATTTGTTGGCAAACGATGTAGAAACACAAGGTACTCCGCCAGAAGAGCAGAGTATTCTGGCATCTATCTTTATTTCGTGGTTCCCGATGCTACTGTTAATCGGTGTATGGATATTCTTCATGCGTCAGATGCAGGGCGGTGGCGGCCGTGGGGCTATGTCGTTTGGTAAAAGCAAAGCCAAGCTAATGAATGAAGAGCAATCAAAAACAACCTTCAAAGACGTAGCCGGTTGTGATGAGGCCAAAGAAGAAGTCTCAGAGCTTGTGGATTATCTGAAAGACCCTTCTAAGTTTCAGCGTCTGGGTGGCAAAATACCGAAAGGCGTTCTTATGGTCGGCCCTCCGGGTACGGGTAAAACCCTGCTGGCAAAAGCTATTTCGGGCGAAGCAAAAGTACCGTTCTTCAGCATTTCCGGTTCAGACTTCGTTGAGATGTTTGTTGGTGTCGGTGCTTCCCGTGTTCGTGACATGTTTGAACAAGCGAAAAAATCTGCGCCATGCATTATCTTTATTGATGAGCTTGATGCCGTGGGTCGCCAACGTGGTGCCGGACTCGGTGGTGGCCACGATGAACGTGAGCAGACATTGAACCAAATGCTGGTTGAAATGGATGGCTTTGAAGGTAATGAAGGCATTATCGTTATTGCCGCTACTAACCGTCCAGATGTCTTAGATCCTGCATTATTGCGTCCCGGCCGCTTTGACCGTCAGGTTATCGTTGGTTTACCGGATGTTCGTGGTCGTGAGCAGATTCTTAAAGTGCACATGCGTAAAGTACCATTGGGTGATGACGTTAAACCGTCAGTGATTGCTCGTGGTACACCCGGCTTTTCTGGTGCGGACTTAGCGAACTTAGTTAACGAAGCTGCGCTATTTGCTGCCCGGGGCGACAAGCGCGTCGTTTCAATGGAAGAATTTGATAAAGCAAAAGACAAGATCATGATGGGTGCAGAGCGCCGCTCAATGGTTATGACGGATGATGAAAAAGCGATGACCGCTTACCACGAAGCCGGCCACGCCATTGTTGGTCGCCTTGTGCCAGAACATGATCCAGTCTACAAAGTATCGATTATTCCACGAGGCCGCGCACTGGGTGTGACCATGTATCTGCCAGAGCAGGATCGTGTCAGCCACAGTAAACAGCATCTTGAAAGTATGATTTCAAGCTTATTCGGTGGACGTCTCGCAGAAGCCATTATTTATGGTAACGATAAAGTGACCACCGGCGCCTCTAACGACATTGAACGTGCAACTGAAATTGCTCGTAAAATGGTTACCCAGTGGGGACTGTCGGAGAAAATGGGGCCGTTGCTGTACGCCGAAGATGAAAATGAAGTATTCCTCGGTCGCTCGGTAACCCAGCACAAGCACATGTCAGATGACACTGCGCGCGCTATTGATGAAGAAGTGAAGTCAGTTATCGACCGTAATTATCAGCGAGCGAAAAAGCTGCTGGAAGAAAACGAAGATATTTTGCATTCAATGAAGGACGCATTAGTTCGCTATGAAACTATTGATGCCGACCAAATTGATGACTTGATGAACCGTCGCGATGTTCGTCAGCCAAAAGACTGGGATGACAGAGACAGTGGTGGTAACGATTCTGACGGTGGGGCTGCTAAGGCAGAGAACACCGAAGAACGTCCGGACCGCCCCATTAATGTTGATAAACCCGGGGATGCAACTTCTTAACGTTGATTCTTTTAAAAAGCCACCGCGAGGTGGCTTTTTTGTAGGACACAGTTATTAGCGGAGCTAAGCCATGCCGAAAAATCCAAAGCCGTTGCGAGTTATGGGAATTGTTAATGTCACTCCGGACTCATTTTCAGACGGGGGTGAGTACAACCGCCTAAATGATGCAATAGACCACATTGCACAGCTGATCAAAGACGGCGCTGACATTGTGGACATTGGTGGGGAGTCAACCCGCCCTGGTGCTTATTCGGTTGCTGAACAGGAAGAGTTGGACAGAGTTGTTCCTTTGGTAAAGGCGGTAAGAGACCGTTTTGATGTTGCTATTTCGGTGGACACAACCAAACCCAAAGTCATGACAGAGTCGATAGAAGTTGGCGCCAATATAATTAATGATGTGAATGCCTTGCGTGAGAAAGGTGCTCTGGAAGCGCTGGCAGCGACAAACGCAGAAGTGTGTCTGATGCACATGCAGGGTGAGCCACGAAGTATGCAGCACAACCCTAATTATGATGATGTTGTTTGCGACGTTAAGACTTTTTTGCAAGAGCGTGTTATAGCGTGTGAAAAAGCGGGTATCGAACGCGAGAGGATTTGGTTGGATCCTGGTTTTGGTTTTGGCAAGTCGCAGCGACATAACTACCAGTTATTGCAACGTTTGCAGGCGTTTCACGAATTGCAGTTGCCGTTATTGGTGGGAATGTCGCGAAAAAGCATGATAGGTCATGTTACTGGACGTGAAGTAAAAGATCGCTTAGCAGGCAGTTTAGCGGCTGCAACCATTGCAGCAATGAAAGGAGCACGTATAATTCGCGTTCATGATGTTAAGGAGACAGTTGATGCGATGAAAGTGGTTGCAGCAACTATAGAAGGAGAACACCTTTGAGTGAGCGTAAATATTTCGGCACTGATGGCGTGCGCGGACGTGTCGGGCAATTCCCGATAACCCCTGAATTTGCCGTAAAGCTTGGCTGGGCCGCTGGGCGTGTACTAGCCGCTAAGGGTACCAGTCGCGTATTAGTGGGCAAAGACACCCGGGTTTCTGGTTATATGCTTGAGTCAGCACTGGAGGCTGGTTTAGCCGCTGCTGGTGTTGGCGTGGACTTCTTAGGTCCTATGCCCACTCCCGGAATTGCTTATCTTACACGCACATTCAGAGCTGCTGCCGGAATCGTGATTAGCGCCTCTCATAACCCATATTATGATAATGGTATTAAGTTTTTTGCTGATAACGGACACAAGCTTCCTGACGCGGTTGAGCTGGAAATTGAACGTTTGTTAGACGAGCCTATGGACTGCGTTATTTCCGAAGAGTTAGGGCGGGCAAAACGCATTAATGATGCCGCAGGACGTTATATTGAGTTTTGTAAAAGCGTATTCCCCAACGAAATGACGCTGGAAGGGCTTCACATCGTGGTTGACTGCGCCCATGGCGCTACTTACCACATTGCGCCTAATGTGCTTCGGGAACTTGGTGCTGAAGTGACCGAAATAGGCACGCAGCCCAATGGACTGAATATTAATAAAGAGTGTGGTGCAACGCACTTAACGGCATTGCAGAATAAAGTGCTGGAAACCAAAGCCGACCTTGGCATAGCGCTTGACGGTGATGGCGATCGTATCATGATGGTGACTGAAAACGGACGCCCCATTGATGGCGACGAAATTCTTTATATGCTCGCTGTTACTGCGCAGAATCAGGGACAGCTTCAGGGCGGGGTTGTTGGTACTTTGATGACCAACTTTGCTTTGGAGAAGGAGCTGGATAAACGGCGTATTCCATTCGTTCGGGCGAAAGTCGGCGACCGCTATGTTATTGAGGAACTGGTTAAGCGTGACTGGTATCTGGGGGGAGAGAACTCCGGCCATGTTATAAACCGTCAGCATCACACTACTGGGGACGGCATTATAGCTGGCCTGCAGGTGTTGGCAGCTATGTATCAGGAACAAAAGTCTCTGGAGAAACTGAGCTGCGACTTTCATAAGCTGCCGCAAGTACTTATTAATGTCCGCTTTGAGAGCGATAAACAGCCGCTGGAATCAGAAAATGTGAAAAGCGTTGTTCGTGAAGTTGAGAGCGCTTTAGCAGGCACTGGTCGGGTCTTATTACGTAAGTCTGGCACTGAACCTTTAATTCGCGTAATGGTCGAGGGTGAGAACGAAGCTAAGGTAAAAGCCTTTGCTCAGCAAATTGCGAACGAGGTCGAAGCGGCTACAAATTAAACAGTTAGCGGATAGTGGTGAAAATCTCGCTTGTAAGTTGGCGAGTGTTTCGCTACTATTCCCGCGCTCTGGAGTAGAGGACAAACTATGCCTAATGCATCACTAGTGATTGCAAATTGGAAAATGAACGGAAATCGCGAGCTAACGAAAACAATGTCGGCGGCTTTGCGGGAAAAACTTAATCAGCTTCAGCAAGTTAAGTTAGTCATTTGTCCTCCGTTCACCCTTATTGGCGAGCTGGCTAATCAATGTTATTACGATGACATTGCCATTGGTGCTCAGAATGTATCTGAACACACTGGTGGTGCCTTTACCGGCGAAATCTCAACCGCACAGCTACAAGAGTTTGGTGTTAGCTATGTGTTAGTGGGACATTCAGAACGTCGGCAGCTGTTCGCAGAAACCGACAAAATGGTGAATGAGAAAGCCTTGGCTACGGTTAATGCCGGTATGACAGCGGTGATTTGTGTTGGTGAGAATAAAGCACAACGCGATGAGGGAAACACCTGGGAAGTTGTAGCACAGCAAGCGCAAGCGGCTTTAGCTGATCTTCCTAAGGAGCAAGCCGGTAAAATTGTTTTGGCCTATGAGCCTGTTTGGGCAATTGGTACTGGAGAAACGGCTTCACCAGAACAAGCACAGGACGTTCATGCAAAATTAAGAGCGTTACTGGTAGAGCAATTTGGCGCGATTGGTGAGAAAATGCCGTTATTGTACGGCGGCTCAGTTAAAGCTGACAACGCTGCCGAATTATTTGCGCAAAAAGACATTGATGGCGGCCTGATAGGTGGCGCAAGTCTGAAAGAATCAGATTTTGTTGCTATTTGCCAAGCTGCTCAAGGGTAAAATTATGTACGAAATTTTGATGATCGCATTTCTCGTTGTCGCTTTGGTCTTAATTGGCTTTATTATGCTGCAACAAGGCAAAGGCGCAGACATGGGCGCATCTTTTGGCTCAGGCGCATCGAACACTGTTTTTGGTTCATCAGGTTCAGGTAACTTCCTGACCCGGGCAACAGCCGGGTTAGCGGTAGTGTTTTTCATTCTGAGCCTGGTATTGGGTAACTTATCGACCTCTACTGATGAGTCGTCAAATGACTTCTCAGACCTTTCAGTTCCGGCTGAAGAGCAAGAGTTACCTCCAGCGGATGATAAGTCAGAGTCTGAATCTGACGTGCCGCCAATTGACTAAGATTTTGCAGAAGTGGTGGAATTGGTAGACACGCTACCTTGAGGGGGTAGTGCTCTTACGGGCGTGCGGGTTCAAGTCCCGCCTTCTGCACCAAAATTAGCTCTCTGATTGTTGCCTCAGAGGTTGAAAATAAACGAAAAATACGTATAATGTGCAACAAGTTTCGGACGCGGGGTGGAGCAGTCTGGTAGCTCGTCGGGCTCATAACCCGAAGGTCGTAGGTTCAAATCCTGCCCCCGCAACCAATTTTAGTAGCAGCGTTTCGCATTAAGGCGTCGCTTTTGCTAAAATAACTGACAAAGGGTCCAGTGTTCAGAAAGCCCCGCAGCAGCTCGGGGCTTTTTGCTATGCGGCCTTAGCTATCTTAGGATAGCCAGAACACTGGGCGCTTGCGCCCTTTTTTTGTTTCAGGAGGCAGTAATTGGCAAATTTGCAAGAACGGTTAACCGATATAATTCGCCCAGCGGTAGAAGCGCTGGAGTTTGAATTGTGGGGCGTAGAGTTTATTCGCGCCGGTAAGTTTTCAACATTACGGGTATATATCGATCATCCGGAAGGTATCAGTGTGGATAACTGTGCAGAAGTGAGTTATCAGGTCAGTTCACTGCTGGATGTTGAAGACCCTATTAATGTTGAATACAACCTGGAAGTGTCCTCTCCGGGAATGGAAAGACCGTTTTTTAATGCCGAACAAATGCAGCCTTATATAAATGAAACCGTTGCTTTTGAGTTAGTAGCGGCGCAAAAAAACAAAAGAAAATTTAAGGCAGAATTGATTGCGGTTGAGGGTGAAGAACTGACCCTTGCCGTTGATAACGATACTCTTCAGGTGAATATGCGTGATGTGAAAAACGCTCACCTGGTTCCGGCATTTGATTAAAAGATTGCGTTGGCGAGGCAGCACTCATGAGTAAAGAAATACTGTTAGTCGCAGAAGCGGTTTCAAACGAAAAAGCAGTACCACGCGAAAAAATATTTGAAGCGTTAGAGTCAGCATTGGCTCATGCGACCAAAAAGAAGTACGACGGCGATATTGAAGTTCGTATTGATATCGATCGTACCACCGGCGAATTTGATACATTCCGTCGTTGGTTAGTCGTTGAAGACACGGATTCTGGATTAGAACATCCTTACCGTGAAATAAGCTTGTCGGCAGCGCAATACGAAGATCCATCGGTACAGGCCGGTGACTACGTAGAAGAGCAAATCGATTCGATACAGTTCGACCGTATTACGACCCAGACTGCAAAACAAGTTATCGTACAAAAAGTACGTGAAGCCGAACGAGCTCAGGTTGTTGATGAATACCGTGAGCAAGTGGGTGAAATGGTCAGCGGTATTGTTAAGCGTGCGAATCGGGAACACGTTATTCTGGATTTAGGTAATAACGCGGAAGCGATTATTTATCGTGACGAAATGTTACCGCGTGAATCGGTGCGTCCAGGTGATCGCATTCGCGGTTTGCTCTATGACGTTCGTCCAGAAGCTCGTGGAGCACAGTTATTTGTAAGCAGAACCAATCCTAACTTCTTGTTGGAATTGTTCCGTATCGAAGTGCCTGAAATAGGCGAAGAGATGATTGAGCTACGCGGTGCTGCCCGAGATCCGGGTTCGCGTGCTAAAATTGCGGTTAAGAGTAACGATAAGCGTATAGACCCTGTTGGGGCTTGCGTTGGTATGCGCGGTGCACGAGTTCAGGCGGTATCCGGTGAGCTTGGTGGCGAGCGCGTAGATATTGTGCTTTGGGATGATAACCCGGCACAGTACGTCATTAACGCGATGGCGCCTGCTGAAGTAGCGTCTATAGTTGTGGATGAAGATGCACATACTATGGATATTGCGGTTGCGGCAGATAACCTGGCTCAAGCTATTGGTAAAGGTGGTCAGAACGTTCGCCTGGCCAGCCAGCTAACTGGCTGGACGCTGAATGTTATGACCGAAGATGAGTTCAACGAAAAAAATGAAGCTGAAACTCAGCGTCTATTGAACTTATTCGTGTCGACTTTAGATATCGATGAAGATTTTGCAAATGTACTGGTTGATGAAGGCTTCTCTTCACTTGAAGAAGTGGCTTATGTCCCGGTTGCAGAATTCCTTGATATTGAAGGGATGGACGAAGATATCGTAGAAGAATTGCGTAGCAGAGCACGTGCTTATTTAACCACGAAAGCTCTGGCTACCGAAGAATCTCTGGAATCGGCTGAACCAGATGACACACTGTTAAACTTGGAAGGAATGGAGCGTCACCTGGCTTATGTATTAGCCAGCAAAGGCGTGACAACTCTGGAAGAGTTAGCGGAACAGGGTGTTGACGACTTAGCCGATATTGAAGAATTAAATGAACAGCAGGCTGGCGATTTAATTATGAAAGCTCGCAATATTTGCTGGTTCAATGAAGAACAGTAGAACGATCAGCGGAGGTACAACAGACTATGGAAGAAGTAACGCTCGATAAGCTGGCCACAGATGTCGGTACAACAGTTGATCGTCTGGTTCAGCAGTTCGCTGAAGCGGGCATGACCAAGAAAGCGGGTGATTCTGTTAACGAAGAAGAGAAACAGAAATTACTGGCTCACTTGAATCGTCAGCACGGCGGTGGCGGCAGCTCTGAACCCAGCAAAATGACTTTAAAGCGCAAAACAAAAAGTACGTTAAGCGTTGGTGGCGGAAGAGACTCTAAATCCGTTCAGGTAGAAGTGCGTAAAAAGCGTACTTACGTGAAACGTTCAGCAAGCGAAGAACAGGAACGTGAAGAACAAGAACGCTTAGCGCAAGAGAAAGAAGCGGAAGAAGCGAAGCTTCGCGAAGAAGAAAAACAGCGCGAAGAAGAGCAGCAGCGTAAAGAAGCGGAAGCCAAGGCTAAAGCAGAACGCGAAAAAGCTGAGAAAGAAAAAGCTGAAAAAGAAAAGCTGCGCAAAGAAAAAGAGAAAGAGCGTCAAAAAGCAGAAGCTGAAAAACGTGCTGCCATGACACCTGAAGAGCGTGAAGCGGCAGACAAAGCGAAAGCCGATGCTGAAAAACTGAAGCGTCAACAGGAAGAAGAAGCTCGTAAAAAAGCGGAAAAAGAAGCGGAAGCGCAAGCGGAAGAAGCTCGTAAACTGGCGGAAGAAAACGCAAAACGCTGGGAAGAAGAAGAGCAGAAACGTAAACAGCAAGAAAAAGAAGACGTGCATTTTACAACGTCATCTACTGCGCAAGAAGCTGAAGACGCACAAGATTTTGACGAAGAACGTAAAAGCCGCAAACGCGGTAAAAAGCGTCGTCGTAAAGATGAAGAAAGCGATGATACCCCACGCCGCGAGAAGCGTCGTAAAGGTGCTCGTCGCGGCTCGTCGCTGCAACAGGGCTTTAATAAACCAGCTCAGCCAGTTGAACGTGATGTGAAAATTGGTGAGACCATTACCGTTGGTGAACTTGCTAACCGTATGGCGGTTAAAGCCAGTGACCTTATCAAGACCATGATGAAAATGGGCGAGATGGTCACCATTAACCAGATTCTTGATCAAGACACAGCCGCTTTAGTGGTTGAAGAGCTGGGTCATAAACCTGCGTTGGTGAAAGATAATGCGCTGGAAGAAGAAGTGCTTTCTGACCGCCAGGAAGGCGGAGAAGAGGCACCTCGTGCACCAGTCGTTACTGTTATGGGTCACGTTGACCATGGTAAAACATCGTTGCTGGATTACATTCGTAAAGCCAAAGTTGCATCAGGCGAAGCGGGTGGTATTACTCAGCACATCGGTGCATACCACGTTGAAACGGGTCATGGCATGGTGACTTTCCTGGATACTCCGGGACACGCCGCCTTTACTTCTATGCGTGCACGTGGTGCAGGCGCAACAGACGTTGTTATTCTGGTAGTTGCTGCGGATGATGGTGTTATGCCGCAAACCAAAGAAGCGGTTCAGCACGCAAAAGCTGCTGGCGTTCCTCTGGTTGTTGCTATCAACAAAATGGATAAAGAAGGCGCTGACCCAGACCGTGTGAAGAACGAGTTGTCGCAGTTGGAAGTTATTCCTGAAGACTGGGGTGGCGATGTGCAGTTCATTCCATTGTCAGCGCACACCGGTGACGGCATTGATGAGCTGTTAGAAGCTATTTTGCTGCAATCCGAAGTATTGGATTTACGTGCAGAGAAAACCGGTATGGCTTCAGGTATTGTGGTTGAATCACGCCTGGATCGTGGCCGTGGTCCGGTAGCAACAGTATTGGTTCAGCGCGGTTTGTTGAAGCAGGGCGATGTTGTACTTTGTGGTCTTGAATACGGTCGTATTCGTGCAATGCGTGATGAAACCGGTAAAGAAATTAAAGAAGCGGGTCCATCTATTCCTGTAGAAATACTGGGTCTATCCGGTGTTCCTCAGGCAGGTGACGAAGCAACGGTTGTCAGAGACGAGCGTAAAGCGCGTGAAGTGGCTAACTACCGTCAGGGTAAATACCGTGACGTGAAATTAGCTAAGCAACAAAAAGCGAAACTGGAAAACATGTTTGCGGACATGGCCGAAGGTGATGTTGCAGAGCTTAATATCGTCCTTAAATCTGATGTACAAGGGTCACTGGAAGCGATTTCTGATGCCTTAACCAAACTGTCAACTGATGAAGTGAAAGTGAACATCATCGGTAGCGGCGTTGGTGGTATCACCGAAACCGATATTTCTCTGGCCAGTGCCTCAAATGCCATTGTTGTTGGTTTTAACGTTCGTGCTGAAGCTGCGGCCAGAAAACTGGTTGAACAGGAAAGTGTCGACTTACGCTATTACAGTGTTATTTACGACTTAATTGACGAAGTTAAAGCGGCAATGAGCGGTATGCTGCAGCCTGAGTTTAAACAGCAGATTATTGGTTTAGCCGAAGTTCGTGATGTCTTCAAATCACCTAAGATTGGTGCCATTGCTGGTTGTATGGTAACTGAAGGTGTGGTGAAGCGTTCTGCTCCAATTCGCGTATTGCGTGATAACGTTGTTATCTACGAAGGTGAGCTGGAATCTTTACGTCGCTTTAAAGATGACGTTCAGGAAGTTCGTAACGGCATGGAATGTGGTATCGGTGTTAAGAACTACAACGATGTCAAAGAAGGCGACCAAATCGAAGTCTTCGAAACCATTCAGATTGAACGTACGCTGTAATCAAGGACACAGGAATTTATGGCTCAAGAGTTTAGCCGTACCGAAAGGGTACGGCATCAGCTACAACGAGAAATCGCTATGATCCTGCAACGTGAGATAAAAGATCCTCGCGTTAGCATGGTCACAGTATCCGACGTGGAAGTTTCTCGTGACTTAGCTTATGCCAAAGTGTTTGTTACCTTTTTCCAGGATGACCCTGAGCAAATTAAGCAGGCGTTAAAAGTGTTGAATGAAGCCTCAGGCTTCATTCGATCTTTATTGGGTAAGCGCATCAAAGCACGCATTGTTCCGCAACTAAAATTTCAGCACGACGCTTCTTTAAATGAAGGGATTCGTATGGGCAAATTGGTTGCGGAAGCTCGTGAACGAGATAAGAAAAGCAGCGAAAACAGCGGAGACGATTAATGTCTAAAGCTCGTCTACGCAAAGGCCGTGCTCTCACGGGCGTAGTATTATTGAATAAACCGCAGGGCATGAGTTCAAACCATGCCCTGCAGCGTGTTAAGCGCCTGTATAATGCACAAAAAGCCGGTCATACTGGTGCGCTGGATCCTCTGGCAACCGGTATTCTGCCAGTTTGTCTCGGAGAGGCGACCAAATTCTCGCAATATCTGTTGGATGCCGATAAAGCCTACCGGGTTGAAGCTACGCTGGGGGTAAGAACAACCACCAGTGACGCCGAAGGCGAAGTGGTTGAGGAAAAGCAGGTTGCAGTTGATGCCGCTAAGGTTGCCGATGCAATAAAGCAGTTTATTGGTGAACAGGAACAGTCTCCCTCTATTTATTCGGCACTGAAGCACGAAGGCCGTCCATTATATTATTATGCGCGGCAAGGCATTGAAGTACCGAAAAAAACGCGCACAATCACCGTCCACTCTATCGAACTGCTGGATATTCAGGACAATAAAGTGACCCTGCAAGTGAGTTGCAGCAAAGGTACCTATATTCGTACTTTAGTTGATGACCTGGGTCAGTTATTAGGCTGTGGTGCTCACGTATCCATGCTACACCGTAACGCAGTAGCCGACATAGCTGAAGCCGCTATGGTGACCCTGGAACAACTGGAAACGTTAGCAGAAGAGGGCTATGAAGGTCTCGATGCGTTATTGCATCCGGCTGATTTGCTACTGGGACAATTGCCAGAGGTAACAGTGACTCAAGCGCAAACTCGCGACTTTTTGCATGGACAACCCGTTCCTTTACCTGAGCAAAATGGGAAGGAAGCCGAAGAATGGCGGGTTACTACGGAAAACTCGCTATTTCTTGGGGTCGGACGGGTGAAAAATGCGGAATTATGGCCACGCCGGGTTATTGCACGGGAACATGTGGATTTATAGTTGTTTTTACGGCGGCTGACGAGTATAATCGCCGCCTTCATATCGATGCTGAATTAGTGATTGGCGTCGATCATTTTGACAAAACTTAGGAGTTAGCATGTCACTAACTGTTGAACAGAAAGCTGAGATTTTAAAAGAATTTGGCCAAGGCGAGAACGATACCGGTTCTCCTGAAGTGCAAGTTGCGCTTTTAACTAAAAACCTGGCTGAATTACAAGACCACTTTAAAGAACATAAGAAAGATCACCACTCACGTCGTGGTCTGCTACGTATGGTTAGCCGTCGTCGTAAGCTTCTTGATTACCTGAAGCGTAAAGACGAAAAACGTTACGTAGCTATCGTAGAACGTCTTGGCATCCGTCGCTAAGACAAACGTTCTGAAAAGAATAAAATTAAAAGGGCCTTCAGGCCCTTTTTTTGTATTCTTTTTTAGGCTTATGGGTCTTAATTTCGTCACAATTCCCCTATACTATGCGATGAGATAAATAAAGAGAGAAGACGAGTATCAATCCGGATACTCTATATTTTGAAGGTAAAGGAAAGCAACGTGAATCCAATAACTAAACAATTTCAGTACGGTCAGCACACAGTCACTTTAGAAACTGGCGTAATAGCACGTCAGGCGACTGCTTCTGTACTTGCCAGCATCGATGACACAACAGTCCTGGTCACTGTGGTTGCGAAAAAAGAAGCTCGCGAAGGGCAAAACTTTTTTCCATTAACGGTAAATTACCAAGAAAAAACTTACGCAGCCGGTAAAATTCCAGGTGGCTTCTTTAAGCGTGAAGGCCGTCCAAGCGAAAATGAAACTCTGACTTGTCGTTTAATCGACCGTCCAATTCGCCCATTATTCCCTGATGGTTTCATGAACGAAGTGCAAGTTGTTGCAACTGTTGTTTCTGTAAACCCTCAAATTAATCCTGATATTGTTGCCTTAATTGGTACTTCAGCAGCACTGTCTATTTCTGGTGTTCCTTTCGCAGGCCCAATCGGTGCAGCTCGTGTTGGTGTCGTGAACGATGAATATGTATTAAACCCAACCGCAGATGAGTTAGAAAACTCGAAGCTGGACCTTGTGGTTGCTGGTACTGATAAAGCTGTCTTAATGGTTGAATCAGAAGCTGAACTGCTGTCTGAAGACCAAATGCTTGGTGCCGTTATGTATGGTCACGAAGCAATGCAGGACGTTATCAAAGCCATTACTGAATTTACTGCAGAAGCAGGCAAAGAGAAGTGGGACTGGCAGGCACCTGCAAAAGATGAAAGTTTGCAGACTAAAATACGTGAATTGGCAGAGCAAGGTATTGGCGAAGCCTACCGCACTACCGACAAAGCAGAACGTAAAGGTAAGCTTGACCAGGTTAAAGAGCAGATGGTCGAGAAGCTGACTGCTGAAGATGAAAATGTCGATTTAGAAGAAGCCGGCAAAATCTTCCACGATCTGGAAAGTGATATTGTCCGTAGCCGTATTATTGCTGGTGAAAAGCGTATTGATGGCCGCGACCCTGACATGGTTCGTGCTATTAGCGTGGCGACTGGTGTATTACCGCGTACTCACGGTTCAGCATTGTTTACCCGTGGTGAGACTCAGGCGTTGGTAACTGCGACTTTAGGTACTGACCGTGATGCTCAGATGATTGACGAGCTGACCGGTATGAACACGAATCGCTTCATGCTGCATTATAACTTCCCTCCATACTGTGTTGGTGAAACGGGTATGGTTGGCTCGCCAAAACGTCGTGAAATTGGTCATGGTCGTTTGGCTAAGCGCGGTATTCAGGCGGTTATGCCTAGCCACGACGAGTTCCCATACACCATTCGTGTGGTGTCAGAAATTACTGAATCAAACGGTTCAAGCTCTATGGCCTCCGTTTGTGGTTCTTCACTGGCGTTGATGGATGCGGGTGTACCAATCAAGTCTTCTGTAGCGGGTATTGCTATGGGCTTGGTTAAAGAAGGCGACAAGCATGTTGTTCTTTCCGATATCCTTGGTGATGAAGATCACTTAGGTGATATGGACTTTAAAGTAGCCGGTAACACCGATGGTATTACTGCGCTGCAAATGGACATTAAAATTGATGGTATCACTCGTGACATCATGGAAAGTGCATTAGCGCAGGCTAAATCAGCTCGCTTACACATTCTGAAAGTGATGGACGAAGCTATAGGCGGTCACCGTGAAGAGCTGTCTACTTATGCACCTCGCTTTACTACTATCAAAATTGATCAGGACAAGATCAAAGACGTTATCGGTAAAGGCGGAGCGGTTATTCGCGAGCTGACTGAGTCAACTAATACCAACATTGAGATTGGTGACGACGGTACTATTAAAGTTGCAGCCAGTGATCAGGCTGATGCTGACGCTGCTATTGAAAAAATCAAACAGCTAACGGCTAACGTTGAAGTTGGCAAAATTTACCAGGGTAAAGTAGCGCGTATCGTAGACTTCGGTGCCTTTGTTACTGTTCTGCCAGGTAAAGACGGCTTAGTTCACATTTCTCAAATTGCAGAAGAACGTGTTAACGACGTAAACGAATACCTGAAAGTTGGTGATGTTGTTCCGGTTAAAGTACTGGAAATTGACCGTCAGGGCCGCGTACGTTTAAGCATGAAAGAAGCTGCTGAGAAAAAAGAAGAGCCAGCAACTGAAGCGCCGGCAGAGCCTGCAGCTGAAGAAGAAAACAAAAGCGAAGAATAATCGTAAAGATTTTCTCAGCTTTATTGAAAACCCCGTGTAAACGGGGTTTTTTTATGTCTGCTTTTTGCCTGAATGGCGTTGAATGTGCTGTAATAGAGGCCAGTGTTTATTTAAGGATAAAATTATGCAAGAGCGCAGAAGTGTTAGGTTCATTGGAGCTTTGTTGTTATTAGGCGCCATGACGGGGTGTGCCTCGCAAAGTTCATTTAACCAGTTACCTGATACTGTGGTACTCGCTGAGCCTGAGCGGGCAGAGTTTCGCTATGAAATTGAGTTGGCCCGCATTGCGCAAATGTTAAGAGAAGATTTAACCGAAGAACAGCGCGGAGAACTGTATTACCGTCGTGGGGCACTATATGACGCCGTCGGCTTAAGAACTCTTGCCAGAATGGATTTTACCCGAGCTTTAGAATATAACCCGAGACTGGCCGATGCGTATAATTTCTTAGGTATTCAGTATACGCAGCTGGAAGAGTTTGATTACGCCTACGAGGCTTTTGACTCAGCAATTGAGTTAAATCCCGAACATCGTTACGCCTATTTAAACCGGGGTATAGCTGAGTATTACGACGCCAGAACGAAACTGTCTCAGGAAGACTTAGAATACCACCTGGAAAAAGAACCCGACGACCCTTACCGTGTTATTTGGCTGTTTCTCGCCGAACATGAAAATGACGCCACGTTGGCACAAAAAAGTCTTGAGCAAAACGCTGAGAAACTGGATAAATCCGACTGGGGTTATCAGATTGTGCAGCTTTATACTGGAAAACTTTCTGAAGAAGAGTTTTTACAACGTATGACCCGTAACTTAGGCGAGTCGGAAAAACTGACTGAACGTTTGTGTGAAGCCTATTTTTACCTTGGCAAATACATGCAAATGAAAGGAGAGCAATTGCAGGCTGTTAACTATTTTAAATTGGCTCTAATGACCAATGTGTATGGCTTCGTTGAACACCGTTATGCGTCGGTTGAGTTAACCCGTATTCGTGAATCGTTACTTAGTCGCTAACGAGAAGTAAGTGAAAGCCAGACTCTTAATTGTGTTGTTTCTGTTGGTTTTAAGTGGGTGGTCTCATCAGGTTTATAACCAACAACAAAAACGCAATTGGCTAGCGCATCAGGGTAATGCCCGGGCACAACACCAACTGGCAAATCATAACTGGAAACTTAATAACCGTACCGCTGCTTATTATTGGTGGCAGCGGTCGGCAAAGCAGCATTATTTCCCTTCCATAGAAAGTCTAATCAACGAATTCCCGGCGGCGAGCGAGACCTGGCTTGAGCTGGCCGTTGCTGCAGGGGACCCGGCGGCTCAAAGGCAGGTAGCCAGCGCTGAATTAACCGATCAGAACACCTCTATAAACCAATGGCAGAGTCGCTGGGTAAACTCGAGTGACTCTTGGTTGCAGAGCAAGTTTGAACTGATTGAACGCTATAAGAATAATGGTCAGTGTCATATGGAAATTAATGTGGTTGCAGCTGACGCTGGCGAAAAGCGACGTTACCTTAATTTTTTGTCTGCGGTACAAAACGCTCCTTTTGATACGCGGAATTGGTGCATTAGTTTTACTCTGGACGAAACCTTATCTTGCGTAACCGATACGCAAAGAAAACGAGCCAGTTGCCGTTCCGAACAGCAATTTGGTAAGCGAGTGATATTAGCCGACCAAGGTATTGCCAGTGCAGATAGTCAGACATTGACTTTAACCCGGGACAGTTCAGAAGCGGTTATTCAACATGAGCTGGGACATTGGTTGGGGTTCGCTGATGAATATGAAATGTCAGACGCACTTGCTCAAAAGTTCTGTTATGGCTACTACGACCACGACAGTCTGAATATTATTGTGACAGAAGCTCATAACGAGTATTCGGTACGGCAGGTTAAAGCGGTTTATAAAAGCCTGCCGTGGAAAGCTGAACTCAGTTCATGGCAGGATATTGCGACGCAGAAGCAAGGGAAATGGCGTTTAGGAAGCTCAAAAGAGGCTGCTGTCGGCCTTTTTAAAGCGGATACCTGTAACGCTATAGATGACAGGCAAGCATGGCGCCCTGTTAATACTAGAACCGCTATGGAGCAGCACGACACCAAACTATGGCCAGAAATCTACTTAAGATTGCTGGAGCAAAAAACTAACGCTTTTGATTTAGACGCTAATAGCGACTTGCGCCAGAATTAGCACTGGGCAGAGTGTTGCCAGAAACCAAATAAGTGAACGAAGTTTGTCATAGTTGCTTAAATAAGCAATGTGATAGAGCACTCTGAGTACAATAAAAGAAATGCTTAAAAATTCAATTCGATCGGTGGTCTGAGAAGTTGCCAGGGCTGCCAATACTGCTGCGGCAAATAATGGGAAAGCTTCATAGGCATTATAGTGACCGGCAACGGCCCGGGCTCCACGCCCAAGTAACCGTTGCTGTTGAGCTCTGGGATGTTTATTGTCATAACCGTTATCGCGGTTCTGAAAGTAAACCACCGGTGCCTTAGCCAAAATTGGCAAGACTCCGGCAATGAGTAAACACCACAATAAAAGGCTCACGGTCACTATTCCTTAATTAACGTACGGTTTCGCCTGCTGCCTGTAAATCAGCATGATAAGACGAGCGTACGAGCGGTCCACTGGCAATGTGGCTAAAGCCCATTTCAACACCAGCAACACGCAGCTCTTCAAACTCGTCGGGGTGCACGTAGCGTGCTACCGGAATATGGTGGCGGCTAGGCTGCAAATACTGTCCGATAGTTAACATGTCGACATCGTGCGCACGAAGATCTTTCATGACTTCCAGTATTTCTTCTTTGGTTTCGCCAAGGCCGACCATAAGTCCCGACTTAGTCCGGATATCCGGCCGAACTTCTTTGTATTTTTGCAGCAAGTCTAAAGACCACTGGTAATTTGCACCAGGACGAGCTGCCTTATACAGGCGTGGCACGGTCTCAAGGTTGTGGTTAAATACGTCAGGCGCTTCGCCTTTGAGAATATCGAGCGCAACCTGCATACGACCACGAAAATCCGGTACCAGCACTTCTACCTGAATGTTGTTCTCACTGTGCTCACGAATTTTACGAATACAGTCCGCAAAGTGCTGAGCACCGCCGTCGCGTAAATCATCACGGTCAACCGATGTAATTACGACATACTTCACTTTCATGTCGCGGATGGTTTTGCCCAGCTTTTCAGCTTCTTCCGGATCGGGAGGAAGAGGGCGACCGTGAGCAACGTCACAGAATGGGCAACGACGTGTACAAATGTCGCCCAGGATCATAAAACTGGCTGTACCGTGATTAAAACATTCCGGTAAATTTGGACAGGATGCTTCCTCACAAACAGAGTGCAAACCATGGCTGCGCATTGCTTGCTTAATTTCATCAATACGCTCAGTTGAAGAAGGCAACTTCACCTTCAGCCACGACGGTTTACGCAACATCTGGTCGCGTTCGGTGGGAATAATTTGTACTGGTATCAGTGCCATTTTATCGGCGTCACGCATTTTGACACCAGGTTCAACTCTAACTGGCTTTGACATAATCTTGAGCGAGTCCCGTTTGTTGAAGAATGTTGCTGTAGGAAAGGGAGCTGGTAAAGTGTTTTATCACTGCAGCAGCCGCTTCACTAAAGCTATCAGGACCATTGAGGTCCTTAGTTTGAATCATTTTTATGCCCGAAAGGCCACATGGGTTTATTCGGGAAAAAGGTTCCATATCCATATTGACGTTCAAGGCCAATCCGTGAAAAGAGCAGCCTTTACGAATACGAAGCCCCAGAGAACAAATTTTATCTGCATTGACATAAACGCCAGGGGCGTCGCGACGCGCTTTGGCATCAATTCCGTAATCGGAAAGGGTGTCAATTACGGTGTTTTCAATATGATTAACCAATTGACGGACACCATAGTTAAGACGGCGAATATTAAGAAGAAAATAGATAACGAGCTGACCCGGACCGTGATAGGTAACCTGTCCGCCCCTGTCGACCTGGATAACCGGAATATTTCCCGGAGCGAGAATATGCTCAGCTTTACCAGCTTGTCCTTGAGTGAAGACAGGATCGTGCTCGACCACCCACAGTTCGTCGGCAGTGTTTTCGTCGCGTTGGTCAGTGAATTCCTGCATAGCATGCCATACGGGTTCGTATGGCTGCCTGCCCAATTCACGGATAATTAGGGTATCGTTCATGCCGTCATTATAACGTTTGTCAGCAATAACGGCTAGCCCTATGACTACAGAACGTAGCGAACGTCCTCGATATCTGAGAGGGAACGATACAGTATTTCGATATGCTGCTGGCTTTCAACACGCACAGCAACAGAAATTGAGTGGTAGTTACCCTTGCTGCTGGGCTTTACGGAAGGACTGTAGTCGCCCGGAGCATGCTCTTGTAAAACTTCTACGACCTGGTCAGGAAGGCTGTCACTAGCAACCCCCATCACTTTAAACGTAAAGTGACAGGGAAAGTCGACCAGTTCGTCAAAACGAGTTTTTTGCATCTATCTAAACCTTTACTCTTCACTAAATTGCTGTTTGATGTAATCCATCATTTTCTTGAAGAAACCGCCTTCTTCTACGCTTTGTAGCGTCACCAGCGGGAAGGAAGCAACATCTTCACCATTAAACTGAAGATATACTGTTCCTACGTGCTGACCTTTTGACAGCGGAGCCTGAAGTTGTTCATCAAGTTCAAAGTTAGCATTCAATTTATCACGCTGGCCTTTAGGTAAAGTAATTACCACATCTTCACTAATACCCAGTTCAACTTCGTCTAAATCACCGCCCCAAATACGCTGAGAGATAAAGCTTTCACCTGCGCTATAAGCTTTAACGGTTTCGAAATAGCGGAACCCGTAGTTAAGTAGTTTTTTACTTTCAACTTTACGAGCCTGCTCGCTCCCGGTTCCTATTACTACTGCAATTAAACGGGTTCCGTCTTCAACCGCAGAAGATACCAGGCTATAACCTGCTTCATTCGTATGACCGGTCTTTATACCATCAACATTTAAGCTACGATCCCATAACAATGAGTTACGGTTATATTGCTTAATATTATTATAGGTAAAGGACTTTTCTGCGTATAGCTTATATTCTTCCGGGGTTTCTTCTATTAAAGCGCTGGCTAAAGTCGCCATGTCCCGCGCAGATACATACTGCTCTGAATCGGGCAGACCATGACTGTTAGCAAAATGGCTGTCTTTCATGCCAATTTGTTCGGCATAGTTATTCATTAAGTCGGCAAAAGCGTCTTCACTTCCTGCGATATGCTCCGCCATAGCGACACAGGCGTCGTTACCGGAAGAGATAATAATACCGCGGTTTAAGTCTTTAACACTGACCTCTTTACCAACCTCTATGAACATTTTAGAGGACTCCGGGAAGTTTTTGGCCCAGGCATTGTCGCTAACCGTAACAAGATCTTTTTCGCTAATGCGGCCGGCCAACATCTCTTTACCAATAATGTAGCTGGTCATCATTTTGGTCAGGCTGGCAGGAGGCAAACTTTCGCTTGAATTACTTTCCGCTAATACCTTGCCGGTAGTGTGATCGATAAGGATATAAGCTTTGGCATTAACTGACGGCGCATTGGGAACCAATGACTGAGCCGCAAAACTTGCTGAGCTGAATAATAGGGTTACAACGGTAAAGAGGTGACAAATTTTTTTCATTGGAATTATCTTTATCTTATCGGTCAAAAAGTGAATCATGTGCTTAAGGAAGCCGGATTATATCAGTTCTGTTGCACAGCGTCAGGAGTATCCGTCTGACTTTGCGCTGCCTTTACGCGAAAAGCCTCGGGATATCCGGAAGATCGTATTTGTTCGAGTAAATCGTGGCTTTCATCTTCAGAAACCGGTCCCAGCATGAGTTTATGTAGACCATGAGTTTGTTCAGTAGTTGCAATTTCCTGGAACTTGGGCGGTAAGTTGTGTTTTAACTGCGATAAACGGTCGATATTTGACGAAGCAGCTAACTGAATATGATAGTTGGACTGATTCGTTGATATAGCCTGCTCTTCTGCGCGCATGGGAGTGTTTAAGTTAATGGCTTCAATTCTGACCGGGGCGGTGCCATTATCCAGCATATCGAGTTTATAGGCAGCAGCAAATGACAAGTCGATAATACGCTCAGAATGGAAGGGGCCCCGGTCATTCACCCGCACAATGACTGTACGGTCATTGTTTAAGTTAGTAACTTTTACGTAAGTTGGCAGGGGAAGCCGGGTATGGGCGGCCGACATGCTGTACATGTCATAGTATTCGCCATTGGACGTCAGGTGACCGTGAAATTTATTGCCATACCAGGAAGCATAACCTTCCTCAACATAGCCAGCAGCACTGTCCATTACTTCATAGTCATTACCCAGAACCCGGTAGTCCCGGTTTCCCTGAGGGCTAAGAGGCTCGTGAACAGGAACGGCGCTGCGTAACTCCGACTCATTAGGTAAACGAGTCGGAGCACTGTCTTTATGTTGAGAGTAGCGGCCGGAGGGGCCGCTGGAACAACTGCTGAGCAAAAATACGCTCAGTATTAAGGTTAATAAATTATTCCACTTCATTTTTCAATTGCTCGCTAAACTGATAAACAGCCATCGCGTACAGTGGGCTATGATTATATCGGGTAATGACATAGAAGTTGTCGTATCCCAGCCAGTATTCATGAGCTTCTTCTGTTTCAAACTCAAATACTCTAACTTTGGTGTCATCATTAACCGCCTGGTGTTGCGGAAGTTCATAGCCCTTGCGCTTAATTTCAGAACGTGTGGTGTTGGGTTTCATACCGTCGCTGACTAAAGTTTTCCAGTCTTGTTCGTTCCCAAGAGGTTGCGCCACCGGTTGGCCTTGCTGCCATTTATGTTCAGCAAAATAATTAGCCACACTGCCGATAGCGTCCACCGGATTCGTCAGGATGTCTCTGTGTCCGTCGTTATCAAAGTCCACTGCGTAATGGCGATAGCTGGAAGAAATAAACTGACCGAACCCCATAGCACCGGCGTAGGAGCCTTTTGCTTCGGCTACGTTCCAACCTTCTTCAGCTGCTAACTGAAAGAATTCGCTAAGCTCGGAACGGAAGAAACTTGAACGGGGAGGGTAATGGAAACCTAAAGTGTAGAGTGAATCCAGAACAGAATATTTGCCCATGTAATTGCCATAGAAGGTTTCGACACCAATTATTGCCACAATAATTTGTGCTGGAACGCCGTATTCTTTTTCTGCGCGCTCAAGTGTTTCCCGGTGTTTTTTCCAAAATTTAACGCCGGCGTCTAAGCGTTTTTCAGTTAAGAAAATAGGATGATATTGATACCAGGGTTTGGCTTCCCATGGGCGCTGAATGGCTTCCAGTACATCGTCGTTTTTTTCTGCTTCTGACAGCCATTGACGTACTTGAGCTTCGTCAAGTTGGTGTTCTTTTACCTGCTGCTGGATAAATTTTTCAACCTCAGGTGTTTGCTCCTGAGCATATGCCGACAAGCTGGTTGTTGCGGTTAGCAACGCTAATCCAAATAAGGTGCGCATAAAGTTTCCCTGTTTTAGCCATTTTTCATAACTAAGCGATGGTGGGTCGCGATAGACATAAGCATGCCGAAGCCTGCCATAAGCGTCACCATCGACGTGCCACCATAACTGATTAAGGGCAATGGTACCCCAACCACAGGCAATAGTCCTGAAACCATACCAATATTTACAAACACATAAACAAAGAAGGTGAGTGTCAGTGAACCGGCCAGTAACTTACAAAAGATATCCTGTGTTTGCAGAGCAATAATCAGGCCCCGTAAAATAATAAAGCCATATAGCGCAAGCAAAAGGATAACTCCGGTAAGGCCAAACTCCTCACTAAAAACAGAGAAAATAAAGTCGGTATGACGCTCAGGTAAAAACTCGAGTTGAGACTGCGTTCCCTGAAGCCAGCCTTTACCGTCAATGCCACCCGAGCCGATGGCGATTTTTGACTGGATAATGTGGTAACCGGAACCCAAAGGATCGCGTTCGGGATTTAAAAAGGTCAGTACTCGTTGACGCTGGTAGTCGTGCATTAGATAAAACCACAAAACTGGTGTAAATGCTGCTACTGCAAGACTTGCTGCGGTAACCAGTTTCCAGCTAAGGCCGGCCAGAAAAATAACGAAAATACCTGCACATGCCACTAATAACGATGTACCCAAATCAGGCTGTCGCGCAATAAGTAGTGTGGGAAT
This sequence comes from Idiomarina sp. 28-8, assembly GCF_000320945.2. Taxonomy (NCBI): domain Bacteria; kingdom Pseudomonadati; phylum Pseudomonadota; class Gammaproteobacteria; order Alteromonadales; family Idiomarinaceae; genus Idiomarina; species Idiomarina sp. 28-8. The sequence continues at coordinate 271,987 of NZ_DF266790.1, forward strand.
AATGACTAGAACTAAAGCACCAAATAACCGGTAAATAGATGGTGGTATAGGGCGCTGATTCATATACCAGGCCAGCATAAGAGGCATGGCGAGCTTCATAATCTCCGAGGGCTGTATTGTCAAAGGACCTATGTCTAGCCAGCGCTGTGCACCTTTGCCCATTTCACCAAAAACAAGTACCGCAATGAGCAGCAAGACACCGCCGGCAAACGCGGGAACGGCGAACCGGGACAAAGCTCTCGGTGGAATTTGTGCAACCACAAAAAGCACGACAAACGATAGCCCTATACGTATAGACTGCCTTTCTACGACCTCTAAGTCCTGACCCGCAGCACTATAAATAACAAACAAACTGACAATCGAGAGTACTATCAGGGGAATAAGCAGGGGCCCGTCAATGTGTAGTTTTTTCAATAGCGGGCTTCTTTGGCGTTCTTCAGTCGTCAGCATTAGTTTCTTCCTGCTGTTTTTTGCCATTGTTAAACCGGGTGTGCCAGACGTCTAATATTTTTCTTGCGACCGGCGCCGCGATACTCCCGCCACCCCCTAGAGAGTTTTCTATTGCAACCACCACAACAACTTTAGGATCGTCTGCCGGGGCATAACCTACGTACATTGCATTATCGCGATAGCGTTCGGCAATATCTTCTGCGTTATATTCTTCTTCCTGACCAAGGCTTCTAACCTGAGCCGTTCCGGTTTTTCCAGCTGAGGAGTAGGGCGCATCTTTAAATGCTCGATGAGCTGTGCCTTTTTGCGCCATATTAACATTACGCATTCCCCTGGTAATAACGTCCCAATTATTGCTGTCGGATAAGGTTAATTTTTCGCGATGAGCAATTAAAGCCTCTTCAAATGCGCCATCTTGTATTTTTCCGCGCAACAGTCTGGGAATAAGGTGCTCGCCTTTATTGGCAACCATTGCCGTTGCAACTGCCAGTTGCATGGGGGTTGCGGTCCAGTAACTCTGACCTATACCAACAGAGAGCGTTTCGCCTGCATACCAGGGCTGACCAAAACGAGCTCTTTTCCACCCACGAGAAGGCATCAATGCAGGAACTTCTTCATGAATGTCTATTCCTGTTCTTTCGCCAAAACCAAACTGGGTCATAAAACCGGATATCTTATCGACGCCGAGTTTCAGAGCTAAATCGTAATAAAATGTATCACAGCTTTCAGTAATGGCTCTTTCTACGTCAACCCAACCGTGTCCCCAGGCCAGCCAGTCGCGATAGCGTCGGTCAACGCCTTTTATTTCAAACCAGCCGGGGTCCCATATGCGAGTATCTTCTTCAATGGTGCCATCTTCTAATCCAAGTAAACCTATCTGAGGTTTAATCGTTGAGGCCGGAGGGTATGCTCCCTGAGTAACGCGGTTAAGCAGTGGGCTCTGGGTTGAATTCAGTAACGACTGATATTGCTTAACGGAAATACCATTGACGAACCAGTTTGGATCGTAGCTGGGAGTGCTTACCATAGCCAATATCCCACCGGTGGTGGCATCCATTAATATAATAGAACCGCGTTGCTCCCCCAGTAACTCGGCAGCTTTTCTTTGCAACTCAAGGTCGAGTTCTAAGACGATATCCTGCCCGGGCTTGGGAGCTTCAATACTCAGAGTTCTTACCGCACGTCCGCGATTATTAACCTCAACACTCTGATAACCGACCTCGCCATGCAGGTCTTTCTCGTAGTATCTTTCGATGCCGAGCTTTCCGATTGTCCGGCTGGCGGCGTAATTAGGTAACTCGCCGCTTTCACGTAGTTTCTCGACATCACGACGGTTGATTTTTGCAACGTAACCTACGGCATGAGTCAGTAACTCTTTATGCGGATAGTTCCGGATTAAACGAGCTTCGATACTCACTCCGGGATACTTATGTTGTTGAGCTGCAAAAACCGCGAGTTGCTTTTCATTCAGCTCATCAAGTAAGGGAACATTATTAAAACGCCGTTGGTTTTTTAGGTTTCGGTAAAAGCGTTCAATAGTGCTGTCGGGGAATTCGAGCAACTGTTGAAGTTGACTTAGAGTCTGCTCAAGGTTGCCGATTTCTTCCGGGGTAACATCAAGACTGTAAATTGGTGTGTTTTCCGCTAACAAAATACCGTTGCGGTCATAAATTAAGCCTCGATTCGGCGCCAGGGGAAGTAATTTTATCCGATTATCGTTAGAGCGCGTTTGAAGCTCATTGTGTTCACTTACCTGCAAGTGATACATGTTCGATGCCAGAGCTATAAAAACCGCCACAACAATCACCATAGCAACAAGCACGCGTCGTCCAAAAACGGCCGCTTCGGAATCATGATCACGTATGTGGGTGCGGTGACGCATTATTATTCTTATTCTCTATGGTACGGATGATTGTTATTCAGGCTCCATGCCCGGTAAAGACTTTCTGCGACGATTAACCTGACCACCGGATGGGGCAATGTTAATTTAGACAAAGACCAGCGTTGCTCAGCTGCCGCCAGGCATTCATCAGAAAGGCCCTCAGGCCCGCCGATTAATAGAGTGACATCTCTGCCGTCCATTTGCCACTTCTCTAATTGCTGAGCAAGCTTAGGCGTGTCCCAGGCCTGACCTGTGACCTCTAAAGTGACAATTCGGTTCCCTTTGGGTATTGCTTGCAGCAGCGATTTACCTTCTTGTTGCATAACGCGGTTTAAATCTGCTTTACGCGTTCGCTTTTGAGCCGCTATTTCATGCAGCACTAACTTACAATCCGTCGGGAACCGTTTTTTATATTCGTTGAAGCCTTCAGTAACCCACGCGGGCATTTTTGTGCCAACGGCGAGTAATTGAATTTGCACTGATTAGCCCCAGAGTTTTTCTAATTGATAGAAGTCGCGGATGCTGTCCTGCATTACATGTATAACAACATCACCAAGATCAACTAAAACCCATTCCGACTGTTCTCCACCTTCTACGCCAATAGGTGGCGTGCCAGCATGTTTTGCTTCCGTAGCCACATGTTCAGCAATGCTTCTTACATGCGTTTTCGAGCTGCCAGAGCAGATGATCATGTAATCAACAACGTCCGTTTTATCATGAACATCTAAAATTTGAACGTCACGACCTTTAAGATCATCGATTTTATCAATGACAAATTCACGCAATTCTTCTGCCTGCAAAAGATTTTCTCCGATTTAAGGATTAAAACCCGAAGTTTAACAGAAATTAGTAAAAGTGTTCAGTTACAAATACAGCTGATGTTGTCTTATATAGTCATAAACATTGGAAGGCAGTGGCAGGTTTTTTTCACGTTGCTGAAGTTGTTTCCGGAGTTCAGTGGCGGAAACATCGACCATTGGAGTTTCTGCAATATAAAGCAGCCCCTGGCGTTGTTTATTCAAGGCGTTTCTATCGCGGGTCATGTGCGCTGAAATAAACGCTTTCAACTCGTCATCCTGAGGGTTAAAAGGAACCCCGGCTCTTGGCATCACGACAAGGTGAGCGTTCTCAATAAGCTGGTGCCACTGATGCCAGCGGTGAAGACTCATTAATGAATCCATCCCCATCACAAAAAGTAGGGTGTCATCAGGAAACTGGGTTTTAAATTCACTTAATGTATTGGCGGTAAAGGACGGTCTGTCCTGTCTTAACTCCCAGTCCTCGACGGTGAAAGCCGTATGTTGTTGAGATGCAAGCTTAACCATGTCCAGCCGCTGCTCAGGGCTGGCATCTGGTTGCGGGCGATGTGGCGGTACCGCGCTTGGCATCAGCGCTAAAGTGGAAATGTCGAGCTCTTTTATCAGAGCGGCTGCCGTTTCCAGGTGCCCGTTATGAATAGGGTCGAAAGTGCCGCCAAAAATTGCTCGTATCATAGCTGAATAAATTTTTCGTTCGGTTCAATGCCGTGATTAAACACCGAAAGTCCGTCATTAATGGCGTCGGCGTTATTACAGCAAAGTAAACTGAGTAGATGAGTCGTGAGTATAAGAGGGGATTCGCCGCTATCAAGCTTAAGCGCCGCTTCTATTCTCTCAATCAACTGCTGTGCACTCAATAGAGTTTGCTGACTCAATTGATTTGCGCGCTGGTGATAACCCGGTTGTTGATTAGGCCAAATCATAAATTGACGGAAAAGTGCGTTTGTATCGGTTTGTGTCTGCTTAGCTTTTTGCAATGCTGTTAGCAGTTGCACTTCGCGCTGCAAAATCCAGATAAGCCTGTGAAAGTCATTTTCTTCGTCTAGTAAACGCTCCAGCCGATGCAACGCACCTTCAAAATCTTGTTGCTGGATACTTTCCTGCAAGGCAAACACGCTAAAGCGGCTGACATCATCAATGGAGGTTTTCAGAAAGTCTTCCGTAATGACGCCATCGTTGCTCAGCAATTGCCACTTACTAAGTTCCTGATCCAGAGCAAGTAAGTTTCCTTCAAACCAGTCTGATAACTTTTCCGGAACACCCGCGGCGAGAGTGAGTTGGTAACGCTGAGCACGCTGGTGAATAAAGGCGGGTAACTGTGACTTATCCGGGCTTTGGGTGCGAACCAGGGGGCCGCGCTCTGCCAGTGCTTTAAACCAGCGACTGTTCTGGGTTTCCTTTTTTAACCGGTCACCAATAACAACCAGAATTTCACTCTCGGCCTGATTTTTTGCGTACTCGGTCAATGCGGCAGAACCGTCCCGACCGGGTTTGTTTTCGGGTAATTCCAGCTCAATCAGCCGCATATTGCCAAACAGGCTCATTGACTGCTCACCTGCAGACAGTTGCTGCCAGTCGAAGTCTTTACTTTGTAACCAATGCACTCGTTCGAGGTCATCACTGGCTAAGCCTTTTCGAATGCTGGCTAGGGCGTCATTCCTGAGTAAAAGGTCGTCACCAAACACAAGCAGGACAGGGGGAACCCCATTCTGTTGCAAGTAAGGTTCAAGCTTTTCAGGGTAGATAGTTTGCATTGGCTAAGAGTTCTATTCCGACATTTCGGAGATGATTTGTTGCAAAATAAGGCGTGACGCTTCGGCTCTCATTTCATCAACCAGCATTTCACGTTCGCGGGTTTTAGCCAATACGAAGTTAGGGTCGTCCTGATAGTCCCGCGCCACCTCTACCGTTCGCTCAAGTAGCAGCTTTTCATTGTTGAACAACTGATAATTGACCTGATACAGAAGCTCGTATTCCGCAACCTGACCACTTTCAAACAACGACAGTGTTCTTCGTTCTAACTTATCTGAAAGAAGCCGAACGACAACAGGCTGTTCCGCTTTAGAGACCTTGATCCCTGAATGAATAAAGCGCTGCTTCATATGCTCACTTAATTCTTTTGAAACCTGGCTTTGCAGAGAAACAGACTGCAGCGTTTCTGGTAGCTGGTAGTTTCCGCGCAGTTGAAAGCCACATCCGTTAAGAGTGGCTATCAGCAGCAGGGTGAGTAAAAGGTTAAAGGCTACGCGCATAGGTTATCCGACAACAATATTGAGAATTTTTCCGGGCACGTAGATTTTCTTACGAACTTCTTTGCCCTCAGTATGTTTTTGCACGGCTTCTTCATCAAAAGCAATTTGCTCAACTTGTTCTGCGGAAGCATCGGCTGGTACGGTTAATTTAGCCCGAACCTTGCCATTAATTTGCACCACAATCAGTTTTTCGTCTTCAACTAACGCACTTTCATCAACGGTTGGCCAGTCAGCAAAAGACAGCGGCCCCTGATGGCCCAGTTCCTGCCATAACTGCTCACAGATATGCGGCGTAATAGGCGCAAGCATACGCACCATAGCATCGATAGACTCAGCTAATACTTGACGGTCGGCCTCGCTTTCCAGCGGTGCTTTTTGTAAGTGGTTAAGCAACTCCATAATGGCTGCTATTGCTGTATTAAAGTGCTGGCGGCGTCCCATGTCATCGCTGACTTTGGCGATGGTTTTATGTAACTCGCGGCGCAGCTGCTTTTGGTTTGCATTTAAGTTCTGACCTGAGCAAGCGCCACCGGCGTTATTTAAGTCGTAAGTCAGTTTCCACAAACGGCGTAAAAAGCGTTGCGCACCTTCAACACCAGAGTCTGACCACTCCAGCGTCATTTCCGGTGGTGCGGCAAACATCATAAATAAGCGCACGGTATCCGCGCCATAACGTTCAACCATGATTTGCGGGTCAATGCCGTTATTCTTAGACTTTGACATTTTGCTCATGCCGCCGATATTAACCGGTTGGCCGTCTTGTTTATGTTTAGCGCCGGCAATGGCGCCTTTTTCATCACGCTCAATGTCAACATCAAGAGGCGACACCCATTGTTTGCCGCCTTTTTCATCTTCGCGGTAATAGCTGTCTGCCAGTACCATGCCCTGACACAGCAGACGTTTGAATGGCTCGTCAGACTCCACTAAGCCGGTGTCGCGCAATAATTTATGGAAAAAGCGAGCGTACAACAAATGCAAAATGGCGTGCTCAATACCACCAATATACTGATCAACCGGTAGCCAATAGTTCGCTTTTTCCGGATCCAGCATGGCATCATCAGTTTGTGCGCTGCAGTAACGGGCGTAGTACCACGATGACTCCATAAAGGTGTCGAAGGTATCCGTTTCGTGTTCTGCCGGCTGGCCGTTATATTCGGTTTTACGCCATTCAGGGTCAGATTTTATCGGTGAATTCACACCGTCCATAACGACATCTTCAGGCAGTTTAACCGGTAGCTGATCTTCCGGAACGGGCACGGACTCGCCATTTTCCAGATTCAGCATCGGAATTGGGGTTCCCCAGTAACGCTGACGAGATACCCCCCAGTCGCGCAAACGGTAGTTTACTTTACGCTCACCAATGTTTTTCTCTTTTAGTTCGGTTGCAATTGCGTCAAAGGCCTGTGCCGAGCTCATACCGTTATATGGCCCCGAGTTAATAACGGTGCCTTTCTCAGTAATGGCTGCTTTTTCAATGTCACTATCGCCACTAAGAGGTTCAATTACAGGCCGAATTTCCAACTGGTATTTCGTTGCGAACTCCCAGTCGCGCTGGTCATGTGCAGGAACCGCCATAACAGCGCCGGAACCGTAATCCATTAAAACAAAGTTAGCGACCCACACCGGAATTTCTTCGCCGGTCATTGGGTGAACGGCTTTAATACCGGTGTCCATGCCCAGCTTTTCCATGGTGGCAATATCAGCTTCTGCAACTTTGCTGTTTTTGCACTCTTCAATGAATTTAGCCAGCTCAGGGTTCGTTTTGGCGGCTTCCGTAGCTAAAGGATGCTGTGCCGCAACGCCCATGTAGGTAACGCCGTAAAGCGTATCCGGACGGGTGGTATAAACGCGTAAGGTCTGCTCCGAAGAGGCGACGTTAAAGTCAATTTCGACACCTTCTGAGCGGCCGATCCAGTTACGCTGCATAGCTTTGACCTGTTCTGGCCAACCATCAAGCTGATCCAAATCGTCTAACAGCTCTTCAGCGTAATCGGTTATTTTAATAAACCACTGAGGAATTTCTTTCTGCTCGACTTTAGCGCCGGAACGCCAGCCGCGCCCGTCAATGACTTGCTCATTGGCTAACACGGTCTGGTCTACCGGATCCCAGTTAACCGTCGCATTCTTCTTATAAACCAGGCCTTTTTCATAAAGCTTAGTGAAGAACCACTGCTCCCAGCGATAATAATCCGGCGAGCAAGTTGCCAGTTCACGGTTCCAGTCGTAGCCAAAACCTAAGCTTTTTAACTGCTCGCGCATATAATCGATATTCTGATAAGTCCATTTTGCCGGTGCCGTTTTATTCTGTATAGCGGCATTTTCAGCAGGAAGCCCAAAGGCATCCCAGCCCATAGGTTGCATAACATTTTTTCCGAGCATACGCTGATGACGGCTAATGACATCACCTAAAGTATAGTTACGAACATGCCCCATATGCAGTTTGCCGCTGGGGTAGGGGAACATGGACAGGCAGTAGAACTTGTCTTTGCCCGGCTGTTCTTTTGCCGTAAATACGTCTTGTTCCTGCCAGCGTTTTTGCATGGCAGATTCGATTTTGCTCGGGTTGTATTGTTCTTGCATAATTCCTGCTGATTCCGTTTGAATTTAAATATCGGTTTAGCTAATTGCGTACCACATAAGCAGTACAACGACGATGCCGGCCAGACCAAAAAAAACGTTTTCAAAAACAGCGCGTTGTTTGACTTCGGCAGGTTCAGACTTATCAATGGCGAACAGCATGAGCCAGGAAGTTACTCCCAGACCGCCTGCAGCAATAAGCACAGCAAAAAGAATGGCGTCAAATATATTTTCCATAATGAGATCCCTGTGAAAAAATGGAAAAGAACAGCAACAGAATAGTTCTGCTAAGCCTTTATAGTGTACTGATTTTCACGCCTAATGACTATGTCTGAGCGCGTTTCTTAGTACGTTTTGTAGCGATTACAGGTAACAGGCCAAACAGAGCCAGAATTACAGCTCCCCAGTTACCAATTTTATTAAAGAATGTTGAACCACTAACCGGGTAAACATCTGCTGATAACGCCGTTGCCGTAAACTGTGGAGCCAGTTCTATATATTGACCATGTTCGTCTACAGCTGCTGTAACGCCATTATTCGTCGCCCGTAACAAAGGCTTACCAAGCTCCATTGCACGCATTCGCGCTATTTGCATGTGTTGCCAGGGACCGTGTGAATCACCAAACCAGGTATCATTGCTTATGGTCACGAGATAATCGGTATCGTCGTAGGTATTGCTGCGAACTTGACCCGCAAAGGCTATTTCATAGCATATAGCCATGGCCAGATTGCTACCGTTGGCCTTGAGGTTAGGCTGTTGATATCCCCCCCGGCTAAATGACGACATAGGTAGATTAAATAGCGGAGCCAGCGGACGTAAAAGGTCTTCAAAAGGCACAAACTCGCCAATTGGCAGCAGTTGGTGTTTTTGGTAACGGTTAGCGTTGCCATAATTGTAGCTGTCGTCGTCCAGTACAATAACGGAGTTGTAAAAATCATCGTTGAGTCTGTCGTAATCAATAATGCCGGTAACTAAGGCTGAGTCGTTCATACTCGCGGACTGTTCTACCGTATTGAGGACATCACTGGCATAAGGCTCAAGCGCGGTTATCGCGGATTCCGGCCAAATAACCAGGTCGTGATTAAACTTGGGGCGGGTTAAATCCAGATAACGCAAAATATTTGGCCATTGCTGTTCGGCCTGCCATTTTAAAGATTGTTGAATGTTGCCCTGAACCAGCAGTACCGACATGGACTCCATTTTTCTCTCTGTGGGTTGTATTTTAGGAAATACGACAGCGCAAGTGAGAAAAATAAGCGGAATTAAAAGCGACGCTGGTTTTTTGAACCTGAACGCCAGCACCATGGTAATAGCAGTAAACCAAAGTGCTACTGTAATACCCGTTTCACCTATAACCGGAGCCAGTCCGCCGAAAATGCCATCGGTTTGACTGTAACCCAGGCTCAGCCATGGGAAGCCGGTGAAGAGCCAGCCTCTGAGCAGCTCAGCAATAAGCCAGAAGAAAGGCAGACTGAAGCGCCAGGCAAACTTTCGGTGAGAGAGCCTTTGCCAACACCAAAATGCAATTGCAGGAAACAGCGCTAAATAAGCAAACAACAACACTAATAAAAGCAGCGTAACCGGAACCGGAACACCACCATATTGATCGATGCTAACGTAAATCCAGCTTAAACCAGCACCGAACCAACCCATGCCGAAGACAAAGCCCGCTCTGAATGCACGTTTAGGGGCGAGGGGCCATATCAGTCTTACCACTATAGGCAGTATGATAAACGGCAGCCAATGCCAGTGAAAAGGTGAATAAGACAGCGTCAGGAGAGCGCCGCAAATCACTAATAGCAAAGAGCGCGTAACGCTTCCTGAATGCTTCATCATTACTGTGCAGACTCCGGCGAGGTGTCGGTATCAGAGTCGAGACTGACTTGCAGTTGCTGAATACGTCTTTTATCTGCATTAGTGACCCGGAAGGTCATGTTGCCAAGCGTCACTTCTTCACCTGCCTGCGGTAAATGGCCAAAGCCGTGTGCGACCAGGCCACCAACGGTATCGTGTTCTTCATCACTGAAGTTGGTGTCAAAGTATTGGTTAAAATCTTCAATGGTAGTTAAAGCTTTTATCGAATAACGGCTTGGGCTAAGACGACGAATATTGGTCTTTTCGTCGTTACCATGAGCATCAGTTTCGTCTTCAATTTCGCCAACTATTTCTTCCAGAATGTCTTCAATAGTGACCAGACCAGACACTCCGCCGTATTCATCAACGACAATCGCCATATGATAGCGGTTGGAACGGAACTCTTTGAGCAATACGTCAACGCGCTTACTCTCCGGAACAATAACCGCCGGGCGCATAACTTTGTCCAGTGAAAAGGCTTCATCGGTCATATTAAAGCCGTAGCTGAGCAAATCCTTTGCTAACAGAATACCCTCAACGTGATCTTTATTGTCAGTAACAACCGGGTAACGACTGTGTTGAGAATCGATAACGATAGGCAGGAATTCGTCTACACCTTGGTGGATATCAATGGTGACCATTTGTGAGCGCGGGATCATAATGTCACGGACTTTAAGTTCAGCGACGTCGAGCACGCCTTCAATCATTTCTCTGGTATCGTTGTCTATCAGGTCGCGGTCTTCGGCGTCCTGAATCAAATCGACGAGTTCTTCTCTGCTTTTCGGCTCACCAGCGAATGCTTGCAGCAGTCTCGCTGCCCAGGATTTTCCCGATGAGCCGTTGGCTGAGTGGGGGTTGTCGTCGCTCATTGAGTGTTAAGCTCCATGTTGTCTGCGGTTTGATACGGGTCTGATATTCCCAGACTCGCTAAGATGTTACGTTCAATTTGTTCCATTTCTTCGGCTTCGTCGTCTTCAATATGATCGTAACCTAATAGGTGGAGAGTACCGTGTATCACCATATGCGTCCAGTGGTCGATGGCTGACTTTTGTTGCTCTTCAGCTTCACGTTCAACGACGCTCTGACAGATAACCAAATCACCTAACAAAGTGACGGGTAATTCTACCGGGCTATTGAATGGGAAAGACAAAACATTGGTGGCGTAATCTTTATTGCGGAACTCATTATTAAGCTGCTGAGCTTCTTCTGATGCAGCAATGCGCACCGTTAGCTCAACCGCTTTATCATCTTTTTTCAGGTAATCCAGAGTGGCCGAGACCCAGTTATGAACAGCGTTTTCCTCTGGAGCATTAGTAATACCGTCAGCCAGTTGATAATCCAGTGTTAAATCAGCCATTAGTTTTTATCAAATTCCTCGTAGGCTTGAACGATACGCTGCACTACGGGGTGGCGTACGACATCACCGGCCTGAAAGAAGGTAAAGCTGATGTCCGTGACTTTATTCAGCACCTCAATAGCATGCCTTAATCCTGAGCGTTGGCCCCGGGGTAAATCAACCTGAGTGATGTCGCCGGTAATAACAGCTCGTGAATTAAAACCAATACGGGTCAGGAACATTTTCATCTGTTCACAAGTGGTATTCTGGCTTTCATCTAGGATTATGAAGGCGTCATTCAGCGTACGTCCGCGCATGTAAGCCAGCGGAGCCACTTCAATAACGTTGCGTTCAATGAGTTTTTCAACTTTTTCAAAGCCGAGCATTTCGAATAAAGCGTCATAAAGAGGGCGCAAATAGGGGTCTACTTTCTGAGCTAAGTCTCCCGGTAAGAAACCGAGTTTTTCACCCGCTTCCACTGCCGGTCGAGTCAATAGAATACGGCGCACTTCCTGACGTTCCAATGCATCTACTGCACAAGCTACCGCCAGATAAGTTTTACCGGTACCGGCCGGTCCAATACCAAAATTCACATCATGAGCCAGAATGGCGCGAACATAACCAGCCTGATTATGATTCCGAGGCTTAATTAAGCCGCGTTTGGTTTTAATGTGAGTCATTTTTTCAGCGGCAGGGTCGCCTTGATCGTTGCTTTGCTCAAGAACTTTTGCCTGTTGAATAGCCAGGTGCACTTGTTCGGGTTCAATTTGGCCTTCTTTGCCTTTTACGGTTGCGGTTTCAACGTAGAGGTCGAGCAACAATTTGTGCACGGCTGCAACGCTGGCAGCGTGGCCTATCAGTTGAAATTGATGACCGCGGTGCGTTATTTCAACGCCCAGGCGACGCTCTACATGCTTCAGGTTTTCGTCTAAAGGGCCGCAGAGATTGGAAAGCCGACGTGAATCCGCCGGCTCTAGTTCAAAATCAAGTGTCTGTGTTTGTGGACTCAATCGTTTCCTCTTTACTTAACTGGCTTGTCGAGGCATTCGAGCAACGCCTAATTCATCTGGCTCGCTCGACTTTCCTCTTTGCAAAATAATTTCTGGTGCCGTATCTACACGAAGCCCCATATCGGCTTCTTCCCGAATTAACTCACCGCGTAGCGAGTTAGGAAGAACTTCGGTAATACGTACATCAACGAACTGTCCAATCATATGGGGTTGACCAACGAAATTTACAACCCGATTGTTTTCAGTGCGTCCGGTAAGTTCCATCGGGTTCTTTTTCGATGGCCCGGTAACCAGAATGCGTTGTTCCGTTTCCAGCATACGACGAGCGTGCGCCATAGACTGTTGGTTCAAACGTTGCTGTAAAAGCTGCAGCCGCTGCTTTTTGGTTTCTTCACTAATGTCGTCAGGTAAATCAGCCGCTGGCGTTCCCGGGCGAGCACTATAAATAAAGCTGAAGCTCATGTCGAAGTCAATGCTCTGGATAAGATCCATGGTTGCTTCAAAATCGGCATCGCTTTCACCGGGGAAACCGATGATAAAGTCGGATGACATGGCGATATCAGGACGCGCTTTTTTCAAGGCACGAATTTTCGATTTGTATTCCAGTGCCGTGTGACCACGCTTCATCATGGTTAATATCCGGTCTGAACCACTTTGTACTGGTAAGTGTAAATGACTGACCAGCTCCGGAATGGTCTTATAGGCTTCGGTAATGTCGTCTGTGAATTCAACCGGATGTGATGTGGTATAGCGAATGCGATCAATACCATCAATTGCCGCAACCAGGTGCAGCAGTTCAGCAAAGCGGCACACTTCGCCGTCGTAATGCTCACCGCGATAGGCGTTAACGTTTTGTCCTAACAGGTTCACTTCACGAACGCCTTGTTCCGCCAGTTGTGCAATTTCATAAATGACATCATCCACCGGGCGACTGACCTCTTCGCCGCGCGTGTAGGGCACAACACAGAATGAGCAATACTTGCTGCAGCCTTCCATAATAGAGACAAAGGCACTGGCACCGTCTGCTTTAGGCTCGGCTAAACGGTCAAACTTTTCAATTTCAGGAAAAGAGACGTCAACCATAGGTGCATGAGTCTCGCTGACCTGATTAACCATTTCTGGTAAGCGGTGCAGAGTCTGAGGACCAAAGATAATATCGACAAAAGGCGCGCGGGCGCGAATTTCATTGCCTTCCTGAGAAGCAACACAGCCGCCAACACCAATTAATAAATTAGGGTTGCTCTTTTTCAGATTTTTCCAGCGACCTAATTGGTGAAAAACCTTCTCCTGCGCCTTTTCGCGGATGGAACAGGTGTTCAACAGAATGAGATCGGCATCTTCGGCTTCTTCGGCAACATCGTAGCCGTGGGTTGAGTGGAGCAATTCTGCCATTTTTGCAGAATCGTACTCGTTCATCTGGCAACCCCAGGTTTTGATATATAACTTCTTACTCATGACCACTCGATGGTTGATGGATTTCGTATAAGGCGCTTATTTTATCGCGTATTGGAGCAGATTGCCAAGTTTGAAATGATTAACTTTTGCGCCGTGTCCGTATGGCAAAATAGCCTGCAACAACAATGATTAACGCGCCCCACAACATGTGCCAGGCAAGTTCCTCTCCAAATAACCAGTAGCCGAGTAATGCGGCGAACAAAACTGAGCTATAAGTAAACACCCCAACCTTTGCCGGTGGAGCGATGGAAAAAGCTTTGGTCATAGCCAATTGCCCATAAACTGCCAGCAGGCCCATAACAATAACGCCCAACCAGTGTTGCGTTGGAATAGGTTGCCATAACCACAACAGAGGAAGCCCAGAAGCAATGGTGGCTAGTGTGGAAAAGTAGAATACGATTTTACTTGTCGATTCGGTGTCCGACATACGGCGAATAACAGTTTTGGTGAAGGCTGCTAATGCGGCGGCTAAAAAGGCTAAGCCGATGACAGGCGAAAGTTCGCTGTTTATAGGGTCGAGAAAAATAAAGACACCAATAAACCCCAGTCCAATAGCCAGCCAGGTTTGTCTGGCAACATAGTCGCGTAGCCAAAGCCAGCCAATAACCGGAATTAAAAAGGGGGACAACAACAGAACCAGAGTGGCCTGCGCCAGTGGAATTGTGGCAATGGCGTAGAAAAACAGGTACATAGCAGCTATGCCCGCAGCGCCACGAATAAGATGCAGCTTCAGACGTTCTGTTTTTAAGTTGCCAAGACCTTTTCGCCATAACCAGGGAAGAAGAACGAGAAAGGCCATCAGATTGCGGAAAAAGACCAATTGCTCGAAAGGTTGATCCTGACTGATGTATTTAACCAGGGCACTTACACCTGCAAAACTGGCTTCGGCACTTAAAATAAGCAGAGAAGCAATAATGACCGCTTTTTGTGAACTTTCCCTAGCTTGCATAAAAAACACTCTGAACATCGTCTTATTGACTATGATAACGGAAATTCACCATGAGATGTGTTATTTATAAGGGCTAGCAGGAATGTAAGGAGTGAGGGCGCGGTAGATGAAACAGCTATCAGTATTGATAAATGGCGGCGGAATGGTCGGTGCTGCGGCCGCACTAGCATTAGCGCAGCAAGGTGCAAATGTGACCTTACTTGAACCCTTTCCTCCAGGAGATGACTGCAGTACAGACCCTGACTGGGATTTACGCATATCGTCTGTGAATAACAGCAATTGGGAATGGTTACTGGATTTAGGTATTGGCGTTTGTGTGCGTCAGCAGCGGGTTTTCGATTATCAGAAACTGAGCGTAACATCGCAAAGTGGCCATAACCTGAGCTTTCAGGCGAATGAAGCGGGCTTATCCAAACTTGGCGTTATGGTCGAAAATAATGCTTTGCAGCTGGCGCTATGGACAAAACTGCGCTCTCTTAAGAACGTTGATTTACGAGAAGGCGAAACGCTCGATAAACTCAATACTGGAACAAAAACGGTGGTTTTAAGTCAGGGCGATGCGCTCAGCTATGATCTGTTGTTGGGCTGTGACGGAGCCAATTCTAAAGTGGCGCAGCTTGCCGGTTTTCATTATCGGGGCTGGGACTATGACCAACGTTGCTTATTAGCTAATGTCAGTCTGGAAAAGCCAATAGAACCCGAAACCTGGGAAGTTTTTCGCCCTCAGGGGCCTTATGCTTTGCTACCGCTGACCGAGCAACAAGCCTGCCTTATAGACTACGGTTTACGTGACGACATCAATTCTCTGCAGAAAGACAAGGCGGGTTTTGAAGCTTATTTGCGTGAGACCTTTTCTCCCCATATCGGTAATTTCCGGGTACTTAAAAGTGCCAGTTTTGCGCTGCAGAGAAAACATGCTGCGCACTACGTCAAAGAAGACTCTATTGTTTTATTAGGCGATGCTGCTCACAGTATTCATCCAATGGCCGGGCAGGGCGTTAACCTGGGGTTTGCCGATGTTCGCTGTTTGGTTGAGGTACTACGGAAAAATACTCCAGGCGTAGCTTTGGGGCAGTATGAAACGAGCCGGAAAGGCGAAAATGCGAAAATGATGCGGATGATGGATGCTATACAGTTAGGCTGGCGTAGTCGTAATCCAGTTATGCAGTTTGCAACAGCAGCATCCTTGAAAGTAGCGGCTTTGCCGTGGGTGAAGCGTTGGTTGTTAAAGCAGGCTGTGGGCGAATAACAGGCGCAAAAAAACCACCTTATGGTGGCCTTTCTGTTTTCCACTTTTATCTGAGTAAAATTATACTCGAATAAAGTGGTGCGGAGGGGGGGACTTGAACCCCCACGTCCTTACGGACACTAGCACCTGAAGCTAGCGCGTCTACCAATTCCGCCACCACCGCAACAGTAGTTAGTATGGCTGGGGCACCAGGGATCGAACCTGGGAATCGCGGGATCAAAACCCGCTGCCTTACCGCTTGGCTATGCCCCATCCTACTAAGATGGCAATCACTTTTGGAAACAACTAATGGCTGGGGCACCAGGGATCGAACCTGGGAATCGCGGGATCAAAACCCGCTGCCTTACCGCTTGGCTATGCCCCAATTTTAGCTGGCTCTGAGAGTTGGTGCGGACGGAGAGACTTGAACTCTCACGCCGTGAGGCACTGGAACCTAAATCCAGCGTGTCTACCAATTCCACCACGTCCGCATCATGATCAGTTAAAGGTTGGTGGCTACGGCGAGATTCGAACTTGCGACCCCAGCATTATGAGTGCTGTGCTCTAACCAGCTGAGCTACGTAGCCATACCTTTTTACTTACCGCTCTCTGTGAGTGCGGCGCGTATTATGCAAATCGCTCCGCAGCCCGTCAACCTATTTTTGAGAAAAAACGATATTAACGGGCGCGTTTGAGCAAAAAAACAGTGATTTGCTTAAAAAGGCAGCAAATCACCAAGGCAGGCTTTCTCCGTTACTATGAAAAAACTGTCCGGTGGTATCTAAGCTTAATTCCTCAATACGTTGCATTAAGCGTTCCGCTGCAGTTTCTGCAGGAATATCTCCGGCATGATTCACCATATCGGTTTGTACAAAACCCGGATGGAGTAATACCACGGGAATTCCATGTTCTTTTAAGTCCAGCGCAAGGGATTTCCCGGCCGCATTCAATGCCGCCTTTGACATTCTGTAACCGTAGCGGCTTCCTGAACCATTATCTCCAATGGATCCCATACGGCTGGTAATCAAGGCAACCTTACTGCCTTTCTTTAAATTCTTTAGTAGCGCTTCGGTGACTCTTAGCGGCGCTAACGCGTTGACTTCAAACTGAGCCCGTATATTACCAGCGTCAATTTCACCTAATACGTCTTTATGCAGAAGCCCTGCGTTATTAATTAAGATATCAATCTTTTTATCGCCGATGGTCTCGGAAAGACGCAGTAAATCGGAGGCTTTGGTGACATCAATGCCCTCAATAATTTCAACGTCCAGCTCAGTTAATTGCTTTGAACTGTTGCGGCAAACGGCGAAAACTTTGTGGCCTTGTTCGGCATACTGCCGGGCAAATTCGTAGCCAATTCCCCGGTTAGCACCGGTAATTAAAACCTGTTGTTGACTCATTTTGTACTCCAAATACCAGAGGCGTTATTCGCTAACGCCACCTTCAGTTAGTTTTTTCGGGTCCAGCAACTGCTCAAGCCGGTCACGACCTAGGTCGGTCATCTCATCAGCGACATCGATAATGGCTCGTCCATCTTTGTACGCTACTTTGGCAATTTCAGCGGCTTTATTGTAGCCAATGACCGGGTTAAGAGCTGTTACCAGAATAGGGTTTTTCGCTAAAGCTTGTTGCAGCCGCTCTTCATTGACCTCGAAGTCGGCAATAGCTTTAGTTGCCAGAGCGTCACAACTGTTACTGAGTATATTAATGGACTGTAGTAAGTTGTAGCCAATAACTGGCAGCATAACGTTTAGCTGGAAGTTGCCTTGCTGGGCAGCTGTCGTAATTGTGGTGTGGTTACCATTAACCTGAGCGGCAACCATAGCTACAGCTTCCGGAATGACCGGGTTCACTTTACCCGGCATAATACTGCTTCCGGGCTGTAATGCGGTTAGCTGAATTTCGCCTAAGCCCGCCAGTGGTCCACTGTTCATCCAGCGTAAGTCGTTACTGACTTTGAGTAAGGTCGTCGCCAGCGTATTCAGTTGTGCCGAGAGTTGTAAATTGATTTCCTGTCCGGCAATACCCGTAAAAGGGTTCGCTGAGTGTTTAAAGTCACTGCCGCTAAGCTCAGTCAACTGTTCGGCAAACTCAGCTGCAAATTCTTTAGGGGCATTTATTCCTGTGCCTATTGCTGTACCGCCCTGCGGAAGAATTCGGCTGCGCTGTAATAACTGTGGAAGCTGTTCAGCAGTTATGTCCAACTGACCAGCCCAGGCTTCAAGTTCTTGCGCCATGGTCATTGGCATGGCATCCATTAAATGGGTTCTGCCGGTTTTTACCACATTGCGTAACTCAATGGCTTTACTGCGAATAGTATCAATAAGGCCTTTTAAAGCTGGTGTTAACTGTTTTTCTACAGCCAGTACACTCGCCACCTGAATAGCGGTAGGTATAACATCGTTGCTCGACTGGCTTTGGTTCACATGGTCATTGGGGTGAATTTCAACACCGCTTTGCTTAGCTAAATTGGCAATAACCTCGTTCACATTCATATTGGAACTGGTACCTGAACCGGTCTGGAACACATCAATAGGGAAGTGCTCTAAGTGATGACCGTTAATGATTTCTTTAGCCGCTTTAATAATGGCGTCAGCCTGTTCCTTTTCTAACTGACCAATTTTAGCGTTTGCTCCGGCGGCACTCGCTTTAACCATTGCTATGGCTTGTATCAGTTGAGTGGGTAAGGTTAGCCCACTAATGGAAAAGTTATCAACGGCACGCTGTGTTTGTGCAGCGTAAAGTGCTTTTTGGGGGACTTTGACCTCGCCCATACTGTCCTTCTCTGTGCGATAATCCTGACTCATAAATATCCCTCCTGTCCTCAAGCTAAGAGTAATAGCTTAGTGTCTAAATTTGTTTGTCGATACTTATGTATTTCAAGTACCAACAATGAACCATAGTGGATCATTAATACGTACTTCAATCATAGCGCAGTTTCGTTTTTTCGGTTACGGTTGACTGATGTGCGCGAGCTTAATGGTGATTTTGTGGGGGACTTTGTGTGAAGCGACTTTTTGTTGGTGTTTTTTTCACGGTATTTGCGGTTCAAAGCGTGGTCGCAGATACCGTGCAGGTTGAGATTTTGGCCGCAGATGGTCAGCCGTTGGCAAATGCTGCACTGTTAATTGAGAGGGAAAAGCCGCCTGTCAAAGTGACTGGGCAGTCGGCGGTAGTTGACCAGGTGAACAAGCAATTTACGCCCACGGTTAGCGCAGTAGAGCCGGGCACCGACGTTGTGTTTCCTAACAGTGATAACATTCGACATCATGTTTACTCTTTCTCTGAGGCTAAGAATTTTGAGTTAAAACTTTATTCAGATAAAGAAAAGCCAAGCGTTAATTTTGATAAAGCAGGCATAGTGACTCTGGGTTGTAATATCCACGACCAAATGGTTGCCTATGTGCTGGTAAGTGACGAATACGATATTGCGGTAACGAATGAGCAGGGTATTGTTGAGCTTAAGGTGGAAGAAAATTCAGCTCCCGCCGAAATCAGGGTGTGGCACTATTGGATGGGGGATGAACTGTCTAAAGCACAGAACGTGCAATTAACCTCAGATTCAGGGAAGCTGACCGGGCAGGTGCAAGTATCACCGCCGGTGCGGGAAGATAAAGAGCCCTCGCGGCTGGAACAGCGATTTAATCGCAGAGGGAATTGATGATAACACGGTTCAGAACCCGTTTAATTTTCATCCTTGCAGGACTTGTAGCTGGCGCTTTGTTGGTTGCTTTGGCTGCGGTTTGGGTCGCTACAGAAAATCAGTTAGATCGCTCAATTGAGCGTGAGCTTAGCGTTAGTGAGAGAGTCTTCCGGGAGCTTCTGGATAGTCGTAGCGCTCAATTGCTGCAAGCGGCAGAAGTCCTTACCGATGATTTTGGGTTTAAACGCGCGGTGGCTTCAAAAGATCGGGAAACCATAGTGTCAGCTTTGGTTAACTACGGTGAACGTATTGAAGCTGAGTTGATGGTGCTGCAAACTCCCGAAGGCGAAGAAATTGCATCATCTCATGCTTTTGATCAGCTACGCATTAACCATAGTGGGGCAGGTTCGAACAGCGAACTGGCGGTTGTCGAAGAAGAACTGTTTCAACTGGTTACAGTACCGGTTCATGCTCCAAATCTTATTGCCTGGGCAACCTTAGGTTTTGAAGTGGATTCGGGTTTAGCAGAAGAATTAAAAAATCTGGCTAATGCTGATATCACCCTGTGGCTGGAGAACTCAGGAAAAGTCATTGCTTCCAGTCTGGCTGCACGGCAAGTGTCTTCGTTTGCGAAAGCGCTGAATAAAGACGACCATACTCTTGATAACTGGTTGTTAAATCAGGAACTGGCGGGGAGTGAGGTGGTGCTGGATGCCGGTTCCGATGATGCTGTCCACGTGGCATTAACAACGTCACTTGAAACTGCGGCTGCTGAATTCACGCGGCTGCATTGGCAAATTGCTTTAATTGCAATTGTTGCTCTGGTTATAGCGATACTTTTAGCGGCGATTATAGCCAGAGGTGTTTCCCGTCCGTTACAACAGTTATCGGGAGCCGCTAGAAAATTACAGCAAGGTGACTACAGTGAGTCTGAACTGTCGCTGAACGATGATGAGTTCGGAGAGCTGGCGAATACCTTTGGCAGCATGCGCAAGGCTATTTCCGAACGTGAAAAAAGAATTTCTTATCAGGCATCTCATGACCATTTAACCGATTTACCGAATCGTTCGTTTTTCCGTGAGCAGTTACAGTACCGTTTAGATGGCAATACCAGCTCCGGATGCCTGTTATTGTTGAATATTCATCAATTCAGAGTTCTCAACGACAGTGTGGGGCAGGAAATCGGTGATGACATCCTGCGTCAGTTATCTGCCCGGCTGAAGTGGTGTTGTGGCAACGCTGAATTATTGGCTCGCATCGGTGGCGACGAATTTGCTGTTTTATACGCTTCTGATAAGTCCGAATTCGATCTCGACAACAAAATTAAAGAGCTTCACTCTTTTCTTGATACGCCTTTTAAAGTCGGCGACAGTGATTATCGGCTGGCCTTTAATATCGGTGTTGTTTATTTTCCTGGGCATGGCAACGAGGTCGACTTACTTATTCGTCGCGCGCAAGTCAGTGTTCAGCAGTCCAAACTCCAGAAGAGCTTTTATGTTGAATATAAAAGTGGGTTGGACGAACAATACATGCGGCGCCTGCAAATTATCGAGTCCCTTAAAGACGCAGTAGCGGATAAGGAGCTACATCTTGTACTGCAACCTAAAATTAATTGCCAGACGGGTTCATTGGTGGGGGCTGAGGTATTGTTGAGATGGCAAAGTGATAAGCTCGGATTTGTCGGACCGGATGAATTTATTCCGTTAGCAGAGCAATCCGGAGCCATTACAGAGTTGACCAACTGGGTGTGCAGAGAGTCGGCCAAACTGCTTCAGAGCTGGCATGAGCAGGGGCGAACTTTAAAATTGAGCATCAATTTGTCAACCGTCGACTTATTGAGCGACGCCTTACCCTTGCTGTTTGAACAACTCATTATTGATTTTCCTGAGTTGCCAAAATTACTGGTACTGGAAATTACAGAAAGTGCGGTAATGAAAGACCCGGAAAAAGCCATTGCCCGGCTGGAAACATTGAAGCGTCTTGGGTTTTCAATATCAATTGATGACTACGGTACCGGTCACTCCTCATTGGCACAATTGCGGCGTTTACCAGTAGAGGAATTGAAAGTAGACCGGGCCTTTGTGCAGCATTTGAGCGAGGAGTCTAAGGACAAATCTATTGTTCGTTCAACCATACACTTAGCTCACGAGTTAGGTCTTCGTGTCGTTGCAGAAGGTGTGGAAAATGAGGATAGCTGGAGAGTGTTGCAGTCGATGCATTGCGATGAGTTGCAAGGCTATTTCTTTAGCAAACCCTTACCAATTTCAGGCTTTATAGATTACTTAAATAACCATGAAACCAATGGATGATAACGAATGATGAACAAGTGTTTATATGGTGGCGGTTTTTTGCTGACCTGTGCTTTAGCTGTAGCCCCATCTGCGGCAGCGGATCAGGGAACACGATTACTGGCAACCGGCGGTACCAGTAGTCTTGAAGGCTCTGGTGGCGGAGGCATTGTGCCCTGGGCTACGTTAAGCAGTTATGCCGGTGAAGGCCAGTTTGGCGCGACGGTTAACTTGAGTGAAGTGTCTGTTGATGATTTTCGCTTAAGTGTTCAGGGCGCCAGTTTCAGCTGGAATAACCGTATTGAGCTGTCGTATGCGGAGCAAACCTTTGACCTGTCGACCATTGGCGGTGAACTGAGCCAAAGTATTGTGGGTGCAAAAGTACGTTTGGCAGGAGACTTAATTTATGGTGACTTGCCGCAAATAAGCCTGGGTTTACAACATAAGAAGAACAACGATTATGAGTTGCCAGCGGCGGTAGGCTCTCAGGATGACAGCGGCACCGACTGGTATGTCAGTGCAGCAAAAGCATGGCTGGACGGACCTTTCCACCGTACCTGGGTTGCTAATCTGACATTACGTTCAAGTAAAGCAAATCAACTGGGGTTACTGGGCTTTGGCGGCGATAAAGAGAAAAGCCGCGAGTGGCTGGCTGAAGCTTCCGTAGCTGCTTTTATTAATCGTTATTGGGCTGTAGGCGTTGAGTACCGACAGAAACCGGATAACTTAAGCTTTGCGGAAGAGCAGGATTGGAAAGATCTTTTTGTTGCGTATTTCCCGAACAAACATGTATCTGTCGTTGGAGCCTACACCGATCTGGGCTCCATTGCGGGACTGGACGACCAAACTGGTTGGTATTTGTCTGTTCAGGCAGCTTTTTAAGGAGAGACTATGAAAACCGTTTTGTTATTGGTGGCCTTGTTGTTTTCGCCACTGAGTTTTGCTCAGAGCTTGTATCAGCAACTGGGTGAACAGCAGGGCATAGAGACTATTGTTGAAGAAATGCTTTATCGGGTCGGCGGTGACGAGCGTATTGCGCATCACTTTGATGGTGTTGATATTATGCGCGTACATAAGCTCATCAGCGAGCAAGTGTGTGATTTAAGTGGCGGCCCTTGTGATTACAGTGGTGAGGATATGAAAACTTCCCATCGTAATATGGGCGTCGACAATGCGGATTTTAATGCTTTAGTGGAACACTTGATTGCCGCAATGGAAAAGGAGAATGTTCCGGTTTCAGCGCAGAATCAGTTATTGGGCGTGCTGGCGCCAATGCATAGCGATATTGTTGAAGAGTAATGGATGAAAAAAAATGGCTCGCTGAGAGCGAGCCATTAATTGGTATTTAAACGTTAAAGCGGAAGTGAATGACATCGCCGTCTTTCACAATGTACTCTTTCCCTTCCAGACGCCATTTACCGGCATCTTTTGCGCCTTGTTCACCGTTGTTAGCTATATAGTCGTCATAACCAACGATTTCGGCACGAATAAAGCCTTTCTCGAAGTCGGTGTGGATGCGTCCGGCTGCCTGCGGTGCAGTTGAACCCACTTTAACTGTCCATGCGCGAACTTCTTTTACGCCGGCAGTGAAGTAGGTGTGCAGGTTTAATAGTTCGTAACCGCCACGAATAACGCGGTTCAGGCCAGGTTCTTCCTGACCCAGTTCGCTCAGGAACTCTTCTTTATCCGCTTCATCCAGCTCGGCAATTTCTGACTCAATAGCGGCACATACCGGAACGACTACCGCATTCTCGGTTGCGGCAATTTCACGAACTTTGTCAAGATGAGGGTTATTTTCAAAGCCGTCTTCGTTGACATTAGCAATGTACATAGTCGGCTTTAAAGTCAGCAAGTTGTATGAACGAATAGTGGCACGCTCATCTTTGCTTAGCTCAACAGAACGAGCCATTTTGCCTTCGTCCAATGCCGGTTTCAGCTTTTCCAGCACAGCAATTTCGGCTTTAGCTTGTGAATCCCCACCTTTAGCTTTTTTACTTAAGCGGTACAGAGACTTATCAACTGAGTCTAAATCGGCCAATGCCAGCTCGGTGTTAATGGTGTCAATGTCATCGGCCGGGTCGATACCACCGCTGACATGCACTATGTTGTCGTCTTCAAAACAGCGAACAACATGGCCAATAGCGTCAGTTTCACGAATGTTTGCTAAAAACTGGTTACCTAAGCCTTCGCCTTTTGAAGCACCTTTAACTAGCCCGGCGATATCCACAAACTCCATGGTTGTTGGAATAACGCGTTCCGGGTTAACAATAGCGGCTAGCTTATCAAGACGAGGATCAGGAACAGGCACAACGCCAGTGTTTGGTTCGATGGTACAAAATGGAAAGTTTGCAGCTTCAATGCCTGCTTTGGTCAGTGCGTTGAAGAGAGTGGATTTACCTACGTTAGGTAAACCAACGATACCACATCGAAATCCCATGAGAGTTTAGCCTTTCTGTTCAGGGCGGTAGCTATGCAGGCGCTGCAACGCAGTTCCCCAGCCTTCCGCCATTAATGTGTCGATACTGCGGCTGGCTTCATCGATACAGTCATCAATAAGCCGCTGTTCGTTTGCTGAAGCTTTGCCTAAGACAAAGCCAGTTACTTTTGTTTTATCGCCCGGGTGGCCAATACCAATGCGTAACCGCATAAAGTCCTGGCTGCCTGTCTGAGCAATAATGTCTTTAATTCCGTTATGCCCGCCGGCACCTCCGCCTTTTTTAAATTTAGCAACGCCGGGTGGTAAATCGAGCTCATCGTATGCCACTAAAATTTCGTTAGCCGGTATTTTATAAAAGTTAGCCAGAGCCGCAACAGAGAAGCCACTACGGTTCATAAAATTTTGTGGTAATACAATACGCAGGTCATGAGCGCCTTGTTGCCAGCGTCCAATAAGAGCTTTGCTTTTTGCATCAGGGGAGAGCGTAATCGCGTGGCGTCTGCAAAAGTCATCGACTAACCAGAAACCAGCGTTGTGGCGAGTTCGTTCATACTCGGGGCCCGGATTTCCCAGGCCCACAAGTAGTTTTACTTCAGTTCCCATAACAGGAGACTGACTTATTCTTCGTCAGCGTCTTTGCTGTTTTCAGCAGGAACGTCGCCAGGTGCTACTGTATCTTCTTCGGTCTCTTCTTTCTCGACGCGAGGAGCAGTAATAGACACAACCGCCTGGTCGTGGTCTTCACCTTTGGTCAGTTCAACTAACTCAACGCCTTTAGGCAGTTTTAAGTCAGTTAGGTGAATAGTGTCACCAACGCTGAGTTCAGCAATATCAACTTCCAGATATTCTGGTAAGTCTTTCGGTAATACAGTAATTTCCACGTCGTTCACGTGGTGAACAACTACACCGCCTTCTTCTTTAACGCCCTTAGCAGTTGTTTCATTTAAGAAGTGCAGAGGTAAGTTAGTGTGCAGCTTGTGGCCTTTTTCTACACGCTGGAAATCCAGGTGAGTCAATTTAGGCTTGTACGGGTGACGCTGCATGTCTTTCAGAATTGCCTGATGTTTCTTACCATCAAATTCCAGCGTCAAAATGTGCGAATAAAAGGCTTCGTAGTCGGCCATGTTATTCACTTTGTTGTGGTCTAACGCTAATGCGATTGGCTCGCCCTGACCACCGTATAAAATCGCTGGTACTTTGTCCTCATGACGCAGGCGGCGGCTCGCACCTTTCCCTTTGTCCGTGCGGACGGTAGCTTGGATGTTAAAATCTAATTCAGCCATGATTTGGCCTCTCAATGTTTAAAGTTTTTATTTGTCAGCACTCGCGACCAAGAGCTGACCCAGAAACTTAGAAACCGACAACGAGGCCGGTTTCTAAGGGCGCGCAATACTAGCACTGGGCAGGAATAATTACAACAATCAGTAATCGAACATTGCTGAAATAGATTCTTCATTACTAACGCGGCGCAGTGCTTCTGAAAGCATACCGGACAAGGTTAACTGAGTAACTTTACCCGTGGCTTTCATCGCATCGCTCAGCGGAACACTGTCGGTAACGATAAATTCGTCAATTTCAGAGTCTTTAATGTTTTGCACCGCATTGCCGGAAAATACCGGGTGAGTAGCGTAAGCAAACACACGCTTTGCACCGTGAGACTTCAGTGCTTCTGCGGCTTTGCAAAGCGTTCCGCCAGTATCAATCATGTCATCGACAATAATGCAGTCACGGCCTTTAACATCACCTATTATGTGCATAACCTGCGATACGTTGGCTGACGGACGGCGCTTATCAATGATGGCTAAATCGGTGTCGTCCATAAGCTTGGCAAAAGCACGGGCACGTACAACACCACCAATATCAGGAGAGACTACAACCGGATGGTCGAAGTTTTGCTGACGCATGTGTTCTAACAATACCGGAGTACCAAAAACGTTATCGACAGGTACGTCAAAAAAGCCCTGAATTTGTTCCGCGTGTAAGTCGACAGTCAGTACACGGTCAACACCAACACTGGATAAGAAATCGGCAACAACTTTAGCCGTAATAGGAACACGAGCTGAACGAACGCGACGATCCTGACGAGCGTAACCAAAATAAGGCATCACTGCAGTAATACGACCAGCTGAGGCACGACGTAAAGCGTCCACCATAACAATGAGTTCCATTAAGTTGTCATTGGTGGGGGCACAAGTAGATTGAAGAATAAAGACGTCGGAACCGCGGACGTTTTCATTAATGGCGACGCTAATTTCGCCGTCACTAAAGCGACCAACGGAAGCTTCACCAAGTTTGATATATAGGCGATCGGCGATTTTCTGGGCTAGCTCAGGAGTGGCGTTGCCGGCGAAAAGTTTCATGTCAGGCACAACATACCTCGACTTTTATTGGGTTAATGTCTGGATAAGTGGTGAACGGTTCTGGCCTTGAGCGATAAATGAGCAAAGTTCTTTGGGAACCTGCTGTTGCGCTTCCTTTGCGGCTTGTCTTGTCTCAAATGTTGAAAAAAGACATGCTCCACTGCCAGTGAGCCGAGTCGGGGCGTATTCTAGCAAGGCACGGCGCAACATAGCAACTTCGGTGTGTAGATCGCAGACCACCGGTTCAAACACATTCGCGACTTTTTGCTGTTGCCAGTTTTCCGCGGTAACCGGCGAGCAGTTGCGTTGTAGTTTAGGGTGAGAAAACAGCGCAGCCGTACTGATAGAAACATTGGGTTTAACTACCAAATACCAGGGAGTAGGCGGTGTTATATTAGTGAATACATCGCCGATACCTTCAGCAAAACAGGCATGTCCATGAATAAATACGGGCACGTCTGCACCAAGTTTGCGACCTATTGCCTGTAGTTCTGTGCTATTTAAATGACTGCCCCAAAGCTGATTCAGCCCCACCAGCGCGGTTGCAGCATTAGATGAACCTCCACCTAGTCCGGCTCCCTGAGGAAGCCTCTTAATTAATTCAATCGAGCAGCCAGGCAGTTGCGTCATGCCTTTTTCTTCATAGGCTTTTTTTAGCGCTGTTAACGCCTTCCAGACTAAATTCTCGTCGCGGGGAATTTGGCTGTTGCAGTCAATTAAATCAAACTGGTTGTCGTAGGTGGTATAGAACTTCAGGGTGTCAGCGTAATCCAGAAATTGAAAAACGGTCTGTAAATTGTGGTACCCGTCGGCGCGGCGCCCAACGATATGCAAAAACAGATTAAGTTTCGCCGGAGCTGGGAGCGTTAAGGTGTTTACTGCCATTCGTTCACTTGCACCTTTATCTGTAGCTCAGGACTTTCCAGGTGGATCTGTTCCGGTAAGGTTACTATTTGTACTTTGTCCTGATCATAGAACCAACTGAGCTGCCAGTTTTGACCCTGATGGAATATCGTCGACTGAGCTAAGGTTCCATCTTTATGATAACTCACAGACTTTAGTGAGCTCGTTTTTCTGCCCAGAACCCAGTTGTGTAACTCTTCAAAGGGAACAGCCGCGCCCAGCAGACGGTATAATAAAGCGTCTGCTGAAGGAGCCCAGCGTTCCTGGTCATCGGAGTCAGTCAACAAAGCGCCGCTGTCATCGACGGTCAGTTTAGCCAGTTGGCCTTTTAGCGGATGAGAGAAACGAATGATTTGCTGGTGAGGCTGGTAACGCCAGTTAATGTAAAAGCTGTCCCTTTCCTTATTGTTTTTCTGAATAACAGCCATGCGACCACTTAGTGACCATTGTTGTAGCTGCTCCAGCTTTTGTTGATGAGCGTCAATAATACGTTGATTAACTTCGGTACTGCTTGCTTGCTCTGATGGCGTCGGCAGCGCGCACCCGGTTAACGATGTTATAACAACCAGGTAAACCCAGAATAGTCGGCGTTGAATCATATTTTTCAATTGCTGCAATCGGAATGTAATTAGTTGACCAGAAAGCGCTGTCACTTTCAATGACTAAGGCTTTCACGTACAATCGGGCAACTTAGATTTTGGCCGCGTTGGGATAACGAGTTTCACAGTCAGATGACCATTTCAGCTCTCGGAATTAATCATAAAACCGCATCAGTCGATTTGCGCGAGCAAGTTGCGTTTAGTGCTGAACAGCTTGATGCTGCGCTGCAGGCCGTGCGTAATCTTCAAGGTGTTGAAGAAGCCGTTATCGTCTCTACCTGTAACCGAACCGAGCTATATTGCCGGGGGGAAGTGTCTGGTGACTTGCTCCTGGGCTGGTTAACCGGTTTCCACAAATTGGCCCCAAATGCGCTGGAAAATCATCATTATCACTTCCAGGGCGAGCAGGCCATTACCCACCTTATGTCAGTCGCCAGTGGTTTAGACTCGCTGGTACTTGGCGAGCCACAAATTCTGGGGCAGGTAAAACAAGCGTATCAGGCCGCGAAACGTCAGGCCTCTGTCGGCGGTATCCTTGAACGCTTATTTCAGCAGACCTTTCGTGTAGCAAAAACCGTTAGAAATGAAACCGCGGTAGGTCAAAACGCGGTTTCGGTTGCTTATGCTGCGGTTTCTATGGCGCGTCATATTTTCGCTAATTTACAGAAGTCGAAGGTGCTGCTGATTGGAGCCGGTGATACTTCCGAGCTGGTTGCTCAGCATTTAAAGCAGCAAGGCGTAACCGAAATTCTGGTGGCAAACCGGACTTTGCAAAGGGCTAGCGAAATGGCTGAACGTGTCGGCGCAACGGCTCACAGTTTGTCTGAGTTATCAGAGTTATTGCCTCAGGCCGATATTGTCGTCAGTTCAACCGCCAGTACTTTGCCTATTGTGGGCAAAGGCAGCATTGAAAAAGCACTGAAAAAGCGTCGGCACAGACCCATGCTGTTAATTGACTTAGCTGTGCCACGAGACATTGAAGAGCAGGTTAATGAACTCGATGATGCTTACCTTTATACCGTTGACGATCTACAAAGTATTATTAGTGAGAATATCCGTAACCGTGAGCAGGCCGCTCGTGAAGCTCAGGTTATTATTCAGCAGCAAACGAAAGAGTTTAATGACTGGCTGAAGTCGCTGAACAGTGTCGAGCTGGTGCGGGAGTACCGTACGCACACAAAAACACTAGCTGACGAGCAGTTAAAAAAAGCATTAGCGCAAATAGAGCAGGGCAAAGACCCGGCCGAAGTGCTGCAACGATTCAGCCACAGGCTGGTGCAGCAATTAACGCATAAACCGACAAGCTTATTGAAATCTGCCGGCGAAAATAATGACCAATATACGCTGGCCGTTTTGCAACAACTTTGGTCAGAGCCATCCTCTGACTCATCAAAAGGCAAATAAAAACATGTTGAATCCATCCATTGAACGCAAACTAGAAGGGTTAGTTGAGCGTTATCAGGAAGTGCAGGCTTTATTGGGTGAGCCCGATGTGATCAGTGACCAAAACCGCTTTCGCTCATTATCGCGTGAGTATTCTCAATTAGAAGAAGTGGTTGGTTGCTTTGAAGAGTACCGCCAGAATCAGGATGATCAGGCAGCCGCTAAAGATATGGCTGAAGATGATGACGCTGACATGCGCGAAATGGCGGAAGAAGAGCTAAAAGAGGCAAGAAAAGCCGAAGAAGAGCTGGAAAACCGCCTGCAACTTCTATTGTTGCCCAAAGACCCGAATGACGACCGCTCATGCTATCTCGAAATTCGTGCCGGAGCTGGCGGTGATGAAGCGTCGATATTCGCCGGCGATTTATTCCGTATGTATAGCCGCTACGCTGAAAAAAATGGCTGGAAGGTCAATATTGTCAGTGCCAGCGACGGTGAACACGGCGGTTATAAAGAAATTATTGCGCACATGAGTGGCGATGGTGTCTACGGACGCATGAAGTTTGAGTCTGGTGGGCATCGCGTACAACGTGTTCCTGAAACTGAATCGCAGGGGCGTATTCATACTTCAGCTTGTACTGTTGCCGTGTTACCGGAAATTCCAGAAGCCGAGGCCGTTGAAATTAACCCGGCGGACTTACGTGTTGATACTTACCGCGCCTCGGGTGCTGGCGGTCAGCACGTTAACCGAACCGATTCAGCCATTCGTCTTACCCACATACCAACCGGTGTGGTGGTTGAGTGTCAGGAAGAGCGCTCGCAACATAAAAACCGGGCGAAAGCCATGTCGGTTTTACAGGCAAGAATACAGCGTCTGGAAGATGAAAAACGTCAGGCAGAAGAAGACAGTACCCGCCGTAACCTGGTAGGAAGTGGTGATCGTTCAGAGCGCATTCGCACTTATAATTACCCGCAAAGCCGGGTAACAGACCACCGCATTAACCTGACGCTGTATCGGTTAGATGAAGTACTTACCGGCGATATCGATTTGATACTGGATGCCATTATTACTGAGCATCAGGCGGATCAACTGGCGGCTCTGTCTGAAGGACAGCAATGACGCTGCAGCAAGCCATAAAATGGGGGCGGGAGCAGTTAGAGCAGAGTGAAGATGCTGCTGCGGATGTTTCTGCCTTACTTTGCTTTGTGCTGGATAAAGAAAAAACTTACCTTATGACCTGGCCGGAAAAGCCGCTGACACAAGAGCAGCAACGGCATTATGAGGAATGTATTTTAGCCCGGCAGAAAGGCAAGCCCGTGGCTCATATCACTGGTCGCCGCGAGTTTTGGTCATTGATGCTTGAAGTAAACGCCAGCACGTTAATTCCCCGTCCCGATACTGAAACGCTGGTTGAAGCGGCGCTTAGTCTTGAGCTTCCTGAAAATGCCCGCATACTGGATTTAGGCACGGGTACGGGAGCGGTCGCCTTGGCATTAAAGTCGGAATGTCCCGGCTGGCAAGTTTGGGCGTGCGATAAAAGCGGCGATGCGGTGGAACTGGCACGCCGGAATAGTCAGGCTTTAGGCTTAAATGTTGAAATTTTGTGCAGCAACTGGTTTCAATCTGTGCCAAAGTCTCTTAAATTTGACTTGATTTTATCGAACCCTCCATACATTGATGCAGGCGATCCGCACTTGAGTATGGGAGATGTCAGATTTGAGCCCCAGACGGCGTTAATTGCGGAAAATAACGGTTTAGCCGATATAGAGACTATTATAAAAGAAGCCAACAACCATTTAGCAGACCAGGGTTGGTTACTACTTGAGCAGGGATGGCAACAGGCTGATAGCGTTGCAGAGCTACTGTTTAAAAGTGGTTATAAAAAGGTTAACCGTTGGCAGGATTATGCTAGGGTAGACCGAGTTACCGGCGGGGAAAAGCCAGGGCGGGGAGAGACTAATAATGAGCAATCAGTTTATGTTTGCTGACGAAACCAGCCAGCAAACCACAAAATTACCGACAGAATACTGGAAAATTCTGATTGTCGATGATGAACCAGAGGTGCATGCGGTAACCAAACTGGCACTCAACGACTTTAATTTTTTAGGTCGTGGTTTAAAGTTTTACAGTGCTTTTTCTGGTGAAGAGGCAAAGCGGTTAATTGACGAGCATCCTGACGCAGCTATATTACTGCTGGACGTTGTTATGGAAACCGATGATGCAGGACTACAGGTAGCGCGTTATATTCGGGAAGAAGCCGACAACCACTTTACTCGTATTATTTTGCGGACAGGGCAGCCGGGTCAGGCACCTGAACGCACGGTTATCGTTAACTACGACATTAATGACTACAAATCCAAAACCGAACTCACTGCACAGAAGCTCTTTACTGCAGTAATGTCATCGCTGCGTTCGTACCGCGATATCATGTCCATTGATCAAAGTCGTCACGGGCTTGAGAAAATCATTGCGGCTTCGGCGAATCTTTATGCTCTGCAACCAATGAACAGTTTTGTTGATGGTTTAGTGCAGCAGTTGAGCTGGGTCATCGGCGGTGCCAAACAAACCTTGTATGCTACCTCTAATGAAGACGGCTCATCCTATAGAGTGTTAGCCGCTCATGGAGAAGATTCCGGGGTTTGTGTTGGTCAGACTTTACGCTCGGTTATTCCGTCAAAGGCTTTAGCCGAGTTAGAACATGTTATTGCGAATCATGGCTCGTATTATGGTGACGATTTCGTATTGTTATATTGCCGAAGTCATTGTCGGTCGCACGGTTCGGTTTTGTTTATCGGAGGCTTATCCAGAGCACTTACGGCCGATGATCACCATGTACTTCAGCTATTTTCTGAAAACGTACAGCTGGCGCAGGATAACGTGGTCTGTCTGGAAGACTCCGATCAGTTTCTGGCGCGTTTAGCCGATCAGCTTATGTTGCACCATGCGAGTCACTTTAACGGCATTCTGGAGCAAAACAGCGAAGTCCGGCTGGCCTATGCTGTAGCCCAAAAAGTTTCGGCAGAAGACGCTGAGACAACGGCTTTAGCCTGGTCTTTATTTGCGCAGGCGCGACCGTTGCTTAACTGCGCTTCGGATGCGGCTGCAGCGGTAGAAACTACGTGTCAGCAACGAGTTGCCCGCTCATTACGAGCGCTGGGTCACGGTGAGCATGAAGCAACACAAAATGCGCACAGAGCACTTATTGAAAGACTGGAACGCTGGGACGGCCTGGGTTTGCCCGAAGGTAAACAAGGTTCGGATATCGCGATAAGCACTCAGGTTCTTCTGTTGACCGAGCAGTTGCTGGATTGGTGGGAAAGTGGCATTAGTGACAGCGATATTGCTGTGCGCCTGAAAGATGAACGGGGTCGCTATTATTCACCTAAGTTTCTTGATGTTGTTATAAAATCCCTGCCTGAGTTGAGAACCATTTAATTAAATTAAAAATAAGAGGTTACTGTGTACGCTGCTTTTAAACACCTGCATGTATTATTTGTGCTGATTTCGATCAGCCTTTTTTTATTCCGTTTTGTGCTTCTGCTTCTCGACTCACCTTTATTAAAAAAGAAGTGGTTGAAGATAGTTCCTCACATTAACGATACCTTATTGTTACTCAGTGCGGTGGGTATCATGGTGACATTAAGCATGTACCCAATTCAGGTTCCCTGGTTAACCGATAAAGTCATAGGTGTTATTGCTTATATTGGCTTTGGTGTCTTGGCTATGAAAGGAAAAACAGCTGGTGCACGCTGGCTTGGTTTTGTTGGTGCTTGTGGCTGGATAGCCTTCCTGTTGCATGTGGCTGTGTCCAAACAAGCACTTATTGCCGGTTAAATTAAGGGAGTACCTATGTTAGCGCCTGAGTCTGTTGTTTCGGAAACGAATGCCTTAATCACTAACGATGGGGTTGTTATTGGTTTACTGCTGGCCATTCTTGGTTTTGTATTTTACACCAATAGCAGCGAGCATCCTTTCTTCAAGAAGTTTTATCGCTTTGTCCCGGCTTTATTGCTTTGCTATTTCATACCGTCTTTGCTGAATACCTTTGGTATTGTCGACGGAAATCAAACCGCGGTAACAGATATAGCAATGGATTATCTATTACCGGCCTGTATGGTATTGCTTACCTTAAGTCTGGATTTAAAAGCCGTAATGGGCCTTGGGTCAAAGGCTCTTATTCTATTTTTAACCGGTACTTTTGGTATTGTCATTGGCGGCCCTATTGCCTTGTTACTGGTGTCTGCCATATTCCCTGAAATGCTTGGCGGTGCAGGCCCCGATGCAGTCTGGCGTGGCATGACAACCATTGCCGGAAGCTGGATTGGTGGCGGCGCAAACCAGGCTGCCATGAAAGAAGTTTATGAAGTCGGCGGAGATATTTTTTCAGCCATGGTGACCGTAGATATTATTGTTGCCAACTTATGGATGGCTGTACTGCTTTATATGGCAGCAAATGCTAAGAAAATTGATGCTCGCACTGGTGCTGATACATCCGCTATCGATAACATTCGTCATAAAGTGGAGCAGTATGAAGCTGAGCATGTCAGAAACCCAAGCTTACGCGATTTAATGCTGATTCTGGCTATTGGTTTTGGTGTTGCCGGGTTA
The DNA here is from genome assembly GCF_000320945.2 of Idiomarina sp. 28-8. Classification (NCBI taxonomy): domain Bacteria; kingdom Pseudomonadati; phylum Pseudomonadota; class Gammaproteobacteria; order Alteromonadales; family Idiomarinaceae; genus Idiomarina; species Idiomarina sp. 28-8. The sequence goes on from NZ_DF266790.1 coordinate 306,021, forward strand.
GCGCATTTGCTGGCTGACTGGATAGCTCCGGGAATAGCAACGAATTATCCTGCATTAAGTAAATTCAGTCTCGACAGCTTGTTTTTCTGGGTTATTGTTTTAGCCACGGCTGGCGGTATTGCACTTTCTTTTACCCGGGCTCGTTCTCTGGAAGCTGCAGGAGCGTCAAAAATAGGCTCCGTTTTTGTTTATATTCTGGTGGCCAGCATTGGTTTACATATGGACGTAACCAAAATAGTAGAAGCGCCTAAGTACTTCTTAATTGGTGCCATCTGGATGCTGATCCACGCCGGGCTTATGTTATTTGTGGCCAAACTGCTTCGTGCTCCTGTGTTTTATATGGCTGTGGGCAGTCAGGCTAATGTGGGTGGCGCAGCGTCAGCACCGGTTGTTGCTTCAGCTTTTCACCCGTCATTGGCGCCGGTTGGTGTATTATTAGCGGTAATGGGTTATGCACTTGGAACCTATATGGCGTATTTCGCCGGACAGATTCTACGAGTTGTCGGTAGTTAACCGCGGGAGTTTAAGATGATTAAAGAGTTACAGCTTGGTGACATTCAAATAGCAAATGATAAACCCTTTGTTTTATTTGGCGGGATGAATGTGCTGGAATCCCGTGATTTAGCCTTGCGAATTGCTGAGCATTACGTTGAGGTAACCAATAGACTTGGCATACCTTACGTGTTTAAGGCGTCGTTTGATAAAGCCAACCGGTCATCTATTCACTCTTTTCGCGGCCCCGGTCTGGAAGAAGGACTGCGCATTTTTGAAGAAGTGAAACAGCAGTTTAATGTGCCTTTAATTACCGATGTACACGAGCCGCATCAGGCCGCTCCGGTTGCTGAAGTGGTTGACGTATTGCAGTTGCCGGCGTTTCTTGCTCGTCAGACTGACCTGGTGGTAGCACTGGCTGAAACCGGGTCTATGGTTAATATTAAAAAACCACAATTTCTTGCACCACAGGAAATGAAGCACATTATTAAAAAGTTTGCCGAGGCCGGTAATGAAAAGTTAATGCTGTGTGAGCGAGGTTCAAGCTTTGGTTATAACAATCTCATTGTTGATATGCTTGGTATGGACGAGATGAAACCCATGGCGCCGGTTATTTTTGACGCAACTCACGCTTTGCAGCGTCCTGGCGGCAGAGCTGACTCTGCTGACGGACGCCGCGCGCAAGCAGCGCAGTTGGCTCGTTCTGGTATGTCGCTGGGTATTGCTGGTTTGTTTATTGAAGCGCACCCGAACCCCGATGAAGCGAAATGCGATGGTCCCTGTGCTTTACCTCTGCACGCTCTGGAGCCCTACCTTCAGCAGATGAAAGCGATTGATGATTTGGTGAAATCATTTGCTCCTTTAGACACGTCTAACTAAAACTATGTCAATGCAGGCAAGCCAGTCATTGCGTCAGACTCCGCTTGATAAGCGTCAGGCTATTAAGCTATTGCTGAAAGCCATTGGCGGGCTCATTGCATTGCTTTCTATCGCCTTGCTGGCGCCCTTTGTTATGGCGGTGGTTAGTGGCGAAAAAGAGCAGTGGACTTACCTGACATTATCCAGCCTGGGTCTGGTTTTTGGTTTGCTTCTGTTTTTGCAGCCAGCGGGTGAGGCCAAACTGCGGGCACGACAAGTTTTTCTGTTGACCTCCTTATGCTGGGTTTCGGCCAGCTTATTCGCCACCTTGCCGTTTATTTTTGCTCGACCTTATCTGGACTTCTCCAGTGCCTGGTTTGAAGCCATGTCAGCCATTACAACTACCGGAGCCACCGTTATCTCGGGGCTGGACGACTTGCCCGCGAGTGTTCTGTTGTGGCGGGCTATGTTGCAATGGTTGGGCGGAATCGGAATTATCGTTATGGCTATGGCCATTTTGCCGTTTTTGCAAGTTGGCGGCATGCGCCTGTTCCAGGCTGAATCTTCCGATATGTCGGGTAAATTTATGCCACGTTCCAGCCATATGGTTTTGGCAATAGGGCGGGTTTACCTCATTCTGACGGCTGCCGTTATTAGCTTGTATTTAATTGGCGGCATGGGCAGTTTTGATGCCTTTGTGCACGGCATGACCACCATAGCGACAGCAGGCTTCTCTAACTACGATGCGTCTTTTGGGCATTTTTCTAATACACCATTTTTGGTGATAACGGGCACTATTTTTATGGTGGCAGGCGCCTTACCTTTTGTGCTCTACATTCGCTTTGTAAAAGGTGACTTTGGACCATTGTGGAAAGATAGCCAGGTACGGGCTTTTGTTACCTTCCTTCTCATTGCTATTGCGTTGATTACCCTGGTTCAGATAGTTAAAGGACGGGAACTTGGTGATGCATTAATGCATACGGCATTTAATGTCGTGTCAGTTGTGACCACAACCGGTTACGCAACCGAAGATTACGGAAACTGGGGAAGTTGGTCGTTAATGGCTTTCTTCTACTTAATGTTTATTGGCGGCTGCACCGGCTCAACTTCCGGCGGTATGAAAATTTTTCGTTTTCAGTTGTCGCAGCTGTTATTAAGAAAACAGTTCAGCCAGTTAATTCATCCTAACCTGGTCAGTGTCCAGACCTATCAGGAGCGTCGGGTAAATGACTCATTACTTGGCTCAATGGTCGCTTTTTGCTTTATGTACTTTTTGCTGATAGCGGTTATTGCATTGGGGTTATCATTATTTGATCTGGATTTTATGACGGCAATATCAGGTGCGGCTTCTGCGGTGGGCAACGTTGGACCTGGATTAGGCGACATTATTGGTCCGGCAGGAAACTTCGCGAGCCTTGACGGGGGAGCTAAACTTTTGCTGGTTTTTGCTATGCTGGCAGGCCGTCTGGAAATTATGACGGTACTTATTTTGTTCCATCGTCATTATTGGCGCCACTAAGTGCAGCCTGAAAAGGTTTACACTCTTACCAAAAATAAATTCAGCGAACACTTGCACGCTGAAACGACATGAATTAGATTAAACGCATGTTTAAATCATGCGTTTATTTATTTCATGGCAGCCCGAATTCCGACTCAAAAGAAAATACTTAATGCCGCAGAAATGCTCTTTTCCCGCGATGGATTTGAGCAGACTTCGTTAAGGCAAATTACGCAGGAAGCGGGGGTTAACCTTGCTTCTGTAAACTATCACTTTGGCTCAAAAAAAGCACTTATTCAGGCCGTAATGGCGCGTTATCTGGTTGTTTTTATGCCGGTTCTGGAAGAACAGTTAAAGCTGGCAGAGCAGCAGAGCGAGTTAAAAACGGAAGAATTGTTTAAGCGCTTTAAAATACCTCTGGCAAAGTTAACCGAAGTTAATAAACACGGCCCCGATATCTTTTTAAGATTACTGGGCTTTGCTTATTCCGAAATTCAGGGGCATTTACGTAAATACACTCAGCAGGAGTTTGGTGAGGTATTACAGCATTTAATGGCTTTATTAAAGCGCGCGAATCCACATTTGGATGAGCAACAAATGTTCTGGCGTCTACACTTTATTCTGGGAGCAGCAGTTTTTGCCCAGGTATCTGGGCAAGCTCTGATTGAAATTGCTGAGGCCGAATTCAATCAAAAAGTGGGTGCGCAGGATGTTATTGATCATTTGATCCCATTTGTTTCCGGCGGGCTGGAAGAAGCGTAAACAACCTGTCGTAAGTTTGAGATTTGACTACACTTTTATTGTGATGGTGCACTGGAGATACCCATGGAAATTTTTATTCTGTTAGTGGTTTTAGTGGTACTGGTGTTTGCAGTCGGAGATATCCGTCGCAGCCTGGTGACTAAACCCGTTTTTGCTATTTTTAAACGCATTTTGCCGCCTATGTCTGACACAGAACGTGAGGCCATGGAAGCGGGCGATGTATGGTGGGACGGAGAGCTGTTCAGCGGACGTCCGGACTGGCAAAAACTGCTGGATGTACCTGAACCTAAACTCACTGCCGAAGAACAGGCGTTTGTCGACAACCAGTTGGCTAAACTGCTGGACATGCTGGATGATTTTAAAATTGTTCAGCAGGATCGCGATTTACCTAAACAAGTTTGGGATTATCTGCGTAAAGAACGCTTCTTCGCCATGATTATTGGTAAAGATTACGGCGGCCTCGACTTTACCCCGGCGGCAAACTCCTACATTGTTTCGCGAATTGCCAGTCGTTCTATCAGTGCTGCGGTCTCTGTTATGGTTCCAAACTCCCTGGGGCCGGGCGAGTTACTAACTCATTATGGTACCAAAGAGCAAAAAGACTATTGGTTGCCACGCCTGTCTGATGGTACCGACATTCCGTGTTTTGCCTTAACCGGACCGGAAGCTGGCTCAGATGCTGGTGCTATTCCGGATGAAGGTATTATTTGTAAAGGCGAGCACGAGGGTGAAGAAGTTGTTGGCATTCGTCTTAACTGGTCGAAGCGTTATATTACCTTAGCGCCTTCAGCAACGGTTCTGGGTTTGGCATTTAAACTCTACGACCCGGATGCCTTATTAGGTGATAAGAAAGAAATTGGCATTACTTGTGCGTTAATTCCGACATCGCACAAAGGTGTTGAAATTGGCGACCGTCATTTTCCTCTGAACCAGGCGTTTCTGAACGGTACAACCTATGGTAAAGACGTCTTTATTCCGCTGAAATGGATTATTGGTGGTTCAGACTATGCCGGTAAAGGCTGGCGTATGCTGGTTGAATGTTTGTCGGCAGGGCGTGGTATTTCACTGCCGGCACTGGCTGCTGCATCAGGCCACGTAACTCAGCGTATGACCGGTGCTTACGCTTATGTGCGTCAGCAATTTGGCATGCCAATTGGTATGTTCGAAGGTGTGCAGTCATCAATGGGTAAAATTGGTGGCACCAACTACATTCTGGAATCTATGCGTCGTCTGACCATTTCGGCTTTATGTCAGGGACAGAGTCCTTCAGTAGTAACTGCCATGACTAAATACCATATGACCGAAATGGGTCGTGAGGTATTAGAGCATGCAATGGATATTCACGCCGGTAAGGGCATTCAATTAGGTCCGCATAACTATTTAGGCCACGCCTACATGGCGACGCCAGTGTCTATTACGGTTGAGGGTGCAAATATTCTGACCCGTAACCTGATGATATTTGGTCAGGGTGCAACGCGTTGTCACCCCTATGTACTTAAAGAAATGAAAGCTGCGGCTAACCCTAATGAAGATGAGGGTATGCGTGAGTTTGACGGCCTGCTGATGAAGCATATCGGTTTTGCCGCCAGTAACGTCTTTGGCAGCTTATGGCTGGGCTTAAGTGGCGCACGCTTTGGCGAGTCTCCGGTGAGTGGTGAAACTGCTCATTATTATCGTAAGCTGGGTCGTATGAGCCGTGGTTTAGCTTTAGCATCAGATATTTCTATGCTGATGATGGGTGGCGATTTGAAACGTAAAGAAATGATTTCAGCCCGCTTAGGTGACATTTTGAGTCATTTATATATGGGCTCGGCAGTACTGAAGCGCTTTGAAGACGAAGGCCGTCAGGTAGCCGACTTACCTTACGTTCATTATGCGCTGAAGCACCATTTATACAGCATTGCCGATGCGTTCTATGGCTTTTTTGATAACTTCCCGAATCGCTTTATGGCTTGGGTAATGCGTATTTTGATATTCCCGCTGGGCAATCACTTCAAAAAGCCGTCTGATGAAATTTTACAGGATATCAGTGTCAGCATGATGGAGCCGGGCGTTACTCGTGACCGCCATACTTTCCTGTGTTACTGGAAAGACAGTATTGGTGATGCAACAGGGCACATGGAAAAAGCTTTTACTTCTATGCTGGAAATGAAGTCGGTTTACAAAACGCTGCGTAAAGCGCAAAAACGCGGTGAATTATCCTCTAACCTCAATGGTAAAGAGCTTGCCGATGTGGCTTTGGAAAAAGGTTTGGTGGATGCAGACACGGCTGCAAAATTGGCAGAAACTGAAGAGCTTCGTTTAACCGCCATTGGCGTGGACAGCTTTGCTCCCGGTATTATCGAAAACAACCAGTTTTACACGGCTAAAGGCGACATAAGAAAAGCAGCGGTTAAAGATTAACCGCTGCTGCATCGGGTTCCTGCGTATAGCCTTACTGCAGGGACTCGCGCTTATCCTTCATGTTGTGAATAGGTTTAACAAAAGAGCGCGCCTGAGCGCTCTTTTTTATTTCTGCGCTGGCAGAGCTTACCGGGCAACTGCCGGTACTAATGTATGTGTTTGCGGCCGCTGTTAGTGGATCTTCTGAGCTTCCCCAGTCAGCGACCAGTTGGTCTTCAACCGAACAGGTTGGTGCCAGACCATTGTAGTATTTCCCTTCGCCTTCTGAGTTAACCGTTTCAAAGTTAATGGCAAAAGTGACTTTATCGCAGAGTTCGGCAGGTTGCTGACCGACAGGCTTTCCACATGTTTGTTCGCCTATGGTGACAACTTCAATATGCGGGCTTAACGAGTTAATAATAATTTCGGAAGACGAACAACTGCTGCCGGTGGTTAGCACAAACACCCGGTCTAAATCGAGTTGCTCGACACCATCGACCAAACTAAAAGGGAGTGTCTGGTTCTGGTCGCTGTTCTGCTCGTTAAAGCGGTATTGCAGAAAGGTTTTACCCAGCACATTGCTGCCGGCAGTCTGAGTAGAAATTTGATTAGCGTAACGAATTAAACCACCGCCGTTATAGCGCACATCAATGACTAAATGGTCGATGTTGTCGGCGGCAAACTGATCAAATGCCATGTTTAAGTCTGAACCCGTGCGGTTAATGAATGAGTCCAGAGCAAAGTAACCAACCGTTTCTCCATTTTGTGTGTAAGTTTGAGACCCCATAACGGTATTGGTTTCTACTTCAACTTTACTTAAGAGTTCGGTTTCTTCACTACCGTCCGGACGTCTCCAGGTAACGCTTTTACTGACGCCACTCTCGTTGGGGCCCAATGCGTTATTAAACTCCCCATTGGCAAGTAAGTCCGCTACCGACTGCCCATCTATTTCCAATAGTTCATCGCCTCGGGCAATGCCAGCTGCAGCGGCGGGGGAATTGTCATAAACAAAACGAATTTTCACCCGGCTTGCGCTAATTTGCTCCATAGAAAAACCAAACCCGAAGTAAGTCGCACTGACAAACAGGTCATCGTATTCCTCTTCTGTAAGAATGTAGCTGTAGGTGTCCTCCGGTACGCGCAATTCCTCAAGAACCGCATAAACGTCGTCAAATGCCTCTGGGTCTAAGCTGTCCTGTAGCTGACTTGCCCAGAAGTAATCCTCTTTCATGTACTCGAAAAACTCTTCATTTTGATATTCAGCGGAACAAAACGCGTAGTCATTGTCGCCACCACCAGCGGAGCCTGAACTACCGGAACTGCCGCTGTCTGAGCCATCACAGGCAGACAGTGCCAAAGTAATACCAATACATAAAAGCGATTTTTCGAGTTTCATACTACGTCTCTCTTATTGTTGTAATAATGTTAATTTAGCACAGCGGACGAAAAGATAAACAGGGAACATGGCGTCTTTACTGAACTCATGGCAAACTGCTGACTATTGAAAACGAAATGAGACAGCTGCTGTTATGGCACAATTAATGATAGATATTGCGGGCACAGAGCTGACCGCCGAGGACAAAAAACTTCTTGCGGCACCCGCCGTAAACGGACTAATTCTATTTACGCGAAATTTTGCCTCGCTGGAACAACTGCAGGAGTTAATACGTGAGGCACGAGCCGCTGCTGCTAAGCCGTTGCTTATTGCAGTAGACCACGAAGGTGGGCGGGTACAGCGCTTTCGTGAGGGGTTTAGCGCCATTCCGTCTATGGGCTCTTTGCAAAAAATAGAAAATGAAGATGAGCGCCAGCGTGCCGCGCGCGACTTAGGCTGGCTAATGGCAGCAGAAGTTCAGGCTGTGGGCATTGATATCAGTTTTGCCCCGGTACTGGACGTAGACGACTGCAGTGACGTTATAGGTGACCGCGCATTTTCTGCAGTGCCGTCGGAAATTTCTAAACTGGCGTCGTCGTTTATTGAAGGCATGCATGAGGCCGGTATGGCCTGCACCGGCAAGCACTTCCCTGGGCACGGTTCTGTTCAGGCCGATTCCCACATTGCCATTCCGGAAGACGACCGTACCTTAGAGCAAATTCGCGCGCACGATTTAAAGCCATTTTTGTCATTAATCCAGAAACTAGACGGCATAATGCCGGCTCACGTTATTTACCCGCAAATAGACCCGCAGCCTGCCGGTTTCAGCGAGTTCTGGCTGCAGCAAATACTGCGCAGTGAACTGCAGTTTAATGGCACTATTTTTAGTGACGATTTGTCTATGCAGGGCGCTACCGTTGCCGGTGACATGCAGCAGCGCGCGGTGACGGCGCTAAAGGCAGGCTGCGACATGATACTGGTGTGTAATGACAGAGCAGGGGCGGTGCAAGTATTGGACGCTGATTTGCCAGCAACAGAGCCGGAAAGTGCCCAACGCGTGAACCGAATGCTAATGTCGTCCAGTGCGGTATCGCTCGAAGAGTTAAAACGCACCCAGCGCTGGGAACAAGCCCAACGCTGGCTGTAGGTTATTCGTAGCTAAGAGGGTCTTCAATGCCGTTGGCGGCGAAGGCCTCTAAACGTTCCTGACAGGCACCGCATTTACCACAGGCTTTGTCGCGGCCGTTGTAGCAAGTCCAGGTTTGGCTGTAGTCCAGCCCCATTTTTATGCCGTCGGTTAAAATCGCGTTTTTGTCTACGTCTAAATAGGGCGCATGAACATCTACCGGTTCATAGTTCGCCATTTTACTCACTACGTCCATTTGCCGCACAAACTCCGGCCGACAGTCCGGGTAAATAGCGTGGTCACCCGAATGCGCGCCGTAATACACCGCAGAAGCCTCTTCAGACACCGCATAACCAATGGCCAGCGACAGTAAAATCATATTGCGGTTAGGCACCACGGTGGATTTCATCGACTCTTCTTCGTAGTGGCCTTCAGGAATGTCTATGTCGTCGGTTAGCGAGCTACCCGACAGCAGCGAGTTAATAGCGGTAATGTCCACAACTTTGTGGGGTATTCCATGCTGTTTACAGACTTTAGCCGCAACTTCTAATTCTTTTACATGGCGTTGTCCGTAGTTAAACGACAGTGCCAGTACCTCGTTTCCCTCGGCCAGGGCTTTGTGCAAAACGGTAAAAGAGTCCATTCCGCCCGAATAAATAACAACGACCTTTTGCGACATGCTGTAACTCCCCGTATAATCCGCATTCACTCATGTTAACCAAAGCCATTTTAACGGAAGCTATGTCTTACCGCATCAACGAAATTTTTGAAACCTTGCAAGGCGAGGGCACCTTTACCGGCGTGCCATCTATTTTTCTGCGTTTGCAGGGTTGTCCTGTAGGCTGCCCCTGGTGCGATACTCAACACACATGGGAAACCAACCCCAGCGACCAGGTAAGCATAGACGCATTAATGGCAAAAACCGAAGCCTCAGCACAATGGTCAGAAATGACCGCCGAGGACATTATTGCGCGCTTTGAACAAGAAGGTTACTCCGCCAAACACGTAGTAATAACAGGCGGAGAACCCGCTATGTTTGACTTACTGCCGCTTGGCACAGCCTTAGAAGCCAAAGGTTACCAGCTGCAAATAGAAACCAGCGGTACCTTTGAGCTAAAAGTGACCGACAGCACCTGGGTAACAGTATCGCCCAAGCTGGATATGCCCGGTGGTTATTTAGTGCGCCCTGACTGCATGGCACGCGCTAATGAAATAAAGCACCCCATAGCCATGCAAAAGCACATAGACGCGTTAGATTCCTTACTAGAACGCTGCCCACCCAAAGCAGACGCCATTATTTGCCTGCAACCCATAAGCCAGCGCCCACGCGCCACCGAGCTTGCCATGAAAACCTGCATAGCGCGCAACTGGCGCCTTTCCGTGCAGATGCATAAATATCTTAATATTGAGTAAGACATTTGCTACTTCTGATCTGACCCTCTAAAACTCGTTCTATACTTCCTGACGTCAACGCCAATTGTGGTGTTGCTATTGCCAGGAGGGAATTATGAATACGCATTTAGCTCGGCGTTCTCGTGGTCAGGGAATGACGGAATACATCATTATTGTCGCTTTGATTGCTGTTGCTGCAATCGGAGTCTATTCACTTTTTGGTAAGTCCATACGTAACCAGGTGGCTGGACTTGCTCAAGAAATGACAGGGCAATCATCTACGCAACAATTAAACCGAGCTCGCCAGTCGTCAAGGCGCGCAGGAACCGTAGCAAATACAGAAGTAAACCTCGGAAATTATGACGAGGCCACTGAGCAAGGCAAGAAGAAATGATTGCCCTGGCAAAATCCAACACGCGAATAAAAGGACAAACCCTGATTTTAATGGTCGGGGTTTTGTTACTTGTTTCAATGTTGCTTTTCGCTGTAACGGACATGGGCAAACACGCACGGCGTCAATGGTACTTGCAAAGTGTTGCTGATAACGCGGCTTATAGCGCAGCTGTCGGTATGTCCCGACAGATGAATTTCTTGGCTTTAACAAACCGTGCACTTATTGGAAACCAGGTAGCAATAGCTCAATGGGTTGGTCTAGCGAGCTATATGTCTATGTTAGACCGGACGGCGGACAACTTAGAGACGGTAACGTCTTTCATTCCTTATATCGGGCAAATAACCAGAGTGTTATCTACTATTCTCGACCGAGTCGAGGAAGGTTATCAGCGATTGGCGCGCGCCTTAATCCGTTTTCAATCGGCTGTGATACAGGGAATATCAGCGGCACAGAGACTTTTAGATGCAAGTTTCGTCTTGGAGCTACCACTTCTTATTCAAGATATCGTTTCTAAGCATTCAGGAGATCTAAGTTGGGAAGCGTATCAGGGAGGTGGTGTTGTGCCATTTCCAACTCTTTGGTGGCGCAAAACAGAAGTCCGTAAAACCAGTAACGAAAGACAATCAAAAGAACTAGAAGAGTTGACACTGAAAAGTCTGGATCCCTTCAGCAAATCCAGAGGATATAACTGGATAGACGTATTCACTCATAAAATAATAAAGCGTGGGGGAACAGAATTATCAAGAAATAGAAATGGAGGCTGGGATTGGCACGCGCTGGATTCAGTTTCTCTTCACGGACGAAAATGGTTTTTTGGAAGTTATAGGGAGCAATTGCCATTAGGCTGGGGCGCTAAAGCACAACAGCAAAGACGTTATCATCGCTCCGGTTATGGCGGCGCATTTCAAAGTAACTCAATGTCCTCCCAACTAGGTTTAGCGCAGATGGAATCGTTTAATTCGAATCCGAAAAAATTTAGTTATATGCGGCTAAGCAGCTTTTTAAAGATGAGCATGGATACAGTGATAATAAAAGTGGGGGACAGTAACCAAGTTGCATATGCTAAAGCAAAAACGCATTTTAGTCGTCCAGGTAAAGTTTTCTCTAGAAAAGATTATCTTTATGAAACGGATAACTTGTTTAATGCGCTCTGGGAGGCTCAGTTAATTTCTCTATCGTATCAAGATAAAACAGGAATTTTAGGTCGTGAAGGGCTTTAAATTTAAAGGTCAAGCTACAATTGAGTTTATATTATCGGTTGGTATTTTGCTAGCTATTTACTTGTCTGTTTATCGAGTCCTTATACCTGCGGTTAATAGCAGTACCATTAGCCTTATTGAAGCTCGTAAAAATATCTGGAGCAGGGTAATGGATGTTGAGAAAACGAAGTTATCGGGAGAGTATCGGCTAAATCAACATACAGAAAAGTTATTTATCCCTTTAAATAAACTTCTTCCAGTAAACCTTCAAGGGAACAATTTAAGAGAGCTAAAAAAACTAGATAAAAAAGTTTTTTATTCAATGAGTAGATTAACAGATAGTTGGCAGGCCAAAAGCGTAGATGAGCTGTCGACTAGGCCCACATCTCTAGTTGTAAATCACTTACTCTCTGGAGAGATAATAGAATTGATACAAAATGGGATTGGCTCACTTTTTCTGACTAAAGAGCTTAGTCCCGATTATTTAGTTTTCGGTACGATATCTCCGGACGTCGTACCCGAGGAAGTACTTCACAAAAAGGAATAGTTATGGATTTACCCGTAGTTTTAGATGACTGGAGTTGGGTCGAGCAACCAATTAGTTCATCCATCAATGTTAATGCTCATTTTTTGAGAAATCCAGAAGCTCCAGACTGGAAAGAGTTGAGCCAATTTTATCCATATTGCCCCGGGGGGAAAACAATTTTTTGGCTTTGTCCAATAGAAAACACGGACTGGACGTTGTTTGAGGTTGAAAACGGGCAATGGATCTTAATGCCATTGACGAAGTCCCCAGCACATGAAGAGTCTTTAAAGGGACCCATTACTCCAATTTCAGGATATGAAAGTAATGAAGGAAAAATATGGATTTATTTAGCTAGATATCCGCTTAAACCATTGCAAATGGCAATGATGTCTTATTACAGCCAAAAAGTAGACTCTTTTCAATCTATCGAGAAAGAAAATGACGTTTGGATATTAAAAGAAGGTATGGGACGCGTAGTTTTTTCAGAACAAGGCGAGTATGTGATTTTGGCACATTATTTATGACTAAAATATTAAGTTTTTACTTAAATTAACATGGGAATTGTTTTTCTAAAAATCTGTGGATTTAACTGTGAAGAAACTATTATTAAAATTTTAGTTAAGGTACATATATGATTGCTGATATTCCTGCAGGGTTTGATAAATGGGAATGGTCTGAAATACCAATTTCCCAGAACGCGACGGCTACTGCTTATTTTTTACAAAGCCCTAATGTTCCAGACTGGAGTGTTATTGAAGATTTCTACTCCTACTGTCCAGCTCCTAATGGGGATTTTTGGATCTGTCCAATTGGAGAAGACAACTGGACTTTCTTCAAAGGAAATGATGGTTCATGGATTTTAAGTAAAATAATTCTTCCGTATATGGAAAAGCCTAAGCTTGACGGGCCCTTTCATGCCATTTCAAAAAACCAGGAAAATGGAAAAGAGGTCTGGGTTTATTTATCGACATTCAAATTCAAAGATATAAAAGACGTATTAAAATTAAATTACAGCCAAAAAATCGATTCTTTTGAATCGATTGAGAAACCTCATGACTTTTGGATATTTAAAGAAGATATGGGGCGTCTGATGTTTTCCGAGCAAGGTAAGTATGTGATTTTGGTTCATATCCTATGAGAAGAAAACAGAGTGGCCAGACATCGACAGAGTGGTTAATCATCTCTCTATTAATAATGATCACTTTATTTATTGTTGAAGAGCAATTTTCACTCGTTGATTATTTAATTGAGACGGGTCGTAAAGCGAAAGATTTTTATTACTTTATTTGGCGCTATTTAGTACTAATACCAGGAGGAGGCTCATGACAAAAAAGGCGAAATGGATTTTTGCCGTAATTTTTAGCTTAATAATTTCTATGGTGACGGTTTTTCTAATTCATCAATATCTACAGCAAGAAACTTCCCGGCGACTTCAAGAGGCTTCAGGAAGTGCTGGTAGCGTTGTTGTTTTTTCCAAAGACCTTAATGCCGGAGATATTCTTGAAGTAAGCGACTTATTGGTTCGAAAATATCCGCACCAACTCATCAATGAGCAGTGGTATTTGGAGAGTTCCGCTAGTTTGATTATTGGTAAAAAACTAAGAAATTCTGTTAAATCTGGCGAGCCCGTCTCTGAACGTGTTCTATCGAATAATCAGAACAATGGTTTGTCGGAAGTTCTGCCTAACGGTTACTACGCTATTACGGTCACTACGGATAATTTAGGCCATCATAATGCGCTGCTGAAAGTCGGAGATCTAGTCGATATTGTATTTGTCGGGGAGTCTTTTGAAAGCTCAAGACAATACGTTTCTTTTGAAGAAATTGAGGTTTTCGATATCCACGGCTTGCAGGAGGGATATGGTTCATATTCGCTGACATTGTTGGTGGAGCCCGAGAAGGTAGCCGCATTTACAAGAGCTATTGGAAGTCCAATGTTGGTCTGGGCGAGAGGCCGCCATTTGGAGCAAGCAAGTATTTGGCATCAAGATCCTAAACAAAGCAAGGTGCAACCATGGAAGGTTCAGTAAAGTTCAAACATTATCTAGTCGTGACTCTGTTATTGTTCGTCGCTATTAGTGTTCGGGCCGAGGTTAATCATAGTTCTTATCATCTTGAAGAAGGTGAGACTCGAATTATCAGTATAGAACCCGGAAGCGATATTCTTATCAGTGACGAGAGTGTTGTAGATGTTCACGTGCTCGATAATAGCCGGGCAATTCTAAGAGGGGTGGGAGTTGGCAAAGCAGATATCTGGTTCAACTCCGAAGAGGTATTAAAAGAGTTAAAGGTTATGGTAACAGCGAGCCTGGAACTCTCCCTGGAGGGGCGTTTAGAAGCTATATCTGAGGCAGAGCAAACCCTTAGAAAAACAGAAAGGTCGGGGCTTACAGTATTATCGGGCAAGGTATCTAAAAGGCATTACGATGAATTAGAGAAAATTTCCGAGAATCATGAAGAGATTTTAAATTTAACTGAATCTTTTCAGGAAGAGCCTCCTATGTTGACTTTGCGAGTCAATATTCTGGAAACCAAACGTCAGTACCTAGAAGATCTTGGAATTAGATGGCAAGGGACAACGGGCGGACCCACATTTTCGAGTTCTTTATCGGGCTTGTTCGAGTGGGACGCGGAAATTAATTCTCAACTGATGCTTATGCAGCGTCGTGGCCTTGCCAAGTTATTAGCAAATCCTGTTTTATCGACTCAAAGCGGTGAGAAGGCGACTTTTCTTGCGGGAGGAGAATTGCCTATTCCTCAAGTTGTTGCGCAGGGAATGCAGGACGTAACTTTCCGGGAATACGGTATAAGGCTTGTTATTCAGCCGGTAGTTTTAGATGACAACAGAATAAAAACGCAGCTTCACGCCGAATTAAGCAATATAGATCCTGCTGTTTCGGTTTCAGGTGTACCGGGCATACTTAGTCGTCGTACGGAATCGGTGTTTCTTTCAAATGATGGAGACACACTGGTTTTGTCTGGTCTTTTAAGTACAGATGAGTCAGCTCAGGATGACCAGATACCGGGTTTAGGTTCATTACCTATTCTGGAAAGCGCTTTCAGAAGCCAGCAGAACAGAGAGCAAACTACGGAACTAATTATTATGGTTACGGCTGAGCGCATGGATACGGCTAAAGAGCGGTTGCATGATAAGCAAAAACGGTTAGCGCAAAAACACGATTGGTACCAGAAGGACTCCATTTTAAAGCTAAGGGAGACATTTCGATGATATCAGTTAATTTAATTAACAACCTCAAAGAGCATTTAGATACCAGAGATCCGCGTTTTGAGTCTATGAGTGAATGTGAGTTGAGGCTCTATGCTGAATCCTATTTAAAGGAAACTACAGGGGAGTCTGGAAAAGATATAGCAGATGCAGTAGCTGAAGTCATTGGCCTGGGGCCTATTGAGGGTCTTTTGGAAGATGATTCAGTAACTGAAATAATGGTCAATAGTTATGATCAGATCTATGTTGAGTGCTCAGGTAAGTTGAAGAAAGCGAATGAACAATTCAGTAACGAGGTTTCCCTGCGGCGAACCATCGATAAGATTGTTCTACCTTTAGGTCGTCACGTTGATGACGCATCCCCCATGGTCGATGCTCGTCTACCAGACGGATCTCGTGTAAACGCTGTTCTAGCTCCTTTAGCAACCAAAGGATCGTGTCTCACTATTCGAAAGTTTACTAAGAAATCGTTAACCATCGAGGACTTAGTAGATAGTGGCTCACTAACAGAGCAAGCTGCTGAATTTTTAAAGCTTGCCGTTCGTTGTCGCCAAAATATTATTGTTTCTGGTGGAACCGGAACGGGAAAAACAACCTTATTAAATATTCTATCTCAGGAAATTCCTGAATATGAAAGAATTATAAGTATTGAAGACGCGGCTGAGCTGCAATTAGATCATAATAATTTGATAAGTCTTGAAACCAGACCCAAAAATCAGGAGGGAACGGGCGCTATTAATATTCGCGAGCTTGTTATCAATGCACTGCGAATGCGCCCTGATCGACTTATTGTAGGCGAGTGCCGTGGGCCGGAAGCTTTAGATATGTTACAGGCTATGAACACTGGTCACGCGGGATCTCTGAGCACGGTTCATGCGAACAGCGCTCGCGATGCTTTAAGACGTTTGGAAATTATGGTCTTGATGGGAGGAATAGAGCTTCCTATTTCTGCGTTACGACAACAAATAGCCAGTGCAGTTAATATTGTCGTTCAGATAGCGCGTCTTTCTGATGGAAGAAGATCAGTGCTTAGTATCAGTGAAGTTACGGGTATAGACGATAATGTTTTACAGCTTTCGCCACTATTTGAAAGAAGCAATATGACTCAATCATTAGTAAGCAATAAGGCGTTATGTAAGTTCGCAGATGAGCAAGGTGACGATGTTCGCCAGGAGGTCTGGGAGTCACTTATGGGAGATGGATTATGTTCATCTTCGGATTAGCGCTCTTAATCGTTTGCAGTGGACTCTGCTGGCTATGGATCTTTTCGCATTTAACACCAAAACGATATCAGAAACTTGAAGAGAAACTAACGCTATCGACAGTGCGTTCTCTAGAAGAATTTTTCTTAAGAATGCCGGTAACAATTTTGGTCAGAAGTTATCTGGTAGTCACACTCTTATCGCCTCTAATCGTATGGTTTTATGTTAATAGAACCTGGGCAGTAGCGACGTTTATTCTGACTTTGTTGGCTCCGCCATTTGTTTATCGTCATTTTAAAAAGCAACGTTACATAAAAATTGAAAAACAGTTGCCCGGTATGTTGATTGGGCTCAGTAATCAGTTAAGAAGCGGTACGAGTGTCGGATCAGCTTTGAAGAATTTAAAAGGAACGTTATTACCTCCGTTAGGACAAGAGGTGGACGAGCTATTGAGACAGGAAAAAGTGGGTAAGCCCTTAACAGACTGCCTGGAAGACTGGCAGCGTAGAGTTCCTGTTTTCTCCATTAAACTCGTGGTTCAATCTTTAGTTTTAGGTTTGAAAAGTGGAGGGCAACAGTCGGATTTATTTCTACGGTTGGCTGATAATCTCCAACAACAGCAGCACATTAAAGAGCGGCAGATAACGCTGACTTCACAAGCCAGAATGCAGGCTAAAATTCTCGTTATGATGCCAGTTGGATTGTATTTTCTTTTAAGTTGGATGAAACCAGAACATACAGCGCTTTTTACTGAGTCACGCGTTGGTATTTTTATGCTTATAGCCGCTCTTATATTGATGATTATTGGTGGATGGATGGTTAAGCGAATTATGCATCCGGAAGATGAAAAATGATTATAGTTGCCGTCTTAACATTTCTAGCTACTCTTAGTTTTTCATTTTTAGTCGTCGCGGTCTGGCAGATACTGGCGCTTGGGGAAAAGCTTGATTATGCAATATCAGAAATTTGGTCCGTGTTGCCGGAGAAAGTCAAAAGGTTGACTGTTCGTTATCTGGAAGTAGAGCTCCTAAAAGGAGCCGCGCGATCATTTTTCTTCTGGGTTTTTATGGCATGTGTATCTGTCTCAATCTCTCTGCTTTCTGGGGTTTGGTTTTTAAGTATTGCTTATGTTCTCTTACTACTAATGGTAATAAATAAAAGAAGACAGTTAGTTTTAAAGAATAACAAAGCGATAGTTCGCCAACTCCCTGATTTTTGTGATCTAATTTCTATGATGATTGCTTCAGGTATTCCGTTAATTTCCGCTTTAGAGAAGGTATCTATGTCGTGCAGCGATCTTTTGCTGGCGCAGGAGATCACATCAATGCTTAGTCGGCTACGGCGAGGGGGAAGTTTTTCTCAGTCAATGGATGAACTGTCTGAACGGTATGACGCAAAGCAGCTTCATGAATGGAGTTCAATGCTAATAAAGGGGTATCAGCAGGGAACTAGCTTGACCAAATCGTTAAGGTTTTATGCTAATCAATTAAGGCAGGAGTTACTCAACTCAGCGGAGAAGAGAGCGCAAGAGGCGCCCGTAAAGCTTCTTTTTCCACTGGTAACCTGTTTTTTCCCGGTAAATTTTCTGGTTATTCTGGGGCCAGTAATTGTTCAAATAAGCCAAGGAGGGTTTGGATGACGAGTGAGAAAGAAATTATTTTATGGTCCAAAGTAAAGGCCATGAAAAAGTTTCACCAAAGGTTAATTGGCATGCTGGGCGAGCCGCAACCAACGCCAGAGATGGCTTTTTGGTTTCCGTTTTGCAAATCAATACACACCTGGGGAATGAAAGAGCCAATTGATGTTGTTGCCTTCGACAAAGCAAACAAAATTATAGAGGTCCGTCGATTCATTTGTCCCAATGAAATTGCTCGCTTTAAAGGGGCTCACGGATTAATTGAAATGGCCGCTGGAAACTTTTGGCCTTTAGAAAAGTGGATTGGGAAGAAACTAAGGTTTATTAATAAGCATGGAGAGCTAAATGAAAACAAGCATTTTGATTGCTGTATTGCTATTGAGCTTAACTAATCAAGGCTGCAGCGCGACAGTAGAAGAGAGGCACGTTAGGGAACAGAGTCTGGAGACCGCTATTAACTGGTATAAAAATGGGGATCTTTTATCAGCAGAACAGCACTTGCAATGGTTACATCGTAAGGGGTTAGGAACTGATAAAAGTTGGGCTTTACTCGGTAACATATACTTTAGGCAGTATCGTTTTAAAGCTAGCGAATCAGCTTACGTGCAATCCCTGAAGCTCAACTCTTCTGATCGGAACGTTTGGTTCAATTTGGCATTACTTAATTTACGTCAGACCACCAACATTCTAATGGATGCTCGTGTCGAGCTGGATACATTTGACGGGGAGCTTGAAAGGCTGCTCAATCAATTGTTGAAACTTCAACAGGCACGCCTGAATGACGCACCTGAAGTTCCATCTAACGCACCGAATGCTTCATTATCCGAGCCTTCTGGCGTTGCCAGTCGCGCTCTTTAATGGTGTCGCGTTTATCGTGTGACTTTTTACCCTGGGCTAAAAATATTTCCAGTTTTGCCCACGGGCCTTTCCAGTACATGGTTGTGGCAACTATGGAATAGCCCTCACGCTCTGAGGCGCCAATAAGCTTATCCAGCTCGCGGCGCTTCAGCAGCAGTTTACGGCTGCGGTCTGGCTCGCAGTAAACGTGGCTTGAGGCTTGGTTAAGTGGCTGAATTTCGGCACCCAAAAGGTAAGCCTCGCCATTTTTTATAATGACGTAGCTGTCGCTAATGTTGACCTTGCCAGCCCGTATACTCTTAATTTCCCAGCCCTGCAAACTAACACCGGCCTCGAACTTGTCTTCAAGGAAGTATTCATGCCGCGCTTTTTTATTACGAGCTATGGTATTGGATGATTGTTGTGGTTTCTTTTTACTCATGACAGCCATTATACCTATGCGCACTGAAAAGAAAATTGCTTTAAGGGCTTCAAAGCGTTTCTGGTTGCGTTATTATTGCGCAGTTGATTTTAGTCGTAGGTAAAAAAATGCCGAGTATCGAGAAAAGTGCTTTAGTTTCGTACAGCGCCAAACAAATGTTCGACCTTGTTAACCACGTTGAAGCTTATCCGGAGTTTGTGCCCGGATGCGCTGCTGCGCGGGTACTGGAGTCGTCCAGCCAACAAAAAGTGGCTGCGTTAGACATAAGCAAGGCGGGTATCAGCAAAACCTTTACCACCCGCAATACGCTGCACGAACCCGAACGTATAGACATGGACCTGGTAGACGGGCCATTCAAAAAATTAACTGGTGGCTGGGTATTTACGCCACTGGCCGACGACGCCTGCAAAGTTGAGCTTAAGCTGGACTTTGAGTTTTCCAGTCGCTTGCTGGGCATGGCTTTTGGTAAAATATTTAAAGAAGTGACTTCCCGTATGGTCGATGCCTTTGTGAAAAGGGCGGAGCAGGTATATGGAAACCAGAATGGGCAATAAATTAACCATTGAAGTGGCTTACGCTACCCCTGACAAGCAAGTGCTGCTATCGGTGCATCCTCAAGAGGGCGCAACGGTGGAAGAGTGCATACGCATGTCGGATGTGTTCGAGCAGTTTCCGGAAATTGATCTTGAACAGCAAAAAGTGGGTATCTGGAATAAGACGGTAAAGTTAAATGCACAACCGCGAGACGGTGACCGTATTGAAATTTATCGTCCGCTAATTGCCGATCCAAAAGCCGTACGCAAACGCCGTGCGGAAGAAGCTAAGCAGTCCGGCCGGGCAGACCGGGTAACCGGTGGCCGACCAGACGCAAAACGTCGAGCGCAGGCTGAGGAGTCCAAGCCAGAATGAAGCTGTATATTATGCGTCACGGTGAAGCAAACTACCCTAAGGGCAGTCACTCCGATCGCGAACGTCGCTTAACCACAAACGGCGAGCGCGAAGTTATAACCACAACGAATTGGCTGATAGACAAACAGCCGAAAGTTGACTGTGTTTATGTCAGCCCCTATATACGCGCTCAGCAAACAGCTTCTATCTTATTGTCGCACTTGAAAACCGGGCAGAAGCAAAATTGCGATGACATTACACCCGATGGTCATGCCGGTTCGGTTGTCAGTTGGCTTGCTGCAGAAGTACAGCAGCATGGCTATGAGAGTGTGGTGTTGGTGTCGCACATGCCGCTAGTGAGTTATTTAGTTCATGAGCTGGATGCCAGCGTGCAGCCTCCTATTTTTCCGACAGCGGGTATTGCGGTTGTCGACTTTTCGCCGGAAACTTTACGCGGTAAATTTCAGCAGCTGTTAATAGCGGAGCGGTGTGCGGGCTAATTACTAGCTCGCAACTTTTAACAGTACCAATAAAGACGCCGCGCCACCCCATTCCAGCGGCGCCTGATGAAAGGCCCGAACATGCGGGTGCTGTACTAACCAATGCGGCAGTTGTTGTTTTAACTTACCACTGCCGTGCCCGTGCATAATGCAGCAACAGTCTATGTGTTCGCGCTCGCATGCCAGTAATAATGCCGCTAACTCCTGGCGTGCCGTGGCTAATGTCATGCCGTGTAAGTCCAGTAGCAACTCGGGTGTGTAGTCTCCCCGGCGTAACTGCTTAACCAAATACCCAGACTCACCCTCCGCAGCGAACCGCACCGGGCCGTCAGCAAAGTGCGCTTCAAAGTCATCGGAAAAATAATGACTGGCCGAGCGGCTGGCATCGGCAATTTGCTGTGCGCTGGGGTCTTGCGATAGCTGTCGGCGCTGCCGTAATTCAGCAATTTTGGGTGGTTCTGGCGGCAGTTTATCCTGCTTTATGCGGGCAGCACCTTTTGCAGCTTCACGAAAAAGCTCGATATCGTCTTCAGAAAGTGATGATGACTGACGTTTGTTTGCAACCATGATTGATGAAAACCGCGCTGAATTAAGGTATCTTTAAGGCATTAAGTTTATTCAGTATAAAACATTCAGTGGTCGGGAGACAGCCTTTGCAAGTGCGTAATCTGGAACAAGCCATTCAAGAGTTAGTAAGCATTGATGACATTACCCGCTGGAGCGTAACTCAGCTGAACCAGTCTGATGTGTATTATGGTCATGGCACCGACAACCCAATTGATGAAACCCGGGCTTTATTAAGCTTCGTGCTACAGCTAACAACGGCTCAGCTAGCCGCTATGGGTCATTGCCGTATGCTCAACTCAGAGAAACAAGAGTTTGTCGAGTTATTAAAGCAACGTATTGAACAGCATATTCCGGCTGCGTATCTGACTCATCAGGCCTGGTTTGCCGGGTTACCTTTTTATGTTGATGAACGAGTTCTGGTGCCGCGCTCGCCAATAGCCGAGCTTATTGAAAATGGCTTTCAGACCTGGCTAGTTGAAGCCCCTCACCGCGTTCTGGATTTGTGCACCGGCGGCGGCTGTATTGCTATAGCCTGCGCCTATGCGTTTCCTGAAGCCGAAGTCGATGCGCTGGATATTTCCACGGAAGCGCTGGAAGTGGCTGAATTCAACATTGAACAGCACGGTTTAACTCATAGAGTGACGCCCATTCAGTCGGACTTATTCGATGCAGTAAAAGCCGAAAAATACGATTTAATTGTTACCAATCCTCCGTATGTCGATGCCGAAGATATGACTGATTTACCACCTGAGTATCACCATGAACCGGAGCTTGGACTGGCGGCTGGCGAAGATGGTTTAATTTTGGTAGACAAGATGTTGATGCAGGCGTCGGATTTACTGAACGATGGTGGCTTGTTTGTTTGTGAAGTGGGCAATTCAATGCCGGCTTTAGCTGAAAAGTATCCGGAAACGCCTTTTATGTGGCTTGAGTTTGCTAATGGCGGCGACGGCGTATTCTTACTGACCAAACAGCAACTAATTGAACATAAACAACGGGAAACTAAGGCCAGCTAATGCCAGGAAACAGTTTTGGGCAGTTATTCAAAGTTACCACCTTTGGTGAAAGCCACGGACCTTCGCTAGGCGCCGTTGTTGATGGTTGTCCTGCGGGATTAGAGCTAACCGAAGCCGATTTACAGGAAGCCTTAGACCGCCGTAAGCCAGGACAAAACCGCTATACTACAGCGCGTCGCGAGGCCGATCAGGTCAAGATCCTCTCAGGGGTGTTTGAAGGCGTGACAACCGGGACATCTATCGGTTTGCTGATTGAAAACACCGACCAGCGCAGTCAGGATTACTCTGACATAAAAGATACCTTCCGTCCCGGCCATGCCGATTACACCTACCAGCACAAGTACGGTGTACGGGATTATCGCGGTGGTGGGCGCTCTTCAGCGCGTGAAACCGCAATGCGGGTAGCGGCTGGTGCTATAGCTGATAAATTACTGCAACAGCAGGGCATACGGGTTCAGGCGGCATTAACCCAAATGGGCGATGTTGTTGCTAATAACATTGACTGGCAGCAGGTACGCGAGAATGAACTGTTCTGCGGCGACGCCAATGCGGTTGAAGCTATGCAGGAGCTCATTCGCCAACTGAAAAAAGAAGGTGACTCAATTGGCGCAAAAATTCGGGTGCGGGCTATTGGTGTGCCGCCGGGTTGGGGCGAACCGGTTTTTGACAGACTGGATGCTGATTTAGCCAAAGCGCTAATGAGCATTAATGCGGTAAAAGCGGTGAGTGTTGGCGATGGTTTTGGGGTGGTAAGCCAGCGTGGCAGCGAACATCGTGATGAAATGACGCCGGATGGCTTCTTATCAAACCACGCGGGCGGAGTCTTAGGGGGCATTAGCAGCGGCCAGCCTATTTTTGCCGATATCGCCTTAAAGCCAACGTCTAGTATTGCTATTAGCGGCCGAACAATTGACCGCTGGGGTAACGAACAAGCCATAGTGACGAAAGGCCGTCACGACCCTTGTGTTGGCATACGTGCGGTACCTATTGTTGAAGCTATGACCAGCCTGGTTTTAGCCGACCACTGGTTACGCCAGCGTGCGCATAATTTAACCGCGCAAACTGAAACACCGGATATTAGCCGCTAAGCGAATATGAGTCAGACGTCAGAACACCATTATGAGCGCTTAATTGATATTTTTAAGCGCTGTTTCAGCGAAGATTGCAACACAATACTGGTTGCCGGTGAGGACGAACCGTATTATCAGCCTGCCTCGGAAGAGGGTGAACCGCATAAAGTGGTATTTGCTCATGGTTTTTTTGCTTCAGCGCTGCACGAGACCGCGCATTGGTGTATAGCGGGCGAAGCGCGCCGAAAGCAATTTGACTATGGTTACTGGTATGAACCTGACGGGCGCAACGAAGCGCAACAGAAATCTTTTGAACAGGTTGAGCAAAAGCCACAGGCTTTGGAGTGGCTGTTCTCTTTGTGTTGTGACTTTCCGTTTCAGGTAAGTGTGGATAATTTGAATGGCGTTGAAGTCGACAGGCAGGCCTTTACCGAAAAAGTGGCTGCACAGTTAAACCGTTTACTGGAAGAAAATACCATACCGCCACGCGCTGCAAAGTTTGCAAAAGCACTCTGTCACGACTTTAATTGTAGTTGGCCTAATCGCCAAACAGTTAATTGTAATAGTAAATAAGGAGTTATCTATGTTTTTAAGAGCATTACTGGTTACCATCGCAATATTCGGTTTGAGTGCCTGTGAAACCATGGAAGGTGCGGGTGAAGATATAGAAAACGCTGGTGAAGCGATCCAAGATGAGGCTGATGACGAGTAGTAATGGAAACAAGCAGTAGACTCACCGTAGGTTTTATTATTAACCCATACGCAGGTATTGGCGGCGCCTTAGCTTTAAAGGGAAGCGATGGCGCCGATATTCGGGAAAAAGCATTAGCGGCGGGGGCCGAGAAAAAGGCCGCTAAAAGAGCTGAAACCGCATTAGAACTTTTGCAACCATATAAGCAGCAACTTCATTTTGTTACTGCCGCCAATGAAATGGGCGCGGATAGCCTCAAAGCTCTGGGCTTTTCATTTAACTTGGTCTATAAGGCTGCTGAAACGCCATCCTCACCAGAAGACACAAAAAAAGCAGTGTCTGAAATTGTGACTCATAATGTCGATATTCTTTTATTCGCTGGCGGTGACGGTACCGCGCGCGATATTTATCAGGTGGTTCCCGAACAGCAGTTAGTTTTGGGTATACCGGCTGGCGTTAAAATTCATTCAGGCGTTTACGCTATTAGTCCAACAGGTGCCGGGCGGGTTATTGAAAAGATCCTGCAGGGTGAGTTATCCAGTATTCATAATGCCGATGTAATGGATATTGACGAAGAGGCCTTTAGAAAAGGTACCGTAAAAGCCCGGCGTTTTGGTGAAATGTCGGTACCGGCCGAACTTGAATATGTTCAGGCGGTAAAAATGGGCGGTAAAGAAAGCGACGAGATGGTACTGGATGATATTGCTGCTGAAGTCACAGAGCGCATTGACGACGAACTTTTAGTCATGGGGTCTGGCTCTA
Organism: Idiomarina sp. 28-8; assembly: GCF_000320945.2. NCBI lineage: Bacteria > Pseudomonadati > Pseudomonadota > Gammaproteobacteria > Alteromonadales > Idiomarinaceae > Idiomarina > Idiomarina sp. 28-8. Next base: position 330,862 of record NZ_DF266790.1, read on the forward strand.
CAGTCGAAGCTATTATGCAGTGTATGGGACACGAGAATACTTTGCTCGGTGTCGACTTAGTCGAGCAGAATAACCTGTTAGCCCGCGACGTAACCGAGAGCCGTTTATACGGAGAAGTGGCTCAGCGCGAAACTGGAAGCGTTAAATTGGTTATAACCTTAATTGGCGGGCAGGGGCATTTATTTGGTCGTGGAAATCAGCAATTAAGTCCACGGGTTATTCGGCATATTGGTAAAGAGAACATTTGGGTGGTTGCCACTAAAACTAAGTTGCAGGCACTGAATAACAAACCACTACGTATTGATACGGGCGATTCAGAATTAGACCGGGAACTTTCAGGCACTATTCGGGTTATTACCGGCTACCACGACGAAGTTCTTATGCCAGTGGTAGCCGTAAATTAATTTCAGGCTTATTTAGAACTGAGTTTTTGGCATGTGTACAACCAGGCCGTCTAATTCGTCAGTTACTTCTATCTGACAGCTTAAGCGGCTATTGTCCTGCGGGTCTAAAACCATATCTATCATGTCTTCTTCCTGCTCTGAAGGAGCAGGAATCTTGCTTTGCCACTCAGGTGGTACGTAACAATGGCAGGTTGCGCACGACATAACGCCGCCGCATTCGCCAATAATGCCGTCAATAAAGTTTTCGACAGCGGCTTCCATAACGTTGGTTCCTGCATCGACAGTAGCTTCAAATTGGTTACCATCGGCATCAACAAAGTAAACGGTTGGCATGATAAATTCTGTATCCTGTTAAAAAATAAAAAGTGAGCAACAAATTCTGTGGCGGTTAGGATAAAATACCTGCCCTTTAACCACAACGCTAAACTTTCAAGGTTCCTCATGCTGGAAAAGCTGTTTTCAATTAAAGCTAGCGGTAGTTCGGTTAAGTCAGAGGTTATTGGCGGGCTCACAACCTTTCTGACTATGGCTTACATTATCTTTGTTAATCCGTCCATTTTAAGCGAAACCGGTATGGATTACGGAGCCGTATTTGTCGCTACCTGTCTGGCCGCGGCTATTGGCTGTCTGGTCATGGGCCTGTGGGCAAATTATCCGGTAGCACTAGCTCCGGGTATGGGACTAAACGCTTTTTTTACCTACACCGTTGTGTTCAGCATGGGCTACACCTGGCAGACTGCTCTTGGAGCGGTGTTCTTTTCCGGTTGCTTATTTTTCTTGCTGTCGGCTTTGCGTGTTCGTGAGTGGATAATAAAGTCCATTCCTACCACATTACGCTTGGCTATTGCCGCGGGTATTGGGGCTTTTCTGGCGTTAATCGGTTTGCAGAATGCGAATATTATTGTGGCAAACGACGACACTATGGTAACTCTGGGTTCTTTGTCTGAGCCTTCAGTATTGCTCGCCGCAGCAGGCTTCTTTCTCATTATTGGGTTAGTTGCACGGCAAATACAGGGAGCGGCTTTAATCAGTATTTTGCTGGTAACTGTTATTGCCTGGGCAACCGGGCTGGTTGAATACAATGGTATTGTGTCTGCACCACCGAGCCTGCTGCCAACCTTTATGCAAATGGATTTAGCCGCGGCTTTTGATATTGGCATGTTGTCGGTTATTTTTGCTTTCTTGTTTGTGGACCTGTTTGATACGTCCGGCACTTTACTGGCTGTGGCGCAAAAAGCGGGGCTGGCAAAAGCCAATGGCGAAATGCCCCGCTTGAATAAAGCATTAATGGCAGACAGCACTGCAACCGTGGCAGGGTCCATGTTGGGTACCTCAACTACCACTAGCTATATTGAGTCAGCCGCAGGGGTGGCATCGGGTGGTAAAACGGGACTTGCCGCGGTGGTTGTTGGCATTTTATTTCTATTGGCAATGTTCTTTGCGCCGTTGGCTGGTATGATCCCCGCTTACGCAACCGCAGGTGCAATTATTTACGTTGCAGTGTTAATGCTGTTTACGCTGAAAGACGTAGAATGGGACGACATTACTGAGGCTGCGCCGGTGACCGTGGTTTTATTGATGACTCCACTGACATTTTCGATAGCCGACGGCATTGCATTAGGGTTTATTAGTTACGTTGTGGTGAAATTACTGGGCGGACGCTATCAGGATTTAACACCAAGCGTCGTTTTCTTGGGCGCACTTTTTGTCGCTAAATTTATTTGGTTAGGGTAACGAAATTATGGGATGGCATTCAAACCGCGAATTTTTTGTATCATGGGAAGAGTTGCACCGCGCAACGCGTGAACTAGCACGTCGCCAATTACCGGCGGAGCAGTATAAAGGTATTATTGCGGTTAGCCGTGGTGGTTTGGTTCCGGCGGCAATTGTGTCACGCGAGCTTAATATCCGAGTTGTCGACTGTGTTGCTGTCAGTTCATATGATCACACCGAACAGCGTGACGACTTGCAGGTAATGAAAGACGTAACGGCAACAGAAGACGGCGAAGGTTTTCTGGTTGTTGATGATTTAGTGGATACCGGCAATACGCTGAAGTTTCTGCGGGAACGCTTGCCGAAAGCTAAGTTTGTGACGGTTTACGCAAAACCCAGTGGTATGGAAATGGTCGACGATTTCGTTGCCGACTTAGCCCAGGACACCTGGATCCACTTTCCGTGGGATATGCACTTACATTACATTGAGCCTTTGGCGGGTCAGGAGTCTTAAGACTCGCTCGTTAAAAAATTAAGACAAAAAAATGGCCTGATAGTTTTCGCTATCAGGCCATTTTTATTAACGGCATAAGTTAGAGTTGTTGCTGTATGAAGCTAATGCAGTCATCTAAATTGATTTTCTGCTTCTCTCCGCCTTTGCGGCTTTGGTACTCAACCTGGTTTTCGTCAAGGTTACGTTCACCAACCACAACCTGATGAGGAATACCTATGAGCTCCATGTCGGTAAACATGACCCCGGGGCGTTCCTTACGGTCATCAAACAGCACATCAATACCTTGAGCCTTTAAATCGGTATAAAGCTTTTCAGCGGCTTCCTGTACCCGTGCAGACTTGTGCATATTCATTGGCACAATAACAACCTGGAAAGGCGCTAAAGCTTCCGGCCAGCAAATACCGCGCTCGTCGTTATTTTGCTCTATGGCGGCAGCGACTATGCGCGAAACACCTATTCCATAGCAGCCCATGGTTAAAGTTTCGTGTTTACCGCTTTCAGACAACACACCAACTTTCATAGCGTCACTGTATTTTTTGCCCAGCTGGAAAATATGACCAACTTCAATGCCGCGAGCAATTTTTACTTTGCCCTGACCACAAGGACTCGGGTCACCGGCAACAACGTTACGAATATCCACGACGCTGAAATCACCCGTGTCACGTTTCCAGTTAACACCTGTTAGCCACTGGCCGTTCTCATTTGCACCACAGGCAAAATCGGCGAGGTGAGCCGCACTGCTGTCAACTAACAGAGGCAGTTTCGCGTTTACAACGCCAATGTAAGGTGCTTCTACGCCGGTGGCTTTCTCTGTTTCAGTCAGTATTTCCAGCGGAGCCGCAACCTGAGCCAGTTTCTCAGCTTTTACTGTGTTCAGTTCATGGTCAGCGCGAAGAACTAGCTGAACGTATTCTGATTCAATGTCGTCCGCTGCTTTAACAATAAAAGACTTGGTTGCTTGCTGGCTTTCTACAGACAAAGGCTGTAATACAGCAGCGAGTTCGTCGCCTTGTACTGCATGCTTTTCCACTTTTTGATTCGGAGCAGGGCGTTCACCGGCAGGAGGTAGTGCTTCTGCCATTTCCACGTTCGCGGCGTAATCTGAAGAGTCAGAAAACGCGATGGCGTCCTCGCCGGAGCTTGCCAGCACATGAAACTCGTGCGAGTGACTTCCGCCAATAGAGCCTGTATCAGCTATAACCGGACGATAATCTAAACCAAGACGCTCGAAAATACGGCAGTAGGCCTGATACATATCGTCGTATGTTTTCTGCAGAGATTCGTCGGTCAAATGGAAAGAGTAGGCGTCTTTCATTAGAAATTCGCGCGCACGCATAACGCCAAAACGAGGGCGGATCTCGTCACGGAATTTAGTCTGAATTTGAAATAAGGTTAATGGCAGTTGTTTGTAGCTGCTAACTTCCTTACGTACCAGTTGACTGATAATTTCTTCGTGGGTTGGTCCCAGTAAAAAGTCACGTTGGTTGCGGTCTTTTATACGCAGTAGCTCTGGGCCGTAGTCGTCCCAGCGTCCTGATTCCTGCCAAAGATCGGCGGGTTGTACCATAGGCATTAAAATTTCCAATGCGTTAATGGCTTCCATTTCTTCGCGCACAACATTTTCAACTTTGCGCAGTACACGCAAACCGGTTGGCGTCCAGGTATACAACCCGGCGGCGACTTTACGGATCATACCTGCCCGCAACATCAGCTGATGACTCACGATCTCAGCATCAGAAGGTGTCTCTTTAAGCGTTGATAATAAATATTTGCTGCTGCGCATAGTCCGGCATCTCTGCAAGTTATAGTGGTCAAAAATTAGAGCGAAGTTTAGCAGTGTCTGACTCAGCCCAAAAGCCTTTTACAGCTGTTTTAGTGAGATTTCTTCAACAAAAACGGTGTTTTGTTGTACATACCAGCGAATATTGTAGTCTAAAAGCGCTGTGCCGTAATTTCTCTGGTTTTCCTGTGACTTGTGGTAAGCCGGTCTGGGGTCCTGTCTGAGTACCTCAGTAATCAGTATTTTTAGCTCAGGAGTGCGCTCTGACTCTCTGATAAGAGTCGATTCCGCAGCCTCCAAAAATTCCACCGTTAAGTTTTCTTCCGGTTTCTGCTGAGCAAATCCCGCACGAGCATCACTAATGGCGTCGACGTAGGGAATATAAGGCTTTATATCAACAATAGGGGTGTTATCCACCAAGTCAGCTCCGCGTACCGTTAACACCACTTTAGGTTCGGTTTCTACTGCAACTAACTCAACTACAGATAAGCCTAATTGATTCGGCCGGAAGGGGGAGCGGGTGGCAAAGACGCCCAATTGTTCATTACCGCCAAGCCGTGGTGGGCGAACGCGTTCCTGCCATGAACTGTGCTGATGAAACTCGAAGGTTAGCCAAAGATGAGAGAACTGCTCTATGCCTTCTATGGCTTGTGCATGCTGGTAGTTTCCAACTAACTCAACCTGAGCCAATGCTGAGGGAGCTAGGCCGGGTTGGCGGGGAACACTAAATTTTTCAGGAAAAGGCGTATGAATGATAGCGATGGGGGTTAGTTGTTGCTGGCTTTTCATTCTGCCTCCGTTAGTGAATACCCATAATTGTGGTAGCCAATTTGACCACATAGTTTGTGAATTCACTAATCTACAAAGTAGATGTTTATTTAACTATATGATTATTAATACTTTTTAATTTTGGCATAGGCGTTGCAAAAACCAGTTATAAGCAACTTTTAATGCTTTAGGGTTTGGCATGAATCGTTTTAATAACAATAGGAAAAGAAAAATGATGAAACATAAAATTTGGCCTTTAACTTTAGGTTTTATTGGCTTGGTTACGGTGAGTACAGCCGCATTTTCTGCTGAAAGCGAACGTACCTTAAGCAGCAGCTATATCGTCAGTAGCGACACAGAAATTCATTTAGACGCAACGGTGGGAACGGTTGAGCTAAATGTAACCGACGGTGATACGATCGGAATTGAGCTTCGTGTAGAGTCAGACGACGACGGCTGGTTTGTCAGTGATGGTGAGCTCGACAAAGTGATTATAAAAGGTGAGCGAGACGGGAATCGTCTGGAGATTTCTGCTACGCCTGATGACGATATGTCACAACACTGGGTTGTATCCGTGCCGCGTAGCCGGTTGCTGGAGATAGATCTGGGGGTTGGACAGATTGAAGGTGACGTACCGTTCAACGATTTAAAAGTTGATTTAGGTGTTGGTGATGTCTCTTTGAATTTGGCGAAGGGCGACTACAAGCAAGTAGAAGCTTCGGTAGGAGTTGGCGATACCAGCTTAAAAAACTTCGGCAATACTCAGGAAGACAGAATGATTGTGACATCTGAGTCGCGTTATCAGGGGAATGGCTCTGTCAGAGTTCAGGTTGAAGTTGGCGTTGGCGACGTGACATTGAAACAAGGCCATTAATCACGCCACTGAATAGCACGGCCTACGCAGCTGACTTCACTGTAACAGATGGAGTCGGCTTCAGGTTTAAAAGAGAAGCACTGAGTACCGATAACGGCATGAGCTTTAAACCGGGCAGCGTCTTCCTGCAGGGCTTGAACTGCATCGTTAGCTGAGGCTTTTGCGCCTTTAAACTGTCGCTGGCAGCTTTCACCATTTACAATACTTATCAACTCGTATGCGCGTGAAGGCTTATTGTCACCACGGTAAACTTCAACATCACCTGAGTCGATCTGATTAAAGCCTCCTGACATCTGGGGTAAGATGCTACATGCAGAAAGGCCGAATAATGGCGTTAATACGAATGCTATGAAACGATAGCGCAATGTCGATCCTTGCCAGTTTGAATTTTCTATAGCCTAATCAAGCTGAGCCTATTGTTCAACAAAAAGCGTAACCAATACTTTCATTAGTATCGGTTACGCCTTATTTACGCTATTTAATTAAAAAAGCTTCTAGGGATTTGCCATTATCAACAGCTGTTTTCATGGCTTTTGGCATGCGACCCTGACCAGTCCAGGTTTGTTTTTCGCCGTTTTCGTCGGTGTATTCGTACTTAGGAGGCTTAGGCGCCCGTTTTTTACGAGTGGTTTTAGCAATAGGTTCGCCACCGAGCTCTTGCTCTAATATGTCTGACAATTCAATGCCGGCATCAGCCATGGCACTTTTAAATTCTTTTATTTTTTTCTGCTTTGCTTCGTTCTGGCGTTGCTTTTCAGCTTCCTCTTCGCGACGCTGAGAAATTACCGAATCAAATTTAGATTTAACACTTTCCAGCTCGTTTAAATCCAGTTCTTTTAATGCTGCTTTTAAACGGCGTTCGTGACGAAGAATGTTAATGAATTCACTCATTTTTTGCTTACCTTATTTGATTGCTTAAATATTGGTTTGTTTGATTATAGCTGTTATCACAGTTTAAGTTGAAACTTCTTTTTATTGAATAAGTACATAGAAATAGAGAAAGGGGATTAAAATCACCGTCTAGCGTTACTTATTAACAATTACTTATAATTACTATCAATACTGCTCTCTTTTTACTTCATGTTTATATGACTCGTTTAAAGTGCATTTACGACTTAATAAGTCGATAAATTTATAATTTTTAGTTCCTAAAACGAAAAAACACCAAAACATTTAACATGCTTTGGTGTTTTTTGTTATTAACTTTACGAAGTGTTTACATATTAGGGTAAGTCGGTCCGCCGCCGCCTTCGGGCACAACCCAGGTTATATTTTGGCTGGGGTCTTTAATATCACAAGTTTTACAATGTATGCAGTTTTGCGCATTAATTTGAAAAACTTGTTTACCGTCTTCTTCAACCACTTCATAAACCCCGGCAGGGCAATAACGTTGCGCCGGCTCTGCATACTTCGGTAAATTGACCTCTAGTGGAATATTAGCGTCACTGAGCTTTAAATGGCAGGGTTGATCTTCTGCGTGATTGGTATTGGATAAAAAGACCGATGACAGACGATCAAATGTCAGTTTATTATCTGCTTTTGGATAGTCGATTGCCGTATAGTTTTCGGCTTTACCTGTCGCTTTATAATCTGGCGTCCACTCTTTAAATTTAAAGGGTAATTTACCACCAAACCAATTTTGATCGACCATATTATAAGCGCCGCCAAGTATTGTGCCCAATTTGTGCACAGCACCACCGAAATTGCGTGAGCGATACAATTCATCAAATACCCAGGACTTTTCAAACGCTTCTTTGTAGCTGGTAATGTCGTCGTTGGCTTTACCATTTTTTAGCTGTTCAAATACACATTCAGCGGCCACCATACCCGACTTCATCGCGGTATGGTTTCCTTTAATTTTGGCAAAGTTTAAGGTGCCTGCGTTACAGCCAACCAGCAAACCGCCCGGGAAGGTCATTTTTGGTAACGAATAATAGCCGCCTTTAGCAATAGCGCGTGCGCCGTAAGACACCCGTTTACCATTTTCTATAACTTGTTTAATAGCCGGGTGAGTTTTGAACCGCTGAAACTCCTGAAATGGATTCAGGTAAGGGTTAGCGTAGTTAAGATCCACAATAAGACCTAAGTACACTTGTCCGTCTTCGGCATGATAAAGGTAACCGCCGCCAGTGGCGTCACTGTCGGTTAGCGGCCAGCCAGCGGTATGAACCACTTTGCCGGGCTCGTGCATGTCCTCTGGTACATCCCAAATTTCTTTAAAGCCTAGACCATAATGTTGCGGGGTGCTGTCTTTATCCAGTTCAAACTTGCTAATCAGCTCTTTGCCTAAATGACCGCGACAACCTTCTGCGAATAAGGTGTATTTAGCACGCAGTTCCATTCCCGGCATGTAGCCGTCTTTTTCGCTGCCATCTTTAGCAACGCCCATGTCGCCAGTTTGAATGCCAGCAACGCTGCCATCGTCGTTATACAGAATTTCAGAAGCCGCAAATCCGGGGAATATCTCAATGCCCAGTTGTTCGGCCTGTTCCGCCATCCAACGGCACAGGTTACCCATGCTGGCAATATAATTGCCTTTATTATGGAAGGTTTTAGGGACACTAAAGTCTGGCAGGCGACTGTGGTTATTTTCGTTTTTTAGCAATAAAACATCGTCGCCGGTTACTTCGGTGTTGAGTGGAGCGCCGCGCTCTTTCCAGTCAGGAAAAAGCTCGTTCAGGGCTCGAGGTTCGAACACCGCGCCGGATAATATATGAGCGCCAATATCTGCGCCTTTTTCAACCACGCATATCATGAGCTCTTGCTCATTTTCCTGTGCGAGTTGTCCGAGTCGACAGGCGGTTGCCAGCCCTGATGGGCCTGCACCAACTATGACGACGTCAAATTCCATGCTTTCGCGTTCCACATTAACCTCCACTATATTCAGGCTATCTGGATAGGGATAAGCCCGTTATACTGCTGTAATAGTTCAGTGATTTGCCGCGCCGGGACCGGTCTACTGAAAAGAAAGCCTTGTCCGGTACTGCATTCACGTTGTAATAAAAATTCGACTTGCTCTTCGGTTTCAATACCTTCGGCAACCAACTGAAGATTTAAGTTACGTGCCAGACTAATAATGGTCTGCGTAATGGTTGCGTCATCTTCATTGTGCGGTAGATCTCTGACAAAAGAGCGATCTATTTTTAACGAAGTAACCGGAAAATTCTTCAAATATGAAAGCGAAGAATATCCCACACCAAAGTCATCTATAGCCAGCGACATTCCCTGTTCGCGCACCGAATGCATAAAGCGGGTATGGGACTGAATGTTTTCTATAAACACTTGCTCAGTTAGCTCTAGCTCTACTTTGTTTGGCGGTATTTGGGCTTCGTTCACCCGTTCCATAATGTCATCGACTAAATCAGCTAAGTGTAGCTGTTTCCCAGATATGTTGATGGCAATGCTCAATTCATCGAAGCCAAGTTCGTGCCATTGCTTTAATTGTAGAAAGGCTTCTTCCATCACGTATTCCGATATCGGAATAATGAGACCGGTATCTTCTGCCAGTGGAATAAACTCATCCGGAGGAATGATACTGCCATCGTCATCAACCCAGCGAACCAGAGCCTCTAAACCACTGATACGGCGGCTACCGAGTTCAACTTTAGGTTGGTAATAAACCGTTAGTTGCTGCTTAGAAACGGCGTGGCGCAGCCGTTTTACCAATTCCAGTTTTTTGCTCAAGTCGTGGTGAATGGCTTTATCGTAAACTTTATAGGTATTGCGGCCATGTTCTTTTGCCTGATATAGCGCGGTGTCTGCGTTACGAATAAAGTATTCAGCGTTAAAATCGGCATCATCCGCGAAAGTGACACCAATAGAGGCACTAATAAAGAGCTCATAGACGTCCACGAAAAAGTGCGTGTCCAAAGCCTGGAGCATTTGCTCAGACAATTTGATAATACTTTCGCGACTATCAGGTTTTGCTATTGCCAATAAAAACTCGTCGCCGCCGGCTCGTGCCAGAACGCTACCTTTAGGCGCTAATTTTGTAATGCGTCGCGCAACCCGGCGTAGCAATTCGTCACCAACCGTATGACCCAGCGCATCATTGACTTCTTTGAACCTATCTAAGTCGATAAACAATAAAGCGGCTTTTTTATGCGGTGATTCGGTTTCCAGCCACTCACCCAGAATGCGTTTTAATGCGTTTCGGTTTACAAGGCCAGTAAGAGAATCATGCTCGGCAAGATAAGCCATCTGCTTTTCAATGCGCTCGCGTTCATCAATTTCACTATAAAGTTCAATATTGGAATCGGCCAGTTGCTGCGCTTTAAAGCGGCTTTGGCCTAAAATATAAAGGACAAAAGTGAGCATGCCGGTGACGAGTAAACCGGCGATTAACGCGGCTACTGAAATTCCACCACGGAGTTGCTCCAGATGATCAGCGGTTGGCCAGACCGAGAGCTCCCAGCTGTTTCCTACCAATTGTAGAGAATGAAAATGTGACCATTCATCGCGTAATGAGGTATCGCCGGCAAATTGATACAGTATGTCGTTGTCACTGCGTACGCTGAGTTGGAAACCTTCACTGATGTTACTGCGTACGACATTATTAAACAGGCTTTGCAGGCTTATTACAAACCCCAAAAAACCGTGGGTTTGTTCTTGCTCCACACGGACGAAAATAGCTATGTCGCTGCTAATACGTCCCAAATTTCCGGCGGCTCCCATCATTGCGTGACGGTTTCCTTCAGAAGCCTTTAGTTTTTCCAGCAATGGCGTTTTAGCAAAAGACGTTCCCAGTAGCTCGGGTTGTTCATTCTGAGGATAGATAAGCGCAATATCCAACTGGTCATTGAGCCAGGTAATGCCTTGTACATTTTGATAGTACAAAGTAACGATATCGGCGTTTTCCTTCCAGCGTTCCTCTATCGAAAGGTCACTACGTTCCCACTCGCGCGCTAGCAATTCAGCGACAAATAAATGGGAAACCAGGCTTTGCCTAATGTCGCGTTGTAAGTTGTAAGTTTCCGCTTCCAGGGCATCGTGGACAACTTGATTTTCCTGATAACGCAAATAGCTAAAAGCGGTAACAGTAATAACCAAACCAACAAGGGCTGCTATAACAGCCTGCCGTGAGCCGTGCAGGAACATCATGGATTAACGCAACTCCTCTCTATCACGGAAGTAATCCAGTGCTTCTGGGTTTGCCAGAGCATCCGTGTTCTTCACGGGGTCGCCGTGAACCACATTACGTACCGCTAATTCGACTATCTTACCGCTTATAGTACGGGGTATGTCGTCAACCTGCAAAATTACAGCAGGTACGTGCCGTGGAGTTGCGTTAGCACGAATGGTTTTCGCAATGGTTTGACGAAGTTCGTCGTTAAGCTTTATACCGTCTCTGAGTTTTACAAAAAGAACGACGCGCTCGTCATCATCGTATTGCTGACCGACAGCAATACTTTCCAATACTTCATCAACCTTTTCTACCTGACGGTAAATTTCGGCAGTGCCAATACGTACGCCACCCGGGTTGAGAACGGCATCGGAACGACCGTAAATAATAACGCCATCGTGTTCGGTGAGCTCGGCAAAGTCACCATGTGCCCAGGTATTTTTAAAGCGGTCGAAATACGCACTGAAGTAACGTTCGCCATTCTCGTCGTTCCAGAAGCTTACGGGCATGCAGGGAAATGAGTTTTCGCAAACCAGCTCGCCTTTTTCGCCTTTAACCGGCTTTCCGTTCTCGTCATAAACGTTAACGGCTAAACCAAGACCCCGACATTGTAATTCTCCCCGGTAAACCGGCAGAATAGGGCAGCCAAGGGCAAAGCAGGAGACAATGTCAGTACCGCCTGATATCGATGAAAGACACAAGTCTTTTTTAATGTCGCGGTAAACGTAGTCAAAGCTTTCTGGAGGTAGCACCGAGCCCGTGGTTAAGATACTGCGCAGCTTTTCCAGTTTATGGCTTTCTCCCGGTTTAACGCCTTCTTTTTCAAGTGCGGCTAAATATTTGGCGCTGGTACCAAATACGGTAATACCTTCTTCGTCAGCCACGTCCCATAAAAACTCAGGTTTAGGTGCAAAAGGCGAACCGTCAAATAAGGTTAAGGTTGCGCCCACAGCCAGACCACTGACCAGCCAGTTCCACATCATCCAGCCGCAGGTGGTGAAGTAAAACAGATTATCGTCACGATCTAAATCGGTATGCAGACCGTGTTCTTTTAAGTGCTGCAATAAGGTACCACCTGTACCATGAACAATACACTTAGGTACGCCCGTAGTACCTGATGAAAACATGATATAGAGCGGGTCATTAAAGTTGCGTGGAGCGAAATCTATGTGGGTCTTTTCAGCGTCGCCAAAATCACTCCATGAAAACACTTTGTCGCCTTTTATGCGGTCTTTTTGCTGACTGAAATTAACTAATACCGTGGCTTCAATGCTTGGAATTTGTTTGATGATATCGGCGGTTTTGCTCTTTATGTTGAGGTTTTTGCCGTTATAAAAATAACCATCAACAGTGATCAGAATTTTAGGTTCTATTTGACCGAAACGATCAAGTACGCCCTGAACGCCAAAGTCCGGCGAGCAAGACGACCAGATAGCGCCAATACTGGTGGTTGCCAGCATACCAATTATGGTTTCTATGCAGTTAGGCATCATGGCGGCAACACGGTCACCGGCTTCAACTCCGCGTTGGCGTAAGCCTTCGGAAAAAGCGGCAACTTCGTGGTTGAGTTCAGCATAAGTTAACTGCTGGCGTGTGCCATTCTCACCGCGAAAAATTAAAGCAATATGGTCGTCTTTATGACGCAACAGGTTTTCGGCAAAATTCAGGCTGGCTTCAGGAAACCATTGAGCACCTGGCATTTTTTCTTTATCGGTAACAATGGTAGAGCCTTTTTCACCAATAACATCAAAGTAATCCCATACCATAGACCAGAAACTTTCATCGTTATCGACGGACCATTGATAAAGGTCGTGATAATTGGCCAGCGCTACGTTTTTATCTTTATTCACTTGTTGTAGAAAGTCTGTCATGCGGGCATTAGCAATGGTATCTGCTGACGGTTGCCATAAAGCTTCTGAAGTCATTTTAATCCTCTTATTTTGCTAATTAAGCTTTTGCCAATTCTGCTACTGCGACCTGAGAGCGGGGGCCATGCGCTAAATGCTGACAAATACCGGCTCCGGCCGCGATCAACTTGTTCAGGTCAATACCGGTTTTAATGCCCATACCATTTAACATGTAAACCACATCTTCGGTGGCAACATTGCCACTGGCGCCTTTAGCGTACGGGCAGCCACCCAGGCCAGCTACGGCTGAATCAATGGTAGCAACACCCAGTGGAAGGCAGGCTATGATATTGGCCAAAGCTTGTCCGTAGGTATTGTGAAAATGCAGCGCCAGCTTGTCCATGGGGACTTTCTCTGCAACGGCGGCAAGCATTTCCTGAGCTTTTAACGGCGTACCGACGCCTATGGTGTCGCCCAGCGATACTTCATAACAGCCCATTTGATACAAGGCTTCTGCAACTTTAACCACATTTCCTATCGGAACCTCACCCTGATAAGGGCAACCCAAAACGCAGGAAACGTAGCCTCTGACAGGAATGCCTTTTTCTTTAGCTGCGGCAATAACTGGCTTAAAACGCTCCAGCGACTCGTCGATACTGCAGTTAATGTTCTTTTGGGCAAAAGCTTCCGACGCTGCACCGAATACCGCTACCTCGTCCATGTTGGCTGCTACTGCCGCTTCAAAGCCCTTCAAATTTGGCGTTAAACCGGCGTAAGTGACTCCCGGGCGACGTTTAATCTGCTCCATAACAGCTGTGCTGTCGGCCATTTGAGGCACCCATTTGGGGCTGACAAAGCTGGCACTTTCAATATAAGAAACGCCGGCTTCTGCCAGCGCTTCAATTAAGGCAACTTTTGCATCAACAGAAACAGTAGTTTCATTTTGCAAGCCGTCACGAGGACCAACTTCGACGATTTTTATCTGTTCTGCAATAGCCATAGTCACTCCTGATTATTTATTATTCGGCTTCGCTCACTGCAAGCAGTTCATCGCCGTCACTGACCAAATCTCCTGCGGCGAAAAAGACGTCGGTGACTTCACCATCATGGCCAGCTTTAATGGTGTATTCCATTTTCATGGCTTCCATAATGACCAGTGGTTGATCTTTTTTGACTGTATCGCCTTTTTCAACCAGCACTTCCATAATGGTACCGTTCATTGGTGCAACGTGACCACCGTGCGCCGCTTCGTCCGACAGCGTATCAGTCACACGGTGTCGATGGAAAGTTATAGGGCCGTTATCGGTGAATACCGTAATTTGCTGGTCGTCGGCACTGACGTAGCGATGATAGCGCATACTACCGGCAGTCAGCGTGAGTTTGTCGTCGGTTAAAGACGCTTGCCATTGTACGCTTTCTTCATCAACTTGCTGCAGGAACTCTCCGTTAGCGGTTTCTATTAGTGAAATAGGATAGGTTTCCTCGCCAAACTGCAGTGAAACCGTATGTGTCGCCGCTGAGTTCATTCTAAACGCGTTACCACTTTGCCATGGTGAACTGCCACGTTGTTGTTGGCGCTGACAAATATCAAACAAAGCCGCTTCCGTTGCAATTTGCTGATAATTTACCGAGCTATCGGGCAGCAGCTCTTCCTGATGTTGCTGGATAAATTCGGTTGTCAGGTTTGTTTTCACAAACTCCGGATGTGAGGCCAAACGATGCAAAAAGTCTACGTTAGTTGTTAACCCAGTTAAACGATATTCACGCAAAGCCTTTTGCAGACGCAGCAGGGCACGGGTACGATCGGTGTCCCAGACAATCAGCTTAGCTATCATTGGGTCATAGAAAGCAGATATCTCATCGCCTTCTTCAATACCGGTGTCAATGCGGATGCCGTTTTCTTCTGCAGGCGTACGTAAATGCTTAATGGTACCGGTGCAAGGTAAGAAATCGTTGTCCGGGTCTTCGGCGTAAATCCGTGCCTCAAACGCGTGACCGTTTACCTGAATGTCATTTTGCGCCAGAGGTAATGGCTGACCCGAAGCGACCAGCAACTGCCATTCGACTAAATCCTGGCCGGTGATCATCTCCGTAACCGGATGCTCAACCTGTAAGCGAGTGTTCATTTCCATGAAGTAGAATTCGCCACTTTGGTCAAACAAAAATTCAACCGTACCAGCACCAACGTAGTCTATTGCCTGAGCTGCACGAATGGCGGCTTCGCCCATTTCGGTACGCGTTTTTTCGGTAAGCGCCGGAGCGGGCGCTTCTTCAAGCACCTTTTGGTGACGGCGCTGCACTGAACAATCGCGCTCAGCCAAATAAACAGCGACCGTGCTCATCGGTAAACACCTGAATTTCTACGTGGCGAGGGTTACGAATAAAACGCTCCATCAGCATTTTATCGTTGCCGAAAGAGGACTTAGCTTCGCGTTTGGCGGAATTCAGGGCGTCATCGAATTCGCCCATGTTTTCTACCACACGCATGCCTTTACCACCGCCGCCGTACGCCGCTTTTAGTAGTAGTGGGAAGCCAACTTTTTCAGCTTCGGCTTTTAGCGTTTCAATATCCTGTTCGCTGCCGTGGTAACCCGGAACCAGAGGTACACCGGCGTCCTGCATAATGGATTTAGCCGCGCTCTTAGAGCCCATAGAGGCAATAGACGACACCGGCGGTCCCACAAAAATGATGTTGTTCAGCTGACATTGGTCAGCGAAGTCTTCGTTCTCTGAGAGAAAACCATAGCCCGGGTGAATGGCTTCAGCACCGGTTTGTTTCGCGGCGGCGATAATTTTATCGGCACGCAGATAACTGTCAGTGCTTGCTGCAGGACCAATGTGTACAGCCTGATCCGCCAATTTAACGTGGCGTGAGTTGCGGTCGGCATCGGAGAATACCGCTACGGTGCGAATTCCCATTTTCTTTGCTGTGGCAATAATACGACAGGCAATTTCACCACGGTTCGCAATCAATAATGTTTTGATCATAATGAGACCTGTTGTTAACTCTGTTTAAGCCAGGCGGCGGGGCGTTTTTCAAGAAACGCACTGAGTCCTTCCTGACCTTGTTCCGACACGCGAATTTCGGCAATGGCTTTAATGGTATGTTCACGTACGTCTTTATCGATAGGACGTGAACCGACATTGCGAATTAGTTGCTTACAGGCGTCTACCGCTTGTGGACTATTGGCTAGAAGCGCATCTAATAGTTTGTTTAACGGCTCTTCAAAGTCTTCTACAACTTCGTTGACTAAACCTAGCTCCTGCGCTTTGTCGGCAAAGAAACGCTCGGCGGTCAGCATATAGCGGCGTGATTGACGCTCACCAATAGTACGCACAACATAAGGGCTGATAACTGCCGGAATAAGACCAATTTTGACTTCACTCAGACAGAAGCTGCTGCGCGGTTGCGCCAGAACTATGTCGCAGCATGCGGCAAGGCCTACGGCACCGCCGAAAGCGGCTCCCTGCACTAACGCGATACTGGGTTTACTGAGCAAATCCAGACGTTCCATTAAGAGCCCAAGCTCACCGGCGTCATCCACGTTTTGCTGATAGTTTTTATCGGCCATGGAGCGCATCCAATTCAAATCCGCACCAGCAGAAAAGTTTTTACCCTCTGAGCGAAGCACCAGCACTCTCGCGCTGCCAATTTCTTCAACCTCTTTTAACGCCTGCAGCAGTTCCGCAATCATCACGTCGTCAAACGCGTTGTGAACGTCAGGCCGGTTTAATGTTAATGTCGCAACGCCCCGGTCGTTAATATCAAGCTTTGTGTATTTTGCCATTATCAATAACCTCCGATTACATGCGGAAGACGCCGAAGCGGCTGTCTTCAATCGGTGCATTCAATGAAGCGGCAAGGCTTAACGCCAGAACTTCGCGCGTTTGTGCAGGGTCAATAATACCGTCGTCCCACAAGCGCGCTGACGCATAATAAGGGTGGCCTTGCTTATCGTATTGCTCAACAATGGGCTTTTTCAATTCTTGTTCTTTTTCTTCGCTTAAGCTTTCGCCTTTGCGCGCCAGGTTGTCTTTGGTTACCTGCGCCATAACACCCGCGGCTTGTTCACCGCCCATAACTGAGATACGGGCATTTGGCCACATAAACATCATGGTAGGGTCGTAAGCACGGCCACACATGCCGTAGTTACCGGCGCCGTAGCTGCCACCGATTAACACGGTAAACTTAGGCACTTTGGCACAGGAAACCGCCATCACCATTTTCGCACCATGCTTAGCAATGCCTTCGGCTTCGTATTTTTTGCCGACCATAAAACCGGTAATATTTTGTAAGAACACCAGTGGAATTTTGCGTTGGGCACAAAGCTCAATAAAGTGGGCGCCTTTTTGTGCCGACTCAGAGAACAAAATACCATTATTAGCCACAATGCCTACCGGATAGCCATCAATGCGGGCAAAGCCTGTTACCAGCGTATTGCCGTAGTTGGCTTTAAATTCGTCAAAGTCCGAATCATCGACAATGCGCGCAATGACTTCGTGAACGTCATAAGGTTTACGTAGGTCGGTGCCGACAATGCCGTACAGCTCTTTTGCGTCGTAACGCGGAGGTTTGGCTGGTTGGCGGTCAAGCTTAGTAGGTTCACCGCGGTTAAGGCGGGCTACCGAGCGGCGTGCCAAGGCTAAAGCGTGTTCGTCGTTGTGAGCAAAGTGATCCGCAACACCGGAAATGCGTGTGTGCACGTCGGCGCCGCCAAGCTCTTCGGCTGAAACTTCTTCGCCAGTTGCTGCTTTAACTAACGGCGGACCCGCAAGGAAAATAGTGCCTTGCTCTTTGACAATAACGCTTTCGTCGGCCATTGCCGGTACGTAAGCGCCACCGGCAGTACACAATCCCATAACTACAGCAATTTGCGGAATGCCTTTGGCAGACATATTCGCCTGATTGAAAAAGATGCGACCAAAGTGCTCTTTGTCCGGGAATACTTCATCCTGACGGGGCAGGTTAGCGCCGCCGGAGTCCACCAGGTAAATACAGGGCAGGTGACAACGCTCGGCAATTTCCTGAGCACGCAGATGCTTTTTAACGGTCAGCGGATAATAGGTACCGCCTTTAACGGTGGCGTCGTTAGCGATGATCATGCACTCGGTGCCTTCAACCTGACCAATACCGGCAACCACACCAGCAGAAGGAACGTAGTCTTCGTAACATTCCCAGGCCGCAAACTGACCTATTTCCAGAAACGGTGAACCCGCGTCCAGTAGTTTATTAATACGGTCGCGGGGCAATAATTTACCCCGGGACAAATGGCGCTCCTGATACTTAGGGCCGCCACCTTGATGAATTTTTGCCGCTTTTTCCTGCAGGTCGTTAACTACGCTCTGCATAGACTCGCTGTTAGCCGCAAATTGTGCATCGCGGGTGTTGATTTTACTGGATAAAATCGCCACGGCGTTGCCTCCTTATTATTTGGATTCAGTGAACAGTTCGCGACCAATGAGCATACGGCGAATTTCTGACGTGCCAGCGCCAATTTCGTATAGCTTGGCGTCACGTAGCAGGCGTCCTGTGGGGTATTCGTTAATGTAGCCGTTACCGCCCAATAATTGAATAGCGTCCAGTGCTAGCTGAGTGGCCAATTCTGCGGCGTAGAGAATCGCTCCGGCGGCATCTTTACGAGTAGTTTCGCCACGGTCGCAAGATTGAGCCACGGCGTAAACATAGGCACGCGCCGCATTAGTGCGAGTGTACATATCAGCTACTTTGCCCTGAATCAGCTGGAATTCTCCGATCTCTTTACCGAACTGTTTGCGATCATGAATATAAGGTACGCAGTTATCAAGGCAGGCCTGCATAATGCCCAAAGGACCAGCGGCAAGAACAGCGCGCTCGTAATCAAGGCCACTCATCAACACTTTAACGCCTTCGTTTAGCTCTCCCAGAATGTTTTCTTCGGGGACTTCTACGTCTTCGAACACCAGTTCACAGGTATTTGAACCACGCATACCCAGCTTGTCGAGTTTTTGCGCCTGGCTGAATCCTGGTGTGTCTTTTTCAACGATAAAAGCCGTAATGCCCCGTGAGTTCTTCTCGGGTTCGGTTTTCGCATAGATTACGAAGACATTAGCTTCCGGACCGTTAGTGATCCACATTTTATTGCCGTTTAGAATGTACTTGTCGCCTTTCTTCTCTGCACGCAATTTCATGCTGACTACATCAGAACCCGCATTAGGTTCACTCATAGCTAAAGCGCCAACGTGCTCACCAGTACACAGTTTCGGTAAGTATTTTTTCTTTTGTTCTTCGTTACCGTTGCGGTGAATTTGATTAACACAGAGGTTTGAATGGGCACCATAGCTTAAGCCAACCGAGGCAGACGCGCGGCTAATTTCTTCCATAGCAATAACATGTTCCAGGTAGCCCATGCCGGAACCACCATATTCTTCGGCAACGGTTAAGCCAAGCAGACCCATGTCGCCAAGTTTTTGCCATAAATCGCTGGGAAATTCATTTTTTTCATCAATTTCGGCGGCACGTGGGGCTATTTCGTCACGCGCGAAGGCATTAACCTGTTCACGGATCATATCGGCTGTTTCGCCGAGACCGAAGTTAAAGGTGGTATATTGACTGATCATAACGACTCCTGAGAATGAACTTCTGAAACTGACGACTGAATACTCTCGAGCTCGTCTTGGCAACGTTGCTCCAGACCACTAAGTTCGGTCAGTAACACATTAATATCTTCCATTTGTTGTTTGAGTGAGTGTTTTTTCTCACTGACAAGCTCAAGTACCTTTTCGAGCTGGGCTGCACTGCTATTATCCGCGTCGTAAAGTTCGAACAAACGACGGGTTTCGGCCAGTGAAAAACCGAGTCGTTTGCCGCGTAGAATCAGCTTTAAACGAACCCGGTCTTTGTTGGTATATATGCGCTGCTGCCCCTGGCGCCTGGGGGAAAGCAAGCCTTCGTCCTCATAAAAACGAATGCTACGGGTGGTAATGTCAAATTCTTTTGCCAGTTCGCCAATACTGTAGGTCACTTTATTGTTCATCGGTACTTGCTTTTTGGTTGTCCTAAGATCTAAGCTTAGAGGAAGTTTACGTTAACGTAAAGTGCATTTGGAGGAAAAATGTCGAGCGATTCAATCGTTATAGTAGCGGCCAACCGTACGCCAATGGGCGGTTTTCAGGGCAGCTTAAGTGAAGTTACTGCTCCCAATTTGGGCGCAACAGCTATAAAAGCAGCGCTGAGTAACAGCGGTTTAACAGCCGATGATATTTCAGAAGTTATCATGGGCAATGTGTTACCTGCCGGCTTAGGTCAGGCGCCGGCGCGTCAGGCAATGCTGCATGCCGATTTACCTCGCTCAACAGGCGCCACAACCATTAACAAAGTATGCGGCTCTGGCTTGAAAGCTGCAATGATGGCGCACGATTTAATTAAAGCGGGCTCTGCAGACGTGGTGCTGGCCGGTGGCATGGAAAGCATGTCGAATGCACCTTACATGCTGCCAAAAGGCCGCAGCGGTTATCGTATGGGGCACGGACAAGTGCTGGATCATATGATGCTGGACGGTCTGGAAGACGCCTACGAGCATAAAGCTATGGGGTGTTACGCACAGGACACTGCTGACGAATACGGTCTGGGCCGTGAAGCAATGGATGAGTTTGCCATTCATTCACTTACCAAAGCTCAGGCTGCTATTAAAGATGGCTTTTTTAAAGACGAAATCACCCCAGTTACATACTCTACTCGTAAAGGCGACGTCACTGTCGATACTGACGAGCAACCGGGTAAAGCGCGTCTGGACAAAATTCCTCAGTTGCGTGCGGCATTTAAAAAAGACGGCACCATTACCGCGGCTAATTCCAGTTCCATTTCTGATGGCGCAGCAGCACTCATTTTAATGCGTGAAAGCGATGCAAAGGCCAAAGGCCTGCAGCCGCTGGCGCGAGTTATGGGTCACACTACGCATTCTCAGGCGCCGTCTGAATTTACCGTTGCCCCAATTGGTGCAATGAACTCTTTGCTGAGTAAGCTGGACTGGACTAAAGACGACGTCGATTTATGGGAAATTAATGAAGCCTTTGCCATGGTTACCATGCTGGCTATTCAGCAAATGAAACTGGATCCGGAGAAAGTGAATGTGCATGGCGGAGCCTGTGCTTTAGGGCATCCCATTGGCGCAAGTGGGGCGCGGTTATTGGTTACTTTGCTGCATGCACTGAAACAAAAAGGCCAGAAACGGGGCATCACCTCACTGTGTATTGGTGGTGGAGAAGCCGTTGCTCTGGCCGTAGAAATGATCTAAAGCGCTGGTTAGCGGGCGGGTTTAAGTTTGTTAACTCGTCCTGCCAGCCATACGGCAAGAATAATAATAAGAGCACCAATGCTTAAGCGGGTATAGTCGAAAGACTGTTCCCAAAACACGACATTAACCAAAATGCCCGCGGGAATTAACGCATTGTTCATGGTGGCCAGTTGCCCGGTATTGACTCGTTTTCCGGAAAGGTTCCAACCAAGGTAACCAAGGCCGGAGGCAACAATACCGAGCCATAATAAAATGCCCCATTGAAGATTGGTGGTCGGCATTTTGGTTAAGTCGCCAAATAATAAAACACCAAGGCCGGCAACGACGCTGGCACCAAAGAAAAAGGCAGCAAATTGCTGGCTTTGTTCTAAGGTTTTACCCGTGGGTAAACGTTTATAAGCAACTTGACCGGCAGCAAAGCACGCATTGGCTGCCTGAATTAAAAAGAAGCCGGTGATGAAGTCATCGGACAAGGGTTGATAGCGAATAATGGCGGCGCCGCATACCGATACCGCTGCGGCTATCCACCATAACAGCGGCAGATGCTTGCGGTTAAGTATCAGCTCGTCAATTAGCGTTATGTAGAGTGGTGTAAAAATAGTGAACAAAAGCACTTCGGCAACGCTCAAATACAAAAAGGCATGATAAAGAAACAAATACATAGCGCCAATTTGTACAGCGCCAATAATCGCTAGCTTAGCCAACTGAGATAGCTGACCATTTTGGGGCGACAGATGACGCCAGCGGAATAAGGGTAACACTGTTATCAGTGCTAAAATCATGCGAATAAAGACAACCAGATAACCATCAACCTGGCCCGCAAGGTAAACGCCAATTAGCGAAAAACTGGCGGCCCAAAGTAAAGTAATCAGAATTAAGAGGGTCACGTAAAAGGCTCACTTAACTAAATTTAGCTCATCAATAGATGACAAAATAACACAATAAGAAGGTGAATTATGTCTAAGAAAGTGCCTCTGTATATAGATGGCGAATTTGTCGTCTCGAAGTCAGAACAGTGGATTCCTGTCACCAACCCTGCTACTCAGGAAGTTATCGCTCAAGTGCCTGTTGCTACCCAGAGCGAAATGGACGCAGCGGTTGAGAGTGCCCGTGAAGCTTTTAAAACCTGGAAAGAAGTGCCTATTTCTGAGCGTGCTCGAGTAATGATGCGCTATCAGGCCTTGTTAAAAGAACATCAGGAAGAAATTGCCGAGACTCTGGCGCAAGAAACCGGTAAAACTTTTGAAGATGCCAAAGGCGATGTCTGGCGTGGTATTGAAGTGGTTGAACACGCGGCGAATATTCCTTCGTTATTAATGGGCGAGACCGTTGAAAACGTTGCCCGTAAAATTGATTCTTATAGTTACACTCAGCCATTAGGTGTTTGCGCTGGTATTACGCCGTTTAACTTTCCGGCGATGATCCCACTGTGGATGTTCCCGCTGGCCATTGCTTGCGGTAATACCTTCATTCTGAAGCCTTCCGAGCAAGATCCTTTAACACCAACCCGTTTGGCTGAACTGTTCGAAGAAGCTGGCGCACCGAAAGGCGTTCTGCAGGTATTGCATGGCAACAAAGAACAGGTCGACTTTCTGTTAGACAACCCCGACGTTCGCGCCTTGTCTTTTGTAGGCTCAGTGCCGGTTGCTGAATATATTTACCGCCGTGGTACGGAAAATGGTAAGCGTGTACAGGCCTTTGCCGGTGCAAAAAACCATTGCGTTATTATGCCTGACGCCAATAAACAGCAAGTCATCAACAATATGGTTGGCTCTTCTGTCGGTGCGGCGGGTCAACGTTGTATGGCTATTTCTGTCGCGGTATTTGTTGGCGCGGCAAAAGAGTGGATCCCTGAAATAGCGGAAGCTATTGCTAAGGTTCGTCCGGGCGCATGGAATGACGAAGGTGCCGCTTATGGCCCGGTTATTAGTCCACAAGCGAAAGAACGCGTTGAAGCTTTGATTACTCAAGGCGAAAAAGAAGGTGCTAAATTGCTGGTTGATGGTCGTAATTGCAAAGTTGACGGTCTGCCAAACGGTAACTGGGTTGGACCAACGGTCTTCTCTAATGTAACGCCGGATATGGAAATTTATAAAACGGAAATTTTCGGTCCGGTATTGTGCGCCACAGAAGTGGACAGCCTTGAAGACGCTTTGGAATTGGTTAACAACAACCCTTACGGTAATGGTACTTCTATCTTTACTGCAAGTGGTGCTGCGGCACGTAAATATCAGCACGAAGTTGAAGTGGGTCAGGTCGGTATCAACATTCCAATTCCGGTACCACTGCCGTTCTTCTCATTTACAGGCTGGAAGCGTTCATTCTTTGGTGACCTTCACGCTTATGGTAAGCAGGGCGTTCGTTTTTATAGTGAAACGAAGACCGTAACGGCGCGTTGGTTTGAGAGCGACCTTGAAGACCCAGCAGGTCCGAACATGTCAATTAACCTAAGATAATAGGGGATAACGATGAACTTCGAATTGACAGAAGACCAACAAGCCTTTGTCGATACGGCCAAGGCCTTTGCCGACAAAGAGCTGGCGCCTAATGCGGCTAAGTGGGATGAAGAGCATTACTTCCCAGTTGAAGTGTTTCGTAAAGCCGGTGAAATGGGCTTTATGGGCATGTACACACCGGAAGAGGCTGGCGGCTTTGGAATGAGCCGCCTTGACGCTGCACTTATATTCGAACAGCTGGCGGGAGGGTGTACAGCCACCACAGCCATGATGACTATTCATAACATGGTTACCTGGATGATTGGTTCTTTCGGCCAACAGTCAGTGATTGACCAGTGGGTACCAGAGTTGGTAACCGGTGAGAAGCTTGGCTCTTACTGCCTGACTGAACCAGGCTCTGGTTCGGACGCTGCCAGCTTACGTACCAGTGCGAAAAAAGACGGCGACGAGTACGTTCTGAACGGCTCTAAGATGTTTATCTCCGGTGCCGGTGAAACTGACGTTTTAGTGGTTATGGCTCGTACTGGCGAAGACGGGCCTAAAGGCATTTCTGCCTTTGCTGTACCGGCGGACGCCAAAGGTGTTATTTACGGTAAAGCCGAAGATAAAATGGGCTGGAATGCCCAGCCAACCCGCTTGGTGACCTTTGAAGATGTTCGCATTCCGGCAGAAAACCTGCTGGGTAAAGAAGGCGAAGGCTTTAAGTTTGCCATGATGGGTTTAGACGGTGGACGCATTAACATTGCGGTGTGCTCTGTGGGTACCGCGCAGGCGGCATTAAATACTGCTAAAGCTTACATGCAGGAACGTACGCAGTTTGGTAAGCCGCTGGCGGCATTTCAGGCGTTACAGTTTAAGTTAGCCGATATGGCAACTGAGCTGGTTGCAGCCCGTCAAATGGTGCGTCTGGCAGCCAGTAAAGTCGATAACAACGACGCTGATAAAACTACCTATTGTGCTATGGCAAAACAGTTTGCGACCGATGTTGGTTTTAAAGTGTGTAACGACGCACTGCAGTTGCACGGTGGTTATGGCTACATTAAAGAGTATCCGTTAGAGCGCCATGTGCGTGATGTTCGTGTGCACCAGATCCTGGAAGGCACAAACGAAGTGATGCGCATGATTATTGGACGTCGCATTCTGGCGGATAACGATCGCGAAATCTTGTAAGGAGATTCCATGCAAGACGTTGTACTTTTTGAAGAACTGAACGCCGGTGACAAAGTCATCGGCGTTGCTACGTTAAATTCCGAGAAATCATTGAATGCCCTGAGTCTGGCGATGGCTGAAAAGCTGTTACCGCAGCTGAAAAAATGGGCAGAAGATGACAAAGTTGCTTGTGTCTGGTTGCAGGGTGCTGGTGAAAAAGCCTTCTGTGCCGGTGGTGACATTGTGGCTATGTATAAAGCCATGCAGGCAGAGCCGGGCAAATTAGTGGAAGAAGTCGAAAACTTCTTCACCCAGGAATATCAACTGGACTACTTTATCCAGACATTCCCTAAGCCCTTTATCTGCTGGGGTGACGGCATTGTGATGGGCGGCGGTATGGGGCTGATGAATGGCGCCAGCCACCGTATTGTGACCGAACGTTCGTTACTGGCTATGCCGGAAGTGACTATTGGCTTGTACCCGGATGTTGGTGCAACCTACTTCCTTAACCGCATGCCACAAGGTTGCGGTTTGTTCTTAGGCATTACCGGCGCGACGATGAATGCGAACGATGCGCTGTATCTGAACCTGGCCGATCACTTTGTTGGTCATGAAAGCAAAGAAAGCATTCTGAATCAGCTGAAGGAAGTTCAGTGGGGCAATACCGAGGCTCTGAATAAACAAAAAGTGACGGACTTACTGAGTTCGGTTGCTAGTAGTGACACCACATCTTTGCCGAATCCACAGGTTGAGCCGCATCAGTCGTTGATTACTAAGTTAACCACAGGCAATGATATCGGTGAAATTGCTGAACGTATTGTCAGTGACGAAACCGATGATAAATGGCTGGCGCGTGCGCGGAAGAACTTGGCCAATGGTTGTCCATTTACATCGCACCTGGTCTGGAACCAGTTGCAGCAAGGCTCTGACTTGTCTTTGGCTGACTGTTTCCGTTTAGAGCTAACCTTGTCCTGTAACTGTGCAGTTCGTGGTGATTTTGCGGAAGGTATTCGGGCACTGCTGATTGATAAAGATAAGAATCCACAATGGCAGCATAGCTCGGTAGCCGAAGTACCAGCGGAAGAGGTTGATGCATTCTTTGTACCGCCCTGGGGCGAGCGAACGCATCCACTAGCCGATCTTGATAAATAAAACGAATTAACAAGAAGGAGTGCCTGTATGGCAACCGTAGGATTTATTGGACTGGGTAACATGGGCGGCCCTATGGCCAGCAACCTGGCAAAAGCCGGCCACAAGGTTAAGGCTTTTGACTTATCGGAAGAAGCGCTTAAAGCGATAGTTGCTGACGGTGCACAGGCCGCGAAAACAGCAGCTGAGGCAATTGATGGAGCTGAATTTGTGGTTTCTATGTTGCCTGCAGACCGTCACGTAAAAGGCGTTTACCTTGGTGACGACGGTCTAATCAACAAGCTGAATAAAGATCAGTTGGTCATTGACTGCAGTACCATTTCTTCTGAAACCGCTATGTATGTGGGTGAACAACTAGAGAAAGCAGGTATTGCCTTTATCGACGCCCCGGTCTCCGGCGGTGTTGGTGGCGCGAAGGCGGGTACCTTAACCTTTATTTGTGGCGGCACAGAAACGAACGTCGACCGGGCTCGCACTGTGCTTAACGACATGGGGAAAAATGTTTTCCGTGCCGGTGATGTCGGTGCCGGACAGATTGCAAAAATCTGTAATAACATGTTGTTGTCAGTATTAATGGTGGGGACTTCAGAAGCTTTGCAATTAGGTAGGGCTAACGGGCTGGACCCGAAAGTTTTATCGGAAATTATGCTGGCAAGCTCAGGTAGCAACTGGACATTACAGGTATATAATCCGTGCCCAGGGGTAATGGATAACGTGCCTTCAAGCAATGACTATCAGGGCGGTTTTCTGGTTGACTTAATGGCTAAAGATTTAGGGCTGGCGCAACAAACCGCATTAGAAAGCGGTGCCGCAACGCCTATGGGATCACTGACTCGCAACCTTTACCACAGCTGGTCTGAACAAGGTCATGGTCGCCAGGATTTTTCCAGTATTTTTAATTATGTGGCACCTAAGTCACAGAAGTAACCTAAGAGTTGGGGAAACACATGCAAATTAAAGACAGTGTCATTGTTATTACCGGTGGTGCTCAGGGGCTGGGCCTTGCGATGGCTGAAGATTTCGCCAGACAAGGTGCCAAACTTGCGCTTATCGATATTAACGGCGACGTATTAGGTGAAGCTCAGGAGCAATGTGAAAAGCTGGGTGCAGCCAAAGTGGTTGGTTATGAAGTTGATATTACCGACGAAGAATCGGTAGAAACCGTGTTTGAACAAATTCAGCAAGAGTTTGATGGCATTGATGTGTTGGTAAACAACGCCGGTCTACTGCGCGACGGCCTGCTGATTAAATTCAAAGACGGCGAACTGAAACAGAAAATGCCATTACAGCAGTTCCAGTCAGTACTGGATGTAAACCTCACCGGTACCTTCTTGTGCGGACGTGAAGCCGCAGCGCAGATGGTAAAAGCTGGTAAGAAAGGCGTTATCATTAATATTTCCAGCGTCGCGCGTGCCGGCAACATGGGACAGACTAACTATTCCGCAACGAAAGCCGGTGTGGTTGCCATGACAGTCACCTGGGCTCGTGAATTAGGTCGCTACGGCATTCGCTGTGGTGCCATCGCACCGGGCTTTATCGAAACTCCAATGACGGCACAGATGAAACCTGAAGCGGTTGATCGTGCGTTGTCTATGGTTCCGCTAAAACGCTGGGGCCAGCCCAATGAAATAGCTCACAGTGCTCGCTACATTATTGAAAATGACTTCTTCAGCGGCCGTGTGGTCGAAATTGACGGTGGCGTCCGGTTGTAAGTCACATTAGATAAAGTAATGATAAATAGCCGAAGAAAGGGCGTCTCTGTTATAGTGGTGGGTATCTACTAAACAGAGACGCTTTTTAGTTAATGACATGCGGAAATTACCTCCCTTAAACGCGCTTAAATCATTTGAAGTGGCAGCGCGTCACCTTAGTTTTACCAAAGCCGCCGAAGAGTTATTTGTGACTCAGGCCGCAGTCAGTCATCAGGTAAAAGCGTTAGAAGACTTTCTTGAACTTAAACTTTTTATTCGACGTAACCGCTCGTTGCTGTTGACCGAAGAAGGACAGGAATACTATTTAGAATTACGGGATATTTTTGAGCAACTGGCGCAGGCCACCGATAAACTTCGGTTAGTGTCTGAACGCGGCGCTTTGACCGTGTCGGTTCCGCCCAGTTTCGCTATTTTATGGTTTGTTCCGCGGCTTAGTAGTTTTCGCGAAGAACACCCGGATATGGACATTCGTATTAAAGCGGTAGATGAAATTAGTGGTTCGTTAACCGACGACGTAGACGTTGCTATTTACTATGGCGATGGCCGCTGGCCCGGGGTAAAAGCATACCAATTGCATGAAGAATATTTATGGCCGGTTTGTTCGCCGTTGTTATTGAACAAAGCGAATATCAAAGAACCGATAGATTTATTCAAGCAAACCTTGCTGCACGATGAAACCCGTAATGCCTGGAAGGACTGGTTTCAGTTGGTGGGCTTACCTCAGTATAAAGGTGATAATGGACCGGTATTCAGTCATTCGAGCCTGGCTTTACAGGCGGCGGTTCACGGGCAGGGCATTGCATTAGCCAATAACGTGCTGGTGAAGTCCGAAATTGACAGTGGCCACCTGGTTCGCATTTTCCCTCAGGCACTGCAGCGGAATAAAGCGTTTTATCTGGTTTGTCGTGACAATCAGGCGGAGATAGGTAAAATCGCGACCTTCCGTCAGTGGCTGCTAAACTTGGTTCAAAAAGAAGAGCAAGAGTTTAACCAATAATGCGTTATCAACAACAGAACCCGGAAGGAGCGTTCCGCATCGTGTTTTTGCACGGTTCAGGAGGCGGTCCCGACACAGCTTTTATGGATTTCTTTGCGGAGCAGGGCATAGCGCTTGGCGCGGAGCTTGTGCGTCCGGATTTTCCGTATTGGGAAAAGGTTCGTGAAACTGGAAAGCCACGGCCGCCGAATAACATGCAGGCACTGGTCGATGCGATTGATAAACTGCTGAGCGAATTACAGCAAGATAATAAGCCGTTAGTTTTGATGGGTAAGTCATTAGGAAGCCGGGTGATGTTGCGTTTAGCCGATAAATACGGCGCGAAAGCAGTAATTGCTTTGGGGTTTCCGTTCCATCCGCCGCAAAAACCTGAGAAGTCACGGCTTGAAGAATTAAAGATGACACAGGCGCCCGGCCTTATTTTGCAGGGAACACGGGACCCGTTTAGTAAGCCTCTTTTAAAAAGAGCGGAGCAGGGGCAAAGCGTGGAGTTGCCGCATAACTGGCAGTTGCAGTGGCTAGAGGGTGCGGATCATGGTTTTGCCGCGACTAAAGCTAAAGCGGCGAATACGCCTAAGCTTTGGCAACAGGCCACAGATGCCATTAAGGAGTTTATTCAATGAGTCAGATATTTTTAATTGTGGCCGCCATTTTAGGCGGTACCGGCGTTATGTTGGGCGCTTTTGCTTCGCACGGTTTAAAATCGAAATTAAGTGAGAGTTTGCTGAGTGCTTTTGAGACCGGCGTCACTTATCAGTTTTATCACGCATTGGCATTGTTTGCTTTAGCGCTTTGGTTAAAGCAGTCACAGTCGGTCTGGTTTGTTGCCAGCGGCTATTTGTGGCTGGCCGGCGTGGTTTTATTTTCCGGCAGTTTGTATGCCTTAGCACTTACCGGTGTTAAATGGTTTGGACCTATAACGCCTATTGGCGGGTTATTATTTATTGCTGGCTGGGTCAGTTTATTAGTTGGCGCAATGAAGTTAGGAGCAGGTAGTTAATGAGTGAGATTGTTAACGGCAGAGGTAGTGGCATTGTATTGCTGTGTCGTGCAGGGTTCGAAGGTGATTGCGCGGCTGAAATTCAGGATAAAACCGCGGAACTGGGTGTTTATGGTTATTGCCAGACACAACCCGAGCAAGCTTACGTTACCTACCATTGCCAGCACGAAGAAGCAGAGCATATTGCCCGTAAACTGACGCTGAAAGACCTGGTTTTTGCGCGCGAAATGTTTGCCTTACTGGGGCCGGTTAAAGTGGCCGGTATTGAAGACCGTGCCAGCGAAGTCATTAAGGTATTAAAACCTCATCAGGAAACGTTTGGCCTGGCTGGTGAGTTACGAGTGGGAACTCCAGATACTAACGAAGCTAACCAGCTATCCAAATTCTGCCGTAAGTTTAGCGTGCCGCTGCGTCAGGCGTTGCGTAAAGAAGAGCTTTTAAGTAATAAACCGCTAGCTAAACGACCAATGCTACACGTGTTATTTGTCAATGCAGCACATGCTTTGGTGGGGTATTCATACAGCTATAACCAAACCATCCATAACGGTGGCATTGTGCGTTTGCGTATGCCAAAAGAGGCACCAAGCCGCTCAACGTTAAAACTGGATGAAGCCTTTCAGGTGTTTGTGCCTGAAAACGAGCATGAAAAACGTGTTCATTCGGGCATGAAGGCGGTAGATCTTGGTGCTGCGCCAGGAGGCTGGACTTATCAGCTGGTACGCCGCGGTATGATGGTACAGGCTGTGGACAACGGGCCAATGGCAGAATCCTTGATGGAAACCGGTCAGGTTAAGCACATTCAGGAAGACGGTTTTAAATTCCGCCCAAAACGCAAAAATGTTACCTGGCTGGTGTGCGATATGGTTGAAAAACCCGCACGTGTCGGCGAGCTGATGACCAGTTGGTTACTCGAAGGTGATTGTGAAGAAGCCATCTTTAACCTTAAGTTACCAATGCGTCAGCGCTATGCCGCAGTTAAAGGCTACCTGGATCAGATTAAAGAACAGCTACAAACCGAGGGGAGTAAGCCGTTTGAAATTCAGGCCAAGCACCTATACCACGACCGTGAAGAAATTACCGTACACTTGCGCTGGTTGCCCCGCAGTTAGTTTTAAAGGCATAGCCTGAGTTCATTCAGGCTATGCCGTTCGCTTTAAAGACGCTCAATAACCGCCTGAGTAAAGTCAGTGGTACCGTGCGAACCGCCTAAATCACGAGTGGTTCGATCGCCACTGGAAATCACATCTTCTAATGCTTTGGTGATTTTTTCCGCTTGCTCTTGCATGCCTAAGTATTCCAGCATCTGAATTGACGCTAAGATAACTGAGGTTGGGTTTGCCAGGTTTTTACCGGCAATATCCGGGGCTGAGCCGTGTACAGCTTCGAAAATGGCACAGTCTTTACCAATGTTAGCTCCGGGTGCCATACCTAAGCCGCCGACCAAACCTGCGCACAGGTCTGACAGGATATCGCCAAACAGGTTGGTGGTAACAATAACGTCAAACTCTTCAGGGTTCATAACTAAGCGCATGCAGGCAGCATCAACAATCATTTCTGTTGATTCAATGTCCGGATACTCTTCAGCTATTTCACGCGCTACTTTTAAGAATAGACCAGAAGTGGACTTCAGAATATTGGCTTTATGTACCGCAGTGACTTTCTTACGGCCTTCTCGGCGTGCGGTTTCATAGGCGAAACGAACAATGCGCTCAGCGCCTTCCCGGGTAATTTTGCTGACTGCTTCGGCTTCATTACCGTCTTCAGACACTTTCTGGCCTAAGCCCGAATACATACCTTCGGTATTTTCACGAATGGTAATAATATCAATGTTTTCGTAGCGTGCCTGAGTGCCGGTAAAAGACAGCACAGGGCGTACGTTAGCGTATAACGAAAAATGTTTACGCAGGCTGACATTAATAGAGGTAAAGCCTTCGCCAACCGGAGTGGTTAGTGGACCTTTTAATGTAACACCGTTACGTTCAATCGCATCAAGAGTATTCTGAGGTAATAACTCTCCGGTCTTTTCCAAAGCAGTTAAACCAGCGTCGACGTATTCATATTCAAAGTCACAACCTGCTTTATCAAGAATGGCTGTTGCAGACTCGACAATATCCGGACCGATGCCGTCACCTGGAATAACTGTGATAGTTCTACTCATGAATTGATTCCTTTAAACCGTGTTACAACAAAAACAGGAACGGTAATTCTACCATTGCCGCGCTAATACTGACTAGCAAAGCATTATTCAGTCAGTGAATGTAGGTTATAACGGTGAGTAACAGTGACTTTCAAAAGCCGATTTGGCTTTAATTCGGGTCAGTTGCTCACTGTTTATTTGCAGTTGCTGACAATAAGACTTTAGCATCGATTTTACTGAACTGCTTAACGAGACATCGGGATAATAAGTGCTTAGTGTTAAATAATGAGCTAAAAAAAATAGTGCACCTAATTTATTGGATTCGGCTTTATCCGGGTTTAATAAATTTTCGGTAGCCGGAGGCAATTGCCAGCGCTTAACTAATTGTCGACTGCGACGGAAGTCACTGATATCCAGTGCAGAGCCTACCCAACTTGTACTGTAGCAGTGTTCTATTTCTCGCGGGCGAGGCCACTTTGCCGATTTAAGCAGCTCCGGGTGACGAAAAAGATCGGAGCCTGAAAGTAGGGCAAGTAGTGGTGCCGGGGTTGGCAGGCTAACGCCGGTTTCTGCCGATAAGTGCTGTAGCGTTGTTGTCAGTAAGCCGAGCTTTTGCATTAATGCGTTATGCAGCGGAATGGTATTTAATGAAAACTGATGCTGCAAAAAAGCGGTAGCAAGAATAACGGAAGCCCGTTTAGAGCCTAGCCATAAATAAGATTGCTTTAAGTCCATACGACTGGCTTCGCTGTTGCCAATGCGTTCGCTCTGATGCACGGCAGCATGTAGACTGCTGGCTAAAAAGGGTAGCTGGTTAATTTGCTGAATTACTGCGTTTAAGGCGCCACTGGCATTGGCGTAACGGTTTATTGCGCGTAACAGTTGTCTGGGCGTTTGTTGTGTTGCACTTTTTTGCTCGTGTTTTAGTAACCGGTGCTGAGCCAGAGCGTTCATTTGTTCCTGAGTCAAAGGCTTGTCGTTAACTTGCCAGTTTTGTGTCTCGTTCGGGCTGACATAAAACGGGCTGTCCAGCTTATGTAATAAAGCCAGAATCTGGTGCTTTCCTTCAAAACCTAAAAGTACAGCGGTCTGTTGGTTCTTATGGTGTGAAAACTTTTGCCCGGTTAGCCTTATCGGAAACGCATCCTGCTGATTTAACAGTGTCCAGAAGCGATAGCGGAATTCGCTGTTTAATAAAGGGAAAAAAGCTTGAGTAGGCTCACAGCATTGCAACTGAACCTGAGTTAAGGCGTTAACCCAATAGCGAAAAACGACAATGTCAGCGGATTTTAGTGTTAAAGGCTCTAAAGCCGAAAGCCACAGCGGCTGTCTTAAATGCAGCTGCTTCCAGTGAGAAGGGTCCGGGTTAAGCTTCTCACTGACACAAGCAGCGGCCAGAATTCGACGGTAATGCGAGTGCAAAGACCATTGGTAACCACAATGCAGTGCGGTTACACAAACCGCGAGTAACTCACTTATTAGTTGGTTATTGCCCGGAGCATGTTGCTGAGCGTAAAGGGGAAGTAGTTCCGGCCAGCGGTTTTGCTGATACTCTTCATCAATAAACTGAACCAGACGATAAAGCTGACGAACGTCGTGTTGTTTCAGTAAACTAGCTGCTTTTTCACAACACTCGGTCAGCTTTCTCATTCTCGCCTCTGATAATTCTGATAGTCACGATAAGAGTCGTTGCCCCAGGCGATAAGCTTATTATCGCGAAAAACCAAAGGGGTACATTCATCTTTAGTCGTTATTCCGTCAGAAGTCACGTGATGAGTCCGATAAAACAGAACTTGCATGTCACCTTCAGAGGAGGCTTTCGCTTCGTTGATATCGGGTGAGCCTAAAATACGAATAACGCTGTCTTTGGACATACCGAGATCCAACTGACCAATTTGTCTGGCGTTGTAGGTTTCTCGTTCCTGCCATTGTAAATCAGCAGGATCAGCCTGATAAAGCATCAGCACTGCTCCTACTATGGCTAGGTAAGAAACAGCGCCAATGGCGAGTATGACAAAGACTTTATTTTTCATAAATCCTTCAGTCAGTAACAACCTTATAACAAGGATGATACACCGAACCTGGCAATTTCATACGTCCTTGTTCGACGAATGCTCTTAACAATACGTCCAGTCGTTTCATTAACTCTTTTTCACCGTGAATGGTAAATACGCCTTTTTCCCGAATTTGGCGAATGCCGCCATCTTTCACATTACCGGCAACAATAGCTGAGAATGCACGGCGTAAGTCCGCTGCTAACTCTTCTTTAGGCTGTTCCGGGTGCAGGTTTAGCGACGCGACATTTTCGTGAGTCGGGTAGAACGGGCGCTGGAAGTTTTCATCAATAAACAAGGTCCAGTTAAAGTAGTAAGCGTCACCAGAATCACGGCGATATTGTTTTACTGCTGCCATTCCGGCGTGCATGTGCTGCGCAACACCTGAAGGGTCTGCAATAATAATACGATAGAATCCGCGAGCCTCTTCACCCAGAGTTTCAACAATAAAGGTATCCAGCGCATCAAAGTAATCTTTAGACGCTTCAGGGCCTGTTAATATAACCGGTAAGCTTTGTTGTTGGTTTTTCGGGTGCATCAGTATGCCAAGAAGATACAACAGTTCTTCAGCCGTACCAGCGCCCCCCGGGAAAATAACAATACCGTGCGCACAGCGAACGAAGGCTTCCAGGCGTTTTTCAATATCGGGCAAAATAACCAGTTCGTTAACGATAGGATTGGGTGGCTCGGCAGCGATAATGCCCGGTTCAGTAAGACCTAAATAACGCCCACCACTAATACGCTGTTTAGCATGACCAATAGTCGCGCCTTTCATCGGGCCTTTCATTGCACCCGGACCACACCCGGTACAGATATTTAAGCCACGCAAACCCAACTGATAACCCACTTCTTTAGTGTATTTGTACTCAGCTTCGTTAATCGAGTGACCGCCCCAGCAAACAACCATATCGGGCTCTTGCATGGCCTGAATAGTGCGGGCGTTGCGTAGAATATCGAACACCACGTGGGTTAGGGTAGCACTGTCAGCGTCTTTCAGTTCTTCTTCTGAGTAGCGCTCTCCGGTAAAGAGAATATCGCGCAATACCGATTCCAGTAATTCACGAATACCGACAATGAGTTCGCCATCAACAAAAGCTTCTGCCGGCGGCTCAATTAACTCAATTTTAATACCGCGCTCTTTGCGGATAATATTAACGGCGAAATCTTTATACTTATCGTAAATTTCAGCGCTGCTGTCGGTATTACTTCCGGCATTTAAAACCGCGAGACAGCAATTACGAAATAATTTATAAAGTTGGCTGTTTGAGGATTGCTTTAAACGTTCTATTTCCAGTTGCGACAAAAGAGACATGGTGCCTCTTGGAGAAATACTTGCTCTCATTATTTTTCCATACTCCTGTAATAACGATGACTCGGCGTCATCCTTGTGCCGGC
Source organism: Idiomarina sp. 28-8 (assembly GCF_000320945.2). Lineage (NCBI taxonomy): Bacteria > Pseudomonadati > Pseudomonadota > Gammaproteobacteria > Alteromonadales > Idiomarinaceae > Idiomarina > Idiomarina sp. 28-8. Next base: position 366,206 of record NZ_DF266790.1, read on the forward strand.
GGTGATCATCAGCGTTGGTTTCTATTTGGCTGCGATAACTTTATTGCGCCCGCTATTTTTTGCTTCATAGAGCGCCTTATCGGCTCTTTCAAAAACCGCCAGCGGTGTATCTTCATTATATTTAAATTCAGCTATTCCTGCGGAAATAGTAATGCGTATATCGTCGGTTTTAAATTTAAACGGGATATTAGCCACTTTCTCCCGCGTATTCTCTATATGTTGATAGGCACTTTGTCCATCAGAACAGAATATGATAGCAAACTCTTCGCCACCATAGCGACAAACAAAGGCCGATTCTTTTAACGATTTGCTGAGAGTACCTGCAATAACTTGTAAGGTTTTGTCGCCGGCAATGTGGCCGAAGCTATCATTAATGTTCTTAAAATGATCCACGTCGATAATCGCTATGCTGAGCGGAGTTTCATCTTTGCCCCAGCGCTGGAACTCCAGATTCAAGCGTTCATCAAAAGCAGAGCGGTTAGGCAGTTTGGTCAGGTTGTCCTGTAAACTGCGGAACTTTTGTTTAGCCAGCTCCTGTTTATAGTGTAAAACCTGCGCTTCGGTTTCACGAAGTTTTTGTTCCATGGCTTGTGTGTTGCTATGGAAACTTTGACGTTCTTCATCATGCAACTGAAGGTGCTGATTCAAAGTTTCACCTAAACGGTGCAACTGCAAACCGACAGACTCTTTCAAATCGTTAAGTTCATACGCGTCAGTGACACAAGCCTTTATCTCAGAAACGCCACTTTTTAGTTGCTGGTTCAGATGCAGTCGCTGATCAGCAAAGTCTGCAGAATGATTTATGGTTTGACCTAAGACACTCTGAACAGATTCTAAAGATGCATTTAACTGTTGTAGAAACAGCTGCGCTGAGCGGCGTTCATCGTTAATGTTGTTAAATACCAGCCGCATAACCTTTAAGGTGATAGCTAGCAAGGTTTCACTGGTCTGTGGCTTTTGTAAAGCTACTTTCACTTGTTGCAGGGTATCTGCGGCACTGCCCAGAAATTCCACTTCACTTAGTAAATCAACCAATTGATTTTGGTACTGAGTTACTTGGGTCTCAGTCTGAGTACCTTGCTGCTGATAAGAAAGTGCAAGCAATTGATTAACCAGGGGCAAATAATGAGAAACCGTCATTGTGGGTTGCTCAAACTCATTTGCTATTTTTTGTAGCTGGCTCTTGCCGTTGCTATCGCGGGGCTTAACGTGTTGTAAAGCTAACTGGATACTTTCATTGCTTTCTCTAAGAAGAGTTTGCATACGGACAGTATGCTGAGAAATTACCTCTCCCACTTGCTGCATCATGGGCTCTAGCACCGCGGCGGACGCATTTTGCTGAAGATGACCACGTAATTTATGCAGTAAACCGTCTAACTCACTGTCAACACCATTTAACGCCAGACAAAGATCATTTACAAAATTCGAGTAACGCTGTGAGTCGCGCTGATAGTCGTCTTCTATCTGTTTGCGTGACTGGATACTTTGTCGCAGCTTCTTACTAAGATGCTGAACCTGCTCTTGTGGTGTCTCAGGTATTGTCAATGCTCACCTACCCAATATTGAAGTCAATACGCATAATACGAAAATTAATCAGATAAAGTCTAACCTATCTGAATTTATTTACTATTGGTGAATTGTGGTAGTCTTTGAACAAGTTAACTAACAAATAAAGCGAAACTAACGGAGATAAACTGTGCGCAAGAGCTTATTAGCTGTTGGTGTTATGTTGGCACCTTCCATTGTATTAGCAAATACCGACTATAAAATTGATTTAACGCAACCTGAGCACCACAAGGGTGAAGTGTCGATTACCTTCCCGGCCAGTGATGCTAAGTTTCTGGATGTGAAGATGCCAGCCTGGAGAACAGGTTATTATCGCATTTTAAATTTAGCGAACGGTGTTCGTGATTTTGAAGTTCAGAGTAATGGTGAAAAACTTCGCTGGGAAAAAGTTGATAAAAGCACCTGGCGAGTTTACTTACCTGAAAACAGCGGCGAAGTGACCGTAGATTACGAAATTTACGCGAATCAACTTGGTCGCCGCAGCCGTCACATTGATGACAGCCATGCCTATTTAGATGCATCCGCTGTATTCATGTATGCCGATGCGTGGCGTGACGAGCCTGTGTCAGTTTCTCTGGATGTCCCGGGTGAGTGGAAGAGTTATTCCGGTATGGACAGAGATGGCGCACATCAGTTCTCGGCCGCAAATTGGGATGTCTTAGTTGATTCACCAATAGAAACAGGCATTAGCAAGCACTATGAATTCACTCAGGATGATCGCGATTATGAAGTCGTATTCTGGGGTGAGGGTAACTACGACGCTGAAAAAACGGTCGAAGATTTACAAAAGCTCGTGGCCACCGGTGACTCGATTTGGAGCAGTTACCCATTTGAGCGTTATGTCTTTATGATCCACGCGACGACTGGGGCTGGTGGTGCAACGGAACACAAAAACTCGACGATTATCCAGCGCCCCAGATACAGCTTTGCCAGTCGCGATGATTACTTGTCGTTTATGTCCACAGCGTCACACGAGTTTGTGCATACCTGGAACGTGAAAGCTTATCGTCCGGATGGACTGGTTCCATACGATTATCAAAAAGAAAACTACACTGATTTATTCTGGATTGCTGAAGGTTCAACCAGCTACTTCCAGAATCATTTGTTATTACAGGCGGATATTATGGAACCGTCTGAGTATTTTGAGCGGGTGGCAACCAGCATTGACCGTTACCGAGCAAAGCCAGGCCGGGATGTTATGTCAGTGGCTGAAGCCTCTTTTGAGGCGTGGATTGATCAATATGGAGATCGCGCGCACAACGATTCTGTGAATATTTATTCGGAAGGTGCTCTGGTTTCCTGGATGCTGGACAGCGAGTTGTTGAAAACAACCGATGGGGAAGTTAGCTATCGTGACGTACATAATGAGTTGTATCAGCGCTTCGATGCCGATGAGCAGGGCTTCACTTCAGCCGACGTGCTAACTATTTTGAAAGACTTAACGGGTAAGTCCTGGCAGGGCTGGTGGCAGGAAAATGTTGAAAGTCCGGCGGCAGATATTCCATTTGAAAGTATGCTGGAGCAAGTTGGATTAGAACTGGTGTATGAGCAGGGTGAGGACGAAGACAGCGTTGAAAAAGCCTGGGCCGGCTGGAGTGCTAATGAAGCCAGTGGCGGCATGGAACTGACCCGGGTTAGTAAAGGCAGCCCGGCCTGGGAAGCGGGCTTTACACCGGGTGATGTCATTGTTGCTTATGACGGACATACCGTAGTTGATGGTCGCTTTAAAGAAGCTTTTGCTGAATATAAAGCGGGTGATTCTATTGAAGTGACATTCTTCCGTCGCGACCAGTTGCACAAGAAGACCTTAACGGTGCAACCAACTCCTGCAACTGACGCGAAAATAGAACCATTAGACGAGCCTACTGCTGAACAGAAAGCTCGTTTCCTGCAATGGTTACAAATTCCGCACCCTAACGCTTAATTAGTTATTGTCGGGCCATGCGTTGCATTTGCAGCGCTGGCTCGAAGTCTGAACGAAATGGGTTTATGTCCAGGCCGCCACGACGAGTGTAACGGGCATAAACCGTCAACTTCTTCATTCCTAGTGCTTTCAAGTCCTGATAAATGCGCTCAACGCATTGCTCGTGGAATTCGTTATGGCGTCTGAATGACACCAGATAAGCCAGCAGCGCAGCGCGATCCAACTTCGGACCCTGATAATGAATGTAAACCGAACCCCAGTCGGGTTGATTGGTTATCAGACAGTTCGATTTTAACAGATGACTGTGTAGCTCTTCTTCTGTGTCATTTTGTTCTGTAGCAAGTAGTGACGGCTGATAGTCGTAATGCGAAATACTAATATCCTGATCGTCAATGCAATGACCCGGGAAAGTCGCCACGGATTTACCTTCCAGCTCAGATAAATGTTCCAGCTTGACTTCAACCTGCGCACCGGCACAAGCGGACAGGTCGGTTTCCATCAGTTGTTGCACCTGCTCCCAAGTGTCAAAACGCGAGTCATTGAAGCTGTTTAAGTATAGCTTAAACGACTTGGATTCGACCAGATTAGGACTTTCGGCAGGCACTACAAAATAACCTACCGCAACCTGTGGAAGTCCGTTTGCATTTAGCCAGGAAATTTCATAACCGGTCCATAAATCCACACCCGAAAAAGGTAGCTTGTCTTTAAGCCCTATGGGTTCCCGATTCAGTGAGCGGGGTACTGGTTGCAGCTGCTTCGGGTCATATTCATTCGGGTAGTCGGTGTGCTGACCCAGAGATAAATGGTCTAGTGCGTCCTTCTTTGGCATTTAAGTCGCTCCGTAAGTACAATGGCTGTATTGTAAATTTTCTGAGGTGTAAGTACCAGATGAAGACGTTAGAAGAATCAATCGATGCACTAATAACGCGCTACCAGGAAAATGTTCCTGTGCGCTACACAGAATATGTAGAAGAGTGGAATAGCCCAATTTACGGAACTGTTATTGATGAGAATACGGTTGAATGGACGCCGTGCCGGCAACCCGAAGCGCTAAACTTTGATGATCTTGAGAGTGCTCTGGAAATGAGTTTCCATGAGAGTATTAAAACTTTGTTTGGCCGCTGGTACTCAGGAGATCTTGCGCTTGATTATCAGGGGCACGAAATTAGCTTGCTACAGACGCAGAGTGCAGAAGATGGTGAACGTTTATTAGAGAATATTACTGGTCACATTTTAATGAAGCGTCGTTTGAAACAACCTGAAACGGTCTTTATTGGTTTAGGTAGCGAGGATGACGGCTTGTTGGTAACCCTAGATAACCAAAGTGGTGCGGTTGGACTTGAGTGGGTAGGTAAGGAACAACACGAAGTTCTGTCTGACTCATTGGCTGACTGGCTTGAGAATTGTCAGCCTCAAGTTGATGCAGGCAAAAACTCTTGATGACAGCTTTGCCGGAATAGCGGATAAATGGCTCTCGACAGACTTCCGAAAAATGGTTAAGTTGGTGTTATGAAAAACTAACAATTGGCTATTCACTATGCAGGGTCTGACAGAAAAAACAGAAAGCGAAATTGATGAGGCAGGTGAAAACAGCAGTGAGCATGTTCAGGGCGAGCTGGTTTATCTTGTTGCTGAAGACTTGAAATTAGCGGCCTCGCTTTTGTTCCAGACTTATTACGATGATGAATTGCTGCAAAAGATTTTCCGGTCAGACAAACCTGACTACGATAAGCGTTTACGGGCGGCTATCCGGGAAGACTTGAACGCTTTCTGGGAAAGCGGACAACCTATTATTGGTATTCGAGACGGCGGCACACTATTAGGTGTCGCATGTCTTACCCGTCCTGGCAAAAGCTTTGGTCCCGGGCGTTTCTGGCACTGGCGGATAAGCATGTTGCTCACGGCTGGTTTTTTGAGTACGAAACAGGTACTTGAAAAGGAACGCTTAATTCAGGAAGCGATGCCGGATGTGCCTTACCATATGCTGGCATTTATTGCGGTAGCACCACAATATCAGTCGCAGGGCGTGGGGCACTTACTTGTTGAAGCTGCCAAAGCGGTTTTCGAAGAAGACCCGGAATCACAAGGGATAGCGGTTTACGTCACTCGTTCGGATTATCAGGCTTTTTTTAAAAAGCGCGGCTACCGCATACAAGCTCAGATCGAAGTTGAAAAGCTGCCCGGTGAAGTCCTGTTCTATGAACGGCAGCAAGGCTGAGTAAAATGAGTTATTCCAGTTTTAAGGAGTTTTATCCTTATTATTTACGGGAGCACAGCGATAAACGCTGCCGGGTGCTGCACTATATTGGAAGTACCCTGGTTTTAGTTGTACTTTTTTATGCGCTAGTTAGTGCAAGCTATTGGTGGTTGTTAGCCGTGCCGATTATTGGTTATGGCTTTGCCTGGCTCGGTCACTTTATTTTTGAAAAGAATAAACCAGCCACTTTCCAGTATCCTTTGTATAGTTTAATGGGTGACTGGGTTATGTATAAAGACGCCTGGGTCCGGTTATTAAGCGGGAATTCTAAAGGGCGGTAATTCAACGCCTACCAAACGCTGGTTATGAAGGGTTAAGTCGCCTTCATAACGAGTTTCGCCGTCGCTGCAAAAGCCCATTTTAAAGGTACTACGCCAGCCCGGTTGGCTGCCTTTAAATGACCAACGTGTCTCTTCGCGACGAATGTCTAAAAACTGAAGCCCTTGCTGCTTACAGTAAAATACCGCATGCTTTTGCGCACTTTCTGACTGTTGTCGATGTTGCCAGAACACCCATATTGCTGTTACCAGCACCAGTAAAACAATGACATCGAGTAAATTCATTAGCTTCCCTGAGTCTGTTGTTTTAATCGGTTTAATGCTTCATTAACCGCCGCAGACTGTTTTTGTTGAGCAATAATGGATAACAGTAACGGACGTATGTCCGGCAGGGCAATAATATCCTGGAATAATGCATCAAATAATGAGTTATCAAGCTTTGCGATGGCGTCCAAGTAGCGCAACAGATTTTGTTCTTCGCAAAGCACTGACCATAAACGCGCAGCAATAACAACGAGCTGATCGGCATTGGCATTTGGAACCAGCTTGTTTATTGCTTTTTGTACCCGAGGATGAGCTGACGCTGAGGCCAGCGCGCGCAAACTGTCAGTGCACAGTTGAGCATTACTGCTATCGAGGTTCTGCAGCAGAGCGTCTCTTACCGGTGGGGTCAGGCTTTGTTGCTCAAGCGCAATCGCTAACGGCTGGCGCACAGCACTCGGGTAATGAGAGAAATGGGTTGCTATGGCTTTGCTCAGTTCGGGCAATTGTTCTAAGCGGGCAGAGCAGTCGTGTAACCCCTGTACGCCTATTTGTTGCCAGTCTATGCCGTTTTCAGGTTGCCTCAAATACGCTTCCGCCGTTTCAAAATGTATAGACGGCGACAAATTTTGCTGGCGCTGAACCCTGGCATGCAAAGCCGCGCGCTGTTGCTCATTCGGCGTTAATAAATAAGGGTTTTGCTGCAGTTGTTTTTGCTGCTCCTCGGTCATTTCTCCGGTAATTTCATGGCCCAATGCATTGACCACGTACTCCAGATATTGATTGCGTGCGGCTATATTTAAAAGCCCGCGCTCGTCCAACGGAAATTGCAAAAACCAAATAAAAGGCTGTTGATCATGTTGTTTATGCTGGAACAGTATCGCCAATTGAGCCTGCCGCGCAATGGGGTAAGGGTATGGACGTTGTTGTTGCTCAATGGCTGCAAACTCTTCTTGAGACAGCTCCGTAAGGCATCTGCCAATATCAAATATTTTGTATTCGGCTTGGCCGGCTTGCAAAAACTCACCCAAGGTGGTGATGGTCGGTGCTGACACAGGCGCTCCCTTTTTGCTTGAATTTTAAGGCGTATTAAATCACTATGGCGCCATTATATCGGTTTATACAATGATGTGGTAACGGAGTCTGATATGGAGCAGTATCAGAAAGCCGCTCGATTGCTGGATAGAATAGAGCGTGAACTGAACAGTCTTGGCTTATGGCAGTCTCACCACCCGCCGGTGCAGGCGTTGGAGAGTCAGCAGCCTTTTGCTGTCGACACGCTGGAGTTTCATCAGTGGCTGCAGTTTATTATGCTTCCCCGAATGTGGGCCTTAGTGGATAGCAAGCGCCCTTTGCCTGAGGGTATTGCCGTTAGCCCCATGGCTGCGCATATCTACCGCAGCGAGCTGGAACAATACGAACAACTTATTGCACTGATACGTGAATTTGATGTGTTGCTCAGCGGAACTGACCCCTTGCAGGAAGATGTTTAACGGTGAGTCAGTTAGAAGTTGTTTATCTGGATGAGCACCTTGCCGTTATTAATAAGCCCAGTGGCTTATTGGTTCATCGAAGCCGTATAGCCAGCGGTGCCCGCGAGTTTGCAATGCAGATGCTGCGGAATCAACTTGGCTGCCACGTTTACCCTGTTCATCGTTTAGATCGCCCTACATCCGGTTTGTTGATCTTTGGCTTAAACAGCGATGTCGCCCGTACTCTGACAGAGCAACTGACCGCGCGCGAAGTGAGCAAAACATACCACGCTGTGGTCCGAGGCTACGTACCAGAAAACGGTACTATCGATTACGCGCTGAAAGAAGAACTGGATAAGCTTGCTGATAAAGACGCGGATCCGGATAAAGATAAGCAGCCGGCGGTAACGCATTATCAATGTTTAAAGCAGATTGAACTGCCTTATAAAGTCAGTAAAAAACATGACACCACACGGTATTCACTGGTTCAGATGCAACCGGAAACGGGGCGCAAGCATCAATTACGTCGACACATGGCACACATTCGGCATCCCATTGTCGGTGATACTAACCATGGTGATGGACGGCATAATAACTTCTTTCGCGAGCACTTTAATTGTCACCGTTTACTGCTGGCAGCGACTGGACTTAGCTTTAAACATCCGGTCAGTGGCGAGTCCATAAATTTGGAAATACCACTGCCGGATGAGTTTCACCAGCCATTTCTTAAGTAAAAGTTATTCCGCGCTGCGTAGCAGGGCATTGATACCGACTTTGGCACGAGTTTTAGCATCAACCCGCTTAACAATGATAGCAGCGTAAAGACTGTGCGTTCCATTTGCGGAAGGCAAGGAACCCGGTACAACAACGGAACCTGAAGGTACGCGACCATATAAAATGCGGTCATTTTCGCGGTCATAAATACGGGTACTCTGGCCAATGTAAACGCCCATGGAAATCACCGCGCCTTCTTCAACAATAACGCCTTCTACAATCTCTGAGCGCGCACCGATAAAGCAGTTGTCTTCAATAATGGTTGGGTTGGCCTGCAGCGGCTCCAGAACACCACCGATGCCTACGCCGCCGGACAAATGAACATTTTTACCAATTTGCGCACAGGAGCCCACGGTAGCCCAGGTATCCACCATAGTGCCTTCACCAACGTATGCACCAATATTAACGTACGATGGCATTACGACAACGTTGCGGCCAATAAAGGCACCTTTACGAACCATCGCGGGTGGTACAACACGCATGCCTTCGGCGCGGAAACGGGCACTGTCATAGTCAGCAAATTTGGCCGGTACTTTGTCCCAGAAGCGGGTTTCTCCGCCTTCAATCAGGTCGTTGTCGTTTAAGCGAAATGACAACAGAACCGCTTTCTTCAGCCATTGATGAACAACCCACTCACCGGAAATTTTTTCGGCTACCCGTAACTCACCGCGGTCAATTTCGTCGATAACGTAACGCACAGCTTCACGAAGGTCATCGTTGTCGGTACGGGCATTGATTTGATCACGTTGTTCAAATGCATCGATGATGCGCTGCTTTATGTTTTCCATGATAAGAATTTAAAACTCCAGGTCTTTGATAATTTTTGCTTTCAATGTTTTTTTCTGTTTGTCGCTAAGGGCGGTTTGCTGCTCGGTAGTGACAATAAATAAATCTTCTGCCTGCTCGCCTATAGTCGTGATTTTCGCTGCCAGCAGGATAACGTTCTGTTGTTGTAAAATAGCGGCAAGTTTAGCAATAAGCCCCGGCCTGTCCAGTGTCACCAGCTCGAAGGTGGTACGGCCGTGGTGTTTACTGGGTATAAAAGTGACCTCAGTTGCCACCGAAAAGTTCTTCATGCGACGCGACAATGGCCGCTTAGTGCTGGGAACGGGTATCCGTTTATGCAGAACATCCAGCAATTGTTGTTTTACCTCTTCAATACGATGAGGCTCTGTTAACGGTTTGCCATCTCGTTGTAGTACCACAAAGGTATCCATAACAAAGCCATCGCGGGTAGCCAGAATTTGGGCGTCCAGAATGTTGAGTTGCTGACTGTCGAGAACACCGGCAACTGAGGCAAACAAATGACCCTCTTCGTGATGGTAGATAAACAACTCAGTTGTGCCGTAGTTATTTTCGTCTCCAATGAGAATGAGCGGCAACTGCTCGCTTGGCAGGTTCAGAATATGCTGTGAATGCCAACTGATTTGCTCTGCCGTATGGCGGAAGAAATAGTCTGCGGTAAAACGTCCCCATAAAGCCAGAATTTCCGCTTTTTCAAAGCCTGCACTTAGTAGCAAGGCCATTGCACTGGCTTTATTTTCATTAATTCTTTGGCGAATATCCAGAGTAGGCTTATTACTGTCCTGCTGCAGCAAGTAAGAAGTGGCGTTATAAAGCTCTTCCAGTAAAGTTGCTTTCCAGTTGTTCCACAGTGACTGGTTAGTTGCCCGAATATCTGCCACCGTAAGACAGTAAAGGTAATCGAGCCGCTCGAGCGTCGAAACTTGATTGGCAAAGTCCTGAATAACTTCAGGGTCATGAATATCCCGCTTTTGCGCGGTAACCGACATGGTTAAATGATGCCGCACCAGCCAGGCAACTAATTCGGCGTCTTCTTCGCTGTAACCATGTTGGTGGCAAAAATTACGCGCATCCATTTCGCCAAGCTCTGAGTGATCACCGCCGCGACCTTTAGCTATGTCGTGGAAGATACCCGCCAGATACAGGCAATAACGTCGATCCATTTGCGCAACGAGCTTTTCGCACAGCGGAAATTGATCCTGATAATCTTCGTCACTAAAGCGGTATAAGTTTCTCACTAAACGAAAGGTGTGTTCATCTACTGTGTAGGCGTGAAAAAGGTCAAACTGCATTTGTCCGACAATTTGTTGCCACTGCGACAGGTAACTTGCCAGTACACTGTGGTGATGCATCAGTGCAAAGGACAAACCACAGCCTCTGGGATGCTGAATCAGCTGATTGAATAAGTCGCGGCATTCTGGGTCATGGCTTAGCGGTTCGCTTAATTGGGCTCGGGCATTTCTGAGTAAACGTATGGTATTCGAGTGTATGCCTTTTATTTGCGGATGTTCCGCAATGCAGACAAAAGCGCGGATAATATTACAGTGATTATCGAATACATTGTCGTGGCGTGCTGTTAACAGTTTATTCGCAACCGCAAAGTCATCGCTAATATGTTCAGCGTGTTGTAAGTCCTGTGTTCCTAATATCGCCTGATGAAAAAACTGCAGAAGCATCTGGTTAAGCTCGCTGACGCGTAAGACCACTTTAAAGTAATCTTTCATCATGGTTTCAACGGATGCTTTACCTTCATTACCATAGCCCAGGCGAACAGCAACGCCTGGCTGAAAGTCAAAGAGTAAGCGGTCTTCGCGTTTACCTGCTTCCAGATGAAGGGCAAAGCGTATGCGCCATAGCCAGTTCATGCAGTCGCGCAATTCAACGAATTCATCGGCTGTCATATAACCGTACTCAACCAGGTTTTCATCCGAGTGAGTACGGAAGTGACGCTTAGCAATCCAGCCTACGGTCTGAATATCACGGAGCCCACCGGGACTCGATTTAATATTCGGTTCCAGGTTATAAGATGTGCTGTGGTATTGCTGGTGGCGCTGCTTCTGTTCATCCAACTTGGCCTGATAGAAATCGCGACTAGACCAGGGAAAGTCATTTAACAACTGTTGATGAAATTCATTGTAGAGCGACTCAGCCCCTGAAAGGTATCGGCTTTCAATAAGGTTTGTGGCTATCGTGATATCGTTTTCTGACTGAGCGAAGCAATCTTCAATAGTACGTACCGAATGGCCGATATCCAGGTGCAGGTCCCATAAAAAGGTAACAAACTGTCCGAGCTTTTCAGACAACTTAGCTTCGGCTTCAGCATTTTCAGGGCCAACTAAAATGAGCAGGTCGATGTCCGACCCGGGGTGCAGAGTTTCACGACCATAACCGCCCACAGCTAAGATGCTTGCCGGTTCGCCATCAAGCTGAAATTGCTGCCACAACTGACCAATTAACTGGTCAAAAAAGGTCGCACGGTGATGAACCAGCTCATCAATATCGGCGGTGACAAAACGTGCTGCGGACCAGTTTTGGTAACTTTCTAAAAGCGCTTTGTAGTCTTTTAGGCAAGGTTGCAGGGTTCGGTCAGGCCAGCGCCCGTGAAAGTCTTTATCTTCTTGAACGTTAGCCATAGGCTCTCCCCTGCAAATGCGTTAGCTGTGCTCGATAACTCGCGCTAAGTCGGGCTCATCACTGCGCAGTGTCAGTACTTCAACACCGTTATCGGTAACTAATAATGTATGTTCCCACTGTGCACTTAAGCTGCGGTCTTTCGTCAGTACGGTCCAGCCGTCTTTCATTAATTTTGTGTGACGCTTACCAACATTGACCATAGGTTCAATAGTGAAACACATACCGGCTTTTAACTCTTCGCCAGTACCCGCCTCACCGTAATGCAGAATTTGTGGGTCTTCGTGGAATACGGAGCCAATACCGTGACCGCAATACTCACGAACGATAGAATAGCCATGACCTTCGGCGTGTTTCTGAATAACTTCAGCAAAGTCACCCAGTTTGATACCCGGTTTAACCATTTCTATAGCTTTATAAAGCGACTCCTGAGTTACCTTAATTAATCGCTCAGCCATTATTGAGGGTTTACCCACAACAAACATTTTTGAGGTGTCGCCATGGTAACCATCCAGTTTAACGGTAACGTCAATATTCATGATATCGCCGTCTTTCAGTTTTTTGGGGCCAGGAATACCATGACAGACACAATGGTTAACGGACGTACATATCGATTTAGGGAAACCGTGATAGTTTAATGGTGCTGGATAGGCGTTATGATCCGTGATGTACTTATGGCAGATATCATCCAGTTCTTCCGTAGTTACGCCTGGTTTGACGTACTCACCAATCATTTCAAGCACACTGGCGGCGAGTTTGCCTGCGGCGCGCATTTTTTCGATTTCTTCGGGTGTCTTAATTGAGATGGTCATTCTCTACCTGTCCATGACTGCTGGAAAAGCCGACAGTTTAACAGTGACTGATAAAATTCGCTATCTTTGAGGTGGGTCAAAGCTGAAGTTAGCGAAGGTTTTTTGTTGTGCAGGGCTCGGCTTTATGGTATAAAACGCACGCTTTTTTGGCCTTATGCCAACAAAGTACACTTGTATGTAAATTATAATCCACACATACATCGACACATAAGGCGGGGTGCTTGTCTAAGAACAGGTCGGCTTATGGGATGTATGGAGGCTTAACCCCCTAAAAAGGAAAATATTATGGCTAACGTGTCAATGCGTGACATGCTGAAAGCGGGTGTCCACTTCGGTCACCAAACTCGTTTCTGGAACCCAAAAATGAAACCTTACATTTTTGGTGCTCGTAACAAAATTCATATCATTAACCTCGAAAAAACTGTGCCTATGTTCAACGACGCGTTGAGCTATATGCAGCACGTTGCTTCTAACAAAGGTAAAATCCTGTTTGTTGGTACTAAGCGCGCAGCAGCTGAAGCGGTTAAAGAAGCAGCCATTAACTGTGGTCAGTACTATGTAAACCACCGTTGGTTAGGCGGCATGTTGACTAACTGGAAAACAGTTCGTCAATCAATCAAGCGTTTAAAAGACCTTGAAACAATGAGCCAGGACGGTACTTTCGAGAAACTGACCAAGAAAGAAGCTTTGGTTAATACTCGTGAAATGGAAAAGCTGGAAAAAGGCTTAGGCGGTATCAAAAACATGGGCGGCTTACCTGACGTTCTGTTTGTTATCGACGCTGATCACGAACACATCTCTATTAAAGAAGCAAATAACCTGGGCATTCCAGTTGTTTCTGTTGTGGATACAAACTCTAACCCTGACGGTGTGGACTACATTGTTCCAGGTAACGATGACGCAATCCGTGCGGTTCAATTATACTTGAACACTGCTGCTGAAGCGGTAAAAGAAGCACGTACAGCGCAAGTTGAAGCGAAAGACTCTGACGATTTCGTCGAAGCAACTGAATAATCGAGGAATAGAATCATGGCTATTACAGCAGCTCTAGTTAAAGAACTGCGCGAGCGCACAGGCGCTGGCATGATGGACTGCAAAAAAGCATTGCAGGAAGTCGACGGTGATATGGAAGCGGCAATTGAACTGATGCGCAAGAGCGGTCAGGCAAAAGCAGCTAAAAAAGCAGGCCGTGTTGCGGCTGAAGGCGTTATCTTAGTTAAATCTGAAGGTAACCAGGCAACTTTGGTTGAACTGAACTGTGAGACCGACTTTGTTGCTCGCGATGACAGCTTCCTGGCATTCGGCGATAAAGTTATTAACGCCGCATTTGCTAACAAAGAAAATGACGTTGAAGCATTAAAAACTACTGACATCGACGGTCAGACTGTAGAGAAAACTCGTGAAGACTTAGTCGCTAAAATTGGTGAGAACATGAACGTTCGTCGTGTTCAAACTCTTGAAGCTGGCGACGTTGTTGCGACTTATACTCACGGTGCCCGCATTGGTGTTGCTGTTGCTTTAACCGGCGGTGACGAAGATCTGGCTCGCGACCTGTGCATGCACGTTGCTGCAAGCAGCCCGCAATTCGTTAAGCCTGAAGACGTTGCAGCTGAAGTTGTAGAAAAAGAGCGTTCTATTCAGGTTGATATCGCGATGCAAAGCGGTAAGCCGAAAGAAATTGCTGAAAAAATGGTTGAAGGCCGTATGCGTAAGTTTACCGGTGAAATCAGCCTGACAGGTCAGCCTTTCGTAAAAGATCCATCAATGACTGTTGGTGAGTTACTGAAGAAAGCTGGTGCTGATGTTGTTACTTTCGTTCGCTTTGAAGTGGGTGAAGGTATTGAACGTAAAGAAGAAGATTTTGCTTCTGAAGTTCAGGCACAAGTGGCGGCAGCGAGTAAAGGCTAATAGCGTGGTCTCGACCAGCCCCATGAAATAGAAAATTATAAACCGCGTCTTGAGCGTTCAGGACGCGGTTTTTTTTAAACTAAAGGAAAGAGTAGAGGCAATGATGAGCACCCATCCGAAACCCAGTTATCGACGCATATTGTTAAAACTCAGTGGTGAAGCCCTTATGGGAGATGAGCCATTTGGTATTGACGCCAAAGTACTTGATCGTATGGCGCAGGAAATTAAAGAATTGGTTGAACTTGGGGTTCAGGTTGGTTTAGTCATTGGAGGCGGTAACTTATTCCGTGGAGAAGGTTTAGCAAAAGCGGGTATGAATCGGGTTGTGGGCGACCACATGGGCATGTTGGCCACTGTAATGAATGGTCTAGCTATGCGCGACGCTTTACACCGTGCCTTTGTTAACGCACGTTTAATGTCAGCTATTGAATTGACGGGGGTCTGTGACAGTTACAACTGGGCAGAAGCCATCAGTTTGCTAAAATCAGGACGTGTAGTGATATTTTCTGCAGGAACCGGTAACCCGTTCTTTACTACAGATTCTGCCGCTTGTTTGCGCGGTATCGAAATTGAAGCTGAAGTCGTACTTAAGGGAACCAAGGTTGACGGAGTATATTCCGATGACCCAGTGAGTAACCCGGATGCCACTTTGTATAAGCATATTAATTACGATGATATACTGGAAAAACAGTTAAAAGTAATGGATTTAGCTGCATTTACTCTGGCGCGTGATCACGCTTTACCTATCCGGGTGTTTAATATGAATAAGCCGGGTGCTTTACGAGCCGTGATAATGGGTGAAGAAGAAGGTACACTTATCAGCAAGAACGCAGAGTAAACGCAGTTATTGAATAAAAGGGTATAAGACAGTGATAAAAGAAACTATAGAAGACGCTAAAGATCGCATGGAAAAAAGTGTTGAGTCGCTGCGCAGTCAAATGTCAAAAGTACGCACAGGCCGTGCTCATCCGAGTATACTGGACAGTGTCATGGTGAACTACTACGGTACTGACACGCCTCTTAAGCAGTTAGCTAATATCACCACGGAGGATTCCAGAACTCTGGCTCTGACAGTGTTTGATAAGTCAGCTTCAGCAGCAGTTGAAAAAGCCATTATTAATTCTGATTTGGGTCTGAATCCGGCCTCAGCAGGCGCAGTTATCCGTATTCCATTACCTCCGTTGACAGAAGAGCGTCGCCGCGACTTAGTTAAAATTGTTCGTGCCGAAGCTGAGAACGGGCGTATTGCGGTACGTAATATTCGTCGCGATGCGAATGGTGATATTAAAGACCTGCTAAAAGAAAAAGAAATTACTGAAGACGAAGAACGTAATGCTGAAGAAGAGATTCAAAAACTGACCGATAAATTCGTGAAGCAAATTGATGAAGCTCTGAAAGCAAAAGAAGCGGATTTGATGGAAATTTAACCATCAAACCTTCCCTACGTTGGTCTATGACGCCGTGTCAGGTATACTCGCACGGCGTTTTTTAATGTTTACGGCAGATTGAATGAAAGAATTACCGTCAATTGAGCAGTTAGTCCCCAAGCATGTTGCCATTATAATGGATGGTAACGGGCGCTGGGCGAAACAACGCGGTAAAATAAGAACCTTCGGCCACAAAGCGGGCGCGGAGGCAGTACGCAAGGCAGTTGCTTTCGCTCGTCGTAACGGTATTGAGTCACTGACTTTATTCGCATTCAGTAGTGAAAACTGGAAGCGTCCGGCAACTGAAGTCTCGGTATTGATGGAATTGTTTATGTCAGTACTGAAAAGCGAAATTAAAAAATTAGATGACAACGATATTCGCTTGCGCATAGTTGGTGACAAAGAGGCTTTTTCAAAACGTTTGCAAAAGCGCATGAGCGAGGCAGAAGAGCAAACGCGAAAGAACAGCGGACTTAATCTGAACATAGCGGCAAACTACGGCGGTCAGTGGGATATTACACAAGCCAGTCGTAAGTTAGCTGAGAAAGTGAAAGCTGGTGAAATAGAGCCGACAGAAATTACTGAACAGACAATAGCCGGTGAATTGATGATGGCCGACCAGCCATTGCCGGACTTGCTCATTCGCACAGGCGGTGAACATCGTATCAGTAACTTTCTTTTATGGCAGCTGGTTTATGCCGAACTGTATTTCACCTCAGTCTTATGGCCTGACTTTGACGATACGGCTTTTGCTCAGGCCATTACAGATTTTGCGCAACGGGAACGCCGTTTTGGTTTAACGAGCGAACAATTAACCGTGCTAATGCAAGGCATAGAAACTCGGATAGAGGAATAACACTTGCTAAAACAACGTATTATTACAGCACTATTGCTGGTTCCGGTGGCACTGTACGGTGTTTTTATGCTGCCGTTGTGGGGCTTTGCTCTTTTTATTCAGGGGGTCCTTATGCTGGGCGCCTGGGAATGGTCTCCGCTAATGGGCGTGCGCCGCACTTCAGCGCGTATCGCTTACACCTTATTTGTCGGTGCCATTATTGGCGTGTTGTCCTGGCTGGCTCCCTACGAGCATTTATGGGAGGGCGGCGAGCTCTCTAAACTCATTTATTACACCATTTTAGCCGGCGGTGTCTGGTGGGTCGTTGCGTTGGCAATGATCGTTAATTACCCCTCCAGCCGACGTATGTGGTCGCGAACCCGCGCCATTGTCGGCGTATTCGGTTTGTTAATTTTTATTCCTACCTGGGCGGCATTAGTCACGGTTCGCTCAATTGATATTGATGAGTCGCGTTTCTTTGGTGGCTGGGTTGTTCTCTTTATTTTACTGCTGGTTTGGGCTGCTGATGTTGGTGCGTATTTTGCCGGCGTGCGTTATGGCCGTAATAAGATGATGCCAGCGGTAAGCCCGGGTAAAACTATGGAAGGCCTTTGTGGTGGTGTGACCTTAGCTTTTGTGGTGATGATGGTTGTGGCGCACTGGACTAAAGTGCCGGCCGATCAGTTTACCGGTTATTACTTAACCGGATTGTTTACTGTGGTTGCCTCAGTATTTGGTGATTTAAACGAAAGCATGTTTAAGCGTAGTGCAGGGGTTAAGGACAGCGGTTCAATTTTACCCGGGCACGGGGGAATTCTTGACCGTATTGACAGTCTTACCGCTGCAGTGCCTATTTTCACCTTAGCTTATCTGGAGTTTTTGCATTAAACCTATGCGTCGAATTACAGTTTTGGGAGCAACAGGCTCTATTGGTCAAAACACATTGGATGTTCTTTCGCGGCATCCGGATGACTTTCAGGTTTTTGCCTTAACTGCCCATAGCCAGGTTAGCGCTATGGCTGAGCTTTGTGTAAAGCATAATCCGCAATATGTGGTTATGGGCTCACAAGATGCCGCTGCTGAGCTTAAAACGTTGCTCGGTCAACAGACTCCAACTCAGGTTGTTTCTGGAGAGCAGGCTTTAGCAGAGGTGAGCTCGGCTGGTGAGGTGGATGTGGTTATGGCGGCTATAGTCGGTGCGGCCGGGCTATCACCGACACTGGCTGCAATTGATGCAGGTAAAGACGTACTGCTGGCGAACAAAGAAGCTTTGGTTATGAGTGGTCAGTTGTTTATTGATCATGCACAACGTTCCGGCGCTAGAATTATCCCAGTCGACAGTGAGCACAACGCTATTTTTCAGTGTTTACCCCAGGCGGCGCAGCAGCAGGTCGGTACTATGGCTCTGGCTGAGCATGGTATCCAGTATTTATTGTTAACGGGGTCAGGCGGCCCGTTCCGCGATTTACCCCTTAATGAGTTGCCTCAACAAACCGCAAATGCAGCCTGTAATCACCCAAACTGGTCTATGGGCCGGAAAATTTCAGTGGATTCCGCCACCATGCTGAACAAGGGGCTGGAATACATTGAAGCTCGTTGGTTATTTAATTGTTCACGCGACCAACTCAAAGTTGTTATTCACCCGCAGAGCGTTATTCACTCAATGGTGCAATACACCGACGGTTCCGTACTTGCTCAAATGGGCGAGCCGGACATGCGCACACCGATAGCCCATTCGCTGGGTTATCCGGAGCGTTTAGAAAGCGGTGTGGCTGGCTTAGATTTTACTCAAATAGCCGAACTGACCTTTAAGCAGCCCGAAGCGCAACGTTATCCGTGTTTACAACTGGCGATAGAAGCGTGTTGGGAAGGGCAGTGGGCTACTACGGCTTTAAACGCGGCGAATGAAGTTGCCGTTGCAGCATTTTTACAAGAACAGGTTGGTTTTACTGATATTGCAAAGGTTTGTGATTCGGTATTGCAGTCAATACAAGCTGATGAGGCCGACAGCTTAGAGACGCTGTTAGCCATAGATAAACAAGCGCGTTTAGCGGCCAATAAATGGTTGCAGGAGTACGCACAGTGATAGACGCAATTTGGTATTTCTTTTCCTTCGTTGTAACTCTGGGCATTTTAGTTGCTTTTCACGAGTTTGGACACTTTTGGGTTGCGCGCCGTTGCGGCGTAAAAGTGTTAACTTTTTCGGTCGGTTTTGGCCGGGCTATATGGAAACGTAAAGGCAAAGACGGCACGGTTTATCAACTGGGTATTATTCCTCTTGGCGGCTATGTACGCATGCTGGACGAACGCATTGATGATGTCAGCGAGGAAGAACGAGATGTCAGCTTTAATGCACAGTCAGTTTACAAGCGTTTCGCGATAGTTGCTGCGGGTCCGGTTGCGAACTTTGTATTAGCCGTTGCTGTTTTATGGTTGATGTTTGGTATTGGTGTACCAACGGTGAAACCGGTTATCGGCGACATAAAAGCCGACTCTGTTGCTGCTGAGGCTCAACTTGAAAGAGGCAGTGAAATTCTCTCAGTTGATAACGTTGAAGCCTATGACTGGCAACAGGTTCAGTTGGGGCTTATGTCAGCAATAGGTGATGATGAAACGGTGCTCACATTAAGAACACCGGACGGTGATGAAGTTAAACGGACACTGAAGTTAAGTGGCTGGCAGTTTGATCCTGAAACGGAATCGACCTTTGGTAGTTTGGGTATTGAGGTGTATCAACCCGCTGTGTATACCGAGCTTAGTCAGGTGGAAAGCGGCTCGCCAGCCGAAGTTGGTGGCTTAAAAGAAGGTGACACAATCACGCGAATTGGTGATGAAAGTGTCGAAAGCTGGACTGAAATACGTAAGATAATCGCTCAATCGGCGGGACAGGACGTTTTATTTACGGTTGAGAGGAACCAGGTTGAGCAGCAAATTTCTGTTCAAATAGGGGAACGAGAAAGCCAAAATGGTGTCATAGGCTACCTTGGCGTAGTTCCGGTAACAGAGCCGTTGCCAGAGGATTACGTTTTCACCCATCAATACGGTTTTTTCGGGGGCTTAGCGAAAGGCGCAGAAAAAACTTGGGAATTGATGGTTGTTAGCGTGAAAATGATAGGTAAACTGCTGACCGGAGATGTTTCTGTAAAGAACCTGGCAGGACCTTTAAGTATTGCCGAAGGTGCTGGGGTTAGTGCCAGCAATGGATTCGTTTATTTTTTAAGTTTTTTGGCGCTGTTAAGTGTCAATTTAGGGATTATTAATTTATTACCTTTACCGGTATTGGACGGCGGTCATTTGATGTTTTACAGCATTGAATGGGTGCGTGGTAAGCCGGTATCCGAAAGAGTGCAAGACGTTTGCTATAGGATTGGTGGGGTGCTGGTATTCGCGTTGATGGCGTTAGCAATATCAAATGACATCGCCCGTTTCGCATTCTGAGTCACGAATTAACAATAAGTAGCTAGTGATAATGACGTTTAAAAAGCTGTTAGTGAGTGCCATGATTGCAGGTGCAGTAGCACCAGCCTACGCACAAGATGAATTTGTTGTCGAAGATATTGAAGTTAAAGGGTTACAACGTGTTGCGTTAGGCGCAGCGTTAACCTATATACCGGTGAGAGTCGGTGACGAAGTTAGCGAGCTGCAAATTCGCAGCGCTATTCGTGCACTGTATTCTTCTACTCATTTCGACTATATCGATGCGCGCAGAAGTGAAGACACTTTGATCTTCACTGTTAGTGAACGGCCAACTATTGCCGAAATCACCTTTGAAGGTAACAGCGATATTAAAGACGAGCAGCTTCAGGAAAGCCTGGTTGATAATAATATTGTTACTGGTGAGCCTTTAGACAGAACCACTATTTCAGGCATAGAAAAAGGTCTGGAAGACTTTTATCACAGCGTTGGTAAATACAATGCCTCGGTAGAAGTTCAGGTCGTGGACTTGCCGCGTAACCGTGTTGAGTTGCGCATGAATTTTGAAGAAGGCGATGCCGCTGAAATTGCGCAAATCAACATTGTGGGCAACAAGGCGTTCGCTGATGAGCTATTACTGGATACCTTTGAGCTTCGGGATAGCCTTCCATGGTGGAACTTTATAGGTGAAAAGCGTTACCAGAAACAACAGTTAAGCGGTGACCTGGAAACCTTGGAGTCATTCTACCGTGACCGCGGTTATTTGCGCTTTCGGGTGGAGTCTGTACAGGTTTCTATGACGCCGGATCGTGAAGGTATTTATATCACCATTAATGTGAATGAGGGTGATAAATACAATATTAGCGAAACGGACGTTATTGGCGACTTGAAAGGGCATGACGAGCTGGTCGGAAAAATCGCTAAAATAGAAGAAGGCACGCTTTATAACGCGGCACAGGTTACTTACATTGAAGATATGATTAGCCGTTTTTATGGGCGCTATGGTTATGCGTACCCAGAGGTTAAGGCTATTCCTGAGCACGACGACGAAGATAAAACCGTTAAAATTACGTTTTCGATAAACCCCGGGAAACGTGTCTATGTTCGTCATATTAACTTTGAAGGCAATGGCGCGACTAAAGACCGGGTGTTACGCCGCGAAATGCGTCAACTTGAAGGTGCCTGGTTGTCTGACAGCAACATAGAGCAAGGTAAAGTTCGTCTTCAGCGTCTGGGGTATTTCGAAACTGTAGAAACGTCTACTGAACGGGTTGAAGACAGTGATGATCAGGTTGATGTGACTTATAAGGTTAAAGAGCAGCCTTCAGGTTCCTTTAATGCCGGTATTGGTTACGGCGATTACTCTGGCCTGCAACTTAATGCCGGTGTTCAGCAAAACAACTTTTTAGGTACCGGTAACCGGGTTGGTTTTAATATCAGTACCAGCCGGTTTAATAAAAACGTCAGCGTGTCGTATTCTGACCCTTATTTCACGATGAATGGCGTTGGACTCTCAGGTCAGGTTTATATGAGTGAGTTTGACGCGGGGAATGCACAAAACCTCGTAAACTATAACCAGAAAACCTATGGGGTATCGACTGGACTTAACTTCCCAATTGATGAAATCAACCGCTTAAACTTTGGTATTGGTTATAAAAACCAAGAAGTGAGTGTGAATTCACAGAACCAGAGTATTGAGCAAATTCAACAGTTTTACCGTTCTTACCTAGATAAGCAGAACCCGGAAAGGCCAATTAGTTTCGACATTTATGAACTGAACGCAGGGTGGTCACGGGTAACATTAAACCGAGGACAGTTCCCGACAAGTGGTTCGTCGCAGCGTGCCAGTGCTGAAGTTTCAGCGCCATTTAGTGACGTAAAGTATTTTCGTTTAAACTATGAGTACAAACACTATTATCCATTAAGTCGAGACCAGCAGTGGTCATTTCTCACCAGACTGAATTTAGGTTATGGTAACGGTTACGGTGAAGACGATGCTGGAAATGATTACCTGTTACCGTTCTGGGAGTATTTCCGTATTGGCGGTCAGGGTGACTTACGTGGTTTTGAACCGAACACTGTGGGCCCCAGAGCTGTGTATGTTGTACCTGAGTCGGTCAACTCAGAGGGTATTCCGGACTTTACGGGGTTGCCGACACCGAACTACAGTTCAGAAACGGGTAACCAGCAGTTGTTTGTGCGAAACAATTACTCTTTAGGCGGTAACGCTAAAGTGTCTGGCGGAGTGGAGCTGATTGTACCGACGCCATTTGTTGATGAGGGTATGCGTAATAGCATACGAACTAGTGTCTTTGTTGATTTTGGTATGGTTTGGGATACTGAATTCGACTACGATAGATACAAGGACTTGGAGAATACCAGTCCACAACCGTTAACCGACTATAGTTCGCCGGGGGACTTCCGTGCATCGGCTGGTGTGTCAGTGCAATGGATATCTCCAATGGGCCCATTAACTTTCTCGTTAGGTCGGGCTTTGAAAGAAGTTGAGGGTGATGAAACCCAAGTGTTCTCATTTAATATCGGAACCACATTCTGATAATAATAATTAAATATAGTGATAAAATTTGAAGGAGTTTTACCTTGAAAAAGTTAATTAAATCTACAGCTGCAGCGGTTGCTGTTTCCACAGCACTTTTTGCTGGTGCCGCACAGGCACAACAAAAAATAGGTGTGGTCGATATGATGGAAGTATTCCAGCAGTTGCCACAACGTGAGCAAATTTCAGAACAACTGCAAACTGAGTTTCAGGATCGCTTTGAAGAAATGCGTCGCCTTGAACAGAAAGTTCAGGAACTGCGTCAAAAACAGGAACGCGATGCATCAATCATGTCCGCTTCTGAGAAAACTCAGTTAGAGCGTGATCTTGAGCAAACGATCTCTGAAGCACAGCTGAAGAGCAAAGCGTTACAAGAAGATACTCGTAGTCGCCAAAATGAAGAACGTAACAAGCTACTTGGAAAAGTTCAGGACGCGATTACTGCTGTTGCAGAAGCTAAAGACTACGACATGGTTCTTGAAAGCAACGCGGTTACTTACATGAAAGCCGATAATGACTTGTCTAACGCCGTTGTCGAGAAAATGACTTCAGGTAACTAATTTATGTCTGAGTACACATTGCAGCAGTTGGCTGACCATGTGGGTGGGGAGGTGCGAGGCAATTCGCAGCTCCCCATTTTGCGCGTGGCGACCTTGCAGTCTGCTACTGGTGACGCTATCGCTTTTCTGGCGAATAGCCGTTACAAAAGTCAGTTAGAAACAACCTCTGCGGGTGCTGTTATTGTCTCTGAAAGAGACGACAGCGATGCGATTGATAACGCGATTCGGGTGTCCAACCCTTACGCGGCTTTTGCTCGAATAGCGCAGCTATTAGACACTACGCCGAAACCAGCGAAGGGTGTCGCTGAATCTGCGAAAATTGCGCAGTCAGCCAGCATAGGCAAAAATGTTAGCATTGGCGAATATACGGTCATTGATGATGGCGCTATAATTGGTGATAACACCAGTATTGGATCACATTGCTATATTGGCTCTGAAACGCAAATTGGCTCTGGGTGCACACTTTGGTCAGGCGTTAAAATCTACCATCGTTGTGTTATTGGCGATGACTGCCTGTTTCATTCCGGTTCTATTATTGGTGCTGACGGTTTTGGCTGGGCACCTGATAATGGTAAATGGCTAAAAATCCCTCAGTTGGGGCGTGTCGTTATTAAAGACAACGTTGAAATTGGTGCCAGTACAACAGTCGATCGTGGAGCTCTGGATGACACCATTATTTCGTCGGGTTGTATTATTGATAACCAATGTCAAATAGCACATAACGTTTTCATTGATGAAGACACGGCTATTGCTGGCTGTACTGTACTAGCAGGTAGCTGCCGTATTGGTAAGCGTTGTATGATAGGCGGAGCTTCGGCTATTAACGGTCATATTAGTGTGTGCGACGACGTGCAAATTATGGGATTTGCTATGGTGATAAAAGAAATCACCGAGTCAGGTGTTTATGCCTCAGGTATTCCTGCCAGTGGACATCGTGAATGGCGACGTAATGGAGCGAGATTTCGTCAGCTGGATGATCTTTTCAAGCGTGTCAAAGAGTTAGAAAAACAAGCTGACGATAATAATTGAGTAAGGTGAAAGGTTTGAAAATTACGGAATCAGGGTTTGATATTCAGGGCGTATTAGATTTACTGCCTCATCGTTATCCGTTTTTATTAATAGACAGAGTTATAGAAACAAACTCTAAAGACTCATTGCACGCGATAAAAAACGTGACTTTTAATGAGCCTATGTTTAATGGGCATTTTCCGGCTAAGCCTATTTTCCCGGGAGTGTTATTGCTCGAAGCTATAGCTCAGGCTTGTGGTTTATTAGGCTTTAAAATTACCGAAAGCAAGAAGAATGCAAACGATTTGTACCTTTTTGCCGGTATCGATAACGCCCGCTTTAAACGTCAGGTTATCCCGGGTGATACCGTTGATTTCTTTGTTACCTTCGAAAAAGAACGTCGTGGTATCTGGAAATTTACCGGTCGCGCGGAAGTCGACGGTGACGTTGCCTGTACCGCTGAAATCATTTGTGCAAGAAGAGAAGTTTAAGTGATTCACGAAACCGCAATTATCGATCCCAGCGCCAAACTAGGTACTAACGTTAGTGTCGGTCCCTGGACGGTTATTGGCCCCGATGTTGTTATCGGCGACAACTGCGATATCCGCTCACATGTTGTTTTAAAAGGGCCGACAACCATTGGTAAAAATAATACCATTTATCAATTTGCGTCGGTTGGTGAAGACTGTCAGGATAAAAAATACGATGGCGAACCGACACAGCTTGAGATTGGTGACAACAACGTCATCCGTGAGTCGGTAACCATTCACCGTGGCACGGTGCAGGATAACTCGTTAACTAAAATTGGCGATAATAACCTGTTTATGGCCTACGTACATGTTGCTCACGATTGCGTCATAGGTAATGACAATATCTTTGCTAATCAGGTTACTCTGGCTGGCCATGTTCACGTAGGTGACTGGGTTATTTTGGGTGGCATGAGTGGTGTGCATCAATTTTGTCATATTGGTTCTCACTCTTTTGCCGCGGTTAACTCTATTATCGTTCAGGATATTCCTCCTTTTGTGATGGCGCAGGGTCATAACGCCAAGCCCAGAACAATCAATTCCGAAGGTTTAAAGCGTCGCGGCTATACGCCCGAGCAGATCCAAAATGTCCGTCGTGCCTATAAAATTTTGTACCGTTCCAGCCTGACTGTAGACGAAGCCCTGGAAGGTATTTCAGCATTAAATGAACCGGTGCTGGATGGGTTTAAAGCTTTTGTTGAAAACAGTTCACGAGGCATTATTCGTCCGTAATGAGCAGCAATCAGTCGCCTAAAATAGCTATTGTTGCCGGTGAGCACTCGGGTGATCTGTTAGGCGCCGGGCTAATGCAGGCCATTGCCAAACGTCACCCCAATGCAACTTTTATTGGGGTCGGCGGGCCTTTAATGGCAGAGCAGGGGATGAACTCGTTCTTCGCTATGGATGATTTGGCCGTTATGGGCATTGCTGAGGTTTTTCAGCAACTTCCTAAGCTGCTAAAACACAGAAAAAACCTGGTCAACTATCTTATTTCTGAGCAACCGGATGTGATGATAGGCATTGATGCCCCTGATTTTAATCTGACGGTTGAAGCCCGCCTTAAAAAAGCCGGTATTTCTACTGTTCATTATGTCAGCCCATCTGTCTGGGCATGGCGTGAGGGGCGTATCAAAGGAATAAGGAAGGCCGTGGATCACGTACTGTGTTTATTGCCTTTTGAGAAAGATTTCTACGACAGGCACCAGCTACCAGCAACCTTTGTTGGTCACCCTCTGGCAGATGACATTCCTATGCAGTGGCAACAAACAGAAGCACGTAACGAGTTGGAACTTGAACCTGATGCTACGTATCTTGCCATTTTACCTGGAAGTCGTAAGGGTGAGATTGCCCGTATGGCGCCGGTATTTCTGAAGGTCGCGAACAAGCTAGCGAAAAAATACCCAGGACTACGCTTTGTTGCCCCTATGATAAGCGAAGCTCGCGCCACACAATTTCGAGAGTTAGTTGAGCAGTACAGTCCGGAACTGGATATTGCATTACCCGTTGGTGAAAGTCGAAAAGTTATGGCCGCAGCCAATTATTTATTGCTAACCTCGGGAACTGTCGCGCTCGAAGCTCTGCTGATTAAGCGGCCAATGGTGGTAGCTTATCGTTTCCATTGGTTATCTTATCAAATTATTAAACGTTTGTTTCACGCGCCTTTTTTCTCCTTGCCTAACCTCTTAGCGGGTAAAGAAATTGTGCCGGAACTGGCTCAATCAGAAGCTTCGGAAGAGGCAATCGAACACGCGCTAGTGCGATTAATTGAGCAAGATAACCAGCCGCTGCTGGAGCAGTTTACGAGTATTCACCAGCAATTGAAGGTGTCGGCGAGCGAAAAAGCCGCTGATGTGGTTGAATCCTTTCTATAGTTCTATTTTTTAGAATAATAAGTAGAAAATAATGCGCTAATAATTCCAAAAAATAGACTCTATTATAAAGGTATACCAATTAAAGGAGTTTATTATGGGTTTATTAGTTGATGGTCAATGGCACGACAAGTGGTATGACACCAAAAAACACGGTGGCCGCTTTGTTCGTAGCGAATCGCAGTTTCGTAATACCGTAGCTCAGGGCACTGAGTTCGAGCCTGAATCAGGGCGTTATCACCTTTACGTTTCTTACGCATGTCCGTGGGCTCATCGGGCTCTCATCTTCCGTAAGTTAAAAGGTCTGGAAAGTCACATTGATGTTTCCGTTGTACATCCGCTGATGCTGGAGAATGGCTGGGAGTTTTCAGACGCACCGCTTAACGAGCCATTGTATGATGCCGACTTTCTTTATCAGCTGTATTTAAAAGCCGACCCGGAATACACTGGAAGAGTAACCGTTCCTGTCCTATGGGATAAGAAAAATCAGACCATAGTGAACAATGAATCGGCCGAAATTATCCGTATTTTCAATTCAGCGTTTAATGAACTGACCGGGAATACACTGGACTTCTTTCCTGCAGATAAGCAAAAGCAGATAGAAGAAGTTAATGAGTGGGTTTACAACGACATTAATAACGGCGTTTACCGTAGTGGCTTCGCGACCACACAACAAGCATATGAAGAGGCGTACGAATCCTTGTTTGCTGCTTTAGACAAAGTAGAGAGTATTCTTAGTCAAAACCGTTATTTAACCGGTGATAAGCTCACCGAGGCAGACTGGCGTCTATTTACTACTCTGGTACGTTTCGATGCGGTTTATTTTGGGCACTTTAAAACCAACAAGAAGCGTATTGTCGATTACCCTAACATGTGGAATTACCTATTGGAGCTATACCAGCACCCGGGCGTAGAAGAGACCGTAGTGATGGACCACATTAAAACGCATTACTATGCCAGCCATAAAACCATTAATCCGACACAAGTAGTGCCTAAGGGGCCGGGAATCGATTTCCATCAGGCACATAACCGGGCTAACAAGGGGAGTAGCCAGTCATGAGTGTTATTTTAGCCAAACATCGTGGAATGCCTGCGCAGGATGGCGCGGGAGTTAAACTCACTCGTATTATTAATCAGCCGGGGCTAAAACATCAGGACCCGTTTTTAATGTTGGATGAATTTCGCTCCGATAACCCAGACGATTATATTGCGGGTTTTCCGCCGCATCCACACCGCGGTTTTTGTACCCTAACCTATATGTTGGCGGGTACTATGGAGCATAAAGACTCTGTCGGTAATAGCGGTGAAGTTGATGCAGGCGGTGTGCAGTGGATGAAAGCGGCGAAAGGTATTATTCACGCCGAAATGCCGAAGCAAGTTGAAGGCCTTATGTGGGGCTTTCAGCTATGGGTCAATTTGCCGGGCGATGAAAAAATGAGTGAACCTGAGTGGTACGATTACCCGTCAGCCACTATTCCTGAAGTGAAAAATGGTGATGCTCTGGTCAGAATTATTTCGGGGCAATACCAGCAGCAGGATGGCCCTGTAAATGCGCCGGGGAGAGACTTTCTAATGCTGGATGTTCACTTAGGAAGTGACTGCTTCAGTTTGCCGTCACAAGGACAAAAGCGACGTCTGGCTTATGTTTATCAAGGTGAGCTGACAGTGAATGGAGAAGCAGCGAAAGAGGGTGAGTTGATATTGCTTGATCCTGCTGAAACATTAGATTTTTCCGCTACTGAAAATGCGCGCTTTATTTTGTTGGCGGCGAAACCTATCGAAGAACCCATTGCCCAATACGGTCCTTTTGTCATGAATTCGTCGGATCAGATTGAGCAGGCTATTAAAGACTATCAATCGGGTCAGTTAGCGGCTAATCAAAAGCTGAGTTAGCGCAGTTCCAACCCCTCGGTTTGCTCCAGTAACCGCTCATAGCGGTTACTGTGGCTACTGGATAATTGCAGCCCCTCTAAGACTTTAAAGCAATTATCGCATTCTTTCTTAAGCCGAACCCGCTCTCCACCTGGAGTTTCTTCGACATAACGAACGGCCGCCTGAATAAAGTTAAGTGCGGCACCACTGTTCATGGGCGCGGCTTCCATGGCTTTACGAAATAGTTCCAGTGCACGAATATAATCGCCTTGCTGGTAAGCATCTAAGCCCGCTTTGTGAACTTCAAAGAAGTTATCCTGCTGTTTTTGAGCAGCAGCTAAGCGCGCCTGTAAAATTTTAGAGGTGTAACTGTCAAGAGTCGGGTTTTCGTCCTGATTCGCTGCCAGAGCATTCGCTTTTTCATACTCCCCGACATCCAGCAAAATGGCGATAACGTCAGGTAATAAGTCTTTATTGATAGGTTGGTTGTGTGCCAGTTTTTCGCCAACAACTTCGTTTAAGCGTTGCTGAGCCTCGCGTAAACGACCATTAAATGAATCAATACGCGATAATAAAATGGATTCCAAATCCTCAAACGAAATATCGGCATGCAACAGATGCTCGTCATAGCGGGCACGCTGTAGCTCCATTGTTGCTTCTGTCTGATACTTACTGATTTGCTGCGGTGTATCGCTATTTTCGGCCGCATCTAAAATACTGCGTAAATAGTTACAC
The DNA here is from genome assembly GCF_000320945.2 of Idiomarina sp. 28-8. Taxonomy (NCBI): domain Bacteria; kingdom Pseudomonadati; phylum Pseudomonadota; class Gammaproteobacteria; order Alteromonadales; family Idiomarinaceae; genus Idiomarina; species Idiomarina sp. 28-8. The sequence goes on from NZ_DF266790.1 coordinate 395,696, forward strand.
AAGTGATGCGCGTTACGAAAAACCGATTTACGGGCTATTTGCAAAACGTTGTTCATGGCTTGCTTGGCAATATCAAAGTCGCCGTTGTCGCGGGCAATATGAGCCAGCTTAGTTTGTCTTTCAATTGAAAATGGCGCCATAGTAATGGCATCACGGGCGCTCTCCAAAGCGTCTTCCAACTGTTGCTGTTGAAGATAACACTCGGTTTTCAGATCATAAGCTTCAACAGCATTAGGCATGCGCTTAATTAAATGATTAAGAATATTCAGCGCTTCTTCGGGAGAGTTTTGTAATAACCGTGTTTCAGCCAGTTTTAGAAAGACCCAACTGTGGGAGTTTTCTTCCAGCAATTCTTTAATTGCCGTTTCCGCTTTATCCAATTGCCCGGTTTTGTTGTACAACTCAATTTGCAGTTTGCGGCAGTAATTACTGTAACGGCTGTTAGACTGAATATGTTTCTGGCAGGCATCAATACAGGCTTCATAATCATGATTGGTCAGCGCTTTGAATACGTCTTTTAACCACATGCGGCGTTTATAAGCCCGCACCAGACGGGAGCGCAACACACGATGTGAAAACGGTTTCATCAAATAATCATCGGGTTGCAGTTCCAGTGCGCTGAGTACCATAGGGCGAGTGTTGTCGCCGGTAATAATAAAGAACAGAGTGTGCTCTTTCATTAACCCACGAACTTGCAGTTCTTCTAAAACCTGACGGCCATTGCGGCCACGCCCCAAGTTATAGTCTACCAGCAGAATATCGTGCGGATTTTTGATGTAAGCGGCAATGCCAGCTTCGCCAGTGGTCTTGACTTGTACGTCCTGCGCCCCCAAGTTTAACAGCAAGCCTTTGAGCATGACCTGAAAGGGTTTCTGGTCATCTATTAATAATACGCGTTTATTATTGAGCTCTAAGGTTTTGTCCATTTGCGTCAAACAGTATCCTGATCTTATTCATACCGACAGCATACTGGCTAATTTCAATAATGTTAAGCGGCAACAGAGGCTGATATGAAAGCAATTGCGATTTCAGAACAAAAAGTACACTGGAAGAACCACCCTGAACTGGACGAACCACAGGCTAATGAAGTTCAGCTGCGGGTACTAAGCGCCGGACTTAATCGTGCCGACTTAATGCAAATAGCAGGGAAATACCCACCGCCTAAAGGCGCGTCAGCTGTTCCCGGCTTAGAAGTCTGCGGTGTTATAGAAAAAGTAGGTAGCGAAGTCAATGGTTGGCAAACCGGGCAACGTGTCAGCGCGTTATTGGCTGGTGGTGGTTTTGCTGAACAGGTGAATGTTTCCGCCGAACAAATACTGGAGGTGCCTGAAAGCTGGAGTAATGCAGAAGCTGCGGGTTGGCTGGAAACTTTTGCTACGGCCTATCTTAATGTCTATCAATTAGCTGACTTAAAACCCGGAGAGCGGGTATTAGCTCATGCGGGTGCCAGCGGTGTGGGTTCGTCACTGATCCAGTTGTGCCGGGAAAGTGGTAATGAGCTTACCGCCGTAGTGGGTAGTGGAGAGAAATCGGAGTTTTGCCTGAAACTGGGTGCGAAGAATGCGATAAACCGGCACAAACAGAACATTGTTGAAGAAGTTAAAGCTCTTGGCGAAGTCGACGTCATTCTGAATCCTGTCGCTGGTGAGTCTATAGCAAAAGACCAGCAGTATCTGGCACAGGATGGCCGTATTATTTTAATTGGTTTAATGGCTGGCGTGACTGGCGAAGTTGATTTCGGACGTATGCTGATGAAGCGCCAAAAGCTGATTGGCTCAACTCTGCGAGCATTATCACCGGAACGCAAAGGAAAAATTTTACAGGGTTTGTGGCGTGATTTTGGCGATAAGTTTAAAAGCAGCACCATAAAACCTATCATCGATGAGGTTTTTGCCGCTGACGATATTCAGCAGGCACTGGATTATGTTGCAGATAATAAAACTCAGGGTAAGGTCGTTATAACGCTTTCGGAAGAGTAATTCAGGCTGATAGCCAACTGACGGTGCAGTAAAGAAATGGTGGAGGGGGCAGGATTCGAACCTGCGAAGGCTGAGCCGTCAGATTTACAGTCTGATCCCTTTGGCCACTCGGGAACCCCTCCACTCAAGAGGCGCGTATAATAACAGTCTTAGCTTAGCTGTAAAGAGAAAACTTAAACTTTTAGGACTTTGGTCGATACAGAAGTATCTGTAACCGATTATCCAGAGTCTTAATGAGTCAAGTTTCAGCTGTACAGAATGCTGCTGTCGAAAATCAGGCCGCTCATTTCTTTGAGCAACACGCGAGCGAAGCCGTTAATCACGGCTTCGCGGGCGAGTTTGCCTATTGGGTGTCTGCCTTGGGTGACGACCCGGTTATTTCTGAGCGCCCTGCGCAAGTTAACTGGCAAAGAAGCATTGGCGCAGGCAGAGCGCGGCCTTTAGATGCGAAGCCGGGTATGGTGCTGGCTAGTGGTGTCTATGCAACAGTCAGTCAGTTGTCAGACTTTAAACTACAGGACGCGACTCATCCTCAGCCGCTTATTCCCGATGCAACGCCTGATCGTTTGCCCCTGGAGCTTCTTCACAACCTGGACTGGCGGGTTCGTCAGCGGCTGGAAAAGAAGAAACAGCCGCAAACGGAAGAAAAAGACGAGTACAAGCACAAAGGGCCCGCTGGCCTATATGATGTTCTGCAGAAACTAGGCATTACTCATTAGCGCTTAACCTGATTCTTTTCGGAGAGTTTTGCACAAGCAGTTTCAGCCGCTCTCGCTATGCGGCATAATAACATTATCATTTCGCTAATTTCCAAAACCCATGAAGCAACTCCGCCCAGAGGACGAAGACCGTATTGATGCTTTTACTGAGCATCTATGGCTGCATCATGGCTCCAGTAATAATACTCAAGCAGCGTACCGCAGTGACTTACGCCGTTATTGTGAATATTTGCTATCGCTCAAAAAATCCTTAATGGACACCGATGAAGTGGTGCTGCAGGACTACCTGTTGTGGCGGCGTATGCAAGGCTTATCGCCACGAAGCACCTCGCGTTTTTTAAGTTCGACGAAGAAATTCTTCCAGTTTGCTGTAAAACAGCAGTGGGTGGCAGTAGACCCAACAGCACGCCTTAAACGCCCTAAATTACCGCAAAGCATCCCACATTCGTTAAGCGAGGACGATGTGGTTTCTCTATTGGAACAACCTGATACAGAAACTCCCATTGGTCTGCGTGACAGGACTATGTTGGAAGTGCTCTATGCCACCGGACTACGGGTAACCGAACTTATTCGTCTGCAATATGACCAGTTGAGCCGCCAGCAAGGACTAGTTCGGGTTGTCGGCAAAGGCAATAAAGAACGATTAGTGCCTTTAGGAGAAGAAGCGCTGGAATGGTTGGACAAGTATTTGAAGCACGGCCGCCCGGCAATAACGGATAAGAGCAGCCCTTGGATATTCGTTACGCAACGTGGCTCTTTATTAACACGTCAGGCATTTTGGTACAGATTAAAGCATTACGCCGAAGAAGCCGGCATTTACGCACATTTGTCGCCGCACACTTTACGCCATGCTTTTGCCACGCATTTGCTGAACCATGGCGCCGACTTACGTGTCTTACAGCTACTGTTAGGTCACAGTGATTTATCCACCACACAAATTTATACCCAGGTTGCACGTGAACGTCTGCAGGCCTTACATGCTCAGCATCACCCGCGCGGCTAATTGCATTTTGGCTGGTAACAGGGTAGGGTTCGGACAGTTAATTTAAGAGGTATTTATGCGCAATTTAGTGTCTGTAGTTGGATTAGTAGGGCTGGTTGGTGCAAGTTTTAGTGCGCTGGCAATTAGTGCGGAACAAAATGAAATCGACACCCGACACCTGAATAAAATTGGTATTGAAGTGTTATCCACAGAGTCTGGTGAAATTGACGGCTATGTCCGTGCGGTGACTAATCAGGGCATGTTTTATGTGTCAGATGATGGTGAACGGCTGATTAGCGGCAATGTGTTTGATATAACCGGCAGTGAACCGGAAAACTTAAGTGAAGCGGGTATGGCTAAAGTTCGTCTGAAAATGCTGAAAGGTTTTGAAAACGATATGATCGTGTACCCGGCTGAGGACGAGAAATATCAGGTAACGATTTTTACAGACACTACCTGCGGTTATTGTCAGCGCTTGCACGAAAACATGGACAGCTATCACGCACAGGGCATTACCATAAAATACCTGGCCTTTCCCCGTGGTGGTATGAGTAGCAAAGGCGGGCAGCAGCTACAGACGGTTTGGTGTGCGGATGACAAAAAAGCGGCCATTACCGCCTTTAAAGAAGACGAAAATTACAGTGGCGACTTAAGCTGTTCCAATCCGGTTGCGGAGCACTACCAACTCGGTAAATCGTTTGGGGTAAGCGGTACTCCCGCTATTGTTCTGCCCGACGGTCGTTTAGTGCCGGGAGCGCTACCTGCATCACGTTTAATTGCTGAAATTAAAAAAGGTGAGTCACAGTAATTCATGAGTGATTATGAAATACGTCGTTATCAAGTCGTTGACGATGACTTTTTGCCGCAACAAATACCGCCTTTGTTGCGGCAAATTTATGCCCGCCGGGGTGTCCGTCGTGCTGACGAATTATCTTTGAAAGCCTCCGGTTTACTCCATTTCTCTTCGTTAAGAGATATCGATAAAGCCGTTGAACTGCTGCTAAATGCGTTAAAAAATCAAGAAAAGGTTTGTATTTGCGGTGATTTTGATGCCGACGGCGCAACCAGTTCGGCATTAATGGTGTCGGCCCTGCAGGCCTTTGGTCTGCAGCAAGTGGGTTATCGTGTACCAAATCGAATGACTGACGGCTATGGCCTGTCTGTTGCCATGGTAGAACAACTGGCCGTAGAGAATGTGCAGTTAATTGTGACTGTCGATAACGGTATTGCAGCGCATGACGCCATTGCACTTGCTCGTGAAAAGGGCATACAAGTGCTGGTTACTGACCACCATTTACCACCTGAAGAACTGCCTCCGGCTAATGCGATAGTGAACCCGAATCAGCACGGCTGTGAGTTTCCAAGCAAAAATTTAGCCGGTGTGGGTGTGGCGTTTTATGTTCTGCTTGCGTTGCGCTCAGCGTTACGTGAACAAGGTGTTGAGCCACTACCTAACCTGGCTGACTGGCTGGATCTCGTTGCTCTTGGCACTGTAGCTGATGTTGTGCCGCTGGATTATAACAACCGCGTATTGGTGCAACAGGGTATAGCCCGTATTCGTAAAGGTATGAGCCGCCCAGGAATTAAGGCGTTGCTGGAAGTTGCGAACCGTGATGCCAGTCAGCTGGCTGCCAGCGACTTAGGTTTTGCTCTGGGTCCGAGAATCAATGCTGCAGGCCGTTTAGACGATATTGGGCTGGGAATAGAATGCTTGTTAGCGGGTGAAACCCGGGCGCAGCAGTTAGCGCAGCAACTTAACGATTTAAACCAGCAACGTAAATCAATTGAAACGGAAATGCGCGAGCACGCTGAAAGCGCTGTCGCAAAGTTGCGCTTTGATCAGGGACAGGTGCCTGATTTAGTCACTTTGTATCAGCCGGACTGGCATGCGGGTGTTATCGGTATTGTCGCGGGCAGGGTAAAAGAGCAGGTGAACCGTCCGGTTATTGCGTTAGCCAACGATGACGATGAATTCCTAAAAGGCTCCGCACGTTCGGTCAGTGGTCTGCATATGCGAGACTTACTGGAACGTGTTCATAGTCTTGAGCCGGGCATTATGGAACGTTTCGGGGGACATGCCATGGCCGCCGGCTTAACCATGAAAAAAGAAAATCTGGCGCGCTTTTCTGAACTGGCGGAGCAAGTTGCGTCGGAGTGGTTGTCAGAAGAACAGAAGCAACGTGTGTTCTGGTCTGATGGCGAACTCACAACACTGCAACTTTCGCAGGACAGTGTGAATATGCTGCAAAGTGCAGGTCCCTGGGGTCAGCAGTTTCCCGAGCCTATGTTTGACGGCCAGTTTGAGCTGGTGGATCAGCGTATTGTCGGAGAGCGACATCTAAAATTGGTTGTGCGTCACCCGCAAGGCGAATTATTAGATGCGATTGCCTTTAACGTTGATACACAACAATGGCCGGCGCAGCAGGCCTCGGTTGTTGAACTTTTATACAAGCCACAACTTAATCACTTTCGCGGACGCACAAACGTTCAGTTGTTGGTGGAGCAAATCCGCGCAATACGTTAAACTACGCCCCTTTTAGAATTAACAGAATTAGGTAGTCGCATGTTCGAGACCAACGCAACCTACAACAACATCAAAGAAATGCGTGAGCGTAGTAATTCGCTTAGGGGGTATCTTTGACTACGATGCTAAGTTAGAGCGTCTGGAAGAAGTCACCCGTGAGATGGAACAGCCCAATGTGTGGGATGATCCACCCAAGGCGCAAGCCTTAGGTAAAGAGCGTGCGGCATTAGAGCAAGTGGTACAAACCTTGGATAAACTTCAGCAGGGGCTGGATGATGTCGAAGGTCTTGTTGATCTTGCAGTGGAAGCAGAAGACGAAGACACCTTTAACGAAGCCCATGAAGAGCTGTCCGGTTTAGTAAAACAGCTGGAAGCTTTAGAGTTTCGTCGTATGTTTTCAAAAGACAACGACTCGGCAGACTGCTACCTGGATATTCAGTCAGGTTCCGGCGGAACCGAAGCCCAAGACTGGGCTAATATGCTGCTACGCATGTATTTGCGCTGGGCAGAAGCACATGACTTTAAAGCGGAAATTACTGAGCTGTCTGAAGGGGATGTAGCTGGTATTAAATCGGCGACAGTACGTGTGGTTGGAGAATACGCCTACGGCTGGCTGCGCACCGAAACCGGTGTGCACCGTTTAGTACGTAAATCGCCCTTCGACTCAGGTAATCGTCGTCATACATCGTTCGCTTCGGTTTTTGTTTACCCGGAAGTTGACGACGATATAGACATTGAAATTGATCCGTCAGATTTACGAGTTGATACCTATCGTGCTTCTGGCGCAGGTGGTCAGCACGTTAACCGTACCGATTCTGCGGTTCGCTTAACACACGAACCGACAGGCATTGTTGTGCAATGTCAGAGTGACCGTTCGCAGCACAAGAACCGCGACTCAGCAATGAAACAGCTGAAAGCGAAATTGTACGAATTTGAATTACAGAAACAGAACGAAGAGAAACAGGCATTAGAAGACTCAAAAGCTGATATTGGCTGGGGCAGTCAAATTCGCTCTTATGTTCTGGACGATGCGCGCATCAAAGATTTACGTACGGGTATCGAAAACCGTAATACCCAGGCTGTGCTTGATGGCGCACTTGACCCATTTATTGAAGCCAGCTTAAAAAGCGGGCTGTAAGTTTAATTTAAGTATCCCGACAGAGGAAAATCGATAATGACTGATAAATCGCAGGCACCTGAAGTAGACGTAAACGAACAGATCGCGCAGCGAAAGGCGAAACTGTCGGCGCTTCGCGATAAGGGCATCGCATTCCCGAACGATTTCCGTCGGGATTCTTTGGCTGCCGATTTGCATGCTGAATACGATGATGTGAGCAAAGAGGAGCTGGCTGAAAAGGGCATTCGCGTGAAAGTGGCCGGTCGTATGATGACCCGTCGTATTATGGGGAAAGCCAGTTTCGCGACCATCCAGGATATGAGCGGCAAAATTCAGCTGTATGTTGCCCGCGACAATCTGCCTGAAGGTTATTACAACACGGAATTTAAAAAGTGGGATTTAGGCGATATTCTCGGCGCCTCTGGCACCTTGTTTATTACCGGAACCGGTGAGTTAAGCGTGCAAGTTGACGAAGTACGTTTGCTGACTAAAGCACTGCGTCCTTTGCCGGATAAATTCCATGGTCTGTCAGATCAGGAAATGCGCTATCGTCAGCGTTATCTGGACCTGATTACCAACGAAGAGTCTCGCAGTACTTTCATGGCTCGCTCTAAAATCATTGACTATATTCGTCGTTTTTTAAGTGACCGTCAGTTTCTGGAAGTTGAAACTCCTATGATGCAGGCTATTCCGGGTGGCGCCGCAGCTCGTCCTTTCAGCACGCACCATAACGCTCTGGATATGGAGCTGTTTTTACGTATTGCACCAGAACTTTACCTTAAACGTTTAGTCGTTGGTGGTTTTGAAAAGGTGTTTGAAATTAACCGTAATTTCCGTAATGAAGGTCTGTCAACGCGGCACAACCCTGAATTCACCATGCTGGAATTCTACTGGGCGTACGCGGATTATCACGACTTAATGGATTTAACCGAGCAAATGTTACGCGGTGCGGCTGAATCTGTTTTAGGCTCTGCTCAGTTTACCAGCCAGGGTGTGGATTATGATTTCGGTAAGCCGTTTGAGCGCATGACCGTGCTGGAAGCTATTGTTAAATACATGCCGGAAGTGAGTATTGAGCAGCTTAATGACATGAATACAGCAACTGAAATTGCCGAGCAGGTTGGTGTCAGTGTTAAGCCGTCGTGGGGCTTAGGCAAAGTCCAGATTGAAATTTTTGAGACTGTTGCTGAGCACCGTTTAATTCAGCCTACCTTTATTACTGCGTATCCGGCGGAAGTTTCACCATTGGCGCGTCGTCACGACGACAATCCGTTTGTGACTGACCGTTTTGAATTTTTTGCCGGTGGTCGTGAGTTGGCGAACGGTTTCTCGGAGCTGAACGATGCTGAAGATCAGGCTGAACGTTTCCGCGAGCAAGTTGAACAGAAAGAAGCGGGCGATGACGAAGCCATGTTCTACGACGAAGATTATGTCACCGCACTGGAACACGGTATGCCGCCAACAGCCGGTCAGGGCATTGGTATTGACCGTCTGGTTATGTTGTTAACAGATTCTGCGTCTATTCGCGACGTATTATTGTTCCCGCATATGCGCCCAAAAGCGGATTAATTAGCTCTCTGAAACAAAAAACCCGGCTAATTAGCCGGGTTTCTTTTATCAAAAACAGCGCTTAGTGGTCTTCGCCGTCAGTGTGAACGTGACCGTGCTCAAGTTCTTGCTCAGTCGCTTCACGAACTTCAATAACTTCTACGTCAAAGTTCAGGTTAACACCGGCTAGTGGGTGGTTACCATCAACAGTTACTTCGTCGTCTTTTACTTCAACGATAACAACAGACTGCTCGCCTTGATCCGTGCTGGCACGGAACTGCATGCCAGGCTGTACTTCGTTTTCGCCGAACAGGTTACGTGGTACAGTCTGGATTAAGCCGTCATGACGTTCGCCATAAGCTTCTTCTGGTTTAACTTCTGCAGTGAAGCTATCGCCAACTTTTTTGCCTTCCAGTGCATTTTCCAGACCAGGAATCAGCATGCCACGACCGTGGATGAAGTTCAGTGGGCTGCCATCTTTAGACTGGTCCAGCGTCTGGCCATCTTCCGTTTTAACGGCATAGTTGATAGCCACGACTTTGTTTGGTGCAATGGTTTCGCTCATAAATTTAACCTAATTGATAAGGCAGTGAGTGTATTTCCAGAAGACTTGCGTCGTCATCCCGGACTCGTATAGCCGTGTCAGTGTCTGTGTCACTGGGTAAAACAGCTAATAAGTCCACTTGGGTGTCGGTGCGGTTCACTGCCATAATGACCGTACCTGCACGACGCCAGTTCTCGCCAATGGCTTTCTCTAATTGCGTACCAGCAGTAACTTGAGCCGTTACTTTACCGGATAAGCGAAAGAGCGCCCGTTTCTGTTTGCCCAAATATTTCATCCGGGCAATAGTCTCCTGGCCGATATAACATCCTTTGTCAAAACTGATTCCATCCCACGCCTGCAAATTCATCATTTGCGGGACAAACGCCTGGATGTTCTCAGACGTAAGTTGTGGACGAACCCGTTCAATTTCCAACGCATCCCAGTAAGGTTGCGGATAATCCGTAGAAATTGGTTGTTGGCTGAGTAACAGATATTGGTCGGGACTGGTCCCAACCTGTATTACCCGGCCATCAAATTCTTCTGCAACGCTGGCTGCTTTGCTACCGAAAACACCGGCTATGCTCCAGTCGTCGCTTACATCTTCAATAGTGACTTTACTAAAGACACCGAATTTCTTTAATTGTGCCAAAGAGCCTTCAATTGCGCTGCGGTGCATAATTAAAAAAACGGTGTCGTCTTCGCGATAAAGCCAGAAGATACTAAATGCTTTTCCGGTTTGATCGCAATGTGCGCCATATAAGCAATTATCCTGGTCGAGTTTGCGTAAATCACATGTCAGCTGACCCTGTAAAAAACTGTCAGCATCTTCGCCAGAAACTGAGAGGATACCATAGTCCGTCAGTTGAACGGAAAGGTGATCCTGATTTGCGTCAGTAAAATGCTGCGTTAACTCAACCACAATGACTCCTTATTAAATGGCTTACGTGGTAATATTAGGGCACATTATCGAATTACAAGGGCAATTGCTGCGGAGATTTTATGTTGCCGTTAAAACAGTCGGAAGAAGCACTAAAAGACAAGCGTCGTTTACGTTGGGCGTGCCGCCGGGGCATGCTGGAGCTGGATGTATTATTTGAACCTTTTGTTGATCAGGCTTACGACGAACTAAGTGAAGAACAAAAAGCGGTATTTCGCCGTTTAATTACCTGCGATGACCCGGATCTTTTTGCCTGGTTTATGGGTCACCAGAAGTGTGAAGACGAAGAACTTGCTGAAATGATTCGGTTTATGTTGTCACGCGTTAAGGTATAGACTCGGGCGGTGAACCCTGACAGTTATTTTCGTTTACAGCGACCTATGCGCGTGTTGTCTGTGTCAGCGTGCGGACGTTACTGGTGGTGGCTGGGTGAACGTTGTCAATTATTCAGCAAAGCACTGGTCGTAGGCGGTATGTTGGTTTTACTGCCGCTTGCCTATAAAACAGAAAAAGGTCAGGAAAAGCGGCACTGGCTCCGGGTTTGGTGGTTTCAGTTGTCAAAGGCGCAGCAGATAAAACTGCGGCGCCAGTTACAACAGTTGTCAGAGCCTTAACTTTTCGGTGTCAGCACCGTAGGCTGAGGATCCGGCAATGTGTCAGGGTAGTCCAGAGTATAGTGTAAGCCGCGACTTTCTTTACGACTAATAGCGCTTCGTACAATAAGCTCTGATACCTGCACTAAGTTACGTAACTCCAGTAAATTGTTACTCACGCGGAAGTTCGAGTAATACTCGTGAATTTCGCGCTGTAGCAACTGAATTCGGTGAAGGGCCCGTTCCAGACGCTTGGTGGTACGCACAATGCCAACGTAGTCCCACATGAACAGTCGTAGCTCATGCCAGTTATGTTGAATTATAACTTCCTCGTCGGAATTACCTACCTGACTTTCATCCCAACCGGGAATATGATTTAAGGCCTTCTGATGAGGGCGTTTAGATAAAATATCTTTAGCCGCCGCACGGGCGAAAACCAGACATTCCAGCAGCGAGTTGCTAGCCATGCGATTGGCTCCGTGCAGACCTGTGCAGGCAACCTCACCAACAGCATACAAGTTGGGTAAATCGGTCGCTGCGTTCATATCGGTTTTAACACCGCCACAGGTGTAATGGGCCGCAGGAACAACCGGCATCGGCTGTTTGCTGATATCAATACCCAGCGACAAGCATTTTTCCATAATGGTAGGGAAGTGATGCTGAATAAAGTCTTTCGGTTTATGAGAAATATCCAGATACATGCAGACAGCACCCAGACGCTTCATTTCAAAGTCGATAGCGCGGGCAACCACGTCGCGCGGAGCCAATTCAGCAGACTCATGAAAGTCCGGCATAAAACGAGTTCCGTCGGGCCGTTTCAGCAAAGCGCCTTCGCCACGCAAGGCTTCGCTTAATAGAAAACTCTGCGCGTTGGGGTGAAATAAACAGGTTGGATGGAACTGATTAAATTCCATATTGGCCACACTGCAGCCTGCGCGCCAGGCCATGGCAATACCGTCGCCGCTGGCAATATCCGGGTTACTGGTATACTGATATACCTTACTTGCACCGCCCGTAGCCAATACCACACAGCCTGCCGCAACGGTTTCCACTTGTTCTTTCTGACGGCTCCAGACATAAGCTCCATAGCAACCGTCAGGTTTACCGATACGAGAACCCGTGATCAAATCGACCGCGTTGTATCGTTCCAGCACCTGAATATTTGGATGCTCCATTGCTTTTTTCTGCAATGTTGTCTGTACCGCTTTGCCGGTGGCATCTGCTGCGTGCAGAATGCGACGATGGCTGTGACCGCCTTCACGGTTCAGGTGGTACGCTGGGTTGCTGTCTTTAGACTCGACTTGATCAAAACCCACGCCGGCATCAATCAGCCATTGCAGACTTGCGCGCGCGTTTTCTGTGGTAAACTTAACGGCTTCGGGATCGCAAAGGCCGGCGCCGGCAATTAAGGTATCCTCGATGTGACTCTCAATACTGTCGTTTTCGTCGAATACTGCGGCAATGCCGCCTTGCGCGTAAAAGGTTGAGCCTTCAGTCAGCGGGCCTTTACTTAGTACCGTAACGTTTAAGTTATCGGCCAACTGTAAAGCGGTAGTTAATCCCGCGGCTCCCGAACCAATAATCAGTACATCGCATTGATAATTTGCAACAGGTTCCATAAAGTACTCAATGTGAATTTTGAACGATTTTACGCATTTGACGATATTTTTGCGAACTTTTTACATGCGGCTCTGTCACAGTCAGTAAGAAACAGGACGGGCCGCCAGTTCCAGCAGTTCCTGGGTTAAGGGAGAACAGGCTCGGATGAGCGAACAGGTGAGTGACCAACAGCTGGTCGAAAGAGTACAACAAGGTGATAACCGAGCTTTTGATCTGCTGGTAAAAAAGTATCAGCATAAAGTCATGAGTTTGATATCGCGTTATGTCAAACAACAGGGCGACGTAGCTGATGTTGCACAGGAAGCGTTTATAAAAGCGTATCGGGCGTTACCGAACTTCCGTGGCGACAGTGCCTTTTATACCTGGCTGTACCGAATTGCGGTTAATACGGCGAAAAACTATTTAGTTTCGCAAGGTAGGAAACCGCCCGCATCTGACATTGATGCAGAAGACGCAGAGTTTTATGAAGGAGCCGGTGCGCTAAGAGACAGCGCCTCTCCGGAAAGACAAATGCTCTCTGATGAGATTCGAGATGTGGTATTAAAAACGATTGATGAATTGCCGGATGATTTACGTCGGGCAATTACTTTAAGGGAAATTGAAGGTCTCGGTTACGAGGAAATTGCGCTAGAAATGGATTGTCCTATAGGTACTGTCCGCTCTCGCATCTTTCGCGCTCGGGAAGCAATAGATAATCAACTCCGACCGTTGCTGGAACGGTAAACTAACAGAGGGGCATCTATGTCTCGGAACAAATCAGAATCAACATCCGCGCTGTTTGATGAACAACTCATCAATGCCGATGAAATTGAAGCACTGTTGCAAGATGAACAGGCTCAGCAGGAGTGGCACCGTTACAGTGTTATTCGCGCGGCAATAAAAGGTGACTTAAACTCCGATATCAGCCTTGATATTAGCGAGCGTGTTCGTGTCAGCGTAAGCCAGGAGTCCAATGTCGTTAAGCCAGGTTTTGGTCGCTCTAAGAGCCAGAATAAAGCGGCTTCACGTTGGCTCCAGCCTTTCGCTAAAGTTGCCGTTGCAGCAAGTGTGGCCGTGGTTGCGGTGATGACAGTGCAAACTTATCAGCAACCAGCGACACCCGATGGTAGCAGCGCAGAACCTACTCTGCTGACCAGCCCCATTGGTGGTGGCCGTGAACCGGTGAGTTTGAATCGTGTTGAGCCAATGTCGCAAATCAGCGATCAGCAAAGACGCCGTCAGGTTCAGTCATACCTGATTGATCATCAACAACAATTGATGTTGCAGCAAAAAACAGAGCAAACAGCAAAAGATGAGCAGTCAGAGCAGGAGCTCAACAAAGGTAATTAAGGCTATGATAACTCGGTTGTACCGGTCTATTTTATGTGGCGCTGTGTTATTCGCCGGAACCTTTTCGGCAAGCGCACAACAGGCTAGCGAACAAGCAGAAAGTGGTGCTGACTGGTTCAACCGTATGGCAGAAGCTTTAACTGAACTGAATTTTGAAGCGTCGTTAGTTCATGTACATGGCGACCAAATTGAGCCTTATCAGTGGCTACAGGGCAACGATCCGGAGACAGGAAGTACCGAACTGTTAATTCAAATGAATGGTCCGGACTTTCGCATCTTAAGAGTGAATAACAAGGTTGCCCACTTTAATACCTCATCCAGTAACTACGCATTAAAGTCCGATACTATTACCGCTATTTTCCCGGCAGCATTTTCTCAACCCTTTGAACGTCTTAGTCATAGCTATCAGGTTACGGTAGGCGGTGGCGCAAGAGTTTTAGGTCGTAATGCCCAGCATATTCGTATTCTAAGCCGCGATAATCAGCGTTACAGCTACGCACTATGGATTGACCGTAAGCACGGTATGCCGCTTAAAATGATGATGATGAATCAGTCCGGCGATGTGGTGGAGCAAATGCAATTAACCAGTTTATCGGTTCGCAATACCGCACCTGAAATAACCAAAGAAATAAGCAATATTGAAATGCCGCCGCTGCTAAAAGATTTGCGGGTGCAAAGTGCAACAAATTACAGTGTTGAGCCGCAATGGGCACCGCGAGGGTTCAAATTATTAAGTCAACAAAGTCACAATCTTGTTGTCGATTCAACGCCGGTTGACCACTATTTATTTTCCGATGGTCTTGCCGAGTACTCTGTTTATGTAGCTGAACTCACTGAGGGCATGGAAACCGATCTTGCGCTATCTTCTTCACACACTTTGTTCTCAAAGCGTTATAATAACTTTCTTGTGACAGTGGTGGGTCAGGTACCTTTAGCCATGGCCCAACGCATAGCGGCAGAAGTTAAATAATGAAAGAAATAGCAGAAGTAACAGCGGTTGACGGCAATCGCGTAACCGTTACCACTCAGTTAAAAACTGCCTGCTCAGGTTGTGCGCAGGTGTCTAACTGTGGTGCCGGCATTTTAAGCAAAGTTTTTGCTGACCGAAATGCGCAGTTTACCGTGGTTACCGAACAAGCCTTTAATCCAGGCGACCAGGTGCAATTAGAAGTACCGGAAACTGCGGTGACACGCTTTGCTTTATTGCTTTACGGTTTACCCATACTGACACTTTTGCTATTAGCTGTGCTACTGGAAAACACAGGTACGTTACCCGAAGGTTTTGTTATCTTACTGTCCTTTACCGGCTTTGCTTTTACCTTCTGGGGACTAAAACGTTGGTTCCGTAAACGTGACATTCAAGTCAATGCAATGGTCAAACTGGAAAGCGTTGCGGCTGAAGTTCAGCACTGAAACCCCTGAACTGTCATAAAGTCCTTTGTTCTTGCCGCTAACATGAGTATGATCGGGACTAATTTTTTAAGTTCCAGAATTCAGTTTTACAGAGGTATCATCAATGCCGAATAGGGCGTTCAAGCAAAGTAATATTCGTAACTTCTCGATCATCGCTCACATTGACCACGGTAAATCCACCTTGTCCGACCGCTTGATCCAGCATTGCGGTGGACTGACTGACCGTGAGATGGCTGAGCAAGTACTCGACTCCATGGATTTGGAGCGTGAGCGGGGGATTACGATTAAAGCACAGAGCGTAACCCTTTATTACACGGCTAAAGATGGTGAAACCTATCAGTTAAACTTCATCGATACCCCGGGGCACGTTGACTTTTCTTATGAAGTCTCGCGTTCGTTGGCGGGTTGTGAAGGGGCACTGCTGGTTGTTGATGCAGCTCAGGGTGTTGAAGCGCAGACTTTGGCAAACTGTTATACCGCTATTGAAATGGATCTGGAAGTTGTTCCGGTACTGAACAAAATTGACCTGCCGCAGGCCGATGCTATGGGCGTGGCGCAGGAAATAGAAGACATTGTTGGCATTGAAGCGGTGGATGCCGTTCAATGCTCCGCAAAAACCGGTATTGGTATCGACGACGTGCTTGAACGTATTGTCCGGCAAATACCGCCACCCAAGGGCGAGCCAGAAGAGCCATTACAG
Organism: Idiomarina sp. 28-8; assembly: GCF_000320945.2. Classification (NCBI taxonomy): domain Bacteria; kingdom Pseudomonadati; phylum Pseudomonadota; class Gammaproteobacteria; order Alteromonadales; family Idiomarinaceae; genus Idiomarina; species Idiomarina sp. 28-8. The sequence goes on from NZ_DF266790.1 coordinate 411,701, forward strand.
GCACTGATTATTGACTCCTGGTTTGATAATTATCAGGGGGTTGTTTCTTTGGTTCGCGTGCGTAACGGCACCTTGCGCGCCGGCGAGAAAATGACAGTAATGTCCACTGGTCAGTCGTATCAAATTGATAAAGTCGGCTATTTTGATCCGAAACCTCACGAGACCGGCATTTTGCACACCGGCGAGGTAGGCTATGTTATTTCGGGTATTAAAGACATTCTGGGTGCACCGGTCGGTGATACTCTAACCAACACGAAGAACCCGGCAAAAGAGCCGGTACCGGGCTTTAAAAAAGTCAAACCTCAGGTTTACGCAGGTATGTTCCCAATCAGCTCAGAGGACTATGAGTCCTTCCGGGATGCTTTGGGGAAATTGTCGTTAAATGACGCGTCGCTTTTTTATGAGCCGGAGAATTCTGCGGCACTTGGCTTTGGCTTCCGTTGTGGTTTCCTTGGCATGCTGCACATGGAAATTATTCAGGAACGCTTAGAACGTGAGTACGACATAGACTTGATTACCACAGCACCAACGGTTGTTTACGAAGTTGAAAAGACCGATGGCAGCATAGTCAAAGTAGATAACCCGGTGAACTTGCCAGCGGTTAACGATATTGAAACCATTTATGAACCTATTGTGGAAGCCAACATTTTGGTTCCGCAAGAGTTTCTGGGTAATGTGATTACCTTATGTGTTGATAAGCGCGGCGTACAAACGGCTATGGCTTATCACGGTAAACAAGTTGCGGTAACTTACGAGCTGCCCATGGCAGAAGTGGTTATGGACTTTTTCGACCGGTTAAAATCGACCAGTCGTGGTTACGCTTCACTGGATTATCAGTTCAAGAAATTTGAACCTGCGGACATGGTTCGTGTCGATATACTGATTAACGGCGACCGGGTAGATGCGCTGGCAATGATCACCCACCGTGATCACGCTGAAGGGCGCGGCCGCATGTTAGTTGATAAAATGCGTGAGTTGATTCCGCGACAAATGTTTGATATTGCCATTCAGGCGACCATTGGCAACCATGTTATTGCGCGCTCAACGGTCAAGCAGCTGCGTAAAAACGTAACAGCTAAGTGTTATGGCGGCGACATTAGTCGTAAGAAGAAGCTTTTACAAAAACAAAAAGAGGGTAAAAAGCGCATGAAGAACCTGGGTAACGTAGAAGTACCTCAGGAAGCCTTCCTTGCGGTTTTAAAAGTAGGCAAATAGGAAATGGCCAATTATTTTTCAATTATTTTAACCGTTATTACCGTTCTGTCCGGGTTGTTATGGCTTTACGATGCGCGAGTACTGAAGCCAAAGCGTAAAGCGGTTATTGCTGAGGTTGAGACAAAAACAACCAAGGCTTTAACCGAACAGCAAATTGACACACTGGCACCTCAGCCTAAACTTATGGAGCTGAGCGAGTCTATTTTCCCGGTTATTGCTTTAGTACTGGTTGTACGCACTTTGTTGTATGAGCCATTTCAGATACCGTCAGGCTCAATGATGCCAACCTTACTAAAGGGCGACTTTATTCTGGTAGAAAAGTTTTCCTACGGTATTAAAGATCCACTTTTTCAAAAGACGTTGGTGGATACCTCGTTGCCTGAACGCGGCGATATTGCCGTATTTAAATATCCGGAAGAACCTAGTATAGATTTCATCAAGCGTGTTATTGGCTTGCCTGGCGACCGTATTATTTACCGTAATAAGTCACTTTATATTCAGCCTGCGTGTGCCGCTGGCGAGAAAGATTGTGAAGAAATGAAGGTGGTATCCACCTCATTAAAAGAAGATGGTGAGTATTTCTCTGGTTCGTCGCCATTGCGTACCTATGAAGAACAGTTAGGCGATGTGAGCCACGAAATTCTTATCGACCCACGTGTTGCGCCACGGACTATGTCGTATTTTAATCAGCCGGGCACACAGAAAGACGAGTGGGTGGTGCCTGAAGGCCAGTATTTTGCTATGGGTGATAACCGCGATAATTCTCGTGACAGCCGCTATTGGGGCTTTGTTGACGAAGAGCTGCTGGTTGGCAGAGCGGTATTCATCTGGATGAGTTTTGAAATGGATCGCAGTAGCGATAGTTGGTTGCCGTCGTGGGTTCCTACGGGAGTTCGATTTGAAAGGCTAGGGAGTATTGAGTGAGTTTGCCCAAACCACCTTTAACGGAACTGGAAAAAATTGTTGGTCATAGCTTTGAACAGCAGGAGTTATTGCGTCAGGCAATGACCCACCGTAGTGCTTCATCAACGCACAATGAACGCCTCGAGTTTCTGGGTGATTCTATTTTAGGTCTGGTGATAGCTGAAGCTTTGTATCAAAAATTCCCCAAAGTAGCAGAAGGCGATTTAAGCCGTATGCGCGCTGCCATAGTTTGTGGTCGTTCTTTGGCGAAGCTTGGAAAAAAAATGGGGCTGGGCGATTTTTTGTCGCTGGGTCAGGGCGAGTTAAAAAGCGGCGGTTATCGTCGCGAGTCCATTCTTGCCGATGCAGTAGAAGCCATTATTGGTGCCATTTATCTGGACAGTGACATGGATACCATTCGACAGGTCATTCTTAACTGGTTCGAACCCCAGTTAACCTTGATTGAACCTGGTACCAGCCAGAAAGATCCGAAAACACGCTTGCAGGAGTTACTGCAGGCGCGTCAGAAGCCTCTACCTGAGTACGACGTGGTCGCTACACAGGGGCAGGCGCATAATCAACAATTTACCGTAAACTGTTCTGTAGAAGGTATCGAAAGCCCTTTTAAAGGCACAGGTACCAGCCGCCGTAAAGCCGAACAGGCTGCAGCAACGGCCGCATTAGAACATTTGCAGGAGAGCGCATGACGCTGGATATAGAACTGGACGAGAATAAACACAGCGGCTTTGTCGCCATTGTTGGTCGTCCGAATGTGGGGAAATCCACACTGATTAACCGGTTGCTGGGGCAGAAAATCAGCATTACCTCGAATAAGCCTCAGACTACCCGCCACCGTATTTTAGGTGTGGACACCGACGATGGCTGTCAGGCCATTTATGTTGACACGCCGGGTATGCACAAAGAAGAACCTCGTGCCATAAACCGCGTGATGAACCAGACTGCTTCCTCTGCGTTAAAAGACGTAGACTTAGTGCTGTTTGTGGTTGAAAACTTAAAGTGGTTAGAAGACGATAAAATGGTGCTGGAGAAAATTCAGCGTAGTAAAGTTCCTGTGGTGTTATTGGTTAATAAAGTTGACCAATTGAAAGACAAAGAGCGTTTATTACCGCACTTGCAGTGGCTTAATGAACAGCATAAGTTTGATGCCATTCTGCCTATATCGGCAACACACGGTGACAATGTCGACGAGTTGAGAAAAATTGTTCGCTCGCATTTGCAGCCAGGCTACCACTATTACCCGGAAGACTATGTAACCGACCGTTCTGTACGCTTTATGGCGGCTGAAATTGTACGCGAAAAACTTATGCGTTTTACCGGCGACGAACTGCCTTATGAAACTACGGTGGAAATTGAGCAGTTTGGTCAGTCTGAAAAAGGTACCACTCACATTCATGCTTTAATACTGGTTGAGCGTGAAGCGCAGAAGCGGATGATCATCGGCCAGGGTGGCAGTAAACTGAAAACCATAGGCACTGAAGCACGGCGCGATTTAGAAAAACTGCTGGACAACAAAGTCATGATGAAACTTTGGGTTAAGGTCAAATCTGGTTGGTCGGACGACGAACGAGCGTTAAAAAGTCTGGGCTACCGGGAAGATTAACCGGTGGCGCAGCGGGCACTGGTGTTGCATCGTTGGGACTATCAGGAAACCAGTCTCATTCTGGATCTGTTCACTGAAGATAAGGGACGGGTTCGGGTGGTGGCAAAAGGGGCTAAGCGCCCGAAAAGCCCCTGGCGCGGTTTAGCACAACCTTTTATGCCACTGCTGGCCGAGTTTCAGGGGCGCAGCGACTTAAAAACCTTAACCTTGCTGGAACCGCAGCAGACAACCCAAAAACTGCTGTTGCAGGGCGATAAACTTTACAGTGGTTTTTACCTCAACGAGTTAATCCAACGGCTGGTGCCGGCAGAAGCTGAAGCCCCTGAGCTTTTTGAAAGCTATTCGTCAGCCTTACAAAACATGACCAACAGCAAGCGTGTAGAGCCTGCTTTGCGTCAGTTTGAATGGCAGTTATTGCAGCATTTGGGAGCGGCGTTTGACTGGCATTATGACGCCGACACCGGTAAGGCGCTGTCCGACTCTAAGTGGTGCTATTTTATTCCCGACCATGGCTTTGTGACCCAAGCCAGAGACAATCAACAACGGGCGTATTCAGTGGCGGATATTGAAAAGCTGGCTGCGTGGGACGTTGACGACGAAAACCGCTTAAGACTGCTAAAATATATTATGCGTGACGCCTTAGCGGTTTATTTAGGTGACAAACCGCTGCGCAGTCGTGAATTGTTCCGAGGCACTAAGCGTCAGTGAATTGAAAAGAACTAGCCGAAAAGCGAAAGGAGCTGAATAATGAAAGGTTTACGCCTGGGCGTTAACATTGATCACGTGGCCACGTTGCGTAATGCACGCGGTGTACGTTATCCCGACCCGGTAGCTGCCGCAGCTATTGCCGAACAAGCGGGTGCCGATGGCATTACGATTCATTTGCGTGAAGACCGCCGTCATATTACTGACCGCGACGTTGCTATGTTGAAGCAAACGCTTAATGTGCCCATGAATCTGGAAATGGCCGTTACCGAAGAGATGCTAGACATAGCGATAAGAACTCAGCCTACCTACAGTTGTCTGGTGCCGGAGAAACGTCAGGAATTGACGACTGAAGGCGGCCTGAATGTTGCCGGTCAATTAGAGGCTATAACCGATGCCACCCGTCGCTTGAGCGATGCCGGTATTCAGGTTTCGTTGTTTATTGACGCTGACCATAAGCAAATAGACGCTGCTAAAGAAGCCGGCGCCCCCATTGTCGAGCTTCATACCGGGCAATACGCAGAGGCCGAAACTGAAGAGCAGCGCACCGTTGAACTGGCTCGCTTAATGGAAGCATCCGAATACGCGCATTCTATTGGCTTGCAGGTAAACGTTGGACACGGTCTGCATTACCACAACACATTAGAAGTGGCGGAAATTCCGCAAGTTTGTGAATTGAATATAGGTCATTCGATTATTGCCCGTGCGGTATTGGTTGGCCTGGATCAGGCTGTGCGCGATATGCGCAATATTTTAGATAAGGCACGCTAATGGCAATTTGGGGCTTAGGTACTGACATTGTTGAAGTAGCCCGTATAGAGCAGTCGTTAGCGCGTGGCAACAGTTTAGTGAAACGCGTGTTAACGCCAAAAGAACAGGAAGAAATGACAGCCTCGGTTGATGAAGCAGCTTTTCTGGCCAAACGTTTTGCTGCCAAAGAAGCCTGCTCTAAGGCTTTTGGTCGTGGTATTTCCGCCGGATTGTCTTTTCAGCATATGCAGGTAATACATAACGAATACGGTAAACCTGAATGGTATTTCACCGAAACCGCGGCACAATGGGTAAAAGAGCAGGGTATCATCGGCAGCCATTTATCCATTAGTGACGAAAAGCACTACGCGGTAGCAACGGTTATTTTAGAAACAGACTAGAAATAAATTAGGTAAAGTAAAACCAACATGGCGCAATTTTTTAAGCCGCAGAAGCGCAATAAGTCCGTAAGTAAAACCCTAAAAGGTCAGGTGTCAGCACTTGACCATCAGGCGCGTGCAGTTGTACGTGCAGCCGTAAAAGGTCAGCCCACTCGTTTTATTATGGGCGCCTTGCCGGGCGAGATCATAGAGTACAAAACTGCCGGCAAACACAGTGGTAATTTAGAGCGTATTCTGGAGCCCAGTAGCGACCGTCGCGAAGCGCCTTGTCAGTATTATGCTAGCTGTGGAGGTTGTGACTTTCAGCACATAGACGAGAAAAAACAGCTGGCTCATAAGCGGCAAGTGGTGGAAGAGCTGTTTCTGAAGTTCGGCGTATTTAATCCCCAAACCAGCAGTCTGCCGTGGCAGGAACCGCTTGTTAGTGAACCGATGCGTTACCGCCGCAGAGTGAGGCTGGCAACGCGCTGGTTGGGCAAAGAACAAAAACTGCTGATTGGCTTCCGAGAAGCACAAAGCCACCATATTGTCGCCATACAGGACTGCCTGGTAGCCGATGAAATTCTGCTGCAACGTGTCAATGCCTTATACCCTTTGTTAAATACAGCGGCTGTTGCCAGCAAGCTCGGCCATATTGAGGCTATTAATACCAATACCCCCATTATTTTGCTGCGTATAACGGAAGCGCTGCCGGGCGACGCCATGCAGGCGTTGCAGGAGTGGCAAACAGCCAATAAAACCGATATTTGGTTACAGAGCGAGAACGATCTGCAGCCTTTAGCCGGAGCCGCAATGCCTTTTGATACCAGCATTGACGGTGATAAACTGTATTTTCAGCCGGGTGACTTCCTACAAGTTAACGGCAGTATTAACCAGCGCATGGTGCAACAGGCTATGGACTGGCTTAAGCCGGAAAAAACACAGCGTGTGTATGACTTTTTCGCCGGTATTGGTAACTTCAGTCTGCCTTTGGCGCGCCGGGCAAAGTCGGTACTGGCGGTAGAAGGTGTTTACCGCATGGCCGAGCAGACGCGCATTAACGCCGAAAACAACGGTATGGATAACCTGAGTTCACTTAGCGCCGACTTAAACGAAATTATCGCTTCAGACTTAGGCGAACCCGCCGATTTGTGGTGTTTAGATCCTGCAAGACCGGGGGCTGAAGGTGTGGTGAAGTTGCTGCATAAGCTGAAGCCCGAACACAGACCGCAACGCATTTTGTATGTTTCCTGCGCACCGGATACTTTGGCGCGGGATATTGCCGGCATGCTAACCGAAAGCAAAGGTTGCAATTACCGCATAATTGGCCTGAGTACAGTTGACATGTTTCCGCAAACCCATCACATTGAAACTATGGTTTGTCTGGAGAGAGCGTCGTAAATCATGGTCCATGTACGCAGTACCCACGTGGATGACCCCAAATACAAAGACAGTGAACAGCATTGGCTGAACGCTGTGAGTGATCCTGAGCCGTTAGAAAGTGCTTTTCAGCAACTGAAGCAGCAGTTTCCTGAGGAAGCCGATGCGTTGCTGAAAGGCCAGGAAATGGTCGAAATACTGGCACCACTAAAGCTGGATGCAGAATCCTTGCTGGCGGCGTTGTATGTGCCGTTGCTGGAAGCAGGCAAGCTCGATTTAGACAAACTCACCGGTAAACAATCGAAAACCCTGATTGTGCTGCTGCGTAATGTGCAGCAAATGCAAAGCATTGGTGACTTACAACACTTCCAACACGGCCAGCCAGACGGCAGCCAGATAGACAACGTGCGACGCATGTTACTGTCTATGGTGGAAGATGTGCGCGCGGTGCTGATAAAACTGGCCGAACGCATTTGCTACCTGCGTGAAGTGAAGAAAGCCGACGAAGAAACCCGGGTACTGGCCGCTAAAGAGTGCGCAGAAATATACGCGCCACTGGCTAACCGGTTAGGTATAGGGCAGCTGAAGTGGGAACTGGAGGACATTTCTTTCCGTTACCTGCATCCTAAAACTTACAAAACCATTGCTCAGCGTCTGGATGAGCGCCGTACCGACCGTGAACTCTACATAGATAACTTTGTGTCGGGTCTGCAGGAGTCACTGAAGCAGCAGGGTATTGATGCCGATGTCTATGGCCGCCCCAAACATATTTATTCTATTTGGCGCAAAATGCAGAAAAAGCACCTGCAGTTTGACCAACTGTTCGACATTCGTGCCGTACGCATTCTGACGCAGAACCTGAAGGACTGTTACGCCGCACTGGGCGTGGTGCATTCCAGCTGGCGCCATATTGCGTCCGAGTTTGACGATTACGTGGCAACGCCTAAACCCAACGGCTACCAATCCATTCACACGGTGGTTATAGGGCCTGAGCACAAAAACGTTGAAATTCAGATACGCTCGCACGACATGCACGACGACGCCGAGTTGGGCGTGGCCGCGCACTGGATGTATAAAGAGGGCGCAGCCGCCGGTAAACGCCACGGTTTTGAAGACAAAATAGCCTGGCTGCGTAAGCTACTGGCCTGGCACGAAGACATGGCCGGCAGCGAAACTCTGGTAGATGAAATTCGCTCGCAGGTGTTTGAAGACCGTGTGTACGTGTTTACCCCGAAGGGCGAGGTAGTGGATTTGCCCATGGGCTCAACCCCGCTCGATTTTGCTTACTACATTCACAGCCAGGTAGGGCACAAGTGCATTGGCGCTAAAATCGACAGCCGCATTGTGCCTTTTACTTACCAGTTGCAAAACGGTGACCGGGTTGAAATTCTGACTCAGAAAAACGCCCAGCCACGGCGCGACTGGTTGAACCCGCAACTGGGTTATCTGCATTCCTCGCGAGCGCGGGCCAAGGTTCACACCTACTTCAAAAAAGAAGACAGAGAAAAGAACCTGCAGGCCGGTAAAGAGTTACTGGAAAACGAACTGCAGAAGTATCAACTGCATGTGGCAGATGCTAGTAAAGCGGTCGAGCGCTTTAACGTGCCTACGCTGGATGATTTGTTAGCTGCTATCGGCGCGGGCGATGTGCGACTGCATCAGGTGGTGAATTTCCTGAAACCGCAGGAAACCGAAGCCGACAAAGTAGAGCGCTTAACTAAACGTCGTAAAGCCAAGCAGTCGCCAAAAACACCGAAGTCTGACGTAACGGTAGAGGGCATTGGTAATCTGATGATGCACTTTGCTAACTGCTGCGAGCCGCTGCCGGGTGAACCTATTACCGGGTTTATTACTCAGGGGCGGGGCGTGTCCGTGCACCACAGCGACTGCGATCAATTGAAGCATTTATTGCATCAGCACCCCGAGCGCGGTATTGAAGTGTCCTGGTCGGGGCATTCCAAACAGGAATACCGAGCAAGCCTGCGTGTGTCGGCTTTAGACCGTAACGGTTTGTTGCATGACATTACCAGCGTGCTGTCGAATGAAAAGGCGGCAGTGGCGCAAATGGACAGCGAAAGCGATGCTCAGTCACAGTCGGCCACCGTAGTGTTAACTCTGACCGTAAAAGACAGCGACGCGCTTAGCCGCATTACAGACAGACTGCGCCAGGTTCATGGTGTTGAGCAAGTTCAGCGCATTACTTTAAAGCTTTAGTTGAAACAATAGAGGTACCTCAGTGAAAGGCATGCAACAACTGCAACAGGTAATGACCCGATTACGTGACCCCGAAAGCGGTTGCCCCTGGGACTTAAAGCAGAACATGACCTCGCTCATTCCTTACACCATAGAAGAAACCTATGAAGTGGTAGATGCCATTCAGTCGGGTAACTGGCAGTCGATAAAAGATGAGCTGGGCGATTTACTGTTTCAGGTGGTGTTTTATGCTCAGTTAGCGCGCGAAGAGCAGCAATTTGAGCTGGATGACATAGCTGCACATACCGCCGAAAAGCTGATAAGCCGACACCCGCATGTATTCGGCACCGATGCGGAGCGCAATCTGTCTGACGCTGAAATTAAAGCTCAGTGGGAACAGATAAAACAGCAGGAGCGCACAAAGAAAGATGCCAAAGGCTCTGTGTTTGACGACATACCCAGCCAACTGCCCAGCATTTTAAAAGCCGCCAAACTGCAAAAACGCGCTGCATCAGTAGGTTTTGACTGGACCGAAGCCGAGCCCGTTTACGCCAAAGTTGACGAAGAAATTCAGGAAGTAAAAGAAGCCACCGACCAAGACCATATTGAAGAGGAAATTGGTGACTTATTGTTTGCCGTCGTTAATTTAGCCCGCCACAAACAAGTAAACCCCGAAGCCGCGCTACAACGCGCTAACGACAAATTCAAAAGCCGCTTTCAGCACATAGAGCGAAGCTTAAGTCAGCAAGGCAAGCACCCAACCGACTGCAATCTTGAAGAGCTTGAAACGCTCTGGCAGCAAGCTAAGAAGGCGTAAGGGCAAGCCTGCGATCGGAAATGCGGCTGAACCAGCGGTTCGGGTATTTCTATATTGAGTAAAAAAGTCTTACTACCCAGCCGGATACATATAAGCCGAGACCAAAAATTGTATGTGTTATTAAGCTCTGTAGTCGGGCAGAGGCTGGGTGTTGTGTTTTGGACGCTGCAATACCTGCTCCCATACCTGGCTGCATAATGAGAAAAGGGGCTAAAACGGTAGCTATACCGACTAGTAGTGCCGGGGTAATTGTCGGATTGTGAAGCCACGACTCTCCCCAAATAGTAATGAGTAACGCAGCAAAAATAGCGCCTATTATATAGTGCGCCGTCCATCCTATAAAATGCTCCCCGGTTACCTTACGGGACTTCGCAATGGCGTTATGTCTGAATTGACCGTGAGTCATGTGGGTAATCCAGCGCCCAACCATTCCATAGTTTGGAAGAGGGATACCAAGCAGCGATTTACGCACGATACTCCACAAATCCATCACTGCAGTTGCTCCAAACCCGATTAATACTATAACTAGAAAATTGCTCATAATTATCTCCTTTGTTCGTCTTGATTTTGAACCAATGACAGCGTACAACTTAAAGTTAACTTTAGGTCAAGAGGAATTTATGGATATTGCTAAGGTTGCCAAACTTTCTGGAGTTCCAGCTTCTACTTTGCGCTTCTATGAGGAGAAAGGACTGATCACTTCTGTCGGGCGGCAAGGGTTGCGTAGGGTTTTTAACGCGAACATACTCGATCAATTGGCATTGATCGCTCTTGGGCGGGCGGCAGGTTTTTCACTTGATGAAATTGCACGCATGATCGGCTCAAAGGGAAAACCCAATATAGATAGAGAGTTATTAGCGAATAAGGCCGATGAACTGGATAGAACGATTCAAAAGTTAACAGGAATGCGCGACGGCCTTCGACATGCTGCCGCTTGTTCCGCGCCAAGCCATATGGAGTGCCCGAAATTTCGTCGTCTGCTTGGATTAGCGGCAGATGGGGCATGGTCTAAATAACCGTTTCGCCAAAATAACAACCAACTTTCCGGTTCTTGCCTATCTTATCGGTGTTCACTGAAAATTAATTTCCTAAACCAAGATTGAAACTTTACTGCATAACCATAGTCAGTTATTTGCAGGAGTTACATTTTTTCAACAATATAAGATGTAATTCTACATTTGGTTTTTACAATTAGGATTCATTGTGAATAAAATAAAAATAATTTTACTAGCCAGCATTCTAACTCTGGCAACGGCATGCAGTAACATTCCACTTAGCACCATGATAAAACTGATGGATCTAAATCCTTTAGAGACTGATCCGAAGCAGTTGGTTGTTGCGGTAAAGGCCCCGGAAGGCGTTGACGTGCGCGATGGCGACGTGGTTATTGATTTTGATTTTCGAACTGACGATCCTGAATACAGTTTTAGTCATAATTTTCCGGTAATAATTAATGATGACTACCTCGTTCCTGATAACTTAAAAGAAGATATTGAGGACAACGAGAAAATAACGATCATGCAGTTATCAAAACAAGACGCACAGACAATGTATGAAGGGCAGAAAGCTGTAAAAGAGTATCGTAGTAAGAATGAGGCCGGAGGAGCTGGCAGTATGAACGTGAGACTAGTCTCTGCCTGCCGTGGCGATAACTTCTCATGGAGTAATTCAGAGTTGGATGTTTATTTAAAGACTCAAGACGATGAAGATTTTTTCTTGTTCCTTGAGGACATGGATATCACTAAATTAGACGGCGATATTCAGCGCAATATTAATGCTATTCCTAATTGTGGGGAGGCCGAGTAGGTGATCTGGATGTGTTCAAGAGTTATGAGTTAATGGGGAGGGTTAATGAACAGTATGGTTAAAAAGCCATGGTTTAAAATAGCTTTTATTGAGATTCTGGTTTGCTGTTTTCCGTTAGGAGTTTTTACCTTTATAAGCTTGGCGAAACGTGATTTTTCTTTGATGTTTTCGAGTTTTATTTTATTGATGATACTTTTCGCTGGCTATATTTTGTTTAAGAATTATCAGTTCGTGAGTCCATCAAGAAAATGAAATGGTTTACTTAGTTGGATTTATGGAGAAAACAGAATGACAAAAAGAGATATCTCAAAATTGATAAATAAACATAGCGTAAAACCAGCCATTGCCGTTATTTTACTAGTAGTTGCAAGCCAAATTCTAAACGGCTATCTTTTTGAAGGTGCTCCTGTTTCACCGATATTGATAGCGTTTTTCTCTATAGGTGCTTGTTTGTACACTTTTCAGAAAGTACTCGTAGAGCTATTTGTTAAAGAGAGCTTGTCTGAAAATACTGAGTCCCAGTAGTTGAATATAATGACCCTGTCAGTAAGAGGGAATGTCGTTAGACAGTTCCTTGCTGAATGGGTGACCAGAGTCACAAAATGAAAAGAGGCTTTTTATCAGCATTACGAGTTTATTGCGCGAGACGGCGAAAACCTCGGGAAAGGTATGTGTCGCTTTGTTCGAAAGTAGTCGATTTAACGAAAATACACATTCGGGTATTACGCTAACTCCGCTGCGGAGTATCGCCACGAGTATATGCAAGTTGTGATTTTAGCATTGACCGCGGCATTGCCTTGTTGGCTAGCCGCATCAGGCTTCCTGTGGCTAGTCAGGGAAGTAGTACCCAAAGTGGTGCTGTTTTCAGTTTATTTTGTGACACTGTGTCTGTGTGCTTTTTACCTTTTTACCAACTTGTACGCCTTTGTCATGTGGTTACTTGATAAATAAGCTTTGTGAAAAATGCTATGAAAACGGAAACTGTTACTTATTTAAAAGAAAATGCGAATTCGCTTCAGGTAGTTAAGCTGAGCGCTAACTACCCAAGGCTGTATCCAGCACAAACATCAGCACGAAACCCAGCATCAGACCATTCGTTGCAGACATTTCGTGGCCTTGTTTGTGTGACTCGGGAATCATTTCATGACTGATGACGAATAACATAGCACCCGCGGCCATAGCCAGCCCCCAGGGCAGCACAGCTGAGTTGCTTAATGCAATGGCGCCAATAACAGCCATTAATGGCTCCACCAAACCGGATAACATCCCGACACCAATTGCTATCTTACGGCTATAACCTGCGGCCAATAGAGCCATGGCTACGACAAAGCCCTCAGGTATGTCTTGCACAGAAATACCGGTTGCCAGAGTGGACGCTCCGACTGTGTCATCGCCGGCGTAAGCTACGCCTATTGCCAACCCTTCAGGAATATTGTGCAGAATAATTGCAAAAACAAACAACCAACTGCGCTTCAATATCAGTGCCTGGCGTCCTTCAGTACCTTTAATAAAGTGCTCATGTGGGACACTGCGCTCCAGAGCCATCATTAAAAAAGAGCCCAAAAGTATAGCCGCAGACACTTTTAGCGGCGCATGCCAAGCGGTTTGTGTCGCTACTTCAAATAGATCTAACGCCGGTACAATGAGAGAAAAAATGCTGGCTGCCAGCATAACTCCGCCGCCAAACCCCAATATTGCAGCATGTAAACGAGTTGATAATCCACGAGAGAAAAGAGCGGGAAGGGTACCCGCAGCCGTGGCTCCAGCCGCTACCATTCCGGCATAAAACGCGTAGCGTACATGGTCCTGATTCTGCATTAACAGAATGAGCTGATATAAACCATAGCCAGCGCCCAAAACCAGGACGAACCAACCGACTAGCTTGCTTCCAAGACGCCAACCCGGTTGAAATAATTCCATTACCTTCATTCATGTTCCTCAAAACGCCTGGCAACTTCCGGCCAGTGAACCACTTCATAAAATGCTGCAATATAGTCTGCACGTTTGTTCTGATACTTTAAATAGTAAGCGTGTTCCCAAACATCCAGCCCGAGTATGGGAGTCAGTCCATCCATTAATGGACTATCTTGATTCGCTGTACTGGTTATTTCAAGTTGTCCGTTGGCATTAATCACTAACCAGGCCCAGCCGCTACCAAACCGACTGACCGCAGCCTGAGTGAATTGTTCCTGAAAGGCCTTAAAGCCGCCAATGTCGGTCTCTATGGCTTTAGCCAGATTGCCTGTTGGTTCGCCGCCACCGTCAGGCGACATTACCTCCCAGAACAATGAGTGGTTAGCATGGCCACCACCATGATTACGCACAGCAGACTGCATATTACTAGGTATACTCTCAATTTGTCGTAACAGTTCAGATAAGTCCCATTTTTCGTAACGGGTTTCGGCCAGTGCCTGGTTCAGACCGTTGACATAGGTCTGGTGATGTCGCTGATGGTGAATTTCCATTGTCATGGCATCGACATGAGGCTCAAGTGCATCGTAGTTGTAGGGTAACGCAGGTAATTTAAAGCACATAGTTTACTCCTGATTAATTTGAAGTTAACGGTAATCATTATCATTTAATTAAATTGCAAGGCATGCTGATGAGTAACGCAGGAGGTTATTATGGAACTGATACAGAATTGGAAAATGTTACAGCGTATGGGGAATTATGAGTTTGAGCAGGGACAATGGCAAAATGCCAATCATTACTACATGAATAGTATTCTTCTGTTACGAGGACATTTGAGTGATATCCTGAAAAACCAGCATGAGCAGGCTGGCGAGGTTATTATTTGCTTGTCAATTGCGGTGCAGAATCTGTCTGAGACATATAATCGTCAAAATCGCGTGAATTGCTGCGTTTCTCTGTTAAGTCGGGCATTACACAATTTTCAGCAGTTACAGAATACGCTTTCGTCAGATCATCCGGCCGCTATAGCTATGCTTCGCGAAGGCTGCAAGTTGCGACAACTCATGTTTACGTACAAGGAAACAGAGGAACAAACTATGCCTATGAATGGGACTACCGTTGCTGGATATGATACATCAGCGTATTCGCGGCTACATTAATGTAGCCGCAGGTATAGGATTTTGTTAGCACAGTACAATAAACTTTAGCTATGTCCGATGTCGGACGGCTAAGCTTAAAAGACTCCGGTTAAAAAGCCGCTTTAAAAATAGTAACAACGTCTTCGTGACTGGGTTGAATTGGATTAGTCAGGCCACAAGCGTCTTTCATGGCATTGTCTGCCAATGTATTAAAGTCCTCTTCTTTTGCCCCTAATTCTTCCAAACCAGCCGGAATATTGACGCTTTGAGATAGTTTTACAATGGCGGCAATAGCAGCGTCAGCCCCTTCTTTGTCTGTTAATCCCTGTACTTCTGCGCCCAGTGCTTTACCAATGTCTTTCAGGCGCGGTGCGACAACCTGACTGTTGTAGCGTTGCACATGAGGCAATAAAACCGCGTTGCAGACACCGTGCGGCAAGTCGTAGAATCCGCCGAGTTGGTGCGCCATGGCATGTACATAACCCAGAGACGCATTGTTAAACGCCATACCCGCCAGGAACTGTGCGTAAGCCATTTGCTCACGAGCTTCCATATTCGCTCCGTTATGAACCGCTTCGTGCAGATTGTCCCGGATAATCTCTATGGCTTTTATGGCACAGGCATCGGTAATCGGCGTAGCGTCGGTAGATACATAGGCTTCAACGGCATGGGTCAGCGCATCCATGCCTGTTGCTGCAGTCAAGCTGGCAGGCATACCGACCATTAACCTTGGGTCGTTAACCGACAGAATTGGTGTCACATTTTGGTCGACAATTGCCATTTTAATATGGCGTTCCGGATCGGTAATGATGCAAAAGCGGGTCATTTCGGACGCTGTGCCTGCGGTGGTATTAATACTAATGAGTGGCAGTTGTGGCTTTTTCGAGACATCAACGCCTTCATAGTCACTAATATGCCCGCCATTAGTGGCAACCAGGGCTATACCTTTGGCGCAGTCGTGAGCTGAACCTCCACCTAGTGAAATAACACAATCGCATTGATGTTTCTGCAGAACATCTAACCCGGCTTTCACGTTCGTTACTGTCGGGTTGGGTTGTACGCCATCGTAAATTAGGCTGTCTATTCCATGCTCTTTGAGCAGGGCTTCGATTTCGGCAGTAACGCCCAGTTTGGTCATGCCGGGGTCGGTGACTATCAAGGCTTGTTTAAAGCCATAGTTGTCCATTTGCGTAGCCGCATCTTTAAGGGCGTTCTCGCCAATAATATTGACCGCTGGAATATAAAAAGTACTGCTCATGGCATTAGCCTTTTCTGTCAGTGAATTTATATTCTATTATTGTGTTCCTTTGTTTCGCCGAATAGCTTGATCTGAATCAATAATTTGGCGTAAAGATAAAATCAGCACACCAGAGAGTCTGCATATAGCCCCGCTATCATACGTAGTAGCAGGGCTATATCGATTTTTTAGATCATGAAAGGGCAATACCTTAGAAGTCCCAGCGCACACTGGCACTGATATTACGTGGTTCGCCATAAGAGCCGTAGTTGTACACGCCGACACTTTCAAAGTAATTCTTATCAAAAAGGTTGTTAATATTTAATGACGCAGTAAGGCTGTCAGAGATCTGATAGCGGGCAAACAGGTCGGCAACCGTATAACTTTCCTGACGGGGAATTTCACCATTAGGGCCCACACCTTGGTTTCTTGACGGAAATACTTCACTCTGCCAGCGAAGCCCGCCACCCAGAGTAAACCCCGGCAAATTCTCTGCAAAGCTATAAGAACTGGTTATTCTTACCATATCTTCAGGCGCCTGGCGGCTGACTTTTTCACCCTCATTGTTGCGGGCTACCCGGTGTGTATAACCGGCGTAAACTTGAAGTCCGGTCATAAGTTCACCTGAGAGTTCAGCTTCATATCCTTTTGTTTCTACACCGTCTTCAGCTTTATAGCGCTGTTCTGGCTGACCGTTAACAATAACTTCAATATCCGGAATAGCGACATTCTTTTGTTTAACCTGAAATACAGCGGTTGAAAAATTCAGTCGTTGGTTAAAGAATTCGCCTTTCAGACCTATTTCATAGTTTTCGCCGTGCACAGGGTCAAGCAAATTACCATACCGATCTTTTTGAGTTTGAATGTTGTAGATATCGGTCAGGCTGGCGTAGGTGGAGAAATGATCATTAATGTCGTAAACAATGCCTGCGTATGGGGTAATAACACCGGAGTCAGATTCATCCACCGCGGTGACAGGGGAGCTCATAGCCTCGGGAGTGTAGTTGTACTCTTCATGCGACCATGAACTGGTGCGAAGTCCTACAATTAGGGACAAAGGCTCCGCTAGGTCAAATTGCGCACCACTGTAAAATCCGCTTTGCTTAGTTTCCCAGCCCCAGATATAGTCAGATGCCGATGCAAATTCTGGTTCAGAGACAGAATCCCATTGGTAAAAGCTCCATGGCTCAATTGCTGACAGTGCAGGTCGTCTGCTTCGGTCATTTTCTTCAAGGTTACTGTTCCAGCCGACAACCATTTGATGTTGGCGTCCTAAAAGCTCAAACGGACCGCTTAGTCTAAAGTCCAGAGTATATTGGTTCCAGTCACCTCTGGTCGAGCTGGGGCTGGCTCCAAGTCCGAGGCCGGTGTCCCGATCAAGAAATCCGGTTACATACATTCTTTTGTCATCATAATGCCCGTCAATATGGCTGGCGTAGAAATCAAATTGCCAAAAGTTGGCAAAACGGTGCTCCAGTGAGGCAAAAGTAATGTTGCGATCACGATCCCGGTAGGTCCAGTCACTTCCGGTATTGCTGGAGCGGGGGAGATCAGTACGTGTACCGTCGTTGTAATATAAAGGTACGGGCTCACCGTAACTTATTCCATCAACATGATGTTTCTGGTAGTCGACACCGAAATTGACTTCGGTATAGGGCGTTATGTCAGCTTCCAGAATACCGTAAAGAATCGTTTTATCACGCTCTACACTGTCCATGTAAGAACCGGCATCCTGATAAGCCGCAACAAAGCGTCCCCTTAACTTGTCGTCAAAACCAAGACTTGACGAGACATCGGCTTCCGCTCGGGTTAAATCCCATCGACCGGCTTTAATGTTAATAGAAGAGCGGAGGTCTTCCGTTGGTTTTTTACGAATTAAATTGATAGCGGCTGATGGATTGCCCGCCCCCTGGAGTAAACCTGCAGCGCCCCGAATCACTTCTACACGCTCATAAACGGCCATGTCAGAGAGAAAGTCGCCTTCAACACCACCGTAAGCACCGCGCACATTAGCACCGTCAAATTGCACGTTATCAATAGAGAACCCGCGTGCGGTCGGAAAAATGCGATCTGTTTCGGCTCGGTTGACGTTAATGCCGGTGGTGTATCGGAGTGCCTGAGCAATTTCTGTTATTGCTAAATCGTCAATCTGCTGTTGGGTAATTACGGTCATTGACTGCGGGGTTTCTCTAAGTGAGAGGTTAAGCCCGGTGGAATAATCCATAACACGTGTTGTGTAAGAGTTTTTAATTTCAATTCTTTCCATTTCTTCGCTTTTGCTGCTTTCGTCCTGAGCGTAAGACGGCAAAGCAGCTGAGGCTGCGCCTATGCCCAGTAATACCGCTAAGTGAAGAGGGGATTTTTTTAAATGCTGAGTTATCACCTTTATATCCTCGCCTGTGTAAAGTGTAGAGAGGTTACTATAATGTTAATGATAACTATTATCAATTGTATTTAAGGTGAGCTATTGCCGCTATGGCTTTATTTAATGAGATGATGTTTACTTCGGTAATCGCATGCGCCGCTTTTTTGCTTTAACTGAGAGACCGTTATGGTATTTATCTTTTATGCATTCGCAATTTTGTCTCTGGCAGTGAGCGCTGCTGCCGTATATATGACGCTTATCCAGTCGTTTCCTGTTCAGTGGTCGTATTACCATTACTTTATTCGAAAGCCTTTTACCTGGGCTGTGCTGGTTGCTGGTGTTATCGGTACTTTGCTAATGAGCTGGCAAATTGACGCGCTGCCATTATGGACGTTTCCTCCTCTTATCCTAATGGCGTTGGCCGTTGTATTAGCGCACCGAATGCATCAGGAAAACGCGTTTAAAGCTGTTGATTTTCCCTCCATGGCAGATGATCCGCTGAAGCTTTCTCTTCAGGACAACATGGAGCTGGCTGTTATTGAGTATAATGGTGTTACTAAGGCGTACCCGCTGGACTATGTAATACATCACCACATTATTAATGACCGTTTCGAGGACAAACTGGTGGCGTTAACTTACTGCGCCATGTGCCACAGTATTATTCCTTTCGATGTCACCGATATTGGCCCTTTATTTGTCGGCTCGTTTAAAAACGCGAATATGATTGTGGCTGACAAGAAAACTAAAACCTTTTTTCAGCAAGCCAGTTGTGAATCGGTTATTGGCAAGTTACACCCGTATACACTAACAATGATCCCGTTTCAGGTTTTAACCTGGAGTGAGGTGAAAAAGCTAAACCCTTGCCCTGAAGTAGTAAAAGTAACGAAACAGGACTTTAAAGCGTTTGAGCTTCCCGTTAAAGGGCTTTGGAAAAAGGTTATAGCGAATGGTTTGACCCCAGGACTGTCATCAAAAAACCGGGATAATACCTTTTCGCCCCGAACGCATGTGGTGGGCATTACCGATAAAATCGCTAACCCGCAGGTTATGTACCTTAAAGACGAGTTACTAAAGCAGGGCGTGGTTAACAACGAAGAGTTAGGTGTTGTGCTTGTCGCTGTGAACGGCTCAGTTCTTGGTTTTAAAAGCTCAGTCGAGGAAAAGCCGGTGAGCATTGAACCCGGTGCTAACAGCACGCTTTGCGACACTAAAAGCGGAACGGTATGGGATGTTCGCGGTAAGTTTATAAAAGGCGAAATAGAATCGAACCTGGTTCCTGTAGCTATTTCCGATGAATATTGGTTCTCCTGGAAGCTGTTTCACCCCGGCAGTAAGCTGGTGCATTGCAAATAAGCACCAGCAAATACCGGAAATTTAGCGATTCATCGGTATGTGGAATACGATGACTCTCTTAACGAAAAACGATACCGCCATCAATTAACGGAGCCTGACCCGTCATGTAGTCAGAATCGGGGCCAGCCAGATAAGATACAAAACTTGCTACATCCTCTGGTGTTTGCGCGCGGCCAAGAGCAATGCCATCAACATACTTTTTATATGTCTCGCCTACGGGCGCATCAGTAAGTTCAGCAAAGCGTTTGTCAATTTCAACCCACATATCGGTGCCAACGACTCCGGGGCAGTAGGCGTTTACCGTAATACCCTGGCTTGCATATTCCAGGGCTGCGGCTTGAGTTAACGCGCGCACGGCGAACTTAGTTGATGAGTAAACACCCAATAATGCAAAACCGTTATGACCCGCGATAGAGGAGGCATTGATAATTTTGCCTTTTTGTTTGCGCTCAATAAACTTCTTCGCTGCTGCCTGAATGCCCCAAAGAGTACCATCAACATTAATTTTCTGAATTTTATCTAATTCTTCTTGAGTGACATCCGCAATTGCCTGAACTTGGGCAATACCCGCGTTGTTCACCATGATGTCGAAACCACCAAGCGTTTTTTCAGCGTGATCAATGGCAGCGTAAACCTGCTCTCTGTCACTTACATCAGCCTTGAATGTTGTTGCTTTTCGGTTTAATGCTTCTACTTCTCGGGAGACTTCATTCATCTTGTCTTCGTTTAGGTCCACAATGGCAATGTCGGCACCATCTTTTGCCAATCGCAAAGCTATAGCGCGCCCAATGCCCTGACCAGCTCCAGTCACTAAAGCTACTTTATTTTGTATAGACATAACGTACTCCTATTTGAAGATTGCACTTCAATTAGAGTATATGCGCTGCGGTTAAGTTTCGCAAATGCAGATCAAAAAGTGAGGATTTTCATTAAGACATAACCAAGGACATCACTTCCGCAACTGCTTTGTCATCTAAGTCCATTTGATCAACCGTTTCGCCGAGTTGGAGCATGGCCTGGCTAAGTGCGGTATTATAGCTACTGATTTCCTTTTGCAGAGCGTCTATTCGAGCCTTGCGTTCTTCATCGCTCAGGGCACTATCGTTCATAACGTCCCGCAGTTCCTGCTGTTTCTCCTTAAGCTTTTCTCTGTACTCCGCTATCCGTTTTAGTAAGTCTTTTAGCCCTGAGGGAAGGCTACTTTCGTCAATTTTTTCCTTCTTAGAAAGCAGGGAACTTTCCCCTTTTTCAGAGGCAGAGGTAAGTTCTTTAACCAAAGGTGACAGGTCAACATAAAAACTGGCGCTGCTACTGGTTTTGTCGCTCGCAGGTTGGCTATTCGTTGTGGTGTTGAGCGGCTTAGTACTAACCGAAGGCACACTGGAAGAGGCGGTCTTCGTGTATAAAGAGATGGGCATGGCACTCTCTCCAGAAGGTTAAAGGCTATTTCCGTAGATTTGCCTTAGTATCGGCAACGTTTGCCAATACTTTAGTTCGTCTTTAGAAATAGCCTTTAGCTTACAACTCGCTGCTATATAATGCTTAGCGTTTGAGTTTATAGGCAATTACATAATCGCCAATAGTGGTGCCGATAGAGCCGTGACCACCGGCTACCTGAACCACCATTTGTTCACCCTGACTGTTCAGATAGGTCATTGGTGTGGCTTGTCCGCCAGCTGGCAAACGTGCACGCCAAAGTTCTTCACCGGTGGATAAGTCATAAGCGCGCAGATAGTTATCGACAGCGGCTGCCATAAAGACCACACCACCTTCGGTGATGATAGGGTCACCAATACCGGGGACGCCCATTTTAATTGGCAGCGGGAGCGGTGTCAGGTCACGAACAGTACCGTTTTTATGCTTATACACGGTTTCGCCCGTTTTCAGGTCAACACCGGCCACATAGCCCCAGGGGGGCTGCTGGCAGGGGACGCCGGCAGGAGAAAGCAAAGGTTTCATATCCACCGCATAAGGCGCGCCTTCGTTTGAGTTCAGACCTTGTTCTCCCTGGTTGGCCGGACCCATGTCGGAGCCGTCTTTTCTAACCAGCGTTTGTGTGAAGGCCAGGTATAAAGGCATACCGAACATAACCTGACGTTTTGGGTCTACTGCAATGCTGCCCCAGTTGAAGACCCCGAAGTTACCCGGATACACCAATGTACCTTGTTCTGATGGCGGTGTGTACTGGCCTTCATAGCGTAGAGACTTAAACTGAATACGGCACATCATCTGATCCAGCGGCGTCGCTCCCCACATGTCTTTTTCAGTCATGGTGGGTGGACGGAAGGTTAGCGCTGAAATTGGCTGTGTTGGCGAGGCATTATCTGGAGCCACCGTTCCCTGAGGTGCTGATTTTTCGGTAATAGGGAAGATAGGTTCGCCGGTTTCGCGGTTCAGCACATACACATCGCCTTGCTTAGTGGGTACCACAAGAGCTGGTTGTCTTCCGCTTACGGTGTCTAAGTCGAGCAATACCGGCTGGGCAGGGGTATCCATGTCCCACAGGTCATGATGAACAAATTGTTGTACCCACTCTACCTGTCCGGTTTCAAGGCTTAGCGCAACCACAGAGCTGGAATATTTCTCTTCATTTTCAGAGCGGTACCAACCCAGCTGATCGGGTGTGCGGTTCCCCATAGGAAAGTAAATAAGACCCAGCTCTTCATCAGCACTGGCTACCGACCAGCTGTTAGGGGAACTGGTAGTGTAAACTTCATCTTCGGCAATAGGAGCGGTTTCATCCGGGTTACCGGAATCCCAGTTCCATACCAGCTCGCCAGTTTTTACGTCATAGGCACGAATAACGCCGGAAGGTGAGTTTTTATCGTAGTTGTCGTTTACGGAGCCTGCAACCACCACTACGCCATTGGCTACAACTGGCGGCGACGTAGAGTAATAATAACCGGCTTGTTTGAAGGGCATATTGTGGGTTAAATCCAGTTCACCGTTATCGGCAAAGTTTGCACAACGTGCGCCGCTGGTTGGGTCAATCGCAATTAAGCGGGCATCAGAAGTTGGCAAAAAGAGTTCGGCGTCACACTGAACTGGTGCCAGAGTTTCGGCTGCTATATCCAGCTTTTCAGCAGACGGTGCTTCACCGGAGCTGGGTGGCAAATAGGACACGCCGCGACAGGTCTGATGCTGGCGCTGGCTTTCCGGTGGTACTTTGGCGTCAAATACCCAGCGTTTAGAGCCGTTGTCGGCATCCAGTGCCACTAACCAATTGTGCGGTGTACACAAATAGAGTGTATCGCCAATTTTCAATGGCGTTGCTTCATAGGTGGTTTCACCGACGTCTTTAGGCCCTTTCATGTCGCCGGTGCGGTAACGCCAGGCTTCTTCCAACTGCCCCACATTTTCGGTGGTGATTTTATCCAGTGGCGAATAACGCTGACCCATATTCGTCCGGCCATAAGCGTACCAACTGCCTTCCGGAGAGTTGCCCAGTTTAGGTGACTCGCTGTCTACTTGAGTATCCAATTTGCCGGATAAGTCATGCGGGTTCGCGAAAAGGCTGCCCAGTGTCATTAACGCGAGAACGGCCCAAACGGGGAGCAATACTTTGCGCCTGCCATTGTCTGCCACTTTGGAAAGTAGCAAAGGTATGGCAAGCACCAAAAATAAACCTATGCGGGGTGCTAATGCCCACCAGTCATACCCAGATTCCCATAATGACCACAGCATGGTGAGGATCAGGAATACAGCGAACAAAGTGCGGGTTAACGGATGCCGTTTGTAACCAAGCCAGGCATTAAATAGTAAAATCACGCCTGCTAGAGCGTAATAGAAGCTGCCACCCAATGTAAGCAGGTAAATACCGCCTACTGTTAAGGCGAGGCCAAGAAGTGCAATTAGAATAGCGAATAAAATCATAGCAATGATTCCATATGTTGAAATGCATACAGATGTGAGCGATATTCTAGCAGATGGAATACCAAGTCACCGCTGAATTTGAAGGAACAGTATGAACATTACAAGGAAGAACTTAAGCGAGGCGGCAGATAAAAACATTATCTCTACTTCGCAAGCCGACGCTCTTTTTGAGTTTTTTAAAGAGCAACATCAGGACAAGCCTCAGTTTACGTTCAATCATGTGCTGTATTATCTGGGCGGGCTGATTGCTATTGGCGCAATGACGCTGTTTATGAACCTGGGGTGGGAATCTTTCGGTGGCGCCGGCATTGTTCTGATATCCGTTCTTTATGCCGCTATTGGCTTAAAGCTTACTCATGTTTTCTCCGCTAAAAGCTTGTCTATTCCCGCAGGAATCTGTGCCACCTTTGTGGTCTGCTTAACGCCGTTGGCTATTTATGGCCTCCAGCAATGGTTGGGAGTGTGGCCCGACGAAACTGTCTATCGTGAGTATCACCGGTACATAAAGTGGCACTGGATATACATGGAACTGGCTACCCTGGCTGTGGGTGTCATTATGGCGTGGAGATACAAATATCCGTTCTTAGTTATGCCTATAGCTGTGACGCTTTGGTATATGACTATGGATATTACCGTCATGATTGCTGGCGGTGACATCAGTTGGGAACTAAGAAAACTCGTATCGCTGTACACCGGGTTATTAATGATAGGTCTTGCATTCTGGGTGGACATTCGTTCGCGCGATACCGCTGACTACGCTTTCTGGATTTATCTCTTCGGTGCTTTGGCTTTTTGGGGCGGTCTATCTTTTATGGAATCAGACAGTGAACTGTCAAAATTTGTCTATTTCTGCGTAAACCTTCTGATGATAGGTGTTGGTGTATTACTGGTTCGTCGGGTATTTGTGGTGCTTGGAGCCCTTGGCGGTTGTTTTTATCTTGGCTATTTAGCTCAGGATGTTTTCCAGGACAGTTGGCTATTTCCAGCCGCTTTAACTGCTATTGGTCTGGGGATTATTTACTTAGGCATCCTCTGGCAAAAGCATGAGAAAGCTATTACCAAAAAGTCGCGTGAGTTGCTTCCTGAGGCGTTACGGGAGCTGTTGGAGGCAAGGTCTTAATGATTGGCAGTTGAAATAGCCATCGAGTGATTCACTATTAACAGTTTGCGGTAAAACAAAGAAGGTTAAGGGGGATACCAATGTCATCAAACGTCGTTAATTTTGCCGAAAAACTGAGTAAGTTTTCTGAACACTGGTCGCCGCGGGTGGTTGCCGAAATGAACGATTATCAAATTAAGGTCGTTAAAATTCAGGGTGAGTTTGTCTGGCACGATCATAAAGACACCGATGAAGTTTTTCTGGTACTCAAGGGACAAATGGGTATTGAGTTCAGAGATAGTGTGGTGCAGCTAGCGGAAGGCGAAATGTATGTGGTACCTAAAGGTGTAGAGCATAAACCCTTTGCTGAGAGTGAATGCCAGGTACTCCTGATTGAACCAAGTGGCGTTATCAATACAGGGGAGGCCGGTGGTGAGCTTAAGGCGAAGAACGATGTTTGGGTTTAGGCATTTTTTTTAATTATTTCACCGAACCACGATAAACAACCTGAATGATAGGTGAATGACGTCAACTTCCTTTTATTTAGGTATAGTATATTGTATAAATTATGTATATTTTAGTCTGTTCTGCAACAGAGAAAGTTAGTTGAGCCTAGGGAGAGGACATTGAAAAGAATTGCCATTGTTTTTATATCTGCATTATTTGTCATTTCTTGTTCATCAAATACTGAAGAAGACAAGATAGATACTCAGTTTTTAGATTTATCCAGCGCTGAACACAGCGAGCTCGTTGGTAACTATTGGACTGTAGCTAAGCGCGTTAATCCCCAATATCCAGCTTCAGCGGCCAGAGATGGAGTGTCCGGCTGTGTTGATCTAATCGTGGGCATAGGCTCTGACGGCCGTGCCGAGGGGTATAAAATTCGATCGTCTTATCCCAAAGGGGTTTTTGATGATTACGCAGCGGCAGCCCTTTCTCAATGGGAATGGAAAGCATCTGAGGAAAATATAGAACGCACTCCCGTAGTAACTTCGATTCAGCTCGATTTTACTACAGAGGTCGCGCCTGATGATTCCGAGTATATAGAAAATTGCCAACCGAAAAAGCAGGCTAAATAGTAAATTGAAGTTAGAAAAATACCGACTAATTAAGTTGGATTAATTACCAGTGAATAGACGCTAGACATGATTAGAGATGCTAATAAAGGTGACTCAGATGCTATTGCCGATATTTATAATTATTATATCGAAAATACATCGATTACATTTGAAGAAACACCGGTTTTAGGCTCCCAGATGCAGCAGAGAATTGAAGACGTTCAGGAGTGCAGCTTGCCCTGGCTCGTTGTGTTGGACAACGAGATTATCGTTGGTTATGCCTATGCGACAAAATGGAAAGATCGAAGCGCCTATCGGTTTTCAGTAGAAGTAACTGTTTATCTTGCAAACCAGATGCGAGGTCGAGGGCTTGGTAAAAAGCTCTATGAAGCCCTTTTTCTCAGACTCAAAGAACACGGAATTCATACGGTAATTGGCGGTATAGCACTTCCAAATCCGTCAAGTGTCGCGCTACATGAGAAAATGGGAATGAAAAAAGTGGCTCATTTTGAAAAAGTTGGTTTTAAGTTTAATGAATGGCGGGATGTAGGGTACTGGCAGCTTATAAAACCTATCATCACGGTTTAACTGACATTATGTATACGATGAAGCGGAGAGAAAAAGACGAGTTTGTGAACTATACACTTGGAGTAAGTGGTCTTGCCACTTTTGCTGCCTTCTTTAAATCAGTTATGAAGTCAAAACTCTTATTAACTATGGTACTGATTGGCTTTGCCGCAGCTTTTGGCTTTCTGTATTATTTTTTAAACCTAAAATAATTGTATAAAGTTACTATGAACTTAGCCCTCTTTGACTTTGACGGCACAATAACTAACCAAGACACTTACACAAAGTTCCTGCTTTACGCAACCCCTAAGCACCGCGTTATAGCTGCTCTGATTTTAGCCTCACCAATTATTATTCTGCATAAATTGGGGCTTTTAAAAGCCTCACGAACGAGGCCTGCGTTATCCAGAATTGTATTCTGGAACCGCCGGGCACCTGAAGTTTTAGAATCGGCAAAAGAGTTTGCTGAACACTATTTGCCCAGTGTTACAAGGGAAGAAGCGCTTGCAAAAATTGAATGGCATAAACAGCGCGGCGACGAAATTTATGTGGTGTCAGCATCGTTAAATTCATATTTATCGATTTGGTGTAATGCCCAGGGTATTAAGTTCATATGCAGTGAACTGGAGCTTAAAAACAATAAATTGACAGGCCGTTATGTCTCCGGCGACTGCAGTCTGGATAATAAAGTGAAAGGGATTAAACGTACCCTCGATTTGTCCGCGTTTGAAACCATATTTGCCTATGGTGATACCGAAGAAGACATGCCCATGTTGGCATTAGCGGATGAAAAGTATTTTAGGTGGCAGCGTATGTCTGAATTAGCAGAGCCTTCCGATGCTTTGTAAAATAAAAATATTATTTGTTAACGGGTAACCTCAAATGGATCCACAAATTCTGGCTTCACAACTACGTCATCCTAGTGGAGAGCACGCCTCTGAAGTCGCTTTAAACATGAACAGTGCAAACGGTCAGTTGAACGTAAAGTGCATAGATCTTTTAAACCTACAAAATTCGGAGTCACTGCTGGAAATTGGTCCCGGCAATGGAGTTTTTGCTGCTGACATAATCAAACGGGCTGATAACCTCTCCTATACTGGCGTTGATTGGTCAGCAGATATGGTTGCCGAAGCGAAACGCATGAACGAAGATATAGTGACTTCGGGGCAGGCAACATTTCAGCAGGGCAATTCCTCTCAACTCAATTTTGATAACAATGTATTCGATAAAGTTCTGACCGTTCATACTCTCTATTTTTGGGACAAACCACTTGAGCACTTAGTGGAAATTCGACGTGTTCTTAAACCTCAGGGGCTATTCTGTCTCGCTTTTGGCGATAGTTCATTTATGAAAGATTTGCCCTTCGTGCCTTATGGCTTTGAGCTCTACGATAGGGAACTCGCCTGTAACTTGTTGCAAGACGCGGGGTTCAGATTACTCAATGCGGAATATTATGCAGAGCAGGGCGTGAGTAATACAGGTGAAGTCGTTGATAAAATAATAAATATTATTATCTGCAAAGCTTAATTAGAAAGCTGGAAAACTTTTTACCGACTCAGTTACAGGGACAAAACTTGACCAATTTTAAATACATTCTGGTTCTTGCTTTATTGGTAAGTGCTTTCACGTATGCGGACGATACTGCGATCGCAGAGGACAAAGAAAAGTACTGTGATTTTAACTTATATTTACCAGCAAAGAGTGAGGGAGCCCCGGATACCTTACTGTTAGAGCGTTCTGACCTTAGTTCGTTAAATACAACTACCGACAATAATACGGTTCAATGGACAATAGAAGTGGCCGACCATGCGCTGAGTAAATGGAAAGCCGCGAGTAAAGAGCATATTGGTTTACCCATGCGAATTTATTGTGGTGATGAATTGATATCAAACCCCGTTGTCAGGGCACCACTTGGAAAGAAGTTTAGAGTGACCGGAATGGACGAGGGCGCTCGTCGCATACGTTAGTTCCTCCAGGCCGTTATGCAGAAACTTAGGGTTAAGTTTCTGTAAAGGTGTCCACAACTGTATTGGAGCTGGGTATTAAGTTGGGTAAACTCAGTTTACAAAATGACAACACGGTACCAATGGAAGGTGCATAGTAAGTTTTCTTCCGTTAGCTGTATTGTGAAGAGCCGCGCTATTACTAATAAGGGAATGTCTTATGTCGATGCACGAGTTTGAAGACCTGGTTGAGTCGTCGGTTAACTGTCTGGCTCAGTCGAAAACAAAGACGAGCCAGGAACTGCGCTCGCTATTCTGCAACCTCTATCAATTTCAGGAATGTTGGGATACTGGTTTTACTCATCTTCGTGTTATTGACACTTTGTTGAAACACAACTTTGTTTACCAATTTAAACTCACTCAACACCCTGACTACGCCGCGCATAAAGCCTTTTTCGATAGCGCACGCGAGTTTACTTTTGTTGGACTTCACCCTGAAGAAAAGTGGAACGGCGAGACAAACCCCACCGTCGGCTACATTGAACCACCTTACCTATATTGCGATGCCGGCTCACCGCTCTGGCAGAAATTCGTCGAAGCAGGCTTGCTTACGGGCGACGATGCATTGCCGCCGGTGGAAATGGCTATTCAGGATACGGCAAAAGAAGTCATTGTTGAGGCAAAAGAGCAGAGTAACCCTGAATTAGTCAGCCTGTGGTATTCCGCATTAGGCTTATATTTATGGTCTTTTCACGAGGAAGCGCAGCTGGAAGAGGCTAAGTCGGATACATCCATTAAGGCAATTAGAGATATTGTTCAGGAAACCGGGGCGCTTGATCTTGACCCGGGTCATGGCTTTTTACAGCAACCGCCGCCGGAAGCTTTAGAAGAATATCCGTACTTGTTCTGGTGGTTTCAACCCGGCAAATAGCAGTAACTTAAATTGATTATGTCACTAAAGTAGGTAGGGAAGCAGTGAATATATACAAAGTTTTGGGTGTTGCCTTTGTCAGCGCAATGCTGAGTGCTGGTTGTGCAGACAGCAAGGAAGCTAAGCAGGAGGGTCGAACTGTGTATGAGCAAATTCAGCAACGCGATGAACTTCACGACGCCCGTTTTGAAATATTAAAAGGGCTTGAGGACGAAGAGCTCGGACGTGCACTGTACGGTCAGGAAATGTCTAACTTCCAATGGATGATGGACGTTTTTGTCTTTTATGCTGGGATAGAAAAAGTTGAATACACTCAGACGGAGTTTTTCCATTTAAACCAATACAGTGACAGAGACACAATGATCGAAGCGTACTTGCAAAGTATGGTAGCGGTAAACAGTTGGAAACACCTCTCTTGCATGCAATATTCAAACGAACAGGGTTTTACTCTGAAGCCTGGCTTTGAGTTTCCGTTTCGTTACAGTCTGACATACACCAATATGATTTTCGACAACGGTGATACCCTGGGCTTCCCTGAATATGCGAGCTTTCCTGATATGGCAAATAATAAGCAGGCATTGGGCGATATTGTCGATACACGTGAAGAATTCTGTTTCACCGAGGCACGCGATGAGAAGTCCCCTAGACCCGTTGCTGTAAAGGGAGAGTTTTATGCAGAGTTGCCAGAACAGATAATTACATTTGAACTCAGCGCTGAAGATGTTGGAGAAACTCTGGAGCGGGACGGCTTTTTAATTAACGTGCTGGAGTTTGGGGAAGACTATTACGTAGTTGAAATTAGTACTGAAGACGGCACTGCCCCCGCTAAATTGTTTGGGAATGAAGATGTTCTTGCTGAGGCCGTTACAGCCAATGGGGATTATCTTGCCTGGCGGTCAACTCGACGTCGGCCTATGTCTGAAGTTTATCAGGAAAACGACCTGCTGGAAGAGGTGATAGAAAAGGCTAAACAGGGAAATATCGATTTAGAAGCTGTAAAAAAAGAATTTGATGCCTGGCAAAAAGACAGTAAAGAGGCGCGCGCTGGTAAAATATACTTAGGCAGAGCCTTTAACGGACAAGTAGAAAAAGGGTTGTTAACGCTATTAGTGTACGGTGAAGAAAGCAAAAAAGTGGAACGTGAGTTAGAGCTTCCTGTGCTTGATATGCCATATTCCCGGACTTATGAGATTAGCTCGGGTGATATACCAGAGATTGAGCTAACGGCTCCTGTTTACAATGATCGTCTGCCTGTTACAGCATCCCGTACCGAATTAAATGCACAAGAAATTTCAGACTTAATGACACTACTACATTTCCGGGGATATGAGTTCGACGACCCGAAAAGACAGGATGTTGAAACTCCTGGAGTTATAAGGTGGTTTTACTCCAATGTACAAAGCGATGTGTTTATTGAAAGTGGCAACCGGGTCGCGGCATCTGCAATGGCCGGTCATAAGTTCTTTGATGAAAATAATGAGCCAGTGCAGGATGCCGCTGAAGTTGAGTTAAAGAAAAGTGGGAGCCTCGAAAACACGGACTTAGAGAGTATTGAATTTGCTTATGACTTTAAAGCGCACAGTATTGATTATTATCCAAAAAGGTTCACAACTAAACCTGCTCGCTTTAAAGCTGCGCTTCCGGTGCTTATCGCACCTAATCTGACGAAAGAAAGCTATGCTAAAGACGAATTGCCGCAAGGCGTAAGTCTAAAAGGTAACCGACTCATTATTGACTACGCGGAGTTTGAGCCGCGCGAAACGATAAAAAGAAAAGCGTACGAACAAGAACGTCGTCGGAATGAGGTTTTTGTTAAGGATAACAAGGGATACCTCAAGGAAATAACGAGGCAGTCTTTTGTGTATGCTCATGGTCGGAACAAGCCACCGGTAGATGTTTACTATTTTTATGGCGAGCCCGAAACCTTTGAAATTTGGTATATGGGGGAGGCTAAATTTATCGACTATGACGTAGATATTGACTTGAATTCTACTGGCACGCAGAACGCAAAGTAATTTATAGGCTTATAGCTTTATTGCTCTGCGCTAGCGTTCGCGGCTTAAGTTCGATAAAGTAGCGGGCATGAAAATCTCATGGTTACTCATTACAGTCATCCTGATACACAGCTTTTTTACCTGTGCGTCTGTGGTTGGCCATATGGAAGACGCAAGCCACAGCAGTGTGGATGTTGTTTTTGATGTAAACCATGGTTTGGAACATAGCCCGAATTCTTCATCTTTAGATCTTGAGCAGGGGCACGACCACCAGTTTCATGCGCACGTTAGTTGCATTACTGGTTATGGCATTAGTGTCTCTGCTTGTCCCGTTATTACCGAAGCTCAACCTACCGCTGTGATTTTTGATAAGGGTTTAGCTCATCAACCGCCGGTTCCCCCACCAAACGCTTAATCTCCATTTCTACCGTCATTTTTAAATAGCGAACAATTGGAGAAAAAACATGAAGCGTTTGAGCTTCGTGGTGGTCTTTCTGGGTGCCATATTGGTGTTTCCGGTTAGTGCTGCCGCGTCAGATTTAACTTTAAGTGATGCATTAAACCGCACACTGAAGAGTAACCCCGATTTACAAAAGTACGATTACCAACAGCAGGCCGCCGAGGCACTGACTCTGCAGGCTGAGTTTTCACCTAACCCGAGAGTTGGACTGGAAGTTGAAAACTTTGCTGGCTCTGGTGAAAGCTCCGGTTTGGATAATGCGCAAATGACGTTATCGTTCTCTCAGGTCATTGAGTTAGGAGAGAAACGCCAGCAGCGCATTAATGCGGCAACAGCCGAAGAAAAAGTGCAACGGGCCGAGTTTGAATACCAGCGCATTGAGGTGCTGGCACAAACAACACAACGCTTTTACCAGGTACTCAAGCTGCAGGAGTTTATTAGCCTTAGCAAGCAGCAACTCCATCGTACGGAGAGTCTGTTAGAAACAGCACAGGAGCGGGCAAATGCCGGCGCGGTTCCAAACTCTGAGGTAACCCGTATCCAACTTCAGCGAGAGAGCCAACGGGCTGATATAGAAGAACTGAAAGGCCAGTTGGCTAAAGCGCAGGCAAAGCTCAGTGCAATGTGGGCTGAGCAGCCAAACTTTAACCAAGTTTCGGGGACTTTTTATTTCCCTTTAAAGTTGCCGAAGCAATCCGACGTTCTAAATGCAGTGAATAAGGCACCTGAATATTTACGCCTGTTAGATTCCGAACACTTATTGCAGGCTCAGGCAAAGGCGTTGGAAGCAGACTCTACCTCTGACTTAAGTCTCGGATTTGGCTTGCGTTACAACAATCAGTCGGATGATACCGGTTTTGTGGTTGAAGCTTCGATGCCATTGCAACTGCAAGATCCTAATATTGGGCGTATTCAGCAGCGTCGGGTTTTGCATCAATCGAACCTGCAGCAGCAGAAACTTGTGCGAACTCAGTTGCGCTCGCTGGCACTGGCGCTAATAAACAGCCTGCAAACCCATCAAAACTACCGACAAAAAGTGAAAGACACGCTATTGCCATTGGCACAGCAACTGGTCGAACAAACGAACCAGGGCTATGTGCGCGGTACGCATTCGCTATTGCAGGTGCTGGATGCGCAAAATGAGCTAGCTCAGCTCGAGTATCAAAGAATTTCGCGGGAGCACGCCATATACAGCGATGTCATTCAGCTGGAACGTATGACCGGACAAGCATTTTTAGGAGAACAGCAGTGAAACTATCAACTTACTTTTTAGCAGCTGCTTTGTTGGCTGTCTGTAGTTACACCCAACAAACCCGCGCGTCGGAAGATGACCACCATGAAAAGTCGCATACCGAACTGAGTGATAAAGCCATTGAAAACGCCGACCTGAGCATGGGGCAAGTTAGCTCTCAACGCATGGCTGTGACTCAAACCGTATTCGGTGTAATTGCCCCGGAGAATAACAATATTGCGCATATTAGCGCCCGCTATAAAGGCATTGTGAGTTCGCTTAATGCCAATATCGGCGACTCAGTTGAAAAGGGCGAGGTACTTGCCGTAGTCGAAAACGTCAGTACAGGTACCAAGTTTAATGTAGTCAGTCCCATTAGTGGCCAGGTTTCTGAACGTTCTACCAATGTTGGTGAATTGGTTGATCAGCAACCTTTATTTCAAGTAATTAATACCGCTTCAGTTTGGGTAGAGTTGTCAGCTTTTCCCGAAAACGTGGAAGCAATGCAGGAAGGTCAGACTGCCGAGGTATATGACTTACACCACCATAAAACGGTAAGCGGTACAGTATCTTACATTGCACCTCAGATGACCGGCGGTCACATAGCTCGGGCACGCGTCGTGTTGCCCAATAAGTCAGGACATTGGCGGCCGG
Source organism: Idiomarina sp. 28-8 (assembly GCF_000320945.2). Taxonomy (NCBI): domain Bacteria; kingdom Pseudomonadati; phylum Pseudomonadota; class Gammaproteobacteria; order Alteromonadales; family Idiomarinaceae; genus Idiomarina; species Idiomarina sp. 28-8. The sequence goes on from NZ_DF266790.1 coordinate 445,286, forward strand.
GTATGCATGTTAAAGCGGATGTCACAACTGACACCTTTACTGCCAATGTCGCGGTTGAGTCCGATGCGATTCAGAACTTGAACGGAGAAACCGTGGTTTTTATCCGCGACGGCAATCGGTTTGAAGCCAGTGAAATTAAAACCGGTCGCAAATCGGGTGACTACGTGGAGGTTCTTTCGGGGCTTGAGCCAGGCGCAGAGTATGTCATTGGCAACAGTTATTTGATTAAAGCCGACATTCTCAAACAGGGTGCAGGGCACAGCCACTAAGGGGACTATCATGATTGATGCACTCATTCGCTTTGCGGTTGAACGCCGCTGGTTAGCGGTGGCCGCTACCTTTTTGATTGCGGCTGTTGGTGTATATAGCACCATGAAACTGCCAATTGATGCGGTGCCGGACATTACTAATGTGCAGGTACAGGTAAATACCGAAGCACCAGGTTACTCACCGCTGGAAACAGAACAACGTATCACTTACCCGGTAGAAACGGCTATGGCGGGTATTCCGAAGCTGGATTATACCCGCTCAATTTCTCGTTATGGCTTGTCTCAGGTAACCGTGGTATTTGAAGAAGGCACTGACATTTACTGGGCCCGGCAACAAATCAGCGAGCGGTTGCAGCAAGTTAGGGGTGAGCTGCCGCAAGGCGTTGAACCCGCAATGGGACCCATAGCCTCCGGTTTGGGAGAAATCTTTAACTACGTTGTCAGATCAAAGCCCGGGGCAACCGGCGCAGAGGGTAACCCTTACACTGCGGAAAGCCTGCGCACCATACAGGACTGGATCATTAAACCGCAGTTGGTAAAAGTACCTGGGGTTACCGAAATAAACAGTGTCGGTGGTTATGAGAAGCAGTACCAGGTGGCACCTGACCCGGGTCGTATGCTGGCTTACAAAGTGACCATGAAGGACTTACTCAGAGCTTTGGATTTGAACAACCGAAACGCTGGTGCCGGTTACATAGAAAAGAACGGGGAACAATGGCTGGTACGCTCGCCGGGCCAGTTAAAATCTCTGGAAGAAATTGGCAATGTGGTGGTATCCAAGCGGGACGATGCGCCGGTTCGGGTTCGCCATGTCGCAGAAGTCAAACTGGGTAAACAACTGCGTACCGGTGCGGCTACTTCGAATCAGGAGGAGGTGGTTCTGGGCACCGCCATGATGCTGATTGGCGAGAACAGTCGCATAGTGGCACAAGCCGTGTCAGAAAAACTGGAACAAGTTCAGCAAAGCTTGCCGGATGGCGTGGTCGCCGAGCCCATTTATAACCGTACTACCTTGGTGGATAAAACCATTGCCACGGTTGAGAAGAACCTTTTTGAAGGCGCGGTTCTGGTTGTTGTGGTTCTGTTTATTCTGCTCGGGAATATACGAGCGGCCTTGATCACCGCATGCGTTATCCCGCTTAGTATGCTGTTTGCTATTACCGGAATGGTCACGAATAAGGTGTCCGGCAACTTGATGAGCCTTGGCGCAATAGACTTCGGCATTATTGTCGATGGGGCCGTTATTGTAGTGGAAAATGCTCTGCGACGACTGGGTAATGCGCAACAGCGGTTAGGAAGGGTGTTAAGAACTCAGGAACGCCTGATTGAGGTAGCAAAAAGCACGCGTGAGGTATTTAACCCGGCAGTATTTGGCGTTCTCATTATTATGTTGGTGTATCTGCCTATATTTGCATTAAGCGGCGTGGAAGGAAAAATGTTCCATCCTATGGCTTTCACCGTAGTTGCAGCGCTGCTGGGTGCCTTGATTTTCTCGGTCACTTTTGTTCCTGCCTCTGTGGCTATCTTTGTCCGTGGCAATATTAAGCACGGCGAGAACAAAGTCATGCGCGGCGCTCGTAAAGCCTATCAACCGGTGTTACGAGGTGCGTTAAAACTTCCGGTGTTTGTTATTGCTATCGGTTTCGGTCTATTTGCGGTTTCTTTGTTTCAGGCAAGCCGTATGGGAACGGAGTTTTTGCCGCAACTGGACGAAGGCGATATTGCCATGCATGCGCTGCGAATTCCGGGCACAGGCTTACAGCAGTCGGTCGATATGCAAAAAGATGTAGAAGCCGTGGTTGCTGAATTTGCCGAAGTAAAGCGCGTCTTTTCTAAAATTGGTACACCGGACGTGGCAACGGATCCGATGCCACCGAGCGTGGCCGATACCTTCATTATGCTGAAGGAACGCAAAGACTGGCCCAATCCGGATAAAACGAAAGAGCAACTGGTCAGTGAAATTCGTATGGCGGTACAAGAGTTACCCGGTAACAAGTACGAATTTACCCAGCCGATAGAAATGCGGTTTAATGAGCTGATTGCGGGAGTGCGGGCCGATCTTGGTGTACGTATATACGGCGATGACCTTGAACAACTCAAACAACTGGGTGACTCAGCGGCGGCTATTATCAGAGAGGTTCCGGGGGCTTCCGGCGTGCGCGTTGAGCAAATGACCGGCTTACCTATCTTGTCTGTTGAGCCTAAGCGAGACCATTTGGCGTTGCTGGGGCTTACGGTTGCTGATGTACAAAGTACACTGAAGAGTGCTGTAGGCGGTATTCAGGCCGGGGTTATTTATGAAGGTGACAAACGTTTCAAATTATTGGTTCGGCTGGACAATGACTGGCGGCAGAACATTGAAAAATTGAAACAACTGCCGGTAGATGTACCTGCGGCAAATAACCCAGAGCTACAGTACGTGCCGTTAGGTGAAGTGGCTAAACTGACTTTAGCTAATGGGCCTAATCAAATTAACCGCGAAAGTGGTAAACGGAATGTCATTGTCAGTGCCAACGTTACTGACCGCGATTTGGGCTCATTCGTTAATGCGGTTCAGGAGAGTTTAAACATAAACCTGGATATTCCGACTGGTTATTGGATTGATTATGGCGGCACTTTTGAGCAGTTGCAGTCAGCGTCACAGCGCTTAAGCCTGGTGGTTCCGTTGACTCTGCTGCTTATTTTAGGTCTGCTGTATAGCGCCTTCGGTTCTTTAAGCAGCGCATTGATCATCTTTACCGGAGTGCCGCTTGCATTAACTGGCGGAATTTTCGCTTTGTCATTGCGAGGGATGCCTCTGTCTATTTCTGCGGCGGTCGGTTTTATTGCTTTGTCCGGCGTCGCGGTGTTAAACGGGGTTGTTATGCTGTCTTTTATCCGACAGTTGCTTCGGGATGGTTTACAGCTGAAAGACGCTGTATTTGAGGGTGCGCAACAACGTCTGCGACCGGTATTGATGACGGCTCTTGTCGCGAGCTTGGGCTTTGTTCCTATGGCATTTAATACTGGTACCGGAGCAGAGGTTCAACGGCCTCTGGCCACCGTTGTTATTGGCGGTATTATTTCGTCAACGCTTCTGACGCTGGTTGTTCTACCCGCGTTGTTTTATTTGGTAAATCGATTTAAACAGGCGAAAACGTAATTTTATTAATGCTTCCGAATAAGCGCGTTCACCTCGAACGCGCTTTTTTATTGATTTACCCTTAACAAGCAAGTTTAACTTTATTAACATGCTTGAAACATCAAGTTCCGATTATAAGCGACTATTAAGGAAACACCATGAACTCAGGCGCGAAGGCATTAGCTGCTAGCGAAACTAAATTCGACCGCAAAGCCTTTACCATTTTATTTTCCGTTCTAAGTTTACTTTTCGGTGTGGGGCTAGGGTTGGCAATAAGTATGGTTGAGTTTACCGGCAATTCTGAAGTGTACCCTAAACTTGCTTTTAGTCTGATACCCGCAGCTGTTATTTGGACATATGTTCTTTTTCATTATCTAAAACGGTTTGATGATTAAGCCTCGATCATTAAAAACGGATTGGAAAGGGACAATAATGGAAGATAAAAAAGAATACGCTAAGTACGCCGGGTTTCGAATTCGCTTTGCAGCGATGTTAATTGACGTTGTTATCTTGGTGATTTTGTTTTCAATACCCGTTGGATTTATCTACGGTCAGGAGTACTGGCAAGGTGAAAAGCTGATATACGGCTTCTGGGACGTACTGATTAACTACGTTATACCGGCCATACTGACTATCTTTTTCTGGATTAAGTTCTTAGGAACACCCGGTAAAATGATATTGAAATTACGGGTAGTGGATGAGCATACAGGGGGGACCCTGAGTATAGGGAAAGCCATCGGCCGTTATTTTGCTTATATTCTCTCTATCCTTCCGGTTTTTCTAGGCTTCTTCTGGATAGGTTTTAGCGACAAAAAGCAGGGCTGGCACGATATATTAGCTGGTACCGTAGTGATCCGCAGCGAATCTAAAGGGCCTTTTGAGTTTAGATCTGAATAAAAGAGAAACTGACAGAGGGCTACTTTTAATATGTCTTTTGAAGCAAAAAAGCAGGCCGCACTGGCTGAACTTGAAAACTCCAAAATCTGGCGGCCTAACTATGAGCCGCCGTTCTTATTGTTTATGTGGTGGTTAGGAAAAAAAACAAGACCACCGCATTATAATAGCTTTATGCGTAATGCTCTGAGTTTCGGTTCTCTTTTTGCTATTGGCTGGGGCTTAATTATGTGGTTTTTTGTCTGGAACTCAACCGCTCTTTCTTTCCCGGCGACTATTGCAGTTTCGTTATTAGCCGGGGTGTTATTTGGCCTTTTTATGGCTTGTTACTACCGCATCAGTGCGCGAAGAAATCACTTATCCCACTGGCTGGAACTCGCTGAACGTTAGCCGCAACACCCCGAAATGTCAGTTTTCTCACCCGCTTTTACTGCTCGTGCATCGCGAATAATGCGTATTGCAGAGCGCAGCACAATTAAAGCAATGACTGTGGCTATGACTAAGTCCGGCCAGGCCATATTAAGCTTAGCAACCAGCAGAGCTGAGAGAATTACCCCGCCGTTCATTATCATGTCGTTGCGCGAGCATATCCAGCTGGCACGAATGTTAATATCGCCATTGCGCGAGCTGTACAGCAAAGCGAAACAAGCGATATTAACGGCAAGAGCGAGCAGGGCAACCCAGAGCATCATGTTGGCGTTAGGCTGGCTGCCAAAAATTAAACGTTGTAACACATCTGCCAAAACCACAAGTGCCAGCACGGTTTGCAGTGTGCCGTTAAGAATGGCGGCGTTGGCTTTGTATTTTATGGCTTTACCAACAGCATACAAACTAACTGCATAAACCAGAGTATCCGCCAGCATATCTAATGAGTCGGCAATAAGCCCACTGGACTCTGCTAACCAACCCGCAATAAATTCAACGAAAAACATCACTCCGTTAAGAACCAGCACGGTCCATAATAATGTCCTTTGTGCTTTGTCGATGTGTTGTTGTGCGGTGGTGCCACAGCAGGATGACATAAAGTAACTCCGAATAGGTTTTAGCTGGCGCTATACTAGCAAAAGTGCTTGGTTGGAGACAGGTGGCGTGCTTTTTATTTGTTGTTAGGGTCGTCTTTCGGTATACTACTTTCCCGTCTGAATGCAATCCCAAATTTGACCTGACCAACTAGGTATCACATGGCGACAAACTATATTTTCGTAACCGGCGGAGTTGTATCCTCGCTGGGTAAAGGCATTGCTGCAGCCTCCCTGGCGGCAATTCTTGAAGCACGGGGCCTTAACGTTACTATCATGAAGCTGGACCCCTACATTAACGTAGATCCGGGTACCATGAGTCCAATTCAGCACGGTGAAGTTTTTGTCACTGTAGACGGAGCTGAAACCGATCTTGACCTTGGTCACTACGAGCGTTTTATCCGCACCCGTATGACCAGCAGCAACAACTTTACCACCGGCCGTGTCTATGAAGACATTATTCGCCGTGAGCGTAAAGGTGAGTTTTTAGGAGCGACCATTCAGGTCATTCCTCACATTACCAACGAAATTAAGCGTCGTGTTATTGAAGGCAGTAAAGGCTTCGATATTGCCATTATTGAAATTGGCGGCACGGTGGGTGACATTGAGTCACAACCTTTCCTTGAAGCCATTCGTCAATTGGGCACGGAAATTGGTCGTGACCACACCTTATTTATGCACCTGACCCTGGTGCCATTCTTAGGCGCTGCGGGTGAGGTGAAAACTAAGCCAACACAGCACTCAGTGAAAGAACTGCGTTCTATTGGTATTCAACCCGATATATTGATATGCCGTTCAGATCGTTCTTTACCGGCAACTGAGCGTTCGAAAATTGCGTTGTTTACCAACGTAGAAGAGCGCGCGGTTATTGGTCTGCGCGACGTTGACAGTATTTACAAAATACCTTCTATGCTAAAGGCTCAGAGCCTGGACGACATAGTGACCAAACGTTTTCGTCTGGACTGTCCTGAAGCCGACTTGCATGAGTGGGAAGAGGTTCTCTATCAGGAGTCGAATCCGAACGGTGAAGTCACGGTTGGTTTTGTCGGTAAATACGTTGAACTGCCGGACGCTTACAAGTCAGTTAACGAAGCCTTAGCGCATGCTGGTCTTAAGAATCGTTTAACGGTGAACATTCGTTACATAGACTCGCAAGATTTAGAAACCAAAGGCACTTCTAAGCTTGACGACGTGGACGCTATTTTGGTTCCCGGCGGCTTCGGCGGTCGTGGTATTGAAGGAAAACTAATTGCGGCGAAATACGCTCGTGAAAACAATGTTCCATATTTGGGCATTTGTTTAGGTATGCAAGTCGCAATGATTGAATTCGCTCGTAATGTGGCTGGTTTAGCTGGCGCTAACAGCACTGAATTTGATGAGAGTTGCAGCGATCCTGTGGTGGGACTTATCACTGAATGGATGGACGCCAGCGGCCAGAAAGAATTGCGCGATAAGCATTCTGATTTGGGTGGCACCATGCGTCTTGGCTCACAAGAATGTCATTTAGAAAAGGGCTCTAAAGCACTTAAAATGTACGGTAAAGAGACCATTGAAGAACGCCACCGTCATCGTTACGAAGTGAACAACCATTATGTTGAAGCACTGGAGAAAGCTGGCTTAAAAATTACCGGTTACTCGCACGATAAGCAGTTGGTTGAGATTCTGGAAAACCCGAAACATCGCTGGTTTGTGGCTGTACAGTTCCACCCGGAATTCACTTCAACGCCGCGTGACGGGCACCCGTTATTTAAAGGCTTTATAGAAGCTGCTGGCGAATTTCATAAAGAGCGTTTGGGTTAATAACCCGGCTAATGATTAAGCATTAAACAGGATTTAAGCATGAGTAAGATTGTTAAAGTTGTTGGTCGTGAAATTATGGACTCCCGTGGTAACCCGACGGTTGAAGCCGACGTTTATTTGGAATCTGGCCATATGGGCCGTGCGGCAGCACCAAGCGGTGCATCAACCGGTTCACGTGAAGCTCTGGAGTTACGTGACGGCGACACTTCTCGTTACCTGGGTAAGGGTGTTGAAACGGCGGTCGCCAATATTAATGGCGCTATTGCTGAAGCCTTAAGCGGTATTGATGCAATTAATCAGGAAGCTATCGACAACATTATGTTGAAGCTTGACGGTACCGATAATAAAGAAAAGTTAGGTGCTAACGCTATTTTAGCTGTGTCTCTGGCGGCGGCGAAAGCAGCGGCTTTGAGTAAAGGCATTGAGCTTTACGAACATATTGCCAACCTGAATAACACCAGCGGTAAATACAGCATGCCATTGCCAATGATGAACATTTTAAACGGCGGTGAACATGCAGATAATAACGTGGATATTCAGGAGTTCATGATCCAGCCAGTTGGCGCTGAAAGCTTCAAAGAAGGCCTGCGCATGGGCGCTGAAGTGTTCCATGCTCTGAAAAAGGTTCTGCAGAAACGCGGTTTAAGCACAGCGGTTGGTGACGAAGGTGGTTTTGCGCCAAATTTGTCGTCTAACGAAGAAGCTTTGCAGGTTATTGTCGAAGCAGTTGAAAACGCGGGCTACAAAATGGGCAACGACATTACCCTGGCTTTGGATTGTGCGGCCTCTGAATTTTACCGTGACGGTAAATACGAATTGTCTGGCGAAGGTAAGTCCTTTACCGCCGGAGAGTTTGCCGACTACCTGGCAGAGCTTTGCGACCGTTACCCAATTATTTCTATTGAAGACGGCCTTGACGAAAGCGACTGGGACGGCTGGAAAGTCTTAACCGAAAAACTGGGCAGCAAAGTTCAGTTGGTCGGTGATGACCTGTTTGTGACCAATACGCGTATTTTAAAAGAAGGTATCGACAAGTCGATTGCCAATTCAATTTTGATTAAATTCAATCAGATTGGTAGCCTGACAGAAACCTTAGCAGCTATCGCGATGGCGCGTGAAGCGGGTTATTCTGCGGTTATTTCTCACCGTTCGGGTGAAACCGAAGACGCTACTATTGCCGATTTGGCAGTAGGCACCGCAGCGGGTCAAATTAAAACTGGCTCACTGTGTCGCTCTGACCGGGTTGCTAAGTACAACCAATTATTGCGTATAGAGGGCGATTTGAATGGCCAAGCGCCTTACCGCGGACGACAGGAAGTCAACGCTGGCTAATCAACAGGCGGACATATTTCAGCCGCTGGCACAGCAGGGCGATTTTGCCGAGCTGTGCTCAGCGCTGTATGAACGCGAATTACCGCAACTGGCGCAGGTTAATGATATGCCTGTTGCGGCTCTGCAACGTCGTTTAGCCAGTCTTCCGCATTATATTCGTCACGCCGCGCACGGTTGCCTCAATGCAGTGCAGTATTCGCCGTTAAAGCTGGATGTTCAGAACGCCAGCTGGCAGGCCCCTCAGCCAACAAAAGTTCCTTTAGCCGGTATATCTGCCGAAGGGCAGAGCCAATGGTTTGCTAAACATGCGGCTTTGGGTTTGGTGGTTCCTGTTCGTTATCAAACTCCTGAATTTACGACCATAATGCTCGACAGCATCGACCGTGTGGACCCTGATAAAAAGCGCCTGCATCTGAATTACCGTGGCTGGTTTGATTTTTCCGGGCAGGGTGAACACAGTCAGGATACTTTACTCAAGCCCAATAAACGCATTATGACCGCAGCCAGCTGCGGGCATCAGTGGAATCACAAAGGGCGCATTAACCCACGCACCTTAACGCTGCGTGAGCTTTTGCTGGTGGCTACTCTGGACTGGAAAAAGTTTCAGGTGGCATTGCGGATAGCTCGTTAAGCCAGTCCTGCCATACCGGTTGTAATCCTTTCTTTTTTATTGCCTGCGCCACCTCACTTACTGGCCTGTCGTCATCTATGGAAAACTGTTCCAGCTCTTGTTGCTCGTTGGCGTAACCGCCGGGCTGAGTTTTCGATTCGGCACTGACCGAGGTCACACCTAAACGGAATAAACCATCACGAAGCGCTCGCTGTTCGCGGGTAGAAAGGCTGAGTTCTACATCCGGGAACCGCAACCGGTACGCGCAAATTAATTGAACCAGCTGTCTATCGGAAATTGTGAGTGCGTTATCGACACCTCCGGCGCAAGGACGTAGCCGTGGAAATGACAGCGAGTAACGACTGCGCCAGTAACGTCGCCGCAGATAATCCAGATGCATGGCGGTAAAGGTGCTGTCGATACGCCAGTCCTCCAGTCCAATCAGCGAGCCCAGGCCAATTTTATCGATACCGCATTCGCCCAGGCGGTCGGGTGTTTCAAGCCGCCAGCGGAAATCACGTTTCTTGCCTTTTAAATGATGTTTAGCATACGTAGCGGCCTGATAAGTTTCCTGATAGACCATAACGGCGTCCAGACCCAGCGTGCGTAATTCAGCGTATTCTTGGGTAGCCAATGGCTGCACCTCAAACATGACATAGCTGAAATAGCGTTTGATAATAGGTAGCGCGTGACGAAAATAATTAATACCTACCTTGGTTTCATGCTCGCCAGTCACTATCAGCAGGGTGTCAAAACCTTTGGCTTTTATGGCCTGACATTCCTGCTCGATTTCAGTTGGTGACAACGTTTTACGCTTTAAGCGGTTACTCATGGAAAAGCCGCAGTAGCTGCAATCGTTAGCACACAGGTTCGATAAATACAGCGGGATAAACAGGTGCAGGGTATTACCAAAGCGCTGCCGGGTCAGTTGTTTTGAGCGCTCAGCCATAAGGGGCAGATAGGACTCCGCCGCCGGCGACAGTAACGCCATAAAATCGTCTGTATTCAGATGTTTTTTGTTTAAAGCGGTTTCAACGTCAGCCGCGTTTTTACTGTAAAGCTGCAGGCGCGTATTGTCCCAGCTGGTTTGCTCCCAGACAGTGTAAAAGCTCATAACGACTCCAGAAATTCCGTTAACGGGCTGGACGCTGTGGCTTTTAACGAAGCACTCTGATTTACCCCCGCTTCAAAGGCTTGACGTCCAACAATAACCGCATCGCGAAAGGCTTTTGACATAGCGACAGGGTCATTCGCAGTAGCTATCGCGGTATTTACCAATACGGCGTCTGCGCCCATTTCCATGGCTTCAACGGCGTGGCTTGGCGCTCCAATGCCTGCATCGATAATGACCGGCACCGAAGCTTGCTCAATAATAATCCGTAGGAAGTCTCGAGTAATCAGGCCCTGGTTTGAACCTATGGGCGCACCTAACGGCATTACAGCTGCGCAGCCAGCTTCCTCTAAGCGTTTGCACAATACCGGATCAGCGCCGCAGTAGGGCAGTACGGTAAAGCTCTCTTTTACCAATGCTTCAGCAGCTTTTAAGGTTTCTATCGGATCCGGCAGCAAATAGTTGGGGTCGGGGTGTATTTCCAGTTTAAGCCAATGGGTACCTAAAGCTTCACAGGCAAGGCGTGCAGCAAAAATAGCGTCCTGTGCGGTTTTTGCGCCGGAGGTATTGGGTAGTAGCTGTAAACCCAAATTTTTAATGGGTGTGACAATGTCGTCGGTGGGGCGTTCGAGTTCAACGCGTTTTAATGCCAGTGTCACCAACTCGCTACCGGAAGCTGCCAGAGACTTTTGCATAATGGCAGCGCTGCTGTATTTGCCTGAGCCTATGAGTAAGCGGGAATGAAAATCGCGATCGGCTATTCTCAGCATGGTTTAACCTCCGGCCACAGCCTGAACAAGTGTAATGGTATCGTTTTTTTTAAGCTCGGTTTGTTGCCATTGTTCCCGGTGTATAATCTGTCCGTTTAAAGCTATGGCAACGGCCGAGGTATCGACATTCTTAGCAGACAGTAGCTGCGATAAATTGCTTTTCTCAGTGATATCAAAGTGTTTGTCATTAATTTGAATGCGCATTTTGACCTCCGCATACAGGGCACGATGCGGCCCGGGGTAAAGAGAGTTCTTGCCAGTTTTGCGATAAGCCATTGAAGGTGTGCAGGTACCCCCAGGCAAGCTTATGGCCGGTAAAATAATTAATTGCCTGTAGCGCCTGACTGGATCCCATAATGCCCACAACAGGAGCGGCTATACCTGCGTTACTGCAGTTCAGTGGCTCAGTGACATCGTCGGGATAAAGACACTGATAACAGCCGTGGGATTGCGCCGGATTTAACGCGATAAGTTGCCCGTTAAAGCCTCGCGCCGCAGCAGAAATGAGAGGTGTGTTCAGCCGGTAGCAGCTTTGGTTGATCAGGTATCGGGTTTCGCGATTGTCGGTACAGTCCAGGACTAAATCGGCTTGCTCGACGAGCGCGTCCAGATTACCTTCAAAGGCTTGCTCTTCAAGAGCGGTTATACGGATGTCTGGGTTTAACTGCGACAAAGAATGACCAGCTTGCCGCGCCTTGGACAAGCCAATATCATCGCTGGAATAGAGTGTTTGCCGCTGTAAGTTGCTGAGACTTATGGTGTCGTGATCGATCAGTGTGATTTGCCCAACGCCCGATGACGCCAGGTATTGGCTGGCAGGACAGCCGAGACCACCCAAGCCAATAATCAGCACATGACTTTTGAGCAAACGCTGTTGTCCAACTTCGCCTATTTCTTTCATCAGTATGTTACTGCTGTAGCGCAGAAGCTGTTCGTTACTCAGCATGAGCAACCTCCATTGCTGATTTAACCTCAACGTCAGCTTTCATTTCCTTTAGTAGCTGACGAACAGCTTGCTCGACGTCGTTCGCAGCAGTTATCGCACTGACAAGCGCTATGCCGTTAACGCCGGTAGCTGTTACGGGAGCTACGCGCTCTAAAGAAATACCGCCAATAGCGACTGTCGGTATAGTCGTTGGCGCTAGTAACGCCACATAGAGACGTAGTCGCTGCAGCCCCTGCGGTTTAGAGGGCATAGCCTTGGTCTGCGTTGGGAAAATATGACCTAACGCGATGTAAGAGGGCTTATACACATGGGCGATCAATAACTCGGTGTAGCTGTGAGTGGAAATACCCAGCCGCAACCCTGCTTGCTGAATAGCGTGAAGGTTAGCCTCGGTTAAGTCTTCCTGACCTAAATGCACGCCATAAGCGTTGTGCTTAATTGCCAGTTGCCAGTGATCATTAATAAACAGCTGCGCTGAGTATTGTTCCGCCAGCTGAATGCTTTGTTTAATAGCGGTTTCCAACTGAGGAGCATCAGGATCTTTAATACGCAGTTGCAGTGTCTTAATGCCCAGTTTTAAGAGCTTTTCTATCCACTCGTAAGAATCCACTACCGGATACAATCCGGGTTCCTGGCCCAGCCTGGGAAACTGGAGGTCAACACAGGGCAACTCCGGCGTATTAATCTTTGGAAAATGGTCAATTTGCTGTGGCCAGTGTGTATGAGCAACAGGGCCTGGTCCTCGGCCTATACCTTTCGCCTGAATGAGACCCTGATGCACGTAGGCATTAGCGACCGTAATGGCATTCTCAAGTGGATAGTCATGTGCTAACGCCGCGGCAATGGCTGAAGACAAGGTGCAGCCTGTTCCGTGGCTGTGTTTTGTTCTCAACTTCTGCTGAATGTACTGGGTATGTCCATCGGCGCTAAGGTAATAGTCAGAGATTTCATCGACGTGTCCAAACTCAGTACCAGTGATAAGGAGCTGAGTTAGCCCGGCATGAATGAGTTTTTCGGCGGCGTGACACATTGAGTTCTCATTAGTAACCTCTACGCCGCTCAACCAACTCAGCTCATCCAAATTCGGTGTCATAATATCAACCAGCGAGAGTAACTCTGCACAGTGTTCCGGGGTCAGCTCTGACAGCCTATCTTTCTGAGTGCTGACAACCACCGGATCCCAGACCACGAAAGGTCGGGGAAGGGTATCAGGCCACTGCTTTAAAAAGTCAGCCACACACTGAAGCTGTTGCACATTACTAAGCAACCCCATTTTTATCGCAGCAGGAGGCATGTCCTGTTGCAGGCATTCCAACTGCTGACGAATGGCGTCAGCAGCTAACGGGAATAACCCGGTGGTTTCAACCGAATTCTGCGCTGTTACTGTGGTTATGACACTGCAGCCATGTACATTCAGACTGCGGAAGGTGTGTAAGTCCGCCTGAATGCCCGCGCCACCGCCGCTGTCAGAACCCGCGACGGTCCATACGACAGGTACCGGCATTAGTCTGCTCCTTCGGTCGCCGCATCTTTCACTTTTACATCAATGCGAGTGTCCGGGTTGTACTGACGTACCTCGTGCGAAATTTTCATGGAGCAGAACTTAGGACCGCACATGGAGCAAAACTGCGCGGTTTTGTTCGAATCCTGCGGCAGAGTTTCGTCGTGATAGCTGCGGGCAGTTACAGGATCCAATGCCAGGTTAAACTGATCCTCCCAGCGGAATTCGAAACGGGCTTTTGACATAGCGTCATCCCGCGCCTGAGCGCCTGGGTGTCCTTTGGCTAAATCGGCCGCATGAGCAGCTATTTTGTAGGCGATCATCCCCTGTTTTACGTCTTCTTTGTTGGGCAGGCCTAAGTGTTCCTTCGGGGTAACATAGCAAAGCATGGCGCAGCCAAAGGCGCCAATCATGGCGGCACCAATACCTGAGGTAATGTGGTCGTAACCAGGGGCGATATCTGTGGTTAGCGGCCCTAAGGTGTAAAACGGCGCGCCGTGACAGTGTTTTAACTGCTCATCCATGTTTTCCTGAATTTTATGCATGGGCACATGGCCGGGGCCTTCTATCATCACCTGTACATCGTACTCCCAGGCAATTTGAGTCAGCTCGCCTAGTACCCGAAGTTCTGCGAACTGAGCTTCATCGTTGGCGTCGGCAATGGAGCCGGGGCGCAGGCCGTCACCTAAAGACAGCGACACATCATATTTCGCACAAATTTTGCAGATATCGCGGAAGTGTTGGTAAAGAAAGCTTTCTTGCTGGTGCGCCATGCACCATTTCGCCATTATTGAACCGCCACGGGAGACAATGCCGGTAACTCGTTTTGCAGTCAGTTTAATGAAGTCGTGCAGCACGCCCGCGTGAATCGTGAAGTAGTCCACACCTTGCTCAGCCTGTTCCAGCAGTACGTCTTTAAATACTGGCCAGCTCAGATCCTCAGCAACGCCATTGACCCGTTCTAAAGCCTGATAAATAGGCACAGTACCAATAGGCACTGGACTGTTGCGTAAGATCCATTCCCGGGTTTGGTGAATATTACGGCCGGTAGATAAGTCCATTACGGTATCAGCGCCCCAGCGAGTCGCCCATACCAGCTTTTCAACTTCTTCTTCAATGGACGAACTGACCGAAGAATTACCAATGTTGGCGTTCACTTTTACTAAAAAGTTGCGGCCAATAATCATCGGTTCAGATTCGGGATGGTGGGTATTAACGGGGATAATTGCGCGCCCACTGGCGACTTCATCGCGTACAAATTCTGGCGTTATGGGGTTATCCAGGTGCTCCCGACCCATATTCTCACGCAGTGCAATAAACTCCATCTCAGGGGTGATCACGCCGCGTCTTGCGTAAGCTAACTGCGTAATGCCGTGATTATATTGCTGGTTCTCGCTATGGCGATCCTGAATCCAGTTTTCACGAACCTTTTTCAAACCTGCTTTCACGTCAATTTTAGCTTTCGGGTCACCGTAGACGCTGGAGGTATCATAGACATCCACTGGTTCGTTCGGTGGCAACTTTACGCCCGGCGTGGGCTGGTGCAAAGTTTCGCTTAAATGAATGCGGCGAAAGGGTACCTGGATATCGTTGTTGCCAGACAGAAATTCACGGCTGGAATTAGGGTAATAATGCCCGGATAGCGATGATAAAAAGGATTCAGCCTGTTGGCGGTTTAAACGGTTATTCGATGGTGCAGTTGACATAGCATTCTCTCATTTTGTCGATGTTAGAGATGCTTGTCAGGAGTGTTGAAAGGAACACCAGCGCAGAAACGACGGTTGTGTCATGCTGATGTTCTCTTGTTCCCTTCGCAGGTATTAGCCTGATCAGGTTCAACGGATCCCGCAATTGCGGTCTCAGCCGGTAGCTTCATTAAGAAAGCTACCGGCACTCCGACAAGATTCCTTTTTAGTGGAACAAAATCTTAGAGCGAATGCAACCGCTGTTAATCGTTAACCAGTTTAGCGACAACTTTAGCTGGTTTCTCCATTGGCTGGCTTAAGCCTTCTATGCGTTCAACAATAAGCCCTTGTTTATCGAGAATAGTAATCAAATTGCTGTGATCAAAATCACCGTCCGGGCGCTGTCGATACCTCACGCCAAGTACTGTAGCTAAGGTTCTGATATCCTGCTCGGAACCGTTCAGAAACAGCCAGTTGTCGTTGTTAAGCTGATACTGCTTAACATAGTCAGCGAGTGCCTCGGGTGTATCGCGATCGGTGTCAAAACTCACCATAACGAGCTTAACTTGCTGTTTAATGTCTTCGTCCAGCTTGCTGTATAAGCGTTTTATATCATGGACCAATACCGGGCAGGCGGTAGTGCAACTGCCATAAATCATGGAAAGGATAACGGGATGACCTTCAAGTTCTGAAAGTTTTAGTTCGCTATTCTTATGTGTTTTCCAGGTAGCATCCACCTGGTATACCGACTCGGAGTGAGAGACCTCTGCTGCGTTCATTGCCGTATGATTGCTGTGGTCGTTAGCTGTCTGATTCTTGTGCATATTGTGATGCGAGTGATCCTGCGCAAAAGACTGGACAGCAAAGATCAAAGAGGCCAGGGCGGTCAATTTTAGCAATTTATTCATGGTCGTTCTCCAGGTCGTATGCGCAACGAAAACCCATAGTGCTGGTCGCACTTTGCGGGGCGTAATCACTGCGTGACTGATAACGGAAAAATGTGGCGTAATTGGCGTTACTAAAACTCGACATAAAGCGCGCTCCGTCGCCACATGAGCCGGAGAGCAAATCGACGTCATCGCCGTTGGTTAATAATAATTGATAGTCGTCTACCCATTCGTTGACACGGTCGTGCATGTGCATCAATTGCTCAGCATTTGGGTCGACGGTTTGTTGTTTCGCACTGTGTGGCTGGCTGTACCAGGCAAACAGGTTACGGGCATAATCATCGTCGCTGATGTTCTGCTGTTGCCGATATTTGACCGACGCATACTCCCACTCGTTAAGACCAGGCAAACGGCCACCTTGTGCGGAGCAGTATTCGCGTGCGGCAAACCAAGACACATAAGTGACTGGTTCGTTGTCTTTGCCTTTAGCAAATTCAGTATTATCATCCCAATGCTTCAGGTAATTTCCATCATGGAATAGGGCAGCGATGTTGTCTCGCTGCCACTGAGGTTGTTCAATGACAAATTCCAGAAACTCTTGGTTAGTGACAGGGGTTGCGTCCAGCATGAAACTTTCCATTTCTATACTGAGGCGCTCTTTGTCCAGTAAGACCGGAGGTTCGAAAGTACCACCATTGATCAGAACTGGATCAGCGAGCACTAAGGGTGACAATAAAACACCTGCAACTCCAAGCCACTTAACCATAAGTTTCCCCTTATTTCTCTTTACGCGGACCGGCAATTAATGCACCAGCTGCGCCACGCTCTGCATCAGCAAATTCGTGATCGACCAACTTATAGATGCCTTCTTCCGGAACAATAAATTCAATGGTTGCGCTGTTACTGGCACCCAGCAGCACGGTTTGCATGCCATACCATTCGTTACGCGGATCACCTTCGTACCAGACGCGGTCGAAAATCGCACCAATTACGTGGAAGCTGGAAGTGCCTGAAGGACCTGCGTTTAAAACATGTAAGCGCACACGGTCACCTTCGTTCGCTCGTAAAGGGTTGTCGCTAAGTGCTGCAACATGTCCGTTAAAGGTCACATGACTTGGCTGGCGGTCTAAAGCTGCACCGTGGTTATAGATGTAGTTACCTTCTGAGGCTTCTTCCAAATAGTGCTCTGACTGAACCAGAACGAATTCTTTATCAACGTCTTTGTCAGTTGGGTAGCCATCTTTAGGAGATACCACAACGGCGCCGTATTGGCCCATAGCTGTGTGCATGAGTACGCTGGAAGTACCACAGTGATACATATAAGTACCCGCGTAGTTGGCTATCCATTCGAACTCAATAGTTTCACCCGGAGAAATGGTACGCCATTTGTCTTCCGCTGCTACTGTGCCACTATGAAAGTCCATAGAGTGGGGCATTGGATTAACGACTGGCTGGTTATTCTGATAACCGTTGGCCTGCAGTTGCTGAATGAACGGAGCACCATTTTTAACTGGCTTAGTAATAGTCACTTCTTCGTCAGAGCGGTTTTTCATTTTGAAGATAACACGGTCACCTTCACGTACGTGCAATACCGGTCCGGGTACTGAGCCACCGAATGTCCAGGCCGAATAGGTTACTCCCGGTGCTACTTCTATTTTCTGAGAGAAAACATCCATGCGTATGTCATGAGTTTTGTTACCTTCGTAGTCAAGTTTCGCTATGTTTGGAACCTGAGTCAGATAGTCGCCAACAACCGCCGGGCCGTTGTAGTCTTCGCGGTAGACTTTAGCTTCTGGTAATCCAAAGATTTTACCATCAATGACATATTCGCTGTCGTGCTTAAGGCTGAGCTCTTCCGCATTAACCGGAGCTGACGCTGACGCCATAGCAGCCAGAAGAGAGGCACTGATAATTGATAAGCTTAGAGTTTTCATAATGATTTTTCCTTTAACTGATAACAAATAGGTTTAACGCAAACTGGCAACGGCTTCGGCTGTGATAGTCTCACTGCCGCCTGCAAGATCGGTATTGATGTAGTTAGCTAAGGTCGCTATATCGGCGTCTTTCAGATAACCCATGGGCGGCATAGCTCCGTTGTAATTTGTTCCGTTAACGGTTAGCGCGCCGGACTTACCATTGATAATTGTCTTAGCTATGTAGTCGGGGTTATCTTTGATATTTGTATTTCCTGCCAGCGGAGGAAATACGCCCTGCATGCCTTTGCCATTTGGTTGATGACATGCCTGACAATATTTTTTGTAAACGTTTTCGCCTTCGCCTGCGTTGGCTGACTGGCTCATAAACAAGCCAGCTAATGACACGGCAATGACTGAAATTTTGCAAAGAGACTGAATGCTCATAACGACACCTTCGTAATTGACTTAAGATGCCTTTAGAATACTGCTTTAATGAGCTTTTGCGAGTGAAATGAAGGGGTAACTCAGGCCTACTCCTTTATGTGTAAAAGAAGTAAGCCGAATGCAGGTTGGTAGGTATTAAATGCTGCGTGCTTCCAGTTCAATACGAGAGGCAGCACCGTAAATTTTACTAGGATCTCCCTCAAATTCACCTTCTGGGGTAGTAGTAGGCCAGAGGTTTTCAAGGTTACTGATGACCTTGCGGGTTTCGCTAATGGCTTCTTCAGCTTTTTCTGCTTCTTTATAATTAATACGGTTTAAGCGTTCAAGCGCAATTTCTTTAAAGCCCATGGCGTCTTGATATTCGTGCACGTTAGCGACTTCGCCATTTTGAATGCCTATAGCGTACTCGTCGGCGGCTACCATTAGCATTGATGAAACACTCAATATGACGTCTTTAGCTGACATGTCAGCTATAGGTTCATTAGCGCTGATAGAGTCCAGCAGAGCCTTGTAGTTGCTCATGACCGTGCCTTCATTTTTATCATTAATGACACTTTCCGCCAGGGTATTTAACGGTTCGGCAAATCCGGGTAAGCCGCGTGCTTCAAATGCTTCAGTGAGACCACTATAGAGCTCGTCACCCGGGTGTTTCATGTGAGTTTTAGCCATTTCAATGTGGCCTTGCTCGTACAGTTTCATTCCCACCCATAAATGGCCGCGAATAAAACCGAGCTGAGCCAGAAAAGCCGTGTCATTGGTGTTTAAATCAATTTCAGGAGCGGCCATTTCGCCTTCTGCCATAGGGGCAGCCATGAACATGGAAGGTGCCGCGCCCGGTTGAGTCAGTGGCGCTGCTGTTACCTGTGATGCTGCTACGGTGGTGGCCAGAACACTGCCAACGCCAAGCCAAACTTTTTTCTTTTCAAACATATAAAGACCTTAGTATGCTTTTTTGAGAGAGTTAACTCATGTATATTTGCAGAAATGATAACTATTCGCAAGTTAGAAGTGTGGAATAATGATATTACAAATTAGCAATGCCGTAGATACAGATACAGTAAAGAGTATTGTTGCAGGCCTTGATGCCGGGCAGTTTAGTGATGGTAAGAAAACCGCAGGCTGGGCAGCGAAAGATGTGAAAAATAACCAGCAACTGTCGGGTAAAAAGTCTGAGGCAGCTACACAAGTGCTGCTGGACAGGCTTCAGCAAAACGCTCTGGTGCAATCGGTTATGCGGCCAAAGCAGGTGGCGCGGGTGACTATAAACCGATATCAGCAGGGAGAGTACTACGGTACCCACATGGACGACTCCTTAATGAACGGGGTAAGAACCGATATTTCTTTTACGCTGGGTTTGTCACCCTTATCGGATTTTGAAGGCGGAGAGCTGGTTATTGAGGATGCCAGTGGTGAGCGGAGCTGGCGGCTTGGGCAGGGGGATATTCTTATGTATCCGAGCCATTACCTGCATCGGGTTAATCCGGTGACTAAAGGTTCCCGGCTGGCAATGATAGGCTGGGTGCAAAGCTTGGTTAAACAGCCGAATTACCGGGAGCTACTCTTTGATATAGAGCAATCGTTGAAAGCTGAATTTGATGCAAACGGTAAGTCTGAAAACTTTGATCGCCTGACCAAGGTGTTTCATAACCTGTTAAGAGAATGGGCTGATGTGTGATCAGCCCAGAAAAAATTTAACGGCTTTTAAACCAGAGTGACACCGCACAAAATAAGCAAAGCAACGTTAGCTGCTAGCCCAATCATAAAGAAATAGCTGCGGGGGCTGGGGTTTTTCTCCGTTGCTATGGCGTAGTAAAGAACCATGTGAATTAAGCGAGCAATAGCGAAAATCCAGATAAATATCCCTGTCCAGAAAGCGCTGACACCTATGAAGAAGGCCAGAAATACTGTGCCCAGCATCAGCGGATAGTTTTCTAACGAGTTCATTAGCGTGCGGTGAGCACGAAACACAAAAAATGAATGACTCAGTGAGTCGTCGATTTTACCCGGAACGGCACCGGGTTGTTTCGCTTTTTGACCGCTGGCAATAACCCATTGAACCAGCAAAATGACCAGAGCAATGAGTACGCCCCAATAAGCCATTGTATAAGTTTCACTTCCGTTCATTTTATGTCTCCTTTTGTTCCGTATGATTTGGTTAAGCTGGGCTACCGCAACTCCAGCATACTTCAAAAGCGGCTCCGTTAATTTCCTGACAATTATTGCAACGCCAGTCCGGGCCGTTCGCTTGTTCTTCCATATTTTCAATCAGTGTTTTTGCGACAGCGAGTTGAGTATCATCAACAAGCCATAATTCAGGCCAGGTATCCAATGGCGCTAAATCACCAGCGGCGCCACTGGAAAACTCATTTTTCATAACTGTTTCAATGCCTTCCATTTGTAATAGGTTACGGGCGTTTTCCACTAATAGTTTGTTTTCATGGGTATAAATAAGTTTCATAGGCGTTTCTTATAGGTAAAACCTGAATAGCAATGTATTTTTACGTTATAGTTAATGTATCAGACTCAGCGTCTGTTTGTGTTCTCCATTTTTCTAAGGAGTTGTATATGGCGGGTGGCTGGTCGCACGATGGTGCCGTACAGGAACAAATTGATGCCAGTACCGAAGATGAAGTAAAACGTGTACGCAGCAAACTTACCGGCGGGGAAAGTCTGGAGTTTTGCGAAGAATGTGGCGAGCCTATTCCGGAGGCCAGGCGCAAAGCGATTCCTGGTGTTCGTCTGTGTGTGGAATGTCAGGCGGAACTCGACAAGCAGGACTCAAACAAAGCGGGTTTTAACCGGCGTGGAAGTAAAGACAGCCAGTTACGTTAAGCTATGGGGCTGTCTTATCTGCCAGAAATTCAGACTCAGGTACGGGTTTGCTGAACAGGTAACCTTGAAAGGTATCGCAATTTAGTCGCGCCAAATAATTAAACTGTTCTTCGGTTTCTACTCCCTCAGCAACAATATTCAGTTTAAGGCTTTCTCCTAGCTGAATAATAGTGTAAACAATTTGAGCCTTTTCCATACTATCCAGCATGTTACGTACGAAAGATACGTCAATTTTCAGGGTGTCGAACGGAATTTGCATAAGATAAGAAAGCGACGAGTAACCCGTACCGAAGTCATCCAGCGCGAACTCAATACCAAGGCGCTTTAATTGCTTTATTTTATTGGTTACGCTGGAAATGTCGTCCATCAGCAAACTCTCAGTGAGCTCTAGCTTTAATCGATGAGGCCGTATCTCGTACTTCTCTACCAGAAGTTGAACCTGCTCAACAAACTCGGGCTGCTGAAACTGTTTGGCACTGACGTTAATCGACAGTTGCATCTTTGCTTTTTCAGGGCTCTGTTGCCATTGCTGGAGAATTTGGCAGGCACGCTCAGTAATCCAGTACCCTAAAGGAACAATTAAGCCGGTTTCCTCGGCTAAAGGAATGAAGTCAGCAGGAGAAACAAAGCGGCCATCACTTTGTTTCCAGCGGATGAGCGCCTCAGCTCCGGTGGGCTTTGACTCAATATTTACCTGAGGTTGCAGATAAAGTTCGAATTCGTTCTGTTTTATTGCATTACGCAGTTGCTCTTCCAGTTTGACTCGCTTACTTACTGCATCAGCAAACTCCTGACGAAACAGTGAGACTTCTCCCGCACCTTTGCGTTTTGAGTGAGATAATGCCAGGCCTGACTGGGTCATTAAGGTTTCAGCATTTGATTCGCTGTCGTCAAACAGGGAGGCGCCTGCGCTAAAGGAGCAAAGGTGCGTGTAGCTGTTGAGCTGATAGGGCTGTTGCAGTTGATCCAGCAATTGATAAATTCGGGTCAGCAATTGCTGTTTTATATTGACTGAATTACCACGCTCAAGTCCGGTTAGCACGACCGCGAATTCGTTCGCGCTCAAACGCGCCAGGAATGAGTTGGCTTTCGTCGAACTTTGCAGCCTTTCTGCCACGCGTTTTAACAGTAAATCACCCATATCCGAACCCAGGGTGTTATTCAGTATTTTAAATTTATCGATATCACAGAGAATTAACGCACCGTTTTGGCCTGCTTCTTTATAAGTTGCGAGCTGATCTTGCAAATGATCCAACAAAGAGCGGCGGTTCGCTAACCCGGTTAACGCATCGTTGTAAGCCAGATAACGAATACGTTCACTGGATTCAACTTCTGCACTAATGTCTGTGACCGTTGCTACAAAATGTCGTTCTTTCTGTTGGTTATAGCGTACTTCTGAAATACTTAAGCGAACAGGGAAAGTCGTACCAGAACGTTTTCTTACATTAACTTTACCTTGCCAGGCAACTCTGCGGGCTAGTGAGTTCTTAATATTCTCCAGTAACTTATCTGAGCGCTCAATATAGTCTTCAATATTGAGTTTACTGCCTTTTATTCGTTCCAGGTCATCTCCGGTAAGTCGCGTAAATGCCTGATTCGCTAACAAAACACGGTTGTGTTCGTCGAATAGCAGCAAGCCGTCATCTATGGCACTAATAACTTCATAAAGTTGCTCTGCAGACATTTGGGCTAACTTTTGCTGTTGTTGCAAGCGTCTGTCTATCTGAGAGGCTATAATGGCCATTATAGCGGTTAAGCACGAGCCAATTCCGACAACGTAAGCCAGCCAGTTGCCATGGCCGCTGAATACCGCATCGGGTGCCCGGGTAGGGTAAAAATTGGCTGCTATCATGGCGGTATAGTGCATACCAGAAATAGCCAGAGCAATAATGGCGGCAACAACAATTTGTGCGCTTCTGCGCCTGAACCAGCTGGTTCTTTCCGATTTTTTATAATGGCGATATGCCAATAAAGCTATGATGCCCAACGATACGGCGACAAATACCGAAAGTACAAACCAGAGAGGGTCATAACGAAGGTGGGCTGACATTTCCATTGCAGCCATTCCGGTATAGTGCATCAGGCCAATACCGGCGCCCAAAACAGTTCCGGCGATGAGTGTTGCACGCACCGATGACAAAGACATTTGAATTTTCATTGCTATAAAGCTGCCGACAATGGCCGGAACAACTGAAATAAGCGTTAACAACACGCCATGACTCATGGGCAGGTGAAGCTCAAAAGCCAGCATGCCAATAAAATGCATACTCCAGACACCAACGCCAGAGATAACTGCGCTGACAATTAACCAACTGTAGCGAGCAACCTTAGCCTGATATATTTGTACACGTTCCAGTGTGAGTATCGCGGTATAAGAAGCTAGCAGCGCGACACAATAGGAGAGTATGACTAACCCCGGGTTATGGGAGCCATTTATAGGGGACTGGGAAAATTGACCCAAATCGAAAAATGCGTACAGGGTTTCAAGCATAAATTTAATTTTACCAGAGCCGTTGGCTGGAGTACTAAAACTATTTAATACTTTGCAATACGACACTGAGTCCCGAAAGTATCATTAGTACCAGCGTAAATTGTCGAAAACGTTGTTCTGATACATGCTGTTGAAGTCTTTGTCCTACGCTGGCGCCAATAAGCGCACAAGGTAGTAAAGTGAGTACCAGATAGAGATGGGGCTCTGCGTAAATAGACTGGCGTGAGAAATTCGCGACGTTTGCCATGGCAATGCAGCAGAAAAACAGACTGAGTGTAGCGCGAAACTGTTGTTTTGGGATACGGGCATTGGCCAGAAATAAAACAATAGGAGGCCCGCCTAATGTCATTAACCCGTTGAGCAAGCCAGAGCCTGTACCTACCGCAATATGTCCGGGCGCATGTTCAGCCGTAGGGAGTTGTTTACCGCTAGCCAAAGCGAGCGCAACAGCCAGTATGACAAAACCAAGAATCAGTTTAATAAACTGTTCGTTTACGCTTAACAGCAAAGATCCCGATACCAGAGAAGCAATGACGCCTGAAAAAATTAACCATTTCCACTGAGATGGGCGAGCCGCCTCTCTGTTTTTCCAGTAGATCCAGCCGCCAATCACGATATTAATGACAGACAGTGCAGGCGTAAGTACGCTAATAGGGAACCACAGCGCCAGAATTGGGACGGCTAACAAACCGGAGCCAAAACCGCTTATCCCCTGAACCAAAGCTGCGAAGAAAAATACTATTGCGGCAGCGAAATACTCCAAATGAACCTCTTTTGTCTTATAATGCTGAAAACGGCTTTTCAGTCACGTCAATAGTCTTCATAATGATAACAGGAAAAACAACGGAGCTGAGCATGCGGGTGACTCTGGTCGTGTTGTTGGCCTTGTTCCTTGCGTTACAATACCGTCTGTGGTTTGGCAAAAATAGCCTACCGGATTATTGGCGGTTGCAGCAAGAAGTCAGCAATCAGAAAAATACAAATGAAAATCTGGAAAGACGTAATCAACTCATTTACGCAGATATTGAAGATTTGCGCGAAGGGGAAGATGCGCTGGAAGAGCGTGCCCGTAACGAACTAGGGATGGTAAAAAAGGATGAAGTTTTCTTCCGTCTTGTACCTGATCGTAATCCATAGCCTGAGCGGGTGAGCGAGATGAAGAGTGAGTCTGAAAGCCACGCACAAAGCCAGATTGATTCGTTAATGGCTGTGATCCCTGCAGCTGGCAGCGGAAGCCGGATGCAGGCTAACATCCCTAAGCAGTTTCTGATGGTAGGTAACCGGACTTTGCTGGAGTACAGCATCGAAGCCGTATTAAAGGATGCGCGGGTTGAACAGGTTTTCGTTGCGGTTTCTGACTCTAATGCTGAATACCTTATTGAACTTAAAAAGAGCCTGCCAACAAAGGTTCATTTTGTGACAGGCGGCAACAGCCGCGCTGAATCCGTATTGGCTGGAGTTGAAGTTGCTGTTTCGCAAGGGGCTACCCATGTGCTGGTACATGACGCAGCACGTCCATGCCTACCAAAAAAAGCATTAACAGCGGTCATTAATACCGGATTAAAGGACCCTCAAGGCGCAATTCTTGCCATTCCGGTAAGAGATTCCTTAAAACGCGCTGTTATCTCTGTCAATGATGAAACCGGTGTTACCCATATAGAATCCAGTGTTGATCGGGAGGCCTTGTGGCAGGCGCAGACACCACAAGTTTTTAATGCAGAGCGTTTACAACAAGCCATAGAGCATATGGGGGCATTAAACCCTCAGTTAACTGATGAAGCTTCTGCTATGCAGTGGTGTGGTTTCCAGCCGGCGCTTATTCCTGGCTCTATCCGCAACTTAAAAGTGACTCACCCGGAAGATTTTGAATGTGTTCGCGACTGGTTATTAGCGGACAATAATGATCATAAAAATTAAAGAGGGCATCGTTCATGAAAATCCGTGTTGGTCATGGTTATGACGTTCATCGTTGGGGCTCTGATAAGCCTTTGATTTTAGGTGGTGTTGAAATTGAGCATCATCAGGGACTTGTCGCTCATTCCGACGGAGATGTTGTTCTGCATGCTGTCACCGACGCGGTATTAGGCGCTTTAGCGTTAGGTGATATTGGCCAGCACTTTCCTGATACCGATGAACGCTATGCCGGGGCGGATAGTACCGAATTGCTGAGTCATGCCGTAAGTCTATGTCAGGAAAAAGAGTTTAAGACGGGTAACATTGACGTAACCATTGTAGCTCAGGCTCCGAAAATGGCACCACATATTGACGATATGCGGGCCAGCATTGCCCAGTGTTTAAAAACCTGCATCGACAATGTGAATGTCAAAGCGACAACGACAGAAAAATTAGGCTTTGTGGGGCGTGAAGAGGGTATTGCCTGTCATGCTGTGGTTCTGATGGAGTCATTTTAATGTTGGCACCCTCACAAGTGTCTTTGGCTGATTTACCGCGTTTACATAAAGGCGACAGACCGCAGGCCGAATTTAAACAGACGCCGGAAGATTTTCAGGTTATTGAGCAGTTGGATGTTATTGATGACGGTGAAGGTGAGCACCAGTGGCTTTGGGTTAGAAAAACCGGGGCTAATACAAATTTTTGTGCAGAAAAAATAGCCCGGTTTGCCGGAGTATCAGAAAGAAATGTCAGTTATTCCGGATTAAAAGATCGCCAGGCAGTGACCTGGCAATGGTTTTCCATTCAACTACCCGGCAAAGAAACGCTCAATTGGAATGAGTTAACCGATGAAGAAATGTCGGTTGAGCGGGTAATACGCAGAACCAAGAAATTAAAGACGGGGTTTCACCGTGCGAACCGCTTCGTTATCAGGTTAGCTAATGTCAGCTCCCGCGAGGCACTTGAAAACCTCTGGCAAGGTGTGAGTGAGCAGGGCGTAATAAATTATTTTGGCGAACAGCGCTTTGGCCGCAGCGGAGATAACGTTGCACAAGCTGAGCGCTGGCTTATGGCTAGCCGCCCCCCGCGTATCAGCCGCAGCAAGCGAAGCCTCTATTTGTCTGCACTGCGCAGCTATTTATTCAACGAGATAGTAGCTGAGCGAATACGTCAGTTTGGTATAGAAGGAACTTTGACTGGTGATTGTGTCATGCTGGAAGGCTCGCAGTCGGTTTTTACCGTAGAGCAATGGGACGACGAACTTAAACAGCGGCTGGCAAATAACAATATTTACTTAACGGCACCTCTAGCAGGAAGCACAAATAAACCCTTAGTGAAAGGGGAAGCCGACGCCTTTGAACAAAGTTTATTACAACCGTTCGATAGTTGGTTACAGGCGCTCAGAAAGCTGCGCGTAGAGGCGGCTCGCCGGACTATTCTGTTGCGCGTAGAAAACCCCGAAATTAGTTGGCAGGGCAAGGACGCAGAGCTTCGCTTTACGCTTCCGTCCGGTGCTTATGCAACAACCGTATTGAATGAAATTGTCGACTTAAGTGGTGAATCCAGATGATGAAAATTTTATTAAGTAATGATGACGGCGTGCATGCGCCGGGTATTCTCGCGTTGTACCAGGCTTTAAAAGAAGTGGCAGATGTACGAGTGATAGCTCCGGACCGTAACTGCAGTGGTGCCAGTAATTCGTTAACCTTACATAATCCTTTGCGGGTGCGTCGGCTGGATAATGGTTTCTATTCTGTTAATGGTACGCCCACAGACTGTGTTCATTTAGGCACTAACTCGCCGATGGCTGAAGACGTAGATTTAGTAGTGTCGGGTATTAATGACAGCCCTAATATGGGTGACGATGTGTTGTACTCAGGCACGGTGGCGGCCGCGATGGAAGGGCGCTTTATGGGACTGCCTGCCATTGCAGTATCGATGGGTGGTCGTGGACACGACTACTATGATACCG
Source organism: Idiomarina sp. 28-8 (assembly GCF_000320945.2). Classification (NCBI taxonomy): domain Bacteria; kingdom Pseudomonadati; phylum Pseudomonadota; class Gammaproteobacteria; order Alteromonadales; family Idiomarinaceae; genus Idiomarina; species Idiomarina sp. 28-8. Next base: position 472,779 of record NZ_DF266790.1, read on the forward strand.
CCGGGCGGGTCGTGGCAGAAATTGTCGCAAATATGGAAAACGATCCGCTGCGGCTTGATACGGTACTGAATATCAATGTGCCTTACACGACCTACGATAAGTTAAAAGGTACCCGGGTGACTAAATTGGGACGTCGGCATCGCGCAGAGACTATGGTTCACGACCGTGACCCTTTTGGCAGCGAAATCTTTTGGTATGGACCCATTGGGCATCATGCAAGTGATGAGCCTAATACCGACTTTACCGCGATTCATGAAGGTTATATCTCAATTACACCGTTAAGCCTGGATATGACGGCTCAACGCCACACCGATACACTGACAGACTGGTTAGAACAACAAAAATGATGATTAGTAATGGGCAGTCGCGGGTTAAGCGACTGATTCAACAATTAGAGGATCTCGGTATTACCAACAAAGAGGTTTTACGGGTGATATCTGAAACCCCAAGACATCTGTTTATGCCCGAGTCGTTAGCTCACAAAGCCTATGAAAATACGGCGCTGCCCATTGGTAATGGGCAGACAATTTCGCAGCCATTAATGGTGGCAACAATGACGCAGTTATTAATGCAGCATCATTGTAAAAATGTGCTGGAGATAGGCACCGGCTCAGGCTATCAGACGGCGGTTCTGGCTCAGTTGGTTGATAAAGTCTTTAGTGTTGAGCGCATTGCTACGTTGCAGTATCAGGCCAAGCGCCGCATGCGTCAGCTGGATTTACATAATGTTGCTATGCGTCATGGTGATGGCTGGAAGGGCTGGCGCAGCAAAGGTCCGTTCGACGGCATTATTGTTACCGCCGCGGCCAGCGACATACCTCAGGATTTAGTCGATCAGCTTGCCGACGGCGGCGTGATGATTATTCCGGTCGGCGAGCAGCACCAATCGCAGAGCCTTGTCGTTATGCGTCGCTTTGGTGATTCGTTGGAGCAACAGCGTATTGGTGATGTGCGTTTCGTGCCTTTAGTTAAGGGAGATGTCGTTTGAAGCTGTTCTCCGCACTGTACGATAAAGTATTATCCTGGACTCAGCATCCCAGAGCAGACATTATTCTTGGTGTGTTGAGTTTTGCGGAATCGGTGATATTTCCTATTCCACCCGATGTCATGCTGGCGCCAATGGCAATGACTCAGCCTAAAAGAGCTTGGCGATTAGCGTTTCTGACGACAGTTGCCTCAGTAGCAGGCGGAATTTTAGGCTACTTTCTGGGCTATTGGGCTTATGAATCATTAGTTCTGCCAGCGGTTGAGGCACTTGGCTACGAGTCGAAGCTAGTTACTGTTCAGGGTTGGTTTGCGGACTGGGGCGTCTGGATAGTGTTTATTGCAGGCTTTTCTCCCATTCCTTATAAATTATTTACGGTAACTGCCGGTGTTATGCAGATAGCGTTTTTTCCTTTTGTTATTGCATCGGCTATTAGTCGCGGCATGCGCTTTTATCTGGTGGCCTGGTTATTACGTACTGGTGGTCCGGAAATGGGCGTAAAACTCCGTGAATATGTTGACCGCATTGGCTGGACACTGGTAATACTGGTTATTATTGGGTACGTAATAGCGCAGTTGGTATAAATGATGTTGGTATCGTCCGGGGCAATTAAGCAATCTGTATTATTGGTGTTTGCCATAACTCTACTGCAGGCTTGTAGTGGTCGGTCGGCACCTGCTCCAGTCGAAGAGCTTTATACTGGTAAAACTTACCTCGATTTTGAAGCCAACTCCATTAACGAAAAAGAGTATGAAGTTCAGCCCGGAGAAACACTCTATTCAATAGCTTTTCGGGCTAACCTGGATGTCCAGGATATTGCCCAAATCAATAATTTACAAAAACCTTACACTATTTATCCGGGACAAAAATTGAGTCTGGAAAGCGCGCCGCAACGGGGCGCCACCACAGCCAGAAAGGCGCAGCGAACAGCTAGTGCTAAACAGAATAAAAAAGCCTCTGATAACGCACAAAATAATATAAAAACGCCCGTTGCTAATAAGAAACAGAAAGGGTATGGTCAAAAAACAAGCACAAGAAAAACGGTTGCAAAACAAACCGATAAGGGTAGCAATAGCCAACCGAGACAGCGAATTGAGCGGCCTGAAGTGGTGCTACCGAGCAACAATAATATTGTTTGGCGTTGGCCTTCATCGGGGAAAGTAATAGCCGATTTCTCGTTGCGTGAACAAGGCAATAAAGGAATAGACTTTGCCGGTAGCAGGGGAGATTCAGTTAATGCTGCGGCGGCAGGGAAAGTGGTTTATGTCGGAAGCGCATTACACGGGTTTGGTAATTTAATCATTTTGAAACATAACGATGATTTTATTACTGCCTATGCTCACAACGAAGACATTCTGGTGAAGGAAAAAGAATGGGTGGACGTAGGTGAGACTATCGGACGTATGGGAGACTCCGGTAGTTCTCGGGTGAAATTGCATTTTGAAGTTCGTTTCCGTGGTAAGTCGGTCAATCCGAGGCATTACTTACCCAAATCTCGCTAGTCATGTGGGAATAATAATAACAAGATAAGGAAGTCGACGTGTGTTGTAACACGGTGTTCAGTATAACAGGAGCTTGTTATGAGCCGCATAAAGGAAGAAGCAGTTGAAAACGTCGAAGCTAATGAAGATGAGTCTATTGTAGATAGCACGGACAGTGCAGCAGAAGAGTTAGAAGAGGCGCTATCCTCGTCTTCAACTCAATATCAAAAGAAGATGGACGCGACGCAGCTATATCTGGGAGAAATCGGTTTCTCTCCATTACTGACTGCTGAAGAGGAAGTCTTTTATTCCCGTCGTGCGTTAAAAGGCGACAAGGCAGCCCGCCGTCGTATGATTGAGAGTAACCTGAGGTTGGTTGTTAAAATTGCCCGTCGCTATTCTAATCGGGGACTGCCTTTATTAGATTTAGTTGAAGAAGGTAACCTCGGCCTTATCCGGGCGGTTGAAAAATTCGACCCTGAACGCGGGTTCCGCTTCTCAACTTACGCTACCTGGTGGATACGACAAACTATTGAGCGCGCAATTATGAACCAGACGCGCACCATTAGACTGCCGATTCACGTCGTTAAAGAGCTTAACGTGTATCTTCGTGCTGCCCGTGAACTTGCGCATAAACTGGATCACGAGCCAACCGCCGAAGACATTGCTAAAAGCCTCAATAAGCCCGTGGGTGATATCACTAAAATGTTGCGTCTGAATGAACGCATTGGTTCGGTAGATACGCCTATAGGCGGTGATAACGACAAAGCCTTGTTGGATATCCTCACCGATGATGCTGATACCGGACCGGAAGGTGTCTTGCAGGATGAAAACCTGAAAGGGAATATCACCGAATGGTTGCAGTCGCTAAATCAGAAACAACGTGAGGTGCTGGCTCGCCGCTTTGGGCTGATGGGCTATGAGCCTTCGACTCTGGAGGATGTTGGTCGTGAAATAGGCCTTACGCGTGAGCGAGTCCGGCAGATACAAGTGGAAGCTCTGCGTAAATTACGCGATTCGTTAAAACAGCAAGGCCTAACGTTAGACTCACTATTTACTGCTCAGTAAAAGTAGCAGTTACTAAACGTACTAAAAAGGCTCAACTTTGTGTTGAGCCTTTTTGTTTTTGCTGCCATTGGTAAAGAATATCAAGCGCCTGCTTCGGAGTCAGATCATTAATGTCCAGTTGTTCCAGCTCATCAAGCAGTGGGTTGCGTTTTTCTGTATGAGACGGGATAGCTTCAGGTGGAGGAGTGAGCTCCATAGTGGCTTGTTTGGGTTCGTTTAAACCACCATGGTGAGTATGCTCCAGTTCGGACAACTTTTGCTTTGCTTTATTTATGACGTGATCGGGGACTCCTGCCAGTTTAGCCACTTGCAAACCAAAGCTCTGACTAGCTGCTCCAGGGCTGACTTTATGTAAAAAAGCAATGGTATCGCCATGCTCTTTTGCATCGACGTGAACGTTTACCGTGGCTGGTAACTCTTCTGCCAATTCCGTTAACTCAAAGTAATGAGTGGCGAATAAGGTCAGGCACTGGAGTTGTCGGGACAGGTAATCGGCACAAGACCACGCCAGTGACAAGCCGTCATAAGTTGAAGTGCCACGACCAATTTCATCCATAAGCACCAGACTTTTTGCTGTGGCGTTATGCAGAATATTCGCAGTTTCTGTCATTTCTACCATAAAAGTCGAGCGGCCTGAGGCTAAATCGTCAGAGGCTCCAATACGGGTAAAGATACGGTCAATGTCGCCAATAACGGCCTTATCAGCTGGTACGTAGCAGCCCATGTGCGCGAGAATAACGATTAACGCGGCTTGTCGCATGTAAGTTGATTTACCCCCCATGTTCGGACCTGTAATCATGAGCATGCGTTGCTGCGGCGTTAGCGACATGGGGTTAGCAATAAAGGGGGCGTCACTCAATTGCTCGATAACCGGGTGACGGGCAGCTTCTAGTTCAATTAAGCTGGTTTCCTTTTGCAGTTGCGGGCGGCAATAACGATAATTGTCAGCCAGCCGTGCAAAACAGCACAAGGTATCGAGTTGAGCCAGACCCGAAGCACTTTTTTGCAATGCAGTCACCTGCGGCAGTAAGTGCTCAAAGAGTTGGTCGTAAAGCCATTTTTCTCTGGCCAGAGAACGCGCCTGAGCATTCAGAACTTTGTCTTCGTGCTCCTTTAACTCTGGAATAATATAGCGCTCTGTATTTTTTAGTGTCTGGCGACGCTGATAGTCATCGGGTACCGCTTCTGACGACTGCCGGCTGACCTCAATAAAGTAGCCGTGAACTCTGTTATAGCCAACTTTTAATGTGGCGATACCACTTCTCTCACGTTCACGCTGCTCCAGTTGTTTCAGGTAGTCGGTAGCACCCGTTGCAAGATCGCGCAATTCATCAAGCTCTCTATCATATCCTTCGGCAATAACACCGCCGTCGCGAATCAATAAAGGTGGCTGCTCAATAACGGCTTTAGTCAACAAGTCGACCACTTCTGGAAAGGGAGCAATAATGTCGTGCAGATAACTCAGCGAACGGTGAGATAAAGACGCTCTGACTTCCGGTATTTTAGCCAGGCTGTCACGCAAACGAGCAAAGTCTTTCGGACGCGCGCTTCGTAAGCCCACACGGGCAACAATACGTTCAATATCGGCTAACTGTTTTAATGTTAGCTGTATATTTTCAAAATTCAGATTTTCTTTTAATGCGTCGACAGCATCATAACGCTGGTTAAGTTCCTGATGGTTCCGAATAGGGCGCTGCAGCCAACGTTGGAATTGGCGGCTTCCCATAGCTGAAACGGTTTTGTCCAGTACCGCCGAAAGGTGTGTATCGCCTTCGCCCATGCTTTGCTGCAGCTCAAGGTTTCTGCGTGTTGCTGCGTCGAGAATAATAGCGTCTTGCGGATGTTCCGTTATTAGCGCCTGAATGTGAGGCAGGGCGGCGCGTTGAGTTTCTTTTACATAATGCAGAATAGCACCGGCGGCTGCCAGGGTAGGCTCATTATTTTTGATACCGAAGCCTTCTAAATGCTGAGTGCCAAACTGGCGAGTAAGCAGCATAAAAGCGGTTTGTTGTTCAAACTCCCAGGCCGGTCGGCGTTTGCATTTCGCTTTTGCTAAAGGTAGTCCGGCCAAGGAAATAGACTCGGGATAGAGCAGTTCGGCTGGCTCTAAACGCTGCATTTCTGCAGCCAGTTGTTCACTGGAATGAGCTTTGGTTAGCCAGAAACGGCCGCTACTTAGCTCCAGACTGGATATTGCGTATTCCGCTTCCGGCTGTTTTGGATTCAGCGGACAAATCGCAACTAACAGATTTTGTCTTTTTTCCGCTAACAGCGACTCGTCAGTGACGGTTCCCGGCGTGACAATACGCACGACTTTTCTTTCAACCGGACCTTTGCTGGTTGCCGGATCGCCAATTTGTTCGCAGATGGCAACGGATTCGCCCATATTGACGAGGCGCGCCAGATAGTTTTCTACTGCGTGATAGGGAACACCTGCCATTGGAATAGGTTCACCATTACTCTGACCCCGCGCTGTGAGGGAGATATCTAACAGTTGGGCTGAGCGTTTCGCGTCTTCAAAAAACAGTTCGTAAAAGTCCCCCATACGATAGAATAAAAGCATGTCAGCATGCTCCGCTTTTATCCGTAGGTATTGCTGCATCATTGGGGTATGTGATTGGATCTGTTTATCAGAGAATTCAGGCATAATTGATTATTCTTATCTGGAGCCAGTGTTATGTTAGCAACCACGGCAATCGCGCCGCAAACCTTTAAACTCGCGGAACAAGTGGGTTCGAGTCTACAGCAGAAGCAGCAGACATTATGCACCGCAGAATCTTGTACCGGAGGAGGGATAGGATACGCTATTACCGAAGTTGCGGGAAGTTCTGCTTGGTTTAATGGTGGATTAATCACCTATACTAATGCCCTTAAGCAAAAGTTGCTGCTGGTTGAGTCTGACGTACTGGAAAAGCATGGTGCAGTTTCTGAAGCCTGTGTTCGGCAAATGGCCGTTGGAGCCATAGCGGCATGTGATGCCGATTGGGGTATTGCTGTGAGTGGTGTGGCAGGCCCCGCAGGCGGTACAGCGGATAAACCAGTGGGTTTGGTGTGGATGGCAATAGCAAATAGTGAAAGCTGTTGGTGCTGGTCTGAACAATTTGCAGGTGACCGCACTCAGGTGCGCTTACAAACCTTAGATACAGTTCTGGATAAACTTATAAATCTAATTGAATTACAATAACTTACTTTTGTTTTAATGAAAAAATAAGAACAACGCTTGATACTGTAAATGTGTACAGTATACTGTTTATAAAACCAGTGATTAATAACGGAGCTTATAATGAGCAATGATCGTCAAAAGGCGTTAGATGCAGCGCTCGGACAAATCGAACGTCAATTTGGTAAAGGTTCTATCATGCGTCTGGGCGATAACCAGACCCTGGATATCGATTCTGTTTCAACCGGTTCGTTAGGGCTGGATATTGCTCTTGGTATTGGTGGCTTGCCTTTTGGGCGGGTTGTAGAAATTTACGGTCCTGAGTCCAGTGGTAAAACGACCATGACTCTGGAAGTGATTGCCGAAGCGCAAAAAATGGGTAAGACCTGTGCCTTCGTAGATGCTGAGCACGCGTTAGACCCGATTTATGCCGAAGCTTTAGGTGTTAACGTTGATGATTTATTAATATCGCAACCAGATACCGGTGAGCAGGCTTTAGAAATTTGTGACATGCTGGTTCGTTCCGGCGCAGTCGATATTGTGATTGTTGACTCGGTAGCAGCGCTAACACCAAAAGCGGAAATTGAAGGCGAAATGGGCGATAGCCATGTTGGCTTGCAGGCTCGTTTAATGTCTCAAGCCCTGCGTAAGCTAACTTCGAACATTAAGAAATCCAACACCATGTGTATTTTCATCAACCAAATTCGGATGAAAATTGGTGTGATGTTTGGTAACCCTGAAACGACTACTGGCGGCAACGCACTGAAGTTTTATTCTTCAGTCCGTCTGGATATTCGTCGTACTGGTGCATTGAAAGAAGGTGACGAAGTTGTTGGTAACGAAACCCGCGTGAAAGTGGTTAAAAACAAGGTCGCTCCACCGTTTAAAGAAGCACATTTCCAAATTTTATACGGCAAAGGTATTTCTAAAGAAGGTGAACTTATTGACCTGGGTGTTAAACACAAAATGGTTGATAAAGCTGGTGCCTGGTACAGCTATAACGGCGACAAGATTGGTCAGGGTAAAGCTAACTCAATGAAGTTTTTGCAGGACAACCCTAAAATTGCCGATGAATTAGAAGGTCGTATTCGCGAACTGTTGTTGTCGAAACCAGAAAAGCGAACAAAAGAAATTCGTGAAGCTGAGCGCGCTGCTGCGAAAGAAGACGAGAAGAGCGAAGCTAAGGCTGACAAGAAAGCAGAAAAGAAAGGTAACGAGAAAGACGACATCAGTTTGTCATAACGGATTTATTTTTCTTAATAACAAGCCGGAGCTTATTGCTCCGGTTTTTTTATGAGTAAAAGTTACTGAAACGCACTTTTGGGTGAGCTGACTGAGAACAGTTCCTGGTAAAGTTTAGCGGCATACCCGTCAGTCATGCCGGAAAGGTAATCAGAAATTACGCGCAGAGCATTCCCGCCTTTTTGTTGCTGTTGCAGATAACGCAAACGGGTATTTTCAGGCAATAAACGTTCCGGCTCTACAGCTAAAACCTCAAACAGCTCCATAACAATTTGCTGCCCTTTAAATTCCTGTGCCTGCATTTCGGGCTTTCGAATGACCCATTTAAAAATAAATTGCTTTAACGAGTTCAGCAGAATTTTTTCGGCTGCTCCTAACTGAACTTCATATTGCAGCAAAGGACAGTCAAAATTGTACTCAGTAGAGTTCAGTCTTGCTGAGGTAAGCAGCCGGTTAACTAATCCTCCTATTGCCTGTTTGCGGAGGTGATGGCTGCCAGAAAAAAGATCTTCGGTTAACTTTCGGGCGTTAAAGTCGGAAAGCTCTGCTTCAAGCTGCTGCAGGTCAGAGAACATGTGTTCTTCCCAGTGATGCCGCTGGATAAGGCCGACAACAATGGCGTCCTCAAGATCATGAACGCCGTAGGCTATATCATCAGCCGCTTCCATAATGGATGCATCAATACTTTTTAGAGCACTTTTTCCGTGGGTAGTTTGTGCTGGTTCATGCACTAAGGACTGGAAATTTTTCTTATCGTTAGTGCTTAGCGGCTGAAGTACCCAGTCTAACTGCTCTGAGTCGTCGTCATACAAGGCTTTTGGTGGCAACCATTCGCGAGTGGGTAAATGACGAAAGTTTGTTACCTCAGGGGGGAGTTCTTGTCTTCGGATTGCGCTGGCTAATACCGGGTACTTTAACAGCCCCAGCAGAGTTCTTCGGGTTAAGCTCATGCCATGTTCAGGCGTGTATGCTTCAAGCTGAGTGACAATACGAAATGTCTGGCCGTTACCTTCAAATCCGCCGTTGTTTCGCATCATATAATTAAGGGCAATTTCACCACCGTGGCCAAATGGCGGATGGCCTATGTCGTGCGCGAGACATAAAGACTCGAGCAAAGGTTCTGAAAGCTCCAGTTGTTCAGCCAGTAACGGATGCTGGTTACTTAAATGAACTACCAGGCTGGCACCAATTTGACTGGCTTCCAGCGAGTGGGTCAGTCGTGTACGGGGGAAGTCGTGCATACCAACATACATAACCTGAGTTTTTGCCTGCAGCCGCCTGAATGCCGCACTGTGAAGAATTCGGGCTTTGTCCCGTTGAAAGTTTGTGCGGGTATCGTTAGGGCGCTGTTCCGAGGTACCTGACTGACGTTCTGTCCAAATCATCTAACTGCTCAGTGATGTTGTTGACGAATGAGTAATCATAGTACGATAGATACATTATTAAGAAAAGTAGGAAACAGCACATGTCGGAAGTGAAAGTCGCTTTAGCTCTGGGCTCTGGAGCGGCCAGAGGATGGGCTCACATTGGTGTCATTAAGGCATTGGAAGAGATGGGCGTGCGCATCAATATGGTGGCCGGTACATCAATTGGCTCGTTAGTAGGAGCCGGCTATGCGTCCGGACGATTGGCCGAAGTAGAGCAATGGGTTCAGGGCATGAACCGTTGGGAAGTGTTTAATTTGCTGGATTTTGGTTTTAACCATGGCGGCATTATTGGTGGAGAAAAAGTCTTTAACCGCGCGCGGGAAGAATTTGGTCAACGCAATATAGAAGATTTGCCTGTTACTTATGGTGCAGTTGCGACCGATTTATACAGCGGTCGCGAAATTTGGTTACGTAAGGGCGACCTTTATGATGTTTCCAGAGCATCTTGTGCCATGCCGGGCGTGTTGTCACCGAAGTCTCTTGACGGACGCTGGCTAATAGACGGAGGCTTGGTGAACCCAGTGCCTGTGTCGTTGTGCCGAGCTTTGGGGGCAGATTTTGTTATTGCTGTGCATCTTAATTCGCAATTAAATTCAAAAGCGTTGAAACGCAGAGGGCGAAGCATCCCACCTCAGACGGAAACCGAGCAGGTTGAAAAAGAAAAAGCTGATATGGAAGAGCACGGAGAGGATGATAACGGCTTTTTTGACAGCCTTTGGTCAGGCAGTAAAGAGTATCTGGACAGTTTTAAAGAACGCTTTAGAAATAATGGTGAAAAAGCACCGGGTATGTTCAGTGTTATGGCAAGCTCCATAGACATTATGCAGGAGCGTATTACTAAGGCCCGTATGGCGGGTGATCCGCCGGATATTTTAGTGCAGCCTAAGCTTGGCCATATCGGTATTATGGAGTTTTATCGGGGTCAGGAAGCCATTGATCTGGGTTACGATACAACCACTAGAATGCGTGACTTGATTATGGAAGAAATTGAACTTTATCGTGAGCGCAGAGGTTAGTCAGAACTTTTTCTGAGTTGAAAAGATAAAGCCGTCTCGCCTGCGCTGAGACGAGACGGCTATTATTCTTAATAACCAGCGGCGTGCCCATCCTTACGGCTTTCAGAAGCACCAATATAGACATCTTGTTCATGGTCTTTCCAGATAGCCTGATAGCCACCGTAGGGTCCCACGGCTTCCTGTAGTGTGTGCCCCATTTTTATTAATTCACGGCGAGTGTTTTTTGAGAAACCATTTTCCAGACTAACAACGCCACCATCTTCCATTATCGATCCTGTTGGCTGACTTGAGCCTGTATGCAGAATACGCGGCGCGTCACCGGCTTCTTGCAAGTTCATATCAAAATCAATGAGGTTGATAAGAATTTGTGCGTGCATTTGTGGCTGCGTAGCTCCTCCCATAACTCCGTAGCTCATAAGCGGCTTACCGTCCTTAGTGACGAAAGCAGGGATAATGGTGTGGAAAGGGCGTTTACCTGGTTCAAATACGTTACGGTGGTTTGGGTCTAACGCAAAGAGCTCGCCCCGGTTTTGCAGAACGAAACCTAAACCGGTTGGAGTAACGCCTGAACCCATACCGCGATAGTTACTTTGAATTAGTGACACCATATTGCCATCTTTATCGGCAGTGGTCAGATAAATAGTGTCGCCCTCTGTTGGCGGGTTACCCGGCTCAAAGGAGCGTCCGGCGCGTTCAGAGTTAATTAGCTGCGAGCGTTTTTTGCCGTACTCTTTGTCGATAAGACCCTGAACCGGTACGTCATTGAACGCCGGATCCGAATAGTATTTAGCACGGTCTTCAAACGCCAGCTTTTTGGCCTCTACAAAATGATGAATGTACTCGGGGCTATCGTGACCCATGGTTTTGATATCAAATTGCTCAAGTATATTCAGAATCTGCAGTGCTGCTATGCCCTGTGTATTGGGTGGTAATTCCCATAAGTCGTAGCCGCGATAGTTAGTGGATACGGGATCAACCCAGGTAGAGCTATGTTGCGCTAAATCATCATATGAGAGAAAACCGTCGTGCTTTTCGACAAAGTCGCTGATAGTACGGGCTATCTTCCCTTTGTAAAAGATGTCGCGACCCTCATTTGCCAATATTTTGTATGTATTGGCAAGGTCGGGGTTTTTAAAACGTTCGCCTTTCTCCGGAACATTGCCGTCACGCATAAAGACGTCGGCAAAGCCGGGGATATCTTTTAGTACTTCGGCGTTACGCTTCATGTAATAAGCGATAACTTCAGTAACCGGAAAACCGGATTCAGCATAGTTAATAGCTGGCTGCAATATTTTCTCCATGCTTAACTCACCGAAGCGGTCGTGCAACTCAAACCAGCCATCTACCGCCCCAGGTACGGATAAGGGAAGTACACCGCGAGCCGGAATTGACTCGTATCCGTTTTCTTTAAAATAGTCGAGCGTTAAGCTTTGCGGGGAACGGCCAGAGGCATTGAGACCATGAAGTTTCTTAGTTTCAGCATCCCAGACAATGGCGTAGAGGTCACCACCAATGCCGTTTCCGGTTGGCTCAACCAGACCTAATACCGCATTAGCTGCAATAGCGGCATCTATTGCATTGCCGCCATCCTGCATAATATCTAATGCAACTTGCGTGGCTAATGGCTGACTTGTTGCGGCCATTGCCGTTGGTGCCATCGCTTCTGAGCGGGTAGCAAAGTGGTGTCCGGTAATACGGTCACTGGCATTACTGGGTAAGGTTGTTGCCGCGCAGGAAAATGCGAGCGCCGCGGATGCAATAATATTTAATTTAGCCATAGTGGTTACCTTTTTGTTTTTCTACCACTATAGGCCGGACTTCTAAAACAAAAAAGACCAGCCACGATGGGCTGGTCTTTTTATCAGTTACAAGTCGTAAATAGTTTAGCCTTTTTTGTCACCATGGTAGTAACCGTCAATGACGCTCTCCATTTCAACAAACTTGTCCTGAAGCTCCTGAGCCGGTTCATCTGTCAGCTTACTGAAGATGATAATCGCCAGAGTCGACAGAATAAAGCCAGGCACCATTTCATAGACAACTTCGTCACTAAGGTCGATACCGAACAGTATTGGACTGAAAATCCAAAGTAGAACGGTAATTGCTCCGGTAAGCATGCCCGCTAGTGCGCCGTTACGGTTCATACGCTTCCAAAATAGACTGAGAATAACGACCGGACCGAAGGCAGCCCCGAATCCTGCCCAGGCTTTAGATACCAGAGCGAGTACCGTTTCTGTCTCACCGTACGCTAGATAAATAGCGACCAGGGTCACTACTAAAACTGACAATCGACCGACCATTACAAGCTCTCTTTCACTTGCGTCTTTACGCAGGAAGGCTTTATAAAAGTCCTCAGTTAATGAACTGGAACTAACCAGTAATTGAGAAGAAATTGTACTCATAATTGCGGCAAGAATAGCGGCAAGTAGGAAACCACCAATAAGTGGGTGGAACAGTACCTGAGAGAACTCAATAAAGATGGTCTCAGCATCAGCTATTCCCATTGGCTGAGTTGCCACATAAGCGATACCAACAAAACCGGTTGCCATAGAGCCGATGATGGATACCACCATCCACGACACGCCAATACGACGAGCGGCTTTTACATCGCTAACTGAACGTATTGCCATAAAGCGTACGATAATGTGTGGTTGGCCAAAGTAGCCAAGACCCCATGCCAGCAGTGAGACGATACCCAGAAAGCCAATCGCTTCGCCTTTGTCTACGTTGTAGAAAAAGTCGAGGAAGTTAGTATCAATGTCGTTAACCTGTCCAACTACACTGCTGTATCCACCGAGGTCGACAAAAGCCACGATAGGCACCAGTACCAAAGCGACAAACATAATACAGCCTTGCACAAAATCGGTCATACTCACCGCCAAAAAGCCCCCGAACAGGGTGTAAGCACAGACAACACCGGCCGTTACCCAGAGCCCTGTGGTGTAATCCATGCCGAAGGAGCTGTCGAACAGCTTTCCTCCCGCAACTAAGCTGGCAGACGTGTACAAGGTGAAAAAGATGATAATAACAACTGAAGAAAAGATACGTAGACGTCGACCTTTATCGTTAAAACGATTAGAGAAATAGCCTGGTATCGTAATTGAGTCGTTAGCAACTTCGGTGTAGGTTCTGAGGCGGGGCGCCACTATGACATAGTTTAAGAATGCACCAATGACCAGACCCACTGCAATCCACAACTGCGATACGCCAGAGACGTAAATTGCACCGGGTAAGCCCATCAACATCCAACCACTCATATCGGATGCACCTGCTGATAATGCCGTAACTGCAGGGCCTAAGCCTCGTCCTCCAAGCATATAGCCTGAAACTGAGTCGGTAGACTTTTTATAGGCGTAAAGCCCAATACCTAGCATGACAATAAAGTACAGCGCTAGTGATATCAGAGTACCTGTTTCCACATTAAACTCCCGTTTTTTAGTTTTTAGTCAGCGATCTTAGCGCTTCTGTCGCTGTTATATTGAATGTTCTGTTTTAAATGTTCGTGCAGCAATTGTTGAACGTAAGTTTGCTGCGTGTCCTCTAGTACTATGTCTGTTTTATCAAACGCGATCATTTTACCACGATATAAAATTAAGATCTTATCCGCAATGTGTTTCACTATTTGCGGCGAATGTGTCACTAAAATGTAAGAAATACCCATATCTTTCTGAAGATCGAGCATTAGGTTAATGATTTGAGCTCTAATTGATGGGTCAAGTGCAACCAGAGCTTCGTCGGCGACAACAATCTGCGGTTCCAGAATAATGGCCCGCGCAATACAGACTCTTTGTTTTTGCCCACTGGACAGCATATGAGGATAAAACTCCCAGTGCTCCCGCAGCATACCAACGCGTTGCAAGGTTAAATTGACCCGCTCCTGGCGCTCGGCGGCTGTTAACTGGGTATTAAATAACAGAGGCTCTTCCAGCTGTTTACCTATGTTGAGGTGCGCATTCAGAGAGTTTTCACTGTCCTGAAATATCATTCGAATGTTGTTACATAGCTGAGGGTAGTTATTGCTATGAAGCTTCTGGCCATTAAGCAGAATTTCGCCACTGGTTGCGGTGTCTACACCACCAATAATTTGTGCCAGGGTCGATTTTCCCGATCCGGTCTCGCCCATTACTGCCAGTATTTCGCCAGCTTCAAGGGTGAAAGACAAAGGCTCTATCGCTACCGACTTAGGAGTCCATGGCCAGCCTTTTCGGGAGCGGTACGTTTTGCCGAGATTTCGAACTTCCAGTAAGTGACTCATGAGCTGCTATCCAGTAGCGGGAAATGGCAATGATACACACGTTGTCGGTCGTGAGTGGCCCGTGGTGCTTTAACGCAAGTTTTTTGAGCGTATGGGCACCGGGGCCCCAGACGACACCCAATTGGCATATGCCGCAAGGTTGGTATGGAGCCGGGCAGGGTCGGTAAACGCGCTTTGTGAGGCAACTCCTGTTGCGTTTGCAATGACATGCGAAGCATCGAGTCGGTATAAGGGTGCGCCGGTTCCGACAAAATGTCCTGAGCAGGACCGGTCTCCATTAGCTGCCCACAATAAAGCAAGGTTAAGCGTTTGGTCTCAGGCAAAATGGAGCCGACATCCTGAGAAATTAGCACCACGGACATTTTTTGGCTAACCGCCAGTCGTGCCAGCAAACGATGGATCTGTAAACGGGTTGAAGGTTCCATCGCGGTGGTGGGTTCGTCGGCAATAAGGAGTCTGGGACGGTGAGCAATGGCTATAGCAATACTCACTTTTTGCGCTATGCCCTGAGACAATTCAAAAGGGTAGCTTTCCATTATAGATTCGTGGTCGCGAATGCCCACTCGGTGAAGCAGTCTTTTGACCCGGGTTTTACGATCAACCCGGCGACGCATGAATGTACCCCGAACATCCCCTTGTGGAATAGCTTCCACAATTTGTTGCTCTACTGTGCTGTTAGGATCGAGGTAGGCATTAGGGTCCTGAAAAATCATAGCCATATCGCGGCCGGTAATTTGCCGGCGCTGCTTTGGCGTCATTGCCAGTAAATCCTGTCCGTTCCACCAAAGTCTGTCGGCGGTAACTTGCCAGTTAGGGTTGATAAAACCCATAATGGCTTTTGCCAGCAAGCTTTTCCCCGACCCGGATTCGCCCACAATACTGTGAATTTCTCCCTCGGTAAGCTGCAGATTGACTTTATCCAATACTCGAACGATGCCGTGCGCTGTTTGCATCTCTACTGTCAGATTGCGTATATCGAGTAACTGCATTAGCTGTTAACCCTTTCTTTTAATGCACGGCGCAGGCTGTCTCCGACAATGTTAATGGCCATAATGGTAATAAACAAGGTTACGCCCGGCAGCACCATGGACCAGGGCGATAAATAAACCTCGTCCAGACTGCGTGCCAGCATGCTGCCCCATTCAGGAGTTGGAGCCTGAATACCCAGCCCAAGAAAGCTAAGAGCCGCAATATCCATAATAGCAACGGAAAGCGATACCGTAAGTTGCATGACCAATGTGGGGGTCACGTTAGGTAATATCACCCGGTAAAGCAAGTAGGCTTTGGAGCAACCATTGAGTCTCGAGGCGGTAACATAGTCCTTATGCCATTCTTCGTGCACCGCATTACGGGTAACGAAGATAAACTGTGGAATTAACGAAAGCGTTATAGCAAAGGCTACGTTATTAAAACCGGTACCGAGAATCGCAATGATGATAAGCGCCATCAAGAAGGAAGGAATGGACAGCAAAGTATCAAAAAGTCGCGATAAGCTTTGGTATTTTATAGTTCGGTCGATACCGGCAAGAGCCCCTATGCTCATGCCAATTAGTGAGGATACAGCAACCATAAGTATGGGGAGTCCCAGACTGTATAGTCCACCAATTAATAGCCGCGATAGCATGTCCCGACCTAAATCGTCGGTGCCAAACAAATAATTCATATTGCCGCTTTCGACCCATGAAGGGGGAAGTGCAATGGCATCAGAGAACTGGGCTGACGTATTAAAGGGTGCGAGCAAGGGGGACAGCAACACAACCAATATCATTGCCAGCAGAACATACAAGGCGGCCATGGAGAGAAACCTTGAGCGGAAGCTCTTCCAGACTAGCTTGAGTGGCGACGGGGTTTCATCGTGATGGTAAAGATTAACGTGTGGCATATTGTTCGTGCCTCACTATTGGGAATCGCCAGCCATGATATAGCTCGACCAGTAAGTTAAAGAACAAAATAACGAAAGCGAACATTAATACAGCTGCCTGAATAATAGGGTAGTCACGTTCAAAAATACTGCGGATAAGCCAATTGCCCATTCCCGGCCAGTTAAAAATGGATTCAACCACAATGCTGTTGGTTAACAGTAAACTGAAAATTAGGGTGGTCTGTTGCAGTACCGATTGCACGGCATTAGGAATAGCGTGTTTTACCAGTACTCTAAATTCACTTAACCCGCGGGCACGAGCCGCTTTTACGAAAGGTTTTTGCAGCATTTCCTGGGTTGCATTTCGCATTAAGCGCAGTAACAGCATCATTGGCATGATAGCCAGTATGATCACCGGCAGAACAATATGATTTAAAGCGTCCTGAAGCGCCGCGGCTTTATATTCCGAGTCACTTAAAAATACATCGATGAGAATTGAACCGGTTTGTGGTTCGACACCATATAAAGGGTTTATCTGGCCGGTAATAGGGAACCAACCGAGTTTTATGGCAAACAGTAGTATCAGTAACTGAGCTAACCAGAAAACCGGGATAGAGTAACCAACCATAGCCAGACTTATTACCGTCTGATCGGAGCGCTGACGAAAGCGGGAGGCAGCAAATACACCTAATGGTAAACCAAAAATAATGGCAACCAGTAAGGCCAGAAGAATGAGCTCCATTGAGGCCATAAAGTGTTGAATACCATCGGCAAATACCGGTGTACCATTACTCAGCGATAGCCCCCAGTCGCCGGCAAACAAGTGTTGCAGGTAACGCATGTATTGAATGGCCAGGTTCTGGTCACCGCCACGCAGTTCAACCATGAGTGGATAACTGCTCTGGAACGACCGGATGCCGCTCATATTGGTTATTGGGTCGCCCGGAAACAAGTAATTGAGGCTAAAACTAAACACCGTTAGTAAAAACACAGCAATAATAAAAACGCTTAAACGGCCTATAAGATAGCGGGTCATTGTGACTCTTCCTCCGCGGTATCTTTGGTGGCCAGGCGAAAGTTAATACCGCCATAAGGGGGAAGTTCTACGCCGCTGATGTTTTTCTGCTGTGCCTGAAAGCGTTTTGAGTGGGCAATAGGTAATAAAGGTTGCTGCTGATTCAGTAAGTGCTGAGCTGACTGATACAGAGCTTTACGCTCTTCCGGAACCGTGGTTGCTATGGCGCTGTAAAGCAACTGGTCAAAACCCGGGTGGCACCAGTTAGCCCGGTTGCCACCGGTAGCTACGGCAGCACAGCTCAACAGTGGTCTGAAAAAGTTGTCAGGGTCAGCATTGTCGGCATACCAACCAATGAGCACGGTATCGTGTTCACCACGAGAAAGGCGTCGGCGAAAGGTGTTCCACTCATAAGAAACAATGCTAGCAGAAACGCCAATTTGAGCTAAGTCTGACTGCATCAGTTCCGCCATTCTGCGGGCGTTAGGGTTGTAGACGCGCTGTACCGGCATAGCCCAGATGTTAATATTCAAATTTGAATGACCGGCTTCTTCCAATAAACGTTTGGCTTTTTCCGGGTCATACTGATACTGAATGCCACGGTCATCATAAGCCCAGGATGTTGGCGGTAGTATTGATTGTGCGAGCTCAGCATTACCGTAATATATGGTCTGAATAATTGCTTCGCGGTTAATGGCGTGGCTCAGAGCCTGACGAACCCTGGGGTCATCAAAAGGTGCTTTCTCAGTATTAAATGCCCAGAAAGAGACGTTTGGACTTACTTCATCGGTGACGATTAACTGTTCCCTGTTGAGCGCCTGCAACTCACTCACTAGCGGATAAGGAATAATGTCACATTCGCCGGTGACCAATTTAAGCATACGCTTGTTCGCGTTCGGAGTAATAGAATACACCAGATGTTCAATTCCCGGGCCTTCCCGCCAATACCCAGGATGTCGGGAGTAACGTATTAACACGTCTTTGCGATAACTCTCGAAACGATAGGGGCCGGTTCCTATGGGTAAAGCATCAATTTGCCCGGGCCGGTCGTCAATCAAAAGTTGTTGGGCGTACTCAGCGGATAAAATAATGGCGAAGTCTGTTGCAAGGTTCGCTAAAAAGGAACTGTCGGCATTATTCAGCACAATATCGACCGTCATTTTGTCAATTTTGACAACTTTATTTATTAGTTGATCCAGCCCTGTGGCTCTGAAAAAGGGATAGCTCCCTCCGACCTGATGATAAAGACTGGTCTCATCCAGCCACCGGTTAAAGCTGAATTGAACGTCTTCAGCGGTTAGTTCGCGGCTGGGCTGAAAGTAGTTGGTGGTATGAAACTTTACGCCTTCGCGCAAATGAAACCGATAACGAGTGCCGTTATCCAGAGTTTCCCAGCGCTTCGCAAGTGCAGGTACAAATTTTTGTTGCTCAGCATCGTAATCAATTAACCGGTCGTAGAGTTGAGCTGCAGTTGCATCAACGGTAGTGCCCGAAGTAACAAGCTGTGGATTAAAAGAAGCGGGGTTGCCTTCTGAACAGTAAATAATACCGTTGGCCAGGGGAGCAGGCTCTGGCTCCTCAGACTGACAGCCTGAGAGAAACACTGCTGCAATAACAAGCACATTGGCGTACGCTTTAATCATTAGCTGCAGAAGCCCCTTCCAATAACTGATACTTTTTTAAGTAGCCTCGTAACTGATGATAAGTCAGTCCAAGAAAATTAGCTGTTTTCTTTTGGTTAAACTGACATAAACGCAAGGCTTGCGACAAGACATCAATTTCATACTCTTGCGACTTTTGCTTAAAGTCTATTGGTTGATCGGCGTTGAGTTTCGGCATATCAATTACTTCATTACTTTCAGTATTGCTTTGTTCATTGGCCAATGGCTCTTGCGCTACTGTTTTTTCCGTAACCGGAGTTTTTGGCCGGAACGGACTGTTAAATGGGTCAATAATAATGTCATGAATAGGGACATGACCATTTCCCAGCCGATATAAGCTGCGCTCTACTGTGTTTTTAAGCTCGCGTACGTTACCGGGCCAATGATATTCAAGCAAGGTTTTACGGGCTTTCTCGGAAAAACCACTGAATAACTCCAGTTCCATTTCGCGTGCCATAGAAATAGCAAAGTGCTCAGCAAGTAACATGATATCGTCGCGGCGTTCACGTAGCGGTGGCAGGGTAATAACATCAAATGCCAGGCGATCCAGCAGGTCGGAACGAAACTTGCCCTTGGCAGCTAATGACGGCAGGTCTTCATTGGTAGCGGCAATGAGGCGAGTATCGACTTTAACCGAATGGCGGCCACCTACTCGCTCGAATTCTCCGTACTCAATAACCCGCAGCAGCTTTTCCTGAACCCGCAGGGACGTATTGGCTAATTCATCAAGAAATAGCGAACCACTGTCAGCGCGTTCAAAACGACCTTCGTGCTTTTTAGCTGCGCCGGTAAAAGCGCCGGCTTCATGACCAAAGAGTTCACTGTCGAGTAAGTTTTCATTAAGTGCGGCACAGTTGAGGGTAACGTATTGCTGTTGCCAGCGTCTGGAAAGATAATGACAACGCGCCGCAATAAGCTCTTTGCCTGTACCACGTTCACCAATAATTAATACGGGCTTATCGAGGGGAGCAATCTGCGACACTTGTTCCAGCACATCGGAAAAGCTGTTGGATTGTCCGATGAGGTTGTCGGGTTTTCGCTCAGGGCGCATGTCGAATGCCTTATATTATAGTTATTTTTGCTAATTATTAGTTTATTTTACGAACTCCCGCAAGGGTGTAATTCACATAAACTATAAAAAGTATTTATAAAACAAGTTGTTATGGCATAAATAAAAGTTGGCCTGATACTTGAATAATAAATCATCGAGTTGTTTATTAAACCAGTATGAGGTCATTATTATGGGTATTTTTTCACGTTTTAGCGATATCGTGAACTCCAATATCAATTCTTTATTGGATAAAGCCGAAGATCCGCAAAAAATGGTACGCCTGATTATTCAGGAAATGGAAGATACGTTAGTTGAAGTACGCTCTACGTCAGCGCGCCTGCTGGCTGAAAAGAAGGACATTCAGCGCCAGCAGCAACGGATGGAAAACGAAGTTCAGGACTGGGAGAAAAAGGCTGAGCTGGCGTTAACCAAAGAGCGTGACGACTTAGCGCGCCAGGCATTAATTGAAAAGCAAAAAGCGCAGCAGGGCGTTGACTCGTTGCAGCAGGAAATGGATCGCGTTAACGAAAATCTGGACAAGCTAAATGACGAAATTGGCCAACTTCAGGAAAAACTGGCTGATGCGAAGTCTCGCCAGAAAGCGATTCTGATGCGCCAGAAGGCAGCCAGCAGCCGCTTGCAGGTTAAGCAACAGGTCGATAGTGGCAAAGTAGATGACGCGATGCAGCGGTTTGACCGCTACGAAGCCAAAATCGATGATTTGGAAGCCCAGGTTGAATCTTATGATATGGGTAAACGGACATTACGTGACGAATTTGCAGAGCTGGAAAACGAGAGTAAAGTGAATGACGAGCTGGAAGCATTGCGTGCTCGTATGAGCTCAAAAACCAAACAAGACTCTTAAAACAGGCTTAAAAAAATGGATATTGAAGCAATACTAGGGATGTTGATGGCGCCGATTATTTTGTTTGTCATTATAGTCGCGCCTATCTGGATCATCCTTCATTACCGCAGTAAACGACAAATGAATCAGGGATTGAACGAGGAAGAAAGGGAATCTTTAGCGTTACTGGCGAATCAGGCAAAACGCATCCGTGAGCGTGTACAGACACTGGAACGTATTCTGGATGCTGACGCTCCGGGCTGGAGGGACAGACAATGAGCGAGAGAAGACCCAAACGAGAACTGCGTCGTGACTCAGAGCGAGGAAAAATTGCAGGTGTTTGTGCTGGTATTGCAGATTACCTGAATCTGGAACCCTGGCTAATACGAGTGGCCTTTGTTACTGGAGTGATTTTTACTAACGGCTCTTTCTTTGTACTTTATATCGCCGGTTGGTTAATTCTGGATAAAAAGCTACCGAATACTGAGCGTCATAATGTTGATGTAAAGACTAAGGTCTGGCAGGGCGGAGAACCGCCGCGTGAAGCTTTTCGCGACATAAAGCGAGAGTTTGATGAACTGGAGCAACAGTTGCAATCAATGGAAAAGTACGTAACCTCAAATCACTATAATCTTCAACGAGAATTTAATCGTCTGTGAGCCGTTTTCAAAAGCTACAACACCAAACCCGCGACGTTATTCATCGCGGGTTTGATCGTCATATACGCCTGGCTGTAACGGGGTTAAGTGGAGCGGGAAAAACCGCGTTAATTACCGGTTTACTTGAGCAGCTATTATATGCGAACGAAACCCAGCAATTGCCTTATTTTAAAGTGAAGCAACAACAGCGTCTTAATGGCTGTCGTTTGCACACCAGTAGTAACTGGCAAGTCTCGCGTTTTGACTACGAAGGGGCAATAGACTGTTTAACCGGAGATGTGCCCCGGTGGCCACAGTCGACACGCGATGTGAGTGAAATACGTGTCGAAATAAAATATAAGCCGCATCGAGGCTTAGCCGGGAGAGTGCTCGATACTCGTCGCTTAACCCTGGATTTAATTGATTATCCGGGCGAATGGCTACTGGATTTGCCGTTATTAAAACTGAGCTATGACGAGTGGAGTCAGCAACAGCAGCGCTTACTGAAAGCTGAGTTACGACATAAACTGGCAGCGAGCTGGTTGACTAAGGTACAGACGGCCGCAAACGCCGCGTCAGAGGATAAAGCTGAGCAGCAAATACGTGAACTGGCATCGGGTTATCGCACTTTTTTACGTCAGTGCCGGGAGCAAAAATTATTATTGTTGCAACCCGGACGAATGGTGTTACCCGGAGAGCTTGAGGGAGCTCCGGCGCTGGAGTTTTTCCCCTGGCCGTTGTCACAACCAATACCCGATGCCTGGAGGAAACGTTTGCGCGAGAAATACCGCTACTATCAACAGCATGTGGTGACTCCGTTTTATCAAAAATACTTTAAGCACTTTAATCGGCAGGTTGTGTTAGTTGATGTCCTGCAGGCGTTGCAGAATGGTGAGCATCATTTTGCTGAATTACAGTTGGCAATAAATGAACTGATGAAGAGCTTTTCATATGGCAATAACAGTTTGCTTAAGCGGTTGATGTCGCCGGTTATTGATAAAGTCGCGCTGGTTGCAACAAAAGCTGACAGTATTGCCCCGCAAGACCATCAAAAACTGACGGATTTACTGCGTGTTATGACGCAGAAACAGCGTCAGGAGCTGCAGTTTGATCAAATACCGCACCGGGTATTTAGTGTTGCCGGTATTGCTACCAGTCAAATTAAGAAATTAAATAACGGCACGACAGTTCTGGACGGTATTAATGAGAACCGTGAGTTTGTCCGGGTTGGTGCACCAGAGGTACCTGATGCCATACCAACGGCTGCGGACTGGCAACAAGGCTATATTTATCCGCAATTTTATCCCGGCTTCACCGCGCAGAATTCACCTCTGCCGCATATCCGGCTGGATCAGCTACTTGAATACGTTCTGGGAGATAAACTCAAATGAGTGATCCGCGCAAATTAACTTACTATTCGGTGGATGAACCGGCAGTTGAAGTTTCTAATATCGATAATATTCCTGAACAAGCCGGACATGAATCGGGAGCCGCACAAGCCGCTGCGAACTCCAAGCCTGGTCGCTGGGGTAAGTGGCTGGCACTGGGTTTAGTGGTTGCTTTAACCGCCGCCGTTATTGAATCGGTACTGATGGTTATTGAGCGTTTTCAGCAGAATATATTTTTAGGCAGTTTATGGGCTGTTGGTTTTGGTGTTATCGCGCTGGCGTTACTGAGCTTTATGGTGCGCGAAATCTGGTTGCTGCAAAAGTTGAAACGGCGCTGGAAAAAACAGTCTGAAGATCCCAAACCAGAGCAACAGTTGCAGCTTCTGCAACATCCGGATTTAGAACATCGCTGGCAGCAAATTAAACAACCGTATTGGTCCGCGGATGAAGAACGTGAACGTTTTGAAGTGGACGTCTTAAGTCGTATAGACCAGCAGGCTACTCGTATTATCAGTCGCTGGTCGGCAGAAGCCGCCGCCATGGTGGCAGTGAGCCCCTTCGCTTTACTGGATATGCTCATCGTTATGTGGCGTAACCAGCGCATGATATCGCGTATTGCCGAGTTGTACGGCGTTAAACTGGGTTACTGGGCCAGAGTTCGCTTATGGCGTCAGGTGTTTGCCAATATTGTTTATGCCGGGCTTAGCGAAGTTGCGGTAGATTTAGGTGCTCAATGGGTTAGCGCTGAACTATTAACACGTTTATCAACCCGGGCGGGACAAGGTTTAGGAGCCGGTTTGCTCACCGCCAGACTGGGCTACCAAGTGATTGAATTATGCCGACCTATGCCGTTCGAAAAGGTTAAAAAGCCGGGCTATTTAAAACTGCAAAAAGACTTACTAAGCCAACTAAAGAGCGTTTTACC
This sequence comes from Idiomarina sp. 28-8, assembly GCF_000320945.2. Taxonomy (NCBI): domain Bacteria; kingdom Pseudomonadati; phylum Pseudomonadota; class Gammaproteobacteria; order Alteromonadales; family Idiomarinaceae; genus Idiomarina; species Idiomarina sp. 28-8. Next base: position 496,793 of record NZ_DF266790.1, read on the forward strand.
TTTTGTTTATAAATCGCGTCAGGCAAAGGCTACAACGACATCTGATCAGGAAGTGGAAAACTAGCGTTACAGTTGTTTATAGGTTTGACACAGCGCAAAGATTGCCAACTAAGGTAAGCTCGTTGCACTCTGTTGCTCGTTAACAAATTTCTGACAAACGAGCCAAAACGCATGTCTTCTGATTTAAAACCACATAATAATAAATGGCAGCCAGCGACTCAGGTCATTCATGCAGGAGCCGCGCATGACGACCCTCACGGGGCGTTAACTGCGCCACTTTATCAGACATCGACTTTTCGGTTTTCTTCTGCGGAGCAGGGCACTCGTCGCTTTGCCGGCGAGGAAGAAGGCTATATTTACAGCCGTTTAGGTAACCCGACAACAGCAGAACTAGAGCGCCGAATGGCATCGCTGGAAGGCTATGAAGCTGCTGCGGCGGCAGCGACCGGGATGGGTGCTATTGCGGCTGCTACTATGGCTTTTGTGCGCAGCGGTGATCATATTGTGGTATCTGATGCCATTTACGGTTGCAGTTTTGCATTGTTCAGTGAGTTGTTTGAGCGCTTCGGCGTCGAAGCCGACTTTATTGATTTAAACAACGAAGGCCTGTTGAAAGAAACCTTGCGCGAAAATACCCGCTTAGTTTTTCTGGAAACCCCGGCTAACCCGCATCTGAAAGTGGTCGATATTGAAAAAGTTCATGCAGTAATCGCTGACTCAGACATTCGTCTGGTGGTAGATAATACCTTTATGACGCCACTGATGCAGCAGCCCAAACGACATGGTGCCGATATTGTTGTGCACAGTGCAACTAAGTTCCTTAATGGTCATGGTGACGTGGTCGCCGGGATTATTTGTGGCAGTGACGACGATATTAACACCATTAAAAGTACGACCTTAAAAGATATGGGCGCGACCATCAGTCCACACGACGCCTGGCTTATACTGCGTGGTCTGAAAACCCTGGATGTGCGCATGCAGCGTCACTGCGAAAACGCCGATGCGGTTTATAATTTTCTTGATGCGCGCAATGATATAAAGAAGATTTACTACCCCGGAGCTCCTGACCACGAGGCACAAGCTTTAATGGGTAAACAGATGAGCCGTAATGGGGCGGTTATCGCTTTTGAACTGGAAGGCGATGAAGCGAAAGCACGTTACTTTCTGAATCAATTGCGGATGATAGCTCTGGCAGTGAGTCTGGGCGACGCTGAAACTCTCATTCAGCACCCGGCGTCAATGACGCATTCCCCTTATACGCCGGAGGCTCGTCTTAAAGCTGGGATTTCGGATACATTGATTCGAATTGCTGTAGGCTTAGAAGCAGCAGACGATATTATTGCGGATCTTGAACAGGCGCTGGAGGCCTGCCGCGTGCAGTGGCAGAAGTCCGCGTAATTCTGCAAAACATGAACTAATAATAACAAAAACGATCAAACATTAATGAGGAAGCAACAAGGCTGAATTATGGGTAAACAAAGTCAATACGTATCAAGGCAACCGGATGAAAACGGTATTATTCAGTGGAGTGACGAAGAAAATCAGGTCTGGAAGGATTTGGTCGAACGTCAGTTGGAATGCATACCGGGTAAAGCTTGCGATGAGTATATGAAGGGACTGGAGTTACTCGACTTGCCGAAGGATCGCTTGCCACAAATGCATGAAATTAATAATGTGCTGGAGAGAGAGACAGGCTGGCAAGTTGCAGCAGTTCCAGCGTTAATTCCATTTGACGAGTTTTTTCGCTTACTGGCAAACAAGCAGTTTCCGGTAGCAACCTTTATTCGCACACGGGAAGAGTTTGATTACTTACAGGAACCTGATATTTTTCACGAAATATTCGGACACTGCCCGCTATTAACTAACCCGGCGTTTGCGCATTTTACTCACCAATACGGTAAATTGGGTTATGCAGCTACACCTAAAGAGCGGGTCTACCTGGCTCGTCTGTATTGGTTTACCGTAGAGTTCGGGTTATTGAAAACCGAAGAGGGTATCCGAATTTATGGTGGCGGTATTTTATCGTCTCCGGCTGAAACGGAATACGCCGTTAACAGCGATACGCCAGAGCGCAAACCATTGGAAGCATTAGATGCGCTACGTACACCGTACCGAATTGATATTATTCAACCTATCTACTACACCATAGAGAGTGTGGACGAGCTGTTTAAGATATCCGATATGGATATCATGTCGCTGGTTCATGAAGCTATGGAGTTAGGGTTGTTTGAGCCAAAATTTCCACCAAAAGATGCAGCTTAAGGCAAAGGAGTATTAAAGAATGTCAAACTTGGAAAATGCACGTTGTGAAGCGTGTCATGCAGACGCGCCACAAGTCAGCGATGAAGAACTGAAAGAGCTGATGCGTGAGATACCTGACTGGACGCCGGTAACAAACGACAACGTTATGATGTTGCAGCGCGAATTTAAGTTTAAAAACTTTAAGCAGGCACTGGCTTTTACTAACCGCGTAGGTGACCTTGCTGAGGAAGAAAAACATCACCCTGAGCTGGTGACTGAATGGGGCAAAGTAACGGTTACCTGGTGGACCCACGCCATTAACGGTTTGCATAAAAATGACTTTATTATGGCGGCAAAAACCGACAGTGTACTTGACGCTTAGCCAGCTTTGTCGATGAACTGCATGGAACCCCGGTCTATTGGCCGGGGTTTTTGTTTTTTAAGCGCGAACAATAGTGTACTATTTGCTTTACATTTAGTTCAATGCAGTAGGGTTTATGCGACTTGAGATAACGTGTGATGACCGTCTGGGTATCTGTCAGGATGTTCTGCAAATTTTGCGAGACCACGAAATTGATTTACGTGGCATTGAAGTCGATCCTAAAGGAAAAATCTTCCTCAATTTTCCTGAATTAGCCTTCGATGATTTTCGGCATTTGATGCCTCAGATTCGTCGCATTCCCAATATTATTGACGTAAAAACCATTCCTTACATGCCGTTTGAACGCGAGCATTATGAATTTAGTTTGCTGTTAAGTACCTTGCCGGATCCGGTTCTTTCCATTGATAGCAAAGGTCATATCGATATTATCAATGACGCCGGTTTACGTTTATTAGCGGGTCAGGAAGACAGCCTTAAAGGCGAGCCGCTGATGCATTATGTGCATGGCATCTCGTTACAGCGATGGCTGGATAAAAAGCCTCGTGACCCTATTTACGAGGCCGTGACCATAGGCAATTCAGAGTACTACGCTCAATTACTGCCTATCTGGGTTAACGACGAAGAAGGCAGTACGGCGTTTGCCGGTGCGGTAATGACCTGTAAGTCTGAGCCGGTTACGGCAACCTGGCAAAGTCAGGACAATGAAAAAGCCTTTGAGCGCCTGCTGACCGATAACAGCACTATGAAACGCGTGATTAAAGATGCCCAGCGTATGGCAGAGCTTGACGCGCCGCTGTTAATTGAAGGTGAAACGGGTGTCGGTAAAGAGCTGCTGGCAAAAGCCTGTCATTTAGCCAGCCAGCGTCAGGATAAATCCTTTTTGGCCATAAATTGTGCGGCACTACCGGACAATGTTGCTGAGAGCGAACTGTTTGGTCATGGCGAAGGCAGCATAAGTAGCCAGAGCACTCGTAAAACCGGGGTTCTGGAACAATCTGCCGGGGGCACAGTATTACTGGACTCAGTCAGTGAAATGTCTATTGGCCTGCAGGCAAAATTACTACGCTTTTTAGAAGACGGTGTGTTTCGCCGCATTGGCGAAGAGCAGGAAGTGAGCGTAGACGTGCGAGTTATTTGTACTGCTCAGGGTAATCTATACGAACTCGTTGAAAACGGCGAATTTCGCGAAGACTTGTATTATCGGCTTAACGTTTTGGCACTGAATGTCCCGCCACTGCGTGAACGCAAAAGCGATATTTTATTGTTGGCAGAGCATTTTGTGACTCAGGCCTGTAAAAAGCTCGGGCGCAGTCAGGTAAGTTTAAGTCGGGCGGCGAAAGAGCGGCTCAAGCGTTACCAGTGGCCGGGCAACGTGCGCCAGTTGGAGAACACTATGTTCCGCTCGGTTTCAATGATAGAAGGTTATACGCTGGAGCCCGCGGATATCCGTTTGCCTGAGTTGAATCAGGAAGATGATCAGTTAGCGTTGGATATTGACGATATGAGCCTGGACGATGCAGTTCGTCGTTTTGAAAGCCACGTTTTACGTCGTTTGTACCCAAGCTTCCCCAGTACAAGGCAACTGGCAAAACGTTTAGGGCTTTCCCATACCGCAGTGGCCAATAAATTACGCGATTATGGCATTGGTAAGCAACGTAGTGGTCGTGCCCGTAAAGCAGAACAGACAAAAAAGTAGCCTTGTAACAAAAGCTTTACAAGTCAAACAGGCTGTACCTTGATCCAGAGTAAGTGTTCAGCCTGTACATTAAACTTTACGTTTTAACCTTAACTTCAGTAATTTGCTATCTTCTCCTCTTATTCGCCTTTTCCCCACAACTACCGCTACAGTCATGGTGTTAACAACCGAATAATAAGAGGAAGTAACCATGACAGATAAAATGATTAATCCGTTAAATACAGACGGTTTTGAGTTCGTTGAATATACCGCTCCGGATCAGAAAGGCATTGATGCGTTAAAAGACTTGTTCGACAAACTGGGTTTCACTGAAGTGGCTAAGCACAAGAGCAAGCAGGCCTGGTTGTACAAACAGAACGACATTAATTTCATTATTAACGCTGAACCGGGTGGGCAGGCTGAAGAGTTTGCGAAAGACCATGGTCCGAGTGTCTGTGGTATGGCATGGCGTGTGGAAGATTCGGCTCATGCATTGAAGCATTCACTTGATAACGGTGCCAAAGCATTCCCTGCGGATAAAGGCGTTGTTGAAGGTGTTCCGGCAGTGTTTGGTATTGGCGAAAGTGCGTTGTATTTTGTCGACAACTACGAAAACCATGAAATTTATAAGCAGCATTTCGACTTCTATGAAAACTGGGAAGCGAAAATGAGCGGGCACGCCGCTGGTCTGTTTGAAATAGACCATCTGACGCACAACGTATTCCGCGGCAACATGGATACCTGGGCTGGCTTCTATGAGCGCATTGGTAACTTCCGTGAAATTCGTTACTTTGACATTGAAGGCAAACTGACAGGCCTGTTAAGCCGCGCGATGACAGCGCCTTGCGGTAAGATCCGTATTCCAATTAATGAATCTCACGATGATAAATCGCAAATCGAAGAGTACTTAAAAGAGTACAAAGGCGAGGGTATTCAGCACATTGCTTTAACCAGTGACAATATCTACAAAACCGTAAAAGACCTGCGTTCTATTGGCATGGACTTCATGGATACGCCGGAAACTTACTACGAGAAAGTGAATGACCGCGTTGAAGGGCATCAGGAAGATTTAGACGCACTACGTGAACAGCGTATTCTAATCGACGGTGCGCCAATGAAAGATGGCATTTTACTGCAAATCTTTACTCAAACCGTAATTGGTCCGGTGTTCTTTGAAATCATTCAGCGTAAAGGCAACGAAGGTTTCGGCGAAGGTAACTTCAAAGCGCTATTCGAAAGCATTGAAGAAGATCAGATCCGCCGGGGAGTGTTAAGCGATGCGTAAATGGATCAGCTTTCCGAAACAGGTGGGCAAGTCATCTCGACAGGCCCACGCTGATTTTCCGGAGCAAGCCATTTATGAACGTGAAGCTGGTCGTAGTGGCTTTTTCGGTCCGGCCACGCATTTTCACCATCAGCATGCTCCGACCGGTTGGTCGGAGTGGCGTGGGCCTCTGCGCCCACGGGCTTTCGATTTTAACAAGCTAGAAGCCATAGCTCCGGAAAACCCCTGGTTAACGCCTGACTTATTGCACAATAATAACTGCCGTTTTCGCTTGTGGCATTGCCATAGCAAAATGGATTATTTAGTGCGTAATGCCGACGGCGATGACTTGCTCTTTGTTCATGAAGGCAGTGGTCATCTGCATTGTGACTACGGGCATATTCACCTGGTGAAAGGGGACTACTTCTTAATTCCCCGTTCTACTAACTGGCGTCTTGAGCCCGATGAAACCATGCAGTTGCTGATGATTGAAGCAACAAATGGCTCTTATAGCCTGCCGGAGAAAGGTCTGGTGGGTAATCATGCTATTTTTGACCCGGCAGTTCTGGATACACCGGATATCGATGAGGCGTTTCAGGCGCAATACAGCGAAGAACAGTGGCAGGTGTATGTAAAACGTCATCAGCAGGTGTCGGTTATCACTTACCCTTATAACCCGCTGGATGCGATAGGCTGGCACGGAGAATTAGCTCCGGTTCGTTTAAACTGGCGCGATATCCGGCCGTTAATGAGCCATCGTTATCATTTGCCGCCTTCAGCGCATACAACTTTTGTTGCTGATCGTTTTGTGGTCTGCACTTTTGTTCCGCGTCCTATCGAGTCAGATCCGGGCGCATTGAAGGTGCCTTTCTACCACAACAACGACGATTACGACGAAGTGCTGTTCTATCATGAAGGTGACTTTTTCAGTCGTGATAATATCGACCGCGGTATGGTAACCTTCCATCCGGCAGGATTTACTCATGGCCCACACCCGAAAGCGTTTAAAGCCGGGCGTGAGCATAAAAAGAAATTCACAGACGAAGTTGCGGTTATGCTTGATACCCGCGATGCCTTGCAAGCAAGTGATGAGGCTTTAGCGGTTGAAAACCCGGACTACGTCTACAGTTGGCAGGAGAAATAACAACTTATGAAACTCGCCACATACAGAAATGGTACTCGTGACGGTCAGTTAATGGTCGTCAGCAGAAACTTAAATTCGGCAGTAGCGGTTCCGGCCATTGCGTCTTGTATGCAAGAGTTGCTCGACAACTGGGACGGCATTGCACCTAAGCTCGAAAAAATCTATCAGCAGCTTAACGACAGCGACGTGGATGGCAGTATCCAGTTCGATGAAGCTTTATGTGAGTCGCCTCTACCTCGTGCGTATCAGTGGGCTGATGGCAGTGCCTATGTAAACCACGTTGAATTAGTTCGGCGTGCACGTGGTGCCGAGATGCCACCGAGCTTCTGGGAAGATCCTTTAATGTACCAGGGCGGTTCTGATGATTTCTTAGCGCCTTACGACGATATTGAAATGGGCAGCACTGAATGGGGCATCGATTTTGAAGGCGAAATTGCCATTATTACTGACGATGTTCCAATGGGTATTGATGCTAAGACCGCCGGGCAGCACATTAAGTTATTGATGCTGGTTAATGACGTTTCATTGCGCGGGCTTATTCCGGGCGAGCTGGGAAAAGGTTTTGGCTTTTTCCAGAGTAAACCATCCTCAGCTTTTTCGCCGGTCGCGGTAACACCAGATGAACTGGGCGACGCGTGGAAAGCCAACAAGGTGCATTTACCACTATTGTCAGAGTACAACGGTAAAGCTTTTGGTAAACCTAATGCCGGTGAAGATATGACCTTTGACTTTGGCCAGTTGGTTGCTCATGCAGCGAAGACTCGTCATTTAGGGGCTGGTGCTATTATTGGCTCGGGTACAGTTTCCAATAAACAGGGAACTGACCACGGAACCTCTATTGAAGAAGGTGGTGTTGGCTACAGCTGTATTGCCGAAGTGCGTATGATTGAAACCATTCGTGATGGCAAGCCGGCGACGCAGTTTATGCAATTTGGTGACACCATCAAAATGGAAATGAAAGATGATGGTGGCCAGTCAATATTCGGCACCATTAACCAAAAAGTTGTTCAATACGAAGGTCCTGAAAAGTGATGAAACTTTACGGCTACTGGCGCTCAAGCGCCAGTTACCGGGTTCGTATTGCGTTAAACCTCAAAGGGCTGGCGTACGAGTACGAACCGGTGCATTTAGTAAAAGACGGTGGACAACAGCACAGTGAGGCTTATCGAAAGCTTAATCCTGCGCGCTTGGTTCCTACTTTTATAGATGGTGACGTTAGGTTAAATCAGTCTTTAGCCATTATTGAGTATCTGGAAGAGTGCTATCCGGACACGCCTTTACTGCCTTCCGCTCCCACGGATAAAGCAAAGGCAAGAGCGCTGGCTTATGATTTGGCCTGCGAACTGCAACCTGTTACCAATTTACGAGTGCTACAGTATTTAACCGGTGAGTTGAACTGCAGTGACGAACAACGCTCAGCCTGGATCGCAAACTGGGTGGAAAAAAGTTTTACCGCATTTGAACAGCGGCTTACCGAGTATGCAGGTGATTATTGCTATGGTAATTCGGTAACATTGGCTGATATCTGTTTGATACCTCAGGTATACAATGCGCAACGCTTTAATTTGGATTTAACTTCATATCCAACTTTAATGGCGGTGCATGAACGTTTGCAGGCGCTTGACGCAGTGCAACAGGCTCGGCCTGAAAATCAAGCGGATGCACAGTAATCCAGGGATCCAAAAAAGGAAAATAATAATATGGTGAAGTCACGTCTGGTGATTGCCATTGGGGCGGCATTGTTTGTCGCCTCTTGCGCATCAACCTCTCCTCAGAATACGAATACTGCTGACACGCAGAAAAACACACCAACCATACAAGCTAACTCTCTTGCCAGTGCGCAAGGAACAGCCGAGCTCACCATGGAACAAATTATGGCTGATCCGGACTGGATGGGACGTTTCCCGGAGCAGGCTTTCTGGAGTATGGATGGTGAGGACATTCTTTTTTATCAAAAGCGCGAAGGCAGTGACATTCGCGATTTGATGATGCTGGAAAATGGTGCAGGTGAGCCACAGAAAGTGGCGATAGAAAACCTGCATCAGTACGTTGCCGATGAAAAAGTTCATGCAGCTGATGACAGCTTTTTGGCTTATACCTTTGAAGGCAATATCTTTGTTCGTTTCAATGACGGTAGCCTTCGGCAATTAACTCGTGACGATGCCCGCCAGCACAACCTGCAGCCCATGACTAATGGTCAGTTAAGTTACCAGCAGGACAATAACTTCTTCGTCATTGACGTGAACTCAGGGTTAAGCCGCCAGGTTGCTTCATTAGCGTTTAAAGAAAAGCCTAAGGCAAACGAAGAACCTAAAGATTACCTGGCTCGCGAAGAGCAAGAACTTCTTGAGTATGTGCAAAAAGAGCGTAAGGCATCAGAAGAACGTTTTGCTCAGCGTTCCGATTTACAAGCACAAAACGCAACCCTGGCACCAGAGCCTTTCTATCTACCTGAGAATAAAGAGTTGGTATCGGCCAGCTTATCACCAAAAGGTGACTTTTTACTGGTAGCTATTACTGAACCGCAAAGCTGGCGTGATGAAGGCGATATTATGCCGAACTACATCAGTGAAGACGGCCGCGTAAAAAGTGAGAACGTGCGTCGCCGTGTGGCTGATGCTAAGCCGGTTGAACATCAGTTGGTTTTGCTGAATTTAACTAACGGTAGCCAGTCCACCTTAACTTACAACACTTTACCAGGCTGGAACGAAGATGTACTGGCAGAAGTGAAGCGCGAGAACCTTGAGGCAGAAGGCGAAAGCTACACCTCTGAAGAGAAGCCGCGCCCAATAACTCTGATGTCCGACTGGGGTTGGGATAACGGTGCTATTCAGTGGAACGCTGAAGGAACTGAAGTTGCGGTGATGCTGGAAGCCTGGGATAACAAAGATCGCTGGCTTGCTACTGTTGATACTGCCGGTAAAAAACTGGTTTCTCAAGACCGCTTACACGACGATGCATGGATCAATTACACTCACAACGAGTTTGGTTGGTTAAACAGCAGTGAGTTGTGGTTCATGTCCGAGGCTGATGGTTATTCACAGTTGTATGCGACGAGCATTGATGGCAGTACGCGCCAGTTAACTAAAGGTCATTATGTTGTCGAGTCTGCCGACTTAAATCGTAGCGGAGACTATCTGTATTTTCAGGCGAACATTGAACATCCTGGTATCTACGAAGTGTACCGGGTGAAAACCGATGGTAGCGGCGAACCGGAAGCTTTGACTGACCTTGATGGTATGACCGCATTTGAGCTCAGCCCTGAAAGTGACGAGCTGTTGCTGACTCATTCAACACCGTTAATGCCACCTGAGCTTTATCATAAAGCTGTAGACTCATCTCAAACAGCTAAGCGCCTGACACATACGGTTTCGGAGAAGTTCCTGAGTATTGACTGGACTGCGCCGGAACTGGTCGGGGTTGAGTCTTCTCATGTTGATGAGCCTATTTATACCCGCATCTATAAGCCTGAAGGTTTTGATGAAAACAGAGCCGAAGAATATCCTGCGGTTGTGTTCATTCACGGTGCCGGCTATTTGCAAAACGCGCACATGGGCTGGTCAGGCTATTTCCGCGAGTTCATGTTCCACAGCTTACTGAATAAAAATGGCTATGTGGTTGCAGACCTCGACTACCGCGGTTCAAAAGGTTACGGACGCGACTGGCGTACCGCTATTTATCGTCAAATGGGAACGCCGGAAGTTGAAGACCTGGTCGACGTTGCTACTTACTTAGAAAATGACTTGAACGTTGATGGCGACAAGTTAGGAACCTATGGCGGTTCTTATGGTGGCTTTTTGACTTTTATGGCCTTGTTTAAAGAGCCTGGTTTATTCGAGGCTGGCTCTGCTTTGCGTCCGGTGACTGACTGGGCTCATTATAACACCAGCTATACCTCAAACATTCTGAATTTACCGCAGGACGATACTATTGCGTATCGTCGCAGTTCCCCTATCTACTTTGCTGAAGGTTTAGAAGATGCGCTGCTTATCAACTCTCCGATGGTTGATGACAATGTGTTTTTTCAGGACAGTGTTCGCCTTGTGCAGCGTTTAATTGAGCTGAAGAAAGAAGACTGGGAAACGGCAATTTATCCGGTGGAACCGCACGGTTTCCGTCAGCCTGAAAGTTGGCTGAACGAATACCGTCGGATTTTTAAGTTGTTTGAAGAAAACCTGAAGTAAAACGAACTTTACTTATCGAAGGGAACGGCGTCACTAATGCGGCGCCGTTCTAATTTATAAATCAGTAATGAGCTCAGCAGACCTGCAGCGTGAATATAGCTGACATGCTCGCCAACAAAATGCTCCGGCTGCCAGCCAAGTAACTCGGCAACGACCTTTGCGACAAGTGCAATTAGAATAAGCAACATCCATTTTTTACCCGCACGAATGTCCTTAATTAAGCAATAAGCAAGCAGTCCGTGTAACACACCAGATAAACCGACAAAGCTTAAATTAACCGGCATAATCCAGAGCATTAGAGAGGTTGCAACACCGCTTATCAGCAGAGCGTTTATTAGCCACCGAGTGCTCCAGTATTCACGCCAAATGAGAACAATGAGCGCCAGCCCAATGAAGTTAAACAACGCATGCCACCAGTCTAAATGAATAAAGTGGGCGCTAATCAATGGCCAGCCTTCAGCCATAACTGTTTCTGAGTTAAAAGTCAGTAACGAGTGCCACTGAGGCATCAGTTGTAAAAAAATGGATAAAATCAGAACAAGGGCAAGCCCTGCCCAGTATTGATTAAACCTCTCCATTCGTTTTCCTTTTCGTTGCGTCATTGGTTTCTGATTCGTATGATAGGGGAAATTCCTCCCAATATGAATGAGGCCTTATGAAGTTCTGGCTACCGACAATAATTGCTGCAAGCGTATTAACTGCCTGTACGCCTGCATCCGAACAAGAAACCCGTGAACCGGAAGCCGCAACTGGCTTTGTTGAGAAGAGTGCGGTAACTGCCGATAACTTTATGGTGGCTGCAGCGAACCCGCACGCGGTTGACGCTGGCTATCAGGTTTTAAAGCGTGGTGGTTCTGCAGTTGATGCCGCTATTGCTGTACAGGCTATGCTCGGGCTGGTTGAACCTCAGTCATCGGGGCCGGGGGGCGGTGCGTTTATTCTGTATTGGGATAACGAAGAGAACAAGCTGTACAGCATAGATGCGCGTGAGACTGCTCCTATGGACGCTACTGAGTCTTTGTTTCTGGATGAAGAAGGTAATGCGCCTAAGTGGATTGACGCCGTCGTCGGTGGCCGTTCAGTCGGGACACCGGGAGTCATTCGTGGCCTGGAATTAGCTCATAAACGTTGGGGCAAAGCGGATTGGTCGTCACTTTTCAGTCAAACTATTGAACTTTCAAAAGAGGGTTTTGAAGTATCTCCGCGACTGGCCAAGCTGGTTGAGATGGAGATTAACCCTGGTGTGAAAAAAATGCCTGAAGCCAGCGACTACTTTTTCCCTAACGGAGAGCCATTGAAAGCGGGGTCCATTCTCAAGAACCCTGACTATGCAAAGAGCTTAAGTCTTATTGCTGAGCAGGGGGCTGATGCATTTTATCAGGGGGAACTGGCAGCAAAGATTGTGGATGCGGTACAAAACAGCCCTATCGAGCCAGGCGCATTAAGTCTTAAAGATTTAAGCCAATACAAAGCCAAACTGCGCGAACCAGTATGCAGCGCATATCGACAATATCAAGTCTGTGGCATGGGACCTCCAAGTTCTGGGGGGATTACAACACTGCAAACACTAGGCGTGCTGGAAAACTTTGAGTTAGGTGAGCTTGAACCTAATTCAGAACAATTCGTTCATTTGTTTACTCAGGCGTCACGCATGGCTTATGCCGACAGGAACCAATGGATTGCGGATCCTGACTTTGTAGAGATGCCAGTTGAAGCCATGCTGGACAAAACTTACTTGTCGAGCCGGGCAGATAAAATTACCGAAAATGACATGGGCAAGGCAAAACCGGGAGTTCAGTTACAGCCCGAGTATGAGCAGGATATTGCTTATGAACTGCCAAATACCAGCCATGTCTCAATAGTCGACGCCGAAGGTAATGTATTGTCTATGACCACCAGTATTGAAATGGGTTTCGGCTCAACAGTCATGGCCGGCGGTTTCTTGTTAAACAACCAATTAACGGACTTTTCTCTGGCGCCGGGCGATGGCAAAGAAAAGTATGCGAACAGAGTTGAGGCGGGTAAACGCCCCCGTAGTTCAATGGATCCCATTATTGTACTGGACGAGAAGGGTGAACAGGTTTTACACGCGTTAGGTTCCCCCGGCGGCAGCCGAATTATTAATTATGTCAGCCAGACATTAGTTGGCATGCTGGACTGGAACCTAAACGTCCAGCACGCTATCAATCTTGGTCACGTAACTAACCGTAATGATTATACCTCGCTGGAAAAAGGTCGGGACATAAGTGAACTCAAAGCAGATTTAGAGAAGCGCGGACATGACGTTAAGGTTATTGATTTAAACAGTGGCTTACACGGAGTTAGCATTGATTCAGACGGCACTCTTATTGGCGGTGCTGACCCACGTCGCGAAGGTGTGGCAAAAGGAGAATAGCAGGTGATGAAAATTATAAACTTATTGGTAGTGGCTTTCACTATAGTGACGTTATCTGCGTGTGGAGACGACGAGCCGATAAATTATGCACAAGCCCAGCCGGAAGAAGTTATCCAGGGTTTTTATGACTCAATTTATAAAGACGGAGACTTAGAGCAGGCGAAACAGCTGTCTTCAGAGCGTATGGCTGACTTAATTGATCATTATGGTGCGGTTAGTGCGGTTCAGAGGTACGTTCTTGGCCGCTATTTTGAAACCGTTGAAATTGAAGTGGAAACCAACTCTTTTACCGATTACTTAAATAATTCGGAAGATTTACGAGTAACGGTCATTTTTGACGGCTATCACAACGGTGAGAGAGCGAAGGACAGCCGTGATGTGGTACTGATTAAAAGGGACGATGCCTGGGTCGTTGATAAAATTCTTGATACCCGGTATCGCCCTTAATTGCTTTACGCTTCTTTTTTCTTATCGGTATAAGGTGGCCAGCCCATTTGTTTTCCAGCCAGCATGTGTAGATGGATGTGATACACCGTCTGGCCACCATACTCATTACAGTTCATGACTAACCGGTAACCGTCTTGTGAAAAATTATGTTCCGCTGCTAATTTAGCTGCAACCACGTACAAGTGGCCAACCAAACCGGCGTTGTCTTCATTAATGTCGTTTGCTGTCGCAATAGGTTGTTTGGGAATGATCAAACAGTGGAACGGGGCTTGTGGATTTATATCTTTAAACGCAAGCGCTTTGTCATCTTCGTAGATAATGTCCGCAGGGATATCACGGTTAATAATTTTTGTGAAAATTGTTTCTTCTGCCATTGTCTTACCCTTATTACGCTATTTTAGTCTATGGTAACTATAGCATTGGGCATCGGCAAATTCAGTTGAGGTTTTCGGACAGCTTATATTGGCTGGCGGATTTTCCCGAAAACAAAAGGTCAACCATTGGGTGTTGAATTGCCTGCTCTGAAAAGTCGGCTTCTAAGCTGCTTTCACTGACATAAGTCTGAATTGACGAGTTGTTAACTAAAATATGGTACCACGGCTGATCTTTGGCCGGTTTAGAGGTTGCCATTTTATTGTACCAGCTGTCAGATAGCGTGAAGCACGGGTCAGCATCAATAATCACGCCACGGTAACCGTAAAGGCTGTGTGTGATAAGTTGACCAATTGAAAACTTCGCTTCTACCATGATGACGGTTCCATGTTATCCGATAATGTTTTTTTATCGGCTAAGGCGTGCTAAAACTTAAGTAAGATTTACACTTAATATACAAATAAGAGGACAACATGCTGGAATCCCCGGAAAATCGAAATTTCATGCGAATGGCAGTCAATGCAGATGTAAAGGTTACTCTTAAAAATGAAAAGGGAGAGCAGCAGTTACAGGGGATTTGTCTTGATTTAAGTGCGGTTGGTTTATCTTTGCAATTACCTGATAACGCAGAAATTGGCGATAGCTTATTTGCGGAAATTGGCTCGTCTGGTTCCATAGCCCCGTTGAAAGTTACCGCTGAAGTTGTTCGCAGTCAGAGACTGGAAGACAACAGCGGCGACTTTATTCTGGGGTGTCGTATTATATCAATGGACTAGTTGCCCGATTGATTACATTATTCTCATACCGGGTTTGGCGCCATCGTGCGGGTTCAGAATGTAGATTTCATCTTTACCCGGGCCTGCTGCAAGCACCATGCCTTCAGATAAACCAAAGCGCATTTTTCGAGGTGCCAAGTTCGCAACCATAACGGTTAATTGACCTTTCAATGCTTCCGGATCATAAGCTGATTTAATGCCGGCAAATACCTGACGAGTTTCACCGCCAAGATCCAATGTCAGTTTCAATAACTTATCAGCACCTTCGACGTGCTCAGCATTTGCTATGCGGGCAACGCGTAAATCAACTTTAGCAAAATCGTCAAAACTGATTTCATCGGCAATGGGTTCTTTCTTCAATTCGTCATTGATTTCCACAGCCGGAGCTTGTGAAGCTTGCTCTTCTTTTGATGCGTCAATCATGGCGTTTACGTCATCCATTTCAACGCGCTGCATGAGCGCTTTGAATTTGTCTATCGGGTGGTCTGTTAAAGCCATTTTGTGGCTGTCCCAGGTGAAGTTGTCGTTTAAGAAGCTCTGCACTTCTTCGGTCAGTTTTGGTACAACTGGCGCTAAATAAACCATTAACACTCGGAATAGGTTGATACCCAACGAGCAAATTTCATGAACTTCCTGCTCGCTGCCTTCCTGCTTAATTAACTGCCAGGGTTCTTTATCCGCAATGTACTGGTTCGCACGATCAGCCAACGCCATAATGTCGCGCATGGCACGTGAGAACTCTCGTTTTTCATAAAGCTCAGCGATGTTGTCACCGGCTAGCTGAAAGTCTTCTAACAGTGCTGAGTCAGCTACGTTAGCTGAAAGTCTTCCATCGAACTTCTTCTGAATAAAACCGGCGCAGCGGCTGGCAATGTTAATCACCTTGCCAACAAGGTCTGAATTGACCCGTTGAGCGAAGTCGGTCAGATTTAGGTCTAAATCGTCAATACGGCTTGTCAGTTTGGCTGCAAAGTAATAACGCAGATATTCCGGATCAAGATGCTCAAGGTAGGTACGAGCCTTAATGAATGTCCCTTTCGATTTGGACATTTTAGTCCCGTTAACCGTAATAAAGCCATGTGCCCAGACATTGGTTGGTTGACGGAAATCGGCACCTTTTAACATGGCAGGCCAGAATAAGCTGTGGAAGTAGATAATGTCCTTGCCAATAAAGTGATAAAGCTCGGCTTCGCTGTCAGCTTGCCAATAAGTGTCCCAGTCTGCTTTGCCTGTGGTTGAGCAATAGTTTTTAAAACTGCTCATGTAGCCTATAGGCGCATCCAGCCATACGTAGAAGTATTTATTTTCGGTGCCGGGAATTTTAAAGCCAAAGTAGGGCGCGTCGCGGGAAATGTCCCACCGTTGCAAGCCTTGTTCAAACCATTCGTTGAGCTTGTTCGCCATTTCATTTTGCAATGAGCCAGAGCGCGTCCAGCTTTTTAGCATGTCACCAAATGCAGGCAGGTCGAAAAAGTAATGTTCAGACTCACGCAGTTCGGGTTCTGCGCCAGAAACCACCGACTTGGGGTTTTTCAGGTCGGTTGGTGCGTATGTTGCACCACAAACATCGCAGTTGTCGCCGTACTGGTCTTCTGCGCCGCAATCCGGACACTCGCCTTTAACGAAGCGATCGGGCAGGAACATCTCTTTTTGCGGGTCATACAGCTGTTCAATGACTTTGGTTTTAATATGTCCGGCTTTATCAAGACGCGTGTAGATAGTCTCAGCCAACTCACGGTTTTCGTCACTGTGCGTGCTGTAGTAGTGGTCAAAACCGACTAAAAAGTCACTAAAATCGGATTCATGCGAGCGTTGCATGTCGCCAATCATCTGTTCAGGCGTTATACCAAGCTGCTGGGCTTTCAGCATAATCGGTGTGCCATGCGCATCGTCAGCACAGACGAAGTGGCATTCGTTACCGCGCAGCTTCTGAAAGCGTACCCAGATATCGGCCTGAATATAGCCCAACATGTGACCGATATGGATAGGGCCGTTTGCGTAAGGCAGTGCGTTAGTAACCAGTATTTTACGTGCGGATTGGCTCATGCGAAAATCTGCTTCCGTTTTGTTGATTAATCGAATGTAAACCCTAAAGTTTTATGCCGCTCATGTTAGCATAGCTCTTGGCTGATACACAGATCCCCGAGGTTGATGATGAAAGATTTTACTCACCCCTTATTGCCTAATGGCATACCCGATAACTGGGTAACTGGCTCCGGTAAGCAACGGGTATTGAATTTGCCTTTTGTTGCTGGCGAGTCCTTGCTGAAAGCCATACAAGAGGATTCTGAACTGGGCGAGTTTGACTGGCAGCTTAATTGTCAGATCAAAAAATTGAAGAACTCACAGCCGGAATTACCGCTTACCACGGGTAATGTCATTGTTGTCTCCTCAGGCAAAGGCGGAGTGGGGAAATCCTCTGTCAGTGTGAATCTGGCACTAGCTTTATCACAGCTAGGCGCCAAGGTTGGCTTGCTGGATGCCGATATTTACGGGCCATCAATTCCGACCATGCTTGGCGGTGGCGGCTCAGAGATGGAGCTGACCAAGAACAATAAAATGATGCCTTTAGAGCGCCACGGATTGCATGTACATTCGCTGGGATACCTGGTTGAGGACAACGATGCGACTATTTGGCGCGGTCCTATGGCAAGTGGCGCTCTGCAGCAGCTTTACAAAGACACGGCCTGGCCAGCGCTTGACTATCTTATTGTGGATATGCCGCCGGGTACTGGCGATATTCAGTTGACCATGGCACAAAAATTACCGGTAACTGGCGCGGTGGTAGTAACCACACCTCAAACCGTTGCACTTAAAGACGCTGAGAAAGGCGTGGCTATGTTTGAAAAGCTGAATATTCCGCTTATAGGCATATTGGAAAACATGAGTTTTTACCAATGCCCGTCGTGTGGGCATGAAGATGCGGTTTTTGGCAAAAACGGGGGGGCGGTTATGGCAACTGAACACAACTTACCGTTATTGGGGCAGTGGCCTTTGAACAGTGAGCTGCGCGAGAGTCTGGATGGCGATACACCACTATTGTTAGCACAGCCGGAACACCCGTTAAGTCAGCTAATTTTAAATTCAGCGCAACAAGTTGCAGCAAACCTCTATTATCAGCAAGAAAATTCGTTATAGTACTGGCCTTAAGGTCTTAAATGACAACACGGAGATTGATGAACGATGCGCCTAAATGACACTGAAATAGAACAGCATTTGAAAGATGGAATTATAGGTGTCGAACCTGCACCCCAAACCAGCAATATCTCAGGCGTGACTCTGGATATTCATTTAGGCAATGATTTTCGTGTGCTGCAGGATCATGCGGCACCTTTTATTGATATCAGCGGCTCACGAGAAGCCATTGAAGCGGCCATTCGTGAAGTGATGAGTGATGAAATTGTGCTTAAGGGTGACCAGGCCTTTTTTATTCATCCCGGCGAGTTTGCTCTAGCCGTAACTCATGAATCGATTACGTTACCGGCCGATATGGTGGGGTGGTTAGATGGCCGTTCGTCATTAGCGCGTCTTGGATTGATGGTGCATGTGACTGCGCACCGCATTGATCCAGGTTGGTCCGGACAAATTGTTCTGGAGTTTTACAACAGTGGTAAATTGCCATTAGCACTGCGGGCAGGTATGAAAATAGGGGCAATTAGCTTTGAAAAGCTCAGTGGTCCCTGTGCAAGACCTTATAACAAACGTGAAGACGCGAAATATCGTGATCAGCACAGCGCAGTTGCTTCGCGTATTTCGGCTGACGGTGGTTAAGCGCTCTCAACTAACAGCTGTTTTGTCGCTTCTTCCAGTTTCGTCAGTAAATTGCCTGTGTTATGGCGGTAGTAGACATCTTCATCGCTCTGCAAACCGCCAATAACGGGTAACTTCAGGCCTTTTTCTTCTTTGTTACTTAGCACTAAGTCGACAATCTGTTTACCCAATTGCTTCTCAATAAAACCGACTTTTTCAGCTAAACTGAGTTTGCCGGCGGGGCCGTTTTCATCCACCAGGTTGTCGATAAACACTACTTTGGCTTGCGTGGTCAGCAAAGCATCACGAATACCACTAACGAGCAACGGCGGCATTACCGAGGTCATGAAACTTCCCGGTCCCAGTAATATTAACTGACTGCTGCGAATATGACGTATAGCTTCGGGGGTGGCTTTAACCGTGCCGGATAAAGACAGCTTGCGTGGCATAACCGGCAGCTTATCAATACGTATTTCACCGTGACACTGAATGCCGTCATTGGTTGTGGCAATGAGATCGGTCGGACATTCCGACATAGGCAGTATGCGGTTGTCGATATTCAACAAACGACTTAAGAGTTGTATGCCATCTAACGGACGGGCACTGAGTTGATCCAGCGTATAAAGCAGCAAATTACCGAAGTTATGACCGTGCAGTGAGGATGTACAGTCAAAACGATAATTCAGGACTTCGGCAGCCAGTGGTTGTTCAACCAGTTGTGACAGGCAGTTGCGGATATCGCCCCAGGCAATGCAGTGCTGAGATTCACGTAACAGACCGGTTGCACCACCGTTATCTGTGGTTGCTACAATACCGACGAGCTTATGTTTCATAAACGACAGAGTCGACAGTACCCGGCCGAGTCCGTGACCACCGCCTATTGCGGTAATACGTCGTAAAGAATGTAGTTGCATGCGGCTTCCTATGCTGCCAATGGCCAAACGTTGCGACCTTAGCTGATTTATTATGAGTTATGCAAGCCTCGCTGACTGTGTAACAATCTAATGAGCAGGAGGATGTATGCCAATAGTTTTTGATAACCGTTATGCCCGTAAGTTCCCCGAAATTACAACTCGACAGCCAATTAAGCCTGACGGTGGGGCGAATTTACGTTGGTTAAACAACCCGTTATGGGCCGAATTAGCCAGTGAAGAAACGCCGCCAGCTAAATTGGCTGAGTGGTTAGGAGGTCTTGAGTCCTGGCCGGGAAGTGACCCTGTTGCGCAAAAATACGCCGGGCATCAGTTTGGACATTTTAATCCTTATTTAGGTGACGGCCGCGGCCTTTTGCTGGGTCAGGCGGTCGTGGGTGACAGAATAACGGATATCCATATCAAAGGTGCCGGACCGACTCCATACAGCCGGGGCGCTGATGGCAGGGCGGTGTTGCGCTCTTCTATACGAGAGTTGCTGGCAAGTGAAGCGTTGCATGCGCTCAATATCCCGACAACGCGCGCTCTGGCACTAATTTCGACACAAGGGACGATACAGCGCGAGCGGGTTGAACCCGGCGCGATGCTGGCTCGTACCGCGACGACGCATGTCCGCTTTGGTCATTTTGAATACTGTTTTCACCGCGTGTTGGAAGAGACAATGAAAAATCTCTGGCAGGACACCATAGAAGTGACCTGGCCGCATTTAGCGGATGCCGATATTGCGGAACAATTTTCTCAGGTGGTAAAGAGTACCGCAGAAATGATTGCGGCCTGGCAGGCTTATGGGTTTATTCATGGTGTAATGAATACTGACAATATGAGTTTAGCGGGCGAAACCTTCGATTTTGGCCCCTATGCCTTTTTGGATGATTACCAGCCGGAAAAGATTTTTAACCATACAGACGCAGGCGGCCGTTACGGGCTTTTGCAGCAACCAGGAGTAGGACTCTGGAATTTACAGCGACTGGCTCAGGCGATTAGCCCCTTAATTAAAGCGGATGAATTGCGGTCTGCATTGGAAACCTACGAACCTGAACTCAGAAAGGCTTACCTAACACGAATGACAGAACGTTTGGGGATGTCATCAGTTCCTGCCGACGAGAGAATGCAGCTGGTAGGCGGCTGGTTAAGTCTGTTGGAGGTGAACAAGGTCGATTATCAATTGGCGTTCCGCGACTTAATTGATTCGCTTGAAGCGAGAGAGCCGAAAGGATTCTTGGCACAGAGCGGTGAAAGTTGGTGGCTGGAATACAATAACGCGGTGAGTGGAAAGAGTGATATTGACGTCATGAAGCAAGTGAACCCCTGGGTTATTGTCAGAACGCATCTCGCACAGCGGGTGATTGAGGCTGCAGAAGCCGGGGATGACTCGTTATTACACGACTACATTCAGGCCTTAATGAAGCCTTTTTCTGAAAGTTTACGTGAAAGCTCATGGGCTAAACCGCCAACCGCGGAGGAACAAGTGTCTGAACTGTCCTGCTCAAGCTGAAGTTTGAATTGCGATCTCTCACTGGATAGGACAAAATCAGAATCATTAATGAAGACAGGATTAAGCGAATGAACTACCGAGTGCTTTTTATGTTAATCAGCGCCTTACCTTTTTGCAGTATGGCGCAACAGTGGAATGTTCCTGAGCCACAAGAGTTTGATAAAACTGAGGTCTGTTTAGGTGAGCTTGAGCAACCGTTGACCGTTGAACTGGCGGATAATCAGCGGCAGCAAGCCCGGGGTCTAATGCAGCGCGAGTCATTGGGTGAGTACAACGGAATGTGGTTCCGTTATGAAAATGAGCGCCCGGGCTACAGTGGTTTCTGGATGTACCAGACATTAATTCCGTTAGATATAGCCTACCTTGATCGGCAAGGCCGCATTGTTAAAACCTTTACAATGAAGCCTTGCAGAAGCGATGATCCAACACAATGCCGCAGCTATTCTCCAGAAAAAAAATACTGGAGTGTGCTTGAAGTTAATGGCGGATTCTTTGCTGAGCATGATATTCGTATGGGCGATCAATTAAGAGAAGCTGAGGGCGAAAGCTGTAAGCAGAAATAAGGTAAAAAATAATAATGAAGAGTCATAAAAAAGGAGAAACCATGAAGTACGTCATATTGGGGGCACTGAGCTTAAGTGTCTTGGCTGCCTGCGGGCCGGCAAACGAATCAAACAAAGAAACCGATAAAGCGGTTGCCGATATACAGGACTCAGCTTTTAATCCCAATTACCGGGATTATCTGAAGACGTTATCTTCTGATGAGTTTGAAGGACGTGCTCCGGCATCAGCCGGTGGTGAGAAAGCGGTTAGCTTTATTGAGAATAATTTCCGTGAGTGGGGTTTAAAGCCGTATGACCAGGAAAATGACAGCTATCGTCAACCCGTCCCTCTAGTCAAATTGATGCCGTATAAAGTAAGTTCTCTGAGCTTTGATGGAGAGGCAGCACCAGAGTCAATGAAGTATCGTACTGAAATGATGGCGTGGACACCGCGAGTGGTTGACGAAGTTAAAGTCGAAAACAGCGACGTTGTTTTTGTCGGATACGGTATTGTTGCTCCTGAATACGATTGGAACGACTACGAAGGGCTGGATGTTGAAGGTAAAACCGTTGTTATGCTGGTGAATGACCCAGGTTATGCAACTGGTGATTCAGAGTTATTTAACGGTAATGCCATGACTTATTATGGGCGTTGGACCTATAAATATGAAGAAGCCGCGCGTCAGGGGGCTAAAGCCGCATTTGTGATACATGAAACAGGTCCTGCCGGTTACGGTTGGGGTGTTGTTGCGGGTGGTTCTCCTGTGCGTTTTGACTTAAAACGTGAAAATAAAAACATGGATCGCTCAGCCATTGAGGGTTGGGTAACACAAGAAAGCGCTAACGCTTTATTTGCTAGTGTTGGTAAAGATTTAAATCAAATGCGCGAACTGGCACTAAGCGGTGAATTCAAGCCTGAGCCACTGAATATTCAAGCGTCACTGACGGTTAAAAATAAGTTTGAGTATTTAGATACCAATAACGTTATTGGCTACATTGAAGGTTCAAAATACCCGGAAGAGCACGTTATTTACATGGCTCACCATGATCATTTGGGAACCGACCCGGTGCGTGAAGATGATCCTATCTATAATGGTTCTCAGGATAATGCATCGGGTACTGCGGCGTTAATGGCACTTGCTGAAGAATTTTCTAAAGGAAAACAACCAGAACGTTCTATTGTCTTTGCCGCGGTGGGCGCGGAAGAAAGTGGTCTACTTGGCTCAGGCTGGTATGCAAATCATCCTATGCTGCCATTAGGTAAAGCTGTAGGTGGGATTAATATGGACATGATGAATGTTTATGGACCGATGAAAGATATGATTGTTGTCGGTTATGGCAATTCTTCTATGGAAGACTACTTGAAACGCTACATAAAGACCCAAGATCGTTATATAGCACCTGAACCAACGCCAGAAGCTGGTATGTTCTATCGCTCTGATCATTTTAATCTGGCGAAAAAGGGAGTGCCGATGCTTTATGCGGAAGGCGGCAATGACCATATTACAAAAGGCCGTGAATGGACCGAAGAGCAAAAAGCCATATATGTTCGTGATGCATATCATAAACCCGCTGATGAATTTGATGAGAACTGGGACTTACGCGGTGTACAGCAGGATATGTCCGTTTTTTATTCAATTGGCAATGAGTTAGCAAACTCACGGGAGTGGCCGCAATGGGCACCGGGTAATGAATTTGAAGCGGCACGTAAAGCAACAGAAGATATGCGTAAATAGACGTTAAGATAACCTTGTAGGAACGGTCAGTGCCTTATGTTGTCTTAGCTTTGTAGTCATTTTTTAGGAGCAGTTATGACTCATAAACGAGATAAAGTTTATGTCCGTTTCAACCAGGGTGCGCGTACCGGGGGGTCATCCTCCGGTAACTGGCTCAGCCGTTTGCTGGGCCTTTTTTTGTTATTGGTTCTGATAGGCCTTGGACTAGCTTTTGGCATGGTCATCGCAGCTGTCTTATTCGTGCTGATGATTCCGGTTATGTGGCGTCAGCGTCATACCATTAAACAGGTATGGCGCATGCGCAAACAGGCGAAACAGCATTATCAGGAACAACAACGGCAGCATCAAAAACAACAAGAACATTATGAAAATAATCAGCAAGACCGTGGTTCGGTTATTGACGGGGAGTACGAAATCAAAGACGATCAGGACAAAAGATCATAGAGAAAAAGGCTCAGTGCTGGAATGAAAAAACCTTATATTGTTATTCCGGCACTGGATCCCGACCAGCACTTGCTGGAGCTTGTTGATAGAATTACCACTGAAGATCCAGAATGGAATCATTATCTGGGTATTATTGTTGTTGATGACGGTAGTCGCTTCTCAGACGTTTTTCAGCAATTGTCTAGTCGCCATCGCATCCATGTTCTGGAGCATGAGAAAAACCAGGGAAAAGGCGCGGCGTTGCGCACGGCATTTAACTGGATTCTTGAGCAAAGAGATGAACGCTGTTCTGGCGCAGTTACCGCTGATGCAGACGGCCAACATATGGCGAAAGACATTCTTGCCATCTGCACCTGCCTAAAAGGCTACCCGGATAAATTATGGATGGGCAGCCGCACATTCGATGAAAAAGACATACCTTTCCGTTCCAGACTGGGTAATAAATTTACCCGGGTTATTTTTCGACTGGTAACGGGGCAGGATATTAAAGATACCCAAACAGGATTACGCGGAATTCCGTTAGGCTTTCTTGAAAAGCTTGTTCACTTTACGAGTTCAGGTTATGAATTCGAGCTGGAAATGCTGCTTTCGGCTAAGCGTTGCGGCTATCGCATAAACTCCCAGGAAATAACCACAGTTTATGAAGAGGGCAACGAAACCAGTCATTATCGACCTATCATTGACTCGATAAAAATTTATCAAAAGTTTTTAAAGTTTGCGAGTATTGGCATTGTGTCCGCCGGCCTCGACTATTCGGTTTTTGCGACCGCTTACTTTTTCTCTGGTCAGGTACTGGAATCTATTGTTCTGGCCCGACTCATTTCCGGGGTATTCAACTTCTCTTTGAATCGCCAGTGGGTATTTAAACAGGGCGCTCATATTGCCTGGGATGCAACTAAGTACAGTTGTCTGGCCGTTACCCTGGTGGCTGCTAATTACGGTCTTACGGAGGCTTTCCGGTATCTCGGGGTGACACCTTTTATAGGTAAGCCATTGTCGGAAGGTTTAGTCTTTTTGCTAAGTTATGGTGGGCAAAAAAGATTGGTCTTCAAAAAAGCGGCTTAAAGGTTTAGTAATTCATTACTTTAAAAAGAAAACCCGGAGTTTGAGCTCCGGGTTTTTTTGTGTCTGTTATTTTTATTCTTCAGCTTGCTTTGGCGGGAATATTCGCCGTACAACATAGAAGAATAATGGTACGAAGAAGATTGCCAGTATTGTACCGCCGAGCATTCCCCCGATAACACTGGTGCCAAGAGCGTTACGGCTGGCTGCACCTGCTCCGTCACTTAACGCAAGTGGCATAACACCGAAAATAAAGGCTAACGATGTCATCAAAACAGGACGCAGACGTATGCGAACGGCTTCCAGTGTGGCTTCCAGTAAGTCTTTGCCCTGGGCCTGTAAGTCTTTCGCAAACTCAACAATCAGTATCGCGTTCCTTGCGGATACCCCCACTGTGGTCAGCAGACCCACCTGGAAGTATACGTCGTTGGATATACCTCTTAGGCTGACGGCGATAACCGCTCCTAAAATACCTAAAGGCACCACCAGCATAACAGAGAATGGAATGGACCAACTCTCGTACTGGGCGGCAAGTAATAGGAATACAACTATGAGCGATACGGCGTAAAGAATCGGCGCAAAGTCACCTGACTGCCGTTCTTGCAGTGAAATGCCCGTCCATTCAAAGCCAATGCCCGGGGGCAGTTTTGCAATCATCTTCTCCATTTCAATCATTGCTTCACCGGTACTGACTCCCGGAGCAGGCTGGCCCTGAATTTCCATAGCAGAAACGCCATTGTAACCTTCAATTCGCTGAGGACCGTAAGTCCATTCCCAGCTAGCGAAAGAGCTAAACGGTACCATTTCGCCCTGGTTATTCCTGACATACCAGTTATTAATATCCTGTGGCAACATACGAGACTCAGCCTTGCCCTGCAGGTAGACCTTTTTAACACGTCCCCGGTCAATAAAGTCATTCACGTACGAAGAGCCCCAGGCAGAACTGAGGGTATTATTAATACTGGCAATGGTCAGCCCCTGCGCCTGAGCCTGTTCAAAGTCAATATCAATGCGTAATTGCGGCGCATCTTCAAGGCCGTTTGGCCGTACCTGAATTAATTTGTCGTTCTGAGCTGCCATACCCAGAAGCTGGTTACGTGCGTCAACCAGACCCTCATGTCCGAGAGCCCCCCGATCTTGTAAAAACAGGTTGAAACCACTGGATATGCCGAGTGCCGGAATAGCCGGTAAATTAAACGCGAATACCATTGCCTCTTTAATGCCGGCAAAGAATCCGAATGAGCGCTCGATAACGGCATCAACATGCTGGCTTTCATCACGTTCGTCCCAGTGTTTTAAGCTTACAAACGCCATACCGTTTGCCTGGGTACGTCCAGAGAAACTAAAGCCGACGACAGAAAAAATAGATTTAACCGCATCTTCCTGATTTAGGTAATAGTCCTCTACTTTATCCATTGTCTCGGTTGTTTGTTCGAGAGTCGAACCCACCGGTAATTGGATTTGAGTGAGGAAAACGCCTTGGTCTTCTTCCGGTATAAAGCCTGCCGGTAACTGCACGAATAAGAAACCGAGGACACCGATAATGCCTAAATACAGTAAGCCAAAACGTACCGTGCGGCGCAAGATTGAGCTCACCGCATTGGTGTACTTAAGGGTCCATTTCTCCAGGGTGCGATTGAACCATCCCAGCGGCCCCCAGCCACTGCTTTTATCGTGTTTAACCGGCTTCAACATTGTGGCACAGAGTGCCGGGGTGAAAATAATAGCCACTAATACCGACAGACTCATAGAGGTAATAATGGTCAATGAGAACTGTCGATAAATCGCCCCGGTAGAGCCGGGGAAGAACGCCATAGGAGCGAATACGGCGCAGATAACAACACCAATAGCAACCAGTGCACCGGTTATCTGCCCCATCGATTTAATGGTTGCCTGTTTAGCGGACAAGCCTTCCTCGGCCATGACACGCTCAACGTTTTCGACAACAACAATCGCATCGTCAACCAATAGGCCTATGGAAAGCACCATACCAAACATGGTCAGGGTGTTAATTGAGAAACCGGCCAGAGATAAAACCCCCATGGTTCCTAAAATAACCACCGGAATGGCCAGAGTCGGGATTATCGTTGCCCGCAAGTTTTGCAGGAACAAAAACATTAACAGGAAGACCAGAACAATGGCTTCGATTAATACCTTGGCGACCTCTGAAATGGATATTTTGACAAAAGGGGTGGTGTCATAAGGTACGACGAGTTCCATCCCATCCGGGAAAAACTGCTCTAGCTGGCTTAACTGCTCGTTTACAGCCTCAGCCGTTTCAAGTGCGTTAGCGCCTGTTTGTAGGTTAATAGCCAGCCCGGTTGCGGGTTGGCCGTTATAACGACCTGCTATAGAATAGTTTTCGGCACCTTTCTTTACGGTCGAAACATCTTTAAGACGAACCTGTGAGCCGTCAGGCATCACTTTTAGTGTAATATTTTCAAACTCAGACACCGAGGACATGCGTGTTTGAGCAATAATGGTGGCGTTCAGGCGTTGCCCGTCAATGGCAGGCGTTCCACCCAGCTCACCCGCTGCAACCTGAGCATTTTGCGCTTGAATAGCCGTTTGAATATCGCTCATTGTCAGGCTGTAGTTCACCAAAGCGGATGGGTCAACCCAAATACGCATGGAATAAGGCGAACCAAACAATTGAACATTACCAACACCATTGGTACGTGCAATAGGGTCCTGCATATTAGAGGCAATATAATCACTGAGGTCAGTTACTGTATGTTCCCCACTGGCTGAAATCAGTGCGACAACCATTAAGAAAGAACTGCTTGATTTGCTGACGGTGATCCCCTGAGCCTGCACTTCCTGAGGTAGCTGGGGGGTTGCCTGTGACAGCTTATTCTGCACTTGCACCTGAGCGATATCAGGGTCCGTACCTGAAGCAAAAGTCAGACTGATACTGGCATTACCAAAGTTACTCTGAGACGAGAAGTAAAGCAGGTTATCGATACCCGTTAAGTTCTGCTCGATGACTTTCGTTACCGTATTAGCGACTGTTTCGGCGTTAGCGCCCGGGTAGTTTACCTGAACCTCTACCGCAGGTGGTGCAATGGTCGGATACTGTGCTACGGGCAGTTGTAACATGGCGATGGTTCCGGCCATGATAACCAGCAGCGCAATAACCCATGAAAATATCGGGCGATTAATAAAAAACGTGGCCATTACTGACTTCCCTTATTGCTGCTGTTCAGAGCTGGACGAATCGATAGTAACTTCATCGCCAGGGCGAATTTTTTGAAAACCAGACGTAACGATGACATCACCTTCGTTCAGGCCATCAGAAACTAACCAGTTACTTCCCATCGCGGTTTCGGTGCTGATAATGCGTTGTTCAATGATATTATTATCGTTCACCAGCATGACATAAGGTCGACCGCGTGGATCACGGGTGACCGTTTCTTGTGGTACCTGAATGGCATTCCTGATAGTACCTTCGCTGACTTCAGCGCGAACGAACATGCCGGGATAAAGTGTTTTATCCGGGTTAGGGAACTCGGCCCGCAGTAAAATGGCGCCAGTACTTTGATCAACGCTGACTTCAGAGAAAAGCAGTTCACCTTTTTGATCGTAATCCAGACCATTTAATTTTAAACGAACCGGGGCGTTACCTTTCTCGTTCGCTTGAATACGGCCAGACTTTATATCGGCCTGTAATTCCATAAACTGTTTACTGGACTGGTTGATATCAACATAAATTGGATCCAGTTGATTAATCGTAACCAAAGGTTCGGTCTGAGATGCGGTTAATAATGCGCCTTCAGTGAAGTTAGAACGACCAATGACACCGTTAATAGGTGCGTTAACTTTGGTGTATTCAAGGTTGATACGGGCATTTTTTAATTGGGCTTCTGCTACGGAAACCGCCGCTTTATTTTGATAGAAAGTTGCTTCTGCACTATCGAACTCATCCTGACTTACGGCGTTTTCTTCAAGCAATTCCTGAAAACGTTCATAACGAAGCTCTGAGCTGCGTAACACGGCTTTTGCGCTTTCAACTTCCGCTTCTGCACTGGCCAATTCCGCTTCATACACTGCCGGATCGATTTGATAAAGTTGTTGTCCCTTTTCGACAAAGGCGCCTTCTTCAAAAGTTCGTTTTAGTAACACACCACTAACTTGTGGGCGCACCTGAGCAACTCGGTAGGCAGCTGTACGACCGGGTAAATCATTACTAAGGTTGATTGATTCCGGTTGTACGGTAATTACTTCAACCTGGGCTGCTTGCTGCTGACCTTGTTGTTGCTGTTGATCGCTGCATGCAGTTAGTGCTCCCGTTAACAGAAGACCCGCGGCAAAAATGGGGGCAAACTTAAAACGCGTGTTCATTAAATTACCTCTGACCTATTAATTTATATCAATCCTGAATTATACATACATTCATGTATGTTTGTAAAACTATTCGGCGACAGTTAGCGCTATTTTTCCGATGGTTTTTTGACTTTCCATCGCTTCGTGTGCCTTACGAAGATTATCCGCATTCATCTCGCCGAAGGTCGCACCCAGAGTCGAGCGGATCTGACCCTTCTCAACCATTCCGGCGATATAATTGAGTAATTCTTGTTGTTTAATCATATCGGTCGTAGTGAACATAGAGCGAGTAAACATAAATTCCCAATGTAGGCTGATGCTTTTTTGTTTCATCAGCGTAATATCGATACTTTCCGCAGGGTCATCTATCAGGCAGAAGCGTCCCTGAGGTGCCATAAACTTCATACATTGAGCGAAGTATTGTTCACTATGGGTCAGGCAGGCGACGTCTGTTACCGCGGAGATGCCGATTGCCTCGAGCTGCTCGGCTAAATCGTCATAATGATTGATAACATGATCGGCGCCGAGCGCTTTTATCCATTGTTGAGATTCAGCTCGTGATGCTGTTGCAATAACAGTGGCATCGGCTAACTGAGCGGCAAGCTGAATTAATATAGAACCAACACCACCGGCTCCGCCAATGACTAATAAGGTTCTTTTGTTATGCGGTGAGGGTTTATCAACCTGTAGGCGGTCGAACAGAACTTCCCAGGCCGTAATGCTGGTCAGAGGAAGGGCGGCAGCCTGAGTGTCATCAAGATTCGCCGGAGCTTTGCCGACAATGCGATAATCAACCGTTTGCAATTGCGCGTTACAGCCGGGCCGAGTCAAGTCTCCTGCGTACCAGACTCTGTCCCCAGTTTTAAATCCCGTTACTTTATCGCCGCTAGAGACAACTTCGCCGACAGCATCCCAGCCAATAATTTTGTGGCCGGATTCAGGCGCCATGCGCATCCGGATTTTAGTATCAACCGGATTAACGGCGATAGCTTTCACCTTAATCAGTAAATCGTTGGCTCCGGGAACCGGATCATCGACGGTAATATCCTGCAGTGAATTTGGATCTTCAGCCGGCAGTGACTCTTTGTATCCTACAGCGCGCATAGTCTTCTCCTTAATTAATAACAATCACACTGTATACGTATTATTAAAGAAAGCGATGACAAAAAAATGGCAGTTAAGAAGAAAATCCTGCTTGTTCGAGATTATTTGCAAAAGCTTCTAATGCCTCGAGACCCTGTACATCTTCTTCTAACAGATAAAGAGAGTAGTTTCGCCATGCTTTAAAACGTTTGTGAATGTCTTCTATGTAAGTTTTTTCCTGAAGCCTGCGTTTGGCCAAAAAGCTGCCGTCGGCCTGTTCAGGCAATATTCTATTAATAACAACACCACCAACGGGTAACTTCTCCGCGGTTAACGACTGCAGTGCCCGATCAGTTTCCTGAATAGGGAGACGTTCTGGTGTTAGCACAAACAGAATGGATGTGTAACTGCTATCCTGCAGTAAGCGTCGGGTTCGTTGAAAAAGCCTCTGTCGTGTTAATAGTTGTTCTGTAATTGCTTTAGTGCGGTCGGACATACCGTCGCTGGCATTGTCTTGAGGGTCCGCCATTGGGTTATTAATATCTTTACCAGCTTTGGGTGATAAATGCTCAAGGACTGAATCAAAGTCTTCAGAGCGCTTTTGCGAGCGCAGCATTCCCTGCGTCCAGGCTGCCATAGCCTCGGGTAATGTCAGTAAACGCAAAGTATGACCGGTCGGGGCTGTGTCAAAAATTAACAAATCGTAGTCTTTCTCTGCTTCATCAATGACGTTGCAAATGCGCTCTAGCAAAGCAGCCTCCTGGGCTCCCGGAGACTGCTGGGTTAAACGCATCTGGCGTTCAATTTCGGGAAAGAGATCGGGGTTTGTAAAGCGCTTCATTTGAGAACTGACGCGTTCAATATGAGCCTTAACTTCGTGGTCAGGATCAATTTCTAATGCGGTTAAGTTTTCGCGCATAACAGTTTTTTTATCGCCAATTTTCTTGTCGAATACATCGGCTAGACTATGTGCCGGATCGGTTGAAACCAGCAGCACTTTTTTGCCTTGTCGGGCGGCAAGAACTGCCAGAGCCGAAGAAACGGTTGTTTTACCAACTCCGCCTTTACCACCAATTAATAAAACTTTTTTATCGCTTAACAACATGAGAAATGAACCCTGCTTTTGGTCGGGTTATAAAATTAGCAACAACGGAAGTGATCAAGAGGTGAGTGTTCCATCCCCATGCGTTGATGCCATTCGTGGAAACGTTCCAGCATTAATGGCTGTAACTCTAAAGTATAATAGGCGGCCGGGTTCGGCACGCCCATCATTTCAGAAAAAACCAGTAGCATGAATAAATCGTCTTCGTCGCGCTTTGCCCGGGCAATAGCAGAGCGATAGGGCGCATTATAAAACTCATTGGCCAAATCACTTGCCCGGCTGAACCAACGGCGCACTGACTGTATATTCATGCTACTTACTCCAGTTACTTTTATTGCTGCTTCTGGGCTTTTTGTTCCTTACGGATTTTAGTTAAGCCTGCGCTAGCTTCAAGAGCAATCCAGATAGCGGCAACCAGCACCACTAAATCCAGACCCATTAAGAACCAGTCACCGCTGTTATAGAAATCTTTAAGCTGAACAATAAGAGCGAAGACTGTCATTATCAACAGGAAAATTAACGGTATTAAGGTGTAATACATTGGTCGGCCTAAGCGCACCAACATGACCGTAATAACCAACAAGGTCAACCCTGCTAATAACTGGTTTGTGGTACCGAACAGAGGCCAGATAACTAAGCCGCCGGAACCGTCTGCGCCGCCAGCACCGAAGGCTAACAATAAGCAGCTTCCTACAGCTAGCATCGTTGCCGGAAAGGCTTTTTGCATCCAGTTAATGTTATACAAGTTTCCCCATTCCTGGAAAATATAGCGTTGCAGACGTAATCCAGTATCCATTGTGGTACCGGCAAAAAGTACCGCCATAACCGTCAATAAGGTTTCTGATACGCCAATGTCCAGGCCAAGCCCCTGACTAATAATGTTGGCGCCACCTTCAACAAAGGCTGATACGCCGCCTTGTCCGAAAGATGAGTAGACCGCTTCCCAGTCGGCTAATGTTGCAAAACCGGCTGTGGCGGCGATGATAGTCGCCAGCGACAATGAGCCTTCACCAACCGCACCAAAGTATCCGACAAAACGGGCGTCGGTTTCTTTATCAAGTTGCTTCGAGGTTGTACCCGATGCAACCAGACCGTGGAAGCCCGAAATTGCCCCACAGGCTATGGTGACGAATAACAGCGGCAACATTGACGGGGTGCCTTCCGGGGTATTGCTGTTGAAGGCCGGAGCTGAAATTTCCGGAGCCAGTAATAACGTGGCACCGTAAAGCAAAATAAGACCAATGAAGAGCTGCAGACCGTTGATGTAGTCACGTGGCTGAAGCAACATCCAAACAGGCAGTAATGAAGCGATAGCGGCGTAGCCAAACAGGATAAGAACCCATTGCGCGTTGTCACTGATACCCATTACCGTTTCTGGCAATTCTATTGGAAATGAGGGACCTGCCCAGATAAGTGCGTACAGTGCCAGTACACCGATAATGGATATTGCCCCTAAGCCCATCCATTTACGGAAAATAATTTGTCCGATAATCAGTGCGACAAAAATAGCCCCCCAAACTGGCACTACTGAGCTGGAGAATTTAATCAACAGACCTGAAATAGCAGTAGCGAAAACCGCGTTGACCATTAGTAACACCAGGAAGATAACGATCATGAACAGCGTTTGAGAGCGTTTGCCAACAACATCGCCAGTCAAGTTACCAATAGATTTGGCTTTATTACGGTTACTTGCCCAGATCGCGCCAGCATCGTGTACGCCAGCAAAAAATATGGTACCGAAAATAACCCATAAGAAAGCAGGTACCCAACCCCAGATAACCGCAATGGCAGGACCAATAATAGGTGCCGCACCGGCTACAGAAGTAAAGTGGTGGCCCCACAGAACGTATTTATTGGTAGGGACGAAGTCGACTCCGTCTTCTAATTCGTGAGCGGGTGTTCTGAAGTTCGGATCAAGCTTAAAAATTTTCTCAGCAATAAATTTAGAGTAAAAAACATAACCGAGAAACATTGCGCCTAAACCCAGAACCATCATTACGATTGCGTTCATGGCAAGAGCCTCATTGTTGTAGTGTTAGACAGATAACGAAAAATGCCAACCGTTATTGTAGCGTAAACTCAATAACGGTTGGCATACGACCAATGTCTAATATCTAACAAAGGCTAAAACATTTAAAGCCTTTTATTCCCCTGAAGCAGGCGAACGACTAAAGAAATCGCAAAGAGGATAATAAAGATATAGAAGATAATTTTAGCTATTCCGGCAGCTGTTCCGGCAATTCCGCCAAAGCCTAAAATAGCGGCAACTACAGCCACGGCTAGAAAGATTAGAACCCAACGTAACATATACACCTCACTGATTAATTTAGAAGATTCAATTAGTAAGGTAGACCATTATTCGAAAAACAACCAATATATCCAAGTGTAAAAAAACCGCTAAGACAAAAAATCCTAGCGGTTTTATCTCTATTAATTTATTAATTAATGGGCTTCAGCGGCGGCATCCGCTGCTGCTTTATCGTCCAGTTTTTTCGCGTAAACCTGAATACGGGGAGCTAAATAAATAGCATTACTGAGTAACTTGGATGTCCCCCAAAAATAGGCGCGGAAATTAATGTTGTCGGCAAAACCAATTACCTGACCGTTGCCTAAACGATGGGCGGCAATATTGGTTTTACCTTTTAGTATTTCGCGATTGCGCTCATCAGTGTAACCACTCATTAAAGGCTGCTCCGAATAGCGAGCGACTGAAACGAAAGGCGACTCGGGTTCTTCCATGGCGGCAGTCGAATTCTTGAATACTGGCATTTGGTCACGCGGGAAGCCAAAGAATAGTGGGTGAGAAGTATCGACATCCATTGAGAATATCGCTCCGGCAATTCGCTGTTCAGCGTAGAAGTCGTCGCGCTCTTCGTAACTTAGCTGCTTTTTAGTAAAAGCGCTCTGGAAGACGGCATCATCAATAAAGCGAGTTTGCAGAAGACCATTTTCTGCTAACCATTCAGCACCACCACGCTGACCAATTATTGTTCCACCCTGGCTTACCCAGTTTTGGATTTTTTTACGCAGTTGTTTATCTAAATTGCTGTAATGTCCGTCCACCATAATAATATGGCTATAACGGGTTAAGTCAGCGCTGGGCAGACGTTCAGTATCAACCATCGACAATGGAATACCTACGTGGCGGTCAAGGTAGTACCAGGTTTCCCCGGCTTCGTAAAGGTTAACCCCTTCGCCGGTCAGCATCATTACGCTGGGCTTTTCTACCGGTTGAATATTGCGGCTACCCAGGTCAACACCTTCAGGTGTTAATCCTGTCTCGATAGAGGTTACCTGAATACCTTTTTCTTTTGCTGCGGTAGCCAGACGACGTTGTACATCGCGCCATTCCCGTTCCTGATAGGCTTTAGGTACAACAATAGAACCGGCTGAAAACTCCTGACGGCCTTGTTCACCTTCTACAGTGAAGGGTTTTGTTGTCTGACGAACGTGAATGTTCTGCTCCAGCAACTCTTGTAATAAACCCGGAGCGAAGTAATCGTTCCAGTTAAATGCGTAAGCGTAGGCATCAGTGAGAGCCGATGTTTTACGCTTTGGCGCATCCCAGGCGTTATCCGCTATTTGAATACGACCGCGATGAGTCTCAAATGGCACGTTAAAGGCTAATGGCAGAGTCCAGCCCGAAACATCGTAGAAGGTATTGTTCGGGAAGTTCTTGCGCGTACTGAATATTCCCTGAATTAAACCGTACTGAGCCTGAGCCAGAGGGATATAATAACTGCTTCCGGCTTTAAACTGAGTGCCGTTCTGTTCAATATCTTTTTCTACACGATAAGCTTTAATACCGTGCTGTTTAAAGATTTCCAGTAGACCTTCTACACGCGACGGATCGCTTGAGTCACCAATTAGATAACCTTCAAACTTGGCTTTTTGTGCGGCCTCCATGCCTTCGTCGTAAGCACGCTCCTGAAACTCAATAAAACGACTTTTGTTTTTGTGCGTGCCGTAAATGGTACTGAGTGAGGCGACAAACTGGTTACGAATAGTGAACGGAAAGCTGACCTCACCATTAACCGAGTCCTGCAAGTGTCCTCGGCTGGAGGCTTGTTCAAATAAAATACCTACGGCGCCCTGAATGTCAGGGTAGGTAGAGCCTTTGCCATAATAGAAGTCATCAAATGATTCTTCGGTGTAATACAGGCTGCCAATATCATCCAGCGAGTCAGCGTGTTCTGCTGCCAGAATTTCGGTTAAGCGCACGTTTTCATCTGGCGTTAATGGGTTTTTACGAGACGGAATACCCGGCTGGAAGAAATACGTGCTGTTGGTTCCCATTTCGTGGTAATCGGTCAGTACGTTAGGCTTCCATTTCTGAAAGTTAGCGATACGCGCGCGCGATTCAGGGTGTTGCAGTAACAGCCAGTCGCGGTTCATATCGAACCAGTAATGGTTGACCCGGCCACGAATAAAAGGTTGCACGTGCTCACGATGCTGTGGATCGGCAACCAGATTTTGACTGCGGTGCTGGTTTGCCCATTGTGCAAAGCGAGCTAGTCCATCAGGGTTAAACGCCGGATCAAGCAGAATAACTGAATCGCTCAAAAGTTCATCCACAGCTTCACCTTCTGCCGCGGCAAGGTAATAAGCAAACAGTATTGCTGCATTACTGCCGCTCGATTCGTCCCCGTGAATACTGTAGCCCATGTACATTACGACCGGCGTATTGTCCGGGTCGGCATCGCGGTTTGGATCAGCTGCGGCCAAATGACGCTCACGAACGTCATCAATATTGCGGTGGTTGTCTTCTGAGGTGACGGTAAGAAGTAACAAGGGACGCTGCTCATGTGTGCGACCGGTCACTTCCAGCGTAATGCGATCTGACTCTTCGGCCAGAACTTCCATATACTTTACAATTTGTTCGGGGCGGGCATGCCATTCACCAACCTGATAACCAAGTACATCTTTGGGTTTGGTAATTTCCGGGTTGTAACTGACATCCTGTGGTAGATAGTAAGAAAGGTCTTTTGTTGCTGCCATAGAAGGCAGGGCAACGATGACCAATGCGGCCGCGGTGACACGGCTTAACATTCGTTTCAACATAGATAGATCCCCTTGGTGTAATTATGCCAATACCATAACAAAAGCTTAACGCATTGACTGTTGTTTTCGGCGGGTCGCAGATTTTTAGCGATGCTTATCGCTTTTTCATTTGGTAGTCGTACATGGGGTCGTAGTAGTCAACCAGTAAGCCTTCTATCCACTGTTTATGCAGTTCTGCGCTGTCATGGCTGTATGTCCCGGTTAATTGGCTGCTGTAATGAAATGAGCGTTTCCGTCGATTGTATTTCATCAATAGCCTGAATTCGATTGATTAGCGTGTGTTGTAGCTCGTTTATTGACGGTGTCATAATTTTAATAAAGACGTTGTACTGACCGGTAGTGTAGTAAGCCTCAATAACTTCTTCGAGCTTTTCCAGTTTTTCAATTGCGGCCGGGTAGTCACCCGCGCTTTTCAGCGTAATGCCAATGAAACAACAGACATCGTAGCCTAAGCGTTTGGCGTTAACCTGTAAACGCGTACCCTCAATAATCCCGGCACGCTTCATTTTTTCAACCCGTACGTGAATAGTGGCCGGACTCACCTTATAGCGTTTGGCCAGCTCAGCGTAAGGAATACGTGCGTCTTCCATCAGAGTTTTTAGTATGGAACGGTCCAGATCATCGATTTGATAATTTTCAGGTAATTTTTTCATGTTTTATTAAAGCTTCGTTAATTAAGTTAGGTATAAATTAACGGAAAATAATAAGTAAAGCTATTTTTGTTAAACGTTATTGAATAAATAGTTCTAAAAGGTATTAATTGAATTGTGTTTCTATTCTTTTATTAACGATTCGGAGTATTTATGAAGTCACAATACATGTTACAGCAACAGAAAATTCAATTCGTAAAAGCCGGCTTTACTCAGCAGTTACAGCTTCAGCTTGGGCTTATTGAAGTGCAGTCGCCACTACTAAGTGAGTTGGGCAGTGGTGTTCAGGACGATTTGTCGGGCTGGGAAAACGCGGTTGCAGTTAAAGTAAAAGCCGTGCCCGACAAAGATTATGAAGTAGTTCATTCATTAGCTAAGTGGAAACGCTTTACCCTTGGCCGTTACGGCTTTGGTGCAGGTGAGGGCATAGTTACCCAGATGAAAGCCTTGCGGCCTGACGAAGAAGCTTTGAGTTCCGTACATTCTGTTTACGTTGACCAGTGGGACTGGGAAAAAGTCATTACTGAAGAGCAGCGTTCGCTGGCGTTTCTGATCCAGACCGTCGAGCGTATTTACGCTGCTTTGCGTCAAACGGAGCAGCAATATATTGAACAACACGGTGGAACCGGAACCTTACCGGAGAAAATACAGGTTGTGCATGCAGAGGATTTAATTACTGCCTATCCAGACCTTACTGCAAAACAACGTGAGCGCAAAGTGGTTAAACAACATGGCGCAGTATTTTTGGTCGGTATTGGCGGGGAGTTGAGTCATGGTCATGCACATGACGTAAGAGCGCCGGACTACGATGACTGGAGTTCGGTTAACGAGCAGGGCAGTACGGGCTTAAACGGCGATATTCTTGTCTGGCATCCGGTATTAGATGACGCGCTGGAACTTTCTTCTATGGGGATACGTGTTGACCAGCAGGCATTAAAGCGTCAGTTGGCTATTAGCCAACAGGAGGAAAAGCTCAAGCTACCCTGGCATCAGTCCTTGTTAGCGGGTGAATTGCCTTTAACTATTGGAGGGGGAATAGGTCAGTCACGGGTGGTTATGCAAATTTTACAAAGTGACCACATTGCTAAAGTTCAGTGCGGTGTCTGGCCGGAACCCATTGCTGAAGCCCTATAGTTGCAATTAACAGACTGATCTTGAAGTTTCTAGACGACTGGTCTAATATAGATCGCATGACTAAGAATGACACACGACAAAACATCATAACAATCGGTGCTGACCTGATATCCATACATGGGTTCGGCAGCACCGGTTTGAATAAAATTCTGAGCGAGGCGCAGGTGCCCAAGGGCTCCTTTTATCATTACTTCAAAAGTAAGAATGATTTTGGCCTGGCTGTTATCGAAACCTACGCCGAGGATTATGAAGCACGCATGGACGAAACTCTGGCTAACGAGACGTT
This sequence comes from Idiomarina sp. 28-8, assembly GCF_000320945.2. Classification (NCBI taxonomy): domain Bacteria; kingdom Pseudomonadati; phylum Pseudomonadota; class Gammaproteobacteria; order Alteromonadales; family Idiomarinaceae; genus Idiomarina; species Idiomarina sp. 28-8. The sequence continues at coordinate 535,273 of NZ_DF266790.1, forward strand.
GGAGCCGGTTGATCGTTTGCGCAGCTATTTGCGTCGCTCGGTAGAGGACTTAAAGTCGTGTGATTTCTCCAAAGGCTGTCTGATAGGCAACCTGGGTCAGGAAATGGCATCTCAGAGTGACTTATTTCGCGAACGGTTAGATGACATTTTTTCTGACTGGGAGCAGCGTATTGCTCGGTGTTTAAAAGCTGCGCAGGACGCACAGCAAATTCAGCAGTGCATTGACACCGAACAGATGGGAGCCTTCATTCTTTCTGGTTGGCAGGGAGCGTTACTGCGAGCCAAAGTTCAGCGTTCTATGCTGCCGCTACTGCGTTTTGAAGAGATGATATTAAAGCAGTTAGGGGCAGTTGACCAATAGCACTAACCGGAGGTAAAGCTATGTCAGAAGTACAAGATAAAGTTGTAATTATTACGGGTGCAAGCAGCGGCTTAGGTGAAGAAACTGCTCGGATGCTTGCGGCAAAAGGCGCAAAACTTATGTTAGCGGCACGTCGCGAAGATCGTTTGAAAGAGTTAACTGACTCAATTAAGAAAGAAGGTGGTCAGGCAGCTTACCGTGTGGTTGATGTAACCGACAAAGCGGCAGTTCAAAAACTGGCTGACGACACTAAGGCTGAATTTGGTCGTATTGATGTGCTGATTAATAACGCCGGACTCATGCCACTGGCTCCGCTCGACGCGCTAAAAGTGGACGAGTGGGACACCATGATTGATGTGAACATTAAAGGTGTTTTGTATGGTGTAGCTGCTGTATTACCGGTTATGCGTGAACAGCATGTCGGTCATATCATCAACCTGTCATCAGTTGCAGGTCAGAAAGTCTTTGCCGGCGGAACGGTGTATTGCGCAACTAAGTTTGCGGTAAAAGCCATTTCTGAAGGCATTCGTCAGGAATCTAATGGTGAAATTCGCGCAACCAATATTTCACCGGGCGCTGTAGCAACAGAACTGACTGACCACATTAGTGACAAAGACGCGAAAGAAATGGCTGACAGTTTGTATTCAGACGCTATTGATTCTGCGGCTATTGCCCGTGCCATTACGTTTGCGATTGAGCAACCTCAGCAAGTTGACGTGAATGAAATGATCATTCGCCCAACCAAGCAAGAGCTGTAATTTGTTATGAAATATTCAGTTCTTGATTTAGCGCCTATTACCGAAGGTGGGTCTGTGGCTGAATCATTGCATAATTCTGCTGATTTAGCCCAGCATGCAGAGCGGTGGGGTTACCACCGCTTCTGGATGGCTGAACATCACAATATGACCGGAATTGCCTCGGCCGCAACGGCGGTTGCTTTAGGTTATGTCGCCGGCAAAACCGATAAAATTCGGGTAGGTTCAGGCGGTGTTATGTTGCCTAACCATGCGCCTTTTGTGGTCGCCGAACAGTTTGGCACCTTGGATGCTTTGTATCCCGGGCGTGTTGATATTGGTCTGGGCAGAGCGCCGGGAACAGACGGCCGAACTTTACGCGCGTTAAGACGTAAACCCGACGACGCCGAGCAGTTTCCTAACGATGTTCAGGAGCTTTTAGGTTATCTGGAAGAAGCGCAGGAAAGCGACCCAATTAAAGCGGTGCCCGGGTTTGGACAGAAAATTCCGGTGTGGTTGCTCGGCTCAAGCACTTTTGGCGCTCAGCTTGCTGCGCATTTAGGTCTGCCTTATGCCTTTGCATCGCATTTTGCACCAGACTATTTGCAGCATGCGTTAAAAGCGTATCGCGAGAACTTTCGTCCGTCGCGTTACCTCAGCAAGCCTTATGTTGCTGCGGCAATGAACGTTTTTGCGGCAGACAGCGAAACCGATGCGCGAAAAATGATGAGTTCAATGCAACAACAGTTTATTGCGTTGCGGCGCGGTACACCCGGGCCTTTAAAAGCACCGGTGGATGACATAAGAACGGTTGCTGCGCCTCATGAACTGGCCGGGGCGAATCATGCATTAACCTATACGGCGGTTGGTACTAAGGATTCAGTTCAACGGCATATTAATCAGTTTATTGATGATACCGGTATAGATGAAGTTATTCTTACCTGTCATGCCTTTGATCATCAGGCTCGTTTAAGGTCGTTCGAAATTGCCGCGGAAGCTTTAAACGGAAAGTGAAAAGCGTTTAGTTAAAAGACTGACGCTTTACCTTAAACACGTTAGAATAGCGGCATCTTTAACAGGCAGTCTGGTTGTATTTCTATGAGAATTATCATTCGTTACTTTTTTCGTACTCTACGGCTTATTTTGACGCCTATTGTTTTACTGGTCGAAAAATTGACCACGCCAAAAGGCCAGAACCGCAGTGATGAGGCTCAACAACAGGTAGATGAAGCCTGCAAGTCGTTGGCTCTTTATCAATTTGCCGCTTGCCCTTTTTGCGTCAAGGTACGTAAGGAAATTGCCCGCCTTAATTTAAATATAGAATTAAGAGATGCAAAAAATAATGAGCAGCACAGACAAGAGCTGTTAGATGGCGGCGGCAGAGTTAAAGTGCCGTGTTTGCGCATTGAGCAGGACGATAAAGTACAGTGGATGTATGAGTCCGATGACATTAACCAGTATTTACAACAGCGCTTTGCTTAATCAACCATTGGGCGACTAGTTCCTAACCACTGATCCAGGCTTTTTTGAAAGTCCGGATCAGCTTTAAGTTCGTTGATGACTTCATTAAGGTGTCGCACAGCTTTACGTCCCCATTCATTATTACTGCAACCAACCGCGCCCTCAATAACCACACCCTCGTACTCTTCAATAGGCAAGAACACCAGTCCGCTGTTTTTAAATTCAGTTTCGTTGTAGTAAGTCATAATCATTTCATAATCGATAGTGTAATCAATACGCTTGTTGACTATCATAGTCAGCAAGTTGATGTGGGCATTGTCGCCGCTGATAAAACTGAAATTATCTGAATCGATAATGTGCTCTTCCAGTAGAGGCTGCAGGCGGCCGTAACGGCGTTCAGCCGGTTGCGCAAAGCGTAAATTTGAGTCCTGAACCAGGCTGGAAAAATCTACTGGCTGGCCATACTTTCCAATGATTCTGGCCGCGGTGTCAGCACGGGTGATGATACCGTGAGGTTGATACCGGTGAGTTGTGTCGGTGTAATTAAACTCGGAATTGTAACTTGCTCCTTTAATCAGGCAGGGAAAGCAGAGGTTCTTGTTCTTTTTCATAAGCATGGTAATACGGCGGGAGGGCAGCCTTCTGACCTTGTGCGACAGTTCCGGTAGCTGGCGCTGAAAGCTGCTGACTAAAGCATCGCAAAAGCCTTGTTCTTCGTATTTACCATCAAATATATGAAACGGCGGGGAGGAGTTTACTCCCCAGATAATGTCTTCATGCTCGGCAAGGCTGCTTGAGCTAAACAGAGCCACTATAGATAATGCGGTGTACAGCGCAACAAGTTGCTTGTTAAAGGTCATAGTAACCGCCTTTCTTTATAATGAACGTTTTGACTATCATGATAAAAGCTTACATTGTTACTTAATTGTTATATCTAATAGTTTTATCTAAGCACAAAATATAGGTAATTGCTAAATGCTGGTTATTTTTAATCACGGAAAAGAGAGCGGCCCCTGGGGCAGAAAAATTAAAGTTTTAGCAAAAACCGCTGAAGCTTTGGGGTTTAGCGTAATCAGTGTCGATTATCAGGGTATTGATGATCCTGATCAGCGCGTGGAAAAACTCACAACATATATTGAAGCACTAACGGAAAATTTCTTACTGGTCGGTTCCAGCATGGGCGGTTACGTGGCAACGGTAGCTGCAGCTAAAACAAAGAGCCGGGGGCTGTTCTTAATGGCTCCGGCCTTTTACTTAGGTGGTCAGGCAAATTTTGATGAACTGACACCGCCTTGTGAGACTCAAATTGTTCATGGCTGGAACGACGATATTGTTCCTGTTGAGAACAGTTGGCGTTATGCGGAAAGAACCAGGGCAGAGTTACACCTGGTGAATGATGACCACCGTTTAATTGACAGCTTGCCGCAAACTAATGCACTGTTTAAACGGTTTCTTGAAACGTTATTAAAAGGGTAGGTTATGGAATATACATTAGCTCCGGAATTAGCCAGAGACAGTTATCATTTAACCGATTGGCCGCTATGCGAAGTCAGAGTCATGAATGACAGGCAATTTCCGTGGTTTTTGTTGGTTCCTAAAGTGGCAGACGTGCGCGAAGCCATAGACCTTTCTGAAGACGATCAACTGCAGTTGTTAAAAGAAAGCCGATTTCTATGCCACTGGCTAAAGGCTGAATACCAACCCGATAAACTTAATGTCGCTGCTTTAGGAAATCAGGTTCCGCAGTTGCATGTTCATCATATAGCGCGGTTTCAAACTGACGTTGCCTGGCCTGCTCCCGTCTGGGGGAAACAACCTATGCTTCCGCTGGAAGAAAGTGAAGTGGCAAGGCTGCAATCGGTATTCGCTGATATTACAGTGTAAGTGTTTTAGACTGAGTGTATGCGTTAACAAAATAACGGAGAGTAACCCCCAGAGGCTACTAATAACAAATGGCAGCAGATTATTTGATTACCAGTAAATGCGTGAATTTAGTGGCGCAAATAAGCACCGACTTTGGCCGTTGGTTAGCATTACTTGAATCCGATAAAAGCAATTTAGAAGATTTTAAGTCTCAACAATTGCCAATTAAAGCTCATGCGTCGGTAGGCCTGGATGAGCAGTCACAACCGTTGGAGGGTATTCGTTTAGACGAAGCCTATAAAAAGCTGGATGAGTGGGATTTACATTCAGAGTCGGATCTTAAAAACGCTCACCAGATGATTTGCGCCGCAGTAACGCCTAGTGCCGGAAGTTATCGTGCAACGGGAATGGGCGTTTACCGAAACAACAAACTGGTTCATATGACTGCTCCGGCGGGGCAGGCCGGTAAGTCGGTAAGAAGTTTATTGTCCTGGTTAGACGAAAGTACCGAGCACCCTTTAATTAAAGCCGCTATTTTTTTACAGCAGTTCGAGTTCATTCAGCCGTTTTCTGTTGCCAACGGTTGTGTTGGCAGACTCTGGTTTAGCCTCATTCTTGCCAAATGGCATCCGGCAGTTGCCTGGTTAAGCTTTGAACAAACTTTTAAATTCAACAAAGATGAATACCTTGACTGCTTGCGCCGCTCAATTAGTGAAAATGACAGAGGTCTTATGGTTGAGTTTATTCTGGATTGTTTGCAACAGAGTATTTCAACCACAGTGAAAGAAGAAAAAGACAAAGCAGCGGTGCTGGAAGAAGCGAATATTTCACATGACTTTTCTAGTGAAACGGCAGTGAGTTCGGTAAAAAGTTCGCTGTTAGGTTCGGATAACGGTTCGGGTAAAGGTCGATATTCGGGCTCGAGCACACGAAATATGGTTCTTAGACTATTAAATGAGCAACCCGAATGGAGTGCCGCCAGAGTCGCTGAAGTGTTGAATATTTCGTCGCGCGCGGTAGAAAAACACATTTCTAAATTGAAAGAACAAGGAGTATTAATTCGAAAAGGTTCTGCCAGAGGAGGTTACTGGCGAGTGGCAACTGAAATGGGAGAGCAACTTAGCTTACCAGAATGGAACCAGTGAATGCTTTATTGAGTGTCACTAGAAGAATTGGTCGGCGTGAGAGGATTTGAACCTCCGACCCCTGACACCCCATGACAGTGCGCTACCAAGCTGCGCCACACGCCGACCGAGGACTGCTATGTTACTGGATTAAGCCGAATTAGCAAGTCTCAACAAGCTCTCCGATGCTCGACTGCTGCTATTTTCGACAATTAATCCTTGTTTTCCGTTTCGCTAAAGCGTTTTAAATCTTTCAGGGCGTCGATAAGCACCGGAACGGGCGGTTCGGCCTGTTTTTTCAGTTCAAAATCGCTGCTGCTGTATACGCTAAACTGACCACTATTATCTAGAATCGTAATCTCTTTCTGATCGTAAATAACAATATAAGGACTGTAGGTTTCAACCAGCGGCCAACGACGCTTAGATGTCTGTAAGCTTTCGCCATTGGTGTAATTTTTATGAGAACCTGCGCAGGAGATACGATCTTCAAGCATGGTTGGAACCAAATCCATAAGTCCGGCTATAGGTTGGTCTGCCAACTGGTAATTTCGCTGCCAAAGAGGAACTTGCATGTTTTCAAGCGCAAACTGCTTGTTACCCAATAACTCTTCGCTTTGTGCAGGAGACAAAGCCGTCAGCAGCAATTGTTGGTCTTCGGTTTGCTGAAGTACTTTATCTAAAGTAGAAATATCGTCTTCAGCAATTAGAATGACATTAATTTGGTTTTGCGGATGAGCGCTAAACTCTGCCAGCTCCTGGCTTTGCCATTCGGGATGAAACTGACTTAAATGCAGAGAGTCGTTCCAATTTTTGCTGTGATACCAGCGCACATCAAAATTAAAGTCGTTAAGCGGCTTAAGGTAAGCGGGTTTCAGTTGCTGTCGCTCAATGGATTCCTGATAAAAGTCGGGCAAGCCATAAAGCACCTGAAATAATCCGCCGTCGCGGTTCGGATGAGCCAGTAGCTTTAGCTCCGGCCGCTCTAGTTGATGCTTGGCTGCCAGAGTTTCCAGCTCTTTCTGAACTTTGCTACTACTACGCTCAAATAAAATCAGAGTTGTTGATTGCTGAGAGTTTATCTTAGAGCATAAAAGAGGGTGCTGAGGATACTTAAGTTTTATTTTATCGGTAGCCATCAGCATTTGTTGTCTGGCCTGGTAACTTTCAACATCAATGACTCCGTGTTTAGCCATTAATGTTTTAGCCGTTGTTGGATAGGACAACGGAAACATATCGTCTTGTTGGGTAATTGGGTCGTACAACACCGCGTCAGCCCAAACATGAATACTGTGGCTAACGAAAAAGCATAAAAGGAAAATGGCTGTAACCGGAGCGCCAATTTTTCGTTGCTGTAAATCTTCCAGACGTTTCCAGGCTAGGTTAGCCAACAGCAGCTGTATTCCGACAGTCAGTAAGAAACCGAGCAGAACGCCGGAAATAATAACGAAACTTGCTCCTGTGAAAACCGCTTCTGCATCGCGGGTCATTTGCGCCATAGAGTAGGTATTTAAATGATACCCGTACTGTCGAAAGAACAGCGCATCGGCGATAAGTGCTATCAGGCCGAATGAGGCAATCAGAGCGGCAAACCCTCGTAATATTTTGGAGTAGGGCACAACCAGGCAAAACGGGAATATCAGAATAATGAAGAATATAAAAGGCAGAAAGGCAAAGTGACCTATCCAGCTGACAAGCATGTAGAGATTACCGATAGCCGTGGAGGGCTTCGGGGCCGCTTCAATATACAAAAGTCCAATAAACAGGCAAAGGACGATATTGGCAAAGGTAAACCAATGTCCCCAGCTTATTAATCGGGCAATTTTATCCCTACGTTGGTACTTTCCCATCGTTCGTCAGTCCCGTGTTACAATGGCATTATAGTAACACAGCAAAACAGCAAGGATAGTCCCCGTTATGCAATTGCGGATAGAAGAAAGCATTATTCACCAGTTTTATCAAAATGACGGACAAGTAGGGCTTCGGCTGGCTCCTTCGGCGTTAACCGAAGATGACCAGCTGCACGATTTGTTAGTCGAATTAACGGACGTGTATACCAGCAAACCGGCGAAAGGTTATGCGAGTTTTCTTAAAGATGAAGAAGAGGGCGAACCAGGCCCTTTTCCTGAACATTTAACCTCCTGGTATGACGGGCAACTGGACTTTGTCGAATTCAGTCAGCAGTCTGCCAAGCTATTGCTGGAACAACTGCAAAACTATAACTTGTTAGAAGCGGGCTTTTTGTTAGTCACACGGTACCAACACATTAGCACCGAGTATTTATTGGTCTGCTTTTTACCCGTTAAAGAAGGGGTAACAATAAACCCTGAGCTGGCTGTTGATCGCTCGTCGCAGTTAGATATAACAAAAGTCCAATTGGCGGCTCGTATTGATTTAACCGAGTGGAAAACATCTCCGGAAAGTGAGCGCTATATTTCTTTTATTAAAGGACGCGCCGGTCGCAAGGTTTCAGACTTTTTCCTGGATTTCCTGGGGTGTACCGAGCGTTTAAACTCAAAAGCTCACACACAACAATTAGTCGATTCTGTTCAAGAATATGCGAAACAGTCGGAGCTGGAAACGGAACAACGCCAAGCCCTGAATAAAGCGGCTTATGAGTATTGTGACGATCAATGGAAGCAGGGCGACACGGTAAAAATCAAAGATCTATCAGAGCAATTTGCAGAGCAGTACCCGGTAGAAAAGAGCTTTGAGAGTTTCTCAAAGGATTTTGCTGAACAGAATTCACGCGAATTAGTTGATGATTTTCCGGCAGATAAGTCGACATTACGTAAGTTGGTTAAGTTTCAGGGACAAGGTGGAGGAGTCAGCGTTGGCTTTGATCACACTGCCCTGGGAGAGAGAGTGCACTATGACGCGGCGACGGATACATTAACAATTAATGGAACTCCGCCAAATTTACGTGATCAATTACGGCGTTATTTTGGTATAGATAGTTAGTTGAAGTGATTAAGTAAATTAAAACGCCGGACAAGCCGGCGTTTTGAAAGTACTTAAATTGTTTGGTTTAGCCGATGTTATTTATCGGCAGCACCGGGAACAATGTTATTGGCATGCAAGCCTTTGGGGCCTTCCTCGAGTTCAAACTCTACGGGTTGCCCCGCTTTAAGTGTGCGATAGCCTTCCATTTCAATGGTTGAATAGTGAGCGAAAATATCACCTTCGCGGTCCTCGCTTTCGATAAAGCCGAAGCCCTTCGAATTATTGAACCATTTGACTTTTCCGGTAGCCATACTTCTACATCCTTCTTCTGCAACAGATAGATAGTTTATTATTATTAGGTGCGGCGGCTTGAAAAATCGCCGATTTAGCACCATGTTTAACTCTAGGTGACGTGAGTGATTAGTCAAGCCCTAAAGTTTAAAAAATAACCTAGATTGTTAACATTTTGGTTGTTTTTTTATATTTTCTGGTAAATTTAAAACTATTATTATGGCAGGTTGTTAATAAATGAGTCAGTTTGATCACCAGCACCTTAGCGATATAGAGGAAAAGCAGGAGCTCAAGCCACCATCCATGTATAAAGTCATTATTAACAATGACGATTACACCCCTATGGATTTTGTGATTGAAGTATTGATGAGATTTTTTAAGATGGATCAGGAGCGCGCCACGGACACCATGTTACAGGTGCATTATAAAGGAAAGGCCGTTTGCGGTGTATATTCTGCGGAAATCGCCGAAACTAAAGTAGTACAGGTAAATCAGTATGCTCGGGAAAATCAGCATCCATTATTGTGTACCATGGAGCAAGAATGATCCGGGTTGGCTGGTAAGGAGTGGTCTATGTTGAATAAAGCCCTTGAATTAACGCTGAACGATGCGTTTCGGCTAGCGCGCGAACGTAATCATGAATTGATGACAGTTGAACACTTGCTAATTGCATTACTGGATAACCCAGATGCATCGGAAGCGCTTCGAGCTTGTGGGGCAAACTTTCAACAATTGAAAGAAGAACTATTAAGTTATATTGACCGCAGTACCCCGCTGTTTGGTCCGGAAGAAGAAAGTCCGGACACTCAACCTACGCTTGGTTTTCAGCGAGTTTTGCAGCGCGCGGTGTTTCATGTTCAGTCATCCGGTAACGCTGAGGTAACGGGCGCCAATGTATTGGTTGCCATTTTCAGTGAACAAGAATCTCAAGCCGTCTATCTGCTCAGTAAAAACGATATTACCCGACTGGATATCGTTAACTTCATTTCTCATGGTATTTCTCGTATCGATGACGATGAGCCTATGGACGAAGAAATGGCGGAAGAGGAGGCCGTTAAGGGTGGCGAAGAGCAAGAGAGCTACTTAAAGCGTTTTTGTGCCAATCTGAATGTTCAGGCAAAGGAAGGAAAAATTGACCCTCTAATTGGCCGCGATTTTGAACTGGAACGGTGTGCGCAAATTCTTTGCCGGCGTCGTAAGAATAATCCGCTGTTAGTCGGGGAAGCGGGTGTTGGTAAAACCGCTATTGCAGAAGGTTTGGCGTATCGCATCATTAAAGGCGAAGTACCAGAGATTTTAGCCAATGCCACAATTTATTCATTAGATATGGGCGACCTGCTGGCTGGCACTAAATACCGCGGGGACTTTGAAAAGCGCTTTAAAATGCTTTTAAAAGAGTTGCAGGAAAAAGAACACGCTATTCTGTTTATTGACGAAATTCATACCATTATTGGTGCCGGAGCTGCCAGCGGCGGCGTTTTAGATGCTTCTAACTTGATTAAGCCGTTACTTTCAAGTGGCCAGCTTAAGTGCATTGGCTCCACTACGTACAATGAATTCAAAAATGTTTTTGAAAAAGACAGAGCGCTGGTTCGTCGCTTCCAAAAAGTCGATGTGGTTGAACCCTCTGTAGAAGACACCACTAAGATTCTAATGGGTTTGAAAGAGCGTTACGAAAGCCACCATGGTATTCGTTACACGCAACCTGCTATTAAAGCGGCAGCGGAGCTTTCTGCTAAATACATTAATGAACGCCATTTGCCCGATAAAGCCATTGATGTAATGGATGAAGCCGGTGCTTCCCAGCGTTTATTGCCGCCGTCCAAACGCCGTAAAACGGTGGGGGTGTCGGATATTGAAACCATTATCGCCAAAATAGCCCGTATTCCGGAACAATCAGTTTCTCGGTCCGACCAGGATTTACTGAAGCAGCTGGATCGTAACCTGAAAATGGTAGTGTTCGGCCAGGATGAAGCTATCGATAAGCTCACCGGTGCTATACGGTTGTCGCGTTCAGGTCTTGCCAACGATAACCAACCAATAGGTTCGTTTATTTTTGCCGGACCAACAGGTGTTGGTAAAACCGAGGTTACACAGCAACTGGCCAAAGCTATGGGCATTGAGCTGGTGCGTTTTGATATGTCGGAATACATGGAGCGCCATGCGGTCAGTCGCCTAATTGGTGCGCCTCCGGGTTATGTAGGCTATGAGCAGGGCGGTTTATTGACCGACGCCGTAATCAAGCAGCCACATTGTGTGCTGCTGTTAGATGAGCTGGAAAAGGCGCACAGCGATGTATTTAACATTCTGTTGCAGGTGATGGATAACGGTACTTTAACGGACAATAACGGCCGTAAAGCTGATTTCCGTAACGTGATTATTGTTATGACAACCAACGCGGGCGTTCGTGAAACTGTGCGTAAGTCTATTGGCTTTAAGCAACAAGATCACAGCTTCGATGCGCTGGCGGAAATCAATAATATTTTCACTCCTGAGTTTCGTAACCGCCTGGATGGTATTGTGTGGTTTAACCATCTGACACCGGAAGTACTGGAACAGGTTGTCGATAAATTCATTTGTGAATTGCAGGCTCAGTTAGATAAAAAAGGTGTGTCGCTTGAGGTTGATCCTTCAGCTCATGCCTGGATTGCCGAAAAAGGCTACGACAAGGAAATGGGCGCCCGTCCAATGAGCAGGGTTATTCAGGAACACCTGAAGAAAACCTTAGCCAACGAAATTCTGTTCGGGAAACTGTCCAGCGGTGGCAGCGTGAAAGTGACTGCTGATGGAAAGGACGGACTGCAATTTGATTACGACAGCAAAAATGAAACCGTAGAAGGTTAATAAGCCTTCGGCAGAAATGAAAAAACCGGCTCATTAAATGAAGCCGGTTTTTTTAATCCTCAGTGCGGATTAACGTGCGCGGAAGACGATGCGGCCTTTGGTCAGGTCGTAAGGAGTTAACTGCACAGTCACGGTATCGCCGGTCAGGATGCGGATATAGTGCTTACGCATTTTTCCTGAGATATGGGCAGTAACTACGTGACCATTTTCCAATTCTACTCGGAACATAGTGTTAGGAAGGGTGTCAAGAACCGTTCCCTGCATCTCAATACTGTCTTCTTTCGCCATTAAAATCCTCTAATCTTTGTTTTGAGCTTTAAGTGTGTGCGATTTTAGCTCTTTTTTCCAATGATTGCCAACCAGTCGTTCATATGGGGCAAATCGAGTCTTATAATTCATCTTTTTACAGTCAGCAATTTGGTAACCCAAATAGAGTCTGGCAACATCCCGCTCCTGAGCCAGTCGGATCATTTCTAATACAGCGAAGGTACCCGGCGAACGCTTTTCCTCATCGGGATGAAAAAAGGTATAAACCGCGGACATTGCGTCAGCAGTGCGATCAACTATCGAAACTATCATTAACTCATTGCTGCCATTGCGCCACTCTAATAACTCCGGAGTTAACCAGTCGCAATCTATCCAGTTCCAGAATTTTTCCGGGTCGGGCGGGTACATCTCTCCATCCGCGTGTCGTTGTTCAATAAACTGCGAAAACAATTGACTGTATTCGGCTTCCGGCTGCTGTTTAATATGCAGCGTTAGGTCGTCATTCTTTTTTAGAATTCGTTTTTGGTTTTTACTAAAGCGAAATTCAGGGACGACCACACGGAGCGACTGACAAGCGCTACATAACAGGCAGTGAGGGCGGTAAACATCGTTATGGCTACGCCGGAAGCCGTATTGCATGAGTTGCTGATACGCGTCTGTATTAAGGCTTTCAAGATCATTAGGGAGGGCAACAACAAGTCGTTCTTGCTGGTCGGTTAAATAGTGACACTGGCTCTCTTTCGTCACGCCAAATTGCACTACAGTTCTCCAGAATGAGAAAGCTCACGAGCTTGCCAAAAAGTATCTGGCATCTTTTGTTGTTGCGCAATATTGAGCTTCATTAAAAAACGTTCGCGATGCAGGTTAACAGCACCTAATGAAAATAAATGCGGATTACCCACCTGACAATCAATTAGCTGGCCGCCATGCTTTTTGAAATATTGAGCGAAACGTAACAAGGCTATTTTTGATGCGTCGGTTTTGTAGTGAAACATACTTTCTCCACAAAAAGCACGGCCTACTGAAATACCGTACAAACCGCCTGCAAGTTGATTGTCGAACCAAATTTCGACCGAATGGGCGTGACCTAACTGATGAAGCTTACAATAAGCTTCAATCATCTCTTCCGTTATCCAGGTACCTTCTTTGTCGGCACGCTCGTCTGCGCAGGCGCGAACCACTTCAGCAAAGTTACAATTGATGCTCATTTGCCAGTTTGGCTTACGATTGGTTTTAGCTAAAGAGCGGCTGGCATGGATTTGGTCGGGGAAGAATACGGCTCTGGGGTTAGGGGACCACCACAGAATAGGGTCATTTTCTGAGAACCAGGGAAATATACCTTGCTGATAGGCGTGTATCAGCCGACCCGGCGATAAGTCTCCACCAACAGCGAGTAGCCCATTCGGCTCATGCAAAGCGGTCGCTGCAGGCGGAAAACTTATTGATGCCGGATCAAGCTGGACAATCACGTTAAAAGACTAAGATTTAGTCAGTGCGTCTAAGTAACGCTCGGCATCTAACGCAGCCATACAGCCACTACCGGCAGAGGTAATTGCCTGACGGTAAATATGATCCATTACGTCACCGGCTGCAAAAACGCCCGGAACGCTGGTTGCTGTCGCATTACCCTGAAGCCCGCTTTGTACCTGAATGTAACCGTCCTGCATCTCCAACTGGCCGTCAAAAATACCGGTATTAGGCTGGTGCCCAATAGCAATAAAGCAGCCCGCAACTTCCAGTTCCTCAGTACTACCGTCTTGCGTATCTTTAATACGCACGCCAGTAACACCAGCATCGTCACCTAGCACTTCATCTAAGGTTTTGTTCAGATGGAAAGTGACATTACCGTTCTGCTCTTTTTCATGCAGACGGTCGACCAGAATTTTCTCTGCCCGGAAAGTGTCACGACGGTGAATAACGTGCACTTCGCTGGCAATATTTGAAAGGTACAGAGCTTCTTCAACTGCGGTATTACCGCCGCCGACAACGCAGACTTTTTGCTTTTTGTAGAAAAACCCGTCACAGGTTGCGCAAGCCGAAACGCCTTTACCCATAAAGGCTTCTTCTGAGTCTAAGCCTAAGTATTTAGCTGAGGCGCCAGTGCTGATAATAACAGAGTCTGCGGTGTACTCGCCGACATCGCCTTTTAAGCGGAATGGGCGCTTAGAAAAGTCGACGCTGCTAATATGGTCAAACACAATTTCGGTATCAAAGCGCTCAGCGTGCTTTTGCATGCGGACCATAAGGTCAGGCCCGGTTAAACCTTCGGCGTCGCCCGGCCAGTTTTCAACGTCGGTCGTGGTGGTCAACTGACCACCTTGTTGCATGCCCGTTACCATAACCGGATTTAAATTAGCGCGTGCAGCATAAACGGCAGCCGTGTAACCAGCAGGACCTGATCCCAGAATAAGTAACTTGCAGTGTTTGGCTTCAGCCATTAGGAAAACTCCATTAATTCGTTTTTGATTGTTCGTTCTCTAGCTATGGGGATTGATTGTAGGGTTTACAAGCTTGGCGAACAAGAACTGGCAATAAAAAAGCCCGCAAACTTTTGTTCACGGGCTTGTTCAGAACAACCTGATAATTACGCTTGCAGCGCTTCGCGTGGGTCCTGGTAATCCAGGCCTAACTGCTGACCAAGATCATCGTGAATCGCTTTGTAGGTGATTTTACCTTTGTGCATGTTCAGACCTTTCAGCAAGTGATCGTTCTCCAGCATTGCTTTCACGCCTTTGTTGGCCAACGCAATACCATAAGGCAAGGTCGCATTATTCAGCGCGATAGTTGAGGTACGAGCCACGCCGCCCGGCATGTTTGCAACACAGTAGTGAACCACATCATCAATGACATAAACTGGGTCTTGGTGAGTCGTCGCTTTTGACGTTTCAAAACAACCGCCTTGGTCGATAGCTACGTCAACCAAGACAGAGCCTGGCTTCATGTTTTTAATGTTTTCACGAGTGAGTAGCTTCGGAGCCGCCGCGCCTGGAATCAGTACCGCGCCAACGACTAAATCTGCTTCGCGCGAGTATTTGTCGATAGCATCAACGGTTGAATAAACCGTTTGTACGCGTCCAGCGAAAATATCGTCCAGTTCACGCAGACGAGGCAGTGAACGGTCTAAAATAGTCACTTCTGCGCCAAGGCCAATCGCCATTTTCGCTGCGTTAGTACCGACAACACCGCCACCAATAATTAAGACTTTGCCCGGAGCAACGCCAGGTACACCACCTAACAAGGTGCCGCTACCGCCGTGAGCTTTTTCTAAGTAGTGCGCGCCTGCCTGAATTGACATACGGCCAGCAACTTCACTCATCGGTGCTAACAGAGGTAACCCGTTGCGGTTGTCGGTAACCGTTTCATAAGCAATAGCGGTACAACCAGCTTTACCCAATAACCCAGTTTGAGTTGGGTCAGGAGCCAAGTGTAAGAAGGTATAAAGAATTTGGCCTTCGCGCAGCATTTTGCACTCGTTTGGCTGAGGTTCTTTGACCTTAACAATCATGTCAGCGCGTTCAAAAATTTCTTCAGGCGTATCGACAATGCTTGCGCCCGCTTCTGTGTATTGTTCGTTCGTAAAACCAATAGCGGCGCCGCCATTATTTTCAACAATAACGTCGTGGCCATTTTCAACATATTCACGAACTGCAGCAGGGGTTAATCCGATGCGATATTCGTGGTTTTTAATTTCTTTTGGTACACCAATTAGCATTGTCTGCCTCTTACTTAGTTAACGGTTTTCGGTGAAATAATTTGGCGCAAATTATAGACGCAAACCTAAGTGCATGAGTTACTTTTTTTAAGTTATTTTTTAGTGTGATATTCTATTAACAATTACTTTTTCAGAGATTTATTATGTTTAATGCTGAAATTCCCACAGAAATCACTGTTGATAAAATAGACAGGAAGATCTTACGCCTGCTGCAAGACGATGGCCGCATGTCTAATGTCGAGTTAGCTAAGCGGGTTGGACTGAGTCAAACCGCTTGTTTAGAGCGGGTTCGTAAGCTTGAGCGGGAACAAGTAATTGAAAGTTATCATGCCCGGATTAATCCTGCTAAGTTAGGTGCAAACCTGATGGTTTTCGTTGAAATTACCTTAACCCGAACCTCAGCCGACGCTTTTGCCGAATTTAGCGAGGCTGCACGTAAAACAGATGAAATTCTTGAATGCCATTTGGTGGCGGGTGACTTCGACTTCCTGATAAAAGCACGGGTGCCGGATATGCGTGCTTACCGCAAATTATTGGGTGAAACCCTGTTAATGATGCCGGGGGTTGATGAATCAAGAACCTATGTGGTTATGGAAGAGGTCAAACAAGAAAATAAAGTATTAGTAAAGGGGTAACATTGGGGCTGATATTCGCTACAATCATGCGGATAAAATTTATCTCGATATTTTATCGTAACAAGAATACCAACGAAGGCGCTGCAATAAGATAATGACAGGTGTACAAAGAGTTTTAGAAGCAGGGTTGCTAATAAGTGGTGCGCTGGCCATTTTCATTTTTTTGTCATTGGTGAGCTTTAATCCCGCTGATCCCAGCTGGTCACAGACCGGTTATGAAGGAAGCATACATAATGCCGGCGGTGCCGTAGGTGCCTGGATGGCAGATGTACTCTTGTTTGCTTTTGGCTTCGTTGCCTACCTTATTCCTTTCGGCTTTGTTGGCCTTGGCTACTTACTGTTCCGTAAAACTTACCATTTATTAGAAATGGATTACCTTGCGGTCAGTTTGCGTATGATAGGCGCTATGCTCGCGCTTATTGGTGCATCCGCACTGTCCTCTATTAATTTCGACGATATTTACTACTTTTCTGCCGGCGGTGTTATTGGCGATGTTATTGCGGCGTCTTTGCTTCCTTATCTGAATTTTGTTGGTACAACCTTACTCTTGTTAACCTTCTTTTTTACTGGCATCACTCTGGTCAGCGGTATTAGCTGGTTGCAGGTTGCTGACAAACTCGGTGAGTGGGTTATTGACGGGGCTTTGTGGCTAACCGAAAAAATTAAAATTCTTTGGCAAAGTCGCGGAAGCTCAGAAGCGGAAGATAAAGAAGACGACTCAGAAGCTTATGATGACAACGAGCGTGAGCAAACGCTTGAAGAAAAGAAACCCACAACGCTCAGTAGCGACTTATTCGGGACTGACAAACAAGAACCTGTTTTGAGCCTGCCTTCAATGAGCTCTGTTGATGAAGATGATGACGTAGACAGCGATGCGCCTAAATTTAGCAAGCAAGCGGCTGCGAAAAAAGACACACCTAAGAAACCTGCTGTGGCGTCTTCTTCAGAAAGCTCTGCGGAAGACGAACCGCAATCAGCGGCTGATTCAGGCGAGGGCGAGTTACTTCCGCCGTTGCCGTCAATAGAGCTTCTGGATAGACCGAATAAAAAAGAGCACCCGGTAACCCAGGAAGAACTGGATCAGGTATCACGCACGGTCGAGACAGTGCTGAAAGATTTTGGGGTGGATGTTCGCGTGGCGCACGTTGAACCTGGTCCGGTCATCACCCGTTTTGAGCTCGACTTAGCGCCGGGCGTTAAAGTCTCCAGAATTTCGAATTTGGCAAAAGATATTGCCCGCACCTTGTCTGCTGTTGCTGTACGTGTGGTAGAAGTTATTCCGGGTAAGTCATATGTTGGTCTGGAACTGCCTAATAAACACCGCGAAATTGTGCAGCTAAGCGAAGTGATTAATAGCGACCAGTTCACCCATAGCGGCTCGCCGTTAACGATGATTCTGGGCAAAAACATTGCGGGCACTCCAGTCGTTGTCGACTTAGGAAAAATGCCGCATTTGCTGGTGGCAGGTACAACCGGTTCCGGTAAATCTGTTGGTGTTAATGTTATGATCCTGAGCCTGCTTTACAAGAGCACGCCGGAAGACGTTCGCCTTATTATGATAGACCCGAAAATGCTTGAGCTGTCGGTTTATGAGGGCATTCCGCACTTATTGACCGAGGTCGTAACCGACATGAAGGATGCCGCCAATGCATTGCGTTGGTGTGTGGGAGAAATGGAACGTCGTTACAAACTCATGTCATCTTTAGGGGTACGTAATTTAAAAGGCTACAACGCGAAAGTGAAGGCGGCTAAAGACGCTGGTGAACCATTGCGTGACCCTATCTGGAAGCCGGGCGACTCTATGGATGAGTTACCGCCGTTGCTGGAAAAATTACCGAACATTGTCGTGGTGATTGACGAATTTGCCGACATGATGATGATTGTCGGTAAAAAAGTCGAAGAGCTAATAGCTCGTATCGCTCAGAAAGCCCGTGCTGCCGGTATTCATCTCATTTTGGCAACTCAACGCCCATCGGTGGATGTTATTACCGGTTTAATTAAAGCGAATATTCCAACCCGAATTGCGTTTCAGGTATCATCAAAAATAGATTCGAGAACCATTCTGGACCAGCCGGGTGCTGACCAGTTGTTAGGGCAGGGCGATATGCTCTATTTACCACCGGGTAGCGGTTCTCCGGTGCGTGTACATGGAGCTTTTGTCGATGACCATGAAGTTCATGCGGTGGTTAAGGACTGGAAGAAACGTGGTCGACCTAACTATCTGGAAGAAATTTTATCGGGCGATCAGGGCGAAGAAGCTCTGCTACCGGGGGAACAGCAGGAATCTGATGATGCTGAATCTGACCCTCTGTACGATGAAGCCGTTGCTTTTGTTACTGAGACCCAGCGGGTATCAGTATCGAGTGTACAGCGCAAATTCCGTATCGGTTATAACCGCGCTGCCCGTATCGTCGAACAAATGCAGGTGAGTGGTGTCGTAACCAGTGCAGGCAATAACGGTCAGCGCGAAGTGCTGGCTCCACGAGCTCCAAGGGATTAATTCATGAAAGCAGTTGTATTTGCCATGGTCATGGCCGTTTCGTTTAATGTGTTTGCCTCAGGCGACGAGTCAGACAAGCAGGCTCTGCAAAGTTTACTGAAACAAACGCAAAGCTTATCGGCAGAGTTTGAACAGCAAGTAAAAGATGAACAGGGCGAAGTGCTACAAACATTAAGCGGTACGTTAAAGCTAAAACGACCCGCTAATTTGTATTGGCATACGAAAGAGCCGGACGAAAGCGTGATGGTCGCTAACGGCAAAAAGGTCTGGTACTACAATCCTTTTGTTGAACAAGTAACCATTTATGCACAGCAGGACATGGTTGACGACAGCCCTTTACTGCTGGTGTTGAACAGCAACGGTAATCAGTGGCAGAACTATAATGTCAGCTTTCGCGATAACCGCTACTTTGTTGAGCATCAAACGAATGGCAGTAAGCTGGAGTTAAGATTTACTGATGAAAAACTCACAGAGATAACTATGGTTCAGGCTCAGGGCGAGCGGACTGAACTGATGCTGAATAATGTGGCGTTAAATGAAACCATCAGCGACGAACAATTTGTTTTTGATGTGCCCGCTGATGTCGACGTCGACGATCAAAGTTAATTGTTGTGGCAGGTCTGGACTTAGATTTTCAACCCGATTTCAAACCTCTTGCGGCGCGAATGCGCCCGCGTACGGTTGACGAGTATGTAGGTCAGCAACATCTTCTTGCTCCCGGTAAACCTTTGCGGGTAGCGGTAGAACAGGGACATCTGCATTCAATGATTTTATGGGGGCCTCCGGGTACCGGTAAAACCACCTTAGCGGAACTTATCGCGACTCAGGCAAATGCTACGGTCAGCCGCATTAGCGCGGTAACCTCCGGTGTTAAAGACATTCGAAAAGCCATTGAAGAGGCGAAGTTGCTGGCTCAACAGCAGGGCCGCCGCACCATTTTGTTTGTGGACGAAGTGCACCGTTTCAACAAAAGCCAGCAAGACGCTTTTCTGCCCCACATTGAAGACGGCACTATTGTCTTTATTGGCGCGACCACAGAAAACCCCGGCTTTGAGCTTAACAACGCACTGCTTTCGCGGGCGCGGGTTTACCGGTTACAAACATTGTCCAAAACGGATCTTGAACAGGCTCTGGAAAGCGCGTTAACGGACGCAGAACGAGGTCTTGGTCAACGCCACTTGCAACTGCAAGGTGAAGCCCGGGCAAAGCTTCTGGACTTAGCCGGCGGGGATGCGCGTCGCTTATTAAACTATCTTGAAGTGGTTGCTGATTTTGTTGAGAGCAGCAGCCAGCCAATTACACCAGAATTGATCACCGCGGCTATTGGCGAAAAAGCCACGGCTTTTGATCATCAGGGCGACCATTACTACGATGTTTTATCCGCTTTTCATAAGTCTGTCAGAGGCTCGTCTCCAGACGGAGCCTTGTATTGGTACGCGCGCTTATTGACCGGTGGTGGGGACGCTTTGGTTATTGCCCGCCGGCTATTGGCTATCGCCTCTGAAGATATAGGTAATGCTGACCCCAGGGCATTACAGTTGGCATTAAACGCCTGGGATACGTACCACAGAGTTGGCCCCGCCGAAGGTGAACGAGCCATTGCTCAGGCGGTTATTTATTGCGCCTGTGCGGCGAAAAGTAATGCCGTTTATAATGCCTTTAAAAGCGCACTAAGAACCGCAAAAGAACACAGCGATGCGCCGGTGCCTGAACATTTGCGTAACGCACCAACCAAGGTGCACAAAGCTCAGGGATATGGTGCTGACTACCAGTACGCACATAATTATCCTAACGCTTACGTTCCGGGTGAACGTTACTTACCGTCGGAAATCGCCGATACCCAGTTCTACGCCCCTGAGCCGCGTGGTTTAGAAATAAAGTTGCAGGAAAAGCTCCGTTGGCTGCAAGATATGGATTCAAAGTCAGACTGGCACAGGGAACCTGATGAATAACCTTCTTCTTCATTTCTTTTGCGTTGCAGTGGGGGGCGCAATAGGTGCATCGGCACGTTTTGCTATGGTTCTTGCTATGCAATCATTTGGGGTTCGGGCATTCCCTTTTGCCACGTTGACCGTTAACATAATAGGTTCATTTTTCTTAGGGTTGTTGCTGGCTTACGCAGAGCAACAACCTGTTTCTGAAACAACTCGTTTATTTTTAGGCGTTGGTTTACTGGGGGCTTTTACAACCTTCTCGACATTCTCTGTCGAAGTTGTGGCCTTAGCCAGTCAGGGTGAGCTGCTTAAAGCCGCTCTGCACATTGCCTTTAATGTAATTATTTGTATTGCTGCAGTTTTCGCGGCAATGATGTTGTACTCAACAACGGTTAAATAGGACACTCATGCTAGACGCAAAATACTTCCGAGAGGAATTAGACCAGACCGCAAAAAAGCTAGCAACGCGAGGCTTTGACTTAGACGTTGCCAAATTACAAAAGCTGGAAGAGCAGCGCAAAGAGGTGCAGGTGCGCACCGAGCAGTTGCAGGCAGAGCGTAACAGCCGCTCGAAAGCCATTGGTAAGGCAAAAGCTTCAGGTGAAGACATACAACCTTTGTTAGATGCGGTAAGCGATTTAGGCGAGCAACTGGATAACGCTAAAGAAGAGCTAAAAGTTATCCAGCAAGAACTTAACGATATTATTATGGGTGTTCCGAACTTGCCGGCAGACGAAGTCCCGGAAGGTGCGGATGAAGATGAAAATCAGGAGGTCCTGACTTGGGGCAAGCCTAAGTCGTTCGACTTTGAAGTGAAAGATCATGTCGATTTAGGCGAAGCATTAGCCAAAGGTATGGACTTTGAAACGGCCGCGAAGCTCACTGGAGCACGCTTTGTGGTTATGCGTGGTGGTATCGCCCGCATGCATCGCGCTCTGACTCAGTTTATGCTGGATTTACATACTGACGAGCATGGGTATCTTGAAACCTATGTGCCTTATATGGTGAACCAGGACTCATTATACGGAACCGGTCAGTTACCTAAGTTCGGTAAGGATTTATTCCATATTGAAGGCGAGTCTCAGGATCAAATTCCTATGTCGTTGATTCCAACGGCTGAAGTGCCGTTAACAAACTTATACCGTGATGAAATTGCTGACGAAGAAGAGCTACCGCTTAAGTTTACCGCGCATACGCCGTGTTTCCGCAGTGAAGCCGGTTCTCACGGTCGCGACACTCGTGGGCTTATTCGTCAGCATCAGTTTGATAAAGTGGAACTGGTCTGGTTGGTTAAACCTGAACAGTCGATGGATGCGCTGGAGCAATTAACAGGCCACGCCGAAACTGTGCTGCAAAAGCTTGAGCTGCCGTATCGAAAAGTACTGCTGTGTACTGGGGATATGGGCTTTGGGGCAGCTAAAACCTACGACCTGGAAGTTTGGTTGCCGGCGCAGGAAGCGTACCGTGAAATCAGCTCTTGCTCGAACATGCAGGACTTTCAGGCGCGCCGTATGCAGGCTCGTTTCCGTCGTAAAGGCGCGAAGAAACCTGAACTTATGCACACATTAAACGGCTCTGGTCTGGCTGTTGGCCGTGCGCTGGTAGCCGTGCTGGAAAACTACCAACAGGAAGACGGCTCAATTGTTGTGCCTGAGGTATTACGTCCTTACATGGGCGGTGTAGAAGTGCTTAAGGCTTAAATTAAATACATTTAGCCGGTTTAGGCAGGCCCGCAATTCGTGTGGCCTGCTTTGCCGGGCCTTTAGGGAACAGCTTATACAAATAACGACTGTTGCCTTTATCCTCGCCTAACTGCTTTTTCATGGCTTTAACCAGTACGCGCATTGCCGGACTGGTATCAAATTCACGGTAAAAATCCTGCACAAAAGTCACGACTTCCCAGTGTGCCGGGGTCATGTCGATATTTTCTAACTCTGCAAAGTGAAGGGCCAGCTCCTCGCTCCAGTCGTCTAAGTTTGCAAGGTAGTTGTGTTTGTCGGTTTCGTATTCTTTACCGTTAAATTCAATCATGCCGTGATATTACCAGGTTATTTGTTGTTGGAAGCTAAGCACCAGCTCAACCCACTGCTCGTCCGATTTTAACATGACGTAGTCAGGCAGTGCAGTATCCAAAGCGTTAGCTTCCTGTTTGCGCGCATAAACCGGTAATTCAACAGGTGACTCAGGTGGCAGTTCGTTGAGTGCTACGCCCGACATAAGCAAGGCATCAGTGTCACTCAGCAGGTGGCCATGTTGTTCCAGCCAAGGCACTAAAGACGAATTTCTTAACCAGTGTAAAGTAGAGGTCATGAGAATTGTAATACCTCGTCAAATTGGCTTAGGTGACGCTTTAATTGTTCTGGCGAGACGATAACCGTATCAATGTTTGCGGGCAGGGCGCTTGTATCGGTTAACTCTTCTGAACTTATTACAACAGGCTCAGCATCCAGTAATTCCAGCATGGCATAACGCTTAGAAGGTTGGTTCAGTAGAGACTTAACGGCTTCACCGGACAATATTAATTGCACCGGATAATCAAAGCTGGCCAATGCTAAAGCAATATCGAGTGCTTCGGTCGCCGAGTCGCTAGCGGCACTGCATTGTAAAATAGCAATTTTTTTCATGGTCATTAAAACTGTAAGGTCCGGTCGCTGTTAGCCATGGCAGTTGCCAGAGCGGTTAAACCTGAGGCTTCAAAACCGGGATGGAATTTCTCCATTCCTTTGCGTTCAGCTACGGTATGGCAGACCACCAGGGGGACTTGGTGGTGCTGGCTAAACTCTTCCCATTGCGTAATCAAGTCTTCATTTTCTGCTGGAGTGGGAAATTCCGCGTGATTTACCGACTCCCGATAAAAAAACACACAGGCTATGGTGTGGCCGGTGTTGATAGCCGCTTTTGCAAATGCCAGAGCGTCTAAAGAACGAGCTCGTTCTTTAACAGAACGTTGAAGAATGAGAGTAAGTTTAGCCATAAACTGTCCGTTTATACAAAAACGCCCCGCATGGCGGGGCGTTTGTTATTATTTTAGCAGGAGAGATTAATCATCGCCGCTAAACGCCATTAGCAATTGTAGCAAGCTAAGGAACAAGTTATAAATCGAAACATACAAAGTGACTGTTGCAAGGATGTAATTACGCTCGCCACCGTTAATAATGTCGCTGGTCTGCCACATAATCAGCATTGCCATCAATGGAATCATGATAGCAGATATTGCAAGCTGTAATGCTGGCAGTTGGAAGAACAGGTTAGCCAGCATCGCCACAAAAACCATGATAATACCGGCAGTAACCAGACCACCCAGTTTAGACATGTCTTTCTTCGTGGTTAACACATAAGCCGAAGTTGCAAAGAAGGTCAGAGCTGTACCGCCTAACGCAGTAGCAACCATCTCGCCACCACCAGGCATTGATAATGCCATGTTAAGGATAGGGCCAAGGGTGTAACCTAAAAAGCCTGTTAGAGCGAAGGTTAGTACAATGCCCATGCCGCTATCTTTGGTTTTGTGAATACCAAAAAGTAAGCCAAAGTAAGCAACTAAAGTGATAATGAAACCCGGATAGGGCAAGTTCATCATCGTGCTGATAGTAGCAACAATAGCACTAAAGGCTAATGTCATTGCCAATAAAGTGTAGGTGTTGCGTAATACCTTATTAACGGCCAGCGTCGATTCGTTCTGACCGACATAAGTCTGACTGCGATTGTTCATAGATTTCTCCGTGTTGAACTTACTGTCTGTTAAGACTGTTTTTTATTTAAAAAGTTTCCTCGATACTACAGCATTAATGGGGGCGTTGGGTAGAGCAGAAGGTAGTAATTTCTGGCGAATTTTGGTCGGTTTGTTTAATAAACGCCCAAACGAACACTTTGTTCAAATTTTTACTTTACAAGCGTAACTTAGGTCTTTAATATTCGCCTCGTTCTCAACAACGCAGTTGCAGAGAACAAAAATACGGAGAGGTGGCAGAGCTCGGTTTAATGCACCTGACTTGAAATCAGGCGTGGGTTCATACCCACCGGGGGTTCGAATCCCTCCCTCTCCGCCAAATTCAGAAAAAAGCCCCGCTCATTTGAGTAGGGCTTTTTTTGTTCCCGCCGCTTTTTGTTCTAGCCGATAGCGCAACTTTAAACCTCCTGTTATATTAAGCAAAAATGGAATTTTGCCATGGAATCGACCGTCAGTAATTGTAAGAACTGTAATACACCTCTTACCGGTGAATACTGCCATCAATGCGGCCAACAGGATAAACAAAGCATACGCAGCGTTTTTGCCGTTGTCGGCGATCTTTTTGGTGAGTTAGGGCACTGGGACTCCAGATTCTACCGTACTCTCAGAGGACTCTTTCTAAAACCTGGTTTTCTATCATCTGAGTTTATGAAAGGACGTCATGCCTCTTATGTACCTCCGCTCAGGCTCTATTTCTTTATCTCGTTGATATCTTTTATGGTGCTGACATCACAGATAACCTTTAATGATTCACAGTCAAAGAGCGAGGCCCGACAGTCTGAAACAGAAGTATCTGAAAGTGACTCTAACGAAAGTACCGTACGGCGCGGATTTGAGTTGGAGTTTGGTGATATCCCCTGGTTGAATGAAGAGCAAACGCGGATGCTTGAACAGAAACTTCAGCATTTAAAGCAAAACCCCCAGTTGTTTACGCAAAAACTGATTTCAATGACACCACAGATGATGCTTTTGATGCTGCCTTTTTGGGCACTGTATTTAAAAGTCCTTTATTTATTCAGTAACCGTTACTACTTAGAGCACTTAACTGTAGCTTTGCATACACATGCTTTTTTACTGCTTTCCCTGATGTTGTTGTCGACATTAGGCTATATAACTAACCCGCTGATTGATAACTTTGGCTGGACCTGGTTAACCTTACCATCCGACTGGTTAGGTTATATTCTTATTGGGTGGATGTTCACTTATCTGCTATTGACGCAAAAGAGCTTCTATCAGCAAAGCTGGACATTAACTGTATTCAAATTTTTAGCCTGTGTTTTTGGTTATTTTCTTTTATTAAGCGCTTCTTTTGTATTAATGGTGATAATTGGTATTCTTAAATCAAACAGTCGTTTAAATAGGGAATAGTATGAACTTCCACACAGCTGTAGAACAAATCGTTGCGGATAAGAACAATCAAGTCATTGAACTACCTTCCGGCTGGGCTCAGGGCCGCGCGTTTTTCGGCGGATTCAGCGGAGCATTGGCTGCTCAGTTTTTGTTGAAACAATTTCCGCTTGAATATCATCTTCGTTCCATGAGTATCTCTTTTGTTGCGCCTGCTGAACCGGGTGAGGCTGAGTTAAGTTACCGAATTTTGCGCGAGGGAAAATCGGTTATTCAGGTAGCAGTCGAATTGCAGCAGCAAGGGCAGATTATGTTGTCTTGTCTGGCTAGCCTCGGCAAAGCCCGCAGTTCAACAGTTAAAGTGTCAGGTGAAACACCACCCGATCTTAAAACCATAAAAGACGGACCAGGTTTACCTGAAGCGGATATCGTCCCAGAGTTTGCGAAAAACTTCGATTACCGTATTACCTCAGGTGGCATGCCATTTAGCGGACAGCCAGGAAGAACCTTTGGTGGCTGGATACGTTTCCGGAATGAGCAACAATCGCTGACAACAGCAACGATTCTGGCTTTAGTCGATGCCTGGCCGCCGGCAGTGTTGCCTCATCTGGATAGCCCTGCGCCGGCCTCGTCTTTAACCTGGACTATTGAGTTTCCTGATATTTCTCTACAAAGTTTCAGTAGCCACGACTGGTTTCAGTACGAAGCTTTTATTGAGCATGCTGAACATGGTTACGGGCACAGCCGCGCGGGTCTGTGGAGTGAAAAGGGCGAGTTATTAGCTATAAGTCGACAGACTTTTACAGTATTTGCGTAATAATTGTATGAAAACGACACCAGCAATTGTCAGACAACACCTAATCGATACCCAGCCGGGTATCGACTTGTTGCTGCTCCAGTTGCCCGAGCGGGGCTTATTGGCGGCATCTGAAACACCTGTTATTGAAGCCTTACCACGAATTATTATTCGTCAAATGCTGTCTTTAAAAGCCTCCGCAACCATTATTGAAAGAGCGGAGCAAAAGGCAAAAGCATTAGGAGTAGGTCGCATTGCTTATCTTCCTGCGGAGGAATTAACCGGGTGCGGTGTCAGTCGTTCCAAAGCTGCAGCTATTAACAGCGTTGCTCACTGTCATCAGACCCAGCCCGCGAGAATAGATGCCTGGTCGCAGATGAATTCAGCTGACCTGATTAAGGATGTGACTCAGCTTAAGGGTATTGGTCCCTGGACGGCGTCTATTTTAGCTATGTTTCATTTTGCCCACGAAGATCTTTTTCCCATTCAGGACAGCTCGTTGCGTAAAGCTATGAGTCTGCTGAAGGATCAGGATATTTTGATCATCCCCGAACGAGCTCAGCCTTACCGCAGTTATTTAGCCTGCTATTTGTGGGACATGCTGGATCAGGCACGCTTGTAGTCAGTATAAAAATTCACTTTGAAGCTAGCCTTCAAATGTTATTTTCACACCTTTGAATTGGCTTTTTCAGAGTTTTTGTAAAGTTCTGTAAAAGCCGCTTGTTATTGTCTTTAAAAGCTCAGAATATTCTATTCGAATTCGGGCAGGGTGGTACGGATTTAACCTAATCAGGAAGACTAACAAGGTATACAAATAAGGAATGTGAAAATGAACCGTATTATTTTAGCGATCCCCAACCCCATTATTAGCGCCGGCATGGCCTCTGTTCTGCAGCAACACTTCAGTGATCAAATATTGACTGTAACGGGTATTGCCGATTTACGCCGCGCTTGCTACGAGTATGAAGACGCTGTGGTTGTTTTATGCAGTCGACTTGGTGGTGCTGCAACAGTTGAACACTGGCGTCGCTTGAAGCGCCGTCACTGCGATCTAAAACTTATTGTCTGGGGTAGCAGCCAACAAGATATACTTGATTTTCAGTGTGGTATTAGTGTTGTCGACGGATACTTACTGGACTCATGCGACAGTGCTGACTTAGTTCAGGCTATTCGTTCGTTGAAACAGGGCAATGTTTTTGTCGCAGCGCCGGTTGCCGCTTATCTTGCACAGAATCCGCGTTCGCAGCAGCAAAAAACAATGGTTGATATGCTGAGTGAACGCGAGCTTCAGGTGGCACAAATGCTCAGTCGGGGTATTCGGGTAAGAGAAATTTCCCGGCATTTATGTATTAGCAGTAAAACAATAAATACCTTCCGTTATCGGATTTTCTCTAAACTCGGTATCGATGGTGATGTACAATTGTCTCATCTTGCAATTCAGTCAGGTCTTGTTGACCTAATTCAGTTTGAAGGTAGATGACAGAAGGTAATCAACAAAAGCATTTTGACAGCGACAGCTTTCTTCGTCACCTGACTCATCAGCCCGGCGTTTACCGGATGTACGATGAGTCGGGTGACGTGATTTATGTCGGAAAAGCAAAAGATCTAAGAAAGCGTGTGTCCAGTTACTTTCGTGAGAAGGTAGACCGGATGAAAACACAGGTGTTGGTTAAACAAATTGCGTCTATGGACGTTACCGTTACCAACACCGAAGCTGAGGCGTTAATATTAGAAAACACTTTTATAAAAAAATATCGGCCACGCTACAATGTTTTGTTGCGTGACGATAAATCCTATCCTTATATTATTTTAACCTCACATCAGCATCCGAAGCTTGGTTTTCACCGGGGCGCCCGGCGTGCGAAAGGCGATTATTTTGGTCCCTTTCCTAATGGCTCGGCTGTACGCGAAAGCCTGAACCTGCTGCAAAAACTGTTTCCAATTCGACAGTGCGATGATTCTTACTATCGTGCGCGCACCAGGCCTTGTTTGCAATATCAGTTAAAACGTTGCCTCGCGCCCTGCGTTAATGTCTGCACTGACGACGAATACAATGAACAGGTGGTGCTGGCAAAACAGTTCCTGCAGGGCAAGAATCAGCAGGTTATTGACGAGCTGATAAATAAAATGGAGCAGGCGAGTACAGATCTCGATTTTGAACGAGCCGCTAGATTTCGTGACCAGATAGCAGCGCTACGAAAAACTCAGGAACGTAACTCGGTTACCGGAAGCCAACAAGAGCTGGATGTTATTGGTTTGGCGCGTGGTAACGGAATGACGACAGTGCAAATGTTGTTTATCCGGGATAATCATTTGCAGGGAAGCCGCAGCTACTTTCCTAAAGTGCCGACAGATACTCCTGACGATGAAGTGCTCAGAGCCTTTTTGCTGCAGTTTTATTTGTCAGATACGGCTGGACGGAAAATTCCAAGAGAAGTGGTGCTTCCTGTCGATATTCAGCCTGATAACGTGCTCGCTGAAGTCATGAGTGATGCGCTGTCGCAGCCAGTTAAGCTGCAGAGCTCGGTGCGCGGAGACAAGCGTCAGTATCAGTCACTGGCTCAAAAGAACGCGGTTAATGCGCTAGAGAGTCGCCTGAATCAGCAAAGTACAATGAACCGCCGGACTCAAGCATTACAGCAGGTGCTGGAATTTGGTGTACCTATTCAGCGCATGGAATGTTTTGATATTAGCCACACAATGGGTCAACAAACGGTGGCTTCCTGCGTTGTGTTTGATCAAAACGGGCCCAAAAAGTCAGACTACCGCCGTTATAATATTACCGGTATAACGCCGGGCGATGATTACGCTGCCATGTCTAAAGCCTTGGCTAAGCGTTACGACAATGCTAAAGAGCAGGGCAACATACCGGATATCCTGTTTATCGACGGTGGTAAAGGACAGTTAGCTCAGGCGGAGAACTACTTTAACGACTGGGGGAAAGAAGCGCCGGTATTAATTGGCGTGGCGAAAGGCGAGTCGCGCAAACCGGGTCTGGAAACTTTGATCATGGCCGGTAGTCATGAAACCATTCCGCTAAGTAAAGACGCCAGTGCGTTGCATTTGATTCAGCACATACGTGATGAGTCGCACCGTTTTGCCATAACCGGGCACCGCCAGAAGCGGGCTAAAGTTAAGAAAACCTCGACGTTAGAGCAGATTGACGGGGTAGGAGCGAAGCGCAGACAGGCCATTTTGAAAAATCTAGGTGGATTACAAGAGGTAAAAAACGCTAGTATTGATAAATTAGCTAGCGTACCT
The DNA here is from genome assembly GCF_000320945.2 of Idiomarina sp. 28-8. Classification (NCBI taxonomy): domain Bacteria; kingdom Pseudomonadati; phylum Pseudomonadota; class Gammaproteobacteria; order Alteromonadales; family Idiomarinaceae; genus Idiomarina; species Idiomarina sp. 28-8. The sequence continues at coordinate 565,070 of NZ_DF266790.1, forward strand.
GGCATTAGCCGATCATTGGCAGAGAAAATCTATTACTCATTTCGTGATGAGTAAAAACAATAAGGAATCAGCGGATAATGAAGTGGAATATCCCTAATATTTTGACCAGCTTCCGGATAGTACTTATTCCGGTATTTCTGGTGGTTTTCTATTTACCAATGGAAGATGCGCGTTTCTGGGCTGCTTTTATCTTTTGGTTAGCGGCAATCACAGATGCTCTGGATGGCTATATTGCCCGTCGTTTTAACCAGTTTACTAAGTTCGGCGAGTTTCTTGACCCGGTAGCAGATAAAGCGATGGTAGTCGCTGCGCTGGTTGTCATTGTTGAAGATTATAATTCTGCCTTTATTACCATTCCGGCGCTGACGATGATTTGCCGTGAGCTTATAGTCAGTGCGCTACGGGAATGGATGGCACAAAGCGGCCACAGAGCAAAAGTTGCTGTTTCGAATTTAGGTAAATGGAAAACAGTGGCACAGATGCTGGCCTTAATTGGACTGCTTTGGAATGCGAACGTTTATATTTATTGGTTATCAATGTTCTTATTCTATTCGGCTTTTGTTTTGACTGTGTGGTCCATGTGGGAATATTTACGCGGCGCCAAGAGCGAATTGACCAGAAATTAACTGCTTTGCCGTAAATTTGTGCAAACAGTCATTAAAATGATAAAAAGTCATTGACTGAAAACGATTAAACAGTAGAATGCCACGGCAGATGACGGTGCGGGAATAGCTCAGCTGGTAGAGCACAACCTTGCCAAGGTTGGGGTCGCGAGTTCGAATCTCGTTTCCCGCTCCAAATTCTGGCGGGTTGGCAGAATGGCTATGCAGCGGATTGCAAATCCGTGGATCTCGGTTCGACTCCGGGACCCGCCTCCATTATTCGAGAACACTTCTATGTAGTGCCCGGGTGGTGGAATTGGTAGACACAAGGGATTTAAAATCCCTCGAAGGTAACTTCGTGCCGGTTCAAGTCCGGCCCCGGGCACCAATTCCGAATTTACAGTAGTATCTGAAAGTCTACAAAGCCTTATAAATAAAGCCTCTCAGGCGATTCATTGATTCCCCTTGTCTATTAAAATCTATTGAAAAATACGACCACTTGGTGCTACTTCTGATGTTGTAGCCTGCGGCTAGCCGCAGGTGAGATGCATAGAGCCAAGTTAAAATGGCTGAAGTCGGAACATACAGGTAAAAACTACTAGAACAGAACCCAAAGAAGAAGCCAATTAAGGCTTCTGCTTCCATTCTCCGTCAATTTTTACATAGTGACCTGACTTGCTGCGCTCAATGGCGCGCTTTCCGGCTAACAGCTCGACATCGGCAACAGCAATGTCGTTGTCATTAGCAATGCGCGTGTATTCCTGACGACGAGCTTCGTTAATGTGCTTAACAATTTGTTCGGCTGTTTCGGTGGACTTTACGACTCCCAGGTAACCGTCGGGTTTTTCACCCACCAGGCCCTGCTCTTTGGCGTCACTTAACTGTGCCATTGACTGCTCTAAGTTTAGCTGTTGTGCTTGTGTCATAGGGCTTGATAAGCCAATAAAAGCAACTAAAATTGCGGTTAGTAAATATTTCATCGTTGCATTCCTTTGTCGTTAGAATAGGCCACTGGATTCAGAAATTACGTCGTCGAGCGCTTTATCAACTTTAACGTAAATTTCATGCTTTATTTTAACGTTCAAGTTAATAGTAATAGGCTCTTTAGGTGCTGCGACCTGTACCGTTGGGGTACACCCCAGAACGAATAAAGGCACGCTTATTAGTAGCAATAATCGTTTCATACCATCCCCTGATTAATTGATTTTTTGCTGTACTCGTTTACGGATAACATCGTTCAGACTGTTGCTTATCTGTAGTCCTTTTATCAATGCGGGTAAGTCTTCTTCCAAGCTTACGTTAAGCTCAACCGGACGTCCATTTTCAAGCTCAGGGTTCGAGCCTTTTAGTTGTACTGCTAAGGTCAATTTACCATTGTCATTATAATCAACGGTCGTAGACAGTTGATTATAATAGAAGTTACCCAATACGCCTGCCAAAGTTTGTAAGCTGGGGTTACTGCCGGCAAGTTGAACCAGGGCGGACGAATCTACCTGCAGGTGACCACCGGGCGCCAGCGCATCCAGATAACCTCTTTCTACTGTTAAATCGTTAGAGTCCCAGTAAACAGGGATGGTTCCTGAAACCTCACCATCTATGGAAATTTTGTTGCTTGGATATTGACGCATGAGTTCACCCAGCGAAATTTTTTCGAACACAATGGGTAGTGCAAAGCTGTCGGTTAAAGAGTAACGCTGGTTGGGAATGCTTATGCTGCCACCAAGAGCTTTAATGGTGTGACTGGTTAAGTCGAGAGTGGATTGCATAGGTTGTTGAAAGGGCAGTTGGGCTCTAAATTCAGCGGTGATTGGCCCCAGCGCAAAGCCTTGTTGCACGCTGCCAATGTGGAGCTTTGCATTATTCATATTAAGTTGTTCGTTATTGGCGGTGAAACCAAAATCAATATTGCTATTAACCACGGATAAGGTATCAAAAACCCAGTCACCTTTTTGAATCTCTAATTGCCCGTTGTCGAGGCGCCAGCGGTTATTATTTATGGAGTAAGTTACATCTGTCTGGCCGCTAATAGCCGCTTTACTGACAATAAGTTGAGGCATCATAGTTGCTAGCAGGGCATCCAGTTGCGGAATTTGCTGCCAGTTAAAATCGGCAACTTCAATTTTGCTTTTTAACTGATCAGAAGTAACCTGGCTATGGTGTGCCACTTTTATATGATCACCGAGTACGAGCTCTCCGTCACCGGTCAGTTGCTGCTGTTGATATTGAAACTTACTGTCAAAAACGGCTTTGAGGTTCCGTATGGGGTCGAAATTAACTGCGTTGCTGTGAATGTTAAGGTCAAACTCTGCAAGCGCATTATGAGGTTCGGAGTACGGATAATAAATTTGATTGAAGTTGAGTACGGCTAAGGCGTCGTTGTCTAAAGCTTTAAGCTCAATGCGGGTTGGCTCAGTACTATGGAGTTCGGCAACTGTGGTCGAGACTGTTCCGGAAAACTTCGATATGAGTTTGCTTATCGTCATTGATTGCCCGGCAACAGGAAGCTTAATGCTGTCCGCATTCAGCTGCACATAATCGAGTTCAAGCGAGTTAAATTGCCATTGTTTTTGTTGTATCGATAACTCAGACGCGAGGCGAATCGTCTCGTTTTTTTCACCTTTAGCTACAGCATTTAGCTTTAGAGGCCAACGGGCTTTATTAACAGCCTGTTGAGCACTGAGCAATGAAACACCCAAACTGTCGCGGCTGTTCAGCTCCCAGGACAACGACGACAATTGTAGTGGTAGATCGGACTCGATTAATGACGCTAAGTTTTCAGTATCACCTTTCAGCTCGAGCTGATAAGAGTCCATAATACCCTTATTCAAATTTAGCTGAAGCTCACCTGTTGCTGTTGTGGTACTGCTGGTAATTTCGATTAAAGTGGGTTGCGTAATTGACACAACAAGCTCGCCGGACAATTCAGCTATAAGACTCTCCACTGTCGCTGACTCAATATAAGGTGAAAGATTACCGTTCCACTTTGCATCAACCGACACTGGCTCGGTCGTTACCTTGTCTGCAAATTGCTGTGCCGCTAAAAGATAACTACCACCGGCTATAAGCTTCCCTGAGTTATAGTCATAATTAGCTTGTAACAGGGCGTTGTCGTAGCGAGCTTTTAGTTTTACCTGGTTATCGTGTCGAATAACTCTCACATCGGCGACAAGTGGCTCCTGGCTATTGAGCTCTAACCGCAATTGCTGCTTGTTTATCAGTGAAAGACTTGCAGAGACGCTTTCAGGCAGTAACTTGCCTTTCAGTTGTAGCGACTTAATATCGATACGTTCTGGTAATAAAGCCGGCATTTCCATGGAGAATATCTGCGTGAGGTTTACCGCTGCGGTGGAACTTGCTCCTGACGATTCGGGTAAGGAATCAATTGTTATTTCCAGCTGCTTAATAACAATGTGGCTGGTAGTCAGTTTCTCAAATTCCACTTCCCAGTCAGTAACACCAGCCAATTTCAGTTGCTGGTTTAAATAGAAGTAGCCGAACAATGCTATAGCAAATGCAATGAGCAGAAGTGTGAGAAGCATGGAGCTGCCGAGTGATATTAACCGCCATAGCTTCATTTAGATATTAGTCCTTTTAATAAACGATGCTCTTTAACTTGCTGTTTTATAACTATAGTTAGCACGGATGAACCCTTCAAGGCAAAACCAACTTCGCGGCCTCTCTTTAAAAGCTTTTACTTTAGTTGGTTAAAAAACAAACAAAAGCTTTACCTTCATTTAATTTCGATTATGATAACTATCATAATTATAAAAAGCGCTGACTGCAGGCATTTCGTCATTATTGGTTCTAGCTTCTAGTCAGAAATTGCACTTTGAAAGTTAAAGTTCTGTAAAGCCTCTTTTATACGCTGAGTTACGCAGATAGTCTAAACGCTGTCTATTAATTCACCATTAATGGCTTTTGAATAACTTGCGACAGGAGCTATCCGTGAGCACTATAACCAATACAGCAGTCAATGTGACGCCGGATACCCCGGTGTTTATGGGGTGCAGTAAACCTCTGGAAAGTGATGTTCAGTTTAGCTATTTTTTTAATGGTTGTTTTATCTATTCGTATAATCATACAACTGGGCATTGCACGTGTTTTACAGAGCTCGATGTCGCAACCGCTACGGTGAAGTCTTTTGGGTTAGTTGACAAACACTATGTCGTTATTGGCGATAAGCTTTTCCGCTCACAAGCACAAGCTAAGAAAGCCCGCAGTGTATTACCCAATGTGAATGCCGCAAATGACAATAAAGTTGATGAACGTGTACCGCTTCCGAAAGTCGAAAATTTATCACCTATAAAGTCGTTAGCTTTAATTGAGCATTGGTTTAATGAAGACTTCGATGTGAAGTGGGAAACCTATCAGGAAAGTCCTGAGTTCTATAATCTTATTCAGTACTATCTGGCACTGTGTTGTGATGCATACAAAGAGAAGCAGGATCAGGCATTTCTGGATGCAGGAGTTCAGGTTTACTTAAGCATGGCGCAATTCAGTTGGTTAAACCCATCTATTTTGCACAATGCCGCTTGTGTGTACTGGTTAGCCGGAGAGCAGGACCGTGCCCTTGACTGTATTGAGCTTGCTTTAGATTTTCGTTACACCGGCATGGAAAGCCTTTTACATGATGAGGATCTCGATGGTCTTAAAGATCATCCGCGGTTTCGTTGTTTGTCGAATCAGTACCAGTCATTAAAGCCGAAATTTAACTATGTTACGCCGGAGCTTTTCGAGGCCTTTGAGAATTTCGCGGTGCAGCAGTCTGAATCCTTCGTGCGGTTTATGCGTGGCCATTTATTAAAAAACTTTCGCTTCTACGATATCTCGGAATTAAGCGCTCGAATTGATAGTAGCGAAAACGATGATGAGCGTGAATACTGGCAACGCCTAGCATCATTCAATAATAGCTATTTATACAATTATATGCTGATGGACGAGCCTATGGATCTGTTAACAGAGCAGGGGAAAGCCAATTATCAGTTGTTTCAGCAATACCGCCATTACCGAGTACTTAATCCTTTAGTTTTTGCCAAGGTAGCAGAGCAGTTGTTTCATCATGCCCATTATTGGGGCAGTCAACATCACGGCTTTTTTAATCAGCGCGATAGCGCTTTGCTGCAACAAAGTTTTCAGCTATTTCAGGAGTTTCACGTTGCGACAGAGAGCCTCTGTAGTGAAAAGCGCAATGAACTTATGGCAAAAGCAAAAGAGTACGATATCTTCGATTATATGGAAAAGTTGGGGAGCTGCTGATTGGGCTAACCAGCCTGACGTATAGTCAAATTTACTCTACAGCGTCCGGTTAACGGGTGCATAGCTTCTTTAAGCTGTTGAACTCCATGATATCTCAAGCGATCTTTTCCTCCCCAGACAAGCGCATCGGCATGCTGAAGACTGAACTTCTGATACTTATCAGAACGTTTAAAACCGCCCCACATAAAGGTTATAGGTAAGCCAAAAGAAAAGGAGACGATGGGCTTTGAGAAATCGGTTTCGTTTTTATCCTGATGGAGCCCCATCTTTGCCCCCGGCGTGTAAATATTGATGAGACAAGAGTCTGGCTGAAAATTCTGAAAACCAGCTAACCGTGAAACCTGCGTTGCTTTTACTAAAATACTCTGGGGAATGTCGGGCCATGGCTGACCTGTTAGAGGGTCGATGCTCTCGTAACGATAACCGTGTTTATCGCTGAGCCACCCGTAACTTCCGCAACTGCTACTTTTTACCGACATTTTATGGCCTGCAGGGGTTGCTAAGTGACGCAGCGGTGCTCGCTTTAAAACGCCACGGATATCATTGAGCAAAGCTTCATCATCCGCCAACAAAAATTGGTGAAACAGAGTGGCTTGCTCACTTATTTCGGTGGTTAATGGTTCTGAGCCATTGTTGGCAAAGAGGTCAAGAGACGACATCAGTTTTCCAGGAGTGAAAGCGTCATTAGCAAGCGATCCTGGCCTGGCCCTAAATAGTCACGCACCGTTTGGGTGGTGTTAAAACCAAAGCTCCGGTAAAGCGAAACTGCTGAGGCGTTTTCTGGCGCGACACTAAGCTCCATTTGTTTATAACCTAGGCTGCGCGCAAGTGCTATGGAATCGCTTAATAGCAACTTGCCCAGTCCTTTGCCCTGGAATATTTTTCCTACCAATAGCGACATAAGAGATAAACCAGAGTCTGAAACCGGAACCATTAAACTATAACCTGCCGTTTTTTCTCCCGCCTTTAGAGTTAAAAAAGTGTGTGGCCATTGTCTTAATGCCTGATAGAAAAAGGCAGCAGAATAAGCGTCATTTGAGTAAAGCTGTTTTTCTAAAAATGCAATTTTGGAAATGTCGTTATAGCTGGTATTGGCTACTGTAAAATCGTTAGACTCCGCATCTGTTGTTGCAAGGGAACCTACGCATAAACGACAGTCGCTTTCATGAGGCGCAGATGCCTCAACGTAACGCAGCTTATGAGAGGACTTCTCCCTGTTACTGGATACCTGATAAACACGTTCTCGCTTTTTATTTTGCTCGGTCATGGTGTTTGGTTCGGCGTTTGCCGCTGATCATAGGACGAATAAGCTCTATTTTACCAATATATGCGGTAACAACTACCGCTATAATATGAATAATGACCAGAGCAAAAATGATGTTGGCAGAAACAGAATGAACGGAGGTTAGAAAACTGTCTCCATAGAGCGCATTAATTTCTTCGCGGAGGAAGCCAGTAATGGCTTGCAGTAAGAATAAAGCCAAAAAAGAGAACACCATAAGGCCACCGAGCGGGTTATGCCCCTGAGCCTGGTTTACTTTTCTGTGGCTAAGTTCTGCGACGTGCTCTTTAACTCCAGCAACAGAAGGGAGGAAGTTATGGAAGCGTGCTTTTGCCGGCCCCGTAAAACCCCAGATAATCCTTATAATAACTAAGGTTGCGGCAGTATAACCCACGGCCTGATGAAAACTGCCTCCGGGTTCAAGCCAAAAGTAATTGAGACAAAAACACAGCACCAACAACCAATGAAAAGTTCTGATAAATCTATCCCAAATGATCATTGGTACTGCCTTCCTTACTGAGTTACTCGGTTTCTTGCTTGACGATACTGCCATCTACAGGATTAAAGTAAATTTCAACTTTCTGTTTACTTTTATCCTGACCGTAAATTTCGTAGCAATTTCCGTCAGTTACCTTAAACTCATTAATCTTGTAACCTTGTTCTTTCAACGACTGTTGGAACTGCTCTTGATCCAACCAGTTTTCCTTCGGCTCCATAGTGCACTGTGTGGTGCCTGATTCAGGGGCTCCGCAAGCGGTGACAAATAAAGCACTGGCTGCAATTGCAGATAATTTAATAAGTTGGCTTTTCATAAGTTCTCCATTTTAAATAAAACTTAGAATCAAATGTAGCAACTTCAACTGAATAACGCTAACGCTCTTCAAACATTAAAATGGCAAAACCCAGCTCATCCATAAAAAGTCCAGTCCGTCATTTGGACGCTTAATATCAGCATTTGAGTAGTGGGTATACCCTAAAGCGATGCGAGCATTGGAACTTTGGCTGTATTGCCACGAAAGCGATACCCGATCTTCGAACTGAAACTGAGTTGATAAGCGTCGGTTAGCTATCTGGGTTTTGTCGAAGTAGCTGCCGCCAATACCTGCTTCTACGTACAGTGGCCGCTCTGTTCCGGCTATTTGCCAGGAGAGGATAGGGCTAATGGTAAAAGCGGTAATATTGTCCGCTGTATTATCTGAATCCTGCCAGTGGTTTAAAGCAGCTTCTAAATGAAGGCTGGGTGAGCCTAACCAGGTAGGCATTTCGATCGGCAGGTTGGTGACCCTATAACCCGCTCTTACACCACGCAGTTGGTCTGTGGAATAGGCTCCGGCAACGTGAACCTCGTCCGCAAAAGATGAAAAACTCGATATTATTAGTACAACCAGTGATGCTCTTAACCACATATCACTCTCCAATAACCAAAAAGGGGTGATATTTTACATACAAACATGAATGTATGTAAACTGGAAAATGAACTTTGGCTAACTGACTGCGCGTTTTTTAGTCTTTATTCAAGAAGTAATCATTTGCAGCCATTTTATGAACGCTACCAAGGCTACGGGCTGCCTCTGTCGTTTGCGATAATAGATGCTTAGCGGATACTGACAGGGCTGTGCGGAGTCGTTATAGACTTTTAAATTAGACAGTCCGGGCGTAATAAGACTACTGTCAATTAATGCCACAGCTTGTTCTGCGAATGACAAGTCCAGCGACATTTGTACATCATTGCAATGAATAATACGTGTGGATTTCAATTGTTGACTGTAGGTCTTTAACATTGCCTGATGATCGGGATTCTCAGGGTTTACTAACCAGGGCAGTTGGAAAGGTGACTCATTGGTCTTAATGGCAGAAACCGGGATCATTTGATTTTTCTGTAACACAATGGACTGAATGTGCTTATCCGTGACTTTTCCATAACCAATGGCAAGATCCCAGCTTTGATGTTGTATTGCTGACGCCATTTCTGCGGCGCTTTCATTAATAAAGTACTCATTGCAACGGCTGAAGCTAAGTTGAATGTGCGGGTACAGAGAATGAAAATCGGCAAGCTTTGCTGCTAACCAAAAGCGCAGTCGCTCAGAACTGATTGCGACGGTTAACTGGGTTGTTGTATTGTCACTGAGGTTTCGGGTGCGCTCAATGGTACGCTCCAGTTGTTCAAATATTTGCTCAATTTGAGGTGCTAATTCCAGACCGACAGGAGTGAGCGAATGAACCCGGTTGTCTCGCTGGAATAAGCGAACTTCGAGCTGTTCTTCCAGAGTTTGTATTTGTCGGGTGACGGCAGACTGAGTTACTCCAAGCTCTTGCGAGGCTTGTTTAAAAGAGCCACTTCGGGCGGCGACATCAAACACTCTCAATGCATTTAATGAGGGGAGTTTAGTGTTTTTCATGTTGATTAATAGTAATCTGTAATTAATAAAAAGTAACTTTGATTCTGGCATCTAAAGTTAAATTGCGCAATAAGGAGTTTGTGTTGTCTTACTGGAGTGAGTTTTTAACTATCGCTTTGATCCACCTGTTTGCGGTCGCGAGCCCGGGGCCTGATTTTGCGGTGGTTTCACGTTATAGCCTGAGTTTTGGTCGTAAGGCAGGCTATTGGGTGAGTTTAGGTGTGGCATCAGGAATCATTATTCATGTTACCTATTCGCTTATTGGTGTGGCGCTGATTATTCACCAGACTGACTGGCTCTATCAGACTTTACTTTGTGCCGGTGCACTGTATTTAGGCTTCATCGGAACTCAGGCTATTAAAGCTAAACCCAGAAAGGATATGTCCGATAGTGAATTGGCCGCTACCCAGCCGCGTAAACGGAAAGCGTTTATTGTCGGCTTTATTACTAATGGCTTAAATGTAAAAGCGACTATTTTCTTTTTAACTTTATTTACTACTATTATTGCCCCGGAAACGCCTTTTGCTATCCAGTTTGGTTATGGTATTTACCTAATTGTTGCGACCGGTATGTGGTTTTTATTCCTCACCTGGCTGCTGACTCAACCCCGCATTTTTAAAACACTATGGCACTACAGTCATTGGGTCGACCGTACCATGGGAGCTGCCCTTATTTTATTGTCGTTAAAATTATTATGGGAGTGGGCAAACCTGATAGAGCTTATCTGATAAAGCGTTTCAGGTTATACTAGTGACAGTTACCGAAGAAGAGATGAGAAAAGCTCACTATGCAGTTATTTGTGAATGATTTGACCGTTATTGATTGCTCTTACTTATGCCCGGAAAGGGGGATAGTTGGTGAGAGCTGGATTGTTGATATCGTGCTGGATGGCGCGTTAAATGAGCAATCTATGGTGCTCGACTTTGGTCGGGTTAAAAAGCAGGTTAAAGCCATTATCGATAACTCGGTTGACCATAAATTGGTCGTACCGGCAGAGCATTCGTATACAAAAGTAACGCACAACTCTGATGACAGCGCTAACTGGGTCGATTTTCTGCGCCCGGAACAAGGTTCTATTCATCTGTTTTGCCCGGCCGATGCCTTTGCCTTTATCGATGCAGATGTTGTCTCCATAGAGACAGTAACGGACTACCTGAAAGCTGTTATAAAGCGCGAATTACCGGTTAATGTCGAAGGTCTGCAATTGTTTCTGAGACCAGAAAATATCGACGGTTTTTACTATCACTACACACATGGTTTGAAAAAGCACGACGGTAATTGCCAACGTATTGCTCATGGTCATCGTTCAAAAATTCAAATTCGACTGGATAACATTCGCCAACCGGTGTTGGAAAAAGAATGGTCAGATAAGTGGGAAGACATCTATCTAGGCACTACCGAAGATGTTCGTTCAAAGAAAGAACTGACGCTGTCCGAGGCTGCAACGTCTGTAACCAGCGACTCGACTCATACCTATTACAGCTATGTTGCCGACCAGGGGCTGTTTGAGCTTATTGTTCCGAATGCAGAGAACTTTGTTATAGAGACAGACTCAACAGTTGAGTGTATTGCGGATTTTCTCGCTGCAGAAATTAAATCTAAGCATGCGGGTCAGGCTGTAGAAGTTCGCGCCTTCGAAGGGGTAGGAAAAGGAGCAATAGCCTATGCGTAAAATGATTGTTGCCGCTGCTTTAGCGCTGTGTTCGGCGAATGTGGCCTCAGCCGATGAGCCTTTATCGTTAGAAATAAAAGGGTCTTTAACTCAGGGGGCTTTAATTCTGGCTAAATCTGAGCCTGGTGTTACTGCAACACTGAACGGCGAAGCTCTGCAGGTAACCGAGCAGGGATATATTGTTTTTGGTTTTCCGCGCAAGGCTGAATTAGAAAACACCTTAGTTGTCAGTAAAGGCGAGAAAACTATCACTAAAGAGCTCAAACTAGAGCCTCGTGAATACAAGATTGATCGTGTCGATGGTGTACCGCAAAAGACCGTGACACCAGACCCTGAACAGGTAAAACGAGCCAGAAAAGAAGCGGAAAAGGTTTGGTTAGCCAGACAAAAAGAAACCACACGAACGGACTTTTTGACTGCAATTACTAAGCCCGCCGAAGGTCGCATTAGTGGTGTTTACGGCAGTCAGCGAATTTTTAATGGCGAGCCCCGCAATCCACACTATGGGGAAGATATCGCCGGGCCAACAGGGACTCCGGTTAAAGCGCCGTGGCCGGGTGAGGTTGTGCTGGCTGAACCTGATTTATTTTACTCAGGCGGTACCATCATTATTGAACATGGTTATAAAGTGAACACAACGTATTTGCACCTGAGTGAGCTGCATGTCGAGGTTGGTGACAAAGTTGAGCAGGGCGACTCAATTGGTGCTATCGGTGCCACAGGCCGTGCTACGGGACCTCACCTGGACTGGCGGGTTAACTGGGGAAATGAACGGTTAGATCCGGCCTTACTTCCCCAGCTTTATATGGATTAACCGGGAGGCGTTAACCAGCCTTTCAGCTTATCTGGTTGTTCTACGCTTAAAACATAGCTGCTTTTAGCCGGTTCTTGCCAGGTAAGCTCCAGTGTCATTAGCTCGTCGCGGCGAAACGCATGAATCGTAACCGTATCTCCGGGAATATATCGCTCCAGAATTCGTTTAACCGACTGCTCGGTTGCCTGCAAATGGTCAATTGCGATGATTTTGTCGCCTGCAGAAAGACCTGCGTGATAAGCGCTTTCATCATGATACACGTTAATAACGTCCAGACCCTGCGACGACGCTTTGTACTTAGCTCCAAAGTTGACACGCGCAGGCTGTTCTGACGCTTTTCCACCGACGCTGTTATCATCAACGGGCACCTGTTTCTGAACCATAACGCCAAAGTTTTGCAGCAACTCCACAAGCGACAGCGGTTCTTTGTTGTATAGGGCATCTTTCAAAAAGTCGGAAACATCAATGCCGGGATACTGATTCAGCCAATTAATGACCGTGTCGTCAGCTGTGCCAATGGATGTTTTACCAAACTCATGCCAAAGCTCTTTCATAACTCTTGCCAGAGTCAGTTTATGATCGGATTGCAAACGCAACATGAGATCGAGACTAAGTGCTATTAATGCACCTTTCGCGTAGTAGCTAACAATACTGTTCGGTGCATTCTCGTTCTGCTGATAAAACTTAGTCCAGGTCAGAAAGCTCGACTCTGTCACGCTTTGTTGGTATTGCCCGGCACCACGCTCAACCCGCGACAGAGTGTCGCCTAACAGCTTTAAATAACGCTTTTCGTCAATAATGCCGCTGGTGTGCAAAAGGTAGTCGTCAAAGTAGGATGTCATACCTTCGTAGAACCAGAGTTGCTCAGTGTACGACTCTTTATCCAACTGATAAGGAAGAAAAGCCTGTGGCTTCAGAGTTTTAATGTTCCAGCTGTGGAAGTATTCGTGGCAACACAGGCTTAAAAAGGTCTGATAGTTGTCATTCATTTCGTATTGATGAGCGCTGATTAAATCTTTACGGCTGCAAAGCAATGCGGTTGAATTTCTATGCTCCAGTCCGCCAAAACCACTTCCTACCACCATGGTCAGGAAGGTATAAGACTGAAAAGGTGCTTCCTCAAACAAGCTAATTTGAGTTTCGCAAATTTTGGCTAAATCCGCCGTTATACGCGAGGTATCAGCATAATGGCGGCCGCTTAAGACGAGAGAGTGCTTAATGCCGTGAGCAATAAACTCTTCGATGGTTAAGTCACCAATTAAAAAAGGATAGTCAATTAACGCGTCATAATCATCGGCCCGGAAGCATCCCCAGGAATGTGCTTGCCCATTTTTCCGGGGCATCCCGGTTGCGACCTTCCACTGTGGAGCTTCTGGCGGCGCATGCAAATGTAGCTCGCAGGGAAGGTCGGTTTGCCCCTCAACAGCAAGGCACAGACTGGTATTATTAAAGAAGCCCTGAAACTGATCCAGATAAGCCGAACGAACCGATAAGTCCCAGGCGTATACCTGATAGTGCACAGTAACAGGATGCTTCGAACGAGCCAGTTGCCAGCGGTTCTTACTTATTTGTTTAACCGCCAGAGAATGGCCGTTACTCTCGGCGTGCAAGCCAATAATGTGTTTACTAAAATCCCGTATTAAATAACTGCCCGGAATCCAGTTTGGTAACCAGAGTTCCTGCTCATCATTGGTTTGTTCAATAGTGAGAGTGACATTAAATAAATGCCCATGTAAATCGATGGGTGTTATATCGTAAGCGATCAAGAGACTCTCCTTTGCTTGACACAGCCTGACAACTAGCGATCATAGTAACATATTGATTCATCGCAAAGAGACCCCTATGCCAAGCAAAATTTCGCAGCTCGTTACAGGTCAGAAAATAGAAGTTCAGCTGTCCAGTTCGAACGTTCCTGCTCGGTTTTATTCAGAGTTTATTGGCGCGGTTAACGAGCGCTGGGTTATCGTTAATATGCCTGACGCACGTAAATACAATGACATGCGTGATCTTTTGCAGGAAAAAACCCCGGTCATTGTCCGCTTTGTTCTGGAAAACGAAAGTGGTGAAATTTGCGCGTTTCGCAGTGAAATAAGCTATGTCATCTCGCACCCAACAAAAATGCTCTTTATCATGTGGCCAAATCAGATTGAGCACCGGGTTATTAGAAAAGGGCGCCGGTTCGACGCCTTTCTGCCCGCTTCAGTTTCAGGGCAGTCAATAAAAGGTGAAGAGAATACTTTCAGAGGACACGTGCTGGATGTATCTGAAAGTGGGTGTCGCCTAAAGCATGAAAAGCCTGAAGGTAAAATAGACGAGCTTTGGGAGAATGGCAGCAAAATTGTTCTTAAAATAGAACAGAAAAATAACGGCGACTTAACCCTTAAAGCTATAGTCCGGCAGGTAAAGCAAGTGGATGACCAGCTTGAGTTAGGTGTGCAGTTTATGGGGAACCAGAAAGATGAGGTTAACTCTCTTTTCTCCGGAAGCCTTGTGGATATTGACGAGTTATCGCGTTTAGAGTCCTCAACATAATGGAGAAACCGATAAAAACGCAGTGGCAACTATTGATGGATAACCGTAACAGGTTCTTCTGGTTGCTGCAGGCGGGAGGCTGGATAGGTTATGCGTTAGTGAACTACATAGGGTCACTAATGCATGAAATGCGGGATATCTACACCCTCATTATTATTTTGGGGGCGTATGCCGGCTTTTTGAGTACGATTCCGCTTCGCTATTTGTACCGGCGTATATGGGAGTTCCCCCCGGCACTTATGGTTTTAATTGCCATTGTGGTGTCTTATGTTACCGCTGTAGCCTGGGCCATTGTTGATAACGCAACTTACTGGGAAATTTATAAATTTGGGTTTCGCCCGGACAGTCCCTTTTTCTATTTGAAAAACAGTTTGGCCAAGTTTTATATCATTCTTAGTTGGAGCGGACTTTATTTTGGTATTAAGTATTATCAGATGCTGCAGGAAGAGAAGCAAAAAGCGTTACTGGCTTCATCTATGGCGCATCAGGCGCAGTTGAAAATGCTACGATACCAGCTCAATCCGCATTTTTTGTTTAATACCTTAAACGCAATTTCTACGCTTATTTTGCTCAAAGAGAATGAAAAAGCCAATTTGATGGTGAATAAGCTAAGCCACTTCCTGCGTTTTTCTTTAGATAATGAACCGATTAAAAAAGTGACTCTGGAAAAAGAAGTGGATGCCTTGCTTTTGTATCTGGATATCGAAAAAGTACGTTTTGACGAGCAGCTTGAAATTGACATTCATTTGTCAGATGAAACCAAGAATGCCCTGGTTCCTAGTTTAATTTGTCAGCCTTTAATTGAGAACTCAATTAAGTACGCCATTTCAAATGTAGAAGGGGTGGGGAAAATCAGAGTTCGTTCCTGGTCAGAAAAAGAGAATCTTATTCTGGAGGTGTGTGATAATGGGCCGAAAATAGAAACCGATCCGGAAAAGCTATTCCGCAAAGACGGTGTCGGGCTTAATAACACTCGCCAAAGGCTTAAATCCTTATATGGCAAGCAGTATCGCTTTGAAATGCTAAAGGGTGCTGAAAGCGGTTTTTGTGTTCGTATTACCATTCCGATGGAAATGTTGGAGAGTCAAAGATGAATCGATTGAAAACCCTGGTTGTTGACGATGAACCTTTAGCCAGAAAGGGCTTGGCTATTCGTTTACAGGAGTTTGAACAACTGCAGTTAATGCCTGAGTGCAAAAGCAGCAGGGAAGCCGTCGATGTCATTATCGAAAATAACCCTGATTTAATTTTTCTCGATATACAGATGCCCGGGCTTAATGGTTTTGAAGTATTAAAAGCAGTTCAGGAAAAAGGGCATGAGTTGCCAACCGTCGTTTTTGTGACCGCTTATGACACATACGCTATCAAAGCTTTTGAGGTCAGAGCGCTGGATTATTTGCTGAAGCCCGTTGACGACGACCGTCTGGCTGAATGCGTTAATCGCGTTATAAATGAACATCAGACGGTTAACGACGAACACCAGGACAAACTCATCAGTTTAGTTGCAGAGGTAACCGGGCAAGATACTCACACGTTATTAGAGAAACTGGCTTCGGGCGAAAATATCACTGCAGACCAATACCCAGACCATATTGCCATAAAGGACAGCGGTGAGATAACCCGGGTTGCTGTTAAAGATATTAAATGGATTGATGCCGCCGGAGATTATATGTGCATACATGCTGGTGACGATACCCATATTCTGCGACGCACAATGAAAGAACTGGAGCAGGACTTAAATCCTAAATTGTTTCAGCGGGTGCACCGCTCGGCCATTGTTAATATCAAACAGGTTGAAAAGCTCTGTAACCAGCAAAATGGCGAATACCATTTACAATTAAAAAATGGTCAAAAACTGAAAGTAAGCCGTAGTTATAAAGACCGAATTAAACAACTTATTCTGAGCTAATCATGTATCGACTGCTGGCAGTAATAACCTTTTTAATCCTGGTAGCAGGGTGCACGGCGAACCTTGGCTACAAGTTCGCTGACACTCTGGTTGAGTGGGAAATAAAAGATTACGTTGATTTAACCGGTGAGCAGGAAGAGCTGCTGTCAGAGAAAGTTGATGAACTGCATATTTGGCATGCACAAACCCAGCTGCCCTTGTACAGAAATAAACTGAAAAATCTGAGAGATAAGGTCGATAAGCAGACGCTGAGTAAAAGCGATATAGGCGACTTTGAAGATAAGCTCTGGACGTTCTGGGATAATGTTTTAGTACGAGCCGAAGCAGAAGCGGATTTATTAGCGATGCTGTCACTCAAGCAGCGGCAACAGCTTATCCGCCGATTAGAAGAGGCGCAGGAAGAGCGTTATCAACGCTTTCAGGACGACCAGGAAGAAAATCCGATACTAAGAAGGCTGGACCGTATTTCTGAAGTGGAAGAGGACTTAGAAGATATTATTGGTTCTCTGACTAAAGAGCAGGATAAACTATTACGCAGCTGGGTGGCTGATTCTCCTCAATTACGAGAGCAATGGTTAAGCTATCGCTCAAATTGGTTAAGTGAATTTGAGAAAGCCTTGCTGAAGCAACCGGTAGATGAAAATCGATTATCAGCATTAATTCTTGACCCGCAACAATTAAGAAGCGAAGAACTGCAGGAAAAAGCGGATGAAAATAGTCAGCTTCGTAAAGAGTTCCTGTGGGATATGTATCGGAGCCTGACTGACGAACAACGCAAAAAAGTGATAGAAAAGGCCGATGAATACATCGACCTTCTAGACTCGTTAATTGATGATTTTAACGATTAACGAACTTCTATCATCTTACAGGTGTTACTTGAGCCCACGGTTTCCATCACGTCGCCGTGGGTTAGTATGACTAAATCACCGGCTTTTATATGTCCGCTCTTTTTCACTACCTCAATAGCTTCAGTTATCGGATTACTGACACTGGTAGAATCGAAATCTATAGGATAAACACCACGGTACAAAGCAGACTTGTCGCGACTTTGCGGATGGCGGGATAATGCAAATATGGGTAAGTGAGAAGTAATTCTCGACATAAGCTTAGCGGTAAAACCAGATTCAGTTAGCGCTATAATTGCCTTGACCCCATTTAAGTGGGTGGCCGCGTACATTGCAGACATGGCGGTTGCCTCGGTAATGCTGGAGAACATTTCTTCCAGATCCTGGTGGCGTAACTGAGCGGTTGGATGTGTTTCTGCACCCAGGCAAATTTCAGCCATGGTTTTTACAGTTGCTACCGGATGTTTCCCGGCAGCCGTCTCAGCCGACAACATCACCGCATCAGTGCCATCCAGTACGGCATTAGCAACATCCATAACTTCGGCGCGGGTTGGCATTGGGTTCTCAATCATTGATTCCATCATTTGAGTCGCAGTAATAACCACACGGTTTAACTGGCGTGCACGCGAAATAATCTGCTTCTGTTTACCCACTAATTGCGCATCGCCAATTTCGACACCTAAATCACCACGAGCAACCATAACGGCATCGGACGCTCTGATGATGTCATCTAATGCATGTTCGCTGGCAACGGCTTCGGCGCGTTCAATCTTAGCGCATAATACGCCTTGTCCACCGGCTTCCCGGAGCAAATGACGAGCCTGATTAATGTCGTCGCCAGAGCGGGGGAATGAAACCGCAAGGTAATCTACGTTAATTTCCGCAGCCAGTTTAATATCCGCTAAATCTTTTTCTGTTAATGCGGCGGCTGATAAGCCACCCCCCTGACGGTTAATGCCTTTGTTATTAGAAAGCAGACCGCCAACGGTCACTTCTGTTTTAACCTGGCTGCCATCAATCTCTTCAACTTTTAATTGAATACGACCATCATCCAGTAACAGAAGGTCGCCGGGGCTGACATCTTTTGGCAAGTCTTTATAGTCGAGGCCGACACGTTCCTGATCGCCGCTGTCTTTTCCAAGTTCAGCGTCTAAAATGAACTTATCACCGACAGCCAACGTAATTTGTTTTTGTTGAAAGCGGGCAACTCGAATTTTGGGTCCCTGCAAGTCACCTAAAATGGCAATATGGGCGTTTAATTCCCGGGCAATTTTTCTGACCATGGAAGCGCGTTGCTTGTGATCGTCACCATTGCCGTGAGAAAAGTTTAAACGAACAACATTGGCACCGGCTTTAATCAATTCTCTGAGCGTTTCCTCAGAGTCAGTAGCTGGCCCGAGAGTAGTCACAATTTTGGTACGACGAAGCATGCAAGACCTCAGCAAATTTACCCATGAATTTAAGCTTAAGTTTAGCACATGGACTGTTACAGTAGTACGAAATTTAATTGAAAGATAAAGGAGTTAAGCAAATATGAGTGAACACGACTGGAGTAACAAAAGTGAACAGGAGTGGCGCGAAATATTGGGCGATGAAGCTTATTATGTATTAAGAGAAAAGGGCACCGAACGGCCTTTTTCCGGAAAGTACTTGAGCTGTGATAAAGACGGCGTTTACCGTTGTGCCGGCTGCGGTCAGAAACTTTTTGAGGCCGGACATCAATTTGATGCGCATTGCGGCTGGCCAAGCTTCGATGAAGCCATAAAAGGGTCAATTGACTATGTAAAAGATTCAAGCCATGGCATGACCCGTACTGAAATACTCTGCAGTCAATGTGGTGGGCATTTGGGCCACGTATTTGACGATGGCCCAACAGAAACAGGACAACGGTATTGCGTTAACTCACTGGCAATGCGTCACGAAGACGATGAGTAGTAACCACGAAATTTGCCAGCTTCAATTTTATCGACAATGTCTTCTGCGCGCTCATCCCAGTCTTCGTATTGGTCTTCGCTGGCATTAACAATTGATTTCATGCTGTTTTTATCCAGGTTTTTCTGGCCGAACTGCCAGGCAACCTGGGACCAGACATAAGCTTCAGGGCCATTGCCTTCTTTTAAATACATAGACACTAACGTTGAAGGTATTTCAGGGTTAACTCTGTCATCGGGACGATACAATCGAAGTGCACTGTACAGAAGCTCAAAGGTTTTTTGTGAGTCTTTCTTAGTGTAATAGGTGGCTAGCGCTAGTTTAAGCTCAGGCGTTTCCATTTTCTTGGTGCCTTCTAACGCCAACAGCTTGTCCAGTGCACCTTGGTCGCTTCGGTTAGCCCAATGCCAGTATAACCATAGAGGGTGTTCGGAATCGGTGGTTTCGTCAGCAAGTTTCTCTATATTTTTTCGGGAATTAATAAAGGCTTCTAAACGTTCCGACTGCTTCTCTTTGGATTTTGTCATTTCAAGTGTTGCGGCCAACTCGATACATTTTGAGTACTCTTCCAGATCCCTCATGACAAAGTACTGGTTTTCGTTCGTATCGTTCAGGCTGCGGTCATAACGACTATATATGAGTTTACTACGCTCTACACTGCACCAGTTGTCGGTATTTAAATCGCTACAAATACCAGGTGTAGACTCGCAGATCTCACTGACTGACGGTTTCCCTTCCATACATCCGGTTAAGGCTAGAACAGCACTTGTAATAACAATTTTTTTAAACATAGATATCAACATTTTTTTAGTGAAACACAATTGTTTCGTAAAATTGGCTTCATGCCAAGCTTTTCAGTACAATATCGCGGTTTTTAAGCGTAGCACTTTATAAGCTCACAGACATTACCATAGAGGACAGGGCTCACTATGAACTCTAACCAGCAGGATCCAACCTTATCAAGTTGGCAGGAACGTCAGGAATTCGCCGAGCAGATGCAACCTTTGCTTGGGAAGTTGTACCGGAACTTCGGTGTGGAAATTTTGGTTTATGGCCGTTCATTACTGAACGTGTCGACCATTAATATTATTAAGGCACACCGTCTTATTCTTCGCCACGAAGGGCAGAAAGTTCGTTTACGCGAAAGCTTTCCGTTCTTGCAGGCTATGGCGGAGCTGAAGCTGTCCCCGGCACGCGTTGATTTAGGTAAACTCGCCTATGGCTACTTGTTTGGTGATAAAGCTGATGGTTTATCGGTTACAGATTACGTCAAACGTGAGTTAGCAGACATCATTGACTCAGAAGATAATATCGAGCCTCGTGACGTCGTTTTATATGGTTTTGGACGGATAGGGCGCTTATTGGCTCGGCAGTTAATTGAACGTAATGGCGGCAACAACAAAATGCGCCTACGTGCTATTGTTGTTCGCGGCGGTCGCGATGGTGATTTAGAAAAGCGGGCAAGCTTACTGCGCCGTGACTCAATTCATGGTTTATTCAACGGTTCAATAACTGTTGACCATGATAGCCAGAGCATAAAAGCTAACGGTACCAGTATTAAAGTGATCTATTCTAATGGGCCAGACCAAGTGGATTATACCCAGTACGGTATTAATAACGCGATTGTTATCGATAATACCGGTATCTGGAAAGATGAAGATGGCCTGGGTCTGCACCTGAAATCAAAAGGTGTTGATAAGGTGCTTCTGACGGCTCCATCAAAAGGTGATATCAAGAATATCGTGTTTGGTGTGAACGATAAGATGATCGAAGACAGTGACAAAATCGTTTCTGCAGCAAGCTGCACGACCAATGCGATTACACCTGTGCTCAAAGCGATAAATGACGAGTTTGGTATTCGTAATGGTCACGTAGAAACCGTTCACTCGTACACTAACGATCAGAACCTGATTGATAACTATCATACTGCCGAACGTCGTGGCCGCTCAGCACCTCTGAACATGGTTATTACCTCTACCGGCGCAGCTAAAGCCGTTGCTAAAGCTCTTCCTGAAATGGCGGGTAAACTGACAGGTAATGCTATTCGCGTGCCGACCCCGAATGTGTCAATGGCAATTATGAATCTGAACTTTGAAAAGTCGACAAGTCGCGAGGAATTAAACGATTATCTGCGTCAGGTTTCTCTGCATTCAGAACTGGCTAACCAAATTGACTATACCGCTTCGACTGAAATCGTTTCTTCAGATTTAGTGGGTTCACGTCATGCTGGTGTAGTTGATTCTCAGGCAACAATAGTAGAAGACGACAGAGCAGTACTGTACGTTTGGTATGACAACGAATTTGGCTATAGTTGCCAGGTTATTCGTGTGGCTGAAGCTATGGCCGGACTTAAGGTTCCTAATTTACCTAAATAATGGAAAAAGCGCCTGCGGGCGCTTTTTTTCTACTCTCTTTCTCAGAAACAACACATAAAGGTGAAGTATGCATATCACTGCAAACTTTGACAGTGGCAATATTCAGGTTATCAGTTCAGACAATGCCGATAACATTCGTTTAGCTATCAAAAAAGATCAGCAGTCTGATTTTTACCAATGGTTCCATTTTAAGCTGTTTGCTGAAGCCGGCGAAGAGCACGTGATGACGATTGAAAATGCATCTGACTCTGCTTACCCCGACGGTTGGAAAGAATACCAGGCACTTGCCTCATATGACCGTGAGACCTGGTTCCGGGTTCCGACGGAGTACAATGGCAAAGAGCTGACTATTCGTCATACACCAGAACAAGAAAGCGTTTATTATGCGTACTTCATCCCTTATTCGTATGAGCGTCACCAGGATCTGGTTCAATCAGCTCAACAGTCAATTGACTGTTATCACGAGCTATTAGGCGAAACGATAGACGGCCGTGAATTAAACTTATTGGTTATAGGTGAACCTGCTGAGCACAAAAATACCATTTGGGTGACTGCACGCCAGCATCCGGGTGAGTCAATGGCTGAATGGTTTATGGAAGGCTTAATTACACGTTTACTGGACGACGAAGATGGCGTTGCCCGTAAGCTGTTAGACGAAAACGTCTTTTACGTTGTACCAAACATGAACCCGGATGGCAGTGTCCGTGGCCACCTTAGGACCAACGCCGTTGGCACTAACTTGAACCGCGAATGGGCCGAGCCAAGCCTGGAAAAAAGCCCGGAAGTTTTTTATGTGCTAAAACGCATGCAGGAAACCGGTGTAGATATGTTTCTTGATGTGCATGGTGATGAGGCTTTGCCTTATAACTTTGTCGCAGGCTGTGAAGGTATTCCTTCATATGACGAGCGCCATAAAGACTTAGAAGACACTTTCAAGTCAGCCTTTTTAGCTGCAACTCCAGAGTTCCAGACGAAGTATGGTTATGAACTGGATGAGCCGGGTAAAGCGAATATGACCGTCGCAAACTCTGCGGTAGGTGAGCGTTTTAAGTGTTTGTCTTATACGCTGGAAATGCCGTTTAAAGACAATGCAGACTTACCTGACGAAGATTTCGGCTGGTCAGTCGCCCGTTGTCAGCGTTTAGGAGAAGATGTTTTAACCGCAATATTGGCAGTCTCACCAAAATTGCGTTAAAACTAGAGTTGGATCACAAAATAATAACAACAAAGGGGGTCTTCCTTGGAAGCGCTCAACAATTTTTTGCTTTGGATTGACGGGTTTTTAGGCTCTGCTGCCTATTTCCCGTTTATTTTGCTCGGTGTGGGCTTATTTTTCTCACTGTATCTTGGCTTTCCTCAGGTACGCTATTTCAGACATGCCTGGAGAGTACTGGCAGGGAAATTCGATAAAAAAGACTCACAAGGTGATACCAGTCACTTTCAGGCTTTATCGACCGCGTTATCAGGTACTGTAGGTACCGGTAATATTGGTGGTGTTGCACTGGCGATATTCCTGGGTGGCCCGGCGGCTATCTTCTGGATGTGGATGACGGCATTCCTCGGTATGACCACGAAGTTTGTCGAAGTTACCTTGTCGCATAAATACCGTGTAAAAACCGAAGATGGCACCATGGCTGGCGGACCAATGTATTACATGGATCGCCGCCTTAATATGAAATGGTTAGCGGTTATCTTTGCAATTGCGACTATTGTTAGTTCCTTTGGCACCGGTAATATGCCGCAAATCAATAATATTGCGCAGTCAATGGAACAGACTTTTTCAATTGATCCAGTCTGGACAGGGGCTATCCTTTCTATTTTACTGGCAATGGTCATTATTGGTGGCATCAAGCGAATAGCAGCGGTTACCTCGAAAATCGTTCCTATTATGGGAATTGTTTACGTCATCGGTTCTTTGAGCGTAATTCTATTCAATATCGATAATATCGGCTCATCTTTTGCTTCTATTTTCAGTGACGCTTTCACTGGTTCAGCGGCTGCAGGCGGATTCCTTGGGGCTAGTTTTGCCTATGCCTTTAACCGTGGTGTAAACCGTGGCTTATTCTCGAACGAAGCGGGTCAGGGTTCTGCTCCAATTGCACACGCATCAGCTAAAGCCAAAGATCCTGTTGCTGAAGGTTTAGTTTCAATTCTTGAGCCTTTCCTGGACACCATCTTAATCTGTACTTTAACCGGTCTGGTTATTTTGTCTTCCGGAGTTTGGACTGAGAAGTTTGAGAATAACTTTGCCAGAAGCGATCTGGACTTCGTTGTTGGTGAGTACAATGATGTTGACAAAGAAGACCGGCAGGAGCTTTACAGATACCTGAACGACTACGACGATACTGAAATTAAACGCTATTCGGGTACGCTGAATGTTGTTGATGGTAAGGCGCAGACTAATGGTGAAATCACTATTTTGCATGCACGCTCGGTCGCTGAAGACGTGCGTTTCATTATTGCCGGAGAAGATGCTTACAACGGTCAGGTGAAAATTGAAAATGGTAACTTGATTAAAAAAGACATCGAAGTTGTCGGGAAGTCACTTGTGCATTCCGCGGCTCTGACCTCACTGGCTTTTGCTAATGGGTATTTCGGAGACTACGGACAGTACATTATTCCCATTACTCTGCTAATGTTTGCTTTTTCTACTGCAATAGCTTGGTCGTACTACGGAGACAGGGCGGTCGTTTATCTGGTCGGCCAAAAAGGTGTTATGCCTTACCGCATACTTTATGTCGCAGGCTTTTTCTGGGCGTCATTTGCAGATACGACTCTCATCTGGACAGCTTCCGCCGTTGCTATCGTTCTAATGACCTTACCTAACTTACTGGGGATGATTTTGCTTCATAAGGAAATGAAATCGACGGTGAAGTCCTATTGGAAAGACTTTGGCGATGCCGACAAGAAAAAGTAATGTAATAACGGTCAATTAAAGCAAAACGGTCAACCCAAAGTTGGCCGTTTTATTTTTTATTCCCTCGCAATGCTTGAAATTGAGAGCAAAAGCCTTATATTGCAAGGACTGCATAAGAGATAGGTAGTTTATGGCGTTAACACAATGTCCTTCGTGTAATAAGCGAATTTCAAGCAAAGTAAAAGAGTGCCCTCATTGCCAGTTTGTTCTGGCCGGTCAGTCTAAAGATGATATCGAGCGTGAAGCCATACGGATAAAGCAGGAAAAATCCGACAAGCTGGTTTCCCGTTCAATGCTCGCCTTACTGATATCGATTGCCGCTTTTACTTACTTATTCCTTCAGCAACCTATGCCTAAAACGTGGCAATACAGCGTTGCCGTTGGCTTAATGGTCGGGGGATTAGTTTGGTTTATAATCAACCGCGTGCAGCTTGTCTTTTTAAAAAAGAAAAAGCGATAAACTATGCAATTCGACGACTTAATTAAAAGTATGAATCAGGACATTTACGAGCGTCTGGTTCAGGCGGTTGAAACCGGTAAATGGCCAGATGGTAATCGTTTAACTGATGAGCAACGTGAAAACTCCATCCAATTAGTTATGGCTTACCAGGCTCGGTACGCCAGCACTGAGGAAGCTTTTACTATAGGTGCTAACGGCGAAATAATTACGAAAACCAAACGGCAATTAAAAGAGCAGTTCAAAACTGACTCTGGCGAACAAATTGCTCGTTTCAAACTCGACCAACAAGAAGGCGAATTATGAGCTCTCAGCTGTATTCTGACTTATTAGCCCAAAGCCGGGCCTTAACAGAAGATGAGCCCGATTTAATTGCAAATCTTGCGAATATCTCTGCGCTACTCTACGAGCACATTGAAGACATTAACTGGTTAGGTTTCTACCTTACCCGTTCCGATAACGAATTGGTGTTAGGTCCGTTTCAGGGCCGCGTCGCTTGTGTTCGTATTCCTTTTGGCAAGGGCGTTTGCGGCGTTGCTGCAGAAACCCAAACCTGCCAGAGAGTCGAAGATGTTCACCAATTTGCCGGACATATAGCTTGTGACTCAGCATCAAATAGTGAAGTTGTTGCACCTATAGTTGTTAACGGCAAAACCGTTGCGGTACTGGATGTCGACAGCCCGTCCGTGGGGCGCTTTAGCGAAGAAGACGCAAAAGCCATTCAGGCTATTGCTGAGCACTGCCAAACTCTGAATTGGCAAGGGTTGCAGTCATAATATGTTTGTTGAATTCGATATTCACAGTTATTTAGTAACCAAACAAGATGTTATTTTCTTTGAAGAGCATGAAGAAGAAGCCGCTGATAAAATAAATGAAATGCTGCATCTTATTAATGCATTACGAGAGGATGACGATACAACAGAGCAGCTTGAAGAAATGGTTCGCCGTACTTTGTACGACTGGATTGAAGAGCCTGCATTGCTAGATTTGTCATTTGATGAAATGGACGACTATGTTCGAAACTTAATGAAAGTTGTCCGCGAACAGGAAGAAGAATGGAATGAGTGAACCTGAAAAGCTGACGAAAAGTAAAGATGTCATTGCCTATTTAGCCGAACAGTTTCCAGACTGTTTTACTATTAAAGGCGATGCCAAACCTTTAAAAATTGGTATTTTTGAGGATTTGGCGAAACGCCTTGAGGACGATGACAAAGTAAGTAAAACACGTTTAAGAACAGCTCTGCGTCATTACACCAATAGCTGGCGGTATCTATACAGCGTTAAAACGGGTGCTCAGCGAGTGAATTTAGACGGCGAGCAGGTAGAAGCTGTTACAGAAGAACATCAGCAGCATGCGCAAGAGACTTTAAAAGAATCTAAAGCCAAAGTTGCAGAGAAAAACAAAGCAACCAACAAGGCTGCCGCTAAAAAAGCTCCGGCTAAAGATAAACCTGAAAATACAGCAAAAGCTAAACCGAAAACTGCAAAAAAACCGGCCAAACCAAAAGTTAAATTGGCTGATGTGGAACTCAACAAGCTTTCTGTTGGTCAACAGGTTCAGGTAAAAGCGGGGAACACCCCCATGTCAGCAACAGTTTTAGAGCTGGACAAGGACGACGTTCAGGTTCAGTTGCAAAACGGTTTAATTATGAAAGTTAAAGCAGATAAGATTTTTCTGCGCGCTTAGGAGTAGTCAATGAAACACTGGGCTGTAAAGAAATGTGCATTGGCACTGATGTGTGTTGTTCCTGCTGCGGTTGCCATACCGCCAGAGCACAAGATCAGTGAATTACCAGAGTTAGAGCAGGAAGCTCAGCATGATACAGCCAGTGAGCGTATTGCGTCCTACTTTACTCGTTATCACTTCAGTAGTCTGACTCTGGATAACGAGTTATCGGAGCAAATTCATGAGCGCTACTTTGACTTGCTGGATTACAGCAAGATGTTTCTGCTAAAAGAAGATGTAGAAGCGGCACAGGAGTATCGTCATTTATTTGATGACATGCTGAAACGGGGCGAGCTTGACGTTGCTTACGACATTTATCAGAAAAGTCTTGAACGCCGCTTCCAGCGTTACGAATATGCTCTGTCTTTATTGGACGAAGAAAAACCGATGGATTTTTCGGTTGAGGGCGACAAATACTATTATGATCGCGAAGATGCTGAGTGGGCAGAATCTAAAGATGAGCTGAATGATCTTTGGCAAAGCCGCGTTAAATACGATGCGCTTAATTTGAAACTGGCCGGTAAAGAATGGCCAGAGATAGTTGAGACACTCGGTAAACGTTACAACAGCGCATTAAACCGACTGACAAAATCGAAAAGCGAAGATGTTTTTCAAACCGTTATGAACGCGTTTGCCCGTTCAGTTGAGCCGCACACAAGTTACCTTTCGCCTTCCAACTCAGAGCGCTTCCAGCAAAATATGAATCTTGAACTGGAAGGAATTGGCGCTGTACTTCAGTCGGAATATGATTACACCATTATTCGCAGCTTAGTCCCCGGTGGCCCTGCGGATAAAACCGATGAGCTCTCTCCGGAAGATAAAATTATTGCTGTAGGTCAGGGCACTGGCGAAGACGAAGAAGAATTCGTTGATGTCATCGGTATGCGTCTGGATGATGTTGTTGAGCTAATTAAAGGCCCTAAAGGCACAACGGTTCGTTTGCAGGTTTTAAAAGCCAGTCAGGGTGCTGGTGGCACACCTAGTGAAGTTGAAATTGTTCGTGACAAAGTCAAACTTGAAGACCGTGCAGCGAAAGCTGAAGTTAAAGAGTTTGAAGAGGGGCCGTATAAAGGTCGTCGTCTTGGTGTTATCGAAATTCCCGGGTTTTATAATAACCTGACTGCTGATGTGAAAAAGCTGATAGAAGATCTACAAAGCGAAGAAGTAGAAGGTCTGGTCGTAGACTTGCGCGGTAATGGTGGTGGTGCGTTAACCGAAGCTATTAGCTTAAGCGGTTTATTCATTGATAAAGGTCCGGTGGTTCAGGTTAGCGACGGTCGTGGACGTATTGATGTCAGTGAAGATAAAGACGGGAAAACTTACTACGACGGACCATTGTTCGTTATGGTTGACCGTTACAGTGCCTCGGCATCAGAAATCTTTGCTGCCGCTATGCAGGACTACGAACGTGCCTTGATCATCGGCGAAAACACCTTTGGCAAAGGTACAGTGCAGCAGCATCGTGGACTGGCTCGTCGCTTCGATTTCTACGATAAGCCTTTAGGCAGCGTTCAATATACAATTGCGAAGTTCTACCGCATAGATGGTGGCAGTACGCAGTTAAGAGGCGTTCAACCAGACGTTGTGTTCCCTTCGTTTGTTGAAGCTTCAGACTGGGGTGAAAGCAAAGAGGATAACGCATTACCCTGGGATAAAATTGATAAAGCGAGCTATAGCCCTGTTGGTGAAATTAGCAGCGCCGAAGTAAAAGAGCTGCAACAGCAGTTAAACCAGAGAATTGAAGAAGACCCTGAGTTTTCTTATATATTTGAGGAAATAGAACGCTTCAGAGAGGAAAAAGATAAGACTTGGGTCAGTCTGGTGTTAGCTGAACGTGAAGAGAAACAAGAGCAGCAAAAGAATAGGCAGCTTAAGCGAGTTAATGAACGTTTAAAACGTGCAGGTAAAGAGCCTGTAGAAGACGTTGAAGATGCCCCTGAAGAATTTACCGAGATTGACCCTTTGCTCGATCAAGCGGCTCTAGTTGCATTTGATTTTATTGATAATAATCAACTCGCCTCAAATTAAATAAACCTTTTAAAAATACCGCCTTTACGGCGGTATTTTTTTGTGCGCTTGTCATAGACCCCAGTTTTGTGGTCATATAGCGCGTTAATGAACACAAACGATTAATAATAATGACAACAAATAATCAGGCGATATCAAGCCGATGGTCAAGTCGGTTAAGTTTTATACTGGCCTCCTCAGCTGCCGCTGTGGGTTTAGGCAATATCTGGAAATTTCCCTACGTTATGGGTGAGAACGGCGGCGGTGCCTTCGTTCTGGTTTATCTTCTTTGTATTTTAGCCATTGGCATTCCAATTATGATGGCCGAGGTGGTTATTGGCCGTCGTGGCCGACACTCACCAGGCTACGCGGCTAAATCGGTCGCACTGGAATCGGGTAAGCATCCGGCCTGGCAAGTTGCAGGTTGGCTGGGAATGTTGACCGGCTATCTGGTTTTAAGCTTCTACGCGGTTATAGCGGGCTGGGCGCTGGCTTATGTCTTTAAAGCCGCACAGGGTGTGTTTACCAATGCTTCTGCCGAAGCAGTAGGCAAAACCTTTGATGCTCTGCAAGCGTCGCCCGGCGAATTGATGATGTGGCATAGCCTGATTGTTGTCGCTACCATCTTGGTGGTTGGCAACGGCGTTAAGAATGGTCTGGAAAGATCAGTACGTTTCTTACTCCCCTGCATGATTGTGTTACTGGTTTGTATTGCTCTTTATTCCGGCAGTATTGGAGACTTTTCTACGGCCGTTGGCTTTATGTTCGAACCGGACTTCAGTAAGTTGAGTGTTAACGGTGTTATGGTCGCGTTAGGCCATTCTTTTTTCACTCTGGGGTTGGCTTCCGGTGTTGTGATTATGTACGGCGCTTACTTACCAAGAGAAACTTCCATAGTACAAACCAGTGTCTGGATTGCTGTTATTGATACCTTTGTCGCGTTGTTAGCGGGACTAGCAATATTTCCTCTGGTTTTCGGTTACGGCTTAACGCCAAGCGAAGGTCCTGGCCTTATTTTCACTACCTTACCTTTAGCTTTCAGTGAGATGCCTGCCGGAGGCTTTGTCGGAACCGTATTCTTCATTATGCTGGTTATTGCGGCGTTTACCTCGGCAATTGCCATGATTGAATCATCGGTTGCCTTTGTTTCAGAAAAGTTTTCCTTAAGCCGCTGGCCGGCAACCTTAGTTTCTGCCGGAGTACTATGGCTTCTGGGGCAGTTGACCATCCATTCATTTGCCGGCTCCGGCTGGGCTCAATTAGATTCCGAATGGTTAGGTAAGCCAATTGAGTCACTCTTTGATATTATTGACGTTTTAACATCAAGCTTACTGTTGCCGCTAGGTGGTTTGCTGCTCGCTTTATTAGCGGGCTGGGTAATGCGTTCGGAGTTTTCAAAAGACGAACTGGATACGAAAAAAGGCATTTTTGATGTCTGGCTGCTGTGCGTTAAGTATATTTCGCCAGTCGCTATTATTATTATTTTTTTACAGCTGATCGGCTTTATAAAACTTTAGGTTGAATAGTTAAATGAGTCATAAAACAAAAGCACCCAGTTTATTACAGGCACTAATTCCTTTACTTGCTCTTATCGCAATGTTGTCTTCGTCAGTCTATTTATTTGGCGAAGACTCTTCCTATGGACCTAACCAGATAGCATTGCTAGTGGCTGCTGGTATCGCCGTTATTATTGGTTTTAAAAATGGCTTTAGCTGGCAACAAATAGAGGAGGGTATAACTGAAGGTATTTCTGTCGCTCTGGGCGCAATGTTAATCATTCTTGCGGTCGGTTCGTTGATAGGAACCTGGTTACTATCCGGTACCGTACCTACTCTCATCTACTTTGGACTTGAGCTTCTTAACCCGAGCTTATTTTACGCAGCAAGTTGCATTATTTGTGGTGTGGTTGCGCTTTCTATAGGCAGTTCCTGGACAACCGCAGCGACCATCGGTGTGGCATTAATGGGCGTGGCTTCCGGCATGGGACTGGAGCCTGCCATAGCGGCAGGTGCGATTATTTCCGGGGCTTACTTTGGTGATAAAATGTCACCTTTGTCTGATACCACAAACTTAGCGCCCGCCGTTTCAGGAACAGAGCTGTTCGCCCACATTCGTTACATGGGATACACAGCAGGTCCTGCGTTCGTTATCTCGGTATTATTGTTCTTAATTCTTGGACTTAATGCAGACACAAATGTCAGTTTACAGCGTCTTGAACTGATGCAGGAACAGCTGAATGCAACCTTTAACGTGGGTTGGGAAATGCTGGTACCTCTGGCTGTATTGCTGTATTTAGCCGCCACCCGGAAACCTGCGTTACCAACAGTATTTTTTGGGGCCTTGTTGGGGGGAGTCTGGGCGTTAATTTTCCAACCAGAAATGGTCAGTCAAATAGCAGGAGAAGAGGGCTGGGTACCGGCGCTAAAAGTGGTTTGGCTGGCATTATCTGATGGCGTAACAGTGAGTACAGGCAGTGCCAATCTTGATTCATTGTTAAGCGGCGGCGGTATGTCGTCAATGTTAAATACCGTCTGGCTCATTTTAAGTGCCATGACCTTTGGCGCTATTATGGAAAAAGTAGGTCTGCTGGAACGCTTTATCCGCGGCATGCTGAAGTCAGCGAAGAGTGTTGGTTCGCTGGTTACCGGGACCATTTTTACCTGTTTTGGTGCGAACGTACTAACCGCAGACCAATATATGGCAATTGTATTGCCAGGGCGCATGTTCAAAGAAGAATATGAGCGTCGTAATCTGGATCCGAGAGTGCTTTCCCGTACTCTGGAAGACAGTGGTACCATCACATCGGCTCTTATTCCCTGGAATACATGCGGAGCTTATATGTTTTCGGTACTTGCCGTAAGTCCGTTCGAATATGGTATTTATGCGTTCTTTAATTACCTGACACCGCTAATTGCCATAATTCTCGCCTATACCGGCTGGACTATCTTGTATTTGAATCCACAAGACAAAACGGCTGAAGCCTAATTAGAGCCAGTAGCCGTACGTAAGAGAGTGACTTAAAGAACTAAATACAGAAGGAAGCTATGACACAGTTACCAAAGGCTAAATATCGTAAAGATTATCACGAACCTGAGTTCACAATAACGGATGTCGATTTAACCTTTAATCTTCATCCAACAGAAACTCGGGTAACGAGCGTCTTAAAAGTTGTACGGCAAGGCGATCATACAAAGCCTTTGGTACTCGACGGGGAACAACTCACCTTACTGAGCTTAAAAGTCGATGGTGAAGAGGTTGCTGAGGACGTATATGAGTGCAATGAGCACAGCCTTTCACTTAATACTTCGCTCAAGGCGTTTACCCTTGAAATTGAAAATAGCGTTAACCCAACGGCTAATGAGGCGCTTGAAGGCCTGTACCTGGCTGAAAACACCTTCTGTACGCAGTGCGAAGCAGAAGGCTTCCGACGCATCACTTATTACCCCGACCGTCCTGATGTTCTGGCAAAATTTACAACCACAATTATTGCCGATAAGGCAGAGTTTCCATACTTATTATCAAATGGTAACCGCATAAAGCAGTTGGATCTTGATAACGGAAAGCATATGGCAACCTGGCAGGACCCGTTTCCTAAGCCTTGCTATCTGTTTGCTCTTGTCGCGGGTAATTTCGATGTATTACGTGACGAATTTACTACCCGGGAAGGGCGTACCGTTGATTTAGAGCTTTTTGTCGATAAAGGCAACCTGGACAGAGCAGATCACGCCATGTTGTC
Organism: Idiomarina sp. 28-8; assembly: GCF_000320945.2. Lineage (NCBI taxonomy): Bacteria > Pseudomonadati > Pseudomonadota > Gammaproteobacteria > Alteromonadales > Idiomarinaceae > Idiomarina > Idiomarina sp. 28-8. Next base: position 597,531 of record NZ_DF266790.1, read on the forward strand.
GCTTAAGAACGCGATGAAGTGGGATGAGGAGCGTTTTGACCTAGTCTACGATCTGGATATTTATATGATTGTAGCCGTCGATTTCTTCAATATGGGAGCCATGGAAAACAAAGGCCTGAACGTTTTCAATGCGAAGTACGTTTTGGCTAATCCCGCGACGGCAACCGATCAGGACTTTCTTAACGTTGAATCCGTTATTGGTCATGAATATTTCCACAACTGGACTGGCAACCGCGTGACGTGCCGTGACTGGTTCCAATTGAGCTTAAAAGAAGGGCTGACTGTTTTCCGCGATCAGGAGTTCAGCTCAGACCTTGGCTCCAGAGCCGTCAACCGCATTCAGGATGTCCGGGTTATTCGCAGCCACCAGTTCGCTGAAGATGCAGGGCCCATGGCGCATCCGATTCGACCGGATAAAGTGGTTCAAATGAATAACTTTTATACGGTTACGGTCTATAACAAAGGCGCCGAAGTTATTCGGATGATCCACACCTTATTGGGAGAATCCGGTTTTCAGAAAGGCATGAAGCTTTATTTTGAGCGTCACGATGGTAAGGCTGTAACCTGTGAAGATTTCGTTCAGGCTATGGAAGATGCAAACGGCGAAGACTTCAGTCGGTTCCGTCATTGGTACTCGCAGGCAGGAACACCTGTTGTAACTGCCGAGCAGTCTTACGATAAAGATGCGAAGCAACTAACCTTGGTGCTCAAACAGGAAACCGCGTCTACTCCCGGCCAAGCGCAAAAGGCACCTTTTCATATTCCGGTTAAATGGTCAGCCTATAGCGAGCAGGGCGCAGAACTGTCATTAAGTGATAATGAGCTATTGCACTTAAAAGAGAGTGAAACGACTTTTACCTTTGATAATGTTGCGGAGAAACCGATTTTATCGTTATTCGATAATTTCTCTGCGCCAGTTAAAGTAAAACGCACCATAAGCGATGACGAATTGCGGGTACTGCTGGCTCATAGCAAAGATGACTTTAGTCGGTGGGATGCGGCACAGTCGTTGTTTACCCGAATGATTGAAAAGGGAATTAATGATAATTCTGCTATCGAATTATCAGCACAAACGATTGATGCATGCAGGAACCTGCTTCAGGCCAATACGGATCCGGCACTAAAAGCTCTGGCCTTAACACTGCCTTCAGCCTCAACTATTGCTGATAGTTATGAAACCATTCCGGTAGAAGCAATTAATACCCAGTTGAAGTCCCTAAAAACACAACTGGCAGTTGCCCTGGAGGATGATTTCAGCCAGCTTCTGAGTGCGTGTAAATCAGAAAAAGCCTACCAGTTAGTGGGTGATGAAATAGCCAAACGTCAGCTGAAACAGGTGTGTTTAAGCTACTTAGCCGAATTAGGCGACGCCGCGACCGATAAGTTGGTGCAACAGTTTGACCAGGCCGATAACCTGACTGATCAACTGGGTGCAATGCAGGCCGGCGTGTGGGCAAATCATTCTGCAGCCGAGTCTTTACTTAATAAGTTTGAGCAGCAATGGCGTGGCGAAAAACTGGTAATGGACAAGTGGTTTAGTACTCAGGCACTAGCTAATAACGACGCAACGGTGGAGCGAGTTAAAGATTTAATGACGCACCCGGATTTCTCGTTAAAAAACCCAAACCGGGTGTATTCACTGCTTGCCGCGTTCACTCAGAATCAAGCTCAGTTTCATAAAGCTGACGGGGCAGGGTATGAACTGATAGGCTCAGTCATTCAACAACTGAATACCAGCAACCCTCAGGTTGCCTCAAGACTGCTCTCTGCTTTTGTCAGTTGGCGCCGGTATGATGAGAATCGCCAGCAATTAATGCGCAATCAGCTTGAATCTTTACGTCAATTGCCAAACCTGGCCAGTGACTTATTTGAAAAAGTAGAAAGTTGTCTAACTGAATAATTATTTAAAGGTATTAAGCAACGGTGATCATCGAGTATGTTTTTAACCTAAGTATGAGCTATCAGGAGTTTTGTGATGTTTATTACAGTCAGGGTTATCAACAAGTTGTAGTAACGACCGTTAACGGCACGCGGGTAGCATTGCCCGCGGGTCGTCTAATCCCTTTTATCGATAACCAGGGAGTGCGTGGACGCTTCCTTTTACAAGTTGATGAGCAGCAAAAGTTTGTGGGATTAAAACGGCTGAATTAGAGTCCATTCATTTAAACTAAATAGTTATATTATTTTACTTGCCATATCTGGTCTAAACACCTGTTTTTAGCGCGAATAAGCGTTGAAACCCCAGCGTAAATGTTCGACAATAACATCAATCATATATTCTCTGGCCGTGGGCCGCATTTGGGCTTGCCTACGACGTTTCACCAACAACCTCAAGGACTCTGCAATTATGTCGTTGGTCGATAGTCAATCTCCGGTTTTACTGGAAAAAGTCGTTGAATTGATAAAAAAGAAAGTTCCCGCCTCTCAAGCGCACTTAGTAGCAGATTTTGCCAAGCGCTTATATCGCAATATTGCCAGTGATGATTTAACGAACCGCCACGATAGTGATATGTACGGTGCGGTTTTGGGTTTATGGCACAGCTTTAATGAGTATAAGCCCGGTGATAAAGCACTGATAAAAGTCTATAACCCTGAAGTTCCTACAGACGGCTGGGAATCTCCCCATACCATTATTGAAATTATTCAGAATGATATGCCGTTTATGGTCGATTCAGTGCGAATGGCGCTGGCTCGCCTAGGCATTACATCGCATTTATTACTGCATATGCCGTTAAGTCATAAACGGGACAAAAATAGTCAGGTTACCGAATTACAGAAACCGGGTACCCGTAGCGATGATAACTATGTCGACACGGTTTTTCTTATTGAAATAGACCGCCAAACCAGCAAAGAAGAGATAAAAACGTTAAAAAGTGAGCTGGTGTCGGTAATGGAAGAAATCAGTCTTGCGGTTGAAGACTGGCAGGCAATGCGTAAGCGTCTACAGACGGTTTCGGAGCAACTGGATCATGAATATTATCCAGGCTCAAAAAAAGAAAAGAAAGAAATTAAAGAGTTCTTACAATGGCTGGCCAATGATAACTTCACGTTAACCGGTTACCGTTCCTATGAGCTGACTCCGGTGAAAGGCGACTACGAACTCAAACAGGTTAAAGACTCCAGTCTGGGGTTAATGAAAAACTCCGTTAGTGAGAAAGGACGTTTGGTTTCCAGCTTACCGGAAGATGCGCGCGAAATAACGCACAATGAACGTCTTTTGTTGTTGACCAAAACCAACTCGAAATCACGGGTTCATCGTCCGGCATACTCAGACTACATTGGTGTTAAACGCTTTAATGAAGATGGCGAAGTCATAGGCGAAGACCGCTTTATTGGGTTGTATTCAGCAAACTTCTATAACAACAGTGCTCGTGATATCCCATTGGTAAGTGAGAAAATATCTCGCGTATTAGACATGTCAGGCTTCGCTCCACAGTCTCACGCGGCTAAAGCACTGTTGAATATTTTAGAGACCTATCCTCGTGACGAGATTGTACAAGCAGAAGAAGACGACTTATTGACCGTCGGCCTCGGCGTACTGCAAATGCAAGAGCGTGATATGACCCGCGCTTTCTTGCGCCGTGATATTTTCGGTCGCTTTATGTCGTGCATGGTTTATGTGCCAAAAGAGCGCTACAACACCTTGTTACGTCAACGGACTCAAAGTGTGTTGGCGCGTACATTGAAAACTGAATATGACGTCGATTTTACCACATATTTTTCAGAGTCCTCATTAGCGAGAACACATTACACCGTGCGTTTGAGCGAAGACCATCAGGATGTGAACGTGAATGAACTAGAACAGAATTTAATTGAAGCGGCCCGCACCTGGGAAGACAATTTTGAACGTATTTTGCAGTCAACTTTTGGCGAAGCGAATGCTACCCGTTTAAATAAACGATACGCTACGGCATTTCCCCGTGCGTATAAAGAAGACGTTTTACCGTCGGTAGCAATTTCAGACATAAAACAACTGGAATCGTTAAACGACGAGCATAAGCTGGGTATGGTCTTATACCGTGCTCAGGAAGAAAAAGACGACAGTAAACATCTGCATTTGAAGCTGTTCCATAAAGACGAACCGATTCATCTGTCGGACGTACTGCCGATGCTCGAAAATTTCGGGTTACGGGTTATTGGCGAAAGCCCTTACCAGATTAAAACAGGCGACGGTGATGTCTACTGGGTTCTTGATTTTCACATGCTTCACACGGCAGGCTCGTTGAACTTGGAAGAGAGTCGTGAAACCTTCCAGGAAGCCTTTGCGTTAGTCTGGAACGGTAAGTTAGAAGACGATGGATTTAACCGTTTGGTACTAGGCGCCGGCATGAACGGCCGTCAGGCAACTATTTTACGTATGTTTGCGAAATACATGCGCCAAATTGGTACCACATTCAGCCAAAGCTACATAGAGAGTACATTCAGTAAATATCCTCTGCTGGCCAAGCTGGTTGTGAAAATGTTTTGCAGCAAGTTTGAACCGGGTACAAAAGGTGTTGAGAAAAAGCTCGAAGCACTTCATACCCGCATTAATACCGAGCTGGATAACGTTGCCAACCTAGACGACGACCGTATTATTCGTCGCTATGTCGAACTGATTGATGCGGCTTTGCGTACCAACTTCTTCCAGAAAGACGAGCAGGGCAACGACAAACCTTATATTTCGGTTAAGTTCTTGCCTGAGCTGGTACCGGAAATGCCGTTGCCGTTACCTAAGTTTGAAATTTTTGTTTACTCGCCGAAAGTCGAAGGTGTGCATCTTCGCGGCGGTAAAGTAGCCCGTGGTGGCCTGCGCTGGTCAGACCGTCGTGAAGACTTCCGTACCGAAGTGCTTGGCCTGGTAAAAGCTCAGCAAGTGAAGAACACCGTTATTGTACCTGTGGGTGCAAAAGGCGGCTTTATTTGTAAGGCTTTGCCGGAGGACAGAGAAGGCATGATGGCCGAGGGTAAAGAGTGCTATAAAACCTTTATCCGTGCGTTACTGGACATTACTGATAACATCGTTGAAGGCGAAATTGTTCCTCCGAAAAGTGTTGTTCGCCGTGACGAAGACGACCCGTACCTAGTTGTTGCCGCAGATAAAGGTACTGCAACTTTCTCTGATATCGCTAACGGCATTTCAGCTGAATATAACTTCTGGCTGGGTGATGCCTTTGCATCAGGCGGCTCAGTTGGCTATGACCATAAGAAAATGGGTATTACCGCTCGCGGTGCCTGGGAATCAGTTAAACGCCATTTCCGCGAAATGGGTATCGATTGCCAAACCACAGACTTTACCTGTGTCGCTATAGGCGATATGGGTGGCGATGTATTTGGTAACGGCATGTTGCTGTCCAAGCATACGCGCTTACAAGCGGCCTTTAACCACTTGCACATCTTTATTGATCCGGAGCCAGACGCTGCGAAATCCTGGGAAGAGCGTGACCGTTTATTCAAAATGCCGCGTTCAAGTTGGGATGATTACAACCGCGAATTGATTTCAAAAGGCGGTGGCATCTTCAACAGAAGTGCTAAAGCGATTGAGCTAACGCCTGAAATTAAGAAAATGCTGGGTACCCAGAAAAAATCAATGACACCGAATGATTTGATCAAAGCCTGCTTAACGATGGAAGTTGATCTTATCTGGAATGGTGGTATCGGTACTTACGTTAAAGGCAAAGCCGAAACCGACAGCGATGTTGGTGACCGCGCTAACGATGCGTTGCGCGTTAACGGTCGCGAGCTGAACGCCAAAATCATCGGTGAGGGCGGCAACTTAGGCTTTACTCAATTAGGGCGTATTGAATTTGCGCAAAACGGTGGGCGAGTTAACACCGACTTTGTCGATAACGTGGGTGGCGTGGACTGCTCAGATAACGAAGTTAACATTAAAATCTTATTGAATGGTTTAGTTAACAGTGGCGATCTGACGAAAAAACAACGCGATAAACTGCTTTACGATATGACCGACGATGTCGCGAAGATTGTTCTGGATGACTGTAACAGACAAACACAGTCAATTTCGGTAACAGCATTGCGTGGCACCGATCAAGTTAAAGAATACACGCGGTTTATTCATCATCTTGAGCGCGAACATTCGTTGAATCGTCAGCTTGAGTTTTTACCCGATGATGATGAATTAGTTGAGCGTCAGGCAACGAACCAGGGCTTAACGCGTCCGGAGCTGTCCATTATTACGGCTTACGGAAAGATGGTCCTGAAAGAGCAGTTGATAACGGATGAAATTACGGAAGACCCGTACCACATGCGTGAACTTTTTGACTCTTTCCCGGAGGCCTTACGTGAGCGTTTTGCTGACAGCATGGTATCTCATCCGCTGAAAGGTCAGATTATTGCAACTAAGCTTGCCAATAATATCGTCAACGATATGGGGCCAAACTTTGTTTTCCGCAAGCAAGAAGCAACCGGATCAACTGTTGCTGAAATAGCTTCTGCTTATGTCGTTGCCCGCGAGTGTTTTAAAGTTGAAGAGCTGTGGGGACAAATTGAAGCGCTGAATAATAAAGTGCCTGCCGAAGTTCAGAATGAGGTTTTATTCCAGCTTCGTCGTATGGTTCGCCGCGCAACTCGTTGGTTCCTGCGTCACCGTAACCCAGCTCTGAGTGGTATTCAGGAGCACTTAGATTTCTACATGGGTGCATTTGATGACTTACGCGAGAACAGCCTTAAGTATATGGTTGAAGATGAAGCTAAAGTCATTGAAGAAACGATTGAGAAGTACAAAGAACATGGCTTCCCGGCCAAGTTAGCAAAACAAATTGCGAGCCTGAGCACGGTATTTTCTGCCATGGATCTTGCTGAAGTTGCTAATGAAACGGGACAGTCGTTCAAGACGGTTGGTACGCTTTACTTCCGCTTAGGTGCGGAAATAAACCTACATTGGTTCTTAATACAAATTAATAACCAACCTGTGGCGAACCACTGGCAAGCCCTGGCAAGAGCGGCATTCCGCGAAGAGCTAGACTGGCAGCAACGTTCATTAACTCAAGTTGTACTGCGTTCAACACCAGACGTGAGCGATCCGGAGAAGATGATAAGCGAGTGGATAGAGCAAAACGAAGTGCTATTATCTCGTTGGCAGCAAATGCTATCAGACTTCCGTACAACGAAGAGCCACGAGTTTGCTAAATTCTCGGTTGCTTTGCGCGAGCTTATGCTGTTGAGCCACAACTGTGCACCTAAAGTGATCAGTTAATGTACAACCTGATAAAGCCATTGTTGTTCCGTCAGGATCCTGAGAAAACGCACGAGTTAATGCTCGGGATCTTGCGTAAATGGCATCGCACACCGTTGTCGCTGTTTTGGAAACAAAACGTAGCCAGCAAACCGGTTCGGGTTATGGGAATTGATTTCCCTAACCCGGTCGGTTTAGCCGCTGGTCTTGATAAAAATGCCGAGTGTATAGACGCATTTTCTCAAATGGGTTTTGGTTTTATTGAAGTGGGTACAGTGACACCTGTAGCTCAGCCGGGTAATGATAAGCCTCGTTTATTCCGCTTGACCGAAGACGAAGCAATTATTAACCGCATGGGTTTTAATAACCATGGGGTTGATGAGCTTGTTAAAAATGTCAAAGCGTCTTCTTATAAAGGCGTGTTAGGCATTAATATCGGTAAAAACAAAAACACGCCGGAAGAGCAGGCCATTGATGACTACCTTGCGTGTCTGAATAAGGTTTATCCTTACGCAGACTATGTCACGATTAACATTTCATCTCCTAATACTCCGGGTTTAAGAAACCTTCAGCACGGCTCCAGTCTTGATGGCTTATTGTCCAGCCTTAAAGCGGCTCAGCTGACTTTGGCAAAAGAGCATGATCGCTATGTGCCGCTGGTGGTTAAAATAGCTCCGGATCTTGAAAATCATGAAGTTGAAGTTATGGCGCAGTCATTATTAAAGAATGAAATGGACGGCGTAATAGCAACCAACACAACTTTGTCGCGTGACGGGTTGCAAAGCAGTCAGGCCGGTGAAACAGGGGGCCTAAGCGGTAAACCACTTAAGGATAAAAGTACTCGAGTGATAGAGCTGTTGTGTAAAACTTTGCAAAGAAAAATACCGGTTATAGGCGTTGGTGGTATTGATTCAGTTGAGTCAGCAGAGGCCAAACTCAAGGCTGGAGCGAGCCTGGTGCAAGTTTACACTGGGTTTATCTATCAAGGCCCAAGGCTAATTCGCTCAATTGTTAGTCACTTGTAATGGTTAAGTGACTTTAGTATCTTATCGCAAAGCTTAAATTCTTCTAATAATAAAGGCTAACATCGTGGAATCGGAATCCCATTGGTTATGGTTATTCAATACAGAAAGCGGCAAGCTTAGCGTTAAGCTAAGTGATACCGACGTATTTGATACGCCTTACAAACCGAGTCAGCTAGTCAATATTCACTTTAATGAACAAATGATGGATATTGAAGACGCGACAACTTTCCAAATCGTTAGTGAAACATTAGAGGCTTACCCTGCAGATAAAATGCCTTGTGCACCGCAAAACGCAGCTCTTAATGCAACTGCCTGGTGTCGCTTTGGTCGTCCTCAAATGCCACAGAGTTGGCATTTTCAAAAATCTGATATTAGCGAATGGCCGTTAGAGCGGCGTTTATGCGAATTGAACTCAGGTTTTGATCAGGGGCTGTTCTTAATTCTTGATACCGATGATGAATTTGCGACTTGCTTACTATTAAGTGAGGGCATGCAGCTTTCTGCGATTAAATCGCTGCGTCAGTACCATGTCATTAAAGTCACCTTAAACCGCTTGTTACCGGCAACCGTCGATTTAGCTTTGTCAGCTCAGTCTAACTGGGGACAACAGTTGGCGTAGTGGCTTTAAATATAAAGCTTGCGTCTTAAGTCTATTTTCAGGCTTACTTGGGAATTTATTCAAAGAAAGAGTATTTAGCAGGAAGGCATTACTGAATTCTAATTCCGGACGTTGGTTGCGGGGGCAGGATTTGAACCTACGACCTTCGGGTTATGAGCCCGACGAGCTACCAGACTGCTCCACCCCGCGTCCGATTGAGAGCGCATAGTATAGTCATAATTCGTGCCGCGCAAGCTTTATTTAAACCAACTGCATAGTATTTATACAAATACGGTTTAACTGCTGTTTTATTAGTCATTCTCTATGTAATTCCCTTATTTCAGCTGGAATTACAGACAGCCACTGAGCTCTCCGTTATAATTGTCCCCTTAATTTTTTAGGCGAAGTTTCTATGTATCGTTTTTTTATTGCGTGCTCCAAAGGCCTTGAAGGGCTTTTGTTTGATGAGTTGCAAGAGTTCAATTTAAGTCACGTTAAGCAAACCCTTGCGGGCTGCTATATCGAGGCTGATTTGCAGCAAGCGTATACCGTGGCTATGTGGTCCAGGTTAGCAAGCCGTATGCTATTACAACTGGGTGAAAAGGAAGTTTCCAGCCTGGATGAGATTAAACTGGCATTGACTCAATTCTCGTGGAGCAAGGTTTTCGATGCGAACAGAACCTTTGTAGTTGATTTCTCTGGCGGTAACGACGACATTCGCCACACTCAGTTTGGCGCACAGTTAGTAAAAGACTGTATTGTCGATAACTTTCGTAATAGCGGATTTGAACGCCCCAGTATCGATAAGCAGGACCCGGACATTCGTATTGCCGTGCGAGTACATAAAGACAAGCTCACCTGGTCTTTAGACTTTACCGGTGACGGCATGCACAAAAGGGGATATCGCCTGCAGCAGGGTGAAGCACCGCTGCGGGAAACCTTAGCTGCCGCTATATTAGTCCGCGCCGGCATCAAAAACGAATTGGAAAAAGACGAGCCCGTTATTTTTGACCCCTTTTGTGGCTCGGGTACCTTAGTCATTGAAGCCGCCATGATGGCAATGGACCACGCACCAGGTTTGAGCCGCGCGCATTGGGGCTTCTTGTTTTGGCATGAACATTCGCCGCAACTGTGGCACGACGTGCTAGAGCAGGCTGAGCAGCGCTTTAAAGAAGGTAAGAAGAACTTTAAAGGCCATTTAAAAGGCTCTGACAACAACCCTCATTTGGTCGCTAAAGCTAAAGATAACGCCAAGCGTGTGCTATTGCATGAAGTGATAGAGTTTGAAGTTGCGGATGCAACAAACTGTGAAGCACCGGCAGAAAGTGGCCTGTTAGTCTGTAATCCTCCCTACGGTGAACGTCTGGGTGAGGCCGTTGAAACCTTACTGTTGTACCGCCGTTTTGGCCGTCAACTAAAAGACACTTTCCAGAATTGGCATATAGCGGTACTGGCAGGAGACGAACAGTTACTTAAACGTCTGAAACTGCGCAGCCATAAGAAATACCCGCTATTAAACGGTGCAATTCCGGTTAATTTGGCTCTTTACGACTTAACTAAAGAGCAACCTGACTTCGCAGAGAGTCAAGCTGACGACCTGGTTAATCGGGTTAAGAAGAACCATGCAAAATTAAGCAAGTGGGCTGACAAGGAAGGACTGGATTGCTGGCGTGTTTATGATGCCGACATTCCTGAGTACAACGCCGCTATCGATATTTATCAGGATTACGTGGTTGTACAGGAATACGCAGCTCCAAAAGACATTCCGGAAGGCGTTGCCAATGACCGTTTGTGGTTCATGCTCGAGTCTTTGAGTTCAGCCTTGCCGGTGTCAGAAGATAAAATCATTTTGAAACGCCGCCAACGGCAAAGCGGTAAGCAGCAGTACGAAAGACAATCGCAGGACAGCACGGTGTTAACGGTTAATGAATACGGCGCCAAGTTTGAGGTGAATTTAACTGATTACCTTGATACCGGCTTATTTATGGACCACAGACTGGTGCGTAAAGAGCTACTGGATAAATGCGAAGAATTGGATGTGCTGAATTTATTTGCCTATACCTGCACAGCCTCTGTTCAGGCTGCCAGAGCCGGAGCCGCACGAGTTGTTTCTGTTGATATGTCGAAAACTTACCTGAAGTGGGGCGAGCGTAACTTTGCCTTAAACCGCTTACGAGGCGACTACCAGTTTATTCAGGCTGACTGCTTTATCTGGATGCGGGAACAACGTGGCAAGCAACTGTTTGACGTTATTTTCCTTGATCCGCCCACCTTTAGTAACTCAAAACGGATGAGCGGAACCTTAGACATACAGCGTGACCACGTTGGTTTGATAAAAACCGCCACGGGAATGTTGAAAGAGGATGGCGTGATTCTATTCTCTAACAATAGAAAGAAATTCCGCATCGACACCGAAGGCCTGGATAAAGCCGGTCTTGAGGTAAATGATCAGACCCAGGCCTCAATACCCGAGGACTTCAAACGCCATAAAGGTATTCATCATTATTATATTATTTCACGGGCTTAATTAATGTCTGCGTTTTATTTGCTTACGAAACCAAACTGTCCGCTTTGTACTCAGGCTATTCAGTTACTGCATTCGCTCGACCTGGAAGAGCCGGTTGAACTTGGAGTAGTCGACATTGCCGAACAGCAGGAGCTGCAAGAAGAGTATGGCTGGTTAGTACCAGTATTTATTCGGGGAAAAGACGACGCCGAGCTGCGTTGGCCTTTCGATGCTAATCAATTGCTGGAGTTTGTAGAGCAATGAGTTTATTACGTGTACAGGATGCACACCTGGCCTTTGGCGCTGACGCCATTTTAGACGGTGTTGATTTCACCATTGAAGCCGGTGAACGAGTTTGTTTGGTTGGCCGTAACGGTGCCGGTAAATCTACCTTTTTAAAAGCAATAGATAACGAAGTGGTCTTAGATTCAGGCCAAATACAGTGGGTGGGCGATACTAAAGTGACCCGTTTGCCGCAAGACCCACCTCAGCAGTCCGAGCAGAGAGTATTTGACTACGTAGCAGAAGCTCTTGCTGAATCGGGCAAGGCGTTGGCTCGTTATCATGAATTGTCTGCCAGTCTTACCGACTCGCCCAGCAGTGCAACTCTTGATGAAATGGACAAGCTGCAGAATCAGCTGGATGCCGTTAACGGCTGGCAAGTGAATACCCGTATTGAGCAGGTTTTAACTCAGCTGCAATTACCCGCAGATGAAACCATGGCAGCACTTTCCGGTGGTTGGTTGCGTCGCGTGGCGCTGGCTCGTGCCTTGGTGGTTGATCCGGACATTTTACTGTTAGATGAACCGACCAACCACTTGGATATTGAAATGGTGCGTTGGCTGGAAGAGCAAATCGTTAACTTTTCCGGCGCCGTGTTATTTATTAGTCACGACAGGGCATTCATCCGCCGTTTGGCCACACGAATTATTGATTTAGACCGCGGACATTTAACCAGTTACCCGGGCAGCTACGATACCTACCTGCAGAAAAAGCAGGAAGCACTGGAAGTTGAAGCAAGCCACAACGCTGAGTTTGATAAAAAGCTAGCAGCTGAAGAAACATGGATACGCCAGGGCGTTAAAGCGCGCCGCACTCGTAACGAAGGACGGGTTCGTGCGCTTCAGGACTTGCGGAAGCAACGTCAGCAAAGACGCGAGCTTCAGGGTAAGGCAAATCTGGCAGTGAACGAGTCATCACGTTCCGGTAAAAAGGTGTTTGAAGGCGAAAATATGGCTTTGCGCTTCGGCGAGAAGCCTATTATTAATGACCTCGATCTCTTGTTGATGCGCGGCGACAAAGTAGCCTTTGTCGGGCCTAATGGTTGCGGTAAAAGTACGCTGATTAAAGTTATTCTCGGTATGCAGGAAGTAGACAGCGGTAAGGTTCAGCTGGGCACTAATCTGGAAGTCGCTTACTTTGATCAACACCGAGCGCAGCTTGACCCTGAACAAACCGTTATGGACAACGTTGGTGACGGCAAGCAGGATATAGAGTTTCAGGGGCGTAGCCGCCATATTTTAAGTTACCTGCAGGACTTCCTGTTTTCACCGAAACAATCACGGACTCCGGTTCGGGCGCTTTCCGGTGGGGAAAGGAACCGGGCATTGCTAGCAAAAATATTGCTTAAGCCCAGTAATATTCTGGTACTTGATGAGCCAACCAACGATCTCGATATTGAAACCTTAGAACTGCTCGAGCAAATAGTTGCGAATTATCAAGGCACGGTTCTGTTGGTCAGTCACGACAGGGAATTTGTCGATAATACCGCGACTAGTGTGCTGTACTTTGAAGGTGAGGGCGTTATTACGGAAATTATTGGTGGTTTTACCGAGCTAAATCACTATTTAGCGGCAAAAGCGGAAAATTCATTTCATAGCAACGGAACCAAAGCGGTAGCTAAAGAGTCTGACAGCAACAAAAGTTCGCAAAATAAAGGAAAAACCGCAGACAAAGGTTCAGACAAACCGCGGAAGAAGTTATCCTATAAACTGCAACGCGAACTAGAGCAGTTACCCAAAGTTATTGCAGAAAAAGAAGCAAAACTTGAAGAATTACAACAGTTAATGAATGAACCGGGGTTCTTCGAACAGCCATTAGAAAAAACCGAACCTGTAATGACTCAAATTGCCGAAATTGAAGGGCAGTTGATGCAGGATCTGGAGCGCTGGGAAGAACTGGAAAACTTATCAGAACAGAGTAGTTAGTTAATGAAATCATTTACGTTGAAGTCACTTACCATCGCAATTGTTTCAACAGTCTCTTTTGCATCTGCAGCAGACACTTATAATATTGAAACAATTGAAACTTTGAATAATTATCGAAGCAGTATCCCGCAAAGTATTAACGCTAGTGGGCAAATTGTTGGTGTTGCACGTTTTCCCGAAAATGTGGAGATTGATTTTTCTAAAGTTCCTTCGCGACTACTCGCGCAGATAGGTTTTGATCCCGAAGAAGATGAAGAGCTGACTATTGCTCAGTATCAGGCAATTGTAGAAAACCTCGGAAACTATGCAAATAGTAGCCTTCAGACTCAGCGTATTGGATTGAACCAGGCTTTTATTTATAACGGAACCAGCAGTGAAGTTAACGCGGTATCAGCAACCGCGGATCAACTCGCCAATAGTGTCGATAGCTTCCTGTACTCAATCAATAATTCCAATACAGCGGTTGGCGTAACCAGTGCACCGTTTGAGCTTATTGAACATGAATATACCAACTCTGACGATGAAACTGAGACTGCAGAGTACTTCGTATCAGACTTTCTAAGTCGCGGAATGTGGTACAACAACGGCGAAGCCAGTGTGGTTGAACCTGAAGCTCAGGATTACCTGGGGGGCGAAAGTGCAATTTTTGATATAAACGACAGCGGACTTGCTGCCGGTTATGAAAGCGTTGCTTTAAGTCCTGCCGCAACGACCCGAATTGAAGAAAGCTGCGAAGATCCTGAAGTTGCCAGCGCATCACAACCTTTAGAAGTTTGTGTGTGGGGCATCTGGAGAGGTTTACAGAACGCCGATGCGTCGAATATTGCTGCGTTTAATAACAGCCGTTATCGCTATAGCCGTCCGCGTTCAGGTTACAATGCAGGACGTTCTATCTATGACATTCGTGGAAAGTTGTGGCAGTTTGACGCCAGTGGTGAGGTCATTGACGCAGTTGAATTACCAACTTTAGAAGAAAGAAGAAGCGACGATGAAAATGACTTTTCAAGCTACGCTTATGCCATTAATAACAATGACATAGCGGTAGGGCAAAGCTGGACATATCACCCTGACCGCGGTGCTATTCGTATGCCGGCAATTTTCCAGAACCAGGAGGCACAGCCTGTAACTGAAGACCCTATTTATTTGTGGGGCTCAGCAACAGACATCAATGACTCGAATATTGCTGTAGGCCATTTAACCAAACGTCCTGCAGGAACTCTGCGTAGCTACGGCTTCTATTATGATGTTGATGCGGGTGAACTGACGATTTTAGACAGCTTCTTTAATGGCGCGTCGACCGTGGTTCGCAGTATCAATGACAATGGCGAAATGGTCGGTACAGCAGAGGTTGACCCAACACTTTCTCAGGTTCGTGCACGCGCTGGTTTTTACTATGATATGAGTGCAGAAGCCCCACAAATTATCAACCTGAACAATACGATTAGCTGTGACAGCGAATACAATATTGTTGATGCTAATGATATTACCGAAAACGGTGAGATTATTGCTACGGCGCTCAAAACTGAAGAGTATACAGACGAAGAAGGGGAAACTCAGACTCGTGAAATTCTTGTCAATATAAAGCTAGATCCTATTGAAGGCGAACTTAATAACTGTACTGACAATGAAGAACCTGTAGAGCGTCAGGGCGCAGCTGTCGGGCTTGGCTCGCTACTTGGATTTGGCGCCTTAGGTTTGCTTATTACCGGAATAAGAAGAAGAACCTTCCTTAAGACCAAAAAATCATAATAGGTCTTAAAATAAAAAGTAGCACAGTTTCAATCCGTTAAAAAAAGTCAATGGATACTGTGCTGCTTTTACAATTGAACTCTCACCAAATAAGTCTATCAATAGTAATGAGGCAGCAAAAATGTCTCAACTCTCTAAATAATAATCTGTGAATAACAGGCGAGGGATAGATTTATGAAAAGACAAAAGCGCGATCGCTTTGAAAGAGCACATACTCAAGGCTTTAAAGCTGGTTTGCATGGTCGCTCAAAAGACAACTGTCCTTATCAAACCCAGGATGATTTTCGTTCCCACTGGCTGGGAGGTTGGCGAGATGCAATGGAAGCCCGAAATACCGGCTTATTCCGCTGATTGTCAGAGACATTAAAGGTTAGACGAAACGCCGATAGCGAAAGCATCGGCGTTTTTTTCAATTCAAAGAGGGACTAAAAAGTAGAAGTGTCGGTAAACAAGCCAACTTTTAAGTCTTTGGCTGTGTAAATTTCGCGACCATCAACTTCAACACGACCATTACCAACGCCCATAAATAGTTTACGTTTAATAACTCGTGTCATATCAATAAAGTAACTGACTTTTTTGTGTTCCGGCAGAATTTGTCCGGTGAATTTAACTTCACCAACACCTAACGCACGACCGCGCCCAGGGCCACCAGACCATGCCAGGTGAAAGCCAAGCAGCTGCCACATAGCATCAAGACCCAAACAGCCAGGCATTACCGGGTCACCTTTAAAGTGACAGTCAAAAAACCAAAGATCAGGGTTAATATCGAGCTCGGCATGGATAAAACCTTTTCCGGCCGATCCGCCGTCTTCGTTAATTTCAATGATGCGATCCATCATTAACATATTAGGTGCAGGCAACTTACTGTTACCGGGACCAAACATTTCCCCGCGACTGCAGGCGAGAAATTCTTCGCGAGTAAAGCTCGATTGATTCATAAATACCCTAATTAATTGTTCGAAAAAACTAGGCAGCAGTCTAGCGTACAACTGTACGCTAGACAAATCCGACAAGTGACTTCTCAGCTAAAAAGGCGCCGCCAGAAACCCCGGGGTTGATCATTATCAGAACTATCCAGTGTTCGTTCCCGAACTTTCTGAAAAAGTTCTTTAACCGGCGTGTCTGTCAGTAACTCTAACGCTTCCTCAACATGCTCTACCGTGTACACATGAAATTTACCGGCTTTAACCGCGTCAATGATATCGTCATTGAGGTTAAGCTGATGTCTATTCGACTGAGGAATAATAACGCCTTGCTCGCCATTTAAGCCCCTGTGAGCACAAAGCGCATAATAACCTTCAATTTTTTCATTCACTGCACCAATAGACTGAACGTTACCAAACTGATCTATCGCGCCAGTAATAGCCAGCGACTGCTTCAGCGGCTGCTCAGCCAGAGCTGAAATCAAGCAGCAAAGCTCGCCAAGTGATGCGCTGTCGCCATCTACCTCATAGTAAGACTGCTCAAATACCACGGTTGCTGATACTGATAACGGCTCATGGCGGGCAAATTGGTTGGCCAAATAGGCGCTTAAAATCATAACCCCTTTAGTGTGAATATTACCGGAGAGGTCAGATTTACGTTCAATATCAATAATATCGCCATCACCATAGTGAGTGGTCGCAGTAATTCGGGAAGGCTCACCGAACTCACTGCCGCCCATAGTTACTACCGTCAGGCCATTTAGCTGGCCAACTGCAGAACCATGAGTGTCTATTCGAACCTGCTGTTCGAGTATGCTGCGGCGGCTCAGTTCAGCCAGATTACCTTCACGATCCCGTTGTTGCTGCAGCGCTAAATCTATTGCGACTTTATCTATCTTCGCATGTTGATTCTGCAGCGCACAGTCGTTGGCTTCACGAAGCAGTTGCAATAACTGTATTGTGTTTAACGTGAGCTCCTGCTGATAATCCGTGTATCGCGCGCAAACTCGCAGTAAGGCTGAGTAACCATCTGTACTTAACGGCAGCACATCGGCGAGTTGCCAAACATACTGCAAGTAATTGAAGTAGGGCGCTACCGGCTCATTCTGAGTTGCATAATGGCCGTGAAAATCTGCTAAAAACGGGAAGAAGTTATCAAAGTCTTCGTCATACTCGCGCAGCTGTGCGTATTCGCTACGGGAACCCAGTAAAATAATCTTAATATTAATGGGCACAGACTCGGGTCGATAAAAGAATGCCGCGCCGGATGTTGGTGACTGGCGAGGCCACTCAAATTCTCCACCTTCGATAACATCTTTCAGGCGTTTCCAGAGCGTGATGTTTTCAAGCAACTGAGCAACTTCAATAGCCAAAACGCCACCGTTCGCTTTATGCAAAAGGCCGGCCTCAATCAAATGCAGCTCTGAACTGATCGTTCCTTCAACCGATTGCACACCAATGTGACCAAAGAGACGTTCCTCGGTAACACGGTCGCAATAGTAGTAAGGGGCAGGGTGCTGATGTCCCACTAAAACAGAGGCCAGACTTTCGCCCTGGATGTCCTCTGCCTTTTTATCCCGTATTTGTTGCATGTAATCACGCAGCTTGTGGGTATCAAACTGTTCAATAATGGTGTTGTAAGCTTCTTCGCGCTGATCTAACGGTCGCTGCAAAAAGCCCCATATCGCTTTAATTGCTGCGTCGGCGGTTCCTGACGGCAAGTTAACGCATAGAGGACGCAGAGGATCGGACGGATTCGCCAGATACAGCCAGTCATACCAATTAGTGAACTCCCAACGACTATCTGTAAAGTAGGCATCCAGGATGTCCCGTTTTAAAAGGCCACCAGGAAATAAAGCATAAATATTAGAGTATGTACCATGCTGACGTAACGCGTTGTTTAAGGCTGTAACAGCACGTTTTTGCCCAACTAAGGCATCTTCTTTCAGTTCCGCAGGCAGCTCTTTGAGCCACTCGCCGGTTTGTGGCTGTAGCGCCAGACAGTCTAATTTCATTAAATTGTTCTTCTCTTAACTAGCAATAACGACATGATAACAGAAATGCTGAATTGAGAGAGATTTGCTGTGGGAAATAACGACGGTCTGCGGGATCTTTGTCGTTTTGTCACTGGGGAGAAACTTCTTGTTAGCTCTCCATGATTCAAAGCTGATTTGCGTTAATCAGCGACCTTATAAGGCTAAGGATAGAGAACCAGATTACCTACATTTGTTGATACTGGATCTGAGTATGCTAGTATTTTTTATTCAAGTAACTATTTGGATGATCATATGATTAGTAGATTATTAACTATAACTCTTAGCGATAACCGCAGATGGATCGATAGTGTTTATACTGGATAGTTGCATCTATTAAGTATCAGGAGGAAAAAGTGACTTTAGAAACAGAATATAACTACATCAATATTATTGCCTATTTTATTTCATCAGGAGTTCCAATTATTATTTCTGGTTTTGTTTTATACTGTCTATACAAAATCATGAAGTCACTTAGGAGTTTAGCGGTTGCTCACAAGGAACTAGTGGAAATTACCAAGAATGAAAATTAACCAGTATTTCCTACAATACGCCAGTTGCAAAAAGGCTCGTATTGAGGAAGCCAGCCGCGAGCCATAACATCCACATAACGCTTAATGACGAGCGGAGGATTACCATCAAACTAACGATAAAGCGCTCTTAGACTCACGCCAAAATGGTCAGCAGCAGCCTTATAGTTAAAGGCGAAAACACGCACAAAGTTTGTCTGAAATTCAGTTGCCACGATGAAACTTCCTCCTAAAAACTAGAAATCATCTCAAGTTACTCGAGAGAACTAAAGACCGGCTTGGAAAGCACCTAAAACTCATTACAACTTAATTGCGTATAATGTATATTATGTTAAATCATAACTATATCAGTATAACTCTAGTACGAAGCACTTACTTTTTAAAACGGCTGCTGTGCAAGATGCGGAAGCTTTTCAGCGAGGAAATCGATAAGAACACGCACTGCCGGCAATATTCCCCGTCGGTGTGAATACGTCATATGCATGATCCCGATGGGTAGATGCCAGTCAGTTAAAACGGGGACGAGTTCCCCGCTATTCACTGCATCGTTGCAGAGGTAATTTGGTAAAGCGACAATGCCGAGTTTTTTTATTGCAGCTTCTCGTAAGACAATCATGTCGTCGGTGATAAGCCGGGGTTTTATTCTGATATTTTTTTGCGGGCCTGAGCTGTGGATCAATTCATAACCATATCGTCCGTTGGTGTAATGCATACTTAAATGTTCGAACGTTAATAAGTCCTCAGGCTCAGTTATCGAGTTATGATTTATTAAGTCTGGAGCAATATAAAGGGTTTGAGGAGCCTGACTTATGGGTCTGGCTATTAAACTTGAGTCTTCTATATTTTTTCGTACGCGTAGAGCAATGTCGATGCCCTCTTCTATTAAGTTAACCGGCCGGTTTGTCACTACAAGCTGAATTTCAACTTCCGGATACAAACTCATAAATTCCGGTAACACCTGGACTAACAAGCTTTGACTTAAGGCGTAGGGCGCGCTTATTTCGACTTTCCCCCTGGGTTTATCCAGTAAACGTTGTGTCACTTGTTGAGCTGATTCAGCTGCGCTGACAAGACGCTCGCAGTGCACCAAAAATTCGCGTCCAATGTCGGTTAACTTGAGGCCTGACCGGCTTCTGTGAAACAGCCGGGTCCCCTGCTCTTGCTCAAGTATAGCCATTTTTCGGCTTATGGTGGATTTGGGCAGACCGAGCTCCCGGGAGGCTGCGCTGATACTGCCGCAGGCCATGACCTGAGCGAACAGGTAGTAGTTTGTGACATCAGGAAAAGACATAGTGAAAACCTCAAGGTTCCGAATTTGGAACGATAGTTTCCATTTTAACCACTTATTAGATTAATTGGAACGAATTATAATCCGTGCATCAATTAAAAAAACAAAGAGGTTTCTATGAAAGTTTTACATTTGGATTCAGGTATCTTTTTAGAACAATCTGTTAGTCGTCAGGTTAGTCAGAACATTGTTAATAAACTTATGGAAAAACAAGATATTACTCTTGTGCATCGAGACTTGGTTGCCAACCCTGTTCCTCACCTGGCTGCCGATGAATTATTAGCTGAAGAGAAGCCGCTAATTGATGAGTTGGTTAAAGAGTTGCTCGATGCAGATACCATTGTCATTGGTGCGCCAATGTATAACTTTACTATTCCAACCCAGCTAAAAGCCTGGTTTGATCGTGTATTGCAAGCTGGCGTCACTTTTAAATATACAGAGCAAGGCCCTCAAGGTCTGGTAAATGGCAAAAAAGTTTATATCGCCTCTGGTCGTGGGGGGATCTACTCTCAAGGTGACGCTCAGGCTATGGATCACAGGAAAGCTACTTAAAACAGGCACTGGCTTTTATCGGTATTACTGACGTAACCATCATTCGTGCCGAGGGCATGAACATGGGTGATGAGCCGCGTGAAAATGGCTTTAAAGAAGCTGAACAGGAAATTGAAGCAATATAAGGTTTTAACAGCGCACCTTATTCATCATCACGGTGCGCTTTAATCTGCACATCATCCCCGAGCTGCAGAATTTCGATCTCTATTGGCTGACAACAGATCTGACAATCGACAATCTGGTGTTGGCCAATATCATTTAGCCAATCAATTTCAATGTCATTTATTGCCATACAGTAAGGACATTCGAACGTTTTTGGATCCGTTAAGCTCATACAAGCCTCTTATTTTCATCTGTAATCTACAATAGTAATCGAATCTGAAGAAATTTGCGTAACATACAGACAACCTTCTTTTAACAAAATAGCTGAGTACGAATGATGGCATCATGGTTCAGGCAGTCTGTTTTTTTAATTCCGTTACTATTAATGCTGGCAGTATTTAGCAACCCAGCCTTGGCTCAGG